>NZ_RBWZ01000006.1:0-1076970 GCF_003634765.1 Microbacterium sp. AG790
GCTGCACTCCTACAATCACCACAGGCCCCACACCGCGATCGGCGGCCACCCACCCATCAGCAGATTGACCAACGTCCCTGGGCAGCACAGCTAGCGCAGCTCGGAGTCGACTTTGTGAGTGGAAAGAACGTTCTGGGCGATGACAGCGACGCCCACCCCAAGAATCGTGTCATCAAGGTAAGTGCGATCTCGAGCGGCCGATTCATCGAATCAGAATCCAAGCCGATGCCGGGCGGTTACGCTCCCCCCGAATCGCACCTCATCCGCAACCGCGACATCCTGTTCGGACGAGCAAGCGGCTCCTTGGACTTGCTCGGAGCGACGGCGGTCGTCGACAGTGAGCCCGCGCATCTGTACCTCCCGGACAAGGTATGGAAGCTCAGTGCACCGCTTGGCGATCAGATCGAGCCAACGTACATTCTTGGAGTACTTAGGTCCACGCATGCGCGGGCTTACATCAAGCACAATGCCAGTGGCGCAGCGGGGGTGCGCAACATCAGCAAGGCGAGAGTGCTGAAGTACCGCGCGCCTCTGGCGCCGGTGCATCTCCAGCGCCAGTTCGCGTCGCGCGTGGAACGGATCGAGTTCGATCGCACGTTCGTTCAGCGTGCCCTCGCCGCTGACGACGAGCTCTTCGCCTCGCTTCAGTCCCGTGCATTCCGAGGGGAGCTCTGACCCATGCCGGTTGAGATGAGGATGTGGCGTATCGACGGCCAGCAACCCCGGCCGCTGACACCCGCTGCGCTGCCGACCGAGAACGAACTGCACGAGTTCCTCAAGAGAGATCCGTCGCTGCTCGGCATCCCGCTGCTGGTGATCGGCAGTGAGGTGCCGACGCCCTACGGCAAGCGGCTGGATCTTCTCGCGATCGATGGTGACGGCAACCTGCACGTGCTGGAACTCAAGCGCGACAAGACTCCGCGCGAGGTCGTGGCGCAGGTTCTGGACTACGGATCGTGGGTCTCGACGCTCTCGCGTGACGATGTCATCGACATCGCAGACCGATACCTCGGCCAGAAGTTCGAGAGCGCGTACGAGGAGGTCTTCGGGTCCGCGCCGCCCGACGAACTGAACTCCGAACTGCAGCTGACCATTGTGGCCTCGGTCCTCGACGACAGCTCTGAGCGGATCGTCACTTACCTGCGCACGTTCGGTGTGCCGATCAATGCGGTCTTCTTCACCTACATCGAGGATGAAGACCGGCGCTACCTGGCGCGGTCGTGGCTCGCAGCGTCCGTCGATGCGCCCACGTCCGCCAAGGTGAAGTCGACCTCGAAGCGCGCTCCGTGGAACGGACGCGACTGGTATGTGGCGTTCGGCGGTGATCGGTCGTGGGAGGACGCGCGTCGATTCGGCTTCGTCTCCGCCGGAGGTGGCAAGTTCTACTCGCAGACCATCCGCGCGCTCCCCAAGGAGGCGCGCATCTGGGTGTACATCCCGCAGACCGGATACGTGGGAGTCGGCACGGTGACCGGGCCCGCCGTTCGGTTCGCCGATGCCCGAGTCGAGGTGGATGGCGCGTCGGTATCTCTCGCGGAGCAGCCGCTTCTCGGGTCTTACATGCACGCGGAGGCCGCCACCGAGGATGCCGACGAATGGGTCGTGCCCGTCCGATGGATCAAGGTCGTCCCCGAGAGTCAGGCGTATCGCGAGAAGGGGCTCTTCGCGAACCAGAACAGCGCGTGCAAGCTGCGGCAGGAGTTCACGCTCGACCGGCTCGCCGAGCGTTTCGGCATCCACGACGACCAGTAGGTTGACCCCATGGGGAACTTCGACTTCGTCCGCGAGACGCTGCCGGGGCTGCACGGCGACTGCGCTCACGCGGAGTCCTATCTATCCTCCGACCCTCGATCGGCGTGCTTCTACAGTCGTCGTGTCGCTGAGCTCCTCGTGGACTACCTCTACGACGTGCTATCGCTGGGTGTCCCCTACCGAAGCGATCTCGCCGCCAAAATCAACGATGCTTCCTTCCGCACCCACGTGCCTTCTGCGATCGCGCAGAAGCTGAACGCGATCCGACGGGTCGCGAACACGGCCGTCCACGACAATCGGCAGATCCGCGCTGAGGTATCACTCGGGGTGCTGCGTGAGCTCTTCCATGTCGTCGTGTGGGTGTCGTATCACCACTCGCCGCGGCCCGACATCGTTCCACTTCAGGCTGATTTCGATCCCTCGCTTGCCGCTGAGGCTGCCCCCCTCACTCGCGAGGAGGTCGCCCGACTTGCGCAGAAGTTCCGCGAGCAGGACGAGGCCCACGCCCGCGACCTCGCGGAGCGCGACGACCGCCTCGCCGCGCGAGACGCGGAGATCGCCGTGCTGAAGACGCAGATCGCAGCGGCTCACGCCGCGCTCGCGCCGGACACGCGCGACTACGACGAAGCCGGCGCCCGCGACCTGTTCATCGATCTCCTCCTGCGAGAAGCGGGCTGGCCGCTCGATCAGGATCGTGATCGCGAGTACGAAGTCCACGGCATGCCCAACGCCGAAGGCAAGGGGTACGTCGACTACGTCCTGTGGGGCGACGACGGCCTGCCGCTCGCGGTGGTGGAGGCGAAGCGCACATCGAAGTCGCCGGAAGTCGGCCAACAGCAGGCGAAGCTCTATGCCGACTGCCTGGAACACGAGTGGGGCCAGCGCCCCGTGATCTTCTTCACGAACGGCTACGAGCACCGCATCTGGGATGACGCGGGCGGCTACCCGCCACGCGAGATCCAGGGGTTCTACACGCGGGACGAACTGCAGCTACTGATCCAGCGCCGCACCAGCAAGCAGCAGCTGTCCACTCAGTCGGTGAACACCGAGATCGCTGGACGCCCTTACCAGGCGAGCGCCATCAAGGCGGTCAGCGCGGCATTCGACCACAAACAGCGGGAAGCACTGCTCGTGATGGCCACTGGCTCCGGTAAGACCCGGACGACCATCGCGCTGGCCGACCTCCTGCAGAAGGCCAACTGGGTAAAGCGCGTGCTGTTCCTCGCCGATCGGCAGGCGCTCGTCAATCAAGCCGCGAACGCGTTCAAAGCGCATCTTCCCGGCTCGACGACCGTCAATCTTCTCAGCGAGAAGGGCGTGGACGGGAGAGTGTACGTCTCGACCTACCCGACGATGATGAACCTCATCAACGAGGTCGACAACGACATCCGCCGGTTCGGTCCCGGCTACTTCGATCTGATCGTGATCGACGAAGCCCACCGATCCGTCTATGCGAAATACGGCGCGATCTTCGACTACTTCGACTCCCTGCTGGTCGGTCTCACCGCCACGCCCAAGGATGAGGTGGACCACAACACCTACCGGCTTTTCCGCCTCGAAGACGGCGTGCCCACCGACAACTACTCCCTCGACGAGGCCGTGAGCGAGGGCTACCTCGTTCCGCCGCGCGGGGTGAGCTTCGAAGGTGGGTCTCTGCGCGCTGGCAAGCGCTATGAGGACCTCAGCGAAGAGGAGAAGGACGAGTGGGACTCGCTCGACTGGGGTGAGGATGGCCCACCGGACGAGGTCGGTGCGGAGGAGATGAACCGCTTCCTGTTCAACGCAGACACCGTCGACAAGGTTCTCGAGACCCTCGTGGTCCGGGGGTACAAGGTGGCCGGAGCTGACCGGCTCGGCAAGACGATCATCTTCGCGAAGAACCAGAATCACGCCGAGTTCATCGAGAAGCGGTTCAATCTCGCTTATCCGGAGTACGCGGGGCACTTCGCCCGCGTCATCACCCACGGCACTCCGTACGCGCAGTCGTTGATCGACGACTTCTCCACTCCTGACAAGGCGCCGCACATCGCCATCAGCGTCGACATGCTCGACACGGGCATCGACGTGCCCGAGGTCGTGAATCTCGTGTTCTTCAAGATGGTGCGTTCGAAGTCGAAGTTCTGGCAGATGATCGGACGCGGCACGCGGCTGCGCCCGGACTTGTTCGGCCCCGGCGAGGACAAGCAGGACTTCCTTGTCTTCGACTTCTGCGGCAACCTCGAGTACTTCAGCCAGGACCTTCCCGGCTCGCAGGGCCAGATCCAGAAGTCGCTCTCGCAAAGACTGTTCGAAGCGCGTCTCGGGCTCATCACCGCGCTCGGCGAGACCGAACCCGAGTTGTGGTCTTCGACAGCATCCACTCTGCACACGATCGTCGCGGGAATGAACCTCGACAACTTCGTCGTGCGCCCCCACCGTCGGGCGGTCGAGGAATTCGCCGAGTTGGATGCGTGGAAGCAGATCACCGGTCCAAAGGCCGAGCGATTGGCCCTCGTCGCCGGGCTCCCCTCGGCCGTGCGGGACGACGATGAAGACGCGAAGCGGTTCGACCTGCTGATCCTCCGCCGCCAGCTCGCGCAGCTCGACGGTGACATGCTGGTCGCTGAGCGAATCCGGGAAGCAGTGCAGCAGATCGCGGCCGCACTGCTGAGCAAGACGGCCATCCCATCGGTTGCGGCGCAGGCGGTTCTGCTGGAGTCGCTCGCGAGCGACGAGTGGTGGATCGACGTCACTCTTACGATGCTCGAGCTCGCGAGGATCAGGATCCGCAGCCTGGTTCGGTTCATTGAGAAAACGCGTCGCAGTCCGGTCTATACCGACTTCGAAGACGTCCTCGGCGATGGCGTCGAGATCGCCCTGCCTCATGCCACACCGGGCACGAACTTCGAGCGGTTCCGGTCAAAGGCAGAGGCCTACTTGCGTCAGCACCTCGACAACCTGGCGCTCCAGCGTCTCCGCCGAAACCGGCAACTCACCGCAGGCGACCTTTCCGAGCTCGAGAGCATGCTCGTCGACGCCGGCGCAGGACCCATCGACATTGAGTGGGCCAACGAGAGCGGCGGGGGCCTGGGGGTCTTCATCCGCCAGCTCGTCGGCCTCGATCGCTCCGCCGTCATGGAGGCGTTCGAGACCTACCTCGATGACACCAAGTTCACCGTTGACCAGATCCGCTTCGTGAACCTCATCGTCGACGAACTCACGCGCAACGGGGTGATGGAGCCCGCGCGTCTCTTTGAGCCGCCGTACACCGACCACGCCCCGACGGGGCCAGACACGATCTTTCCTGACGCTGACGTCGACGTGTTGGTGCGAACCCTGCGCGAGATCCGTGCGACCGCTACAGCGTCGGGCGTCGCGTAGTCCGCGCTAACTCTGGAAGTGACCAGTGGAGGGGCTGACGGGAATCGAACCCGCGCTGTCTGCTTGGGAAGCAGAAGTTCTGCCATTGAACTACAGCCCCACGACGACCTGACGGCCGTGCCCGTCCAGCATACCCACGAATGTCGCTGACTGATCGCCGCACTGAGCGCGGGCGGGCGCCGCTACGCTGCGCTGGGTGCAGAGATGATCGCGACGACATCGGGGGCGCGGAACACCATGACCCCCGGAACGTTCCGTTGCTCGAGAATCCCAACTTCTTCGAGCTTGCGTACAGCGTTGCTCACCGCTTGGTAGGTCAGCCCTGGAAACGCAACACGGTTCCAGGTGGCTGTGCCGAGTTCTGGCGGCGCCGCGAGTGGATGAGCGGCGAACGCGACGTGCTCGTATGTCTGTCCGCGGCCGTCCGTGCCGAAAATCGGAAGGAGGTCGCCGATCGGACTTGCCGCGAATCGTGCGGGATCCATGCTGCGCTCCTTCAAGTTCCCTTGACTACACCACGTATCGATTCAATTAAAACGTCAAATAATTGAACTCACAATCGTGTAATTAAAGCGTGCCGCAATCGTGCATGTCTCTCGGCTCACTCGCGCCGCGGCCCCGAACGTCTGTACAGATGTAGGAACGGGTCAGCGGATGCCGCGGTTAGCGTGAACACGCTCGGATCGAGCGCACCCATCCACACGACCCGGAGGACCGATCATGGCCTACGTCACCACCGAAGACGGCGCGGAGATCTACTACAAGGACTGGGGCAGCGCCGACGCCCAGCCCATCGTCTTCCACCACGGCTGGCCCCTCTCGTCCGACGACTGGGACGCGCAGCTGCTCTACTTCCTCGACAAGGGCTACCGTGTGATCGCCTCCGATCGCCGCGGCCACGGGCGCTCGTCGCAGATCGCCACCGGTCATGACATGGACCACTACGCCAACGACGTGAGCGCCGTCGTCGAGCACCTCGACCTGCGAAACGCCGTCCACATCGGCCACTCGACCGGCGGTGGACAAGTCGCCCGCTACGTCGCGAAGTACGGCGAGCCCCAGGGCCGTGTCGCCAAGGCCGTGCTCGTCGCTGCCGTGCCCCCGATCATGCTGCAGAGCGACAGCAACCCCGAGGGCACCCCGCTGGCCGTGTTCGACGGCTTCCGTGAGGCCCTCGCTGCCAACCGTGCCGAGTTCTTCGAGGCGGTGGCATCCGGCCCCTTCTACGGCTTCAACCGCGAGGGCGTCACGCCGTCCCAGCCGGTCATCGACAACTGGTGGCGGCAGGGGATGACCGGCAGCGCGCAGGCCCACTACCTCGGCATCAAGGCGTTCTCCGAAACCGACCAGACCGAAGACCTCAAGGCCATCACCGTTCCGGTGCTCGTGCTGCAGGGTGACGACGACCAGGTCGTGCCGTACAAGGCCGCCGCACATCTGCAGCACGAGCTGCTGCAGAACTCGACCCTCAAGATCTACGAGGGCTACCCGCACGGCATGCTGACCACGCACGCGGACGTCATCAACCCCGACATCCTCGCGTTCATCCAGTCCTGACGCCGCTCGGGGACACCCGCTGCGCGCTGGGCGCCGTACTCCCCGTCACTCCGACAGGTGCTGCACCGTGTTCGTGTAGGTGATCGCATCGGCCGTCGATCCGACGAGGCCGAGGGTCACGCCGAACATCGAGTCGAGGCCTTCGGCGGGCGGCGGGGTGTCGGCGCCCAGCGTGAGCAGCTTGCCTCCCGGAAGCGTCGCGCTGAGCGAGTTGATGTACACCGCCACGTGCCCGTCGAGGGTCATCGTGTCGGCCGTTGTCGTCAGGATGGGGCCGGTGTCGTGGCGGACGGTCAGGCTGAATCCGGAGATCGTGATGCGGTCGGCTTCGAGCTTCAACGCCGTCGTCCGCGACCCGTCGGCGAGGGGAACGGTCACGACCGAGATGCCGCGCAGGCCGCTGAACGACAGCGACTTCGACCCGAGCTGAGCGGACGGCTGCGTGAACACGGGCCCCTGCTCGTCGGCGACGGGCGCCACCGCGGGCGGCGTCGTGCCCTCCGACGGCGACGGCGACGGTGACGGCTGCTCGGGTTCCGGAAGACCGGGGACGGTCGGCAGGCTCGGGATGCCGGGAACCGACGCGCTCGCCGACGGTGACGGACTGGGCGTCGGGGACGGCGACGAGTGGCAGGGCATGATGATCGGGATGCACCACTCGGTGGGCTGCGCGCCAGAGGTCTCCACGGCCGCCGCCGGAAGGGCTGCGGCGCCGATCACGCTCGGCACCAGCGCGAGGAGCGCGGCCGCCAGCAGCGCGGAACGCCCTCGCCGCGTGGTCATCGCGTGACCGCCTCGTCGGGGACGATCGCCTCCTCGGCATCCGCCTCAGCCGTCGGCTCCGACTCCGCGGTGCGCGCGGCTCTCGGCATCCACGACACCGCGAGGATGCCGCCGACCGCCGACAGCACGAACCCGATCAGGAACCCGCCCAGGTTCACCCCCACGATCGAGTAGACGCTCGTCGCCAGCGCGATCACGCCGTACAGGATGCGGTGCGCCGGCGTGGCGATCACGAGGGCGCCCAGCACGATGAGCAGCAGCGGGATCACGACCGCCTGCAGTCCCTCGATGCCGAGGTGGATGTGCAGGCGTCCGAAGTCGAGCTGACTCGACCCGAACATCGCGAGGCCGCCGACGATGAGCAGGATGCCGCCCACGAGCGGCCGATCCTTCCGCCACGCGCGCGCCGGTCGATCGGCCGTGGGCGTCGGCTCTGTCCGGTCCTCGGGCTCGGATGCAGACTCGGCAGTGGGCTCAGCGGTGCGCGCGGCCCGGCGTGTCAGAAGCATCCGCTCGATCCGTCCGTCAGCTTCAGCGACATCCCGGTGAGCGTGAAGACCGAAGCCTGCGTGCTCCACGAGATCTGCTGGAGGTTGTTGATCGTGACGCTGTCGGCATCCTGAGCGAAGTCGCCCGCCGAGCCCTTCGCCGCCGTGTTCACGGTCGAGGCGTCGACGCCGATGCGGATGTTGGAGAACGACGAATCGCCCTTGAGGTCGGTCATGCCGATCTGCAGGTCGCTCGCGGTGGCCGGGTTGCCGCCGCCGCCCGCCGTGATGAGCACGCCCACCTTGCCCAGCGGGGTGTCGGAGATCACCGACTGGCACAGGTCGTAGAGCTGCGCCGACGCGATGTTGGCGATCGCGACGTTGTGCGAGCCGCCCGCCGTGTCTTGCGTGACGCCGGCGTACTGAGAGAAGCCGGTGCCCTCGAGCTTGGATGCGCTGATCTGGAACTGGCTGCCGGAGACCGCGAACGAGACCGGAACGGCGCCCTGTGCGACGCCTCCGAGGAGGAACGTCGAGGCGAGGACGACGGGGATGGTGGCGAGGGTGATGCGTCCCGCGCGGGAGCGAGTCGGGTTCGAGAGTCTCATCGATCCTCCGGATGCCGGGGCGCCGGCTCCGCTGCCGACGCGTTCGATCATCGACTGTGCGCTTCAATTGACAATCAGTCAATAAGGATGCCGTCACTGTGAGAGAACTCTCACGAAAACTGCCCGTGGGACCGTGCCCACCTCGTCGGTAGGGTCGAGGACATGTCCACGGAGCAGCGGCGGCGCCTGTCGCGGGAAGATCGCCGCGCCCAGCTGATCGCCTCGGGGGTCGCGTTCCTCGCGTCGCAGCCGCTGGACGAGCTGACCATCGAGGCGCTCGCCGAACGGGAAGACGTCTCGCGCGCACTCGTCTTCCACTACTTCGGCACGCGCCAGGGCCTGCACACCGCGGTCGTCACGACCGCCCGCGACGCGCTGATCGCGGCATCCGCCCCCCGCGCGGAGCTGCCGCCGCGCGCCCGCCTCGACGACACGATCGAGCGGATCGTCGCGTTCGTCCGCGCCCACGGCGGAACCTTCTACTCGCTGGTGCGGGGCGTCGCCAGCGGCGACCCCGTCGTCCGCGAACTCGTCGACGAGGCCCGCGACGAGAACGCGCATCGCATCGTCGAGGTCTTCCACGAGCTGGGTCACGCCGACTCGCCCCTGCTGTCGGTGGCCGCGCGCGCCTGGGTCGCGTTCGCGGAGGACGTGCTCATCGAGCTCGGGCTCGAGTCCGACCGGCCCGCCGGCGAGATCGTCGCCTTCCTGTCGCGTTCGGCGCTGGCGATCGCGGCATCCGTCGACCACTGAGCGCGCCGCGCTCGCCCGCCGCGGACAGTAGGCTGGCCGCGTGCTGCTCAGTGACCGCGATATCCGCACCGAGATCTCCTCCGGCCGCGTCGGACTCGACCCGTGGGATGCCGCGATGGTGCAGCCCTCGAGTGTGGACGTGCGTCTGGATCGCTACTTCCGGCTGTTCGACAACCACAAGTACCCGTTCATCGATCCCGCCGAAGACCAGCCCGACCTCACCCACCTCATCGAGGTGCGCCCCGACGAGGCGTTCATCCTGCACCCGGGCGAGTTCGTCCTCGGCTCGACGTTCGAACAGGTGACGCTCCCCGACGACATCGCCGCACGCCTGGAGGGCAAGTCGTCGCTCGGACGCCTCGGCCTGCTGACCCACTCGACCGCGGGCTTCATCGACCCCGGATTCTCCGGTCACGTCACCCTCGAACTCTCGAACGTCGCCACGCTGCCGATCAAGTTGTGGCCCGGCATGAAGATCGGTCAGCTGTGCTTCTTCCGGCTGTCCTCTGCGGCGGAGAACCCCTACGGCACCGGCCCCTACCTCAACCGCTACCACGGGCAGCGGGGCCCGACGGCGTCGCGCTCGTTCCAGAACTTCCACCGCACCGACGTCGGCGCGACGGACGCGGGCGCTCGCGGGGCCTGAGCGCGCGGCGTCCGCCGCCGCCGCTTTATCAGAGTTGCCCGGAAGGGGCCAGGACTCGGCCGTCGCCGCGTGCGTGGCTACCCTGAAACGATGACCGAGACTGCCCCGGCCGCCGATCCGCTCGCCCCCCCGTCCGCTCGCGCGCTGGGTGTTCTGGCCCGCCGCCGTCATCATCGTCGCCGTCGCCGCATTCGCGGTGATCTTCCCCTCGTCCGCAGAGACCGCGTTCGCGACCATCCAGGGGGCGATCATCCGAACCTTCAGCTGGTACTACGTCCTGATCGCGGCGTTCTTCGTCGCGTTCGCGCTCGTCCTGGGCTTCAGCCGCTTCGGCGAGATCAAGCTGGGCAAAGACGACGACGAGCCGGAGTTCTCCCTCGGTGCCTGGTTCTCGCTGCTGTTCGCGGCAGGCATGGGCATCGGGCTCGTGTTCTACGGCGTGAGCGAGCCGCTCAGCCACTACGTCACACCGCGCCCGGGTGTCACCGGCACCGATGCGCAGCTGGCGCAGAGCGCGCTCATCCAGACCTACCTGCACTGGGGTGTGCAGGCGTGGGCGATCTACGTCGTGATCGGTGTCGCCCTCGCCTACGCGATCCACCGTCGGCGCCGGCCGATCTCCATCCGCTGGGCGCTGGAGCCGCTCCTCGGCCATCGCGTGCGCGGGGCGTGGGGAAACGCGATCGACACCCTGGCCCTCGTCGGCACCGTCTTCGGCGTCGCCACCTCGCTCGGGCTGGGCGTCATGCAGATCGGCGCGGGCCTGTCCAGCGCCGGCCTGGGCACTCCCGACACGACGATGCAGATCGTCATCATCGGCGTCATCACGATCTTCGTGCTGCTGTCCGTGCTGTCGGGCGTCGGCAAGGGCATGAAGTGGCTGTCGAGCTTCAACCTGCTGCTGGCAGCAGCGCTGCTCGTGTTCATCCTCATCGCGGGGCACACCGAATACCTCCTGCGGGAGTGGGTGCAGTCGATCGGCGCCTACCTGCAGAACTTCGTCGGCCTGAGCTTCACGGTCAGCGCCTTCCAGGGCGAGGCCGGCGAGCAGTGGCAGGCCTCGTGGACGTCGTTCTACTGGGGCTGGTGGATCTCGTGGGCGCCGTTCGTCGGCATCTTCATCGCCCGGGTGAGCAAGGGGCGCACGGTCCGTGAGTTCGTCTTGGGCGTGCTGATCGTGCCCACCCTCGTCGGCATCCTCTGGTTCGCCGTCCTCGGAGGCTCGGCGCTGTACCAGGAACTGACGGTGCCGGGATCGATGCTCGCACCCGACGGGACGGTCGATCTGCAGGGCGCTCTCTTCCAGCTGTTCGCCCACCTGCCGGCCGGACCGGTGCTGACGGTGGGCGCCATCCTGCTCATCGGCATCTTCTTCGTCACCTCGGCGGACTCGGGTGCGCTCGTGATGGGGATGCTGGCCACCGGCGGCGACGTCGAGCCGAAGCGGTGGGTGCGGGTGTTCTTCACGCTCGCGACCGCGGTGCTGGCGGTCGCCCTGCTGCTGGCCGGAGGGCTGTCGGCGCTGCAGACGGCGGCGGTCACGATCGCCTTGCCGTTCAGCGTCGTCATGCTCCTCATCTGCTGGTCGACGGTGATCGCCTTCCGGCGGGAGCGACGGGTCTACGACCGTGCCCAACGGGCCCAGCTCGTCGGCTACGTCGGCGAGCACTACGGGCTCGACGTCGAACGCGGCAACGAGCAGGGCGTGCGGATGCCTGGATGGCGGCGACGCACCCCGCGGTGACGGTCGAGTGCGCGAGCGCCCCGAGCGCGCGCGGGGCGCTCACGCGCGCGCGGCGGTGCGTCCCTCGGTGAAGCCGGCCGCGAAGCCGCGCTCGTAGGCGCGCTCGGCGCCCTCGGCGCCCTCGGCGCCACGGTGGCGGGGTGAGCGGTCGCGGTGGGGACCGAAACGGTGGCCGCGGGGGCCGAACCCGCCACGGTGGCGCGGGTGGTGGGCCTCACCGGGATCGCCCTCGGCGCCGAGCGCGCGGGCGACGGCGTCGAGGGTGGCGCCGGCGGCGGCCAGCTCCTCCGCGGACGCGGCCTCGTGCAGGCGTGCGTCGAACTGCTCGGCCTGCCGGCGCAGCCCGTCCGCGGCGTCGCGCCCCGCATCGGTGAGCGACCAGGTGCCGTCGGTCTCGGCGATCCAGCCGCGTTCGGCGAGTCGACGCAGGCCCTTGCCGCCATGGGGGTGCTGGCGAAGGCGCGTGAGCAGTTCCGCCGCCTGTTCGGAGGCGAGGGCACGCAGAAGGCGCGCCTCGCGCGGACGGATGCCGTCGGCGGCGAGGGCCCGGGCGCGATCGTGCCAGAGGGCGCGATCGACCGCGCGCGCCCAGCGGACGACGTCGAGGGGGTCGGGGGTGTGAGGGGTGTGGGTGTTGTCAGGGGTGTCTGTGGAGGTCTCCATGGGAGGTCCTTTCATCGGGTGATCGCCGGGCGATCTCATTTGCATGTCAAAGTGCATGTGCATGTAGTGTGACATGCAGTCTGAGAACATGTCAAGCGACATGTAAATTTGAGGGATGACGGATGCCGATCCCCCCGCCTCCAGCGCGGACCTCGACGCGATCGACGCGGCCCTCGGTCGCCTGCGCGGGCGGGGGCCCGGTCCGGGTGGCGTCCCGGGTGGGGCCGGCGGCCACCGCGGCGCCGCGCACGGGTTCGGCCCCCGCGGGCACTGGCCCGCTCCGCCGGAGGGCGGCCCCGCGATGCGGATGGGCGGCGGCCCCGCGCGCCTGCGTCTGATCGAGGCGCTGCACGCGGCATCCCACCCCCTGAGCGTGAGCGAACTGGGCGAGGCGATCGGTGTCGATCAACCCCGGGCGTCGCGGCTGGTGCAGCAGAGCGTCGAGCTGGGCCTCGTGCAGCGCGAAGCCGACCCCGACGACGCCCGTCGCACCCGGATCGCTCTCACGCCCGTGGGTGAGCAGTTCGCGCGCGGGTTCCGGGGCCGGCGCCGCGAGCATCTGACCGCGGCGTTGAGCGATTTCAGCGCGGACGAGCGTGCGGAGCTGGCCCGCCTGCTCACGAAGCTCGCTGCTGCCTGGCCACGCGACTGAGGCGGGGACTCACCCCTCGGGCCAGATCTCGTCGACCTCGAGCGTCAGATCGATGATCTGCTGAAGCAGCCCTCCCATGGTCGTTGCCCGCAGCAGGCGCTGCTGGTCGTACTCTACCAGGGGCGCGATCGCGGCGACCTGCCAGGCGGCGGCGACGGGATCGGACGACAGCTCGATGTGCGCGCCCCAGGGGGCATCGGGAAAGCGGCCGAGCACGCGGCGCACGATGGCCTCGGCCTCGGTGCGCAGCGGCGTCAGCGCGTCGTTCCAGGCCAGCGGCTCCTGCAGCGAGACCTCCGCCCGGGGGTACGGGTCGTCGTCGAGCCAGCGGTCGACGGTGAAGCGGTCGGTGCCGATGGCGACCACCTGGAGGGCATCGGCGCCGGCGGCGACATCGACCAGGCGGGCCAGTGTGCCGATGCCGGAGCGCTGGTCGCCGCCGCCGGTCTCATGCCCGCGGTCGATGAGCACGACCCCGAACTGCGGATCATCGCTGTCGAGCAGCTCGCCCATCAGACGCAGGTAGCGCGGCTCGAAGACGCGCAGGGGCAGAGGCGTGTGAGGGAAGAGCACCGATCCGAGAGGAAACATCGGCATGACGGTCATGCGCCCAGTCAACACCGACGGACGTACAGTGGGCGCGTGCCTCGCCTTCCCGCCTCGATCCGCCCCGACGTTCCCGGCCCCGGACAGGAGTCGGTCTGGGACTATCCGCGTCCGCCGCGCGTCGAGCCGGTCCCTGTGCGTGTCGCCATCCGCCTCGGCGGCCAGCTCATCGCCGACACCCACGACGCCGTCCGCGTGCTCGAGACCAGCCATCCGCCCGTCTACTACCTGCCGATCTCCGACTTCGCCCCCGGCTCCCTCGTGGATGCCGAGGGCACCTCGTTCTGCGAGTTCAAGGGCGCCGCGCGCTATCTCGACGTCGTGGGCGGGGGCATCACGCGGGCGGGAGCCGCGTGGAACTATCCGCATCCCGCGCCGGGGTACGCAGTGCTGCGCGACCGTGTCGCCGTGTACGCCGCCGCGATGGACGAGTGCACGGTCGACGGCGAGGTCGTCACGCCGCAGCCGGGAGGCTTCTACGGGGGCTGGATCACGGCGAACATCCTCGGGCCGTACAAAGGCATCCCGGGTTCGATGGGGTGGTGACGGCGTCGGGCGGCTACCGTGGGTCTATGGCCTCTGACAGCATGACCGATCCCCTCGAGGCCGCGCCCGCGCCCGACACCCAGACCGACGCCGATTCCTCGGCATCCGCCCCGGCATCCACCGCTGCGCCGTCGACCCCCGGCTTCGCCGATCTCGGCCTCGACGCCGCGGTCCTCAAAGCCCTGAAGGACGTGGGCTACGAGACGCCGTCGGCGATCCAGGCCGCGACGATCCCGCCGCTGCTGGCCGGTCGCGACGTGCTCGGCACCGCGCAGACGGGAACGGGCAAGACCGCGGCGTTCGCGCTGCCGATCCTGTCGCAGCTGGACCTCTCGCAGAAGACGCCGCAGGCGCTCGTGCTCGCGCCGACGCGTGAGCTCGCGCTGCAGGTGTGCGAGGCGTTCGAGTCCTACGCGGGTCACCTCCGCGGCGTCCACATCCTGCCCGTCTACGGCGGCCAGGGCTACGGTCAGCAGCTGTCGGCGCTCCGCCGTGGCGTGCACATCGTCGTCGGCACGCCCGGCCGCATCATGGACCACCTCGACAAGGGCACGCTCGACCTGTCCGAGCTGCGCTTCCTCGTGCTCGACGAGGCCGACGAGATGCTCAAGATGGGCTTCGCCGAAGACGTCGAGACGATCCTCGCCGACACCCCCGCCGGCAAGCAGGTCGCGCTCTTCTCCGCGACCATGCCCGCCCAGATCCGTCGCCTCGCGGGCACGTATCTGAAGGATGCCGAGGAGATCAACGTCAAGGCGAAGACCTCGACGGCGACCAACATCACGCAGCGCTACCTGATCGTGTCGTACCCGCAGAAGGTCGATGCGCTCACCCGCATCCTCGAAGTCGAGAACTTCGAGGGCATGATCGTGTTCACGCGCACCAAGAACGAGACCGAGACCCTCGCCGAGAAGCTGCGCGCCCGCGGCTATGCGGCGGCCGCCATCAACGGCGACGTCGCGCAGGTGCAGCGCGAGCGCACCGTCAACCAGCTCAAGGACGGCAAGCTCGACATCCTCGTCGCCACCGACGTCGCCGCGCGCGGGCTCGACGTCGAGCGCATCAGCCACGTCGTCAACTTCGACCTGCCGATCGACACCGAGTCGTACGTCCACCGCATCGGCCGCACGGGCCGCGCCGGCCGCTCGGGCGACGCGATCAGCTTCGTCACCCCGCGTGAGCGGCGCATGCTCGCCTCGATCGAGAAGGCGACGCGACAGCCGCTCACCGAGATGTCGCTGCCGAGCGCCGAGGATGTCAACGCGACGCGGCTCACCCGCTTCGACGACGCGATCACGACGGCCCTCGCCGAGACCGAGCGCATCGACCGCTTCCGCGACATCATCAACCACTACGTCACCCACCACGACGTGCCCGAGGCGGATGTCGCAGCGGCGCTCGCCGTCGTCGCGCAGGGGGAGACCCCGCTGCTGCTCGACGAGGACCAGCCCGCGCCGGCGCGCCGGGAACGGTTCGACCGTGACGACCGCGGCGACCGTGATCGCGGCGACCGTGACGATCGTCCCCGCCGCGACGATCGGCGTCGCTCGGGCGGGCCCACCGCGACCTACCGCATCGAGGTGGGACGTCGACACAAGGTCGAGCCCCGTCAGATCGTCGGCGCGCTCGCCAACGAGGGGGGCCTGCGCCGTGAGGACTTCGGCGCGATCCAGATCCGTCCCGACTTCTCGCTGGTCGAGCTGCCGGCCGACCTTCCGCGCGACACGCTCCAGCGCCTGGAGGGCACCCGCATCAGCGGCCGCCTGATCGAGATCAAGCCCGACCGCTTCCAGCGTTCCGCCAAGCGCCCCGACCGCGACGACCGCGATCGCGGCGAGCGGCGCCCGCGCCGCGACTGAGCGCGGCTCGGCATCCCGCCGACGCCCGAGTCGCTGACGCAACTGCAAGGGATCACCGGCGACGCGCCGCCTGCGTGAGTCGCACCGCGGGGTGTCGCACTGCTCGCCTTGCAGTTCGGGCGGGCGGGCGGGCGGGCCGGTCGGCAGGTCGGCGGGCTGCGCCGGAGTGGTGATCAGCGGGCGGGCGGACGCACGGGGATCAGCAGCGCCAGCCCGACGAGCAGCACGGCGACGAGCCCGAGCACGCCCCAGTACTGATGGCCTCCGAGCGTGACGAAGACGCCGAACATCATCGGGGCCAAGAAGACGGCGGCGCGGCCGGTCGTCGCATAGAGGCCGAAGACCTCTCCCTCGCGACCGGTGGGGATGCTGCGGGCCAGGAACGTACGCGACGCCGACTGGGCCGGGCCGACGAACATCGCCATCGCGAGGCCGAGGCCCCAGAACACGGCAGGCCCTCCGTCGTGGAGGACGAAGATCAGGATGCCGCCGACCACGAGCGCGACGAGCGAGACGATCATGACCGGCTTCGGTCCGAACCGGTCGTCGAAGAAGCCCGATGCCATGGTCACGATGCCCGCCACGACGTTGGCGGCGATGGCGAAGATGAGGACGTCCGCGGCGGTGAGCCCGAACGTACCGGTCGCCAGCACTCCGACAAAGGTGAACACTCCCGTGAGACCGTCGCGGAAGATCGCGCTGGCGAGCAGGAACCACACGGTCGTACGGCTCTCGCGCCACAGTGAGGCGACCGTTCCGAAGAGCACGCGGTATGAGGCGAAGAAGCCGATGCGCGCCGCGCCGGGGGTCGACGGCGTGTTCTCCGGCACCGCGAACAGCAGGGGCAGGGCCGACACGGCGAACCAGATCGCGGCGAGGAGCATCGACACGCGCACAGCCATGCCGTCCGCCCCCGTGACGCCGAACAGTCCTACCTCGGGCTTGATGAGCCCGAAGTAGAGCACCAGCAGCAGCACGATGCCGCCGAGATAGCCCATCCCCCAGCCGAAGCCCGAGACCTTGCCCACCGTGCGCGGTGTGGAGATCTGGGAGAGCATCGCGTTGTAGTTCACGCTCGCCAGTTCGTAGAAGACGGTGCCGACCGCGAGCAGCGTGAGCCCGAACCACAGGTAGGCGGTGTCTTCGCGGACGAAGATCATCAGGGCCAGCATGAGCACGACCACGCCGGTGTTGATGCCCAGCCAGCGCTTGCGATGGGCCGAGGCGTCCGAGCGTTGTCCGGTGATCGGCGCCGTGATGAGCACGACCAGGCCGGCGAGGGTGAGGGCCAGCGACAGGGCTTGCGACGTGGTCGCCGCGTCACCGAAGGCGCTGCCGGTGAGATACACGGTGAACACGAAAGAGGTCGCGACCGCGTTGATCGAAGCCGAGCCCCAGTCCCATAGCCCCCACGCGATGACGGCGCGACGAGAGGTCGCCGTCGGGGGAGTCATCGTCGTGGGTGCGGGCAGGTCGGGCAGTGACATGTTCGTCACGGTATGTCCCTTCGGTGAACACCGGGTGGCGCGTCGTCGCGCGTGCAGGTCACGTTACTCCCGGCATCCGGTCGAAAAGTTGAGCCGATTCATATCAACTTGCGTTTGACACTCGAGGATGCCGCGGCTATCGTGGAACACATCGAAGTTGAGCCGTTAAGACTCAACCCCGCAGACTTCCTCAGATCCGTTTCACGAAAGGGAACACAATGGCACGTGCAGTGGGTATCGACCTCGGGACGACGAACTCCGTCGTCTCCGTCCTCGAGGGCGGCGAGCCGAAGGTCATCGCCAACGCCGAGGGCTTCCGCACGACCCCGTCGGTCGTGGCCTTCACGAAGGACGGCGAGGTGCTCGTCGGCGAGACCGCCAAGCGCCAGGCCGTCACGAACGTCGACCGCACGCTGTCCTCCGTCAAGCGCCACATGGGCACCGACTGGAAGACGCAGGCGATCGACGGCAAGCAGTACACGCCGCAGGAGATCTCCGCGCGCATCCTGCAGAAGCTCAAGCGCGACGCCGAGGAGTACCTGGGCGACAGCGTGACCGACGCGGTCATCACGGTCCCCGCCTACTTCAACGACGCCGAGCGTCAGGCCACCAAGGATGCCGGTGAGATCGCGGGACTCAACGTCCTGCGCATCATCAACGAGCCCACCGCCGCGGCCCTCGCCTACGGCCTCGACAAGGGCAAGGAGGACGAGCTCATCCTCGTCTTCGACCTCGGCGGCGGCACGTTCGACGTGTCTCTGCTCGAGGTGGGCAAGGACGACGACTTCTCCACCATCCAGGTGCGCGCCACCGCCGGTGACAACCGCCTCGGCGGTGACGACTGGGACCAGCGGGTCGTCGACTACCTCATCAAGCAGTTCAAGGACACCACCGGCGTCGACGTCTCGGGCGACAAGATCGCCCTGCAGCGTCTGAAGGAGGCGGCCGAGCAGGCGAAGAAGGAGCTCTCCAGCTCGAGCAGCACCTCCATCAACCTGCCCTACCTCTCGCTGACCGACTCGGGCCCCGTGTCGCTGTCGGAGACGCTGACGCGTGCCAAGTTCGAGGACCTCACCAAGGATCTCCTCGACCGCACGAAGAAGCCGTTCAACGACGTCATCGCCGAGGCCGGCATCAAGGTCGGCGACATCGACCACGTCGTGCTCGTCGGTGGTTCGACCCGTATGCCCCAGGTCACCGAGCTGGTCAAGCAGCTCACCGGCGGCAAGGAGCCCAACAAGGGCGTGAACCCGGACGAGGTCGTCGCCGTCGGCGCCGCCCTGCAGGCCGGTGTCCTCAAGGGTGAGCGCAAGGATGTGTTGCTCATCGACGTCACCCCCCTGAGCCTCGGCATCGAGACCAAGGGTGGCATCATGACCAAGCTCATCGAGCGCAACACGGCCATCCCGACCAAGCGCAGCGAGACCTTCACGACCGCCGACGACAACCAGCCGTCGGTCGCCATCCAGGTCTTCCAGGGCGAGCGCGACTTCACGCGTGACAACAAGCCGCTCGGCACCTTCGAGCTGACCGGCATCGCGCCTGCGCCCCGCGGCATCCCGCAGATCGAGGTCACCTTCGACATCGACGCCAACGGCATCGTGCACGTGTCCGCGAAGGACAAGGGCACCGGCAAGGAGCAGTCGATGACGATCACCGGCGGCTCGTCGCTGCCCAAGGACGACATCGAGCGCATGGTGCGCGAGGCCGAGGAGCACGCCGCCGAGGACAAGAAGCGCCGCGAGGCCGCCGAGGTCCGCAACCAGGCCGAGACGCTCTCCTACTCGATCGAGAAGCTCATCAAGGACAACGAGGACAAGCTCCCCGCCGAGGTGAAGACCTCCGTCCAGGCCGACGTGGATGCGCTGAAGACCGCGCTCGCGGGCGATGACGAGGATGCCGTGAAGACGGCGTTCGACAAGCTCAACGCGTCGCAGCAGCAGCTCGGCGAGGCGATCTACGCCTCGGCGCAGGCCGCCGGCGAGCCGGCCGACCCCACGGTCGCCGACCCGGGCAACGGCAGTGTGCCGAACCCCGAGGAGGACGTCATCGATGCCGAGGTCGTCGAGGACGAGGACGACAAGAAGCCGGGAACCGGAAAGTAAGAGAATCGAACCATGACGAACAAGGACTTCGAAGAGCCCATCGACGAAGTCCCCGGTGACGAGGGGTCGGAGGCACACGCCTCCGGCCCCGACTCGCAGGGGGACCGGCGTGAGGGCGACGACCTGACCGTCGACGACATCCTCGACGCGCCGCAGACCGACGAGGCCGCCGTCGCGGAGGCCTCGCCCGAGGACCGCGATCTGGTGTTGGACCTCAAGCGCCTGCAGGCGGAGTATGCGAACTACCGGCGCCGCACCGAGGAGCAGCGTGAGGTGGAGATCGCCCGCGCGAAGGGGTCGGTCGCCAAGGGGCTGCTGCCGGTGCTCGACGACCTCGACCGTGCCGAGAAGCACGGCGACCTGGTCGACGGATCGCCCCTGGCGGCGATCGCGGAGAAGCTTCGCGCCGTCGTCGCCCGCCTGGGCGTGGAGACCTACGGTGTGGCGGGCGAGGCGTTCGACCCGCAGCAGCACGAGGCCATCTTCCACGCCCCGAACCCCGGAGGGGTGGAGGACGGCACGATCCTCGACGTCGTCGAGGTCGGCTACCGCCTGGGCACCATCGAGCTGCGACCGGCCAAGGTCGTCGTCGCCGGTTCCGCTGACTGACGGGAGGAGGTGTCCATGGCCAGTCAGGATTGGTTCGACAAGGACTTCTACAAGGTCTTGGGCGTCTCCAAGGACGTGTCCGAGGCCGACCTGAAGAAGGCGTATCGCAAGCTCGCCCGCACGTATCACCCCGACTCGACGCAGGGTGATCCTGCCAAAGAGGCGAAGTTCAAGGAGATGAGCGAGGCGTACGCCGTGCTCTCCGACAAGAGCCAGCGCGAGGAGTACGACCAGATCCGCGCGATGGGCGCCGGGGGTGCCCGCTTCCAGGCGCCCGGCGCCGGCAGCGGGGGCTTCGAGGACGTCTTCAGCCGGTTCGGCCAGTCGCGCGGATCGGCCCAGTCGGCCGACTTCGACGACTTGTTCTCGATGTTCGGCCAAGGCGGCGGCTTCGGCTCCGGCCGGTTCGGGCAGTCCACCGGTGGATTCCGCGGCTACGGCGGCCCGCAGCGCGGCGCCGACGTGACCGCGCGCACGACGCTCGACTTCCAGACCGCGGTGAAGGGTGAGACCATCACCCTCGCGGGCGAGGATGGCAAGCCGTTCAAGGTGAAGATCCCCGCCGGCGTGGCCGACGGCCAGAAGATCCGTCTGCGTGGCCGCGGGCGCCCGTCACCCGACGGCGGCGAGCCCGGCGACATCGTCGTGAGCGTCTCGGTGCGCCCGCACCCGGTGTTCGTGCGCGACGGACTGAACCTGCGCGTCACGGTTCCGGTCACCTTCACGGAAGCCGCGCTCGGCGCCACGATCGAGGTGCCGACCCTGGGCGGAGATCCGGTCAAGCTGCGTGTGGCACCGGGCACGCCCTCCGGGCGCGTGCTGCGGGTCAAGGGTCGCGGCGTGCACACCGCGAAGGGCACCGGAGACCTCCTCGCCGAGGTGCAGGTCGCGGTGCCGTCGCATCTGGACGATCAGGCGATGGAAGCGCTTCAGCGCTTCCATGAGCTGGAGCCGAAGGAGAACCCGCGCGCCGACCTCATGGCCAAGGCTCGGGAGTGAGCATGGCCGACGGGCAACCCGATGAGGAAGCGCCGATCTTTGCGATCGCCGTCGCCGCGGAGCTTGCCGGCATGCACCCGCAGACCCTCCGTCAGTACGACCGGCTCGGACTCGTCGTTCCCGGGCGCACGCAAGGCGGATCGCGGCGCTACTCGCTGCGGCACGTCAAGCAGCTGCGCGAGGTGGCCGCGCTCTCGGCGGAGGGCATGAGCCTGCCCGCCATCTCGCGGTTGATCGAGCTCGAGAACGAGGCGCGCGGTCTGCGTCGGCGCGTCGCCGAACTCGAGCAGCGTCTGCAAGAAGAACTGGCCCGTCGCTCCCGCGTCTTCGCGGCGGGGGCGACGGGGTCGGTCGTCACGCTGCGTCATGGCACCCGTGTGCGCCGGGCGACCGAGGTGGTGCTCTGGCGTCCGCTTCCGCTGGCGGATGCCGAGTCCGAGCGGTAGCCGCTATCTCGCGGTGCGCGCCGCCACGGCATCCACGAAGGCGCCGTAGTCCGCACGCGAGAGGGCGGCGTAGCCGTAGGCCCACTCCACGATGGCCTCGGCGGCCGCCCGTCCTTCGCCGAGGTAGCCGACGATCTGCGCAGCGTTCGGCGACTGCCCGTGGGCGCGCGCGAGCACCGTCGCGCAGGCCTGCGCGTAGAGCCGGAACGGTGCATCCTCGAGCGTCTCGGCGTCGATCCCGCCCTTCATGTCGCGGAACTGGCGTACGTAGTAGTCGGCGCTCTCTCCGCGGAAGTGTCCGAGGAACGGGTCGGACGACCCCTGCAGAATGCGCTGCAGGGCCACGACGCGGCCACCCTGACCGTGGCTGTCGACGAAGGCAGTGACCTCCTCCGGCTGTGCACAGCCGCCGTACTCGTCGAGCACGCTGCGCCCTGCCTCCTTCACCTGCATCAACAGCGCGGCGCCGTCGCCGTCGACGAAGACGGCGATGTAGCACCGGGTCCCCACGCTGCCGACACCGACCACCCGACGCACGACATCGCAGAACGTGTACTGCGACAGCACGAGCTGCACGTCGGCGCGCGTCGTCGAGATGTACTGGGCGAGGGACGCGTCGACGGCTGCCGCCACGTCGGGCGTGACGCGGGTCATCGTCGGCGGCTGCTCGACGAAGCGCAGCCGCCCGTCGGCATCCGCCTCGGTCATCTTGCGCACGGCCTTGTCGCCGGTCCGCTTCTCGGCATCCGCGATCGCGGCGCGCAGCACCTTGCGCGACGCTTTGCCGCTGGTGACGAGGGCACCGGCGGCATCGAAGTGCTGGTAGAACCGGGCGAGCGGAGTGGCCCGCTCCCCGACGGCCAGAGCGCGGGCGTAGCGGCGGACGGCCGCGCGCGCAGCATCCGCCGTCACCGCATCGTCGCGTCCGGTTGCCTGACCGGCCACCACGATGCTGGTCACCAGGCGCTTGAGATCCCACTCCCAGCTGGCCCAGGCGGACTCGTCGAAGTCGTTGAGGTCGAACACGAGCGTGCGCTGCGGTGACGCGTAGAAGCCGAAGTTCGCGACGTGCGCGTCGCCGCACGAGGCGACGAGGATGTCGCTGCGCGCGCCGGCGGCGAGGTCGTCGGCCATCAGCGCCGCCGTGCCCCGGTAGAACGCGAAGGGGCTGGCGGACATCCGCTCGTCGCGCAGCGGCACGAGCTCTGCGACCCGCGTGGCGGCCTGCGCGGCGAGGATGCCGAGGGGATCGCGCTGACGCGTCGGCAGCTCCGCCAGCATCCGGCGGGGCAGCTCCCTCCGCAGCGCCCGACCCTGCTCGAAGGCGACCTGGCGAGAGGCGGGCGCGGTCCAGGCGGCGGTGGTCATGCGCTCATGATGGCACCGAATCGGGGCCGCCCGCGGCGTCTGCGTCCGCGCGGACCGGGGTGGAGGCGGACGCCGACGCCGTGCCGCGTCCGATCGCTGCCGCCCGGTCCTCCTCGAGCCGCTGCCCGACGCGGTGCATCTGGTCGGTGAGCGCGGAGATGACGGTGGCGCTGGTGACGCCCAGCACGACCAAGCCGCCCATCATGAGTCCGACGGCGATCGTGCGTCCGAGCGGGGTGACGGGGACGAAGTCGCCGTACCCCACCGTCGCGAGCGTCGAAAACCCCCACCAGATCGCATCGCCGAGGTCGATGATGTTGGCGTGCGAGTCCTGACGTTCCGCCAGCCAGACCAGGGTCGATGCCGTGAACACGAACAGCAACGTGAACAGCGACACGAGGATGACGAGCCGCACCCGTTGGCGGGACGGCCGCGTGCGAAACCACGGCAGGCGCCAGAGGTAGGCGAGAATCACGAACGGCCGCAGATAGACGATGACGAGTGACACGGCCTCGAACCAGCGGGTGCGGAAGAACTCGCGCGCCGACCCGCAGATGGCCAGCCGGACGAGGAAGTCGGCGATGAACACCGCCCACATCACCCCGATCGCGCCGAGCAGCAGACCCTGCTGGTGCGCGTCCAGCCGGGTGTCCGCCAGGCTCCAGACCCACCCGGCGAAGAAGAGCAGGGACAGGGCGAACATCGGCCACGCGGTGCGGTCCTCCCAGCGCAGCACGCGCGGAGACAGGGTCCGCCGGGGACGCTCCCGCTCGCTCATATCCGCCACGATAGCGGCCGCGGTGCGCGCCCCGCCGTGCGCTCAGGTGCTGTCACCGAGGTCGAACAGCTCGATCTGTCGCAGGCGCACGCCGGAGCGGGCCCGCACCCTCACGAAGCGGGCCGGCACCGGCGCGCTGAACCGGAACGGTGTCGTCCGGTCGGCGGGCAGCGAGGTCGGAGCGGTCACCTCGACGGGGCGCCACGAGGAGCCGTCGTCGCTCGCCTCCCACGCGAGCGCCGCGGCATCCGCCTCGTCGACGGCGGTCAGTGTCGCATCCGTCACGGTCCTCACCGCGGGAAATGCCCATCCCGCCCAGGCGCCCGCGCGCAGGCGCGTGCCGCGGTCACCGCGCCGTGCGCCGTCGTCGAAGAGGCGCCGAGTGTGCCAGACGCCCCGAGAATGGATGCCGCGCCCCGCGCCGCCTGTCAGGTCCGCCTGCCAGGGGCGCGCGGCGGACTCGCGCCGGGACCAGAGTGCGACCGCCGCGTCGTCGGGGTCGTCGGCGAACTCGAGTTCCAGATGCAGGTCTCCGTCGTGGTCGGCGCCGAAGGTCTCCACCGGCAGGACGGGCGCGGTCAGCAGCTCGCCGTTCAGGCGCGCTGCCCGCAGCACCCGCGCGTCGGGGCTCATGCGGCGCGTCCGCACACGCAGGCGGGTGCCGGCGGACCGGTCGACGGTGATGTCATCGAACAGGGGTGAGCCGATCACGAGAGCGCCCGAGGCCGGTTCGAGGGGGTACAGACCGAGCGCCGCCCAGAGCCACCATGCGCTCATCTCACCGTTGTCTTCGTCTCCGGGAAAGCCCTGCCCGATGTGACCGCCCGCGAACAGGCGTCGTGCGAGCCGATGCGCTGTCGCACCGGCGAGCCAGGGCCGGTCGGTCGCGGTGTACATGTACGGGATGTGGTGCGCGGGCTGGTTCGAGACAGCGCACATGCCGCTGCGCAGTGCGCGGGCCTCCCGCTGCTCGTGGATGACCCGGTGGTACGTCCCGGCGAAGGCGCGGTCGGCCGTCTCGGGCTCGTCGAACAGGCGGTCCAGGTGCGCGCGCAGCGCCGCCGGCCCGCCGTACAGCTCGGCGAGTCCGCCCGGATCGTGCACCGCGCTCACGGACATCCCCCACGCGTTCGTCTCGACGTAGTCGCCGCCCCAGACGCGCGGGTCGAAGCGTCCGCCCGCCGTGCGGCCGTCGGCGTCGCGTCCGCGCAAGAACCCGACGGCCGGATCGAACAACTGCCGATAGGCGAGAGCGCGGTTTCCCAGCCAGCGCGACAACGCCTCATGGCGTGCGGCGTCCTCGCCCGCCGAGGTCGCCGCCAGGCGCTGCGCCAGCCGCGCCAGCGCGGCATCGCTGATGGCGTTCTCGACACTCCAGCTCATGCCCTCGTGGATGTCGCGCGGGATGAACCCCAGGAAGCGTCCCCGTCCGATGCCTTTGCGTCCCCGGCGGGCGTCGGGCGCGCGCTCGGCGGCGTTGCGCCACCCGGACGACAGGGCGGTCTCGGCGTCGTCGAGCAGTCCCCACCTTTCGCCGTCGGCGAGGATCTGGTCGCTGGAGGTGCCCACCATCGCGTCCACGTAGCCGGGTGCCGTCCACCGCGGCATCCAGCCGTGACGTCGCTGCGGTTCGAGGATGCCGTCCAGCAGCTCACGAGCCCGAACGGGGTCGACGAGATTCAGCATCGGCCACGCGGTGCGGTACGTGTCCCAGTAGCCGTTGTTGACCGGAAGGCGCCCGGCGACGATCGGCGCTCCGGTGTGCGTGTCGGTGTGCGCGCCGGTAGGGGCGAACGGATCGGCGTAGACCCACTGCGGGTTTTCGGCAGATCCGGCGTTCTCCTGCGCAGCGTTCGGGTACAGATGCAGGCGGTACAGCGCCGACGCGAGCTGTGCGCGCGTGTCGGCGTCGGCGAGGCCCCGGAAGGGGCGCTCGGATGCCGTGAGCTGCGGGATCTGCACACGGTCGAGCACCGCGTCCCAGGCGCCGCGCGTGCGGTCGCGGATCTCGTCGAACGTCACCTCCGCGGGCGCTTCCAGAGCGAGCGAGCGCAGCGCCTGCTCGACGGAGATGAACGAGATCGCGATGCGCAGCTCGAGGGAGCCCGTGCCGGCGACGAAGCCGGCGCGCTCGCCCCGCCCGTCGTCGTCGAGGCGGCCCGCGTGAACCCGTGTCCCCCGCACGACACCCGCGAAGAACGTCCGCGGCCCGTTGCCCCACCGCGGGTCGGCCTCGCCGACCCAGCCCCGCACGCTGTCGCCGTGGGCGGTGAGCGCGCCGTGGGCTCCCGGCTGGTCGATGATGAAGCCGACGTCGGCGTCGGGGGCCCGGCCCTCGACCCGGAAGAGTCCGACGTGGTCGCTCGCCGTCGCCTCGACGCGCAGGTCGCCGTCGAGTGTCGCGGACCAGACGTGCGGGTGGGCGCGTTCGCTGCCCGGTGCGATCCAGCGTCGCCGCGCCGTGGGCGACGAGACGGGGATGCCGTCGAAGGGCATGACCTGCAGCACTCCGCGGTCGCCGATCCACGGGCTGGGCTGATGCGAGAACTGCACGGCCTCGAGGCGGCGGCCCCGTTCGTCGTCGTGGACGAAGGGACGGTACGGCCAGCGCTGGTCGCGGGCATCGGTCGCCGGGGTGAGGAAGGTGAACCCGTGCGGCACCGCGACCGCGGGGATCGTGTTGCCGCGCGAGAAGCGGTCGCCGGCGTGCGAGCCGCGCCGTGTGTCCACGCGTTCGGCCGGCGAAGAGGTGGATGCCGGTGCCTCCTCGATCCGCACCTCGACGAACCCGGTCACCTCCTCGGGGGTGCGGGCGTCGGTCGCCAGCGCCGTCGTCCCGAGGACGATCTCGACCGCCGCGGTCCGCCCGGCCAAGGGAGCGAGGCTCACGGTGTCGGCGTTCCACTGCTCGGGCATGCTCCACGCCGCCGCGAACTGACTCTCGGCATCCAGAGCAAAGCCGTAGCGGTCGCGCACGCGGACATCGTCGCTGAGACGTTCCTCGCCGACGCGGGCGTCGACCGTCACCGCGAGCGGCGCCCACGGTGCGTGCACCGCGGCATCCCCGTCGGCGTAGAACGCCCAGTGCAGCACCGTGTCGGCGGTGCAGACGACCGCGTCGAGCCCGGGCACCGCGACGCGCTGTGCACCCTCGCCCGGCCGGAAGCCGAAACGGAACACCGGGCCCCCGAGGACGCCTGCGTGCGGGCGCGACGAGGGCGGATCGGCGGGGCCGTCCGCCGGCTCCAGGAAGATCATGCGGGGTCGATCCGCAGCACCGGCCCCGCTTCGCCGGCGACCACGTCGTCGACGACCCGCAGCGATCGGGCGAGCTCGTCGACGGCCGGGATCACCGTGCCGAAGCGCTCCCGATCACCCCCGGTCGCCGTCACGGTGATCAGATGCGTCCCGGTGTCCCAGGTGTAGGTCGCGAACGGCGGCGGCGTCGCGGCGCCGTCCCGGGCCGGCGGAGTCGGCATGACCAACCGTTCTCCCGTGCCCAGGTACGTGCCGCGGAAGTCCTCGGTGTCGTCGTACTCCATCGGCATCATGGCGCGCGCGGTCCGCAACTGCGGGGTGAGCTGCTGGATCTGCGCCATGACGACGACCAGCTCGGGGTCGGACCTCCACACCCAGACCAGGACGCGTCCGGCGGCCTTGCGCATGAGCGCGGGCGCCGCCTGGCTCATCGCCCAGGCTGCGAACGCGCCGCCCGGGCGCGGCTCGGCGCCCAGCATGCCGTTGGCCTGACCCAGCAGCATCCGGATCGCCTTCTTGCGGGCGCGACGTCCCCGCAGTCCGAACGAGTCGGTGATGGGAACCCAGCGCGTCTGGTCGGCATCGGCGGTCAGTCGGGCCATGACACCACGTTACGCGGGACGGGTCCTTCCCGGCGGCAACAGGGCCCTCGGGTAGACTTCCCTGGGTGGCTCCGTGATCCGCGGTCTTGCCGCCGCCGCACAGATAGGCCTCGCACCCCGTGACCGACTCCGCGACACCCGACGACCCGCATCCCGCTCCTCGGCCGCTCACGATCGTCATCGCTGCCGATACGTTCAGCCCCGACGTCAACGGCGCTGCCCGCTTCGCCGAGCGCCTCGCTGCCGGCCTTGCCGGACGGGGCCACGACGTCCACGTGATGACGCCGAGTGTCAAGCACTCTGTCCACGGCACCTTCCACGAGATCATCGAAGGTCAGCGGATCACGGTGCACCGGCCGCCCGGGTGGCGCTGGCCTCCGCACGACTGGCTGCGCTTCGTGCTGCCGTGGTTCGCGAAGCACTACTCCCGAAAACTCCTCGACGAGGTGCCGGCCGATGTCGTGCACAGTCAGTCGCACATCGTCCTCGGGCGTGCGCTCACCCGCATCGCACGCCAGCGCGGCATCCCCGTGATCGCCACCAATCACGTCATGGCCGAGAACATCCTCGACTTCACGACCCTGCCGCCCCTGCTGGACAAGGTGGTCGTCAAGCTCGCGTGGGACGACGCGAAGCGCACGTTCGACATGTCGCGCGCGGTCACCACGCCGACGCGCAAGGCCGCGGAGTTCCTCGAGAGCACGATCGACATCACGGGCGTCATCCCGATCAGCTGCGGCATCGACAAGCGCAACTACACGCCGAACCTGACCCCGCGGCCCCACAACCGCGTGCTGTTCGTCGGTCGGCTGACCACCGAGAAGCACGTCGAGGTCACGCTCGCGGCGATCGCGAAGCTCGCGCCGGAACTGCCCGATATCGCCTTCGACATTGTCGGGGGCGGCGACCAGCGCCGCGCGCTGGAGCAGACCGCGCAACGCCTCGGCATCCAGGACCGCGTCACCTTCTACGGCCGCGTCGAGGAGGACGACCTCCGCGCCGCGTACACACGCGCCGACGTCTTCGCGATCGCGTCGATCGCCGAGCTGCAGTCGATCGCGACGATGGAGGCGATGGCCTCGGGCCTTCCCGTCGTCGCCGCCGATGCCGTCGCGCTGCCGCACCTCGTCCACGACGGGGAGAACGGGTACCTGTTCGCGCCGGGCGACGTCGACGACCTCGCCGACAAGCTGCGCCGCGTGCTGACGGCCTCGCCGGAGGAGTACCTGCGCATGCAGCAGGCGTCGCTCGACGGGGTGGAGATCCACGACATCGAGAAGACCCTCGACACATTCGAGAAGCTCTACCGCGGCGAGCCCCTCAACGGCTGACATGCGCCTGCTGTTCGACGCGCGGTACATCCGCACCGACTTCCACGACGGCATCAGCCGGTACTCGGCCGAGCTCGCCGCAGCCGTCGCCGGTGGCGCAGCCGCGCGGGGTGTGGAGGTCGTGTTCCTGATCCACGACGAGGCGCAGCGGGCTCTCCTGCCGGAGGGCGCACGTGCGCTGCGGATCCACGCCCCCACCGCGGTACGCGAGCCGTTCACGGCACTGCTGCTGAACAGGTATCGCCCGGATGCCGTGTTCTCGCCGATGCAGACCATCGGTGCGCTCGGGCGCCGCTTCGGACTGATCCTCACCCTGCACGACACGATCTACTACCGGCACCGGACGCCGCCGCGGAACCTGCCGTGGTACGTCCGGGTCGGCTGGCGGCTGTTCCATCTGTCGTACGTGCCGCAGCGGCTGACGCTCGACGCCGCCGACCTGGTCGCCACCGTCAGCGAGACGAGCGCCGCCGAGTTCGCGCGCGTTCGCCTGACGAGGCGACCCGTCGTCGTCATCCCGAACGCGCCGCAGCGGCTCGCAGGCCTCCTGCCGGAGGCGGCGCGGGTCGAGCCCGGCGCCGACAACCTCGTCTACATGGGCTCTTTCATGGGCTACAAGAACGTCGAGACCCTCATCCGAGCCATGGCGGAGCTGCCCGGGCGTACGCTCCACCTGCTGTCGCGCATCTCCGCCGACCGGCGTGCCGAGCTCGAGCGCCTCGTCGATGGTCGCGGGGGAGCGGTGCGCTTCCACAACGGCGTCACGGATGCCGAGTATGCCGCGCTGCTCGCCGACCGTGCCGTGCTGGTCTCGGCATCCCTCGACGAGGGCTACGGCCTGCCGGTCGCCGAGGCGCTCGCGCTGGGCGTGCCCGCCGTCGTCACCGACATGCCGATCTTCCGCGAGGTCGCCGGCGACGGTGCGTTGTACGCGCCCGGCGTGGATGCCGCGGCCTTCGCCGCCGCGGTGCGTGAGCTGGACGATCCCGCGCGTCGCGACGCCGTGATCTCCGCAGGAACGGCGCACATCGCCCGGTTCTCGTGGGAGCGTTCCGCGGCCGTGCTGCTCGACGCGCTCGAGCGCCTGCCGCGCCGGCGCTGACGCCGCGGAGGAGGCGTTTCGACTCGCTGCGCTCGCTCAACGACCGGAGTGTGTCCCGCCCCCGGTCGTTGAGCGAGGCGCACGGCACCGAGTCGAAACGGCGTCAGGAACTGCATCTTGACAGCCACAGGCTCGGGGGTGTTGCATCGATCCAGTAAACACGTGCAAGCCTGGCGGCCGGTACGCACTCCGACAGCGAAGTCGTAAGGAGTCCACCGCATGATCCGTGAAGACACCACCGTTCCGACGAAACGTCGAAAGGTGCTCGGCCTCGGGGCGATCGCCACCTTCGTGGCCGCTCTGCTCATCACCCCCGCGCTCAGTGCACCCGCCGCCGCCACCACCACGGTCCCGTCGCCCGGCCCGCTCGCGGAAGGCGACGTCATCTACCAGGTCCTCGTCGACCGCTTCTCCGACGGCGACTCGACGAACAACAACCAGGGCGCCGGCGAGTACAACCCGTCGGATCTCGGCTTCTACCACGGCGGAGACTGGAAGGGCCTCACCCAGAAGCTGGACTACATCGCCGGGCTCGGCGTGACGGCCATCTGGATCTCGCCGGTGTCGGAGCAACAGCCGTTGTCGCGCGACGGGCTGGAGGCCAGCTACCACGGCTACTTCACCAAGAACTTCGCCACGCCCAACCAGCACTTCGGCAGCACCGCAGAACTTCAGACCCTGATCGACACGGCGCACGCCAAAGGCCTGAAGATGATCCTCGACGTCGTCCCGAACCACACAGCGGACTACCTCGCGGGTACGGCGACGACCTACTCCCCGAGCACCTACAAGCCCGCGTCGCCGCTGGACAACCCGGCCTACTTCCATCACAACGGCGACTGCCTGTTCAACGGCACAGAAACCCAGACGCAGATCGAGAACTGCGACCTGGGTGGACTCGACGATCTCGACCAGTCGAACCCCACGGTGTCGAACTACTTGATCAACACGTACAAGGACTGGGTCGACATGGGCTTCGACGGCATCCGTGTCGATGCCGCGCGCTCCATCCCCCAGTCGTGGCTGGCAAGTTTCCAGACGGCAATGGGCGTTCCCACGTTCGGTGAGGTCTTCGTCGGCGATGTCGACTACGTCGCGCCTTATCAGAACTACGAGTGGGGCGTCCTCGACTTCCCCTACTTCTTCGCCGCCCGCAGCGCCTTCGCCGCTGACACGAGCATGACGGGACTGAGCACCCTGTTCGCGCAGGACTACAAGTACCAGAATCCGAACCGGCTCGAGACCTTCCTCGACAATCACGACCGGGCGCGCTTTCTGACCTGGGCGGACGACAACTATCAGCGCCTGCGCTCCTCGCTCACGTTCCTGCTGACCTCTCGCGGCGTGCCGGTGATCTACTACGGCACCGAGCAGGCCGATAACGGCAACGGAAATGCGAGTGAGGTGCCGATCGCCAACAAGGACAACCGCAAGGACATGTCCAGCTTCAGCCAGACCTCTCCGATCTACACGCACATCCAGCGTCTGACCGCGATCAAGAAGGCGTACCCGGCCCTGCAGGTCGGCACTCAGCGCGAGATGTGGGCGGACACCAACGTCTACGGGTTCTCGCGCCGGGTCGATTCCACGGGCGCGGAGGCCATCACGATCTCGTCCAACTCATGGAACACGCAGACCCGCACGATCCCGCTGCGCGCCGAGAGCTCGCTGCCCGTCGGCACGGTGCTCACGAACCTCATGAACACCTCCGACACGGTCACGGTGACCGCCGGTGGCACCACGGGCAAGCAGATCACCGTGAGCCTCGGTGAGCACGAGTCGAAGGTGTACGCACCGGGGACGCCCGTATCGGCCTACGCGCCCGCCGCGCGCAACACGACGAAGATCCGCGTGCACTACAACACCGGGCTCGGCCACTCGATCGCTATCCGCGGCGACGCCTATCCCTTCACCTGGACCGCGGGTCGCGGCGCCAGGAACGTCGCCAGTGACGTGTGGGAGTTCGAACTCGAGCGCATCCCCGCAGGACAGACGTTCCAGTTCAAACCGCTGATCGACGACGCGACCTGGTCCAGCGGAGGCAACTTCACCGGCACCGGCGGAAGCACGATCGACATCTATCCCACCTTCTGAGCGGAAGGACACAGCCGCCCGGGCGGTGCGGCCGCCATATGCGCCGCCCGGGCACCACCTCAGGAATCTCCATGACTCTTCTCGAACCACGCGTCGTCACCGACAGCGCCACTCCCACCCCTGCCTGGTGGCAGGGGGCCGTCGTCTACCAGGTGTACCTGCGGTCGTTCCGCGACAGCGACGGAGACGGCATCGGTGACCTCCGCGGACTCATCGCCGGTCTCACCGACATCGCCGCCCTCGGCTGCGACGCCATCTGGCTCAACCCCTGCTATGTCTCGCCCCAGGCTGATCACGGCTATGACATCGCGGACTACCGTGCGATCGACCCCACCTACGGCACGCTCGAGGATTTCGACGCGCTGGTGGCGCACGCCCATCGCCTCGGCATCCGCGTCCTCATGGACATGGTCGCCAACCACTGCTCCGTCCGGCATGCCTGGTTCCAAGCGGCCCTGCGGGCGGGGCCGGGCAGCCGAGAGCGTCGACGCTTCCACTTCGCCGCCGGCGCCGGGCCTGACGGCGAGCTCCCGCCCAACAACTGGCTGAGCGTGTTCGGCGGATCTGCGTGGACGCGCATCGTCGAAGCCGACGGGCAACCGGGCCAGTGGTACCTGCACTCGTTCGACTCCGCGCAACCCGACCTCAACTGGCGTAACCCCGACGTTGCCGAGGACTTCCGCGACGTCATGCGGTTCTGGTTCGATCGCGGGGTCGACGGCTTCCGGATCGATGTCGCGCACGGCCACGTCAAAGCGCTGGGGCTGCCCGATTGGCCCGGAGCCGACGACGGCACCGGCGGTCACAATGCAGCGATGTGGGACCAGCCGGAAGTGCACGAGATCTACAGGGACTGGCGGGCGGTGGGCGATGCCTACCCCGACCCGAAGTACTTCGTCGGTGAGGTCTGGGTGCCTTCGGCGAGCCGACTCTCGGCCTACCTCAGACCGGACGAGCTGCATCAGGCGTTCAGCTTCGATCTCCTCGTCCAGCCGTGGGACGCGGCCCGCCTCCGGGAGGCGATCTCGACGGGGCTCGCCGCATCCGAGGGCCCGCCTGCCTGGACGCTGTCCAACCATGACGTGCACCGCACCGTCACCCGATATGGGCAGGCCCAGCTGCTGGACGCGGTCGATCCGTCAGACATGATCTCGGCGGCGCGCCGCACCGGATCGGTCGACATCGCTCTGGGGTCTCGCCGCGCTGCCGCGGCGGTCGCGATGCTGCTGGCGCTGCCCGGCGCCGTGTACCTCTATCAGGGCGAGGAGTTGGGGCTTCCGGAGGTCTTCGATCTGCCGCAGGCATCGCGACAGGACCCGATCTGGCTCCGCTCCGAGGGCGCGGATCTTGGCCGAGACGGATGTCGCGTCCCGCTGCCCTGGACGAAGGATCCCGGCGACTTCGGCTTCGGAAGCGGGGCGAGCGCCACCTGGCTTCCGCAGCCGGCGTGGTTCGGAGCCTACGCGCGAGCGGCGCAGGACGTGGACCCCGATTCGATGCTCTCGCTCTACCGCACGCTTCTCCGGCGGCGCCGCGAGCGGTTTGCGCCGACCGACCCGCTCCTCTGGCTCGAGACCGGCGTGAGTAACGTGCTCGCGTTCCAACGCGGTTGCACGCTGTGCGTCGTCAACACGGGGCCGGACGCTTTCGTCGTCCCCGAGATCTGGCCCACCGGCGAGCGCATCCTCGCCACGGCTCCGGCCGCACCAGACAACGTTGCCTCGGACAGCACGGCCTGGTACGCGCTGCCCGTGCGCTCGCCGGCTACGTCCGATTCGACCTCCCCCGAACACCACTGAGAACACCACCCGATTGGAGCAATGATGCACCGCAGAATGACCGCCGCACTCGCCGTGGGGGTGGCCGGCACCCTCGCCTTCGCCGGCTGTTCCTCGTCGACCGGCGCGGCCACCGACACCACCACCGTGACGATCTGGCACTACTGGGACGGCACGAACGCCGACACCTTCGATGCCATGGTCGATTCCTACAACGCCTCTCATCCGGGTGTGAAGATCGTCACCACGAACGTCCCAAACGCCGACTTCCTCACCAAGCTCCGGGCGTCCGCGACCTCGAAGACGCTTCCCGATGTCGCAATCGGCGATCTCGTCTGGGTCCCGCAGATCGCGCAGATCGGATCGCTTGCGAATCTGTCCACTCTGCTGCCCGCCGACACGCTCTCGGACATCAATCCGGCGCTCACCGGATTCGGCACGATCGACGGGTCGCAGGTATCCGTTCCTGTCTCGGCCAACAACCTCGGCTACATGTACAACAAGACCCTCTTCCAGAAGGCGGGCCTCGATCCGGACAAGCCCCCGACCACGTGGGATGAGCTCAAGGCTGACGCGAAGAAGATCCTCGACACCACCGGCATGCCCGGGTACGACCTGTATACGCAGGCCGGCGACAACGGCGAGGGTCTGACCTGGAACTTCCAGGTCAACCTGTGGCAGGCGGGCGGCGAGTTCCTCACTGCCGACAACTCGGCGGCGGCCTTCAACACCCCAGAGGGTGCGAAGGCCCTGCAGTACTGGGTCGATCTGATCTCCTCCGGCGCCAGCCCCTACGCCCGGTGGGGCGAGTTCGAGAAGGGGCAGGGTGGGTCCGCGCAGGAGGGCTCGTGGATGGTCGGCATCTGGGCCGCCGACCCGCCGTTCGAGTTCGGCGCCGCGCAGGTGCCGTATCCGAAGGATGGTGCCCCGGCGACCAATCTCGGCGGCGAGCAGGCGATGGTCTTCCAGAACTCCGACGCCAAGACGAAGGCGGCGGCCGACTTCCTGGGATGGTTCCTCCAGCCCGCGCAGGTCACCGATTGGAGCGAGAAGACCGGCATGCTCCCCGTGCTGAACTCGGTAGCCACGGGCTCGGATTACCTCGGCTGGGTGGATAAGACTCAGCCCCTGCTGCGACCGTTCGTCGAGCAGATGGCTGTCGCTCACGCCCGGCCCAATACGCCCCTCTACCCCCAGATCTCGCTCGCGTTCGCGCAGCAGATCGAGAAGGCGCTCGCGGGCGAGGCGACGGTGTCGGACGCGTTGGCAGCGGCAGAGAAAGCCGTCAACGCCGTCATCGCAAAGGGCTGAGCGCTGCGGTGACGATCACAACCCGAGGGACCCGTCCGACGTCTGCGACGTCGGGCGGGTCCCACCCCCGCGTCAGGCATCGCTACGACCGCGAGCAGGTGTTCACGGCGGCGCTGTTTCTCGCGCCCGCCCTCGTCGTGTTGGCGATCTTCGTCCTCTACCCGATCGTTTCGGCCGGGTACATCAGTCTCACGGCGTGGAACGGCTTCGACCCCACGAAGGAGTTCATCGGTGTCGGCAACTACCTCCGGCTGTCGCAGGATCCCGAGTTCTGGAACAGTCTCTTCGTCACCGTGCTCTACGCGACGGGCGTCTGCGTCCTGAGCGTCGTCACGGGGCTCGCGGTGGCCCTGCTGCTCGACGCGCCCTTGCGCGGGCGCGGTCTCTACCGGGGGATCTACTTCCTTCCGGCGGTCACGTCTTCGGTCGCGGCCGCCATCGTCTGGCGCTACATGCTCGACCCGTCGGGCTTCGTCAATGCGCTCCTTGCTCAGATCGGCATCGACGGGCCGGACTGGTTGCAGGACCGCTGGCTCGCGTTGGGGGCACTCACCCTGTTGACGGTCTGGAAGAACATCGGGTTCAATGCGGTGTTGTATCTGACGGCGATGCAAGCCCTCCCACACGGCATCTACGAGGCCGCACAGCTGGACGGTGCGTCGGCACGACAGCGGCTGCGGTTCCTGACGATTCCGCTGCTGTCGCCCATGACGTTCTTCGTGGTGGTCCAGGCGCTCATCACCAGCTTCCAAGCGTTCGACCTGGTCTACGTCCTCACCGAAGGTGGCCCGCGCGGCGGCACGGACGTGCTGGGGATGTTCATGTACCGCACGGCATTCCGGCTCGGGGACTTCGGCTACGGCACAGCTATCGCGTTCGTGACGCTGCTGCTCGTGCTCGGGGTGACCCTCGTGCAGTGGCGGGTCAGCGGCTCGGGGAAGGACACGCGATGAGGCAATCGCTCGGTGTACGCGCGGCGCGCCACATCGTCCTGATTCTGGGAGCCGTGGTCGTGGTCGTCCCGTTCCTGTGGATGTTCACGACTTCGCTCCTCAGTCGTGCGGAGACCTACACCAACACATCGATCCTGCCGACTTCGTGGCACTGGGAGAACTACGTCAGAGCCTGGCAGGCTGCGCCGTTCGCCCAGTACTACCTCAACAGCATCATCATGACCGTGGGCATCGTGCTCGGACACCTCGTCCTCGACGCGCTCGCGGCCTATGCGTTCGCGCGCCTGCGTTTCCCGCTACGCAATACGCTCTTCGTGGTCCTGCTCGCGATGCTGCTGATCCCGACGTTCGTGACCGTGATCCCCGCGTACGCCATCGTGGCCGATCTTGGATGGATCGACTCGTACGCCGGATTGATCGTGCCGCGCCTGGCCGACGTGTTCGGCATCGTGCTGCTGCGCCAGTACTTCTCGACGATTCCGACCGAGCTCGAGGATGCCGCGCGCATCGATGGCTGCAGCCGGATCGGCACCTTCTTCCGCATCATCGTGCCACTGTCGAGGCCCGCGTTCGCCACCCTCGCGATCTTCAGTTTCCTCTTCGCGTGGAACGACTTCCTTTGGCCGCTGCTCGTCACCAACACCGATGACTTCCGCACGATCCAGATCGGGCTCTCGTCGTTCGTCGGTCGCTACGGCACGAGCTGGAACTATCTGATGGCCGGCACGTTGACGGCGACGATCCCGGCCATCGTCGTGTTCCTCGTTTTCCAGCGCGCGCTCGTTCGCGGCATCTCCACCACCGGATTGAAGGATTGACCATGCCCGCTCCCGATTGGCTCGCCGATGCCGTCTTCTACCAGATCTTCCCCGACCGCTTCGCCAACGCGGATCCGTCGCTGAACCCGCCGGACGTGGTGGCCTGGGATGCCGAGCCGACGCGCGACAACTTCTTCGGGGGGGATCTTGCCGGCATCCGCGCACGCCTGGATCACATCGCCGCAGTGGGAGCGAACGCGATCTACCTCACGCCGATCTTCGAGGCAGGTACCAACCATCGCTACGACGCGGTCGACTACTTTCGTATCGACCATCGTCTCGGCGACCTCGATGCGTTCCGATCGCTCATCGACGATGCTCACGCGCGCGGCATCCGCGTCGTGCTCGATGCCGTGCTCAACCATTGCGGCGACGGACACTGGGCATTCCGTGACGTCGTCGACCGTGAGGCGGCCTCCCCTTACGTGAACTGGTTCTCCGTCGAAGGCTTTCCGGTGAACGTCGAGGAGGGCAACCCCAACTACCGCACGTGCTCCGGCTGCTGGTACCTCCCCAAGTGGAACGCCTACAACCCCGAGGTGCGCGCGCACCACGGCGATGTGGCGCGCTACTGGATCGACCAGGGAATCGACGGGTGGAGGCTCGATGTCCCCTACTTCATCAACCAGAGCTTCTGGCGCGAATTCCACCGGATCGTGAAGGACCGCGACGATGACCTCTACATCGTCGCGGAGGAGTGGCGCGAGCCCGAGCAGTGGCTCACGGGTGACCTCGCTGACGGGACCATGAACTACACCCTGCGCGACCTGGTGCTCGGCTTCACCGCGGATCGTACGATCGACGGCTTCGCGTTCGCGGAGGGAATGAACCGCCTGCGCGCTCGCATCCCGGAGGGATTCCATCGCGGAATGCTCAACCTGCTCGGCAGCCACGACACGGAACGCCTGCTGACGCGACACGGCGATGACGAGCAGTCGACTCTCGCTGCATTCACGCTGTTGTTCGCCGCCGAGGGAGCGCCCATGGTCTATTACGGCGACGAGGTCGGCATGCGCGGGCAGAACGATCCGGGATGCCGAGCGGGCATGGTGTGGGATCGCGAGCGCTGGTCGACGGCCCTGTACGAGGGTGTCCGTGCGCTTGCGCGACGGCGAGCGCAGTGGCCGGCGCTGCGTCGCGGAACGCAGCAGGTATCAGCACTGGATGCCGACACCGTTCTCGTGTCGCGTCTCTGGGAGGATGAGCAGGTGGTGGCGATCGTGCATCGGGGGCAGGGCATCGACGTCGACCCGGCGACGCACGCCGAGCTGCGCGGAGATCAGGACTGGACGGTCGTCGACGTCGACGGAGACGTCTCGGCCCGGAACTGGCGCATTCGCGCCGGCGGCGCGCTGATGGCACGCCGCCCATTCGGCGGGGCCGGCGCATGAACCGGCGACCGACGATGCAGGACGTCGCGGACCGCGCCAAGGTCTCGAAGTCGGCCGTCTCTTTGGCCTACAACGACCCGCGGAAGCTCTCTGCGACGACGCTCGAGAACATTCTCGCCGCGGCATCCGAGCTCGGGTACTCCCAGGATCCGGCCGCCCGGATGCTGCGTCGGCGCCGTACCGACAGCCTCGGTCTGCTGCTGCCGCAGCAACTCGACCGTGTTCTGGAAAACCCCTACTACACGCTCTTCATGCAGGGGATCGGGCAGGTGTGTCAGCGCGAGGGCTTCACTCTGCTGCTGGCTCCGCCCCTGCGCGGATCGATGCTCAAAGCCATCCCCTACGCGGCCGTGGATGGCTTCATCGTTTGCGGTCTGGAGTTCGATCGGGGCGAAGTGACGGCGCTGCAACAGCGGGGAGTGCCTTTCGTGCTTGTCGACAGTGAGGATCACGATGGTGTCTCCCGCGTCGACATCGACGATGGTGCGGCGATGGAGGAAGTCGTCGACTACCTCGTCGGTCTCGGACATCGCCGATTCACCTTCGTCGCCTTCGAGACGGAGGCCGATGGGGGCCGCGCGGCGTGGCGGGGCGCCGTCCGACAGCGTTTGGACGGGGCGGTCCGCGCGCTGGCGAAGGTCGGTATCGAATTGTTGGACGACGGGATCGACATCGTCGAAGCGCCCAACACGCGTGCCGGCGGCGCGTCCGCATTCCGTCGCGCGTGGGAGGCATCTCGTCGTCCGACGGCCATCGTGGCGTTCAGCGACATCCTGGCCGTGGGCGTGCTCGACGGTGCGCGAGAGGCGGGGGTGGACGTTCCGCGCGACCTGTCCGTCTCGGGATTCGACGACCTCATCGAAGCGGGATGGACGCGACCGACTCTCACGACAGTGCGCCAGCCGATCGTCTCGAAGGGCAGGTTGGCGGCGGAGTATCTCGTGGAGGCTATCGCCGCGTCAGACGAGACGATCATCGACGTGCATCAGCGGCGGTTGAGCACGGCGCTGCTGGTTCGTGAGTCCACGGGCCCGGCGCCCGCCGGGTAGGCAGCGTCCTCACGGCAGGCGCGACCGGTCGGTCGGCACCGGCCGGTAGTCGTCGGTGATGAGGGCGCGAACGGTCGCGCCGACCGATACGACGATGACGAGTGCGAGAACGAGGAAGAAGATGACCATGGCAGAAAAGATACGCACGTAGCAAAATAGCCGCGAGTGGCAGGACTGCGCAAAGGGGTAGGATTCCTGCCATGAAGACCATCGCCTGCGTCGTCCAGCCCGGTTTCGCGCCGTTCGAGTTCGGGTTGGCGTGCGAGGCGTTCGGCCTCGATCGGTCGGACGACGGCATCCCGAACTTCGACTTCCGCGTCGTCGCGCCCGACCCGGGTGCGGTGCCGAGCAACCTGCGCTTCTCGATCAACGTCGACGACGACCTCTCGTTCGCGGACGAGGCCGATCTCGTCGTCATCACCCCGATCCCGCGCGATCAGTGGGCCCGCGTCGACGAACGCGTGTCCGCCGTGGTGCGCCGCGCCGTCGAGCGCGGGGCGTGGGTGCTCACGGTCTGCAGCGGCGCGTTCGTCGTGGCCGCCGCGGGCGTTCTCGACGGGCGGCGCGCGACGACGCACTGGCGCTACGCCGACACGATGTCTGAGATGTACCCGAACATCGACGTCGACCCGAACGTGTTGTACGTGCAGGACGGGCGCATCATCACGAGCGCCGGCACGGCGGCCGGTCTCGACGCCTGTCTGCATCTGCTGCGCATCGAGCTCGGCGCCGAGATGGCAAACACGATCGCGCGGCGGATGGTGGTGCCGCCTCAGCGCGACGGCGGGCAGGCGCAGTTCATCGCCAAGCCGCTGCCCGAATCCACCTCGATGTCGCTGACGCCGGTCACCGAGTGGATGCTGGAGAACCTCACCCTCGATCTGTCGGTCGACCAGCTCGCCGCCCGCGCGCACATGTCGCCGCGCACCTTCGCCCGCCGATTCAAAGCCGACTACGGCACGACGCCCGCTGCCTGGCTGGGACGCCAGCGCATCATCCACGCGCAGCGTCTGCTCGAACAGACCGATCTGGGCCTGGATGCCATCGCGTCGGCGTGCGGGTTCGGCTCGGCGGCCGTCCTGCGGCAGAACTTCGCGCGCACCCTGGGGCTCACGCCCACCGCCTACCGCGCGCGCTTCACGTGCGTCGTCGAGGATGCCGCTGTGATGGCATCCTGACCGCCGGTGCTGCGCCCGGACGGTGCAGCATCATGCCCAGAGCCGTCGGGTGAGAGCCTGCAGCGATTCACGGTCTTGGGCGGGCAGGGCGGAGTCGGCGCGGGCGCGGGCGTCGTCGGCGACGGCGCGGAACAGGGCGGCATGCGCCGGGGATGCGGCCGCAAGGGCGGCGAGTGTCTTCTGAAGGCGAATGGCGACCTCGATGATCGCGGCGCCATCACGCGCGATCGGTCGAAACCCGTCGTCGATGAGATCGTCAAGCGAGACCGGCTCGATCTCGATGCGGTCGTGGCGCACCTCGTCCGACCGCTGCGCGCCGAGCGCGGTCGCGAACACGCGCTGCAGCGATCCGAGCACGTCGATGGCCGTGCCGGGATCGTTCGTCGCCGATGACAGCGCACGACTGCCGATCTCGGCCAGGGCGATGACGCCCAAGCGAGGGTCCTGATCGAATGTTCGGTGGTTCTCCACATGGAACGCGCGCCGCACTGCCGCGTACTCCTGCGCGGGCAGAGTGCCGGAAACGACTCGGACGAGCGGTCCGCTCGCGTCCGCCATGGCGCCGGGCATCGTGAGGACCGCCAATCGCGTCACCGAGCGCCGAGCGATGGCCTGGAGGGAATCGAGGTCGACGAACCCGACGTAGCCCGTGGACTCGGCATACACTTCGGCGCCGTCGCCGGGGACATCACTGCCGGTCGCCGCGTAGGCGGTGGGAGCACTCGCCCATCGCCGCACGGCATCCGTCGCGGCGTTCTCGGTGCGGTCGATCACGTCGGCGACACGACCGAAGCGTGTGAGATGGGCGATCCAGCGCAGCAGCGTGACGACCACGATGACAATGACGACCAAGGTCCCGAGGAACAAGATCGTGCGCCCCTCGTCGGTGTAGTACCCGGTCGAGAGGGCGATGATGCCCACGAGCGAGAAAACGAAGGAGCCGACGAAGGTCGACAGGACGGTCTGCGAGGTGGTGTCGTCCATCAACAGCTGCGTGCTTCGGGGCGTGGCCTGCGTCGTGGCCGAGGAATAGGCGGTCACCATTGCGGTCAAGGAAAATGTCGTGACCGCCAGCATGGAACTGGCCAGAATCTGCAGAATCGACCCCACCGCGCCCTGGCCCAGATCCATCGTCAGCTCTAGCGGGATCAGCGTTCCGAAAGCTCCGGCGATGAGGGCGAGTGCGACGGCGCAAACGGTCAGAAGCGCGGCCCGGAACCAGATGCGACGTGCGAGCCGCGCGAGAAAGAGTCCTGACTTACCCATCCTGTCCTCTCCGACTCATGACTCTATCGAGGCGCCGCCGGCCACTTCGCAGCGTCAGGCCAGGCGGATCGTGCGGGCCAGCTCGTCGACGACCGGGTCGAGAGCCTCTGCCAGGGGCAGATCGGAACTGGCCGTCAGGACGACGATGTCGCGGTCAGCGGTGCGCCACACCCAGTTGGTGGCCCGGACGATCCTGTCGGCCTCGGTTCGCACCCACCGGGTGGACTTCACGCCCGCACCGAGATGCTCCGAGTCGAACGGCACGACCTCGGGCTCGCGCACAGCGGGTTCCTGGTTCTCGTGTGTGAGATCGATCAGTGCGACGTCGTCGCGACGCGGCATGTCGTAGACGTCGACGATCGCGTGCGGCGCGGTGATGTTCGGCAGATGCACGAAGCGGATCGTTCCCGATCGGTTGCTGCGCACCGCGCCGACGAGGTACGCGCGCAGCCAGTCGACCAGCTCCGCCGGTGCGGCCGTCCGCCCTTCGCCGCCGAAGGCGCGCGCGACGGCATCCGCCCACTGCTCCTCGTCGCCGAACGACTCCCAGGGGAAGAGGTTCGGTACGTAGACCCAGCGGTCGAGGTCGTAGTCCATGTCGATGGCCATGAGGGTTCCTCTCAATCCCAGCGGAGCGTCTGCAGCAGCAGATCGCCCAGCTCCGCGAGCGCGTCGACGATCGGCGCGAGCTCGGGGTCGACCGTGCCGCTGATCGTGCAGACGGCGAGCAGCTGCCGGTCACTGCCCGGGATGGGCCAGTGGAAGCGCACCCGCATGAGCGGTGCCATCTCGTCGGCGCTTGCGGGCACGGCGAACCTCTCGGTCGCCCGGACGGCCTCGCCCGCGGATGTCGTCACGGTCTCGCTGACCTCGGATGCCGAGGGCTCCGTCCCGTCGGCATCCGGTGCCGGGCCGGTGCTGATCGCGATCGCCAGCGACACCGGCGCGCGCCACGGCACGCCCATCGGCACGATGAGGTCGAGTACGCCGGCCTCGCGGGCGCTGCGCGCAGAGGCGACCAGCTGAGCGGCGGTCCGGTCGATCTGCGGGCCGTAGCTGTCGCGAGGCAGGTCGCGATAGTGGCGACGGACGAGGTCGGCGATCTCGTCGTCGGTCGAGTGCGCCACGGGGATGAGCAGGAACCCCGGCGGCAGCACGAGCCGGTAGCGTGGCGGCGCGATCTCGTTCACGGTGTCCTTCACTGTCGCGGGGGGCGGCGACTCGCCCAGTCCCAGGGGCGTCGCGGGGAGCGGCGCACGATCTCCTTCGGCGGCACCACCGTACCGTCTTCGTCGATGTACTCCCGCCACCGTCGCGGGAGCAGGCGCAGCGCGCCCAGCAGCATGCGCGCGACCGTGATGATGATCAGGAAGAACTGGATGAAGACGAGGGTGTCGACCCCGAAGAAGTTGACGCGGCCCTGGTGGGCTTCCGCCGCGGCCGCGGCCGCGGCGATGTACAGCGTGGTGCCGAAGGTCAGCACGAGAACCGTGAGAAGCGTGCCGCGAGTCGTCGCCCGCGGGCCTCGCAGCGGCAGCGGCAGTGAACCCAGCGCGAGTACCACGAGCAGCAGCGTCATGGGATAGGCCGCCCACCAGGGCGGCATGAACGCCGGAAAACTGGCGGGGACATCCCCGCTCTTCACGAAGCCGCCGGTCACGAGCTGTCCGACCAGCAGCCCGATCGTCGGCAGGGCGCCGAAGACGATCCAGAGGATCGTTGCGACGAAGAGGCCGTCGCCGAAGCGGGCCTCCCACTCGACCTGGCGCTGCAGACTCATGGGACGGAGGGGCTGCGCCAGTCCGCCCCCATCGGTGCCTCGAAGAGCCCCGGAACGAATCCGTACACCTCGTTGAGGCCGCTGGTGAGGGTGCCCAGCGGCGTCTGGACTCCCCTCTGGTCCTGAACCCAGTCCACCAGCTGGTCGCTGCGGTTGATCCCGATTCCGACCATGTTGTAGGCGTCGAGCGACGAGCCGATCTTGCCCATCGTGCCGACGACGCCCTTAAGGCTGTCGACACTGCTCGTCACGAGGTTGTCGATGGCGCCCCCGGCGCCCAGCCGTGCCTGCGACGCGATCTGGTCGAACTCCGAGATGATGATGCTGTCCGATTCGCGGATGGCCTTCATCGCGTCGTCGCCCCAGTGCGTGACCACCTGCGCGAAGTTCGGCCGCGCAGACAGCACGCTCGCGCTCTCCTCGGCCACCATCCGCATCGGCTGACGGACCGAGCCGACCAGGCCCCGATCGAGCAGATTGCCGATGACCTGGCGAGCGCCGTTGCCCCAGACCATCCCCGGGCTGCGCACCGCCAGCGTGGCCGCACGGCCGCCGCGCAGGGCGACCGTGCCGAGCTTGATACCGGCCAGCGCGGCGCTGCCGACGCCGAAGGTCAGCACGCCGATGGCATCCAGCGCGAAGTCGAACCATGACCCGTCGCCCGACGAGGCCAACAGGAAGCTCAGCCCCATCGACAGGACGGCGAGCCCCAGTGCGATCGGTGCGAGCACGGGGAAGAAGATCGACAGCACGCCGACGATGGCGGTGACGACCGTCAGGATGTCCTTGACGACCTTCAGCCACTCCGCGTTCTGGTTCACCCAGTCCAGGACGTTGTCCCACCACGAATCGTTGAGCTCATCGCTGGACACCGTCTGCGAGATCGTGGATGCCGCGGCGTCGCCGGCCCGCTGCACGCGCTCGAGCGCGGCGTCATACGCGGCCTGAGCGTGGGAGAGGTCTGTCGCGGCCGTCGTGCTCATCGAGGAGTAGCGCCGCGCGGCATCCGTCGCCTCGGCGAGCTCGCCCGGGTCGACGGTCTGCTGGGTCGCGTCGCGGGCCTCCGAGAGATGGCGCTGCGCGTAGCTGTGCCGACGCTGCGCGTCGTCGTGCGCCGCGATGGCGGATGCCGCCTGTTGCTGCGCCTGCTCGAGCTCGTTCGCGAAGGTGCTCAGCGCGGAGCCCGCGACCTCGTAGCGCTCGCGGATGCGGGACAGGTAGGTCTTCGTGTCGCCGATCGTGCCGGCCAGGGCGTCGACGGCGTCGCTCGTCTCCTGCTGCGACGCGTCGATGACCGCCTGCAGCATCTCCACCGCCTCCGACACTGCGCGGGCCGTGGAACTGTACCGCGAGGCGTGTCCGCGAATGCCGGCGACGTCGCCGCCGATGGGTGTCATGCTCATCCGTTGCTCCCCTCCGTGAGCTTGTCGGCCAGCTGGCTGTCGACGCCTTCGAACGCATCGGCGGTGCCGTCGGCGCGCTTCTGGAGCTGGTCCACGCGATCGGCGAGGTCTTTGCGGCGCCGGTCCCATCCTGACGTGAACTCGTCCACGGCGGACGCGAGTCCGGCGTGCGGGATCATGCCCGCCAGGTCGCGCGCGTCGCCGTCTGCGGCAGTGAGGGTGCCGTGGACGGTCGCGAGCTGGTTCGCGAGGTTTCGGAGGTTCTCCGTATTGACGACGAGATCGGCCACGCCGTCACTCTAGGTGAGCCCCGGAATCGTCGCGATGGGGAGGACTGCCCATCGCCGCACCGCTTGCCGCGCGCATCACGTTTTGATAAAGTTGAGTCCAGATGGCTCAAGTTTGAGCATCGGAGATTTCAAGGAGAAGCGATGAACGCACAACCCCAGCCCGGTCAGGAGGAGCAGCAGAGCGCCCTCGAGCAGTTCGGCATCAACCTGACCGACCGTGCGCGCCAAGGCAAGCTCGACCCCGTGATCGGCCGCGACAGTGAGATCCGGCGTGTCAGCCAGGTGCTCACGCGCCGCACCAAGAACAACCCCGTCCTCATCGGCGAGCCCGGCGTCGGCAAGACCGCCGTCGTCGAAGGCCTCGCCCAGCGCATCGTCGCGGGCGACGTCGCCGAGTCGTTGAAGGACAAGGAGCTCGTCTCCCTCGACATCTCCGCGCTCGTCGCCGGTGCCATGTACCGCGGACAGTTCGAGGAGCGCCTCAAGAGCGTCCTCAAGGAGATCACCGAGTCCGAGGGGCGCATCATCACCTTCATCGACGAGCTGCACGTGCTCATGGGTGCGGGAGGCGGCGAGGGGTCGGTCGCGGCATCCAACATGCTCAAGCCGATGCTCGCGCGTGGCGAGCTCCGCCTGATCGGTGCCACGACGCTCGACGAGTACCGCGAGTTCATCGAGAAGGATGCCGCGCTCGAGCGCCGGTTCCAGCAGGTCTACGTCGGCGAGCCCAACGTCGAGGACACCGTCGCGATCCTCCGCGGCCTCAAGGAACGCTACGAGGCGCACCACAAGGTCGCGATCGCCGACGGGGCGCTGGTGGCCGCGGCATCCCTGTCGAACCGGTACATCCCGAGCCGCCAGCTGCCCGACAAGGCGATCGACCTGATCGACGAGGCCGCCTCTCGGCTGCGCATGGAGATCGACTCCGCACCGCTGGAGATCGACGAGCTGCGTCGTCACGTCGACCGACTCAAGCTCGAAGAGCTGGCGCTGAAGCGCGAGAAGGATGCCGCATCGAGGGAGCGTCTGGCGACCCTTCGCGACACGCTGACGGTCGAGCAGTCCCGCCTCGACGAGCTGCAGGCCCGGTGGGAGCGCGAACGCGCCTCGCTCAACGCGGTCGGTGACCTCAAGACGCGCCTGGACCAGGCGCGCGTGGAGGCCGAGCGCGCGCAGCGCGAGGGCAACCTCGAGAAGGCGTCGCGGCTCTACTACGCCGAGATCCCGGCGCTCGAGCGTCAGGTCGCGCAGGCCGAGAATGCGGAGGCCGCCGAGGGCGGGGAGCGGATGGTCGGCGACCAGGTGACGGATGCCGACATCGCCGCCGTCATCGCGGCGTGGACCGGCATCCCCGTGGGGCGCCTGCTGCAGGGCGAGAGCGAGAAGCTCGTGCACCTCGAAGCCGAACTCGGCAAGCGCTTGATCGGACAGAAGGATGCCGTGAAGGCGGTTTCCGATGCGGTGCGCCGCTCGCGCGCCGGCATCAGCGACCCCAACCGGCCGACGGGCTCGTTCCTGTTCCTCGGGCCCACCGGTGTCGGCAAGACCGAGCTCGCCAAGGCGCTCGCCGAGTTCCTGTTCGACGACGAGCGCGCCATGGTGCGCATCGACATGAGCGAGTACGGCGAGAAGCACGCCGTCGCGCGGCTGGTCGGCGCCCCTCCGGGATACATCGGCTACGAGCAGGGCGGACAGCTCACCGAGGCCGTTCGCCGCCGGCCCTACTCGGTCGTGCTGCTCGACGAGGTGGAGAAGGCGCACCCGGAGGTCTTCGACATCCTGCTGCAGGTGCTCGACGACGGCCGCCTCACCGACGGTCAGGGGCGCACGGTCGACTTCACCAACACGATCCTGATCCTCACCTCGAACCTCGGCTCGCCGATTCTCATCGACCCGACGCTGACGCTCGCGCAGAAGCGCGAGCAGGTGATGGCTCTTGTGCGCACGGCGTTCCGTCCCGAGTTCCTCAACCGGCTCGACGACATCGTGATGTTCCAGGCGCTCAGTCAAGACGACCTCGCCCAGATCGTCGAGCTGTCGGTCGACGCGCTGCAGCGACGGTTGCGCGATCGCCGGCTGACGCTCGCGGTCACGCCCGACGCGAGGGCGTGGCTCGCCGAGCGCGGCTACGACCCGATCTTCGGAGCCCGGCCGCTGCGCCGCCTCATCCAGTCCGAGATCCAGGACGGGCTGGCGATGGCACTGCTGTCCGGCGGCGTGCGCGACGGCGACCTGGTGCGTGTCGACGTCGCCGCCGACGGCTCGGGCCTCGTGCTCACCAGCGCCGGGGCCGCCCCCGAGGAGGGCGCGGATGGCGCGGCATCCGACGACGACGTGATCGAGGCCGAACTGCTCGACGACTAGCGGCTGCCGTCCGGGGTGCCCGCGGATGGCCACGTACTGCGCAGGACGTCGATGACGTCCTCCATGCTGGTGCCCGTGACCGCGGCCTCCTCGATCACGGCGCGCAGGCGGTGGGTGACCGATGCGGGCAGTCGGGCGGCGGATGCCGCGACTCGCGTGCCGGCTGCGGTCCTGGTCACCACCAGGCCATCCTGCTCCAGCAGCTTGTAGGCCTTCGCGACGGTGCCCGGCGAAACGCCCACGTCGGACGCCATCTGTCGCACCGTGGGCAGCTTCTCGTGGGCGCCGAAAGCTCCCCCGAGAATGTGGCCACGCAGCTGCCCGTAGATGTCGCGGGCCGATCCGGCCTCGTCTCCCGCGCTGCCCGGTCGAGGGGTCACCCGATACTCCCGAGAGGGTGGCCCAGCGCGACCGTCTGCGCACTCTTCCGCGGACTCTTGCGAAGTCCGTTCGAGGTGAGCAGCAGGAGGAGGGTCAGGGCGGCGACCTCGAGAAACGGTGCGCACCACCCCGCGGCCGCGGCCACGTCGGCGAAGCGCCAGGGCGTTTCATACGTCGCCTCGCCGGTGGGCGAGCCGACCGTGAGTGATGACGCCGATCCTGCGTCGGCGATCATTCGCCACGCCTCTGCGGTCGTCAGCACCACCACGGCCGACACGAGTCTCGTGCTGTCTCGTGCGGTCTGCCGCCGAAGCGTGCTTTCCGCCGCCATCGTGTGCATGCTCTGAAACCGGCGCGCGGAGTTCAGATGCAGAACAGCCATCAGGCACGCGATCGCCGACACGAGGCCGACGAGGACCGGCGCTCCATAAGCCCAGCCGTAGAAGGGGAACTGCAGCGCGGGCACGTCGGGAGCGTTGGGGATAGGGATCGTGAGGAGTGTGTAGCGCCCCTCGTCGTCAGGGGACGATACGGCGCCGGCTCCGATCGTGGTCGCGACGAGCACCGCGCTGGCGCCCGCTGCGAACCACAGCGACGAGGCTGAGCTGAAGCTGCGCCACGTTCGTCGAGCGGTCGGCGGCATCGGCGCGGCAACGCGCGGCATCCGTCGTCGAGCGATGAGTACGGCGACGACGCCCAGCCCTCCGGCCGCGGCGACCAGGGGCGTGGCGAACCGCCACCACGGCAGCGCGATGCCGCCCACGAGGTAGCCGCGCGTGAGGAACTCGGTGAGAAACGCCAGAACGACCGCGGCGGCGACGACCGCGATGCCGCGGCCCTCGTTCGCGTGCGGGCGTGTGACTGCCGGGTCGGTCGCGGAGCCGATGGCGCGGGAGCGCCTCGCTGAGGTGAGGAGTGCGATCGAGGTGGCGAGGATGAGGGCCAGCGCCGCGCAGATCGCGGGTGACTGAAGACCCGCTTCGACGAGATCGAAGAGGGTGAGGGTGCGGCTGGTCGTCGTCATCGAACGCCTCTCGCTCGTGTGCTGCGGAACTTGTATTACATGAGTATCACAACTTGTATCCCGTGTGAAGTACAAATGTGGCCACGGCATGCGTAGGCACGAAAAAGGTGGCGCATACAGCGGGAACCCGACGAAGGATGCCGCCGTATGCGCCACCGAAGTGCGCAGGCGCGAACGGGTGTCAGTCGTTGACGACGAGCGAGTCCGCGATGGGGCGACGCACGCGCGGGGCGAGCTCGCGCTCACGCAGCGCCTCGGGAGCCGCGTCGACATCGCCGAGGGCGCCGACGGCCATCACGGTGACGGCCACGAGGTCGTCGCCGAAACCGAACGCCTGCGCGATCGCGTCGCGGTCGAATCCGCCCATCTGGTGGGTGTGCAGGCCCGACGCGTGCGCCTGGACCGTGAAGTGAGCGGCGGCCTGGCCTGTGTCGTACGCAGCCCAGGGCAGCGGCTTACCGTCGAGCGCGGCCGACGAGGCGAAGACGACGAGGGCGGCGGCGTCTGCGGCCCAGGATTGGTTGAAGCCCATGAGTGCGTCGACGATCTGCGCGTGTGCGGCCGAACCGCGGCGGGCGACGACGAAGCGCCACGGCTGCGAGTTGTTCGCCGACGGCGCCCACCGGGCCGCCTCGAGCGCGCTGGCCAGGGCCTGCTCGTCGATGAGCGTCGCGGGGTCGAAGATGCGGGTGCTCCAGCGCTCGGCGAGCACGTCGAGGATCGGCGCGTCGGTGTCGGCGGGGTGAGCGGCGATGGTGCTCATGATCGTCTCCTGAAAGAGGATGGGGAACGGTTGTCGGGGGACGCCTTCGGCCCGCTCGATGCAACCGTATGCACCGGGCGTGTTGTTCCCGCGAGGACCTATGAGTTTGCTGGCGGCGGAAGGATGCCGGAACTTCCTTGCTCATGGCGGGGCCTGAGACGCCGAGCCTCGTTAGCGTGGCGTCATGACCACTGCCACCGCCGACCTGTACGACGAGCGCGGCGACGCGCTGGACTCCCTCACGCTGCAGCTGCAGGACATCGGAGGCAGGGTCGCGTTCGACGGCCCGATCCGCACCGTGCGGTGCTACCGCGACAACGCGCTGGTGAAGGCGACACTCGCGACACCGGGCGACGGCGCCGTGCTCGTGATCGACGGCGCAGGCTCGCTCGCGTCGGCGCTCGTGGGCGATCTGATCGCGGCCTCCGCGGTCGACAACGGCTGGGCGGGGATCATCGTGCACGGCGCGATCCGCGACCGTGAGGCGATCGGGCGGCTCGCGCTGGGCGTCAAGGCGCTCGGCTCGAACCCGCGCAAGAGCTCCAAGGAAGGGACGGGAGAGCTCGACGTTCCCGTCGAGATCGCCGGCGTCGTCTTCCGCCCGGGTGCCCACGTCTGGGCCGATGCCGACGGCGTGCTCGTCGAGCGCTGACAGGCCGCGCTGACAGGCCGCGCTGACACGCAGCGTCGACACCGACTGGCAGACTGATCCCCGAACGGGCTGCGCGCCCGCCCGACACGGCCGAGGAGAGGTTAACGGTGCCGCTGATCTTCCTGCTGGGATTCGTCGTGATCGGCCTGTGGTCGACCGTCGCGCACCGCTTCGAGCGCACCGGGGTCGCCGGTCCGGCCGTGCTGGCGCTGGCAGGTGCCGCGCTCGTGCTCATCGACGTGAGCGGATTCTCGGATGCCGTCGGCAGCGACGCCGCCGAGCACGTGGTCGAGCTGATCCTCGCCGTCCTCCTCTTCGTCGACGCCTGCGAGGTGAGCGGCGGCGTCTTCGGCGGCGAAGGAAGGACGATCGCGCGGCTGGTGCTCGTGGCCTTGCCGCTGTCGATCCTGGCGGTCGTGGTGAGCGGATTGTTCCTGCTGCCCCACCTCAGCCTGTTCATCCTGATCGTCATCGCGTGCGTGATCATGCCGACCGACTTCGCCCCGGCGGCGACGCTGCTGCGCTCGCCGCGCATCCCCGCCCGCGTGCGTCAGATCCTGAACATCGAAAGCGGCTACAACGACGGGCTGGTCTCGCCGGTGTTCGGCATGGCACTGGCGGCAGCGATCGCCTGGCCGACGATCCTGGCGGCGGTCAACTCCGACAACCTGTCGCCCGAGAACCAGTCGCAGCTCGAGGAGAGGCTGGGTGAGTTCTTCGAGGCGTTCTTCGGGGCGGTTCCCGCCACCGCGATCGCCATCCTCGTCGGAGCGATCGTCGGCGGAGCCTTCGGTCTCTGCGTGCGCTGGGCGTCGCGCCGGGGCTGGGCCGACGCCCCCGGCATCCGCTACGTCATGCTTCTCGTTCCCCTCATCGCCTTCGGCGTCGCGACACTCAGCGACGTCGCGGCGAACGGCTTCGTCGCGGCGTTCGTGGCCGGCATCGTCTACCGCATCGCACGGACGAGGCGCACCGACGAGCGCACCATCCCGCACGCCGAGATCCTTCTCGTCGAAGAAGCCGGCACCCTCGCCGCCAACATCGTGTGGTTCGTCCTGGGGGCCATGACCACCGTTGTCATCGTCAACGGCGTGGACTGGCGTCTGCTCGTGCTCGTTGCCCTGGCGCTCACGCTGTTCCGCATCGTGCCGGTGTACGTGTCGATGCTGGGATCGCCCGTGCCCTGGGGGTCGCGCACCCTCATCGGGGTGATCGGTCCGCGTGGCACCGCGACGATCGTGTTCGGGCTGCTGGCGTTCAACAAGCTGCCCGACGCGGAGGCGTACGACGTCCTCGCGATCATGGTGTTCACCGTCGTCGGCAGCATCCTGCTGCACGGCATCGCCGTTCCGCAGTTCGTCAATCGACGGATGCCGGTGCTCGCGCAGCCCGCGACGGCACCGGCATCCGCCGATCACTGACCCGACGGGCTCATCCGGCGAGGGCCTCGGAGAGCTTGACGCGCGCTCCCATCCGCAACAGCGAGTTCTGGTAGATCTTCGCGCCCACCCAGATGGCCGCCGCGCACGTGACCAGCATGACCACGAGCGACAGCAGCGGCTCCCACCACTGCGCGTCGCCCAGGAAGATGCGCACGGGCATGCCGACGGGGGCCGAGAACGGCACGTAGGACATGATCGTCATCACCAGCGGGTTGTCGTTGAAGAAGATGACGAGGAAGTACGGCGCCATCACCAGCATGGTCAGCGGCGTCGTGGTCGAGCCGATGTCCTCCATTCGCGACACCATCGCCGCCGCGGCGGCGAACAGTGCGGCGAGCAGGATGAAGCCGAAGAGGAAGAAGACGGCGAACCAGGCGATGGGGGCGCCGAGCCCGGCGAGCAGGCTGCTCTGACCGGTGACGGTGAAGCCGACGATCGCGATCGCGGCGAGGCCGATGATCTGGCCCATCGCGAGGATCGTGTTGCCGATGACCTTGCCGGCCAGCAGCGCCCGCACGGGGACGGCGGAGATGAGCAGCTCGACCACGCGGGTCTGCTTCTCCTCCACGACGGACTGCGCGATCGTCGAGCCGAAGGTCAGCGCCGCCATGAAGAAGAGCAGCCCGAATCCGAGCGCGACGAGGTAGCGCAGCCCCGGGTTCACGCTCGACGGATCGAGCAGCTCCACCTGCGGGGTGAGGCTCAGCGCTCGCAGCAGGGACGACGGGGCCGTGTCCTTCGCGACGACGGTGTACTCGAACGGCGCGGCGCCGCCGGGGATGAGCGCGGCGTCGACGGCGCCGTCCTGCACGAGCGCGCGTGCGGCGTCGGCATCGGCGACCTCGGTGGTCTTCACGAGCGGGTTGTCGGCGACCGATGCGGCGGTGTCGGCGGTGACGGCGACCGGGGTGCGGCTGTCGGACTGTGCCGAGAAGCCTCCCCACAGCACACCGACGAGCGCGAGCACGAAGAGGATGCCGGTGGAGATGAGATACGCCTTGCTGCGGAGCTTGGATCCCACCTCGCGCTCGGCGACGAGCCACGTGCTCTGGGCGAAGGACGGAGCGCTGACGTTCACTGGATGACCTCCTTGAAGATCTGGGCGAGAGAGGGCTGCTGGGGAGAGAAGCTGGCGACATCGCCCGCGGAGACCGCGCGCTGCAGCACCCGCTGCGCGGCGGCATCCCCGTCGACGTCGAACAGTGCGTAGCCGCCGTCGAACGAGAGCACGTCCACGCCGGGCTCGTCACGGAGCCAACCGAGATCGCCGCCGGAGATCAGCTCGTAACGGTGCTGGGCGTGCTCGGCGCGGAGGGCGTCGCGAGTGCCGGCGGCGCGGATCGTGCCGTCCGCGATGATGACGAGGTCGTCGCAGAGCCGTTCGACGACGTCGAGCTGGTGGGAGGAGAAGAGGACGGCCGCGCCCTGGGCCGCCCGCGCCTGCAGGACGCCCGCGACGACATCGACGGCGAGCGGATCGAGACCCGAGAACGGCTCGTCGAGGATGAGCACCTGCGGGTCGTGCACGAGAGCGGCGGCGATCTGCGCGCGCTGCTGATTGCCCAGCGAGAGGGTCTCGACGTTGTCGCGGAGGCGCTCGCCGAGACCGAGTTCGACGAGCAGCGCCTCGGCGCGGCCGGTCGCCTCGGCCTTGTCGAACCCGCGCAGACGGGCGAGGTAGACGATGTGCTCGAGCACCCGCATCTTCGGGTACAGCCCGCGCTCCTCCGGCATGTAGCCGAAGAGGCGTCGGTCGGCCGCGGTGACGGGGGCGCCGTCGAGGGTGACCTCGCCGCTGTCGCGGGCGAGCACGCCGAGCACGATGCGCATGGTCGTGGTCTTGCCCGCGCCGTTGCCGCCCACGAATCCGGTCAGGCGCCCCGACGCCACGCGGAAGCTCACGTCGTCGAGCACCCGCTTCACGCCGTAGCTCTTGGTGATGCCGTTCAGTTCGAGCATGTTCTCCTCCTCGGCTTGCCGTTGACTCCACGTTAGGAAGGGCGGATGCCGCGAACCTCCCCCCTGAGGCGGGAATCCGGGGTGGGATTGCTCGCGCGCAGCGGTGTCGGCAGGGCTCGGCATCCCCCCTGCGGGGGAGTGCGTGTTCCGCCGTTCTCACGGCGCAGGAGCGCGGCGTACTCGGCGAACTCCCAGCAATGGGTAACATCGCGTCCACCATTTGCTCAGGCGAGCTCTCCTAAACTCTGTCGAGTGACGAGCGCTCCTGAGGTGACCCGCGCCCTCGGCGCCCGTGTATCCGACCGTGCCCGCGAGTGGTGGCCCCGTGCCCTGCACTTCGCGTTCACCCGTCGTGGCCTGCTCATCGGCTTCGCCGTCGTGCACGCCCTCTTCTTCCTCGCCCTGCTGAAGGTCATGATCTTCGGCGGCACCGAGGGCGACCTGCCGCTGTACCGCCTGTGGGCGGAGCAGGCGGCCCACGGGCACTGGCCCGTGATCGACATGCCGTGGGTCTACCCGGCCGGTGCTCTCGCGCCGATCATGGCCGCGATCGTCGCGGGCCCCTGGAACTACCAGCTGGTCTGGCTCCTCATGATGGTCGGCGCGAACTTCTTCGCCGTCCTCGCCCTCACCGACAACCTGCGCAACCGCAAGGGCTACGTCGCGGCCTGGTACTGGCTGGCGATCCAGGTGCTGCTCGCGCCCGTCTCGATGCTGCGTCTCGAGGGCTTCGCCGCGCCGCTGGCCATCGCCGGCCTTGTCTGGCTCGTCCGACGCCCGTTCATCGCGGGCGTGCTGATCGCCGCCGCGACGTGGATCAAGGTCGCGCCGGCGGCTCTCGCCGCCGCCGCGGTCGCCGTCTCGTCACTGCGCCTTCGCATCATCGCGGGTGGACTGGCGTTGAGCGCCGCGATCGCCGGCCTTGTGGTCGCCTTCGGCGGCGCCTCCAACCTCTTCAGCTTCGCCACGATCCAGGGCGACCGGGCCCTGCAGCTCGAGGCTCCCGTCGCGACCCCCTGGGTGTGGGCGACGGTGCTCGGCCTTCCCGGTGCTCAGATCCACCAGAACTACGTGCTCGCGACGCGTGAGGTCGCCGGTCCCGGCGCGACCGCCGCGGGCGTGCTGGTCGGCTACGCCATGCCGATCGCGTTCATGGTGATCCTCGTGCTGCTGTGGCGCGCGCGTCGCCGTGCCCTCCAGGAAGGCGCCCTGTCTCGCATCGGCGAGCAGCACCTCATCCTTCGCGGAGCGTTCGCGTTGACGTCGGCCCTCATCGTCTTCAACAAGGTCGGCTCGCCGCAGTACATGCTGTGGCTTGCCCCCGTCGTCGCCGCCGGTCTGCTGATCGACCGCAAGGCGTGGACGTCGATCGCCGTCTGGCTCGCGGTCACGTGCTTCCTGACGACCCTCGTGTTCCCGGTGCTGTACCTGCCGCTGATCGATGCTCATCCGTTCGCCGCGGGCGTGCTGCTCGCTCGCAACGTGCTGCTGGTCGGCATGTTCGGCTGGAGCCTCGTGGTGCTGTGGCGTCCCGACGCGACCCTGGTCTCGCTGCGCGAGCGCCTGGCGCGCGCCGCGACGACAGCCACCACGGGATCGATCCCGGTCGCCGCTCGCTGACCTGGCACGGCGGCACCACCCGCCTCGCTGCGCCCCGCGGGCGGTGCGAGGCGGCCAGCTCGCGTCAGACCATGCCGTGACGGTGGGCGTAGACCACGGCGGCCACGCGGTCGCGGGCGCCGAGCTTCTGCAGCACGTTCGACACATGCGTCTTGACGGTCGCCTCGCCGATGAACAGGGCAGCGGCGATCTCGGCGTTGCTGTAGGCCTCGGCGAGCAGACGCAGCACGTCATCCTCACGCTCGGTGAGCTCGATCGTCGGCGCTGTACGGACCGTCGCTGACGAGGCCGGCCCCGGCGCCGGTGGCAGCGCGGCGGCGATCCGGGCGTCGGTGTCGACCGGCGACGCCGCGAACCGCTCGATCACGCGGCGGGTGACCGCCGGCGACAGGAGTGCGTCGCCCGCGGCGGCGACGCGCACCGCGGTGACGAGCTCCTCCGGGCCGGCATTCTTCAGGAGGAAACCGCTCGCGCCCGCGTGCAGCGCGTGGAACAGATAGTCGTCACGGTCGAACGTGGTCACGATGACGACGACGGCCGTGACCGACGGGTCGGCCACGATGCGACGGGTCGCTTCGAGCCCGTCCATATCGGGCATCTGCACATCCATGCAGATCACATCGGGATGCAGAGCGGATGCCGCAGCCACCGCCTCTGATCCCGTTGCGGCCTCGCCCACGACCGTGATGTCGTGCTGCGCCTCCAGGATCATGCGGAAGCCGGCTCGCATGACGGCGTGATCGTCGACGAGCAGCACCCGCACCGGCTCACTCATCGCCCTACCTCCGCGATCGTTGCCGCGCGAGGCGATGATGTTCGGGTCGAGGAGCCTCCGAGCCGTGCGGGTACGCGGGCGCGCACGAGGAAACCGCCACGCGGCCGCGGCCCTGCTTCGAGTGTTCCGCCCGACGCCGCTGCGCGTTCGCGCATCCCGACGATGCCGAGCCCGGCCCGCCCCGCGACCTGCTCGCGGCCGCGGTTGGCGACCTCGAGCTCGACGTGATCGTCGTCGAAGCGCAGACGGACGTCGGCCGCGGCATCCGGCCCACCGTGACGCCGCGCGTTCGTGAGCGCCTCCTGCGCGATGCGGTACAGGTTCACCTGCACCAGCTCGGGCAGCTCGGTCGGGTCGCCGACCACGGCGAAGGTCGTGGGCATGCCGTTCTCATTCGCGTGCGCGATGAGCTCGGGGATCGAATCCAGGCGCACCGTCGAGGCGGCCGGCGTGTCAGCATCGGGCGTGCGGAGGGTCTCGAGCAGCTGACGAAGCTCGGTCAGCGCCTCGCGCGCCGACGTCTCCACCGTCACCAACGCCTCCCGGGCTGCGGCGGTGTCGTCGTCGAGCACGGTGCGCGCCGCCCCCGCCTGCACGCCCATGGCCGACACATGGTGTGCGACGACGTCGTGGAGTTCGCGCGCGATGCGCACCCGGTCGAGAGCGACGGCCTGCGCGGCCGTCAGCTCCCGCTCTCGCTCCAGCTCCGCCGTCCGGTCCTCGAGCACGGAGCGCGAGCGGGCGTCGGCCCACGCGCGCTCACCGAAGTAGTACGCGCCCCCGAAGTAGGCGACGTTCACGAGCAGCTGGATGATCATGTAGGCCGCGAAGGGCGAGAAGAGTCCTGCGCGCGAGGGGCCGTTGCCGTCGGGGTCGATCGCGCTCTGGAACATCACGACCATCAGCCAGACGAACATGCCCACGATCACGGCGAGCCGCACGATCGTCGCGCGACGCCGGTGGCCGACCCACGCACCGACGGTGTACATCGCGATGAACAGCGCGACGTTGCCGACATAGACCTCGGGGATACGCACCGACACCCCGACGAAAAAGGTGAGGGCGACCACGATGAGGGTCAGCTCGGGAAAGCGCCGGCGCAGGGCGAGCGGCAGCGTGAGGGCCGCGACGTAGACGAGCGCCCAGCCGAACGCGGGCGTGCTCTCGCCGTAGAAGCCGGCCACCTTGCCCAGCCACGCACTGATCACGGCACTGATCAGCAGCGCCAGCGCGAGCCACACGTCGTTGCGACGCTGCGCCGGGGTGATCGTGCGGATGAGGGCGGCCGAGCTCATCCTTCCACGCTAGGGGGAGCCGGATGCCGCGGCATCCCCCGTGGGACGGAGAGGAGCCTCGACGTCATCGCGCCGCGGGTGCATGCTCTGCGTATGACGAGCATCTTCGTGAACATTCCGACGAACGACCTCGACCGCAGCATCGCCTTCTACCGGGCGCTCGGCTGCGCGATCAACCCCAACTTCACCGACGAGAACGCGGCGTGCGTCGTCTGGTCGGACGACATCTTCTTCATGGTGCTGCGCCGGGAGTTCTTCGCGACCTTCACGGACAAGCCCATCGGAGAGCCCAAGGAGTGGGCCCAGGTGTCGCTGTCGTTCACGCGGGACTCGCGCGCCGACGTCGACGCGATCGTCGAGGCGGGCGTGGCTGCCGGTGGCACCGAGCCGCGCCCCGCTCAGGACTACGGCTTCATGTACAGCCGCGACCTGGACGATCCCGACGGCAACAGCCTCGGCTTCCTCTACATGGACCCCGTCGCGGCCGAGCAGGGACCCCCGGCGGAGACCGCGTGATGCGCGGCGGGTCCGGTCACCAGATCATCGGGCGGTCGTCGTCGTCCGGGCCGTCGAGGTCCAGGTCGACGACGACGGGGACGTGATCGCTCGGGATCTCGCCCTTGCGCTCGTCGCGGTGGATGGCGGCCGCGGTCACCGCGTCGGAGAAGGCGTGCGAGCCGAGGATGAAGTCGATGCGCAGGCCCTCGTTCCGGGGGAAGCGCAACTGCTTGTAATCCCAGTAGGTGTAGCCGGTCGGCACGAGAGGGCGCACCGTGTCGGTCAGCCCGGCGCCGAGCAGCGCCTGGAAGGCGGCACGCTCGGGCGGGGAGACGTGGGTGGTCACGCCTTCGATGACCGTGGGGTCGCCGTTGTCGGCATCCGTGGGGGCGATGTTGAAGTCGCCGGTGAGCGCGAGCGCCCGGTCGGGATCGGCCGCGAGCGTGTCGGCGGTGTAGCCGCGGAGGGCCTCCAGCCAGTCGAGCTTGTAGCGGTAGTGCGGATCGTCGAGGCCGCGCCCGTTGGGCACGTACAGGCTCCACACCTCGACGCCGCCGATGGTCGCGCCGAGCGCGCGGGCCTCGAGCGGAGCGCCGGGGCCGTCGTGGCCCTTCGCGAAGCCGGGCATGTTCGGGAAGCCGATCTGCACGTCCTCGATCGGCTCACGGCTGGCGATCGCCACGCCGTTCCACTGGTTGAGACCGTGCGCCTCGACGGTGTAGCCCGCCTCCTCGAACGCCTCGTACGGGAACTGCTCGGGCTTGCACTTGATCTCCTGCATCGCCAGCACGTCGATGCCCTCGCGGACGGCGAAGTCGACGGTGCGGACGACGCGGGCGCGGATCGAGTTGACGTTCCAGGTGGCGATGCGCATGGCATCCAGCGTATTGGCCCCCGCGCTGGGGTCGGCGCCCCGCCGCTGCGTATTCAGTCTCCGCGGCCCGCGGCATCCTGCTCCGGCCCGTCGTGGCACGCTGCGTCACCACGCCGCATCGCAACCAGACTGAATACGGAACGCCCACAGGGGACCGCGTGCACAACTCCTCCCCAGCCGGCGGTGGGGAGCTGCCGGCGCCCGAGCCGGGCCGTCCAGGCGGAGTTATGCACGCGGGCGGCGGGTCACAGTGCCCGCAGGATGTCCTCTACCCGCTGCTTGGCGTCGCCGAAGAGCATCTGCGTGTTGTCTCGGAAGAACAGCGGGTTCTGCACGCCGGCGTAGCCGGAGGCCATCGACCGCTTGAACACCACGACGTTGCGCGCCTCCCACACGTGCAGCACCGGCATGCCCGCGATGGGTGAGCCCGGGTCCTCCGCTGCGGCCGGGTTGACCGTGTCGTTCGCCCCGATCACGAGCACCACGTCGGTGTCGGCGAAGTCGTCGTTGATCTCGTCGAGCTCCAGAACGATGTCGTACGGAACCTTGGCCTCGGCCAGCAGCACGTTCATGTGGCCCGGCAGGCGCCCGGCGACGGGATGGATGCCGAAGCGCACCTCGACGCCCCGTTCGCGCAGCCGCTTCGTGAGGTCGGCGACCGGGTACTGCGCCTGGGCGACGGCCATGCCGTAGCCGGGAGTGATGATGACCGACCGGGCGTCGCGGAGGAGCTCGGCGACGGTCGCGGCATCCGTCTCGTGGTGCTCGCCCTCTTCCGCGTCGGCGCTGCGCGGGGCCTCGATGCCGAACCCGCCGGCGATGACCGACAGGAACGAGCGGTTCATCGCCTTGCACATGATGTACGACAGGTACGCACCCGACGAGCCGACGAGCGCGCCGGTGACGATGAGCAGGTCGTTGTTCAGGAGGAACCCGGCGGCGGCCGCAGCCCACCCGGAGTAGCTGTTGAGCATCGAGACGACGACCGGCATGTCGCCGCCGCCGATCGAGGCCACCAGGTGCCAGCCGAGGGCGAGGGCGAGCGCGGTCACGGCGACGAGCAGCCAGATCGACGGGGTCGCGACGTACCAGACCGTGAGCACGAGGAAGAGTGCCAGGGCGCCGATGTTGAGGGCGTTCTTGCCGGGCAGCATGAGCGGCTTCGACGACATCCGCCCGGAGAGTTTGAGGAAGGCGACGATCGACCCCGTGAAGGTGACGGCGCCGATGAAGACGCCGATGAACACCTCGGCGTGGTGGATGCCGATGAGCTCGGGCGCGATCCCGTCGGCGTACAGGTGGCCGTTCCAGCCGACGAGCACGGCCGCCAGTCCCACGAAGGAGTGGAGCAGGGCGATGAGCTCGGGCATGCCGGTCATCTCGACGACGCGCGCCCGCCACAGGCCGATGGCGCCGCCGACCACCACCGCGGCGACGAGCAGCCCGATCCCGAGCGCGGCGGAAGCGCCGTCCAGAACGAGGGTGCCGTTCGCGACGACGAGCACGAGTGTGGCCAGAAGGGCGATCGTCATGCCGACGATGCCGTAGACGACGCCGCGGCGGGCGGTCTCCTGTGTGCTGAGCCCGGCGAGGGCGAGGATGAACAGCAGCGCCGCGACGATGTACGCGGCGGTGGCGACCGACTGGGCGAGCATCACGGCGCCGAGGTCTCCGATGTAGGCGTCGGTCACTTCTGGTCACCCTTCTGGAACATGGCGAGCATGCGACGGGTCACCGCGAAGCCTCCGAAGATGTTGATGGATGCCAGGAGCACCGCGACCGCCGCGAGCACCTGCACCACGGGGTTCGGCACGACGATCTGGCTCATGGCGCCGACGACGATGATGCCGCTGATCGCGTTGGTGACGCTCATCAGGGGCGTGTGCAGGGCGTGGGCGACCCTGCCGATGACGGAGAAGCCGATCACGACCGAGAGGGTCAGCACGAGGATGTGCTGGGGCAGGGGCGCGGGCGCGACGGCGCACACGAGGAACAGTGCGGCGATGCCGGCGACGATCAGGCCGCTCTTCGCTCCCGTCGAGAGCCCCTTCTTGGCGGCCGGGGCCGGCGCGGATGCCGCGGCATCCGTACCCGGCGTCGTGGGCGCGGCCGAGACCTGCACCGGGGGCGGCGGCCAGGTGACGGCGCCGTCACGCGTGACGGTGACGGCGCGCTGCACGACGTCGGTGTCGTCGATCGTGAGCTGCCCGTCTTTGCCTGGGGTGAGGAGGGCGAGCAGATTCAGCAGGTTGGTTCCGTAGAGCTGCGACGCCTGCTGGGGCAGGCGGCCGGCGAGATCGGTGTAGCCGAGGATGATGACGCCGTTCGCGGTGACGACGCGCTCGCCGGCGACGGAGCCCTCGACGTTGCCCCCCTGGCCCGCGGCCATGTCGACGATGACGCTGCCGGGCCTCATCGCGGCGACGTCGGCGGCCGTGAGCAGGCGCGGGGCGGCGCGGCCCGGGATGAGCGCCGTCGTGATCACGATGTCGACGTCGGCGGCCTGGTCGCTGTAGAGCTTGGCGGCCGCGGCGTCGTAGGCGGCACTGGTGGCCTTGGCGTAGCCGTCGGCCGAGACCTCCTTCTGCTCGTCGGGCACGACGACCTCGAGGTAGGTGCCGCCGATCGAGGCGACCTGGTCGGCGACCTCGGGGCGGGGATCGGTGGCGCGGACGATCGCGCCGAGGCTTGAGGCGGCGCCGATCGCGGCCAGACCGGCGACGCCGGCCCCGGCGACCAGCACCTTCGCGGGCGGCACCTTGCCGGCGGCGGTGACCTGTCCGGTGAAGAAGCGGCCGAACTCGTTCGCGGCCTCGACGACCGCGCGGTAGCCGGCGATGTTGGCCATCGAGCTGAGCACGTCCATCGACTGCGCGCGCGAGATGCGCGGCACGGCATCCATGGCGAGGGCCGTGACACCGCGGGCGGCGAGCGCGGCGAGCAGGTCGGGGCTGAGCGCGGGGCTCAGGATGCCGACGAGCGTCGCACCCGGCTGCAGGAGCGCGATCTCGGCATCCGTGGGGGCCGCGACCGACAGGACGACATCGGCGCCCCAGGCCTCGTCGCGGGGCGCGACGGTGGCGCCGGCGGCGGTGTAGGCGGCATCCGGGAACGACGACGCGGCGCCCGCGCCGGCCTCGACGACGACGTCGTAGCCGAGCGCACGGATCTTGCCGACGGTGGTGGGGGACGCGGCGACGCGGGTCTCGCCGTCCCGTTCGCGGACGATGCCGATACGGGCCATGGTGCTCCTTCGATCGGGTCCGACGGGGCCTGCGGGCGCGCCCGGGCACCGCGCCGGGTGACGTTCCCGACTCTAGGGGGCGGGACGGATGCCGCGGCGGGTGATGACGCGGAAATAATCCCGGTTCTTCGCTTCCGTAGACTCTTCAGCATGACCGCCGCCTCCACGCCCGAGCTCGAGTCCGAGCGCCGCGCCCTCGTCGACCTGATCGCCGCCGAAGCCGTCTTCCACGGCGACTTCACGCTCTCCAGCGGCAAGAAGGCGACCTACTACGTCGACATGCGCAAGCTCACCCTCGACCACCGGGCGGCTCCCGCGATCGGCCGCCTCGTGCTCGACGCGGTGCGCGACCTCGAGGTGGATGCCGTGGGCGGTCTGACCCTGGGCGCCGACCCGATCGCGAACGCCGTCATGCACGCGTCGGTCGCCGCCGGCACCCCCGTCGACGCGTTCGTCGTGCGCAAGGAGCCGAAGGACCACGGTCGTGGCCGCCAGATCGAGGGCGCCGAGGTGGCCGGCAAGCGCGTCGTGATCGTGGAGGACACCTCCACCACCGGAGGCTCCCCCCTGAAGGCGGCCGAGGTCGTGGCGGCTGCCGGTGCCGAGATCGTCGCGGTCGTGACGGTCGTCGACCGCAAGACCGGCGCGCAGGCGGCAGTGGAGGCCGCCGGCTACGAGTGGCGCTCGATCATCGACCTCGACGACCTGGGCCTTCAGGCGCAATAGCGCCCGCCCTGGCCGTTTCCGCCGCCGGCCGTGAACCGGATGCGGAGATGAGCAGCAGATTCGGAGATCAGCACTGGATTCGGATACGGCGAGCTCACGCCTCCGCATCCGTTGTCGGCATCCGATTCTGATCGGCCGCGCGGCGCGGCCGATAGCGGAAGAACGTGGCTACCCAGGCGCCGGCGGCGATCAGCTGAAGCGCGAACGCGACGGCGTACTGCTGCGTCGCGATCCCGATTGCGGCACCACCTCCGACCACGATGACCATCATGATCGCGAAGCTGGTCCAGAACAGGAACGGGTTCGGCGTCGTCACCGTGTTGCCTCCGTTCGATGTAGATCGGACGGTTTCACGCTACGTCGCGGCGCGGTCGAGCTCAAGGCGCTGGCGCGCTCAGCGGAAGACGGGCAGCTGCGACGCCAGCGCGAGCACGAGTCCCGCGAGGGTGAGCAACAGGATGCCGCGGCCGTTCGGCAGTGGCGTTCCCTGGGGGGCATCGCGGCGGCCCCGCACGAAGAGCACGAGTGCGACGATCAGCAGCACCATCGCGGTCACGACGAAGACGATGGCGATCACTGGTCGCTCCCGTCGCCGCCGTCGCGCCCGCGACCGCGGATGAACTGCACGACGAACACCACGAGCGTCCCGACCAGCACTACGCCGGTCGAGGCGAACAGCAGCGTCTGCTCGGTCGCGTTCACATCGTCTCCTCCGCCCGCGCGGAGGCGGGCAGTCTCAGCCTAGCCCGGCGCGCGGCACGAGCCCGTCGGCACCGAAGACGGCGGCGGAGAAGCGCGCGGCGATCTCGGCGTAGAGCTCGGTGTCTGGATGCAGGCTGTCGGGCAGCGTGTAGCGCTCCTCGTCGTCGGAGCCGTAGAGGCTCAGCCCGTCGAGGTACGCGATTCGTTCCCCGGATGCCGCGCGCACCCGCACCACCTCGGCCAGCTGCCGCCGCGACTCGGTCATGGTCAGCGCACCGCGGGCGACGTCGGCGGCGTCTCCGGCGGCGTAGCAGCGGACGTGACCGTCGTCGAAGAACTCCACGTCCGAGGGCCCCGGTGTGTCCTCGCTTCCGGGCCAGAGGATCGACGACGCCAGCACGATCGGGGTGTCGGGATGCCCGGCGCGCACGCGGTCGAGGAAGCCGTGCATCGCGGGCGTGAACGTGCGCTGGTCGAACGACCGCGCGCCCACGATGTTGATGCCCACCTTGAGCGTGATGACGTCGGCGGGCGTGGCGGCGATCGTGTCGGCGACGAACGGGTCGAGCATGCACTGCCCGCCGAAGCCGAGGTTGATGAGCGACAGATCGCTCGTGCGCGCCGCGATCACGGGCCACACCCCGGTCGGCGAGGGCGTCTCGACGCAGTGACTGATCGAGCTGCCATGGTGGATCCACACGGGTGCGTGCGACGGTTCTGCCGCGATCACGGGGGCGTCGGCACGGAGATCGAGCAGGTCGACGATCATCCCCTGCGGCAGCCATACGGTGACGGCGCGCGCAGCCGGCCCGCCCGCGCCGCCGAGCGCGATCTCCAACGTCGCGGGTTCCGTCACGGGCTCGTCGGTCGCGGCATCCCCGGTCCATGAGAGTCGACGGACGTCGGTGACGGGCGCGCGCTCGATGTGGACGGGCTCTCCGTCGACTTCCACGACGACGTCGTTGACCGGTCCGGCGAGCTCGGCGAAGAACAGCTGCGTGCACCGCAGCGTCAGGCTCAGCGTGGTCGCGGCCGTCGTGAAGCGCACGCGCACACCGCTCGCGTTGGCCGTGATCGCGCGCAGGATCTCGCCGTTCGGCGGGAAGTGCGCCCACGTGCGGCGGGGCAGGCGCAGCGGGCGGATGCCGCGACTGTCGTCGAGGTCGAGATGACCCTCCAGCAGCACCTCGGAGTCTCCGAAGCGCACGACCTCGCCGATGCCGGTGCGGGACGGGATGAGGGGGGTGGTCACGATGCGGTCCTCTCGGAGTGGGCCGTGATGAACGAGACGGTGCGGGTGATCAGTTCGTCACGCTGGGGCAGTTCGGCCCACCCGTGGTCGGCCCCCTCGACGACGACGACCTCGGCGCGCTCGCCGAACACGTCCGCGTCGGCGTAGCGCTCGGCGTAGCGCACCGGGACGAAGTCGGCCGTGCCGTGCAGCAGCAGGGCCGGGCCGTCGTAGGCCGCGGCTCGCGCATACGGATCGAACGTGAGAGCGTCGGCGCGCATCGCCGGACCCAGTCGCATCCCGAGGAAGTCGAAGAACCCGTCCGGCCCGTCGAGCGCGGCGAGCGAGCGCCCCTGGATCTGTCCCGAGCGGATGTCGTCGACGAACACGGCGGCCGTCGACCACATCGTCAGCGAGCGGATGCCGCCCGCTCCCGCCTCCGCCGCGACGACCGCGGCGATCACGGAGCCGAGGCTCATGCCGACGAGATGCAGGTTGTCGGCATCCACCTCGTCGGCCTTTCGGATCGCGGCCAGCACGGCCGCCGTGTCGGCGACGTCACCCGACGCCGTCGTGTCGAAGAACTTCCCGTCGCTCTCGCCGTGCCCGGCCCGGTCGAAGGCGACCACCCCGAACCCGGCCGCGACCAGCGTGCGGGCGAGAGTCACGAAGACCCCCGTCGTCTCCACTCGAGATCCGCCGAAGCCGTGCAGCAGCACGACGGTCGGATGCGGCGCCGGGTCGGCGCCCGCCGCGGCATCCGGCAGGTAGTGCGTGCCGCGCAGCGTGAGCGCGCGGACGGTGGTTTCGAAGGGCACGAGTCGCATGGGGGTTCTTTCGTCAGGGCAGCCGGATCAGTGGGCGAGTGTCGCGGCGGGCGCGTCGGTGTCGGATGCCGGGAGCATCTCCGCCTCGACGTCGAACGCGTTCGTCACGCCACGGCGGAAGCCGATCCAGCCGATGAGGAAGCCGGCGGCGGCGACCACCGAGACGGCGACGTAGACGGCGCTGGGGTTCAGGAGCAGCAGGGCCGGGGTGACGACGTTGAACGCGGCGGTCGCGAACCGGGCGACGGCGTAGACGGTGCCCTGCGCCGTGGAGCGCAGCATGGTGGGGAAGGACTCCTGCGTCCACACCTTCATGATCGTCTCGAAACAGAACGCGCCGGCGAAGGTCGTCACGACCACCGAGACGATGAGGGCGGGCAGCGTGAAGCCGAACACCACCGGCACCAGGTTCGCGACGACCACCGCGATCGCGCCGGCGACGTAGTAGCTCATGCGGAACGTCGTGTCGGCGACGGCCATGAACCAGACGGCGCCGAGGATCGCGGCGGGCATCGCCAGCAGGGTCCAGGTCTGGTACTCGTTCACCGGGATGCCGGCGACGTTGACCGCCACGAAGGTGCCGAAGCTGCCGGCCACGCTGATCGCGATCGAAGCGAGCGTGTAGTAGACGAGCAGGGTCACGAAGGGGCGGCGGTACTGCGGGCGGCCGAAGTCGCGGAGGCGGCCGCGCTCGGCACGGACGGTCTGCACGCCGCTGCGGCGCTCGTCGCGGGCGGCGAGCCAGTCGGCCGACTCGGGGATGGTCAGCCGGAGCGCAAGGACGACGAGGCCGACGCCGCCGAAGGCCGCGAACATGATGCGCCCACCGGCCTCGCCGAGGGATCCGAAGAAGATGCCGATGAGCACCGCGAGGAGGATGCCGAAGCCGCCGAGCAGGTTGGAGAAGACGAGGATCTTGCCCCGGTTGCGGTCGGTGGCCGCTTCGGAGATCGAGGCGAGGGCGGCGGGCAGGTCGGCGCCGACGCCGAGGCCGATGAGTGCGATGCCGGGCAGGAGCAGCCCGAAGGAGACGCCGAAGAACGGCGTCAGTGATCCGAGCACGATGAGGGTCATCGTGACGAGGAAGACGCGGCGACGGCCGAAGCGGTCGGCCAGGCGCCCGCCCACGAGCGATCCGATCGCGACGCCCGCGGTCAGCACGCCCGTGAGCAGGCCGACCTGGTCGGGCGTGAGTCCGGGAGTCCCGGGGACGAACGACTGGAAGAGAACGAGGGCGACGGCGATGCCGGTGGTCGCGGCGGCGTCGACGAACGTCGCCATCCCGCAGACGAAGCCCACCCACCAGGGGTTGGGGGCGGTGCGAGCGAGGGGTGCGCTCATGGTCATACTCCTTTGTACGTGCGGGTGACGAGGGTGGACGACAGTGCGGTGTTCCCGAAGGCTCCGCCGCCGTCGCGTCTCAAGCTATACCGATATAGCAACCGAGGCAAGCAGGAATTTCGCCCCAACGGCCGGAGAAATCCGACTCCGGATGCCGCCGGTCAGAGCCGCGGCGCGGCGATCGAGGCGCCGGCGCTGACCGGCATCTCGACGAGCTCGTGGCGCACGCCCTCGTCGGGGGAGAGCAGCAGATCGGCGGCGCGACGGCCGATCTCCGCCTGCGGAAGGCGCAGGGAGACCAGTTGCGGATCGGTCGCCTCGGCGAGAACGCCGCCGTCGAAGGAGACGAGCGACACGTCGTCGGGCACCCGCAGCCCCGCTCGGCGGAGAGCCTGGAACACGCCGACCCCGACGGCGTCGTTGACGCAGATGACGGCGCGCGGGCGCGCGCCGGACGCGAGCAGGCGCTCCGCGGCATCCCGCCCGTCGTGCACCGTCCAGTCGTCGTCCACGGCGACCTCGCCGGCGAGCCGCGTGCCCGCGGCGGCCAGCTGTGCGCGGATGCCCTCCAGGCGGCGGGGGAGCGCGACCGGACCCCACTCGTGCCAGGCGCTGCCCCCGGTGCGGCCGGGCGCGAGCGTGCCGACGAACCAGATGTCGCGATCGTGACCGGCCTCCCGCAGCAGCCGTGCCGCGGTCGCGCCCGCGGCACGCTCGTTGGGGACGACCGAACTGATCGCCGCGTCGTCGGCCTCGCAGTTCATGAGCACCAGTGCGGTGTGCCGAGCGGACGCCGGGGGCGTCACGCGCCGCGTGAACATCGACGCGTACAGGATGCCGTCGATGTCGCGCGCGACGAGGTCGTCGAGGAAGCGGCGCTCCATCTCGGCATCCCCCTGCGTGTCGACGGTGAACAGCAGCAGCCCCGCCTCGCGCAGCCGCTCCAGCGCACCGCGCACCATCGAGTTGGCGAACGAGGTCGAGCTGACGAAGTCCGAGACCAGTGCGACCGTGCCCGAGCGGCCCGTGCGCAGGGTCTTCGCGGTGACGTTCGCGCGGTAGCCGAGCTCGTCGGCCGCCCGGCGAACGCGGGCCATCGTCTCGACGGACAGACGCTGGTCGAGGCGACCGTTCAACGCGAACGAGGCCGCCGAGCGCGACACGCCCGCCCTCTCTGCGACCTCGGTGAGGGTGACCCGCCGACCGGAGCTGCGCTCCGTCACAGCCCCTCGGGCATCTCGGACTCCGCCGGCTCATCGGCCAGCAGGTCGGCGACCGAGTCGAGGATCTCGTCAGGGCGGAAGGGGTAGCGCTCGATCTCGGCGTCGTCGGAGATGCCGGTGCGGACGAGAATCGTGTGCAGACCGGCCTCGATGCCGGCGACGACATCGGTGTCCATGCGGTCGCCGATCATGCCGGTGTTCTCCGAGTGGGCCCCGATGCGGTTCATCGCGGAGCGGAACATCATCGGGTTCGGCTTGCCGACCACGTACGGGGCCTTGCCCGTCGCATGCGTGATGAGCGCGGCGAACGAGCCGGTCGCCGGCACGATACCGGTGGGGGTCGGCCCGGTCGCATCGGGGTTCGTGATGATGAAACGCGCGCCGTTGTTGATGAAGCGGATCGCCTGGGTGATGCGGTCGAACGAGTAGTTGCGCGTCTCGCCGATCACGACGTAGTCCGGCTGCGTCTCGGTCTGGACGTATCCCGCTTCGTGCAGGGCGGTCGTCAGACCCGCTTCGCCGATGACGAAGGCGGTGCCGCCCGGATGCTGCGAGCGCAGGAAGTCGGCCGTCGCCAGCGCCGACGTCCAGATACGGTCCTCCGGCACTTCCAGACCCGAGATGCGCAGGCGTGCGCTCAGATCACGCGGTGTGTAGAACGGGTTGTTGGTCAGCACGAGGAACGGTGTGCCCGCATCGCGCCACTGCGCGAGAAGCTCGGCGGCCCCCGGGATCGGCTTGTTCTCGTGGACGAGGACGCCGTCCATGTCGGTGAGCCAGCATTCGATATCGGCGCGTGTCCGCATGGGGCCAGCCTAGCGGGGCGATCCGGCCGTAGTCTCGACGCGTGGCACGCGACGACTGGGACCCGAAGATGCTCCCCGACCTGTCCGGCAGACGGTACCTCGTCACCGGATCGACGGCCGGGCTCGGCTTCTTCGCGTCGTTGCAGCTGGCCGGTGCCGGTGCCCACGTCATCATGACCGGGCGCAACCCGAACAAGCTGGCCACCGCGCGCGTCGCGGTGAGGCGCCAGGTGCCGGATGCCGAGATCACGACCCTCCTGCTCGACACGAGCAACCTGGGCTCGGTGCGCGCCGCGGCCGCGACGGTGCGCGGTCGCGCGGGGCTGCACGGGCTGCTGCTGAACGCCGGCGTCGTGCACCCGCCGCGCCACCGCGAGACCACCGCGGACGGGCACGAGGTGGTGTTCGCGACCAACGCTCTCGGCCACTACGCGCTCGCCGGCGAGCTGTTGCCGCCGCTCGCCGCCGGTCGCGGTCGCATGGTGTGGGTCGGGTCGATGTCGACCGCGATGGGAAACTACGACCCCGTCGACCCCGAGCTGGAGACGAACTACTCGCCGTGGCGGGCCTATGTGCAGTCGAAGGTCGCGACGACGGCCCTCGGCTTCGAGGCCGACCGGCGCCTCCGCGCCGCGAACGTGCCGATCGCGAGTCTGATCGCGCACCCCGGGTACGCGATCAGCGGCCGCACGCGCGGCATCCTGGGGATCAACGAGCCGTCCCGGATGACACGTTTCGTCGACAATCTGCAGGCCCCGATCACGCAGTCCAAGGAGCGCGGGGCGTGGCCGCTCGTGCGCGCGCTCGTCGATCCGGAGGCGGTCGGTGGGCAGTTCTGGGGGCCGTCGCGCCTGGTGGCCGGCGCGCCCACACTCGGTCAGGCCAGCAAGCTGGCCCGGCGCGAGGACATCGCAACCCGGCTCTGGGACTACTGCGAGCACGCCACCGGCATCACCTGGCCCTACCTCAAGGCCGGCCGGCCGCGGCGCCTCTGGCGGCGCTGACGCGGGTGCCGCACGCCCGCGCTGTCCACCGCGCACGCCTGCCGGCCCCTGCGCGCGGGCCGCGGACGCGGAGCATGTGAACAGATGCGGATGCCGCGACCGCCGCGGCCCGCATCCGTTGCGCTGATCCGAATCTGCGGCGGCGCGCCGACGCCGTCAGGCGGTCAGCCAGACCGCACCGGCCGCGCCGGCGGGCAGGGCGATCGTCGCGCCGTCATCGACGCGGACCACGTCCGTTCCGGCGACCACGAGGCGGTGCCCCACATCGATGCCGGCGCCCTCCAGCGCCCGCAAAAGCTCGGGATCGCGGTCGCTGACCCGCAGCACCTCGCCCGCGTGTCCGACCTCGGCGGTCGACAGCAGCACGAACGGCAGGCGGTGGACGTTGCCCTCGGCATCCGGGATCGCGTCGCCGTGCGGGTCGAAGCGGGGGTGGCCCAGCCGCTCCGCGATGCCGGCGAGCAGGCGGTCGCTGATCGTGTGCTCGAGCACCTCGGCCTCGTCGTGCACCTCGTCCCACGCGTAGCCGAACTCCTGCACGAGCCAGGTCTCGATGAGACGGTGGCGGCGGATGATGGATGCCGCGCGCAGCCGACCCCGCTCCGTCAGTGCCACCGGTCCGTACGGGCGGTGGTCGACGAGGCCCTGTGCGACGAGCTTCTGCACCATCTCGGTGACCGTCGACGGGGCGAGCTTCAGCTCGGCCGCCAGCTGCGACGACGTCATGAGCGCGGGCTGCCACTCGGTGTGGTGGTAGATCGTCTTCAGGTAGTCGTCGATCGCGACGGAGTTCGCAGCCACGCTCCCAGGCTACCGGCCGGAACTATCCGCCGATCAAGACCAGCCACAGCAGCAAGGCGTTGAGCGCGATGAGGAACACCGAGGCGGCGACGCCGGCGAGAGTCGTCCACCAGCGGTTGCGGTACGGCCCCAACACGTCGCGGCGGGCGGTGAGCGCGACGAGCGGCACGAGCGCGAACGGGATGCCGAAGCTCAGCACAACCTGGCTGAGGATCAGCGCCCAGGTCGGATCGGCCCCGAGCGCGAGGATCACGATGGCCGGCACGAGCGTGACGAGGCGCCGCGCGATCAGCGGCACCCGCACACGCAGCAGGCCGTGCATGATCTCCGCGCCGGCGTAGGCGCCCACCGCGGTGCTCGCCAGGCCGCTCGCGAGCAGGCCGACCGCGAACATCGTCGCGACGACGCCGCCGAGTCCCGCCGCCAGGGCGCCGTATGCGCCCTCGAGGCTGTCGGTCCCGTCGACGCCGGCGAGGTTGGCGGCCGCGAGCAGCAGGATCGCGAGGTTCACGGTGCCCGCGATGATCAGGGCGATCGTCACGTCCCAGCGGGTTGCGCGCAGCAGGCGCGGCGTGGTGATGGCGCGGTCGACGGGTCGCGCGCCGGCGGAGGAGAACCGGTCGCGGGCGAGGGCGCTGTGGGCGTAGATCGCGTGCGGCATGATCGTCGCGCCCAGGATGGATGCCGCGAGCAGCACCGACTCCGACCCCTCGAATCGCGGAATCATGCCGCCGGCGACACTCGCGGCATCCGGCGGGGCGATGAAGACGCCGTAGGTGAAGCCGATCGAGATCACGACGAGCAGGCCGATCACGACGAACTCGAAGCTGCGCGCGCCGCGGCGCTGCTGGATGAGCAGCAGTGCGATCGAGACGGCTCCCGTGATGAGGCCGCCGACGGGCAGGGGGACGCCGAAGAGAAGCCAGAGGGCGACCGCGCCGCCGATCACCTCGGCGACGTCGGTGGCGACGGCGACGAGCTCGGCCTGCAGCCAGTAGGCGCGGCGCGCCCAGGGATGACGAAGGCGCTCGCCGAGGGTCTCGGCGAGGCTCTGGCCGGTGACGATCCCGAGCTTCGCGGACAGGTACTGGATGAGCCACGCCATCGCGTTGCCGAGCACGACGACCCACACCAGCAGGTAGCCGAACCGCGCCCCGGCGGTCATGTTGCTCGCGACGTTGCCCGGGTCGAGGTAGGCGACACCGGCGACCAGCGCCGGACCGAGCAGCCATGCCGCGCGCCGGGTCCGGGAGGGCACGGTCGCCGTGCGGACAGGCGCCTCGATGATCACCCCGGTATTTTTCGGCACACCGAAAAATTACCAGAGATTTCGGGTGACCGAAATGTCGAGCACGTGGCCCGAACTCCTCCACATCGACGCCTCGTCGTGACGCACGGCAGAGGCGGCCCCACGCGGACGTGTTCCGTATTCAGTCCCGCGTGGTCCGGCAGCGCAACGAGGTCGCAGAACGATCGGACCGATCGCGCGCGGCGCGTCCGTGCGGACTGAATACGGAAGGCGAGTCGGCGAGGTCGTCGGTAGCCTGGAGCGATGACCGAGCCCGTGCTGCCGCCGGATGCGGCCGCCCCGGACAGTGCTGAGCTCGAGGCTCAGTTGCCCGTCGGGGTCGGGCCGTGGCCGGGGGGACCCGACGCGTGGCCCGACAATCCCCGCTACGACCGCGACCTGCTCGCCGACGGTGATCGCCGCAACGTCGTCGACCGCTACCGCTACTGGACGATGGCCGCGATCGTGGCCGACCTCGATGAGCACCGGCATCCGTTTCACGTCGCCATCGAGAACTGGCAGCACGACATGAACATCGGCTCGATCGTCCGCAGCGCCAACGCGTTCGGCGCCGCGGAGGTGCACATCATCGGCAAGCGGCGGTGGAACCGTCGCGGCGCGATGGTGACCGACCGCTACCAGCACGTGCGGCACCACGAAGATGTCGCCGCGTTCACCGCCTGGGCGGCGGATGCCGAGATCCCCGTGATCGCCGTCGACAACGTCGACGGGTCGGTGCCGGTCGACCGCGCCGAGCTCCCTCAGCGGTGCGTCCTGCTGTTCGGCCAGGAGGGACCGGGGCTGTCCGCCGAGGCGGTCGCCGCGGCATCCGCCGTCGTCGAGATCACCCAGTACGGCTCGACCCGCTCGATCAACGCGAGCGCGGCGGCCGCGGTCGTGATGTACGAGTGGTGTCGCCGTTGGGCGTGACGCCCCGGCCGCTCACGCCCGGTCGGTGACCCACTCCGGCCGCCGCACGCGCCAGGCGAGCGTCGCGAGCCGCGCCAGCATATAGACCCCGAAGAAGCAGACGGCGAGCCACATCAGGCCGATGGCCCCGGTCGGATGCACGAGCCACAGCACCGCGAGGGCGGGCAGGTACGGGACGAGGTTGAGGCCGCCGACGGCGGCGAGATAGCGGACGTCGCCGGCTCCCATCAGCACACCGTCGAGCACGAAGACCACGCCGCACACCGGCTGCGCCACCGCCAGCACGAGGAGAGCGGGCTGCACGAGAGCGGCGACCTCGGGCGACCCGGTGAACACGAGACCGATCACGCCGGAGAGCGCCGCGATCGCAGCGCCCACGATCACCCCGAACCACCCTCCCCACGCGACGGTGCGGCCGAGCACCCGGCGAACGAACAGCTCATCACCCGCGCCGAGACCCCGGCCGATGAGCGCCTGCGCGGCGATCGCCAACGCGTCGAGCGCGAAGGCGGCGGTCGAGAAGATCGTGAACGCGACCTGCCATCCGGCCAGCTCGTCGGTGCCGAGAGCGGTCGCCGCGAAGACGGTCGCGAGGAACGCCGCGCGCAACGACACGGTGCGCAGGAACAGCCAGCCTCCCGACGCGGCGGATCCGCGCAGTCCGTCGCGCTGCGGACGCAGGGATGCCGAGTGGCGCTGCGCCAGCCGGCCGATCACGACCGCGTAGGCGCCGACCATGCCCCACTGCGCCGCAACGGTTCCGGCCGCCGAGCCGGCGATGCCCCACCCGAACCCGTAGATGAACAGTGCGTTCAGCGCCGCGTTGAGGGCGAAGCCGATCCCCGCGATCCACAGCGGCGTGACGGTGTCCTGCATGCCGCGCAGCAGGCCCGTCGCCGCGAACACGATGAGCATGGCGGGAAGGCCCCACATCGACAGCTGCAGGTAGATGAGCGCCTGGTGAGAGACATCGGGCGCCGCGCCGAACAGCGACACGAGCGCGGGTGTCGCCAGCGATCCGGCGATCGCGAGCACGACGCCCAGACCGAGAGCCAGCCAGAGTCCGTCGACGCCGGCTCGCACCGCGTCGGCATGATCACCGGCACCGAAGCGACGCGCCACCGCCGGTGTGGTCGAGTAGGCGAGGAAGACCATGAGTCCGACGATCGTCTGCAGCACGGCCGACGCGATCCCGAGGCCCGCGAGCGGCACCACTCCCAGATGGCCGACGAGAGCCGCGTCGACGATGAGGAACAGCGGTTCGGCGACCAGCGCACCCAGGGCCGGCACCGCCAGCCGGAGGATCTCACGGTTGAGGGTGGGCGCGGCCATGCGTCGAGCCTACGGGCGGGCGCCGACGCGGCGCGTCGGTCGGGGCGGGGCGTTTCGACTCGTCGCGGTGCTCCTTGCTCAACGACCGGGGGGAGGGGTGCCGCGCAACGACCGGGGGTGGGCGAACGGCGGGTGAACACGGATCGCGCGGACAGGACCGGCGCGTATCCTGTACGGCATGACCGCCCCCACCCTTCGCTCGGGTATCGAGCTGTCCGCGTTGAGCCCCGGCATCCGTCCTCAGGACGACCTGTTCCGTCACGTGAACGGCGCCTGGCTGGAGGCCACCGAGATCCCGGACGACAAGGCCCGGTGGGGGTCGTTCCACCTGATCGCCGAGCAGGCCGAGAAGGATGTGCGGGCCATCATCGAGGAGTCGACCACGGCCGAGCCGGGCACCGAGGCGCGCAAGATCGGTGACCTGTTCGCCAGCTTCATGGACACCGAGCGGATCGAGCAGCTCGGCGCGCAGCCGCTGGAGGCCCAGCTCGCGCGGGTCGACGCGATCGGCTCCGTCTCCGACCTGCTGCGCACGGTCGGCGAAATGGAGCGGGAGGGCGTCGGCAGCATGATCGGCGTCTACATCGAGCCCGACCCGGGAAACCCCGAGCGCTACGTCGCGTTCTTCGTGCAGTCCGGTCTGTCGCTGCCGGATGAGAGCTACTACCGCCTCGACAACTTCGACAAGACCCGCATCGCCTTCCGTGAGTACGTGCAGACGGTCCTCGGTCTCGCAGGCGTGGGTGCGCAGGGTGAGGATGCCGGGCGGCAGGCCGACCGCGTGCTGGCGCTGGAGACCGAGCTGGCGAGCCACCATTGGGACAACGTGCGCACCCGCGACGCCGTCGCCACGTACAACCTCATGACGTGGGACGACGTGCAGCAGCTGGTCGGCGTTGACCTCGCCCCCTGGCTGGATGCCGTCGCCCCCGGCCGCTCCGACGGCTTCGCCGAGATCAACGTGAACGAGCCCAGCTACTTCGAAGGGCTCGGCTCGCTGCTCGTCGAGGACCGCCTCGAGGACTGGAAGGCGTGGCTGCGCCTGCATGCCGTGCGCGCCTCCGCAGCCTTCCTGTCGTCCGACTTCGTCGATGCGAACTTCGCGTTCTACGGCACCGAGCTCACGGGCGTCCCCGTCAATCGCGAGCGGTGGAAGCGGGGCGTCAGCTTCGTCGAGGCGGCGATGGGTGAGGCGGTGGGCAAGGTCTACGTCGAGCGCCACTTCCCGCCCGCAGCCAAAGAGGCGATGGACGAGCTCGTCGCGAACCTCATCGAGGCCTACCGGCGTTCCATCGAGACGCTCGAATGGATGACGCCGGAGACCCGCGGGCGCGCCCTCGAGAAGCTCGACGCGTTCACGCCCAAGGTCGGCTACCCCGTGACGTGGAAGGACTACGCGGCGCTGGAAGTCGACGCCGCCGATCTGATCGGCAACGTCCGCCGCACGAACGCGTGGGAACACGAACGGCAGATCGCCAAGCTCGGCGCCCCCATCGACCGCGACGAGTGGTACATGACCCCGCAGACGGTCAACGCCTACTACAACCCGCTGATGAACGAGATCGTGTTCCCCGCCGCGATCCTGCAGTACCCGTTCTTCGAGCTGGACCGGGATGCCGCGGCCAACTACGGCGGCATCGGCGCCGTGATCGGCCACGAGATCGGCCACGGCTTCGACGACCAGGGATCGGCCTTCGACGGCACAGGGGCCCTCCGCGACTGGTGGACGGATGACGACCGTGCCGCCTTCGAGCAGCGCACCGGCGCCCTCATCGCCCAGTACGACGCACTCGTGCCGCAGGGCCTCGCCGCCGAGCACCACGTCAACGGCGCTCTCACGATCGGCGAGAACATCGGAGACCTCGGCGGGCTCGGCATCGCGATCAAGGCCTACCGCCTCTCGCTCGGGGCCGACACGACCGACGAGGATGCCGATGGTCCCGTGATCGACGGGTACACCGGCATCCAGCGGCTGCTGCTCAGCTGGGCGCAGATCTGGCAGCAGAAGGGTCGCGAGGCCGAGACGATTCGCCTCCTGACCATCGATCCGCACTCGCCCAACGAGTTCCGCTGCAATCAGATCGTTCGCAACGTCGACGAGTTCTACCGAGCGTTCGACGTCACCGAGACCGACGCGCTGTGGCTCGACGCCGACCAGCGCGTCACCATCTGGTGACCACCGCGTCGCCGGGCCGGCGATCGTCGGCGCGGCGTCCGGGCCACGACACCGCCGGCGGCGACAACATCGAGAACGGAGCATCTCGCGTGGACAGTGCAGGTCGAGCATCGTCACCACGTCGCGGTGAGGTGCGCGCACCGCTGCGTGGCGAGGCGCGAGGCGAACGGCCCTCGACGCGACGATCGCCCCGGCGCTCGTCGGGCCGTACCCGTTCGTTCTCGACCGCGCTCGCCGCGCTCGACGCCGTCGCCGCAGCGGGGGCGCAGGTCTCGGTGTGCGTCACAGATCTGGACTCGGGTGAGACGGTGCTCGCCGGCGATGCGCACCTCGTGCTGCCCGTCGCGGGCATCGGCGTCGTGCCGCTGTTGATCGAGGTCGCCGCGCAGATCGACGCGGGCACGCTCGATCCGCTCCAGATCATCGAACGCAGCTCGGTGGCGCCGGTCGCCGTCGGCGGCCTCTGGCATCGGTTGGCCGCGCCCGCGCTGCCGGTGCGCGACCTGGCCGTGCTCGCCGCCGCGGCCTCCGACGCGGCCGCCGCCAATGCGCTGCTCGAGCGCGTCGGTCTCGACGCCGTGCGGGCCCGTGTCGAGCAGATCGGCCTCGTCAAGACGGCGCTGATCGACGGCTTCCGCGACGAGCGCGGCCTCGACGACGCCCCGCACGTGGGCCTCGCCTCGACGGGCGAGCTCGTCACCCTCTTCGCCGGTCTCGTGAACGCGCAGGTCGTCTCGCCCGCGGTCAGCGCGCAGGTGTCGGAGTGGCTCAGCCTCAACCAGGATCTGGCGCTCGTCGCGGCGAGCACCGCGCTGGACCCGTTCGCGCACGACGACGACCGCCACGGGCTGCTCTTCGTCAACAAGACCGGGCGTGGCGACGGCATCCGCGCGGAGGCCGGAGTGATCGCCGGGCCCCGCGCCGGCGCCGCTTACGCGCTGATCGTCTGCTTCGACGACCTGTCGGTCGCGCATCGGCTGCGCGCGCACGAGGCGTTCCGCGCCCTCGGCCTCGACCTCATGGAGTACGTGTACTGACGGTTTCCCGCCGGCAGCACCGCCTCAGAAGACGATCGTGTGGTTGCCGTGGCGGATCACGCGGTCCTCGGCGTGCCACAGCACCGCGCGGGAGAGCACCTGACGTTCGACGTCCGCGCCGCGACGGGCGAGTTCGGCCGACGACTCGGCGTGGGTGACGCGCACGGTGTCCTGCTCGATGATCGGGCCCTCATCGAGGTCGCCGGTGACGTAGTGCGAGGTCGCGCCGATGAGCTTCACCCCGCGCGCCTTGGCCTTCTTGTACGGCTCGGCGCCGATGAAGGCCGGCAGGAACGAGTGGTGGATGTTGATCACCGGCACCCCCAGTCGCTCGAGGAACTCGGGCGACAGGATCTGCATGTAGCGCGCGAGCACGACGAAGTCGACGTTGCCGACGAGCAGCTTCAGGATCTCCTCCTCCGACGCCGACTTGTCCGGCCCCGCGACCGAGGGCACATGGAAGAACGGCACGCCGAAACTGCGGACGTCTTCGGCCGTCGTGGTGTGGTTCGAGATCACCATCGGGATGGTGACCGGAAGGTCGCCGCGGCGGTGGCGCCATAGCAGGTCGAGCAGGCAGTGGTCCTGCGTGCTCGCCAGGATCGCCATCCGCTTGGGAACCGACTGGTCGGTCAGCGACCACTCCAGCTCGAAGTCGGCGAGGGTGCGGGCGATGTCGATCTCGATCGCGGGGCGCTCGAGCGCGAAGTCGGGGCGGTGGAACACCACGCGCTGGAAGTACGCCCCGCCGCGGTGGTCGTCGGAGAACTGGTCGAACGCCACGATGTTGCCGCCGATGCGGGTGATCATCGCCGAGACGGCCGCGACGATGCCGGGCTTGTCACTGCCGTGCACGATGAGGCACGCGTGGTCGGCGGGGAGGTGGGGATCGTGCACGGGAGACATGGATCGATTCTGCCCGATCGGCGCGCCTCACCCGCGCAGGTGGCGCACCCGCCCGTCGACCACGGTGGCGTTGACCGACAGGGCCGGGACGTCCTCCGGTGCGCACTGCGTCGGATCGGCGGCGAGAACCGTGAGGTCGGCGCGCATGCCCACCGCCAGCCGACCCTCGTCGGCCGCGTGCCCCGCGGCGGCGGCCGCGCCGGTCGTGTATCCGGCCAGCGCCTGCGCGGCCGACAACGCTTCGGCCGCGCCGACCGGTTCACCGTCGCCGTGTCGGCGCGTCTGCGCCTCGGCGATGATCTCCCGGGGGTCGAACGGTGCGATCGGCCAATCCGAGCCCAATGCGAGCATCACGCCGCGATCGGCGAGGGCACGGGTGCGCCACGACTGCCCCGCCCGCGCCCGTCCGACGCGCGCGCTCCAATTGTCGCGGCCGTCGGCGCGGATGAACCGCGTGCAGTGGGTGGGCTGCATGCTCGCGATCGCGCCGCTGCCGGCGACGGCGTCGACGATGTCGTCGCCGGTCAGCTCCAGGTGCTCGATCCGGTGCAGCGAGCCGGGGTGCGCGGCGCGCGCGGCGGCGATGGATGCCGCGGCGTGGCGCACCGCAGCATCCCCGATCGCGTGGGTCGCCGTGGGCACCCCGGCCGCCGCGAAGCGCGCGATCGCCGCGGCGTAGTGCGCCGGCGACGGCCAGGTGCTGCGCACCGACTGTCCGTGGCAGTCGGCGTGGGTCAGCCACGCCGTGCCGTTGTCGATCGTCCCGTCGAGGAAGAACTTGACGCCGTGCAGCCGCCAGAGCCTGCCGCCCGATCCGGTGGCACCGATGAGCGCGTCCCAGTCCTGCTCCGTCGTCGACGGGTCGACCCACGGGTGGATCCGCAGGCGCAGCGGCATCCGGTCCGCCTCCTCGACCGCCGCGTAGAGGGCCGCCGGGTCGCCCTCGAAGTCCATGACGTGTGCGCCGGTCAGACCCGCCGCGGCCATGCGCTCCAGATGGCCGGCGAGGCGCTCGGCCACGTCGGCCAGCGCTTCGACCGGCACGAGCCGCTCGACCAGGTCGATCGCCTCGTGCTCCTGCAGCACCCCGGTCGGGGTGCCCTCGGCATCCACCGCGACGCCCGCGCCCGAGGGGAACGTGCGCGGACCGTCGACGCCCGCCCGGGCGAGCGCCGCGGAGCTGGCGAGGGCGGAGTGGGCGTCGAACATCCGCAGCAGCACGAGGGCGCCGTCGACCGCGGAGCCCAGAGAGGCGGCGGTGATCGGGGCGCCCTCCCACACATCGTGGGAGAGCCCCCAACCGAGCACCCAGGCACCCGGCGCGGCCTCGCGGCAGGCACGCGTCAGGATCGTTCGGAGCTCGCCGAGGGTGCGGACACCCTGCAGGTCGAGCCCGCGCGACACCCGCGCACCGAGAACGGGGTGCGCATGGGCGTCGACGAGGCCGGGGAGGACGACGCCGGGCAGATGCACGGTGCGTGTTCCCCGGCCGCCCCACCCGGACGTGTCACGGCGGTCGCCGATCGCGACGATCCGCCCGTCCGCGACGGCCAGAGCCTCGCCGGTCGTGCCATGGAGCGCGTCGGCGACGACGACGAGGTCGGCGGCGGTCACTGCTCCGGACCGCCGATGCCCGCGTAGGCGGCCGGTCGAGCCCGTCGCAGCACCTCGGCGAGCACGATTCCGACGAGGAACGCCACCGGGATGACACCGATGATGACCGCGTTGGTCGTGTCGTCGGCGCCGGTCAGGACGCCGATGTTGACGACGATGAGCACGAGGAAGACGAGCATCAGCACGCCGCCGGCGATGCCCGCGGGCACCGCGTACCACGGCCGGTCGGCGCGGCTGGCGCGACGGACGAAGAAGACGACGACGGATGCCGCGGCCAGGATCTGCAGCACGACGACGCCGACGACGCCCGGGGTGTTGACCCAGATCAGCAACTGGAGGTAGGGGTCGGCACCCGCGAGGGCGAAGCCACCGACGATGATCGCGGCGAGGACCGACTGCGCGAGGCCTGCGACCCAGGGCGTGCCGTTGCGCGGACGGGTGCGGCCGAGCGCGGCGGGCAGCACGCCGTCGCGGGCGAGGGCGTACGTGTACCGGTTGATCGAGTTGTGGAAGGCGAGCAGTGCGGCGAAGACGCTCGTGACGATCAGCAGCAGGAACACGCTCGTCGCGACCTGGCCGAGCCGGCTGCCCGCGGTGGCGAACAGGAACGTCTCGACGCCGTTCTCGCCGATGAAGGCCTGCACGGCGCTCTCGCCGTACGCCTGGACGAGCAGCCACGTCAGCACGAAGTAGAACAGCGTCATGGCGGCGACGGCGATGTAGGTCGCGCGGGGGATCGTGCGGTGGGGGGTGCGCGCCTCGGACCGATACAGCACCGTCGACTCGAAGCCGATGAAGGCGGCGAAGGCGAGGCCGAGCACCACCGCGAACTGCGGCGTGAAGACGTTGACGGGGGCGAAGGCGCCCGTGCCGAAGCCCTCGGGGCTGCCCCCGGTGACGAGGATCGCGACGCCGAGCACCGCGAGTGCGATGGTCTCGGCGACCAGCAGCACGCCCAGCACGCGCGCTCCGATGTCGATGCCGGTGAAGCCCATCGCCCAGACGCCGACGAGCGCGACGCCGGCGAGGACGGGCCACGGCACGTCGATGCCGAAGACGGTGGCGAGCATCGCCTTGGCGTTCACGGCGAACAGGCCGTAGATGCCGATCTGCATGGCGTTGTAGGAGACGAGGGCGAGGATGCCGGCGCCGAGGCCCATGTGCTTGCCGAGGGCGGCGGCGATGTAGGTGTAGAAGCCGCCGGTGCGGGAGATGCGGTTGGTCATCGCCATGAAACCGACGGCGAAGATCGCCAGCGCGATGCCGACGACGAGGTAGGCCGTGGGGGCTGCGGGGCCGGCGATGAGGATGGCGAGCGGGACGGTTCCTGCGATGACCGTCAGCGGCGCGGCGGCCGAGACGACGAGGAACGTGATGCCCCTCGCGCCGAGGGAGTTCTTCTTCAGGGTGCCGATGGCACCGGACGGTTCCGCTGTCGCGGAGGGTGTGGGCGTCGCCGTTGACATGTGTCCTCCAAAGGGTGAGTCTGCCCCGGTCGATGCGCCGGGTTTATCTAACGATGTTAGGCAGTATGTCTCTCGTATGCGTCGCCGACAAGTACGCTGTGTAACTGTCTTGTTTCGGGAGGTGCGTGTGGGCAGACCGTCGGTGGCGCGGCTCTCGATCGAGGGCATCGTCGACGAGGCGCTCGCGCTCATCGACAGCGGCGACACCTTTTCGATGCGTGCCCTCGGCAAACGGCTCGGCGTCGCCGCGCCCTCGCTCTACTACCACGTGGGCGGACTCGACCACCTCGTCGACCTCATCCGCGACCGCATGGTGCGGGACTTCCCGCCTCCCGTGCCGGATGACGGGCGGCCCTGGCGCGAGGAACTGGAGGCGATCCTCCGCTCGATGCGCGCCGGCTACGCCGCCCACCCGCGTCTGGTCGCCCTCCTCGTCGGCACCCCGATCACCTCCGAGACGGTGCTCGGCATCTACGAGCGGATGGCGGCGTCGCTGCACGCCGCCGGCTTCGCCCCGCACGCCGTCTCGGTCTACCTCGAGGCGCTCGACAGCTTCGCCCTGGGCATCGCGCTCGAACGCGCCGCCCCGTCCGAGGTGTGGCGGACGTCTCCCGCGACGGGCGCGCTCGCCGCGGCGAGCAGCGCATGGACGGATGCCGACGCGCGCCTGGATGCGGCCTTCGAGATCGGCCTGCAGGCCCTGCTCGACGCGATCGATCGCGCCCAGCGCGGCTGACGCCCCGGCATCCGGTCCCGCGGCTCAGACGCGGTGCGCGCCCGCGCCGAGCGTCTCGAGCTTCGCCCAGGCGATGTCGGGGTGGATGCGGCCGCCGAGGCCGCAGTCCGTCGAGGCGATGACGCGGTCGGCTCCGACGATGTCGGTGAACCGGCGGATGCGCTGCGCGACCAGCTCGGGATGCTCCACGACGTTCGTCGCGTGGCTGACGACGCCGGGCACCAGCACCAGGTCGTCGGGCAGGGCGGCATCCGCCCAGGCGCCGAACTCGTGCTCGTGGCGCACGTTGCCGGCCTCGAACGAGATCGAGCCGACGTTCGCCTGCAGCACGACGGGGAGGATGTCCTTCAGTTCGATGTCGGTGGTGTGGGGGCCGTGCCACGACCCCCAGCACAGGTGCAGACGCACCTGCTCCTTGGGAAGCCCCGCGATGGCGTGGTTGATCGCGTCGATGCGGATCTTCGTGAACGCCTGATAGTCGGCGATCGAGGGCTCCGGGGAGATCTGGTCGAAGTTCTCGGCGAGCGAGGGGTCGTCGAGCTGCAGGATGAGACCCGCCTCGACGATCGCGCGGTACTCCTCGCGCAGCGCGTCGGCCCACGCGAAGATGTGCTCCTCGTCGGTGGCGTAGTAGTCGTTGCGCACGCGTGCCGCGGATCCGGGCGCGATCGCGGTGAGGAAGCCCTGTTCGCCCGGTCGCAGCGCCGCGGTGAGGTGGTGGATGTCGGAGGCCACGGCATCCTGACCCCGGTACGCGAGCGGTCCGGTGGTCGTGGGGAAGGCGGTCGCGGTGCGTCCGGCCTCCACGGCCTCGGCGTACACGGCGGGGAACCGCTGGCGGTCGCGGCGATCGAGGAAGCTCGTCAGGCGGATCGCGCCCGGCTCCGAGCGCACCGGCGGCTCGTTGAAGGCGTTGATCTCGGTGAGCGACAGGCCGCTCACCCGCTGGAACGAGTACGACCACCAGGCGCCGTAGTCGACGGCGTTCGACATGGCCTTGCCGAACTCGCCGTCGCCGACCAGGGTGACGCCGGCGGCCCGCTGGCGCTCGACGACGTCGGCGACGGCCTGGGCCGTGAGCGCCTCGAACTCGGGCGTCGACAGCAGCGTGAAGCCGTCGTCGGCGAGGCTGCGGGCGGCGTTCGCCTCGATGAGGGCGGCGGTGCGCGGCAGGCTGCCGGAGGTGGTGGTGGCGACGGACATGGTTCTCCTCCTGAGGACGATGGCCCGCGACGCGGGCGAGTGTCAGAAGGCTCTTGCAGCGGCGACGGTCACCGGCTGCTCAAGGCGGAGGCTTCCGGTTTTCGAGCCGTCGTCAGGATACGGCGCGACGGGCGTGCGTGACGGCCGTGTGACGCCGGGTGAAACCGGGCGGCGCCCGCGCGCCGCTAGTGACCGTTCGGCAGCGCCGGGTGGTGCTCGGCGGCGGGGCGCAGCGGGATGAAGGCGGCGACCGTGAGTGCGATCACCGCGGCGACCAGTCCCAGCCAGAACGACACCTGGAAGGCGGCTGCCGTGGGAACGGTGCGTCCGTCCTGCACGCTCGACATGCTCGCGAGCACGGCGCCGACCACCGCCGCCGCCGAACTCGTCCCGAGTGAGCGGAAGAGCGCGTTCAGGCCGTTCGAGGCGCCCGTCTCGCTCTGGGGGACCGAGCGCATGATGAGCATGGGCATGGCCGCGTAGCCGAAGCCGATCCCCACGCCGATCAGGAGGTTCGCGATGAGGATGTGCCAGACGGCGGACGCGAGAAGGAGGCTGAAGCCGTACGCCGCGATGAGGGCGATCGCGCCCAGGATGAGCAGGCGGCGCGGGCCGACGGTGCTCGCGAGGCGTCCGGAGAACGGGGAGAGCACCATCATCACCAGGCCGGAGGGCATGATCACGAGGCTCGCCGCCAGCAGGGTGAGCCCGAACCCGGTCGGCGCGGGCAGCTCCAGCAGTTGCGGGTAGGAGACGTTGGAAGAGAAGAGCGAGAAGCCCATCGCGACCGAGGCGATGTTGGTGAGCAGGACGGGGCGTCGGGCGGCGACCCGCAGGTCCAGCAGAGGCTCCGGGATGCGCAGCTCGTACCATCCCCACACGAGCAGCACCGCCACCCCGCCGAGGCCGCAGCCGAGCGTCGCCGCCGACCCCCAGCCCCAGGCGTCGCCGCGCGAGATCGCCAGCAGGATGCCGAGAAGTCCCACCGCCAGCCCGAGCGCACCGGCGTAGTCGAAACGGCCCGCGGTGCGCAGGACGCTCACGGGGACGACGAGAAGGACGAGGACGAACACGACGGCGCCGAGGACCGCGGCCGTCCAGAACAGCGCGTGCCAGTCGGCGTTCTCCGTCACCAGCGCACTGATGGGAAGCCCGAGCGCGCCTCCGACGCCGAGAGTCGCACTGATGAGGGCGATGGCCGGGTCGACCCGGTCCTCGTGGAGCACATCGCGCAGGATGGAGATGCCCAGGGGGATCACGCCGGTCACCGCGCCCTGCAGGGCGCGGCCGACGATCAGCCAGATCAGTCCGGTCGACACGGCGGCGATCACCGACCCGACCACCAGCGTCGCCAGCAGCACCAGGACGATGCGCCGCTTGCCGTACATGTCGCCCAGGCGTCCGGCGATGGGCGTGATGACGGCGGCCGCGAGCAGCGTCGCGGTGACCACCCATGCCGTGTCGTCCCTGTTCGCGTGCAGCAGATCGGGCAGGCGCGTCTGAATGGGAACGACGAGCGTGAACATGAATGACGACGCGAGCCCGGCCAGCGCCAGCACGGCGACGATCGCGCCCTGCGGCGGCATCCGGGTCAATCGTCGTCGGGCATCGTCATCAGCGGGCATCCTTTCAGGCTATCGGCCGCCTGATGCGGTGGCTCCGGCATAGGGTGACGGCATGGCGGACCTCGACAGCCGGACCCTCGACGGGTTTCGCATCCGGCCCCTTCGCACGATGGAGCAGATCGCGGCGGCATCCGCCGTGCTCAGCGAGGTGTGGGGCGGTGACCGCACGGGCATGCCGCCGAACCTCCTGCGTGCGCTCGCGCACGTCGGCAATTACGCCGTCGGGCTCTATGCCGTGCCGACGGGGGATCCCTCGGCGGAGCGCATGATCGGCGCGTCGGTCGGCTTCTTCGCCGCCCCCGACGACCGTTCGCTGCACTCGCACATCACCGGCATCGTCGGCGATCATCGCGGGCGGGGACTCGGACGGCTGCTGAAGCAGCACCAGCGCGAGTGGGCTCTGACGCGCGGCGTCCACCGGATCACGTGGACGTTCGACCCGCTCGTCGCCCGCAACGCCTCCTTCAACCTTCGTGTGCTCGGCGCGCGGGTCGGAGAGTACTACGTGGATCACTACGGCGCGATGGACGACGGCGTGAACCGCGGTGACGAGAGCGACCGCATCTTCGCCGTCTGGGACCTGGATGCGCCCGCCGCCGCGCCGCGCGAGCGCGACATCGTCACCACCGTGGAGGTTCCCGCCGACATCGAACGGCTCCGCCGAGATGCCCCGGGCGAAGCGCTGGACTGGCGGTACCGCGTGCGGGAGGCGTTCCTCGGGCTCACCGAGGACGGCTTCGCGGTGGCCGGGTTCGACGAGCGCGGCTACCTCTTCGTTCGCTCCGGGGTGGCGTCGTGAGCGGGGGCGGCGCCGTTGCCGACGATTGGACTCCCCACCGTCGCGACGACGGCGAGCGGTTGGGGTGGATCCGCCCCGACGGCGACGCGTGGACGGCGATCGACGTGCTGGGGCGGGTGGTCGCGGCATCCGTCGAGTGGCTGGATGCCGAGGAGGCGCTCGAGCAGCGCGGCCTCGCTTTCCTTGCCGAGCCTTGGATTCTCGAGCGCGGCGAGGGCGCGCCGGTGCGGGTCCGGCTCGTCGAGGTGACGCCGGCGCGGATCGTCGTCAAGGTCGACGACTACGGCGACATGAGCCGGCCGCACGAGGGCATCGTGCTGCCGTGGCCCCTGCCGCCGCAGCTGCGTCCGCCGCGGCCGGGCGATCCGGACGGGTTCACCCTGTCGCGCTGAGGAGTGCCTCACGCGAAAGATTGTGCACAACTGAATTGTGTGCAATGCTTTTCGCATGCCCGCTCCCGCCACACTCGACGAGTTCGTCTGCTTCGCGATGTACACCGCCTCGCACGCGACGACGCAGGCCTACCGCGAGCTGCTGAAGCCCTGGAAGCTCACCTACCCGCAGTACCTCGCGATGGTCGTGCTCGCCACGGGCGAGCGCACCGTCAGCGGCCTCGGCGAGGAGCTCGCACTGGACTCCGGCACCCTCTCGCCCCTGCTGCGGCGGCTCGAGGACCGCGGGCTGGTCTCGCGCCGGCGGGATGCCGCCGACGAGCGCGTGGTGCGGGTCGCCCTCACCGCCGCCGGTCGTGACGTGCACGCCGAGGTCGTCGCCGCGGCCGGCTGCCTCGTCCCGGCATTCGTCGACAGCGGCCGCAGCCTCGCCGACCTGCTCGACCAGCTCGCGGCGATCACCGCGAACATGCGCGCGCTCGCCGCAGACCTGCGCACCGCCGCCTGAGCGGCGCGCCCTCCCGCCTCCACGAAAGGAAGAACAATGGAAACTCTCTACACCGCCGAGGCCCTCGCCACCGGCGGCGGCCGCAATGGGCACGTCCGCACGACCGACGGCATCCTCGACTTCGACGTGCGCGTCCCCAAGGAGATGGGTGGTGCCGGTGAGGCGCCCAACCCCGAGCTGCTCTTCGCCGCCGGTTACGCGGCGTGCTTCCACAGCGCGCTGCAGAGCGTCGCCCGCGCGCAGAAGGTGAGCATCGAGGGCTCGAGCGTCGGCTCCCGGGTCGGCATCGGCCCGAACGGCCAGGGCGGCTTCCAGCTGGCGGTCGAGCTCGAGGTCAACATCCCCGACGTCGACCTCGCCGTCGCTCAGCAGCTCGCTGACGCGGCGCACCAGGTGTGCCCGTACTCGAACGCCACGCGCGGCAACATCGAGGTCAACGTCACCGTCGTCGACGACTGACTTCGCGAAGCCGCGTCATATCGCACGGCATCCGTCATCTCTTGAGTGAAGACCTCGAGAGGACGGATGCCGTGCGCATTTTCATCACCGCCATCACCGAAGCCCTCCTGCCGCGGGCTCCGCGTCGTAGCACCTACGTCGCCCCGCGCTTCGCCCTGCTGCGAGCGCCCCGCTGAGCACGCCCGGCGGCGCGCGTTTCCGTCCGGGTGCCCGCGGGGCGCGCGGCGTAGCCTGAGCGCATGCCGATCGTCCGCCCCGCCGCGCCCGTGCGCATCGACGCCGTCGAGCTGCGGGTGCTCCATCTGCCGCTCGTCTCGCCGTTCACGACGTCGTTCGGCACCGAGACCGTACGCGAGGTCATCGTGGTACGCGTTCGCACCGGCGACGGCGACGGGTGGGGAGAGATCGTCACCCAGCAGGCGCCCCTCTATTCCAGCGAGTACACGCAGGGCGCGTGGGACGTGACCCAGCGCTTCCTCGCGCCGGCGCTGTTGGATGCCGCGGCGGAGGGTGTCGCGCCCGAGCAGGTATCGACTATCCTCGCGCCGTTCGTCGGGCATCGCATGGCGAAGGCGGGGCTCGAGCTGGCCGTTCTCGACGCGGCGCTCCGTGCCGCGGGGCGCCCGCTGGGCGAGTACCTCGGCGCCACGGTCGACCGCGTGCCGAGCGGTGTCTCGGTCGGCATCCAACGCGACCCGTCGGCCCTCGTCGACGCCGTCGGCGGCTACCTCGACGACGGCTACGTGCGCATCAAGATCAAGATCAAACCCGGTCGCGACGTCGCCGACACCGCGGCGGTACGTGACGCGTTCGGGGCGATTGCGCTGCAGGTGGACGCGAACTCCGCCTACACGCTCGCGGATGCCGACACCCTCGCCGAGCTGGACCGCTTCGACCTCCTGCTGATCGAGCAGCCCCTGCAGGAGGACGACATCGTCGACCATGCCGCGCTCGCCGCGCGTCTTCGCACGCCGATCTGCCTCGACGAGTCGATCGTGTCGGCCAAGGCGGCGCGCGACGCGCTCGCCCTGCGCGCCGCGGCCATCATCAACATCAAGGCGGGCCGCGTCGGCGGTTACCTCGAGGCCGTGCGTGTGCACGATCTGTGTCGCGAGGCGGGGGTGCCTGTCTGGTGCGGAGGGATGCTGGAGACCGGCATCGGCCGCGCGGCCAACGCGGCGCTGGCCGCGCTCCCCGGATTCACGCTGCCCGGCGACGTCTCGGCATCCGACCGCTTCTACGCCCGCGACATCGTGCGCGAGCCGATCGTTTTGGAAGACGCGCACGTCCGCGTGCCGACCGCGCCCGGCATCGGCGTCGAGATCGATCCCGTCGCGCTCGAAGACGCGACCGTCGCGCGGGTCGAGCTGCGGCGCTGACCCCGCCGGCGAGCGGTCGAAAGCGCCGCCCGCCGGAGGCAATCGGCCGAGAACAGGCGGAATCGCGGCGAGTCGGCCTGCGCCGGTCAGATTGCCTGCGCTCGCTCAACGGCCGGGGGTGGGTGGGGCCGGGGCGTGAGGCTTCCCCGGTCGTTGAGCGACGAGCGCAGCGAGGAGTCGAAACGCGTCAGCTCTCGGTCGTGACCTGCGGCTCTTCGCGCAGCCCCTGGGCCATGCCGCGGCCGGTCGCCTGCCCCTGGATGACCTGTCGCAGGTCGATGCCGGTGGCCGCCTGGATCGCGTCGAAGCTCGCCCGCATGCTCGAGGCCGACTCCGCCGCCATGTGGCTGGACGCGCCCTCGCCGCCGAGCACCGTGATCGAGCCGACCTTGTCGAAGCCGCGTGCGAACTCGGTCATCATCGGCACGAGGGCCTCGAGCGCGCGCTGGGCGAGCAGCGCCTCCTGGTTCTTCGACAGGGCCTCGGCTTCCGCCTCGATCGCCGACGCACGGGCTTCTCCGACGAGGCGCACCGCGTCGGCCTCGGCCTGGGCGCGCAGACGGGTCGCCTCCGCCTCCTGAGCGGCGATCTGGGCGCGCGCCTCGGCCGCCTTGACCTCGCCGTACGCCGCGGCATCCGCCGCGCGCTGGCGCTCGTAGAGGGACGCGTCGGCAACCTTCTTGATGTCGGCATCCAGCTGGGCCTGCTTGTTCTCGGCGCCCTGCAGCAGCACCGCCTGCTCGCGCTCGGCGCGCGCGAGGGCCTCGGCCTGGTCGGCCTCGGCGCGGGCGCGACCGACCTCGGCGGCGGCCGCGGCGGAGTTCTTGTCGAACGCGGTCTGCTCGACGAGGTTCGCCTCCTCGGTGGCGATCTGGCGGGCACGCACCTCGCGCGCCGCGTTGATACGGGCGACCTCGGCCTCGCGGCGCACGCGCTCGACCTCGGTGGCGCCGAGGGCGTCGATGTAGCCGTTCTTGTCGGTGACGCCCTGGATCTGGAACGAGTCGAGGATGAGACCCTGCGCGAGCAGGTCGCTCTTGATGCCCTCGGCGATCTGGTCGGACAGCTTCTGGCGGTCCTTCATGAGCTGCTCGACGGTCAGCGTCGCGACCACGCCGCGCAGCGCACCCTCGAGCTGCTCGGTCGTGAACTGCTCGATCGCGCCGTCCTGCGAGAGGAAGCGCTCCGCCGCGCGGCGGACGAACTCGGGGTCGGAGCCGATCTTGACCAGCGCGACGCCCGAGACGTTGACGGTCACCCCGTTGGAGGCCTGCGCCGTCGGCTCCATCTTGATCTGACGCGCCCGCAGCGAGATCATCTCGGCGCGCTGCGTCAGCGGGTTGACCAGGGCGCCACCGCCGGTGATCACCGAGATGCGCGACGATTCGCCGCTGGCGCTCTTCTGACTCTTTCCCACGATGACCAGGGCCTGGTCGGCCTTCGCGACCTTGTACCAGGCGCGGACCATGATGAGGAGGAAGACCAGGAGGATGACGGCGGCGACGACGGCGATGCCGACGATCACCAGTGCTCCTCCGGCGGCAAGAATATCCACGTAACGAACCCACTTCCTTTGTGCTGCCGATGTCCTCCGACCGTATCGAATGCGACGGACGGATGCCGAGGACAGCGCGGATCTCGGGATAACCCCCTCGGCGGCGGTGCCGTCCGCCCCCTACGCTGGTCGCATGACGACTCCGCAGTACCCGCAGCCCGCGGCCCAGCCCGGTCCGCAGCCGATGAACCCGTCCGACGAGAAGATGTGGGCGACCCTGGTCCACGTCGGCGGCATCTTCTACTTCCTGCCGTCGCTGATCGGATACCTCGTCCTCAAGGACCGCGGCCCGTTCGTGCGGGCGCACACGGCCGCCGCGCTGAACTTCCAGCTCACCATGCTGATCGCGTCCCTGGTCGGCACCGTGCTCTCCATCATCGGCATCGGACTGGTGATCCTTCTCGCCGTCTACGTCGTGAACATCGTCTTCTCGATCATCGCCGCTGTGAAGGCGAGCCGGGGAGAGTGGTACACCTACCCGCTCTCGATCTCGTTCGTCAGCTGACCCGCGCCCGCCCACGCCCCGCCGAAGCATGATCGTCGCACTGATGGACGCCCCCCTGTGGCTGGGGATGACGGTCTTCTGCGTCGGCTTCGTGGGCCTGTCGTGTCTGATTCTGCTGGCACTGCGGCGGTGGGTCGCGCGCATGGCGCACGATCAGTCCGAGTGGGATCGCGTCCTCAGCTACGCGGTGGGCGCCTATGGGGTGTTCTACGGTGTCACCCTCGCGCTCATCGCCGCCGCCTCCTACTCCACGTACGCCGATGTGGACCAGGTCGCTCTCGATGAGTCCTCCTCCATCGCTGTGCTGTATCGCTCGGCGGAGGACTTTCCCCAGCCGCAACGTGCCGAGCTCCGCGACGCCCTCGTCACGTACACGCGCAACGTCATCGAGGTCGACTGGCCGCAGCAGGCGCAGCTCATCGAGCCGGTGAGCGGGGATGCCGACGTCACGGCGATCCAGCGGGCGATCACCGGTTTCGTCCCCGCCGACGCGCGGGAGATCAATGTGCAGGCGCAGACGCTGCAGTCCTTCGAGGCGTTCGTCGGACAGCGGCGCGAGCGGATCGAGGTGACGGATCTCGGCCTGCCGAGCATCCTGTGGACGGTGCTCTGGGTGGGGGCGCTGCTGAACGCGATCCTGCTGTCGCTCATCCAGGTGCGAAACCTCCGCATCCACCTCATCATGGCGGGGCTCATCGCCGTCTTCGTCGCCCTGCTGCTGTACGCCATCGCGGGCTTCGACCGCCCCTATTCCGGGCCGATCTCCGTCACACCGGCCTACTACCAGTCGCTGCTGGACGGCCTCTTCCAGCGCGTCCCCTAGCGGCATCCGCGGCGACGACGCTGCCTCTACCACGCGCAGGGCACATTCGGCGAGGGCGCCCGCTGTCGGGCGAGGCGGGTCTATCGTTTTCCAGTGACCTCGACCGATTCCCTCCCCGCCGGCACGTTCTCGATGAAGAGCCCCTACGGGCGAAGGGCCGCGGCGCTGTCGGTCGCGGCCGCGGTTGGCGGGTTCCTGTTCGGCTTCGACTCGTCGGTGATCAACGGTGCGGTCTCCTCCATCGAGTCCACCTACACGAAGGACGCTCTTCTCACCGGTTTCGTCGTCGCGGTCGCTCTGCTCGGCTGCGCGCTCGGCGCGATCATCGCCGGAGCGCTCTCCGACCGCTGGGGCCGGCTGCGTGTCATGCTTCTCGGCTCCGCCATGTTCCTCGCCAGCTCGATCGGCTCGGCGCTGACCTTCAGCGTCGCCGACCTCATCGTCTGGCGCGTGCTGGGCGGTATCGGCATCGGCATCGCGTCCGTCGTCGCCCCCGCGTACATCGCCGAGGTCGCGCCGCGCCAGGTGCGCGGCAGCCTCGCTTCCCTGCAGCAGCTCGCCATCACGATCGGCATCTTCACGGCGTTGCTCAGCAACGCCGTGCTCGCCGGCGCCGCCGGCAGTGCCGACAACGTGCTGTGGTGGGGCCTCGAAGCCTGGCGGTGGATGTTCCTCATCGGTGTCGTGCCGGCTGCCGTCTACGGCATCCTGGCTCTGACGATGCCGGAGTCTCCGCGTTTCCTGCTCGCGAAGGGGCGAAACGACGAGGCGCGAGCGATCTTCGAGCGACTCGTTCCCGCCGCCGACCTCGACAAGACGATGAACGAGCTGATCAGCAGCATCGAAGACGACCGCAAGAACCGGAGCGCCTCTCTGCGTGGAAAGGCGCTGGGCCTCCAGCCCGTCGTCTGGATCGGCATCCTGCTGTCGGCCTTCCAGCAGCTCGTCGGCATCAACGTCATCTTCTACTACTCGACGACGCTGTGGCGGGCCGTCGGATTCGATGAGAGCAACTCGCTGCTGATCAGCGTCTTCACGTCCGTGACGAACGTGCTGGTGACGCTCGTCGCGATCTTCCTCGTCGACCGGGTGGGACGCAAGCCGATCCTGATGACCGGTTCGCTGATGATGACCCTGTCGCTGGGCACGATGGCGGTGGCCTTCGCGTTCGCGCAGACCGTGGACGGCGAGGTCACTCTGCCGGGTGCGTGGGGTCCGATCGCGCTCGTGGCCGCCAACCTCTTCGTCGTCGGGTTCGGCGCCTCGTGGGGCCCCATCGTGTGGGTGCTCCTCGGCGAGATCTTCCCCAGCCGCATCCGCGGCAAGGCGCTCGGGGTCGCGGCGAGCGCCCAGTGGATCGCGAACTTCCTCGTGTCGTGGACCTTCCCCCAGCTCTCGGCGTTCTCGCTTCCGTTCACCTACGGCATGTATGCGGTGTTCGCGGCACTGTCGTTCGTGTTCGTGCTGTGGAAGATCCCCGAGACGAAGGGCATGGCGCTCGAACAGAGTGAGACCCTCTTCGTCCGCAAGCCGAAGGCTGCCGCGCGGGCCCGCTGACTCCGCCCGTCCGGTCACCCGGTGACGGTGCGAAGCGTCCGCTCGGCGACCCCCACGCTCACCCGCTGCCCCCAGGAGAGAACCAGTCGGTCGTCCTCCATACCGTCGCCGAAGGCGACGAGCCGGTCGGACTCGACCCGAAGAGTGAGTTCGCCGTTGTCGAGCCGGCCCGCGAAAAGATCGGCACCGGTGCTCGGCGATGGCCACGCTTCGCGGACGAACCAGGCGAGCGCGCTCTCGGTGGGAGTCGGAAGGGGAAGCCGTGGCGCCTGGATGCGGGCGATCGAGGCGCACCACCCGGTCGACCCCGTCCCCGTGCTGACGATGACGCCCGACGACGACTGCCGTTCGCTGCGGCCGTCGACCTCCAGCGTGTAGCGGGCGGACTGGTGGCCGGGCTGGCCGATCATCACCTCGTTGAGAGCCGTGAGCGACTGACCGTCGTCGGTGCCCACCTGCACCATGACGCGTTCGCAGACGGCGGCCGTTCCCTCGGATGCCGCAACGGCGAGAGCCACGCCGGCCGACGGTGTGTGCGGCACGAGCACGCCGGGATTGACGCCGGGGAGGGGGTCGATGCCGATGACGGGTTGGATGCCGAGGTACTTGGCGGCATTGGCGACGAGCCCGTCCTGCCCGACGACGAGGACGACGTCGTCGGGCTCGAAGACGAAGCGGGCGAGCTCGCTGCGCTCCACGGAGGCTCGTCGCCAGTCGACCGGGAGTCCCGCGGAGACGTCGGCCAGGGCGGTGCGGGTGCGCTCGTGGCGCTCTTCGACGGCGGCGAGGCTCTGGCCCCGCTGATCGAGGAAGAAGGCGACCTGGCCGCGTGTGCCGTGCCGGGCGAGCAGTTCGGTGAGCTCGCTCGCCCGGTGCACGATGACCGCTCGAGGGGCGGTCATCTCAGCGTCCCGTCGCCATGGCCGTCTGCGCGGCGGCCCGACCGCCGAGGCGTCCCACGAGGTCGGTGAGCAGGTCGGGAGTGACGGTCAGGTGGTCGATGCTGGGGAGGTTGCCCGCCAGCTCGCGCATCGCCAGGGCGGTCAGCACCTCGACGGGCACGTCGCGCAGCGCCGCCATGCGTGCCTGTTCGGCGGCGCCGGCCGCCTCGCCCAGCGCACGGTCGGCGTCGGCCCGCGCCTGCGCGTTCGTGCGGATGCGTTCGGCCTCGGCATCCACGGCGATCGCGGCCGCCGCGGCCGCCTGCTCCGCCTCGATGCGCGAGTTGCGTCCCCGCGCCTGGACGAGCTCCTCCTGGCGGCGGGCCAGTTCGACCTGGTTGGACAGCTCGTTCTCGCCGATCGCGGCCTCGCGCTCGACCGCGAGGGCGCGGCGGGCGAAGGTGGCCTTGTCGGCATCCTGCTGGATCGCTTCGCGGGCGGGGGTCTGCAGGGCACGCTCGACGTCGGGCTCGGCGCGCAGCAGCGAGAACCGTACCCCGACGATGGCGATGCCGAGGTCGGTCAGGCGCGCGTCGGCGGCCAGCATGGCGGTCGCGGCGGCGCCGAGTTCGGCGAGGTCGGCGCGCAGCGCGTTGTCGAGGGTACGCGGCTGCAGCAGGTGCACGACGGCGGCGGTCGTCGCACCGTGCAGGGGAGCGGCGATCGCGTCGAGCGGCTGCTCCGTCCATGTTCCGGTGGTCAGATCGATGGAGAAGTCGATGCGGCGGGCGGCGAGTTCGGGATCGGTGATCCGGTACGTCGCCGTGACCGGCGCCGACAGCTGCTGCAGGTCGGCGGTGCGCAGGCTCACGACGACCGACAGCTCGCGGTCGTCGAGCGGCACCTCGCTGATCGCGGCATCCAGCGGGCGGAACCAGAACGCTTGCCCCGCGCCGGTGTGGCGGATGCCGCCGCGGCGGAAGTGGGTGACGTGCATCGTGGGTGTCGTGCTCAGGTGGCGGACGAAGGGGCGGCGGGTGATGGTGGCCATGATGTCCTCTTTCTCTCGTTAATGTCATTTTGACGATAACCCCTCGTGGCATTTATCGTCAAGATGACGATTTGAGGTAGTCTGAGCGCGTGGACCCCTTCTCCTTCGCGGTCGCGGCCGACCTCGTCGTGCTGACCATCCGCGACCGCGCGCTGCATGTCCTCCTCGTCGAGCGCGGCATCGAGCCGGCGGCGGGGATGTGGGCGTTGCCGGGTGGCTTCGTCCTCGCCGATGAGGATGCCGAGCGTGCCGCATACCGGGAGCTCGCCGAGGAGACCGGGGTGACCAGCGGCGTGCACCTCGAGCAGGTGCGCACGTACAGCGCGCCGGATCGCGATCCGCGCGGACGCGTCGTGACGGTCGCCTGGTTGGCCCTGGCGCCCGATCTGGGTGAGCCGGCGGCCGGGTCGGATGCGCGCTCCGCCCGATGGTGGCCGGTCGCGGATGTCGAAGGCGGCGTGCTGCCGCTGGCGTTCGACCATGTCGCGATCTTCGCCGACGCCCTCGAGAGGGCGCGCGCGAAGCTCGAGTACTCGGCGCTCGCGATGGCTTTCTGTCCGCCCGAGTTCACGATCGCGCAGCTGCGCGCGGTCTACGAAGCGGTCTGGGGAGTGCCCGTCGACCCGCGCAACTTCCACCGCAAGATCACCGGCGCCGCCGGATTCGTCGAGCCGGCCGGCGGCATGGCCCGCGACGGTGGTCGTCCCGCGCAGCTGTTCCGTCGCGGCCCCGTCGGCCAGCTGCAGCCGCCGTTCACCCGCCCGGAGCGCTGAGCGGCCGGGGCGCCGCGCGGGCGGTCAACGGATTCGGAGAATGTGAACGGATGCGGATGCCGGCGCGCGCGGCATCCGATTCTGTTGACCTGATCCGAATCCGCGACGCGGAAGACGACGCCCGCCGGCGTCGGCCTCAGCCGTCGAGCGGGCGGCGGGCGACGAGCAGCATGTGCGTGTCGGGCCAGTCCAGCGGCTCGTCGTCGAGCCCGAGGAGGGATGCCGCGGGCGCGAACCGATTTTCCACGAGCCAGTCGTTGCGCCGCGGCCCCGAGCGCTCGTCGATCTCGAGCCCCACCGATGCGACCAGCTCGCGCCAGTCGGCCCAGGACAGGGCGCAGAACTGCTCGTGCATCTCCGACAGCCAGTTGCGCGTGTACGAGACGGTCTCGAGGAACTCCATGGCATCCGCCAGACGCAGCTCGATCGTCCGCTCGTCGCGCACCTCGTACTCCCACGCGGCGCCGCTGAGCGCGCGGAAATCCTGCGCGAACTGGGCGACCCGGCTGCCGACGGGCACGGCGTCGAGGGATGCCGCGACCTCGTCGTTCGAGCCCGACAGCGCGCGCGCGGGCGTCGTGACGTCGCCGTCCTGCATCCGCAGCCGCACGATGCGATCGGGATCGGCCGGTCCGCAGACATCGGAGTTGATCCACACGCCGCCGGGAACGGTGTGGTCGGCGATCGCCGACGCGAAGGCCTGAAGCGACGGCATCCCGTCGCCGTAGGAGAAGATCTCGTGCGTCAGCGCGAAGCTGAGGGTCGTGGCGATGCTGCGCGCGGGGAAGAGGCGTCCGGCGAGGATGTTGCGGCGGTAGAAGAACGTGTTCGGGTTCGCGAACGCGCCCTCGGACTTCTTGTGCTCGCAGGCTGCGAACAGTTCGGGGGCGATCTCGACTCCGATGAGATCCGACTCGGCCAGGGCCGGTTCGCGCGACGCGAGCTCGAGCATGGCGCCGGTCGCGCAACCCAGGTCGACGATGCGGCCGGGCACGATCCAGGGGCGCGCCTGGGCCCACTTGCGCTCCGCGGCATCCTCGAACGCGCGGCTGTAGGTGCGGTAGTCGCGCGTCTGGGTGAGCCCGCCCTCGTCGCCGATGACGGGATCGGCGGCGATCTCCTGCGCCTGCGTGGCGAGCCCGTAGCGGTCGACGATGTCCAGGCTCGCCGGGTGCGCGTCTGCGCGCCAGTCATCCGAGCCGGCCATCAGTTCGTCCAGCAGCTGCCAGGGCGTGCGCGGCGCGTCGGAATGGTCGCGCTCCATCGGCGCGATGCGATACCCCAGGCCGCGGTACATGTCGGCGACCTGCGGCGTCGAGGTGGCGATGATCGCGGTGTCGGGCGCGGGGATCACCCCCTGTGCGCTCGCGTACCCGATCTCCTTCAGCGTGATCTCGGCGAACCGGGGCGTGGGGGCGACGTCGACGACCGGCACGACGATCGAGGGGATCCGCTCGACGTGCGCGAGGATCTCGATCGCCGCCTCCCGCCGGTGCCCCGGGAACGGGTTGCGGCGCGTCGCGGAGTGGTTCGCGCTCGTGACCGCCCAGACGACGACGGCGTCCTTGGCGACCGGGATCGGCTCGCCCGCCTCGTCGCGTGCGGCGCCGGCGAGCAGCTCGCCGAGGTAGGTGGCCTGGAACCGCGTCAGCAGGTGGTGGCGTCCCGGGACGATGATGTGCTGGATCTCTGGCCGAGGTGCGCTCACCCGTCCCACGTTAGTCACGGGCCGGCCGGGAAGCCGCAGCGGCGGAAGACTAGACTCGACGGATGCCGGAACTGTCGGCATCCACACCCTTTTCGCATTCGCGACACGACCATTGGAGCCACCTGTGGCCGAGCAGTCCCGCCTCGACAAAGTCATCGCCCTCGCCCGTCACCGGGGTTTCGTCTTCCAGGCCGGGGAGATCTACGGCGGATCGCGGTCGGCCTGGGACTACGGCCCCCTCGGCACGGAGCTGAAGGAGAACATCCGTCGCCAGTGGTGGCAGACGTTCGTGCGGGGACGCGCCGACATGGTCGGCCTCGACTCGAGCATCATCCTGCCCAAGCGCGTCTGGGAGGCCTCCGGGCACGTCGCGACCTTCACCGACCCCCTCGTGGAGTGCCTGCACTGCCACAAGCGCTTCCGCGCCGACAACCTCATCGAGGACTTCGAGGCGCGCAAGGGCCGCGCCGCCGAGAACGGTCTCGCCGACATCCCCTGCCCGAACTGCGGCACCAAGGGTCAGTACACCGAGCCGAAGGCGTTCTCCGGTCTGGTGAAGACCTACCTCGGCGTCGTCGACGACGAGTCGGGCCTGTACTTCCTGCGCCCCGAGACGGCGCAGGGCATCTTCGTGAACTTCTCGAATGTGCTGACGGCGTCGCGCCGCAAGCCCCCGTTCGGTGTGGGTCAGGTCGGCAAGGCGTTCCGCAACGAGATCACCCCCGGCAACTTCATCTTCCGCACCCGCGAGTTCGAGCAGATGGAGATCGAGTACTTCACGCCGCCCGCCGAGGCGCAGGAGTGGTTCGAGCACTGGGTGGAGGCGTGCTGGAACTGGTTCGTCGACCTGGGCGTCGACCCGGCGAACATGAAGCGGTTCGACGTTCCCGAGGAGGACCGCGCGCACTACTCCGCCGGCACGATCGACGTGGAGTACCGCTTCGGCTTCCCGGGCAAGGAGTGGGGCGAGCTGATGGGCGTCGCCAACCGCACCGACTACGACCTGAAGAGCCACTCCGACGCGTCGGGGCAGTCGCTCACCTTCTTCGACCAGGCGTCGGGTGAGAAGTACACCCCCTTCGTCATCGAGCCCTCGTTCGGCCTCACCCGCGCCATGATGGCCTTCCTCGTCGACGCGTACCGCGAGGAGGAGGTGCCCAACGCCAAGGGCGGCACCGACACTCGCACGGTGCTTGCGCTGGATCCGCGCCTGGCGCCCGTCAAGGTGGCCGTGCTGCCGCTGTCGCGCAACGAGCGCCTGTCGCCGCTGGCGCGCGAGGTGGCCGACGATCTTCGGGCTCAGGGGTGGAACGTCGACTTCGACGACGCCGGCGCCATCGGTCGTCGCTACCGCCGTCAGGACGAGATCGGCACCCCGTTCTGCGTCACCGTCGACTTCGACTCGCTCGATGACCGCGCCGTGACCGTGCGCGACCGCGACACGATGGCGCAGGAGCGCATCGCGCTCGACGCGCTCGTGGGCTACCTCGGCTCGCGCCTGCGGGGCGCCTGAGCCTCGGCATCCGCCGATCCGGGCCCCGCGCCCCGCGCCGCCGCCGCGTCGCCGCCGCCGCTCCGGTCCGCGAGACACCGGCACCGCACCGAGATGCGCGTTGTGCACCGGTGTTTCGGTGCGCCGCGCGTGTCTCGCGGCCAGGGGCACGCGGCGGAGCGCGAGAGAACGGCTACCGTGGAGGTATGGCATCCGGCGCATCCGAGTCCACCCTCAGTATCCGCGACCTCGACACGCTCGACGAGATCTTCGCCGCCCACCGGGTGATCGTGGAGATCTGGGGAGGCCGCGACCCCATGCCCGCGCCGCTCATGCGGGCGCTGCAGTACTCGGGCAACTACGTGGTCGGCCTGTACGACGGCGACCGCATCGTCGGGGCCTCCGTCGCGTTCTTCTCCCCGCCGGAGCAGCACGCCATGCACTCCCACGTCACGGGCGTGCTGCCGGAGTACCAGCGTCGCGGGTTCGGACGCCTGCTCAAGCAGCAGCAGCGCCAGTGGGCGATCGCCCGCGACATCGGCACGGTCACCTGGACCTTCGACCCGCTCGTGCGGCGCAACGCCCACTTCAACGCCAAGACGATCGGCGTGCGTTTCGTGGAGTACCTCGTCGACCAGTACGGCTCGGCCTACGACGGCGCCGAGCTCGACCAGAACGGCCAGGGTGTCGACAGCGACCGCCTGCTGGTCGCGTGGGCGCTCGCGTCCGCTCCGGTGCGTGAGCCGGATGCCGCGGACGTCGTGACCGCGGTGCAGATCCCCGAGGACATCGAGTCCCTGCGCCGCAGCGACCCGGCCGAGGCCGCGGCGTGGCGTCTGCGCGTGCGCGAGGAGATGCTCTCGCACTACGGCCGCGGGCTCGTCATCGGTGGCTTCGACGACGAGCGCGGCTACCTGTTCGTGCAGGGCTGAGCCCGCGGGCTCGCCGCGTTTCGACTCGCTGCGCTCGCTCAACGACCGGGGGTTCCGCGGCGTTTCGACTCGCTGCGCTCGCTCAACGACCGGGGGTTCCGCGGCGTTTCGACGCGCTGCGCTCGCTCAACGACCGGGGGTTCCGCCGCGTTTCGACGCGCTGCGCTCGCTCAACGACCGGGATGTGCGCAACTTCCGGTCGTTGAGCGACGAGCGCAGCGAGGAGTCGAAACGCGCCTCGCCGGCCGTCAGCCCTTCGCCGCGGCCTTCGCCGCCTTCTTGAACTCGCGCACCTTGGCGAGCGACTCGGGCGAGACGATGTCGGCGACCGAGCGGTAGGAGCCGTCCTCGCCATAGGCGCCCGCGGCCTCGCGCCAGCCGGCGCCCGTGAAGCCGTACTGCTTGCCGAGCAGGGCGAGGAAGATCTTGGCCTTCTGCTCGCCGAAGCCGGGAAGGGCCTTCAACCGCTTCAGCACGGTCGCACCGTCGGGGTCGCCCTCGGTCCACAGAGCCGCGGCATCCCCGCCCCACTCCTCCTCGAGCGTCTGGCAGAGGGTCTGCACCCGACCGGCCATCGAGCCGGGGTAGCGGTGAACCGCCGGCGACTGCTGGAAGGCGGCGACGAGGGCGTCGGGGTCGTAGCCGGCGATGGTCGCGGCATCCACGGCGCCGATGCGCTCCTGGATCTTCAACGGACCGCTGAACGCCGTCTCCATGGCGACCTGCTGGTCGAGGAGCATGCCGATCAGCAGCGCCAGCGGGTTCTCGGTGAGCAGGGTGTCGGCGGCCGGGTCGTCGGTGATGTGCAGGCTCATCCTCCGAGTGTGTCACCCGCCGCGGCGATGATGGTTGACTGGCACGGATGAATGGGCGCGCGGCACCCCGCCGGGGACTGGTCGTCACTCTGCTGGTCGGGGTGCCGGTGCTGGTGCTCCTGGTCTGGCCGCAGGCCCTGGGCCTGCAGCGGATGCCGCTCGTCGCGCAGGCGGTCGCGTTCCGGTCGGTCCTCGCGCTCGGCCTCGGCGTGGCCGCCGTCGGCGTCGCCGTGGTGGCGGTGCGCCGCCGCCGGTGGGGCGTGGCGGCGGCACTCGCGATCGTGCTGACTCTCGCTTCCGTCGGGAACGGCGCCATCGTGCTCATCCGCGGCTCGGGCGGTTCGCTGCCTCCGGGAGAGCTGACCGTGATGGTCTGGAACACGCAAGGCGGGGCGACCTCTCCGGCGGAGGTCGCCGACGTCGTCCTGCGGGTGCGTGCCGACATCGTCAGCCTGCCCGAGATGGACGAGGACGCGGCGGCGGAGGTGGCGCGCCTGGTCGGCGAGGGCGGGCTCGAGATGACGGCGGCAACCACGCGCGGCGACGACGACTCGTGGATCCCGACGTCGCTGCTCGTCGCGGATGCGCTGGGCACCTACGTGCTCGACCGGTCGGCGGGGTCGACCCCGGGGCTTCCGAGCGGCGTGTGGCGGCCCGACGGTGACGGCTCCGCCATGGAGGCCCCCACGATCGTCGCGGCCCATCCGGCTCCGCCCCTGCGGGAGAGCATGGACGACTGGCGCAGCGGGCTGCAGTGGCTCGCCGCCCGCTGCGACGAGCCCGACGTGATCCTCGCCGGCGATCTCAATGCGACCGTCGATCACCTCTCCGGGCTGGGTGAGGGCGAGGGGCTGCTCGGCGGATGCCGCGACGCGGCGTCCCTGACCGGCGCCGGGGCCGTCGGAACCTGGCCGTCGACGGTGCCGACGTGGCTCGCGTCGCCGATCGACCACGTGCTGGTGGGATCGTCGTGGCGTGTGCTCGGTTTTCAGGTGATCACCGACACCCGCCCGGGCAGCGACCACCGCGCCGTCGTCGCGGTCATGGGCCGTCGCTGAGCGCATCACGGGCGCCGACGAGCGCGTGACAGCGCCGTGACAGCGCCGTCGCCCTCGTGACAGGGGTGCGACAGTGCCCCCGGCGCACAGTGGATGCCATGACCACTTCCACCTCACCATCCACCCTCGCGGTGCGCGCGGAGGGCCTCGTGAAGGTCTTCGGCGACAACCGCGCTGTCGACGGCGTCGACCTGGCCGTCGACGCCGGCACGGTCTACGGCGTGCTCGGACCCAACGGGGCCGGCAAGACCACCACCATCAACATGCTCGCGACGCTGATGCGTCCCGACGCCGGTCGCGCCGAGATCTTCGGCCACGACGTGATGCGCGAGCCGAACGTCGTGCGCCAGCTCATCGGCGTCACCGGCCAGTTCGCGTCGGTCGATGAGACGCTGTCGGCGACCGAGAACCTCATGATCTTCGGCCGGCTCCTGGGTCTGTCGCGCAGCGAAGCCAAAGCCAAGTCCGAGGACCTGCTCGAGCGCTTCTCGTTGACGGATGCCGCGCGGCGGCCCCTGAAGAAGTTCTCCGGCGGCATGCGGCGACGGCTCGATCTGGCGGCATCCCTCCTCGCGCAGCCTCCGCTCATCTTCCTCGACGAGCCCACGACGGGTCTCGACCCGCGCACGCGCGGGCAGATGTGGGACACGATCCGCGAGCTCGTCGCGACCGGTTCCACCGTGGTGCTCACCACGCAGTACCTCGACGAGGCCGATCAGCTTGCCGACCGCATCGCCGTGATCGACCACGGGCGGGTCGTCGCCGAGGGCACCGCCGACGATCTGAAGGCCTCTGTCGGCACCTCGTCGCTGGTCCTGCGGATGTCCGATCCCGCCGACGCCGATGACGCCCTGCGCGCGATCGGCCAGGTGCTGGGGGTTCGCGGCACCCTCTCCCCCGAAGCGGCGCGCATCACCGCACCCATGACCGACCCGGACCGCGTCACCGACCTGCTCATCACGCTGCGCGAGGCCGGCATCCACCTCACCGAGCTGAGCGTGCAGAAGCCGACGCTCGACGAGGTGTTCCTGACCATCACGGGTCGACCGGCCGATGCCGACGAATCCGACTCCGCGTCCGTTGACGCCCGCACGGAGGTCCGCGCATGACCACCACCCTGACCCCCATCACCCCGGCATCCGAACGCCGACTCTCCAACCGCACGAGCTTCAGCCAGACGGTGGAGAACACCCTCACGATGGCCTACCGGGGCCTCGTCAAGATCCGTCGCACGCCCGAGCAGCTCGTCGACGTGACCGTGCAGCCGATCATCTTCACGCTGATGTTCGCCTACATCTTCGGCGGCGCGATCGCCGGCAACGTCGAGAGCTACCTGCCGGCGCTGATCCCCGGCATCCTCGTCCAGACCGTCATCACCACCTCGGTCGTGACCGGGACCCAGCTGCGCGAAGACATGGACAAGGGTGTGTTCGATCGGTTCCGCTCCCTGCCGATCGCCCGGATCGCGCCGCTGTCGGGCGCGCTGCTGGCCGATACCCTCCGCTATGCGATCGCGACGACCATCACGTTCGTGGTCGGCTTCCTGATGGGGTACCGCCCGGACGGCGGCATCGGCGCAGTGGCCCTGGCGGGTCTGCTCGTGATCGTCTGCTCGTGGGCGATCAGCTGGATCTTCGCGTTCTTCGGGGTCATCGCGCGGACCGCGTCGAGTGTGCAGGGCATCTCGCTGCTGGTGCTGTTCCCGCTGACCTTCCTGTCGAACGCGTACGTGCCGATCGACTCCCTCCCCGGCCCGCTGGCCTGGATCGCGAGCGTCAACCCGATCTCGCACCTCGTGACCGCCGTGCGCGACCTCGCGAACTCCGGGGTCATCGCCGGCGACTTCTGGGCGTCGCTGCTGGGCGCCGCCGTCATCGTCGTCGTGTTCGCACCGCTCACGGTGCGCGCCTACATGCGGAAGGCCTGAGGCGCGTCCAATCGATCGACCAGTGCGGTGAGGTCCGCGGGATCGGATGCCGCGGCATCCCGCCCCGCGGATCTCACCGCATCGCGCACGGGCAGGGCGATCGGGTCGCTGAGGTCGGCGCGCCCCCGGAGCCGGTCGGCCTCCGCGAGTGCCGCCGCCGCGTCGGGGAGGCGATCCGCCGCCAGGAACCATCGGGCGAAAGCGACCGCGACATCCGACATGATCGGCTGATCGCCCGTCCGGACGGCGACCGGCGCGGCGCGGCGCAGAGCATCGGCGGCCGCTGCCGCGTCGCCGGTCAGCAGCAGCGCCAGGGCGCGCTTGCTCTCCTGCCACGCCGCGACCTGTGCAGGAAATCCCGCCAGCGCCTGCTGCTGTTCGAGGCTGCCGGCGCGCTCCAGCTCGCGCAGTGCCGCAGCCCCGTCGCCGCGCACCAGTTCGAGCGCGGCCGCCGTCGCGGCGGCCTGCGCGACGGCACGCTCCGAGCCGTCGGCCTGAGCGCGGGCGAGCATCTCATCGACGCGCTCGCGGGCTTCGGTGTCGTGACCGAGTCGGAGCAGCAGCGAGACCGAGAGCGCCTGTTGCTGCAGCAGATCGCTGACGGAGGTCAGACCCACGAGGGCCTGCGTCGACTCGTCGGCGATGCGCAGCGACTCCTCGAGACGCCCCTGCAGCATGAGCCACTCCGACCGCATCTGGCTGGCCAGAGCCGTGCCCCACGCATCGCCGAGGCGCCGGAAGGCATCCAGCGCGCGACCGCTGGCCTCGCCGAGCGTATCGATGTCGCCGTTGTTCTGCGCGGTGGCCGCGTTCATGACCGCAGCGAACGCCCGGCTCCATGCGGGACCGTTCGACAGCTCGCTCTCATCCAGCCGCAGGTACGTCGACCACGGTTCGTCTCCACGCCGCTCCTGGCGGGCCCGCAGCGCTCCGCGCAGGACCACCGGCAGGATCGCCGCCAGCTCCGAATCGTGACCCTGCGCCGCGTCGGCGATGCGCGCGACGCTCTGCGCGGACAGGTGCGCGGTCGTCGGGTCGAGCATGGTGCGCATGAGCATCGCCATGGCCGCCACCACGACGTCGGCTTCGCTGGCCAGAGCGTCCGCGGGGCCTGCGGTCGCGTTCAGCACGGACGTCAGCAGGTCGAACCGCTCACGCAGCTGCCAGATCCACAGCTGCGCCCGCGCGAGGCGCACCTCCAGCTCGCCGCGGCCGGCGCAGAAGCGGGTCGCCGCGGCGAGGTTCTCCTCGTTGGCGTCGAACCAGGCGATGGCCGGGCGTGCGTGTGCCGTGCGCAGGGCCCCGTCCTGCGCGAGCGCGAGCTGCGCCATCACGGTGGCCTGGCGCTCGCGGGCGAGCTCCAGCCGGCCCGATCGGTGGAGCGCGTCCAGCCCATACTCGCGCACCGTCTCCAGCAGCCGATAGCGGCCGCGCGAGCGTTGGACGAGCGAACGGTCGACCAGGTCGTCGATCGCCGTCTCGCGGAGCCCGAACGCTGCCGTGACCTCCCGGAGGTCGCCGGCGGAGATGCCGTCGGGAAAGACGGCCAACGCGAGAAGTGCATCGCGTTCCGGTTCGTCGAGCAGGCTCCAGCTCCAGTCGATGACGGCGCGCAGCGTCTGATGACGCGGCGCCGCCGTGCGAGGTCCGCGGTCCAGGAGCGCGAATCGATCCGCGAGGCCATCCTCGATCTCGGCGATCGACAGCACCCGTGCCTTCGCTCCGGCCAGCTCGAGCGCCAGCGGCAGCCCATCCAGGCGGCGTGCGATGCGGGTGACGGCCCCCTTCTCGCCGGCCTCCGGCGGGTGCCCGCGGGCGGCGCGGATGCGCGCAGACAGCAAGGTCACGGCATCCTCCTCCGGCAGCGAACCCACGTTGACGAACGCCTCGGCGGGAACCCCCAGCGGCTCACGGCTCGTGACCAGCAGCCGCAGGGCCGGCGCCACCCGCAGCGCCTCGGTCGCCACCTGGGCGGCATCGGCCACGACGTGCTCGGCGTTGTCGAGCACGAGCAGCAGAGGCCGGCCGGCGAGGGCGGCGAGAGCGCGCTCGCGGGAGCCCTGGGCCTGGCCGACGGTGCCGTCGGACAGGCGCACGCCGCGTCCGAGAGCGGTGGCGACGGCATCCCAGACTCCGCCGGCATCGGCCGGTGCCAGCTCGACGAACACCGCGGGCGAGTGACGGCGGGCGATCTCCAGCGCGAGGGTCGTCTTTCCCGCACCGCCGGGGCCGATCAGGGTGAGCAGCCGCTCATCGCTCAGCTGGGCCTCGGCGAGGGCGATCTCGTCGGCCCGCCCGATCAGCGGCGTCAGCGCCGCCGGAATGCGCTCGCCGCCCACGGCGCCTGCCCCGACGCGCGCGTGGTCGCCGCCGGCGAGACGCTCGGCGTGCGCCCGGTCTTCGAGCAGATCGCGCCGCGCCCAGTCGAAGTCATCCGGAACCCACGGGTCGGCCGTCCAGAGGCCGAGCGCATCGCGCGCCAGTGCGGCCGCCCGTGCCGGGTCGTCCGCGCGGCGAGCCGCCGCCACGAGATCCTGGAAGCGGGTCAGGTCGATCTCATCCCGGCCGAGCGTGAGGCGATAGCCGCCGGACACCGCCTCGATCGCCTCAGAGCCGAGGGCGCGGCGCAGTCGAGAGACGAGGGACTGCACGGCTGCGCGCGGATCATCCGGCGCATCGACGGGCCACAGGTCGTCCGACAGCGCGCGCACCGACACCGCCGCGCCGGCGTCGACCGCGAGACGGAACAGCAGGCTCTCCTGCCCCCGACCGCGCGCCGGGAGAGTCCCGGCATCCCATGCCGGTCCGCCGAAGTAGGTGAGCCGCACGGCTCCACTCTAGGTGCGAGGCGCCGCACCTCTTCCGGCGCATGTCCGTGGCCCGGTGCAAGGATGGGGGCGTGTCCGACAAGCCTGCAGCCGACCTCGCCGACCGTGCCCGCACCACCCGGGTCGTCGTCATCGGCGGGGGGATCGCGGGTCTGGTCGCCGCCTGGGAGTGCGCCCGCATCGGCATGCCCGTCACGCTCCTCGAGCAGGCGCCGCGGCTCGGCGGCCGGATCGAGACGGATGAGCTGGACGGCATCACCGTCGATCTGGTTCCCGAAGCATTCGCGCTCTCGGCGCCCGCGCTCGCCGGCCTCCTCGACGAGCTGGGACTGCGCGCCGAGGTCGAACCGGCGCGCGACGGCTCGGTGGGGGTCGCTCTGGCCGCTCCCGGCGGCCCCCGCGTCGTCACCCTGCCGCCGAACCGCGCCGGGATCCCGGCCAACGTCTGGGCCGAGCCCGTGCGGCGCCTCATCGGCGGGCGAGGAGTCTGGCGCGCCTACCTCGATCGCCTGCGGCCGCCGCTGACGATCGGTCGCGAGCGGAGCCTGGGTGCGCTCGTGCGTTCGCGCATGGGAGCGCACGTCCGCGACCGTCTGGTCGCCCCGCTGACGCTGGGCACGTGGGGCGTCGACCCCGACAGGATCGATGTCGACCTCGCCGTCCCCGGCCTGAGCGCCGCGTTGACCCGCGCGGGATCGCTCGCCGGTGCCGTCGGCCAACTCCTGCCGGACGACGATGCCGAGGCGAGACGCCCGCGCCGTGCGCGGCTCCGTGGGGGGCTCACGCAGCTCGTCACCGCCCTCATCGAGCGACTGCTGCTGCTGGACGCCGACCTGCGCGTGAACGCCCGCGCGGGCAGCCTGACGCAGACGCCGGACGGCTGGCTCGTCCATCTCGCCCCCGCCGACCCCGCTGAGCCGACCGACCCCGCTGAGCCAACCGACCCGGCTGCCGCGGGAGAACCCGCCCCGCCGCTGCCCGCGGATATCGTCGTGCTGGCCGCCGGCGCGGCGACCTCCGCCGCCCTCGTGCGCGATCACGGCATCGTCCTCGAGGCTGCGCCCGTGCCCGTGCGCGACGTCGTGACCCTCGTGATGGATGCCGGGACCGCCGCCTCCGACGGTCCCGCGACGATCTATCCCGTGCCGGGAGCGATGGCGGCGGCATCCGTCATCGACGTCGGCTCCGCGTGGGCGGGTGTGCGTGCCCAGGCCGGGCCCGGTCGGCGGGTGCTTCGGCTGACCTTCGATGCGGCACCGGCGGACGATGCCACCGACCTCATCGCACGCGCCGCCGCCGACGCTGCGCAGTTGTGGCCCGGAATCGGAGGCGTTCGCGCGGCCGCGCAACGGCGTGCGACGCTCGCACCGCCGGCATCCGTCCTCGGTCACGCCCAGCGCGCCGCCGCGACCCGTGCGGCGATCGGTCGTCGGCACGGTCTCATCGCGGTCGGCGAGGACCTCGCCGGCGGCGGCGTGTCCGCCATCGTCGCCGACACCCTCGCCGAGGTGGAACGCGTCCGCCACGAGGTGCTGTGGGGCTCCTCCTAGCACACGGCCCTCTTCAGGGACAGCCCCGTGACCGGAGGATGCCGGAATCGGAATATTGCGACTACCCTGGAGTCACGAAGCACTCCCGGCACGGACGTGAGGAGACGCCATGAAGGGCAAGATCGGAATCGTCGTGGGACTCGCCGCGGGCTACGTGCTCGGGTCGCGCGCCGGCCGCGAGCGCTACGAGCAGATCAAGGCGGGATACCTCAAGATCTGGAACACCGCCCCGGTGCAGAAGCAGGTCGCCGCCGTCAAGGACCTCGGCAAGAGCGCCGCCCTGGCCCTGCCGAGCGCCCTGTGGGACGGAGCGGTCAAGGTCACCCGTGCGGCGAGCCGCAACGGCACGCCGGGGCAGAAGCTCGACTCCGCGATCCGCGCGGGCCGGGCCTCGGCCGACGAGGTCACCCGTGGAGCGGAGAAGACGGCCGCAGAAGTGAAGAAGGCCGCCGACAAGGCCGTCGCGGACGCGAAGGCCGCGGCCAAGAAGGCAGCGGACGACTGACATGGCGACGCCTCGGGGATTCCGCGACCGCGCCGATGACAGCCTGCTGACTCTCGTCGGCGAGGTGCCGGAGCTCGTCCGCAACCTGGTGGTCGCCGAGATCGACTCGGCCAAGACGTGGGCCAAGAAGGCGGGCAAGGATGCCGGCATGGGTGGCGTCTGGTTCATCGTCGCTCTGTTCTTCCTCTTCTGGTCGCTGCCGGCGCTGGCCGCTTTCGCCATCATCGGCCTGTCGTCGTGGATGCCGGCCTGGCTTGCCAGCCTCATCGTCGTCGTCATCGCGCTCGTCGGAGCCGCCGTGTTCGCGTGGCTGGGGCTCCTGCGTTTCAAGCATCTGAGTCGTTCGACCAACCCCGTCGACGCCGTGAAGGTCGACGCGCGCATCGTGAAGGACGTGGCCGATGAGTTCTGACCAGCTGATTCCGCGCACCGCCGTCGCCCTCGGCATCACCGATCCGGTGGAGAGCGCGCGTGCGGAGTTGAAGGCCGCTCTGGCGGCGATCGAGGTCAAGGCGAACGTGCCCAAGCGGGTCGCGCAGGCCACCGATCGCGGGGTCGCCGACGCGCGTCGCTTCGCGCGGCGCAATCCCACGCAGGCCTCGCTCGCCGTGCTCGGTGCGGCTGCCGTCGTGGGACTTGCCGTCTGGGGAATCGTCCGCGCCTACACGCGCTGAGTGCCCCGTGGGGCGCGCCCGCGCGCGTTCTGACCCGCGCCGCGGGCGCTGTCAACCCCGTGTTCGAGCTATGCGTCGCCCGGGGTATGCTCGTGTCTCAGGCAGCGGCAATGGTGCGCAAGCTGCCGGCAACGACGACCCGAGCCGCGCAGCCATCGCGTTCGTGCGTGCACGAGCGCCGTTGCCGGATGCGCGAAACCGTGCGTCCCGACTGAGCATCACGAAAGTCGAGCATGATTCCTGATCCGCACGCCGCCAAGCCCCTCAAGGGGTGGCGTGTGCTCGTTCCGCGCGGGGGACCCTGGGGCGACTCCGTGGCGGCGACGCTGCGGGCGCAGGGTGCTGTGCCGGTCATCGCTCCCCTCATCAACTTCGCGCCCTCGACCGATCAGGCAACGCTCGAGCAGGCGCTCGCCGATCTCGCCGCCGGCGCTTTCGACTGGGTGACCCTCACCAGCGCCACCACGGTCGACGTCCTCTACGCCTACCGCGCCGTCATCCCCGCCTCCACTCGCGTCGCCGCGGTCGGCGAGACGACGGCCGCGGCGCTCGCCGCGGTCGGCTATCGCGTCGACCTCGTCCCCGACGAGGACAACTCGGCGGCCGGGATGGCCTCGCAGCTGATCGAGCTCGAGCCCGCGCCGCGGCGCATCCTGACGCTGCGCAGCGAGATCGCCAAGCCGGTGCTCACGCGCCGCCTCACCGAGGCGGGACACGACGTGCGCAGCGTGGTCGCCTACCGCACGGTGGGTGTGCCGGTCACCGAGCGGATCGCCCACGACGTCGCGAGCGGCCGTATCAACGCGATCCTCGTCACCAGCGGCTCGGTCGCCGAACAGGTACGGCTGCAGTTCCCGGAGATCCCCGACGCCACCGTGATCGCCGCCATCGGACCGCGCACCGCGAAAGACGCCCGCAAGGTGGGCCTCGGTGTGAGCGCGGTGGCGCGGGAGCAGACCGTCGAGGGGCTCATCACCGCGGTGTCGAACTTCCCCCTGCCGCACGCCAAGGACGAGTTCCACCTCTGACGCGCGGTCCGCGCGCAGACCTCAGCCGAGGATCTGCGCGAGGAAGCGCGCCTGCTCCTCCCATTGGAAGGCCTGACCGCCTTCGTGCTCGTTGAAGTCGTAGACGCGGATCTGCTTGTCGCCGCGGTCGACGTGGTTGTAGGCGGCGTAGACGGTCGAGGGCGGGCACACCGGGTCGAGCAGGCCGACGGAGAACAGCGCGGGCGCACTCAGGCGGCGAGCGAAGTTGACGCCGTCGAAATAGGAGAGCGTGTCGAGCACCCGCTGCGTGGCGCCCCGGTGCACCGACAGGTAGCGCACCACCTCGTGGTACGGCTCGCGGTCGGTCATCCCGATCGCGCGCTCGAAATGGCAGAGGAACGGCACGTCGGGCATGACCGCGACGAGGCCCTCGCTCAGCGCGGCCGCGGCCAGCGTGATGCCGCCGCCCTGGCTGCCACCGGTGACGGCGATGCGCGCCGCATCCACCCGGGGAAGGGTGCGGGCGGCGTCGATGAGGCGCACCGCGTCGGTGAACACGCGGCGGTAGTAGTAGTCCTCGGGTGATTCGATGCCGCGGGTCATGTAACCGTTGGTCGAGGGTCCCGTGCCGTGCGGATCCGGTGTTGCGCCCGGAGCGCCCCAGGTGGATCCCTGCCCACGCGTGTCCATGAACAGATGCGCGTAGCCGGCCGAGGCCCAGCCGAGCCGCTCGGTCGGAAGCCCGCGACCTCCGCCGTACCCGTTGAACTCGATGACCGTCGGCAGTGCCGCGGCGTCGTCGGAGCGTCGGGGCGTGTGCAGCCACGCCTTCACGGGTTCGCCGGCGAACCCCGGGAACGTCACGTCGAACACGTCGATGGTGCTCAGCACGGTCTCCACCGGCTCGACGACGATCTCGCCGCCGACGGCGCGCGACTGCGCGATCGTCCGCGCCCAGAACTCGTCGAAGTCGGCCGGCTCGCGCACCGCGGGACGGAACGCTTCGAGGGCGGGGAGATCGAGATCGAATCGAGGCATCGGGGACTCCGTGTCGGGTGACGCCGGCGCATCGCGGCCGACGTTCCACGATATCGCCCGCGCCGAGACCGGATCGTTGCGGGGCTGTGAGCATCCGCACATGGTCGCGCTGGCAGACTGAAGTCATGGTGACCCTGCTGCTCGATTCGACGCAGCTCGAGGTCGTGCTGTCGGGCGTCGAACGCGCCCTGTCGCGGCGATCGGAGAGCGTGCGCGTCGACAGGTCTCACATCCTCCGGGTGCAGCTGACCGACGACGCCTGGACCTGGCTGCGCGGAGTGCCCAGCCCCGGCACGCAGGTGCGCGGCACCGTCGCGATGGGAACCTGGCGCTCCGCGAGCGGCAACGACTTCGTGCTGGTGCGCCGACGTCGCCCGGCGGTGGTCGTCGATCTGTCCGAGGATGCCGAGTTCGAACGCCTCGTGCTGACGACTCGTCACGGCGTCGCCCTCGTCCAGGCGTTGCGGCTCGACGGCGACGACGCGTCGGACGTCGTCGAACTCGCCGACTCCTGACGGCCGATCAGGCCACGTCGCGGCGCCAGCTCGTCAGGTAGCCGAGGCCGAGGAACACGGCGGCGTACGCCAGCAGCACCACGCCGCCGCCCCACCATGCGAGGGGCACGGCCCCGCCTGCGCCCATCGTCGCGTAGATGCTGGAGCCGACGAGGGCGTCCGATGCCGCGCCGGGCAGGTAGGCGGTCACCCCCGACACGCCGTCGACCAGCGTCGCGACGGTGCGCGCGATGGGCTCGAGAAACTGTGTGAAGGCCAGCACGCCGACGACGGCGGCGACCTGATTGCGCACCAGCGTGCCCACGCCGACGCCGATCAGCGTCCACAGGACGAAGCTCGCCACGATGCGCCCGATCATCGCCCAGGTGTCGGTCTCGCCCAGCCGCGTGTCGATTCCGAACGCCGCGAGCGCCGCTGCTCCGATCCCGACCGCCGCGATGAGCGCGACGGCGGCGTACAGCATGCCCATGACGACTGCGGCGGCCAGCTTGCCGACGAGGGCGATCTCGCGTCGCGGCGTGGCCAGGAACGTCGGCGTCAGCGTCTTGTGCCGGAACTCGTTCGTCACGAGCAGCGTGCCGATGAGCAGGGGGAAGACGTAGCCGACCGAGGTGGCGAGGCTGTAGATGAGCGGAGGAAGGCTCGTCGGCGACACCCGGGCACCGCTCGTCGTGCCGCCGGGCAGCGTGCCGCTCGCGACCGCGCCGAACACGGCGGACAGGCCGCCGGCGGTCACGCCGACATAGGCGAGCAGCACGACGGCGAGAACCCACCACATCGCCGTGGTGAACTGCTTGGTGAGTTCCGAACGGGACGCGTTGACGAGGCTCATCGCGGGTCTCCTTCCTCGGCGGCGACCGTGTCGCTGGGGTCGTCCTCGACCGCGTGGATGTACTCGGCGTCCTCGACGCCCGGCTCTGCGTCCTCCGGCGAGGCCGCGGCCGGAACGGCGGCGGCCGTGAGCGGCAGCGTGAGCGGGTCCGGAGCCGATGCCGCCGGAGCCGCCGGCGTCGGCGCCTGCACCCGTGTGCCGTTCACCAGCTCGAGGAACACCTCCTCCAGCACCGGGCCACGCCGCTGCAAGTGCGACAGGGCGACTCCGGCCGCCGCAGCGATGGCACCGAGATGGGCCGGCTCGGCGCCGCGCACGGTGAAGCCGGAGCGCAGGGGCGTGTACGCGATGCCCGCGGCATCCAGAGCATTCGCCAGCGCCGTGCGGTCGGGGGCATCGATGACCGTCGCCACGTCGTCCGCGCCGACGAGGTCGCCGATGTCGCCCTCGTACACCAGCCGGCCGCGGGAGATGACCAGCAGCGCCGACACCGTCTGCTGCACCTCGGCGAGCATGTGCGAGGACACCAGCACCGTTCGTCCTTCGCCGGCCAGCTGGCCGAGGAAGCCGCGCAGCCACTTGATCCCCTCGGGGTCCAAGCCGTTCGCGGGCTCATCGAGCACCAGCACGCCGGGATCTCCGAGCAGGGTGTACGCCAGGCTGAGGCGCTGACGCATGCCGAGCGAGAAACCGCCCACCTTGCGACCGGCGGCGTCGGCGAGCCCCACGAGGCCCAGGACCTCGTCCACTCGTCCGCGCGGGAGCCCGGCGGCCTGCACGGCGACGGTGAGGTGGCCGGCGGCGGTGCGACCCGGATGGAAGCTGGAGGCCTCGAGCGCGGCGCCGACCGTCTGCAGGGGGTGGCGCAGCTCCGAGTACCGGCGGCCGCCGATGGTGGCGCTGCCCGAGGTGGCGCGCACGAGCGCGAGCAGGATGCGCAACGACGTGGTCTTGCCCGCGCCGTTGGGGCCGAGGAAGCCGGTGACCCGTCCGGGCTCGACGCGGGCGGTGAAGTCGTCGACGGCGCGGACCGCACCGAATGTCTTCGTGACCCCACGGAACTCGAGGAGGTGTCCTTCGGGCATCGTCATCCTCTCGTCATCGCCGACCTTCGTCGGCCGTTGCCTCCATCCTGCCCGATCGGCCCGCGCCGGCCGGGTGCCCGCGCGGGAGGCGCCGAGACCGACGGCGCGGGTAACGTTGCGAGCGTGAGCGATGCCGCCGAACCCACCGTGCTGGTCCGCACCGTCCGGGGAGTGGGCCACCTGACCCTCAACCGTCCGCGCGCCATCAACGCACTCGACCTGGGCATGATCCAGACGATCTCCGCCGCCCTGGACCGCTGGGAGCACGACGCCGACATCGAGGTGGTGCTGCTGGACGGTGCGGGCGAGCGGGGCCTGTGCGCCGGGGGAGACGTGCGGGGCCTTCGCGAGTGGATCGTCGCCGGCCGGGTCGACGAGACCGCGCACTTCTTCCGCGCCGAGTACGCCCTGAACCTGCGTATCGCCACGTATCCGAAGCCGATCGTCGTCGTCGCCGACGGTGTGACGATGGGTGGTGGCATCGGGCTGGCCGGGCATGCGGCGGTCCGTGTCGTCACGGAACGCTCGCGCCTGGCCATGCCCGAGACACGGATCGGTTTCACTCCGGATGTGGGCGGCTCGTGGCTGCTGGCGCGCGCGCCCGGACGGCTCGGCGAGTACCTCGCGCTGACCGGCGAGGCGATGGATGCCGCGGACGCCCTCGCTGCCGGCTTCGCCGATGCGCTGGTGCCGAGCGAGCGGATCGGAGACCTGCGCGCGGCGCTGGCCGATCGTGCCGACCCCGGGACCCCGGCCGAGATCGTGCTGCTGTTCGACGAGACGTCGGGGCCGTCTCGGCTCGTCGCGGCTCGTCCGTGGATCGACGACGCTTTCGCGGCCGACACCGTCGCCGAGATCATCGCGCGGCTGCGTGCGCGGCCCGAGGCGGATGCCGTGGCCACCGCCGAGACGCTCGCGGCGCTCGCGCCCACCGCGTTGACCGTCACGCTGGCCGCCGTCCGTGCCGCCCGGCGGTTGCCGGATCTTCGCGCCGCGCTCGCGCAGGAGTATGGCCTCGTACTGTGGTTCGCCCAGACGCAGCCCGATCTGCCCGAGGGCATCCGGGCGCAGCTGGTCGACAAGGACCGCGACCCGCACTGGCATCCGGCCGCGCTCGCCGACCTCGAGGACGGGCTGGCCGAGCGGGCGCTGGCGTTCGAGCCGCCACTGGCGCTGTGGGCGCCGCGATGACGCGCACGCGCGCGCACCGCAGGTGGTCGATCGGCGTCGCGATCGACCAGTTCTTCTTCGTCTTCGCGGGGCTGGCGGCCATCTGGCTCGCCTATCTGGGCTTCACCGAGAGCTTCGCGGTCGGGTGGTGGGGCATCCTCGGCTTCCTGCTGTTCTGGCTGCTGCTGGCCTACCTCGTGCTGCCCCGACTGCACCGGATCCTGACGACGATCTACGTGCCCGACTACTTCATCGGTCGCGCCCGCACGAGCGACGGGCTTCTCGGCGACCCTGTGAACCTCGCCTTCCTGGGAGACGGCGAGCAGATCGAGCGGGCGATGCGGGCCTCGGGGTGGACCAAGGCCGATCCCGTCACCTTCGCGTCGTCCTGGCGCATCGTCACCTCGACCCTGCGTCGCCGCAGCTACCACGAAGCCCCGGTGAGCCCCCTGTTCCTCTTCGGCCGTCAGCAGGACTTCGCCTATCAGCAAGAGGTCGACGGCAACCCGGCGCAGCGCCACCACGTGCGCTTCTGGAGATGTCCGGACGGGTGGCTGCTGCCGGGAGGCCGCCGCGTCGACTGGCTGGCGGCGGGCACGTTCGACACCTCGGTCGGGCTGTCGCTGTTCACCCTGCAGGTCACCCACCGCATCGACGCCGACACCGACGTCGAGCGCGATCACATCGTCGCCACTCTCCGAACCGGCGAGCCGGCCGTGCGGGTGGACGTGATCGCGGACTTCTCCACGGGCTACCACGCCCGCAACGGCGGCGGGGACAGCATCCGCACCGATGGCGACCTGCCCGTGGTCGACGTGCGCGCCGTGCGCATCTCCGAGGAGGCCGTCGCATGAGCGGGCAGCGGCACGTGCGGCCCGAGCGTCGGCCGTCCTACGAGCCGGTGACCCGGCTGCTGCAGCCGATCGCCCATGACCCGAAGATGCCGCGGCCGTCGACGACGGTGACCGGTGCCGCCCTGGTGCTGCTGAGCGCGCTCGTCGGGATCGCCTCGATGGTCGAGCTCGCGGTGAACTGGACGGGCTACGCGAGCCAGCTCGTCCTCGATCTCGACGGCGGCGATGTCACCCCTGATCTGGCCGACGCCTCTCTCGCGGTCCTGCTCGTCGTTCTCGGTGCGGCCGTGGTGATCCAGCTCGTGTGCGTGATCCTGCTGTTCTTCGGCAGCAACCTCGCACGCGTCGCGGTGATGAGCGTCGCCACCCTGTCCATCGCCAGCGCTTTCGCGAGCTGGTGGGCGCGCGATCAGGAGATCACGCTGTTCACGACGCTGCCCGCCCTGGCGCTCGACATCCTCGTGCTGCTCGCCCTGTCCAGCCGCAGCGCCGCGGCCTACGCCCGTCGCAACGAGAAGCGCTGAGAGGTCCCGTGTTCGACAGTCCCCTTTCCGCGTCCGCCTACGAGGTGCTCGGGGTCGCGGCGGATGCCGCCGACGACGAGCTCCGCAAGGCGTATCGCCTGCGGCTGCGTCAGACCCACCCCGACACCGGCGGCGATGCCGCGCTCTTCGTCCACGTGCAGCGCGCGTGGGAGCTCGTCGGCACGCCGGATGCCCGGAGCGCCTACGATCGCGGTCACGGTTTCGGCGCCTCGGCGCCGTCATACGGTCCGGACGGCGCCGACGGTGACGGCAGCGGCGCCGGCACGAGCTGGCGTCCGCCGTCGCGCCCGGCCGACACGCGCCCGCGGGCGCGTTCGTTCGGTCAACCCGGGGGCTGGCGCCGCGAGCGCTATCTGGATCTCATCCGCGAGTGGGCGGGGCGCGGCACCGAGCTGCCCGACCCGTACGACCCGGCGCTGGTGCGCGCGGCCCCGCGCGAGCTGAAGCGGATGCTCGCGGATGCCCTCGCCGAAGAGGCCAGTGCGCGTGTCATCGGTGACCTGGGAATGGGGTACACGGTGTGGCACGACGTCGCCGTGGACCCGCGTGATGCGTCTGTGAAGGTCGATCACATCGTGCTCGGACCGAGCGGCCTCTACGCTCTGCTCAGCGAGGATCTCGGTGGTCCGGTGCGACTGCGCCGCGGTGAGCTGATCGGTGACGGTGTCGAGGGTTCTCCGATCGCCGACCTGGTCACGGGGGCACGCGTGCTGGCGCGCGCGGCGCGTGTCCGCTTCAGCGGCGCGATCGTCGTGCTGCCCGACGACGACGTCGTCAGCGCGATCGAGGAGATCGGCAAGGTGCGCTCGCTGCCGGTCGCGGTCGTCGCCCGTTCGGCGTTGGCGACGGTGCTCCGGCGGGGCCTGACCGGGGCCCGCGACATCGGCGGCAACGAGCTGTTCGACGTGCGCACACGCCTGCAGCAGACCGTGCGCTTCGTCTGAGGAGCGTCCGGCTCGCCGTCTAGGGTGAGGGCATGGACCCCGCCGGCTGGACCTTCGTGATCCTCGCGCTCGCGGTCATCGCGTTCGTCAGCGGCAAGGTGCCGTTGGCGCTCGTCGCCGTGGGTGTCGCGCTCGCGCTCTGGGCCACCGGGGTGCTCACCCTCGGCGAGGCGTTCGCCGGGTTCGGCGACCCCACGGTGCTGTTCATCGCGTCGCTGTTCGTCGTGAGTGAAGCGCTGGATGCCACGGGTGTCACGGCCTGGCTGGGCCATCAGGTCGTCACCCGCGCGGGCGCGGGCAGGGCCCGCCTCACCGTCGTCATCGGCGCTCTGGCGGCCGTGCTCACCGCTTTCATCTCCATCAACGGCGCCGTCGCCGCACTGCTGCCGGTCGTGGTCGTCGTCGCCGTACGTGCCGGCATCGCTCCGTCGAAACTGCTGATCCCGCTGGCATTCGCCGCCAGTGCGGGCTCGCTGCTCACGCTCACCGGCACCCCCGTGAACATCGTGGTCAGTGAGGCCGCCGTCTCCGCCGGCGGGCGGGAGTTCGGCTTCTTCGAGTTCGCGCTCGCCGGCATCCCTCTCGTGGTGTGCACCGTCGTCATCGTCGCGCTCGGCGGAGGACGGCTGCTGCCGTCTCGTAGTGCCGAACGTCTGAGCGATCTCGCCCCCGATCCGCGTGAGCACGCCCAGACCCTCCGCGACAGCTACGACGTCGACCTCGACACCGGCCGCCTGTTCAGCGTGCGCGAGGGCGTCGCCGAGGTGCTGGTCTCGCCCCGCTCGCGCCTCATCGGGCGCACCGCATCGGCGGGCATGACCACGAGCGAGCAGAACCTGGTGATCCTCGCCGTCCGCCGCGGCGAGGAGGACGGGCCGAACGCCTCACGCGGCACCGGTGTCGCCGGATCGCTCGTGTTGCGCGCCGGTGACGCGATGCTGGTGCAGGGGTCGTGGGCTGCCCTGACGCGCTACACCCAATCGCCCGACGTCATCGCCGTCACACCTCCCCAGATCCTCCAGCGCGCGGTTCCCCTCGGCCGAGGCGCCAAACGGGCCATCGGCATCCTGGCGGTGATGGTCCTGCTGCTCGCGACGGGCCTGGTTCCCGCAGCCGTGGCGGGACTGCTCGCGGCCGGAGCACTCGTGCTGACGCGGGTCTTGAGCGTTCCGCAGACCTATCGCGCCATCTCGTGGACCACCGTCATCCTCATCGCCGGGATGGTCCCGCTGTCTTCCGCCTTCGTGTCGACGGGCGCCGCCGACGTCGTCGCGGGCGCCGTCCTCGGCGTCATCGGCACCGGTTCACCCCACCTGGCGCTGCTGGTGCTCTGCGTGCTGACGATGGTGCTCGGCCAGTTCATCTCCAACGTCGCCACCGTCCTGGTCGTGATCCCCATCGCCGTCGCGATCTCGCAGTCGCTCCAGGTGAGCGTGCAGCCGTTCATGATGGCGCTCACCGTCGCCGGAGCCGCGGCATTCCTCACACCGGTCGCGACGCCCGCGAACCTCATGGTGATGCAGCCGGGCGGCTATCGGTTCGGCGACTACGGCAGGCTCGGGTTGCCGCTGATGTTCGTGTACCTCGCGGTGGCGGTGCTGTATGTTCCGCTGATCTGGCCGTTCTGACGCCGCGCGCCGCCGCGGGCGGGCTCAGTTCGCAAGTCCCCAGAGCTGCAGCGGGTGGGTGAGACGCCACCACGCGTCGGGGTCGGGGAGGTCGGCCGTCAGATGCACCCCGACGGTGGTCCCGCCCAGGGGGCCGCGCACCAGCACCTGCCCGACGGCGGCATTCGCCGTGCGGGCCTGTCCCAGATCGAGCGTCGTGGTCGTCGTCGCCGCTGCGACGTTCCAGAGGATCACGGCCGCGTCGGCATCCGTCACGATGTTCGCCGTCGCCCCCCAGGCGGTGCTCACGACGCCGGCGAGCGTGCCGGCCGGCAGCGTGAGGGGCCTGGAGACCTCGGCCGTGACCTCGGACAGCAGACGCGCCGTCTCCTGATCGCGTGCCTCCGCCGTGGGCTGGCCGAGCGCGGTGGCGTAGACGCGCACCGGCGTGGAGCCGACGGTGATGTCCTTCGCGGCGAGCAGATTGTAGAACGCCGCCAGGCTGCCCGTCTTCAGGCCCACCACGCCGGGATCGCTCAGCAGATCGTTCGTGTTGGTGACCTCGCCCGCGCCGGGCAGCTCGACCGTGCGGGTGCGGGCGATCTCCGCGACCACCGGGTGGGCGAGGGCGATCTGCGCCAGGGTGACCAGGGCGGCCGGCTCGGCGGTGTTGGCCGGGTCGATTCCCGTCGGTTCGGACAGCGTGATCGCCCCGAGGCCGTGCCGGTCGAGCCAGGCCCGTGCGGCCTGCGCGAAGACCTCGTCGGTGGGCCAGAGGGTGCTGGCGAGTCGATTGGTGTAGTTGCCCGCCGAGCCCATCAGAATGCCCTGCAGCATCTGGTACTCGCTGAGCGTGCCACCGACGGGCACGTCCAGCGCCGATTCGTCGTCGGCCAGGTAGTCCCAGTAGGTCTGGCGGTCCCGCGAGGTGAAGGTGAACTCCGGGCCGGACTGTCCGACGGCCAGCGGCATCTCGTCGAGGATCATCAGGACGGTGACGACCTTGGAGATGCTCGCCATCGACACGGGTGCGCTCGAGGAGGCCGCGACGGCATCGAATCCCGCGACTCCGACGGCGCCGGCACCGGCGGCCGGCCAGGCCACTGTCGAGGCGGTGGCCACCGGCCCATCGGGCGTGATCTCGCGCACGGTCGGCGCGACGGCCCACAGCGGCCACAGGAGCGTCGCAGCCGCGTAGGCGCCGCAGACGCCGACAGTGGTGAGCAGCGGCACGACCACGCCGGCGCGCAAGGGCGAACGCCGCGGACGCCTCTGCAGCAGGTCGGGCGCGGCGGTGGAGGCCGCCGACGTGTCCACCGCGCCGGTGACGGTCTCGTCGTCGACCCAGGCGAGCGCGCGGCGGCCCGCGCGATTGCGGACGACGATGGTGTCGGTCGGGGCGGTGCTCTCCCGCAGCGCGCGGCGCGACGGCGGGGGCGCGGCGTCCGAGGTCACCCGCCCAACGTACCCGTTCGCCGCTATACTCGAGCGCACAACCACGGGAGTCCGGTGAGCCGGGCTGAGAGGAAGCGATCCACGCTTCGACCGTCGAACCTGATCCGGATCATGCCGGCGCAGGGAGGAGAGAATATGCACGCGTCTGCGTCCCCGTCCACCACCACCTCGTCGGATGCCGCGGCATCCCATTCCCGTATCGGTATCGGCCGTCTGCGCTGGAGAGTTGTCGACATCGTCGTCGCCAGCGTCATCGGCGTCGCATCGGGCCTGATCTTCCTGCTCTGGAACATCGGCTACCTCGGCCCCAAGAGCCTGCTCGACCCGCTGCTGCCCGGCATGCAGGGCCTGCTGGACGGTCCGTGGTTGTTCGCCGGCGTGCTCGGAGCGCTCATCATCCGCAAGCCCGGAGCGGCGCTGTACACCGAGACGCTCGCCGCCGTCGTCTCCGCCCTCGTCGGCAACCAGTGGGGCGGCTTCCTCACTCTGGAAGCCGGGCTCGTCCAGGGGCTCGGAGCCGAGCTCGTCTTCCTGCTGTTCCTCTACCGGACGTGGAAGCTGCCGGTGGCGATCCTCGCCGGAGCCGGCGCGGCCATCGCGGGGGGCATCAACAACCTGATCCTCTGGTATGCCGGGGCCGACGCCGCGTTCACCGTGATCTACATGATCTGCACCACCCTCTCGGGCGCCGTCATCGCCGGAGCCCTGTCGTGGGTGCTCGCCCGGGGCCTTGCCGCGACCGGCGCGCTGGATCGTTTCGCCGTGGGGCGCGAACGCCGCGACCTCGTCTGACGTGGCGGTCGACCTCGGCGGATCGGTCGCACCGGCCGCGGTCAGCGCCCACGGATGGGGCTGGCGACATGCGTCACGGCGGGCCTGGGCGGTGCGCGACGTCTCGTTGCGCATCGACCCGGGTGAGCGCGTGCTCCTGCTCGGCGCTTCCGGCGCGGGCAAGTCCACCCTGCTCCAGGGACTTGCCGGGGTGCTGGGCGGCGACGAAGAAGGAGAGTCGGCGGGAGCGCTGCTGATCGACGGGGCACCGGCCGCGGCGGCGCGCGGACGGGCGGGCCTCGTGCTGCAGGACCCGGACGCGCAGGTGATTCTGGCGCGGGTGGGCGACGACGTCGCCTTCGGCTGCGAGAACCTGGGCGTGCCGCGCGAGGAGATCTGGCCGCGGGTGCACGCCGCACTGGATGCCGTGCGGCTGGACGTCGGCATCGACCGGCCCACGCACGCGCTGTCGGGCGGGCAGAAGCAGCGCCTCGCCCTCGCCGGCGCGCTCGCCATGCGCCCGGGGCTGCTGCTGCTGGATGAGCCGACCGCCAACCTCGACCCGGTGGGCGTCGCCGACGTCCGCGACGCCGTGGGACGCGTCCTCGACGCCACGGGGGCGACGCTCGTGGTCGTGGAGCATCGCGTCGATGTCTGGCTGCCCCTCGTCGACCGGGTGATCGTGCTCGGGGCTGACGGCCTTCTCGCCGACGGCCCCCCGCAGAGCGTGCTCGGCGCGCGGGGTGCGGAACTCGCCGATGCGGGCGTCTGGGTTCCCGGCATCCCTCCGGCCGTGCCTCCCCCGCCCGCTGCCGGCGCGGGGGAGGGGCTGCTGCGCGCGCGGGAGCTGGCCGTCGCGCGGGTGCGCGGCGTGCCGGTCGCGACCGGCATCGATCTCGAGGTCCGCGCGGGTGAGGTGCTCGCGATCACGGGACCCAACGGCGCCGGCAAGTCGACGCTCGGGCTCACCCTCGCGGGACTGCTGCGCCCGGCATCCGGCGAGCTGTCGGCCTCCGCGCCGCTCGCCGCCGGCGCCGCGCCGGCGCCGATCGCGTGGCGCTCACGTGAGCTTCTCACCCGCATCGGCACCGTCTTCCAGGACCCGGAGCATCAGCTGCTCGCCCGATCGGTGCGCGGCGAGCTCGAGGTCGGGCCGCGCGCGCTCGGGATGGACGAGGCCGCCTGCGCCGCCCGCGTCGACGAGCTCCTGGAACGCTTGCGGCTGAGCGCGCTCGCCGCCGCCAACCCGTACACGCTGTCGGGAGGGGAGAAACGCCGACTCACCGTCGCCGCCGTCCTCGCCACCGCCCCGCGTGTGCTCGTGCTGGACGAGCCGACCTTCGGTCAGGACGCGCGCACGTGGGCGGAGCTGGTCGCGTTGCTCGCCCGCCTGCGCGACGACGGATCGGCGATCGTGGCGATCACCCACGACGAGGCCGTCGTCGACGCGCTCCGCGCCCGGCGCTTCGCCCTGGGTGCGCAGGCGGCGGCATGAGCCTGCTCGCCGCGAACACGTGCACCCGGCCCGGTGTCGTCGCACAGCTCAACCCGGTCGCCAAGCTCGCCGCCAGCGCCGTGATCGCCCTGACCCTGATCGTGACGCTGGACTGGGTGTCGGCTGCGGTCGCGCTGGCGCTGGAGAGCGTCCTCTTCCTGTTCGCGGGGCTGCGCTGGCGCGAGTTCTGGATGCGGACGTGGCCGGTGTGGCTGGCCGCGCCCCTGACGGCCCTGACGATCGCGCTCTACGGCGCGGCGTCCGGGCCGGTCTACGTCGAGTGGTTCGTCGTGCGCATCAGCGAGGGCTCGCTCACGCTCGCCGTCGCGACCTTCTTCCGTGTGCTCGCCGTGGCTCTGCCCTCGGTCGTGCTGTTCGTCACCGTCGATCCCACCGATCTGGCCGACGGGCTCGCCCAGGTCTGGCACCTGCCCGCGCGCTTCGTGCTCGGCGCGCTGGCGGGACTGCGGATGGTCGGACTGTTCCTCGAGGACTGGAGGGCTCTCGAACTGGCCCGCCGGGCCCGCGGCATCGCCGATCAGGGTCGGATTCGACGCTTCGCCGGCATGGCGTTCGCCCTGCTCGTGCTCTCCATCCGGCGCGGCTCCAAGCTCGCCACCGCGATGGAGGCCCGCGGCTTCGGTGCTCCCGGTCGCCGAACCTGGGCCCGCGTCTCCCGCTTCGGTGGGCGGGAGTGGATGCTCGTGGCGGTGGGCGTCGCGATCTCGGCGGTCTCCGTGTCGGTCGCCGTCGCCGCGGGCACGTGGAACTTCATCCTCGGCCCGCGTTGAGCGGCAGCTCCACGACGCGGCGGGCGAGCGCCTCCTCGACGACCAGTTCGGTGATCAGCCCCGCCGCCAGCGCGCCGCGCAGCGCGTCGATCTTGGACAGGCTCGACACGGCGCACAGGCGACGAGGGATACGGCGGATGACGTCGAAGGAAGGCCCGCTCGAGCGGTCGTTGAGCTCGATGCCGGAGGTCGAGCCGTCCAGCCGGTAGAACACGGTGGCGCAGTCGCCGACGACGCCGTCGCGCAGCAGCATTCTCAGGTCCTCCCCGGTCAGGTAGCCGCCGGCATAGACGTGCGAGGGAACGTCGGCCTGGGGGGAGCCCAGCCCGAACACGAACACCTGCACGCGCGCCTGCGCGTCCACAACGCGGCGGATGGAGCGCTCTCGCCACAGCAGCTGCTTCGTATGCGGGTCGTCGAACAAGGCGGGCACGGGAAACTGCTGGACGTCGGTGCCGAACGCCTGGCCGAAGCGCTCCAGAATGGCACCCGAGTAGCTGATGCCGGAGGTCGACTCGTTCGCCGCGCCGTTCATCTGGACGATCTGCGATTCGCGCAACCGCTTGGTCGGCAGGTGGCGGGCGATCGCCGACACCGTCGCACCCCAGGCGATGCCGATGCTCGCCTGGGGATCGAGCGTGGTCGACAGGACGTGCGCCGCGGTGCGCGCGGTGCGCTCCAGGCGCTCGGCGTCGGTCGTTCGCGGCGGAGTGCTGACGACATGCACCGAGATGCCGTAGCGCTCGGACAGTCGGCGGGCGACGACGCTCGTGGCCTCCTGCGGCGAATGAACCGTGATCTCCACCAGGCCGATCTCTCGGGCGTGCGCGATCAGGCGCGAGACCGACGATCGCGACAGCTTCATCTCGGCGGCGATCTGCTCCATCGTCTGGTCCTGCACGTAATACAGCTGTGCGGCGTGCAGCGCGTCACGGGCTCGCGCCTCGGCGTCGGTCTCGATGCTCACGGGTCCTCCTGATCATGCACATTCGTGCAGAGTGCGGGCTACGATGCACGTATGTTCAGATCGTTTGCGCGTTCGTTCACCGACGTTTCAGTGTAGATCCGTTCCACCGTGAAAAACGCGCGGCGAGACACTGCGAAGCCGCGGAAGGAAGAGCGATGACCGAGTCGAAGGCGACGATCCGTCCGAACATCCAGGCCCTGAAGGACCGCCCCCATGCGGAGGTCCTGATCATCGGGGGTGGCATCAACGGCATCGCGACGTTCCGCGACCTCGCCCTGCAGGGCGTCGACGTCGCTCTCGTCGAACGCGATGACTATGTCAGCGGCGCCTCCTCGGCATCCAGCCACATGATCCACGGCGGAGTGCGCTACCTGGAGAACGGCGAGTTCCGTCTCGTGAAGGAGTCGGTGACCGAGCGCAACCGGCTCGTGCGCAACGCGCCCCACTTCGTGCGCCCGCTGCCCACGACGATTCCGATCCACCGCACCATCTCCGGCATCCTCACCGCCCCCTTCCGCCTGCTCGTCACGCACGGTCGTGGCAAGCCGAGCGAGCGCGGTGCGCTGCTGATCAAGCTCGGCCTCGTGATGTACGACACCTTCTCGCGCGACGGGGGCGCCGTGCCGCGCCACCGCTTCCACGGCCGTCGCCGCTCGCGCGAGCTGTTCCCCGACCTCGACGACCGGTTCCGCTACACCGCGACCTACTACGACGCCTCCATGCACGACCCCGAGCGGCTCGCGCTCGACGTGCTGCGCGACGGAGCGCGGGAAGAGTCCGCGCGCGCTGCGAACTACGCGCCCGTCGTCGGCGCCGACGGCACGGCGGTCATCATCCGCGACACCGTCACCGGCGAAGAGTTCCCCTTCACCGCCGACGTCGTCGTCAACACGAGTGGGCCGTGGACCGACATCACCAATGGCGCTCTGGGCGCCCCTACCCGCTTCATGGGGGGGACGAAGGGCTCGCACATCGTGCTGGAGAACCCGGAGCTGCTGGAGGCGACCCGCGGCAACGAGATCTTCTTCGAGGCGGCCGACGGTCGGATCGTTCTGATCTACCCGCTGAAGGGCCGCGTCATGGTCGGCACGACCGACATCGACGCCGACCCCTCGACCCCGACCGTCTGCACCGACGACGAGATCTCGTACTTCTTCGATCTCATCGCCCAGGTCTTCCCGCACATCACGGTGGACCGCTCGCAGATCGTCTACACCTTCTCGGGCATCCGTCCGCTGCCGCGTCACGACGACGTCGCCCCCGGCTTCGTGTCGCGCGACTACCGCATCGAGAAGGCGCGCCTGGGCGGGGCCGACGGCGTTGCGGTGATGAGCCTGGTCGGGGGGAAGTGGACGACCTTCCGCGCCCTCGCCGAGCACCTGTCCACCGAGGTGCTCGCCGCGCTCGGCCGCCCGCGTCGGATCTCGACGCTCGATCTCGCGATCGGCGGCGGCGCCGGGTATCCGCGCACCGACGCCGACCGGTCCCGCTGGCTCGAAGCTCACCGCGGAGCCCACAGCGCCGCCTTCGCCGATCGCATGCTGGAGCGCTACGGCACCTACGCCACCGAGATGCTCGCAACGCTTCCGGTCAACCAGCGTCCGCTCGAGCACGCCCCGGGCTACTCGGCGGAGGAGATCGCCTTCCTGGCCGAGCGCGAGGAGGTGGTCACACTCATCGATCTGCTGCTGCGCCGCACGCACATCGCCTTCGTCGGCGGCGTCACCGCCGAGACCCTCGCCGAAGTGGCCGAGGCAGCGGCCCCGGTTCTCGGATGGGATGCCGATGCCATCCGTGCCCAGATCGACGATGCGGCCCGCGTGCTCCAGGAGCGGCACCGCATCGACGTCGAGACCTCCCACCTGGCGCCCTTGAGCGCATGAGAGGCAGGAGGAGCCGCTTCTAGAATCCGGCGCGGCCTGACGCCGGCATCCCCTTCAGGTCATCCTTCCCGCCCGGCGGCGTCGCCGGGGGAACCTCTGCAGAAAGGTCAATGCTGACATGCACGACATCAATCTCGGGCTCTACTTCGTGTCAGAGCTCGTCGGGACGGCGATGCTGCTCCTGCTCGGCGGCGGCGTCGTCGCCAACGTCATTCTCGCCAAGTCGAAGGGCTTCGGCGGCGGCACCCTGATGATCAACTGGGGCTGGGGCCTGGCGGTGTTCGCGGGTGTGCTGGTCTCGTCCTACTCCGGCGCGCAGCTGAACCCCGCCGTGTCGATCGCGCTGCTGATCGCCGGAAAGATCGGCGTCGCGCAGTTCTTCGTGGCCATCGCCGCGCAGCTGGTGGGTGCGTTCGTCGGTGCGGTGCTCTGCTGGCTCGCCTACAAGCAGCACTTCGACGAGGAGCCCGACGCGGCCACCAAGCTCGGCGTCTTCTCCACCGGTCCCGCCATCCGCTCCTACGGCTGGAACCTGGTGACCGAGGTCATCGGCACCTTCGTGCTCGTGTTCGTCATCTTCGCGTTCGCCGATTACGGTGACGTCCAGATCGGCACCCCGGGCGCCCTCGGCCCGCTCACCGCCGTCCCCGTCGCCCTCCTCGTGGTCGGCATCGGCGCCTCGCTCGGTGGGCCGACCGGCTACGCGATCAACCCGGCCCGTGACCTCGGCCCCCGCATCGCGCACGCGATCCTGCCGATCAAGGGCAAGGGCTCCAGTGACTGGTCGTACGCGTGGGTCCCCGTCGTCGGCCCGCTGCTCGGTGGCACGATCGCCGCGCTCGCCGCACCGGCGCTGCTGCACCTCGCGCACCTCTGATCCGTTCCCGATCCTCAACACAGACACCTAGACAAGGACGTCCACTCATGAGTGACTACATCATCGCCCTCGATCAGGGCACCACCTCCAGCCGCGCGATCGTCTTCGACAAGAAGGGCTCGATCATCTCCGTCGGCCAGAAGGAGCACGAGCAGATCATGCCGCGCGCCGGCTGGGTCGAGCACGACCCGATCGAGATCCGCGACAACATGCGCGAGGTCATCGGCATCGCGCTCGGTCGTGCAAACCTGACGCGGCACGACATCGCCGCGGTCGGCATCACCAACCAGCGTGAGACCGCCGTCGTGTGGGACAAGAACACCGGCATCCCGGTGTACAACGCGATCGTCTGGCAGGACACGCGCACCCAGCCCATCGTCGACCGGCTCGCGGGCGACGTGGGAGTCGAGCGCTACAAGGACATCGTGGGCCTGCCGCTGGCGACGTACTTCTCGGGCACGAAGATCGTCTGGATCCTCGAGAACGTGGAGGGGGCGCGCGAGAAGGCCGAAGCCGGTGACCTGATCTTCGGCACGACCGACACCTGGGTGCTCTGGAACCTGACCGGCGGACCCGACGGCGGCGTGCACGCGACCGACGTCACGAACGCGTCCCGGACGCTCTTCATGGACCTGAAGACGCTCGAGTGGCGCGACGACATCCTCGCCGACTTCGGTGTGCCGCGCTCGATGATGCCCGAGATCCGCTCCTCCAGCGAGGTCTACGGCGAGGCGCGCGACACCTCGCTCCTGCGCGAGACCCCGGTGGCCGGTATCCTCGGCGACCAGCAGGCGGCGACCTTCGGCCAGGCGGCGTTCGATGCCGGCGAGAGCAAGAACACCTACGGCACCGGCAACTTCCTGATCTTCCAGACCGGAACCGAGATCGTGAAGAGCGAGAACGGCCTGCTCACGACGGTCGGCTACAAGCTGGGCGACGGACCGGCGCACTACGCACTGGAGGGATCGATCGCCGTCACCGGGTCGCTCATCCAGTGGCTGCGCGACCAGCTCGGCATCATCTCCTCCGCCCCCGAGGTGGAGGAGCTGGCCACGAAGGTCGACGACAACGGCGGCGTGTACTTCGTGCCTGCCTTCTCGGGCCTGTTCGCGCCGTACTGGCGTCCCGACGCCCGTGGCGCGATCGTCGGTCTCACCCGCTTCGCGAACCGCAACCACATCGCCCGTGCCGCGCTGGAGGCCACGGCCTTCCAGACGCGCGAGGTGCTGGATGCCGTCAACGCGGACTCGGGCGTCGACCTCACGGAGCTGAAGGTCGACGGCGGCATGATCGCCAACGACACGCTCATGCAGTTCCAGGCCGACATCCTGGGCGTTCCGGTGGTGCGGCCGGTCGTCGCCGAGACGACCGCGCTGGGCGCGGCGTACGCGGCCGGACTCGCGGTCGGCTTCTGGAACGACCTCGACGAGCTGCGGGCCAACTGGCAGGAGGACAAGCGCTGGACGCCGAACGACGATGTCGCCGAGCGTGAGCGCCAGCTGCGCCTCTGGAAGAAGGCCGTCACCAAGTCGATGGACTGGGTCGACGCCGACGTGAACTGATCTCGCCTCCGCGCGACACCCGGATCGGGGTCGCATACGGTCGCCTCTCGCGAGAAATGACGGCCGTATGCGACCCCGATTCCGTTCGGCGGGGCGGGGGTCAGGTCGCGTTCCAGAGGTCGCGGTAGAACCGCATGCGCTCGGCATCCGCCGCGACGCCGTAGGCCTGCAGGAGGGCGCCCTCCCAGCCCGGTCCGTAGTTCCACTCGGTGCTCATCGCGGCGACCGCGATGTCGGCCCAGCGGTCGGCGACGCCGAGTGCGCCGAGGTCGACGTGGGCGCTGAAGCGACCGTCGTCGTCGAGCAGCGTGTTCGGGCAGCACGCGTCACCGTGGCAGACGACGAGTCGATCGACCGAGGGCGCTGCCGCCCGCTGCAGGGGGAGCCGGATGCCGCGCCGCTTCGCCGCCCTGACACGAGCCGGCACCGACCAATCGAACGGGCAGTCTCGCACGGGCAACGCGTCGTGGAGTGCGCGCAGCCCTGCTCCGACGGCGGCCACCGCCGTCGCAGGGTCGGCGAGCCAGTGCGGATCGACGGCGGACCGCGCCGGGATCGCCCGCGTCACCATCCACTCGTTCCGGTCGTCGGCGCCGTGGACCAGCACGTGCGGCACCGGCGTGTACGCGCCCGCCCAGGCCAGCCGCGCCGCTTCGCCGGCCATCGTCGTCTCCGCGTTGCGCGGCCCGTGCTTGATGTAGCGACCGTCGTCGGTGCGGAAGGTGACTCCGCCGATCGCGTTGCGCCAGACCGGCGTGAGGAGGGCGCCTCCCGCGAGCCGGCTCAGGGAGGGGGGAACCTCGATGTCGTCGCCGGGGATGCTCACGGCATCCATCCTGCCTCTCGCGCCCGTGGCGGCGTCCATGGTGAGATGAAGTGTGCCCACCTCCGTCGCCCGCCGTGTCGGCGCGCTCACCGCTCTCGACGACACCGATGGGCCGGCTGTGGCTCTCGGGGATGCCGCGGCTCGCCACGTTCGTCTGCGTCCCGACGGCCTTCAACCCGCCCTCGGCGACGCGCCCGCGGGCTTCGTGCCCTGGGCGCAGGTGCGTGCGCTGGTCGCCGACGTGCCGACGACGTGGTGGCCGCATCCTGCCCTCGGCGACACCCTCGTTCCGCTGATCGAGGGCATCTTCGGCGGCTCGTCGGGGGATATCGCCGAGACGCCGACCTTTCCCGTCCGGGTCACGACCGACGACGGTGCGGTCCTGGAGTGGCGTGCGACGGCGCATTACCTCTCGGGATATCGGCGGCGGGATGCCGCGCTGGCGGCGCGTCTCGTCGGTCACATGGTCGCCGTTGCGGACTCGCGTGCGCTGCTCGCACGTCCCGACGACCTGCTGTCGCGACTGGGGGAGATCCTCGGCCCGCGCTGAGATGGCATGGTGAGACGTAGTACCGCGTATGCTGGCACTCAGTAGCACGATCCGTCGCTGAGCGACGGGACCGGCCCGGACTTCGAAGGAGAATCCATGGACATCGCCGGCGCATCCGCGCTCGTCACCGGCGGGGCCAGCGGCCTCGGCCTCGCCACCGCCCGACGGCTCGCCGATGCGGGCGCCCACGTCGTGATCGTCGATCTCGCCTCCTCGGCCGGCGCCGACCGCGCCGCGCAGCTCGGCGGCACCTTCGCGGCGGCCGACGTCACCGACCCGGCCCAGATCGCCGCGGCCGTCGAGGCCGCCGCGGCACGGGGACCGCTGCGGGTCGTGGTCAACTGCGCGGGCATCGCCCCGCCCGCCAAGGTGCTCGAGCGCGACGGGTCGCCGAGCGACCTCGCCCACTTCGAGCGCATCATCCGCGTCAACCTCATCGGCACGTACAACGTCATCGCGCAGGCCTCCGCCGCCATCGCGAAGACGGAGCCCGCCGACGGCGGCGACCGCGGCGTCATCGTCAACACCGCGTCGGTCGCGGCGTTCGACGGTCAGATCGGTCAACCCGCCTACTCCGCGAGCAAAGGCGGTGTGCACGCGATGACGCTGCCGATCGCCCGCGAGCTGGCGCGCTACGGCATCCGCGTGGTCACGATCGCCCCCGGGATCATGGAGACGCCGATGCTCGCCGGCCTGCCCGAAGCCGCGCAGGAGAGCCTCGGGCAGCAGGTGCCCTACCCGGCCCGGCTCGGCAGGCCCGACGAGTACGCGAGTCTGGTCGCCGAGATCGTCCGCAACGGCTATCTCAACGGTGAGACGATCCGTCTCGACGGCGCCATCCGGATGGCGCCGAAGTGACCGCCTCGATCATCCACACCCGTGACGGCGCGCTCGCGCGGCTCACGTTCAACCGGCCCGCGTCGCTGAACGCCATGGGCTTCGAGATGGGCACGCTCTGGCGCGACCTCGCCCACGAGATCACCGCGGATCCGACGGTCGGCGCGATCGTGCTGGATGCCGCGGGCCCCGCCTTCTGCGCCGGCGGCGACGTCGTAGAGATGGCGTCCTCCGGCTCGGGCGGCGAAGACATCACGGCCATGGCCCACATCATCCACGACGGCATCCGCACGTTCGTCGAGTCCGCCATCCCGATCGTCGCGGCGGTGCAGGGCGCCGTCGCCGGCGGCGGCCTCGGGCTCATGCTCACCGCCGACTACGTCGTCGCCGGACCGCGCGCGCGGTTCGTCAGCAAGTACGCCAACATCGGGCTGACTCCCGACCTCGGCGTCTCGACGCTTCTTCCCGCGGCCATCGGGCAGACGCGTGCGCTGCGGATGCTGCTCGACGACGTCACGATCGATGCCCCCACGGCGCTGGAGTGGGGTCTCATCACCGAGATCGCCGACGATCCGGGGGCTCGCGCCGCGGAGCTCGCCCGGTTCTGGCTGGGCGGCGCGACGGCCGCGTTCGGGCAGGCCAAGCGCCTCGTGCGCGCCGGCGCGCGGCGCGCCTTCGCCGACAACCTCGACGACGAAGCCCGCACGATCGGCGCCAGCTTCGACACTCCACAGGCGAAGGCCCGTGTCGCCGCGTTCGCCGCGGCATCCACCTCTCCGACCTCTGACAAGGAACGCGCATGACCCTCGCCGGAAAGACCATCCTCATGTCCGGCGGCAGCCGTGGCATCGGCCTCGCCATCGCGCTGCGGGCCGCGCGCGACGGCGCCAACATCGCCCTCATGGCCAAGACCGACACGCCGCACCCCAAGCTCGACGGCACCGTGCACAGCGCCGCGGCCGAGATCGAGGCGGCCGGTGGGCGGGCACTGCCGATCGTCGGCGACGTGCGCAACGACGATGACATCACCGCGGCGGTGCTGAAGACCCACGGCGAGTTCGGGGGCATCGACATCGTCGTGAACAACGCCTCGGTGATCGATCTGTCGGGCTCGCTCGAGCTCGCCGCGAAGAACTACGACCTCATGCAGGACGTCAACGTCCGCGGCACGTTCATGCTCAGCCGTGCGGCCGTGCCGATCCTGAAGGATGCCGAGAACCCGCACATCCTGTCGCTGTCGCCGCCGCTGAACATCACGCCGCGCTGGCTGGGTGCCCACACCGGCTACACCCTCGCCAAGTACGGGATGACGATGGCGACACTCGGGATGGCGGCGGAGTTCGCGGAGCACGGCATCGCCGCCAACACCCTGTGGCCCGAGACGACGATCGCCACGGCCGCCGTGCAGTTCGCCCTCGGCGGCGACCGGATGATGAAGGTCAGCCGCACCCCCGAGGTCTACGCCGACGCGGCGTACGAAGTGCTCACGCGTCCGGCGCGCGAGTACACCGGTCAGACACTCATCGTCGAGCAGGTGCTGCGCGATGCCGGGGTGACGGACTTCTCCCGCTACGCGGCGACACCGGGCACGCCCGACCACGAGCTGTTCCCCGACATCTTCCTCTGAGCCCTGCGTTTCGACTCGTCGCTGCGCTCCTCGCTCAACGACCGGAGGTGTCACTCCCGGTCGTCGAGCGAGCGGAGCGCGTCGAGACGCGGTGTCAGATCAGGCCGAGGCGCGTCAGGGCGTTGCTGACGCCGTCCTCCAGCACACCGGTGGTGACCATGTCGGTCATCGCCTGCAGTTCGGGATCGGCACCGCCCATCGCGACGGCGGTGCCCACGACCTGGAACATCTCGACGTCGTTCCAGCTGTCGCCGATACCGATGGCGTCGGCGGCATCCATCCCGAGCACCGCGAGCACCTCGGTGATCGCCGCGCCCTTGTTGACCCCCTGCTGGCAGATCTCGCCGTTCGAGCCGCCGGGCAGCGGGATGGAACCGGGGATCACATGGAACTGCGGTCCCAGCTCGTCGGCGGCGCGGGTGAGCGTGTCGCTGGCCGTGCTGAGGAAGGTGGCCTTGACCACGGCATCCAGGTCGACCTCGTCGAGCGGACGGTAGTGGTTGAGGAGGGCGACGTCCTCCGAGGCGTCGGCCGCCGCGCGTTCGTCGACCGGGGGATGGGTCCGCACGAAGCGGCGGGCGTGCTCGAGCACGCCGGGGCTGACGTAGACCGTGCCGTCGGTCTGCAGAAAGTAGTGCGCCCCGTGCTCCTCGAAATAGGCGATCATCCGGTCGACGAGGGGGCGCGGCATGAGGTGCGCGACGATCTGCTCGTCGCCGCGGACGGCGAAGGCGCCGCCGTTGGTGATGGCGCCGTCGACGGGGATGGCGCGAACCTTCGGGTTGATGTCGCCGGCCGCGCGACCCGTGCACAGGTACACCAGGTGACCGTTCGCGCGTGCGGCGGCGATGGCGACCGGCGTCGAGGCCGACATCTGGGCCCCGTGTTCGAGGATCGTCCCGTCGATGTCGATGAAGATGATGCGGCGGCGGGACGGGGTTATCGACGAGGAGCTCACGGCATCCATTCTCCCCGGTACGGCTGAACTCCCGGTGTCGCGGTGGTCACCGGACCGAACGTCAGTGCTTCGGCCCGGTGATGAGCAGGATGCCGCCGAGCCCGATCATCATTCCGCCGCCGGTCGCGGTCAGCCGCTCGATGCGCTTCGGCGAGCGCGCGAACCACGTTCGTGCCGCGGCGGCGGCGAGCACCCACATCGAGTCGGACACGACGGCGAGCACCGCGAACACCAGGCCGAGCTCCAGGAGCTGCAGCGGCACCGCGCCCGCCTTCAGATCGACGAACTGCGGCAGCACCGCGACGAAGAAGGCCAGCGTCTTCGGGTTGGTGACGCCCACGACGAAGCCCTGCCAGAGCTGACGGGCGTGCCCGCGCGGCAGCCCGGTCAGATCGGGCGCCGCTGCCGCGCTCTTGCGGTGGCGGATCGCCTGGATGCCGAGGGCGACGAGGTACAGCGAGCCGATGACCTTGAGGATCGTGAACAGGACGATCGACTGCGCCACGAGCGCGCCGACCCCGACCGCGACGAGGGCGACGATCGGGATGAGCGCCAGGCTCACGCCGGCGACGCTCAGCAGCCCGCCCGTGCGGCCGAGCGCGAGGGTGCGACCGACCGAGAACAGCACCGCCGGGCCGGGGATCAGGATCAGCACGAGCGCCGTCAGCGCGAAAGCCAGCAGGTTCTCCCAGGGCACCATGGCGCCAGTTTAGGGCTGCGTACCGCCCCTCCCGCGGCGAGCGGCTACGGTGGCACCGATGACTTCCCCCACAGACCTGCGCACCGCTGTCCGCGACCGTCCTCTCGTGCTCGACGGCGGTCTCGGTACGCTGCTCGAAGCGCGCGGCAACGATCTGAGCGGCCGTATGTGGTCGGCACGGTTGCTGCGCGACGATCCCGATGAGGTCCGCGCCGCCCATGCCGAGTTCGTGGACGCCGGCGCCGACGTGCTGGTCACCTCCTCGTACCAGCTCGCGTACGGCGTCGGGCTGGATGACGACGAGGTGGACGAGCTGCTGCGTCGCAGCGTCGTGCTCGCGCGCGAGGCGGGCGAGGCGTTCGTCGCGGCATCCGTCGGCCCCTTCGGCGCCGTCCGCGCGGACGGCAGCGAGTACACGGGCGCCTACGACGTCGACGTCGACGTGCTCCGCGCCTTCCACCGGCGTCGGCTCGCGGTGCTGGCGGATGCCGGGGTCGACGCCCTGGCCATCGAGACGATCCCGAGCCGGCTCGAAGTGCAGGCGCTCGCCGCCGAGCTCGACCGTCTCGGCCGCCCCGATCTGCCGGTCTGGATCAGCCTGTCCGCAGCCAGCAGCGGCTTCGCGGGTGCGGATCTGGCCGCGGCCCTCGCCGACGCGGCCTCGGCGCCGGGCGTCGTCGCGGTGGGGGTCAACTGCTGCCCGCCCGACGCGGTGGCACCCGCCCTCGCCGCGGTGCCGCCGGGTGTGGTCGGCATCGCCTACCCGAACTCCGGCGAGCATTGGGATGCCGCCGCCCGCGTCTGGAGGGGCGAGGGCGGCGTGCCGACGGCGCTGGCGAGTGCGTGGATCGCGGCCGGCGCCCGGCTCGTCGGCGGCTGCTGCCGCACGACTCCGGCGCACATCGCGGCGCTGGCGGCCTCGATGCGCTGACGGCGCGACGGCGGCGTGCGGCGTGCGGCGTGCGGCGTGCGGGTCAGATCAGGCCGTTGCGGACGAACGCGAGGTAGAGGCCGTCCTCGTCGATCGCGGCGGTGACCTGATCGGCCAGCTCCTTCACGCCGTCGACCGCATTGCCCATCGCGACCGCGGTGCCGACCGCGGCGAACATCTCGACGTCATTCCAGTTGTCGCCGATGCCGACCGCGTCGCGTGCGTCGAGGTCGAGTTCGGTGAGCAGCGAGCGGATCGCGGCTCCCTTGTGCACGCCGCGCGGAGCGATCTCGCCCGAGGCGGCGAAGGCCACCGGGATGGTGCCCCCGACGACCTCGAAGTCGTCCGCCAGCTCGGCCAGAGCCCGCGCCGCGGCATCCTCGTCATCGGTCACGAACACGAGCTTCGCGAGGAGCGCCTCATCGATCTCGTGCGGCTCGTGGAAGACCTTGCCCGGAAGGCCGGCGGCACCGAACCTCTCGGCGAACAGCGCGGACAGCTCCGCCGAACCGAACAGTTGGTCGTACGACTGGAAGTAGCCGTGCAGATCGTTCTCGACCAGGTAGCGCTGCAGCCGCGCGACCTCGTCGGGAGTGAAGAGGGTGGCCGAGACGATCCGCCCACCGAGGCTGGCGAACGCGCCGCCGTTGGTCACGGCGCCGTCGAAGCCGATGTCCATCAGCTCGCCGTGCAGCTCGGCCGTGCCGCGCCCCGTGCTCAGGAACACCAGGTGTCCCCGAGCACGGGCGGCGCGGATCGCCTCCACCGCTGAGAGCGGGATGTGGCGCCCTGCCTGCATGATCGTCCCGTCGACATCGAGGAAGATCGCGCGGGTCATACGGTCAGCGCACCGCCGTTCGTGCGGATCACGTCGGCGTACCAGTGGAAGGACTTCTTCTTGTAGCGATCGAGGGTGCCCGACCCGTCGTCGTTGCGGTCGACGTAGATGAAGCCGTATCGCTTGCTGAGCTGGGCGGTGGATGCCGAGACCAGGTCGATGCATCCCCAGGAGGTGTAGCCCAGCACGTTCACGCCGTCGGCGATCGCCTCCCCGACCTGCACGAGGTGGTCGTTCAGGTACGCGATGCGGTAGCCGTCGACGACCGTCTTCACGCCGTCGATCTCGACGAGCTCGTCCTTCGCGCCCAGACCGTTCTCCACGATGAACAGCGGCTTCTGCCACCGGTCCCAGAACTGGTTCAGCACCAGGCGCAGCCCGACCGGGTCGATCTGCCATCCCCACTCGCTCGCCTCGAGCGTCGGGTTCGGCACGCCGCCCATGATGTTGCCCTCGCCCGTGACCTTCTTCGCGGGGTCGGCCGTCGCGGCCACGGACATGTAGTAGCTGAACGAGACGAAGTCGACCGTGTTCTGCAGGTCTTCGCGATCCTGGTCGGTGATCTCGAGCTCGATGCCCTTCTCGCGAAGAGTCCGCAGGAAGTAACCCGGGTAGGCGCCGCGCGTGTGCACGTCGCCGTAGACCAGGTTCGAGTGGTCGAAGTCCATGACCGCCAGCGCGTCGGCGGGCGACGGCGTCAGCGGGTAGACCGGCATCGACAGGACCATGCAGCCGATCTGGGCGTTCGGGGCGACCTCCCGCGCGATGCGGGTGGCGCGCGCCGAGGCGACCAGCTCGTGGTGCATCGCCTGATAGAGCGTCTGCTCGCTGAGCTCGCTCTTCGGCGTGTTGATGCCGCCAGACATGAACGGTGCGTGCAGCAGCGAGTTGATCTCGTTGAAGGTCAGCCAGTACTTCACGCGGGAGCCGAAGCGCTCGAAGAGCGTGCGGGCGTAGCGCTCGTAGAAGCCGATGAGCCGCCGGTCCGTCCATCCGTCGTACGTCTCGGCGAGATGCAGCGGCGTCTCGTAGTGCGAGATCGTGACGAGCGGCTCGATGCCGTGCTTGTCGAGCTCGTCGAGAAGGCGGTCGTAGAACGCCAGCCCCTCCTCGTTGGGCTCCGTCTCGTCGCCCTTCGGGAAGATGCGGCTCCACGCGATCGAGAACCGGTAGGTCGTGAAGCCCATCTCCGCGAACAGTGCGATGTCCTCGGCGTAGCGGTGGTAGTGGTCGATGCCGACCAGCTTCAGGTTGTCCTCGGTGGGGACCGCGGTGCGCGGGCCGACGATGCCGTGGGGCATGACGTCCTGGACCGACAGTCCCTTGCCGCCCTCGTTGTAGGCGCCCTCCAGCTGGTTGGCGGCGGTGGCGCCTCCCCAGAGGAAGCCCTCGGGGAAGGGGGATGTGGTGGTGCTCATGATGATTCTCCTTGCGTGTCCGGTGTCACTTCGCGGCGGTGACGGAGTCGACCGACACGGCGGTGAACAGGGGCTCACCGTGGGCGATCGGGCCGGACGCGGCATCCGTGATGGCGGGGTACAGGTCGGGGTTGGTCACGATGACAGGCGTCGTCAGGTCGTATCCGGCCTTCTCTATGGCGTCACTGTCGAACTCGACGAGCAGGTCGCCCGCGGCCACCTGCTGTCCGGTGGTCACCTTCACGGAGAAGTGGGCGCCGCCCAGCTTGACGGTGTCCAGGCCGATGTGGATCAGGACTTCGGTGCCGTCGGCGTGACGCAACCCGAACGCGTGACCGGTGGGGAAGGCGGCCACGACCGTGCCGGCGAACGGCGCGTACACGGCTCCGGAGCGCGGCTGGATCGCCACGCCCTGGCCCAGGGCGCCGTCGGCGAAGGCCGCGTCGGCCACCTCGTTCAGCGGGATGACGGTGCCGTCGACGGGAGCCAGCACCGTGACATCGTTCGCGGCGACCGGGGTGGGGGTGGCCGTCGCGACGGTGTCATCGGCGGGCTCCTTGAAGCCGACGATCACGACGAGCAGGAACGGGAGCACGATCGCGGCGAGCAGGCCCAGGCCCAGCATCACCATGTTGCCGTTGCCGAGCAGGGCGGTCAGCGCGAGGCCGGAGGGGACGACGAACGCCTTGGAGAAGACGCCGCCGAGAGCGATGATCGCGCCGCCCAGGGCGCCGCCGACGACGCCGAAGGCGAACGGGCGCTTGAGGGGCAGGTTGATGCCGTAGATCGCGGGCTCGGTGATGCCGGCGAGGAAGCCGGAGAGTGTCGCGGGAGCCGCGAGCGACTTGAGGTTCTTGTTCTTCGCGCGCACCCAGACACCGGCGACGGCACCCGCCTGGGCCAGCACGGCGGCGAACACCGGGCCGATCAGCAGGATCTGACCGGTCGTCTGGAACTCCACCTGGAAGACCGGGACGAGACCCCAGTGCAGACCGAAGATGACGAACACCTGCCACAGGCCGCCCATGATCGCGCCGCCCGCCCACGGGGCGACCTCCCACACCCAGCTGACCGCGTTGCCGACGCCGCGCGAGAGCAGGTCGGAGATCGGACCGACCACGACGAACACGAGCGGTACGGCGACGAGCACGACGATCATCGGAGTGACGAAACGGCGGATCGCGGCGGGGAGCTTTGCGTAGAGGAACTTCTCGGCGTGACTCTGCAGCCACACGACGATGATGATCGGGATGACGCTGGAGACGTAGCTGACCATCGTGAACGGGATGCCGAAGAACGTGAGGTCGGGGGCGCCGTTGAGTGCGACGATCGTCGGATAGACGAGGGCGCCGGCGATGGCCAGCGACGTCCACTCGTTCGCCTTGAAGTAGCGCGCCGCGGTGATCGACAGGACCATCGGCAGGAAGTTGATGAACGCGTCGGACAGCGCGAACAGCACGACGTAGGTCGAGGAGGCGGGGTCGATCCAGCCGAAGGTGGCGGCCGCCGACAGGAACGCCTTGAGCAGGCCGGTGCCCGCCAGGGTCCATAGCGCCGGGGTGAAGATGGCCGAGATCATCGAGATGAAGCGGTTGAAGAGGTTGCCCTTCGGGCCTTCGGCCGGGGCGCTGTCCTGGCCGCCGCCGACGCGGGAGATCTTGCCGATCTCCGCGAACACCTCGGGCACGTCGTTGCCGATGACCACCTGGTACTGGCCGCCGGCCTGGGCGACCGTGATGACGCCCGGAACCGCCTTGACGGCCCCGGCATCCGCCTTGCTCTCGTCCTTGAGGACGAAGCGCAGACGCGTCGCACAGTGCACGAGTGAGGTGACGTTGTCTTCGCCGCCGACGCCGGCGAGGACGCCGGCCGCGGTCTTTGCGTAATCCGCCATCGGATTCGCCTTTCCTTGTGTGTGAAGGGATGCCGGGCACCTGTGCCCGGGCAACAAAAAAACCTGGACTCGGGGAATGCCGAAGCATTCGGTGAGTCCAGGTTTCGCCCGCTTGCGCGGTAACGATCCAGGGATCTGCGATCAAGTTACCACAGGGTCGGTTTCTGTGCCAGGGGTGACCTGTGCGCGGAGGCGTTCGACATGGACGATGAGATACAGCAGCTCTTCGTCGGTCAGATCCGACCCGGTCGCGCCGCGCACGTACGCCTTCACGTGCTCGGCGATCTCGTGCGAACGGGGGTAGCTGTGCTTGGCGAACTCGAAGAACGAGGTGTCGCCGCTGGCCAGCATCGTGCGACTCACGAGACGCTGCAGCAGGAACTGCACATGCAGGATGAAGCGGGCGTAGTCGGGACCTTCGACGTCGAGGCGCACGCCGAGGGACTGCTCGACGACCTCCACGACGTGCTGCACCCGGCGAAACAACAGCGCGGCCGTGCCGTTCGGCTCGTCGCGCGTCGCGTTCAGCAGGTGCATCGTGAGGAAGACGGCCTCTTCGGCGGGCAGCTCCCGGTCGAGGCTCGTGGCGATGGAGGTGGCCATGTGCTCGGCGGTCGCAAACTCCTGCGGGTGCAGCACGCGCAGTTCGGGCATGGATGCCGTCGTGATCCGCATCCCCTTGTCGAGGCGCTCGATCACGTAGGCGACGTGGTCGATGACGGCGATCGTGAAGCGCCGCCCGAGGTCGCGCCCGAGCCGGCGCTCCGCCTCGTCGACCGCCCGGGTTGCCGCTTCGATGATCGGATACGGCACGTCGGCCAGCAGTCGTCGCTCTCGCTCGCCGTCGGCGCCGTTGTCGAGGATGAACGTCTTCTCGACCTTGGCCGGATCGAGCACATCATCGGGCTTCAGCCCGAACGCGAGGCCCCGTCCCATCAGCACGCGCTCGCGCCCGGACTCGTCGATGGCGATGACGACGTTGTTGTTGAGCACCTTGTGCACCGGGACGGCGTGCGTCGAAGGGGTGCGCCGAGCGGATGCCGCGGCGTCGGGGGTGCTCATGCTGAGAAGTCTAGAAGTCGCGCGACGGACCGCTCCGTCGATTTCGTCGTTGTAAAGGTTTCATTACGTACTGAAAGTTCGAAAGATTTAACCCCTACTGTGTGGGTATCTCGCCGGTCCTGCTCCTCGCCGGTGAGGCGCAGCACCTCACCCGTCCCGCAACCCGCAATGAGGAAACCATGAAGAAGAGGCTCTTGGCCGCGGCGGCCACGGTGGTCGCCGCCGCCCTCGCCCTGTCCGCGTGCAGTGCGACATCATCAGATTCCGGCGCCGCTCAGAAGACGGAGATCCGCGTCGCCTCCACCGATCCGCAGCTGATCATCCCCGGGCGGCAGTCCGTCGCCTACGACGTCAACATGGCGGTGTGGTCGCCGCTGGCGTTTTTGAACTCCGACGGTTCGCTCGATTACGTGCAGGCCGAGTCGATCGCGTCGCCCGACGCGACGACGTGGACCGTGAAGCTTCACGACGGCTGGACCTTCCAGGACGGCACGCCGGTGACCGCGCAGAGCTACGTCGACTCGTGGAACGCGGTCGCGTACGGTCCGAACGCGTTCGAGAACTCGGGTCAGTTGGCCAACATCGCCGGCTACGCCGACCTCAACCCGAAGTCCGGGACGCCGACCACCGACAAGATGTCGGGGCTGAAGGTCGTCGACACCGACACCTTCACCGTCACCCTCATCGGACCCGACAGTCAGTTCCCCCTCCAGGTGACGCAGGCGCAGACCGCGATGTACCCCATGCCTGCATCCGCGTTCACGGACTTCACGGCCTACAACAAGCACCCCATCGGCAACGGTCCGTTCCAGTTCGCGCAGGACTACGTCGAGAACGAGCCGATCGTGCTCGACACCTACCCCGGCTACAAGGGCGACAAGCCCACGATCGACCGCATCACGTTCGTCCCCTACACCGACAGCGAGACCGCGTACACCGACGTCCTGGCAGGCAACCTCGACGTCGCCGGCGTCCCGGCATCCAAGCTCACCCAGGCCTCGACCGACTTCGGCAAGCGCCTCTACTCGTTCGCCGCGCCCGGCATCTCCTTCCTGGGCCTGCCGCTGTGGAACGCCGCCTACCAGGACGTGCGGGTTCGTCAAGCCATCTCGATGGCGATCGATCGCCAGGCGATCATCGACGTCATCTACGGCGGCACCTACGACCCCGCGACGGCGTGGACGCCCGCGATCGAGCCCGGGACTCCGACCGGCATCTGCGGTCAGTACTGCACGTTCGATCCCACGGCGGCCAAGGCGCTTCTCGCTCAGGCCGGCGGATTCACCGGCCCCATGGAGATCTACTACCCCGGCGGCGGCGGGCTCGACCCGCTCTACCAGGCGATCGCGAACCAGCTGCGCCAGAACCTGGGCATCGATGCGACGGCCAAGCCCAGCGCCGACTGGGCCGAGTTCCTGCAGAACCGCAACGACCAGAACATCACCGGTCCGTTCTTCTCACGCTGGGGAGCCCTCTACCCCAGCCAGCAGGCGACGCTGCGCGTCTTCTTCATCAAGGGTGGCGGCTGCAACAACTGCATCCCGTGGTACAGCGACGAGGTGGCTTCGGCCATGACGGCAGCCGACGCCGACCTGTCGACGGACGGATCCGCTTACGCCTCGGTGCAGCAGATCATCCAGAAGAACTTCCCGGCGGTGCCGCTGTTCTTCGAGAAGTACTCGTACGTCACCTCCCCGCGAGTCGCCGAACTCGTGACATCCCCGGTAGGCAACCCCACCTACCGTTCGATCGTCCTCTCGAAGTGACGATCAGGGTGCGGAGCGTCCACCCCCCCCCGGACGCTCCGCACCCACCCTTCGACCGCGCCGACCGCGCAGGAGTGCCCGTCATGCCCTTCCCCTCCCTCGCAGAGCTCGATGCCGGCGATGTCCCCGCCGACGGCTTTCCGACCGTCGAGGAGCTGCATGTCGATCTGATGGAGCTGTGCCGCGCACACCCCGACCGCATCACGGCATCCGTCATCGGGCACTCCCGCCTCGGTGAGCCGATCGACCTCTTCACCGTTGCGGGCGGGGCGCGCACCGTGGTCGTGGCGGGAGGCGTGCATCCCAACGAGCCGATCGGCTTTCGCACGATCCAGCACCTCGCACGACTGCTGATCTCTCAGCCGGACGCCTACGGGTTCGATGCGACCTGGCATCTGGTGGCCTGCATCGACCCCGACGGCACTCGCCTGAACGAGCAGTGGTTTCCCGCGCCGCTGCGCCGCGACGACTACTACCGGGGCTTCTATCGCCCGGCGCCGGACGAGCAGGTCGAATGGTCGTTCCCGTTCTCGCACCGCGGCTTCGGCTTCGACGCGCCGATCCCCGAGACCTCCGCACTCATGGAGTTGTTCGACCGGGTCGCCCCGGACGTCTTCGTCGGCTTGCACAACGGTGAGTTCGGCGGGGTGTACTTCTACACCAACGAGCGCGACGGCGCCCTCGCCGGCGAGCTCAGCACGATCCCGGCACAGTTCGGACTCCCGCTCGATGTCGGCGAGCCGGAGATGCCCGACCTCGACGTGCTCGCCGATGCCGTGTTCCGGGCGCCGCTCACGCGTGAGCAGATCGATCGACGCATCGCGCGGGGGCTCGACGACGGCCCGCAGGCGGGCGGCGCGGGCACGGCGGACTACCTCGAGCGCTTCGGCACGACGACGATGATCGCCGAACTTCCCTACTGGGTGCATCCGGACGCGGCCGACCTCACCGACGCAGGCGTCTCCTACCGGGAGGTGATCGCGGCGAAGGCGGCGGCGCTGGACGAGTTGCACGAGCTGATGGGCGGCATCCTCCACGCCGTGCGCGGCGCCCTGACGATCGACTCCCCGTTCCGGCGCGCGAGCGCGGCGTTTGCCGTCGGCATGGGCGCCGTCGCCGCCGCCGAACGCGCGCGGATCGCCTCCGCCGAGACAGACCGCCCCGCCACCGTCGCCGAGGTGTTCGGCAACACGGAGGCGGTGCGCACGTTCCGGTTGCGCTTCGCCGGCATCCTCCGGCGCGCCCTGGATGCCGAGGTGCACGCCGGGACCGCCGCGCCCGTCGTACGCACCGCGCTCGCCGAGCTGACCGCTCGCTGGGAGGAGTGGCTCGCAGCGGACCCCCACGCCGGGCTCGCGCCGGTCCGGCTGAACGCTCTCGTCGGCGTGCAGCTGGCCGCCCTGTTCGCCACCGTCCGCCACCGTGTCGTGCGGAGCGTTGCATGAGTGCCGCGCGCCGCGTGGGCGGACGGCTTGTCGAGTTCGTGATCGTCGTGCTGGGGGTCACCTTCATCATCTATGCGACGGTGTGGGCGCTTCCCGGCGACCCGATCGCGGCCTTGGGCGGCGACCGGCCTCTGCCCGCGAACGTCGTCGCTCAGCTGCGCGCGCAGTTCCATCTCGACGAGCCGCTGTGGCAGCAATACCTGCGCTATCTCGGCGGATTGTTCACGGGGAATCTCGGGACGACCTTCAGCGGTGTGCCCGTCGCCGACCGCATGGCCTCACGGTGGCCCGTGACGATCACGCTCGCCCTGACCGCGTGGGTGATCGAGGTCGTCCTGGGCGTGGCGCTCGGGCTGGTGTCCGGGCTGCGCCGCGACAGCGCGATCGACCGCACGGTGCTGTTCGGCACCATCCTGGCCACCTCCATCCCCGTCTTCGTGGTCGCCGTCAGCGCACAGCTCATCTTCGGACTGCAGCTCGGATGGTTCCCGATCGCAGGGACGGATGCCGGGTGGCCGATGTCCTACCTGCTGCCCGCACTCGTCATCGCGCTCTTCGGGCTCGCCTCCATCACCCGCCTCATGCGCGGCAGCGTGGTCGACTCGATGGACTCCGACTTCGTCAGGACACTGCGAGCCAAGGGCATGCCGCGCCGACGCATCGTCGGCCTGCACGTCATGCGCAACTCCGTGGCGCCCGTGCTGACCTTCGTCGCGATCGACCTCGGCTTCCTCCTCGGCGGCGCCGTGGTCGTGGAGGGCATCTTCAACCTGCCCGGCATCGGCCAGCTCCTCTTCGGCGCCATCCGCACGCACGAGGGCCCGACGATCGTGGGTGTCGGCACGACGCTGATCCTCATCTTCCTCGTGCTGAACGTGTTCGTCGATCTGCTGAACGCGTTGCTTGACCCCCGGAGCCGTCATGACTGAGACCGCCGTCGTCGCCCTCGAGCACATCACCGTCAGCAGAGGCGTCTGGGCGAGCCTGCGCCACCGCGTGCTCTTCTGGCTGAGCGTCGCGATCCTCACCGTGCTCGCCGTCATCTCGCTGGCGCCGGAGGTGATCGGAGGGCTGTTCGGTCAGCCCGATCCGCGCGCCTGCAACCTGCGCGACAGTGCCCAGCCGCCGAGCGCCGCGCACGTCTTCGGGACCGATCTGCAGGGTTGCGACGTCTACGCCAACGTCGTCCACGGCACCCGGACCTCGCTGTTCATCGGTCTCGTCGCGACCGTGATCGCGCTGCTCATCGCCGTGGTCGTCGGCACGCTTGCGGCCTACTTCGGCGGCATCGCCAACACGGTGATCTCTCGCCTGACCGATGTCTTCCTCGGCTTTCCCTTCATCCTCGGGGCGATCATCGTGCTCAACAGCGTCGGGGAACGCACACCCCTGATCGTCGCGGTGGTGCTGGCCGTCTTCAGCTGGCCGACCCTGGCGCGCCTGGTGCGCACCTCGGTGCGGACGGTACGCCGGATGGATTACGTGAGCGCTGCCCGCGCCATGGGCATCTCGCACACCCGCACCCTCCTCACGCACGTGGTGCCCAACGCGCTCGGTCCGGTGCTGGCGATCACGGCGACGATGGTGGGGAGCATCATCGTGGCCGAATCCACCCTGACCTTCCTCGGCGTGGGACTGCGCGCGCCGTCGATCTCGTGGGGTCTGCAGATGGCGAACGCGCAGTCGTACTTCGGCACATCACCGCACATGCTGTTCTTCCCGGCCCTCTTCCTGAGCGTGACCGTGTTCGCGCTCATCACCCTCGGCGACATCCTCCGCGATGCGCTCGACCCGAAAGGACGCCGTCTGTGACCGCTTCCGTCCGTCCCACCGACACCGACTCCGGCGCCGCGGAGCGCCGACGGCGCGCCGTCGCGGATGCCGCGAGGTACGCGGCCCGCTGGTTCGGCTTCCTCGGCGCCCAACGGGAGGTCCCCGGCATCCAAGCCGCCATCCGCATCGACGGCGAGTTGGTCCTCGATTTCGCGTGGGGCGTCGCCGACGCCTCGACCGGTGAAGCCCTCACCGGTGAGCACCTGTTCCGCATCGCCTCGCACTCGAAGACCTTCACGGCGACCGCGGTGCTTCAACTCGCCGAACGCGGCGAGCTGCGCCTGGACGACGCCGTCGCCGCCTGGATCCCGGAACTCGCTGAGACGGAACTGGCCGCCGTGACCGTCCGCGAACTGCTCGCTCATCAGGGCGGGGTGGTGCGCGACGGCCGTGACGCCGACTACTGGCAACGCGGCGGCGCGTTTCCCGACCGTGCCCGACTCATCGAGATCTGTCGTGCGGAGGGGCGGGTGTACGCCCGCAACGAGTTCTTCAAGTACTCCAACATCGCCTACGGCCTGCTGGGGCTGGTGATCGAGGCGGCATCCGGCGTGGAGTACGACGAGTTCACGCGCACCGGCATCTGTGAGCCTCTGGGGCTCGTGCGTTCCGGTTCCGAGTGGCAGCAGGTGCGGCAGGACGAGTATGCGTCCGGTCACACGGCGCGCCTGGCCGATGGTGCGCGCCGCGTCATCCGGCACGTCGACACCCGGGCGCTCGCCGCGGCGACCGGGTGGTTCTCCACCGCGGCCGAGACGACCGCGTATCTCAGCGCGCATCGCATCGGCGACGATCGCCTCCTCTCCGATGACGGCAAACGGCAGGCGCAGCACGCGCACTCCCGCATCGATGTGGGGGGCATTCGACGCGACTACGGACTCGGGTTCGAGCTGCACACCCTCGACGGGCGCCGACTGGTCGGCCACAGCGGCGGGTACCCGGGGCACATCACCCGCACCTGGCTCGACCCCGACGACGGGATCGCCGTCAGCGTCTTCACGAACGCCATCGACGGTCCCGCCGACCTCCTCGCGACCGGGGCGATGGCGCTGATCCGTCTCGCGCTCTCCCACGCGGACGACGACGACCGTGCGGCGCTGCCGGAGGAGCGTTTCGCGAGCCTCTGGAGCGTTCTGGACGTCGCGCACCTCGGCGGCGCGACCTTCGCCCTGCATCCGGCGGCCGACGACCCCGCGCGGTCGGCGGAGCGCGTCGAGATCGACGACGACGGCACGCTGCACCTGCCTCGTCGAGACGGTTTCGGTGCCACGGGCGAGCCGGTCGAGGTGGCGCGGACAGCGGGTGGTGCGGTGGAATCGATCTCGTGGAGCGGCATGACCATGTGGCCTCACGCCGTGTTCACCGAGGCCATGGCACTCCCCGACCCGGGGACGGTTCTGGAGAGGATGTCGCTGTGAGCGAGGAGATCGATCGACAGGCGGAGCCGCTCAGCGAAGAGGCACGCACCTTCGTCGAGGACTTCGCGTTCTCGTGGGGCGCGGCGGGAAACCCGCGGATGGACGGGCGGGTGCTCGGCCTGCTTCTCATCGTCGACCGCCCGTTCCTGTCGTCGGCGCAGATCGCCGACATGCTGGGCGCGAGTGCCGGCGCCGTCTCGATGTCCACGCGGGCCCTCGTGAGCCTCGGCTTCTTGAAGCCGCACTCTCTGCCCGGTGACCGCAACCGCTACTTCCGGGTGGAGGAGGACGTCTGGGGCAGCTTCCTGGCGGGCGAGCGCGACTACGCGCGGCGCGTCACCTCCACCATCGAGTACGGTCTCGACATCCTTCCGGACGATGCCGCCGGCCCCCGCACCCGCCTGCAGAACGCGCGGCGCTACATGATCTGGCTGATGGGCTACCACCGCAAGATGCTGGCCGACTGGCAGGCCTATCGTGATGCCGACATCGACGAGGACGTCGCCCCGTGACCTTGTTGCTCGACGTCCGCGACCTCGCGGTCGACTTCACCACCGGGGGCGAGACGACCCCCGCCGTGCGCGGCGTATCGTTCACGCTCGCGCGCGGAGAGGTGCTCGCCCTCGTGGGTGAGTCCGGCTCGGGCAAGAGCGTCAGCGCGCTGGCGCTGGTCGGGCTGCTGCCGCGCAACGCGGTCGTCCACGGGCAGGCGCTCCTGGACGGCGACGACCTGCTCTCGATGCCGCCCGCACGTCGGGAGGCCGTCCGGGGCACGCGGATCGGCGTCGTCTTCCAGGATCCCGGCAGTGCCTTGGACCCCGTCTTCTCCGTCGGTGCGCAGATCGAGGAAATGCTCATCGTCCACCGTCCGCAGATGACGCGATCCGAGCGACGCGCCCGCGTGATCGAGCTCCTGGAGATGGTCGAGATCGCTGAGCCGCACAAGCGTGTCTCCAGCTATCCGCACCAGCTCTCCGGCGGACAGGCCCAGCGCGTCATGATCGCGATCGCGCTGGCGTGCGATCCGGAGATCCTCATCGCCGACGAGCCGACGACGGCCCTCGACGTCACCGTGCAGCGCGAGGTGCTGGACGTGCTCCGACGCCTGCGCGACAGGGTCGGTACGGCGATCATCATGATCACGCACGACATGGGGGTCGTGGCGGACATCGCCGATCGTGTCGTCGTGATGCGCGAGGGGATCGTCGAGGAGGCTGCGGGGGTGCACGCGCTGTTTTCGGCGCCCGCCGCCGATTACACGAAGCGGCTCCTCGCGGCGGTCCCCCGGCTGGGGGCGCCCGAACGCCCGGACCCGGCCGGCAGTGCGGTCGTCCTCGACGTCGACGCTCTGTCGGTCGTCTACGGACGGGGACGGCGCGCCGTGAACGCGGTGGACGACGTGTCGCTCCAGGTGCGAGAAGGTGAGATCGTCGCGCTCGCCGGCGAGTCGGGATCGGGCAAGTCCACCATCGGGCGCTGCGCCCTCGGGCTGACGCCCATCTCCTCCGGCACTGTGCGCGTCTCCGGTGTCGACCTCCGCGCCGTACGCGGACGCCGCGCCGTGGAGGTCAAGCGCCAGGTCGGCGTCGTCTTCCAGAACTCCACCGCGGCGCTGGATCCGCGGCGGACGGTCGGCGAGGCGATCGCCGAGCCGCTCCGCGTGCATCTGGGGCTGCGCGGCTCCGAGCGAGACGCGCGGGTCGGCGAGCTGCTGGATGCCGTGGGCCTGCCGGGCGCGTGGCGTCGTCGGTATCCGCATGAGCTGTCCGGCGGTCAGCGTCAGCGCGTCGCGATCGCACGATCGATCGCGTTGCGACCTCGTCTGCTGATCGCCGACGAGCCGACGAGCGCCCTGGACGTCTCGGTGCAGGCGACCGTGCTGGAGCTGCTGCGCGAGCTGCAGCGCGACCTCCGGTTCGCCTGCCTGTTCATCAGCCACGACCTCGCGGTCGTCGACGAGCTGTGCGATCGCATCGTGGTGCTGCAGCACGGACGCGTCGTCGAAGAGGGGCCGCGCACCCAGGTGCTGCGGGAGCCGCGACACCCCTACACGCGGGCCCTGATCGCCGCCGCGCCCGTGCCCGACCCCGTCGCGCAGGCGGAGCGTCGCAGCGCCTGACGTTTCGTTTCGATCTCGGCGCTTGACGCGTGCGCCGCGGCAGGTCAATAATCACTCCAGACGTTAAATCGATTTATCACGAGGAAGTGGTGACATGGCTCGCGTTCGCATCTCCGACGTGGCGGCGGCGGCCGGCGTGTCGGTCACGACGGTCTCGCTCGTGCTGAACGACGTCGAGTCGCGCATCTCCCAGGACACGCGCGAGCGCGTGCGTGCTGCTGCCGCAGCCGTGGGCTACGAGCCCAGCGCCCTCGCGCGGGGGCTTCGCCAGCAGCGCACGAAGACCGTCGGACTCATCTCCGACCAGATCGCGACCACCCCGTTCGCCGGTCGGATGCTCGCCGGCGCGCAGGACGTCGCTCGCGCGAACGACCATCTCGTCTTCCTCGTCGACACCGGCTCGGATGCCGCGGTCGAGGACGCCGCCATCCGCGCGCTCACGGCGCAGCAGGTCGACGCGCTCATCTACGCGGCGATGTGGCACCGCATCGTCCCGGCCGGCGTGAACCTGCCCGCCGACACGGTGCTGCTGGACTGCCGCCCGGCGGAGGGCGTCACCGGCTTTCCCAGCGTCGTCCCCGACGATCGCGCGGGTGGAGCGGCGGCCACGCGCGAACTCGTCGCGGCCGGTCACTCCCGCATCGCCTACATCGATACGGACGAGGACCCCGGGCGGCCGATCGCCGCCGACCTGCGCCTCGAGGGCTACCGCGAGGTGCTCCGCGATGCGGGCATCGCCGTCGAGGACGACCTGCACGTGCACGGAGAGACCTCGCACCGCGGGGGGCGGGATGCCGCTGAACGCCTGCTCGACCTCCCGCCGGAGCGCCGCCCGACGGCCATCTTCTGCTTCAACGACCGCATGGCGACGGGCGCCTACACCGCGATCCACGCGCGCGGGCTGCGCATCCCCGAGGACATCTCGATCATCGGCTACGACGACCAGCAGTTCATCGCCGCCGAACAAGACCCCCCGCTGACCACCATCGCCCTGCCCCATTACGAGATGGGCCGCTGGGCTATGGAGGTCGCACTCGGCATCCGTGAAGGGGGAGTGGATGCCGTTCACCAGATGGAGTGTCCCGTCATCCGACGAGACTCCGTGGGCCCGCCGCCGGCGCAAGTCGCCAAACCGAACCGGCGACGGACCTCACAACACACCGAGCGGTCGCGATCCGCGACCCCCGACCGGTGATCGGCGCACGCGTCGATCACGAGACAAGGAAATCACAATGAAGCGCACATCCGTGTCGGTCCTCGCTGCGGCGGGGCTCGTCGGGGTGCTGGCACTGACCGGCTGCGGTCAGGCCGGCAAAGGTGACAGCACGACCGCGGACGGTCGTACCAAGCTGACGATGTGGACGCACTCGGCCGGAAACCCCGCCGAGCTCGCCGTCTACCAGCAGATCATCTCCGACTTCAACGCGTCGCAGGACCAGTACGAAGTCGTCGAGGAGTCCTTCCCGCAGGGTGCCTACAACGACGCCGTCGTCGCTGCCGCGGCATCCGGAGACCTGCCCTGCCTGCTCGACCTCGACGGGCCGATCATGCCCAACTGGGCGTGGGCCGGCTACCTGCAGCCGCTCGGCATCGACACCAAGATCACCGACGCCCTGCTGCCGACCGCCGTCGGGAAGTGGGACGGGCAGATCTACTCCGCCGGCTACTGGGATGCCGCGCTGTCGATCTTCGCCCGGAAGTCGGTGCTGGAGAAGAACAACATCCGCATCCCCACCGTCGACAAGCCCTGGACGAAGGACGAGTTCGGCTCCGTGCTCTCGACCCTCAAGGCCGCCGGCTACGACACGCCGATCGACATCGGCGCCGAGGACAAGGGCGAGTGGTGGCCGTACGCCTACTCGCCGTTCCTGCAGAGCTTCGGCGGCGACCTCATCGACCGCAAGACGATGCTCACCGCCGACGGTGCGCTCAACGGCGCCGACGCCGTCGCCTGGGGCACGTGGTTCCAGAACCTCTTCAAGGACGGCTACGCCAACGCGAACGGCACGGTGGGAAACCAGGAGTTCGTCGACAACAAGGTCGCGCTCAGCTACACGGGCGTCTGGAACGCGCTGGCGTCGGTGGACGCGGTCGGCGATGACCTCGCGATCCTGCCTCCGCCGGATCTGGGCACCGGCCCGAAGATCGGCGGCGGTTCGTGGCAGTGGGCCATCTCCAAGGGGTGCAATGACGCCGACGGAGCTCGCAAGTACCTCGAGTTCAGCTTCCAGGACAAGTACATCACCCAGTTCGCCGACCAGCAGATCGTGATCCCGGCGACCGACTCCGCGGCGCAGGCATCGAAGTACTTCAACGACAAGGGCGTGCTGCGCCCGTTCGTCGAGCTCTCGCAGAAGTTCGCGGTGCTGCGGCCTGAGACGCCGGCCTATGCCGTGATCTCCACGACGTTCGAGACTGCCGCGAAAGACATCATGAACGGCGCCGACGTCAAGACCTCGCTCGACCAGGCGGTCAGCGAGATCGACGCCAACATCTCGTCCAACGACGGATACGGCTTCACCAAGTGAGCCTGAGCGGGTGGGGCGTCACGTCCCACCCGCTCCGCTCGACGACCTCGAAAGAGTCACCATGACTGTCACCCCTGCCACCGCCGTGGCCGAGAAGCCGCGCCGTGCCCTGAGCCGCTTCCGCTCCATCCGCGGACGCGAGACCTGGGCGGGCCTGGCGATGATCGCCCCGGCCGGCATCCTCCTCGTCCTGTTCCTCGTCATCCCCGTGCTGCTCGCCTTCGGGCTCTCGTTCACGAACGCGCGCCTCATCTCGCCGAACCCGCCGCGCTTCGTCGGGCTGGACAACTTCGCCCGTGCCTTCGGCGCTGACCCGATGTTCCTCCAGTCGGCCTGGAACACCTTTCTGTTCGCGCTCGTCGTGGTGCCCGTCCAGGCGGGCCTCGGCCTCCTGCTCGCCGTCCTCGTCAACCGCCGGATGCGCGGCGTCACCGCGTTCCGCGTGATCTTCTTCATCCCCGTCGTGACCTCGATCGTGGTCGTGTCGATCCTCTGGAAGTTCATGTACCAGAAGGACGGGCTCATCAACTCGTTCATCGACACGCTCACCTTCGGCGCGTGGCAGAGCGTCGACTGGCTCAACAACCCCGCGACCGCGTTGCCGGCGATCATCGTGCTGTCGATCTGGCAGGCGGTGGGCTTCCACATGATCATCTGGCTGTCCGGTCTGCAGACCATCCCGGAGGAGCTCTACGAGGCCGCGAAGATGGACGGCGCGAGCCCTTGGCGCCAGTTCACGAGCGTCACCTGGCCGGGCCTTCGCCCCACCATGGTCTTCGTGCTCGTCACGATCACGATCGCAGCCCTCGGACTGTTCGTGCAGGTCGACGTCATGACGCAGGGCGGGCCGACCGGGTCGACCTCCACGATCGTCTACCACGCCGTCCGCAAGGGCTACCAGCAGCAGGAGATCGGCTACGCCGCCGCCATCTCTCTGATCTTCTTCGTCGCGGTACTGATCATCGCGCTCGTCCAGCGCCGATTGACGCGAGACAAGGACTGAGTCATGACCGCCACCCTCACCCCCGCGCGCTACGTCGCCCGCAAGGACGCCAGCGAGAGCCGTCGTCGCCGCATCGGCCGGATTCTCACGTACGTCGTGATGAGCGCCTTCGGCATCCTGTTCCTGTTCCCGCTCGTGTTCATGTTCGTCTCGAGCCTCAAGCCCGACGCCCAGATCCTCCGCGACGTGAACTCGCCCGCGGCGTTCCTGCCCGTCGGCGACATCAGCCTCGACAACTACTTCGGCGTGTTCGACCGCGTCCCCGTCGCCCAGTTCATGTTCAACTCGGTGCTCGTCACCGTGCTGACCGTCGGGCTCGGCCTCATCGTCAACTCGATGGCGGGCTTCGCCCTGTCGCGCCTGCGGTGGAAGGGACGCCTCGTCGTGATGGCGCTGATCATCGCGACGCTGATCGTCCCGTTCGAGACGATCGCCGTCCCGATGGTCTACTGGGTCTCCCAGCTGCCGACCCTCGTCATGGAGGGCGGCGTGCTGAAGTACGACTTCGGGTGGCTGAACACCTATCAGGTGCAGATCGTGCCGTTCATCGCCAACGCGTTCTCGATCTTCCTGTTCGCGCAGTATTTCTCGACCATCCCGGCATCCTTGGACGAGGCGGCGCGCATCGACGGAGCGAGCTGGTTCACCATCTACCGCCGCATCATCGTGCCGCTGTCGGGGCCGGCGTTCGCGACCGTCGCGATCCTCACGTTCCTCCCCGCCTGGAACCAGTACCTCTGGCCGCTCATGGTGGTGCAGAAGGAGGGGCTGCGGCCCGTCATGGTCGGGATGCAGTACTTCTTCCAACTGAACACGGCGTGGGGAGAGGTGATGGCGTACACCTCGCTGATCACCCTTCCCGTCCTCATCGTGTTCCTCATCTTCCAGCGCGCGTTCGTCAGCAGCATCGCGGCCAGCGGCGTGAAGGGCTAAGCAGCTATGTTCGACCTCTCCTCCTCCTGGGTGTGGGACTACTGGTTCGCCGACGACGGCGAGACCTACCACCTCTTCTTCCTCTACGCCTCGCGCGCCCTCCACGACCCGGACGCGCGCCACTACCGGGCCTCGGTCGGTCACGCCGTGTCCGACGACCTCGTGACGTGGACGCCGGTGGCCGACGCCATCGTCCGCGGCGAGGCGGGCAGCTTCGACGATCTCGCGACCTGGACCGGCTCGACCGTCCGCGGCGACGACGGGCTCTGGTACCTCTTCTACACGGGCTCGTCGCTGGCCGCCGACGGCAAGAACGTGCAGCGGATCGGCTGCGCGACCTCGCCCGACCTCCTGGTGTGGACGAAGGCGCCGGGGCCGCTGCTCTCGGCATCCGGGCCCTGGTACGAGACCCTCGAGAACGGCGGCTGGCACGACGAGGCCTTCCGCGACCCGTGGGTGTTCGCCGACCCCGACGGCGACGGCTGGCACATGCTCGTGACCGCCCGCGCGCCCGAGGGGCCGGCCTTCGGCCGCGGCGTCATCGGCCACGGCTGGTCGCCCGATCTGAAGTCGTGGGAGCTGCGGCCGCCGCTGTCGGCGCCCAGCGAGCGGGGCTTCGGGCAGCTCGAGGTCATGCAGGTCGAGGTCGTCGACGGATGGCCCGTGCTGCTGTTCTCCTGCCTTGCGGAGCACGCGATGCCCGCCCGCGCCGTCGAGCGCGGCGGCACGTGGGCGGTTCCCGCGGCGAGCGTGCTCGGACCGTTCGACGTCGAGGCGGCCTACCCCGTCACCGACGAGAGCCTCTACGTTGGGCGGCTGCTCCGACGGCGCGACGACGGCCAGTGGCTGCTGTTCGCGTTCCGCAACCTCGACGAGCACGGGGCGTTCGTAGGCGGGATCACCGATCCCATGCCCGTCGGCTGGGTCGATGGCCGCCTCACGGTGCTCGCACATGCCGGGGTCGCGGCTCCTCCCGCCGCGCATCCAGGCGGCCTCGGTACCCTGGAGTCATGACCGAGCCCAGCCCCGTGCGCACCACCCGTCCCCGTCAGGTGCGCCCGCGCGCGGAGGGCTGGACCCAGCGGCTCGACGCCGACGGCAAACCGCTGCTGCAGTTCGCCGCGCCCAAGCGGGAGATGCCGCCGGTGCACCTGGCGGACTTGACGCCCGAGCAGCGCGTCGAGAAGGTCAAGGAGCTGGGGCTTCCGGGGTTCCGGGCGAAGCAGGTCGAGAAGCACTACTTCCAGCACTACACGTCGGATGCCGCCGCGATGACCGACCTGCCGGCATCCGGTCGGGAGGAGTTCGTCACGGGGCTGCTGCCGCATCTGCTCACCGAGGTGCGACGGCTGGAGACCGATCGCGGCGACACGATCAAGTTCCTCTGGAAGCTGCACGACGGCGCCCTCGTCGAGTCGGTGCTCATGCGTTACCCCGGCCGCATCACGCTGTGCGTGTCGAGCCAGGCCGGCTGCGGCATGAACTGCCCGTTCTGCGCGACCGGTCAGGCGGGGCTCACCCGCAACATGTCGGCTGCGGAGATCATCGAGCAGGTCGTCCGTGCCAACGCCGCGATCCGCGCCGGTGAGCTGGGCCCCGCCGAGCACGCCGACGAGCGCGTCACGAACATCGTGTTCATGGGCATGGGGGAGCCGCTCGCCAACTACAACCGGGTGATGCAGGCCGTCCGCACGATGGTCGACAAGGATCACGGGCTCGGGATGAGCGCGCGCGGCGTCACGGTGTCGACCGTGGGCCTCGTGCCGGCGATCAACAAGCTCGCCGCCGAGGACATCCCGGTGACGTTCGCGCTGTCTCTCCACGCTCCCGACGATCAGCTTCGCGACGAGATGATCCCGATCAACTCGCGCTGGAAGGTCGACGAGGCGTTGGATGCCGCGCGCGGCTACTTCGAGAAGACGGGTCGCCGGGTCTCGATCGAATACGCGCTCATCAAGGACATGAACGACCACGCGTGGCGCGCCGATCTGCTCGCCACCAAGCTCAACGAGCGCGGCCGCGGCTGGGTGCACGTGAACCCGATTCCGCTGAACCCGACGCCCGGCTCGGTGTGGACCGCGTCCGACAAGGATGTGCAGCGCGAGTTCGTGCGCCGCCTCAACGAGGCCGGCATCCCCACCACCCTCCGCGACACCCGCGGCAAGGAGATCGACGGGGCCTGCGGCCAGCTCGTCGCCACCGAGGAAGACCGCGCCGTCGCGGCATCCGTGCCCGTCGACTGAACCGGCGGGTCGCGCCGCGCGCGCTGCCCTCGCGCTGCCGGAACTGCAAGGCCTGCTGCCCGACACGCCGGTGCGGGGTGGCCAGTAGCGGCGTGTCGCCCGGCATCCCTTGCAGTTCGGTTCGAAGGGGCGGGGGATGGCGCCCACGCGGGCGGCTGATGCCGAGACCGCACCATCCTGTCAAGCCTGACCCCGCCCATAGGCGGCGGCAGTAGCGTGGAGGAATGGTCAACTATCGCTATCTCGGCAACAGCGGATTCAAGGTTTCGGAGATCACCTACGGCAACTGGGTGACCCACGCCTCCCAGGTGGAGAACGACGCCGCCATCGCCACCGTGCACAAGGCGCTGGATCTCGGCATCACGTCGTTCGACACCGCCGACACCTACGCCAACACGGCCGCCGAGGTCGTGCTCGGGGAGGCGCTCAAGGGCCTCGAGCGCACCGACTACGAGGTCTTCACGAAGGTCTACTGGCCCATCGGCAAGAAGGGACCGAACGACCAGGGTCTCTCGCGCAAGCACATCTTCGACGGCATCCACGGGTCGCTGCGCCGCCTGAACGTCGACTACGTCGACCTGTACCAGGCGCACCGCTACGACTACGAGACCCCGCTCGAAGAGACGATGCAGGCCTTCGCCGACATCGTCCGCCAGGGCAAGGCGCTCTACATCGGCGTCAGCGAGTGGACGGCCGAACAGCTGCGCGAGGGCGCCGCTCTCGCCAAGGAGCTGAAGTTCCAGCTCGTGAGCAACCAGCCGCAGTACTCGGCGCTGTGGCGCGTCATCGAGGGCAAGGTCGTGCCGACCTCGGAGGAGCTCGGCATCTCGCAGATCGTCTGGTCGCCGATGGCGCAGGGCGTGCTGAGCGGCAAGTACCTGCCCGGTCAGCCCGTGCCCGCCGGCTCGCGTGCGACCGACGAGAAGAGCGGGGCGAACTTCATCAAGCGCTTCCTGCTGGACGAGACGCTCGCCGCCGTGCAGAAGCTCAAGCCGATCGCCGAGCAGGCGGGCCTCACCATGCCGCAGCTGGCGATCGCGTGGGTGCTGCAGAACCCGAACGTTTCGGCCGCCCTCGTGGGAGCCTCGCGTCCCGAGCAGCTCGAGGACTCCGTCAAGGCGTCCGGCGTCGTGCTCGACGCCGAGGTGATGTCGGCGATCGATGAGGCTCTGGCGCCCGCCGCGGTCACCGACCCCGAGGAAACCTACAAGGTCTCGCCCACTTCGCGTCCGCTCTGAGCCGTCTCACGGTGAGACGCGGCGGCTGACGCGCATGGCCACGACGAGCGCCGGCATCCTGCTGTACCGGATCGATCCGGACGGCACGGTGTCGGCGCTCGTCGCACATATGGGCGGTCCGTTCTGGGCGCGCAAAGACGAGGGCGCCTGGTCGATCCCGAAGGGCGAGTTCGACCCGTCGCAGGAGGCGGCGTGGGATGCCGCGGCGCGCGAGTTCCGCGAAGAGCTCGGTGTCGCCCCTCCCGATGTGCCGTACGTCGAGCTCGGCACGTTCGCGTACTCCTCGGGGGCCAAGACCGTCACGGTGTTCTGCGGCGACGGCACCGGATTCCTGACCTCCGATGCCGACCGCGCCGCGCTCGTGTTCGGCGAGTTCGAGATGGAGTGGCCGCCGCGGTCGGGGCGTCGCCAGTGTTTCCCGGAGGTCGATCGTGTCGAGTGGATGCCGCTGGCCGACGCCCGTCGGCGCGTGGTGGCCGGTCAGCGACCGGCGCTCGACGCCCTCGGGGGGCTTCTCGGCTGACCGGTGTTCATAACTCCGGAGTTTCGCGGTGCCGCAAACGTGTCGGGACGGTGAGGTCACCCTGGAGCCCCGCATTTCCGGAGTTGTGAACCGCGGCGGTGCGGAACGCGAGCGGCCACATGCGCCGGTGCGGCGACCTCTTGCGCCCGCGCCACAGGCGGCGAAGACTGTGCGCGATGGAAGGGGTCCTCATGGCACACGGCGACATCACGCACATCGACATCCCGGTCGCGGATCTGGCGCAGGCCGCGGCGTTCTATTCCGAGCTGTTCGGCTGGCAGATCGCGGAGCCGCCGGGCTTCGAGGGCTACCCGATGTGGTCGGCGCCCAACGGCATCAGCGGTGGCGGGCTCGCCCCGCGCAGCGACGGGTTCACCCAGCCGCGTTCGTACGTCGAGGTCGATTCGATCGACGACACGATCGCGACGGCGAAGGCGGCGGGCGGGACCGTCGCCATGGGCAAAGAGCCGATCACCGCGAAGAGCTGGTGGGCCGTGATCGTCGACCCCGACGGCAACCACATCGGCCTGTTCGAGGGGACGACCGAGGACTAGCGCTTCTTCTTCGGCGCCGCGGAGACATCGAGCTGAGGGTGCAGCCCGCCCAGCGACGACCAGGCACTCGCCGTGCCCTTCGCGGCGTGCTCGGCACCGCGGACGGCACGTTCGTCGGCCCACTCGTTGAGCACGTGCCCCTGGTGGCCGCGGACGTGCTCGAGCACGACGTCGGGCAGGCCCGCTGCACGCCGGGCGTCGCGCACCTCGATCAGCTGCTCGAGGAGGTCGCGGTTCTTGGTGGGGGCGCCGGTCGAGGTCTTCCAGCCGCGCCGGCGGTGCCCGTCCATCCAGGAGGAGTACGTGTCGATCGCGTACTTCGAGTCGGCCTGCACGACGAGGTGTGCGACGTCGGCGTGGTCTTCGATCGCCTTCAGCAGGCCCATGAGCTCGCCGATGTTGTTGGTGCCGCTCGGGATCGCACCGGCCGCCCAATGTCCGTCCTCGCCGACCCACGCCCAGCCGGTCGGTCCCGGGTTGCCCTTGCAGGCGCCGTCGGTGGCCACGGTGTACGTGTCGGTCGGGTCGGTCGCGGAAGTCACCGTTCGACGCTACTCGATGGGGCCGGCGACGGATGCCGCGGGACGTAGGGTGATCGCGTGGGCGAGGACTGGCGGCTGACGGGACAGGAGGCCTATCTCCTCGGCCGGCCCCTGCGCCTCGCGCCGTGGGTTCCCTCTCGGCCCGGTGGGGATCATGACCACTGCGAGTTCTGCTGGGCGGAGATCTCTGACGATGAGACCGGCCAGGCCGATTTCTCGGAGGCATGGGTCATCGCGGACGACAACCGGACCTGGGTCTGCCCGGCGTGCTTCGACGACTTCCGGGAGACGTTCGGTTGGGTCATCGTGGAGTAGGCGGTCGCCCCGATAATGAGTGCATGCTCGAGCGTCTCAACGTGCCGGTGGTTGTCGCGGCATCCGCCGACGAGATCACGATTCGACGGGCGCGCACGGACGACGTGCGACGGCTCATGGAGCTGCTCTCCGACGACCCGATCAGTGCGAGCCGTGGTGATATCGCCGATGACAGCGACGGGCCGGTGTATGCCGCCGCGCTCGAACGGATCATCGCCGATGCCGCCAACGACCTCGTCGTGGCTGTGGACGCGCACGGAGCCGTCGTGGGAACGCTTCAGCTCACGCTCATCCCCGGCATGGCGCGCCGGGGCAGCACCCGCCTCCTCGTCGAAGCCGTGCGGGTCGCCAGCGCGCAGCGAGGTGCCGGAGCGATGATGCAGTGGGTCACCGAGCGCGCCGCCGTCGACCTCGGTGCGGACCTCGTGCAGCTCACGTCGGATGCCGCACGTGTCGACGCGCACCGGTTTTACGAGCGCATCGGTTTCGTCGGGTCGCACGTGGGTTTCAAGTATCGGGTTCGGCCCGCCGCCGAAGGGGCGACGGCATGACCGCTATGCGCGTGACGACGGAGCTGGACGAAATCGATCTGGACATCGTCCACCGCTGGCTGTCGGAGGAGGCGTATTGGGCGCTCGGGCGCAGCCGTGAGCTCGTCGAACGCGCCGCCCGGGCGTCGCTGAACTTCGGGGCGTTGGATGCCGACGGCATGCTCGTCGGCTATGCGCGCGTCGTGACCGATCGGGCCACGTTCGCCTGGGTGTGCGACGTGTTCGTCACGCCTTCCGCGCGCGGCGTGGGCGTCGGTACGCTGCTGGCCGAGACGATCGCGGCCACGGTTCGGCCGTGGGGACTGAAGCGGACCATGCTCGCGACCGCCGACGCTCACTGCGTCTACGAGAAGGTCGGTTTCGTGCCGCTGCCGCATCCCGAGCGGATGATGGTCCTCGGCGGCTGATCCGTGCGTTGAGCGGGTTGTTCCCGCAGGATCGCGGCGCACGAACTCCGCAGAAATCGATGAACTCCGCATCCATCGGGGTGATCGGGTGCGGAGTACGTCACAATCTGCGGAGTTCGTCGGGCCTGGGGGCGCGTCGGGGCGACGAGAATGGCACCATGACCACTCCGCGCCCTGCGCTCACTCTCGTCGGCGGACCCACCGCGATTCTCGAGTACGCCGGCATCCGCCTGCTCACGGATCCGACGTTCGACGAGCCGGGTGACTATCCTTCGGGATCGGTGACGCTCCACAAACTCACGGGTCCGGCCCTCGGCCCCGACGAGGTCGGCGACATCGACGTCGTGCTGCTCTCGCACGATCAGCATCCCGACAACCTGGATGCCGCGGGTCGCGCCTTCCTCCCGGGCGCCGGTGCCGTGCTGTCCACGCCCGCGGCGTCGGCCCGCATCCCGGGCGTCCACGGCCTCGAGTCGTGGCAGACCTCGACCGTCGGCGACGTCGAGATCACCGCCGTCCCCGCCCTGCACGGGCCCGAGGGTGCCGAGGAACTGTCGGGACCGGTCACGGGGTTCGTCCTGCGCGCCCCCGGTCACCCGGTCGTCTACGTTTCCGGCGACAATGCCGACACCGCGCTCGTCGCCGAGATCGTCGAACGCATCGGCACGATCGACATCGCCGTCCTGTTCACCGGCGCCGCCAACGTGGGCCGCTTCGGCGACGGCGACCTCACCCTCAACGCCCGCACCGCCGTGGAGGCGGCGCGGGCGCTGGGGGAGGCGATCATCGTTCCGGTGCACGCCGAGGGGTGGCACCACTTCACCGAGACGCGTGAGCGCCTCGAGCGCGAGTTCGCCTACGCGGGACTCGCCGACAGGCTGCTCGTGCCGGTGGCGGGCGTGCCGCTGGCGCTCTGACCCGACGTCGCGCCGGCCTTCGACAACCGCAGCCACGTCTCGACGACGGTGTCGGGGTTGAGCGACACCGACTCGATGCCCTCCGCGACGAGCCACTCGGCCAGATCGGGATGATCCGACGGTCCCTGCCCGCAGATGCCGACGTATTTGCCCGCCGCGCGGCAGGCGGCGATCGCCATCGACAGCAGGCGCAGCACGGCCGGATCGCGCTCGTCGAACGTCGATGCCACCAGTCCCGAGTCGCGATCGAGCCCGAGGGTCAGCTGGGTCATGTCGTTCGAGCCGATCGAGAACCCGTCGAAGAACTGCAGGAACTGATCCGCGAGCAGCGCGTTCGACGGCAGCTCGCACATCATGATGACCTTGAGGTCGTTCTCGCCGCGGCGCAGGCCGTTCTCGGCGAGCAGCTCGACGACCGCATGGCCCTCGCCGACGGTGCGAACGAACGGCACCATCACCTGCACGTTCGTGAAGCCCATCTCGTCGCGCACGAACCGCAGCGCCTCGCACTCCATGTCGAAGCACGCGCGGAAGTCGGGGGAGATGTACCGTGACGCGCCGCGGTAGCCCAGCATCGGGTTCTCCTCGTGCGGCTCGTACAGCTCGCCGCCGACGAGGTTGGCGTACTCGTTCGACTTGAAGTCGCTGAGTCGCACGATCACCGGCTCCGGCCAGAACGCCGCCGCGATCATCGACACGCCCTCCGCCACTCGGCGCACGAAGAAGTCGCGCGGCGCGTCGTAGGCGGCCGTCGCGTCGGCCACACGGCCGCGCAGCTCGCCCTCCAGTGCGTCGAACTCCAGCAGCGCCCGCGGGTGGATGCCGATCTGCCGGTTGATGATGAACTCCAGCCGCGCCAGCCCCACACCGCGGTGAGGCAGCCGCGAGAACGAGAAGGCCTGGTCGGGCGTGCCGACGTTCATCATGATCTTCACCGGCGCCTCCGGCATCGAGTCCAGCCGCGTGACCTCCTCCTCGAAGGGCAGGATGCCGCGGTAGACGAACCCGGTGTCGCCCTCCGCGCACGACACGGTCACCTCGTCGCCGTCGGTCACGATGGCCGTGGCATCGCCCGTGCCGACGACGGCGGGGATGCCGAGCTCGCGTGCGATGATCGCCGCGTGGCACGTCCGCCCGCCGCGGTTGGTGACGATCGCGCTCGCGCGCTTCATGATCGGCTCCCAGTCGGGATCGGTCATGTCGGCGACGAGCACCTCGCCCGGCTGGAACTCGGCCATCTGGTCGAGACTGCGCAGCACCCGCGCGGGTCCGGCGCCGATGCGCTGACCGATCGCCCGTCCGGCCGTCGCGACCTCGCCGCGCGCGCCCAGCACGAAGCGGCGGATGACCCCGGCCTCCACCCGTGAGACGACCGTCTCGGGCCTGGCCTGCAGGATGTAGAGCCGTCCATCGATGCCGTCCTTGCCCCACTCGATGTCCATCGGCCGGCCGTAGTGCTCCTCGATGATCAGCGCCTGGCGTGCGAGCTCGACCAGGTCGGCGTCGTCGATCGAGAACCTTCGGCGCTCGGATGCCGGGACATCCTCGAACCTGGTCGACGCGCCCGCTTCACGGGCATCGGTGTAGCGCATCGCGATGGCCTTCTCGCCGACCGAGCGCTTCAGCACCGCCGGGCGCCCTGCGCGCAGGGCCACCTTCGAGACGTAGAACTCGTCGGGGTTGACCGCGCCCTGCACGACGGCCTCGCCCAGTCCGTACGAGCTCGTGATGAACACGGCATTCTCGAATCCCGACTCGGTGTCGACGGTGAACATGACGCCCGCCGCGCCCACGTCGGAGCGCACCATCTTCTGGATGCCGGCCGACAGGGCCACCTCGTCGTGGTCGAACCCGTGGTGGGCGCGGTACGCGATGGCGCGGTCGTTGTACAGCGACGCGAACACCGAACGGATGGCGGCGAGCACGTTGTCGATGCCCGCGACGTTGAGGAAGGTCTCCTGCTGGCCGGCGAAGGAGGCGTCGGGGAGGTCCTCGGCGGTCGCCGAGGAGCGCACCGCGAACGAGGCGCCGGGGTGCTCCGCCGTCAGCCGCTCGTACGCGGTGCGGATCGAGGACTCCAGTTCCGCGGGGAAGGGCTGCTCCTCCACCCACGCCCGGATCTGCGTGCCGGCGTGGGTGAGGGCCGCGACATCCTCCACGTCGACCTCGGCGATCGCCGCCGCGATGCGCTCGCGCAGCCCTCCTTCGGCGAGGAACTCACGATAGGCGTCGGCGGTCGTGGCGAAGCCGCCGGGAACGCTCACGCCGGCGGCGGACAGGTGCGACACCATCTCGCCCAGAGACGCGTTCTTGCCGCCCACGGCGGGGAGGTCGGCCATGCCGAGCTGATCGAACCAGAGGATGCTGCTCATGTGTCGAGCCTTTCGGTGGGTGCGGTGTGCGCGGTGTGTGCGGTGGAAGGGGAAGCGGAAGAGTCAGGTGCGGAGCTTGAGGGACTGCATGATCACCGCTGACATCTCCTCGACGCTCTTGGTCGACGAGTTCACGAACGGGATGTGGGTGCGCCGGTAGAGGTCTTCGGCGCGGCGCAGCTCGAGGGTGCACTGCGCGAGGCTCGCGTACGTCGAGTCGGGCCTGCGCTCGTGGCGCACCTGGCTGAGTCGCAGCGGCGTCGTGGTCAGCCCGAAGCAGCGCGCCGCGTAGGGGGCGATCGCTCGCGGCAGTCCCTCGGTGGGAAAGTCGTCGTCCGTCAGCGGGTAGTTCGCCACGAGCAGTCCGTACTGCAGCGCCAGGTACATGGTCGTCGGCGTCTTGCCGCAGCGCGATGGTGCGACGATCAGCACGTCGGCCTGATCGAGGGCGCGCATGCTCTGCCCGTCGTCGTGCTCGATGGCGTACTCGACCGCGCGCATCCGCGCGAAGTACTGCTCGGTGTCGCCGACGGTGTGGAACGAGCCGAGCTGTTCGGATGCCGTCGTGCCGAGCGCCGCCTCGAGCTCGGTGAGATGGCCGCTCAGGAGGTCGATGTGGGTGGCGCGAGCACCACCGAGCGTGCGTGCGACCGCGGGCGAGCGCACGGTGTGGAACACGATGGGCTGCATCCCGGCATCCGCTGCCCTGTCGATCTCGCGGGCGACCGCGGCCGCACCCTCGGCCGAGTCGACGAACGGCACGGTGTGATGGCGGAAGGAGACGCCCGGGAAGTTGACAAGCAGGGCGCGGCCCAGCGTCTCCGCGGTGATGCCCGTCGAGTCGGAGACGAAGTAGGCGGCACGGGGCGTCGTCACACGGCCCTCCTCGTCGTCTCGGCGGTCCCCGACGGCGGATCGGGGGTCGGTCCCATGACCGATTGCTCCGAGACTACGAAAGATGCGGCATACCTCTGCGCGTATCAGCGCGAAAGAATGGTCATTCTTGACGCTGTGGCAGAAAAGAAGAGGGGCGGATGCCGCAATCCCTGCGGCATCCGCCCCCTTCCCGGCGCGGCGGGACGTGCACTCAGATCTGAGAGCGCGGCCCCGGCTCGACGATCTTGTTGAAGCCGGTGACCGGCTGGTTCTCATCGAACGACACCACGGGGCGACGGAAGCCGCGGGTGAGGATGACGAGGTACACGAGCCCGAGGCCGGTCCAGATGAGGCCGACGGTGAGCGCGTGGTCGTCGAGGTTGACCCACAACAGTCCCGTGAGCGCCATGCCGATCGCGGGCATCACGATGTAGTTGAAGATGTCGCGCGGGGTGCGACGACGTCCCTGGCGAACGGCGAACCAGGCGATCACCGAGATGTTCACGAACGTGAACGCGATGAGGGCGCCGTAGTTGATGTAGTCGACGATCTGATCGAGCGTGAACGCGATGGCCGCCAGGCTCACGATGCCGACCAGCACCACCGTGAACGCCGGCGTGTGGGTGCGCGGGCTGATGTAGCCGAAGAAACGCTTCGGCAGCACGCCGTTGCGGCCCATCACCAGCAGCATGCGGGCGACCGACGCGTGCGAGGCGAGCCACGACGCCAGCGTGGCGGCGAAACCCGCCGCCGTCAGCACCGACTGCAACACGATGCCGCCCACCTGCGAGCCGATCTCCGGCAGCGTCGAGTCGGCGATCGCCTCGGGCGGGAACGCGTCGCTGGACGGGAAGCGCAGCTGCGTGAAGTAGGCCGCGACGAGGAAAATCGCGCCGCCGACCAGCACCGTCAGCAGGATGGCGCGCGGCATGGTCTTCGGGTTCTTCGCCTCCTCCGCGTACATCGTGACGGCGTCGAAGCCGATGAACGAGAAGCAGACGATGGTCGCGCCGGCCAGCACCGCGCCGAACTCGACCTCCGGGTGGAAGAACGGCTGCACCGAGGCGACCGTGCCCGCGCCAGCGCCCTGCACCAGCTGCACGATGACCATGACGACGAACACCGCCATGACGACGATCGAGAAGATCAGCAGGATCATGTTGACGTTGGAGGTGCCGCGCATCGTCAGGTAGATGATCCCGGTGACGGCCGCGGTGAAGCTCACGACCCACACCCAGCCGGGGATGTCGGGGAAGAGCGCCTCCATGTAGCTGCGGAGGATCAGAGCGTTGACCATCGGCAGCAGCAGGTAGTCGATGAGTGACGTCCAGCCGACGAGGAACCCGAGACTCGGGTGCATCGATTCGCGGACGTACGTGTACGCGGAGCCGGCGCTCGGGATGACCCCGACCATCTTGCCGTAGCTGATCGCCGTGAAGCCCATGACGACGAGGGCCAGGGCGTACGCGGCGGGCACGACGTTGTTGGTCTCGACGGCGACGTTGCCGAAGGTGTCGAACACGACCGTGGGTGTCATGTAGCCGAGGCCGAGGCCGACGATCGACCACACCCCCAGCGAACGGGCAAGGGTGGCGGAGCGAGAGGATGCCGACGTGGCGGCGAGTGACTCGTTCGTGATTCCTCCTGATGATGAGGTGTTTCGGGTGCTCGAAATACTAGGGTCGGCCTGTTTCGTTTGTGTAGCGTCGCCGTCACCGCTGATGACGCGTCGGCGCCATGTTCGGACGATTCGACCGAGGATCGTCCGTTCGCGGACGAAGGGTGCGGGCTCAGACCCCGCGCAGCCCGTCCGTGCGCTCGAAGATGAGGCTCGTGTTGGTCGCCGCGACGATCGAGTGCGTGGAGAGGTGGTCGGTGACGAAGGAGCGCAGGTCGGCGCTGTCGCGCCCGCGGAAGTGGATCACGAAGTCCTCAGCGCCGGCGACGTAGAAGTACTGGGCGACGTCGGGGTGGGTGCGCAGCTCCTCGGCGAACCGGGTCAGCTGCGCGCGCGCCCCGGGGCGGATCCGCACCGAGACGAGCGCCTCGGTGCGATAGCCCAGCGCGGCGGGGTCCACGTCGACCGTGAAGCGGCGGATCACCCCGCGGGAGACGAGCCGCGAGATGCGCGCGTGCACGGTGGATGCCGCCAATCCCAGCGTCGCGGCGAGGCGGCTCAGCGGCTGGCGGGCGTCGCTGCGCAACTCGTCGATGAGTCGGAGATCAGCGGCATCCATCGACGTATCTGCGGAAGAAGCGGCCATGTGCCGAGCATAGTTCGATCGGAGTGACTGATTTCACTGAATCTTCGGATGCTCTTGTCGTGCATCGAGCGGGCTGACATCGTGATCGCGCTGCACCGCTCCACTCCCCTTTCCGCGGACCATTTTGAAGGAGTCCCGCCCATGATCATCGGTGTTCCCGCAGAGATCAAAGACAGCGAGCGCCGCGTCGGCATGACGCCCACCGGCGTCGACGAGCTCTCGGCGCACGGTCACCGTGTGCTCATCCAGAGCGGCGCCGGCGTCGGGTCGGGCTTCAGCGACGACGCCTACCGTGCCGCGGGAGCCGAGATCGTCTCCGAGGCCGCCGACGTCTGGGGCGCCGCCGACCTGCTCGTCAAGGTCAAGGAGCCCATCGCACCGGAGTACGGCTTCCTCCGTAAGGACCTGACGCTGTTCACCTACCTGCACCTGGCCGCCGCCCCGGCGCTCACGCAGGCGCTCCTTGATGCCGGCACCACCGCGATCGCGTACGAGACCGTGCAACTGCCCGACCGTTCGCTGCCCCTGCTCGCGCCCATGAGCGAGATCGCCGGGCGACTGTCGGTGCAGGTCGGTGCGCAGCAGCTGCTGGGCCCGGCCGGTGGCCGCGGCATCCTGCTCGGAGGCGTCCCCGGCACCCCGCGCGGGCGGGTCGTCGTGATCGGCGGCGGCGTCGCCGGCACCCACGCCGCGCAGATGGCCGTGGGACTGGGGGCACACGTCACGATCGTCGACCTGTCGATCCCGCAGCTGCGCCGCCTCGACGAGCGTTTCGACGGCCGTGTGGACACGCGGGTGTCGACCCGTTCGACCATCGCCGACCTCGTCGCCGATGCCGACCTCGTCATCGGCTCGGTGCTGGTGCCGGGCGCGGCGGCGCCCAAGCTCGTCACGCTCGACATGGTGGAGCGGATGCGCCCGGGCTCGGTGCTCGTGGACATCGCGGTCGATCAGGGCGGCTGCTTCGAGGGCACGCACGCGACCACGCACACCGACCCGACCTACCGGGTGCACGATGCGATCTACTACGCCGTCGCCAACATGCCCGGGGCCGTGCCGCTGACCTCGACCCTTGCGCTCACGAACGCGACGCTGCGCTACACGCTCGCGCTCGCCGACCTCGGCACCGACGCCGCGCTCGCCGCTGACGCCTCGCTGGCGGCGGGCCTGTCGATCCGCGGCGGCGAGGTGATCGACACCCGCATCCTGGCCTGACGAACGCCGCAGATACGAACGAACTCCGCATCCGATCACGCGATCGGATGCGGAGTTCGTCGCATTCTGCGGAGCTCGTGATCCGGGTCAGAGCCGGGCCCAGGCCTCCGTGAGCACGGAGCGCAGGATCTGCTCGATCTCGTCGAACTCGGCCGGGCCGATGGTGAGCGGCGGGGCGAGCTGGATCACGGGGTCGCCGCGGTCGTCGGCGCGGCAGTAGAGCCCCGCGTCGAACAGCGCCTTGGAGAGGAAGCCGCGCAGCAGCCGCTCGGACTCGTCGTCGTCGAAGGTCTCCTTCGTGGCCTTGTCTTTGACCAGCTCGATGCCGAAGAAGTACCCGTCGCCGCGCACATCGCCGACGATGGGCAGGTCGAGCAGCTTCTCGAGCGTCGCGCGGAACACGGGCGAGTTCTCGCGCACGTTCTCCAGCAGCTTCTCCTCCTCGAACACATCGAGGTTCTCCAGCGCGACGGCCGCCGAGACGGGGTGTCCGCCGAAGGTGTAGCCGTGCGGGAACGACAGGTCACCGTGCGCGAAGGGCTCGTAGACGCGGTCGTTCACGATCGTGCCGCCCAGCGGCGCGTAGCCGCTGGTGACGGCCTTCGCGAACGTGATCATGTCGGGCTGGTAGTCGTAGGCCTGAGCCCCGAAGTAGTGGCCGAGGCGTCCGAAGGCGCAGATCACCTCGTCAGAGACGAGCAGCACGTCGTAGCGGTCGCAGATCTCGCGCACCCGCTGGAAGTAGCCGGCCGGGGCGGGGAAGCAGCCGCCGGCGTTCTGCACGGGCTCGAGGAAGACGGCGGCGACCGTTTCGGGTCCCTCGAACTGGATCATCTGCTCGATGCGGTCGGCGGCCCACAGGCCGAACTCCTCCGGCGTGCCGCCGCCGAAGCCGGACTCCGCGGCGCGGTAGTAGTTGGTGTTCGGCACGCGGAAGCCGCCCGGGGTGACCGGCTCGAACATGTGCTTCATGACCGGCAGGCCGGTGATCGCGAGGGCGCCCTGCGTCGTCCCGTGGTACGCGATCGCCCGGGAGATGACCTTGTGCTTGGTGGGCTTTCCCTGCAGCTTCCAGTAGTGCTTGGCGAGCTTGAACGCGGTCTCGACCGCCTCGCCGCCGCCGGTGGAGAAGAAGACGTGGTTGAGGTCTCCCGGTGCGAGGTTCGCGATACGGTCGGCGGCTTCGATGCCCGACGGGTGGGCGTACGACCAGAGCGGGAAGAAGGCGAGCTCCTCCGCCTGCTTCGCGGCGGCCTGGGCGATGCGGCGGCGGCCGTGGCCGGCGTTGACGACGAACAGGCCGGCGAGCCCGTCGATGTAGCGCTTGCCGCGCGAGTCCCAGATGTGGTGGCCCTCGCCCTTGACGATGATGGGCACTCCGGGGCCCTCGGTCATCACCGACTGGCGTGCGAAGTGCATCCAGAGGTGGTCGCGGGCCTTGGCCTGCAGGTCGGCGTCGTCGATGGTCATCGTGTCCCCCAGTTGTAGAGCTGACGGTGGAGTTTGAGGTAGACGAAGGTCTCGGTCGAGACCACCTCGGGAAGGGCGCGGATCTGCTCGTTGAGCAGGTCCATGAGGTCGTCGTCGTTCTCGCAGACGACCTCGACGAGCAGATCGAACGATCCCGCCGTCGACACCACGTAGCTGATCCCCGGCAGGGTCGACAACTGCGCGGCGATGCCGCGGGTGTCGCCGGCGATGCGGATGCCGATCATCGCCTGACGGGCGAAGCCGAGCTGGAGTGGGTCGGTGACGGCGACGATCTGCATCACGCCCTGGTCGACGAGCTTCTGCACGCGCTGACGCGTCGCTGCTTCGCTGAGACCGACGGCCTTCGCGATCTCGGCGTACGGTCGGCGCCCGTCCTCTTGCAGCTGCTCGATGATCGCTTTGGACGCGGCATCCAGGGTCTGTCGACGCGAGGGCGCGGTTTCCGTCGTTTGGGGCATGATCGGCGACGATATCAATCGCCGCAGTGAATAATCAAGACTGAATCAGAAGTTCGCGACGGACGCCTGCCCGCCGCGCCCCGCCCCTCCGACCTCACTGGATTCGGAAACGTGCAGCAGAATCGGATGCCGTCAGCCGCCGCCGCCGCATCCGTTGACGTCCGCCGCATCCGTTGCGGCCGCCCGGTCAGCGCATGGTGTCGAGGATGCCGGTGAGGTCCTCGAACGTGGTGCGGGGGTTCAGGATCGCGAACCGGGCGTTCGCGCGGCCCTCGTGGCTCGACGGCGTGACGAAGGCGTGCTGCACGTCGAGCAGGCGCTGCGACCACGCCTCGTAGTCGGCGCGCGTCCAGCCGTCGCGCTCGAACACGACGACGCCCAGTTGCGGCTCGCGCACGAGGGAGAACCCGGGCCGAGCCGCGATCTCGTCGGCGATCCGCCGGGCGAGCACGATCGAGGCGCTGACCGCCTCGCGGTAGGCGGCCGCGCCGTGGGTGGCGAGCGAGAACCACAGCGGGAGTCCCCGGGCGCGGCGGGTGAGGTGGGCCGCGTAGTCGGACGGGCTGTAGTCGGAGCGGTCGGTCAGGGTGTCGAGGTACTCCGCGTGCTGCGTGTGCGCACGCCGGCCCTGCTCGGGGTCGCGGTAGATGAGAGCGCAGGCGTCGAAGGGGGCGAACAGCCACTTGTGCGGATCGACGATCACCGAGTCGGCCTGCTCGACGCCGGCGTACAGGTGACGGGCGAGGGGTGACAGTATGCCGGCGAGGCCGTAGGCGCCGTCGACGTGCAGCCAGATGTCGTGGGCGTGGGCTGCCGCCGCGACGCCGGCGATGTCGTCCACGATGCCGAAGTTGGTCGAGCCGGCGGTCGCGACGACGGCGAACACCCGCTCGTGCACGTCGGCGAGCACCTCCGCGACGGCGTCGCCGCGCAGCACCCCGTCGGCATCCGTGGGCACCGTGATGACATCGACGTCCATGACCCGCGCCGCCGAGGCGATCGAGGAGTGCGCCTGCGAACTGCAGACGACCGCCCAGCGGGTCGGCGCGGCGGCGCCGGTGTCGGCGCGGTGCGCGCGCGCCGCTTCCCGCGCGGCGACAAGGGCGGAGAGGTTGCCGAGCGTGCCGCCCTGCACGAAGACGCCGCCCGCGCTCGCCGGCAGACCGAACTCGTCGGCGAGCCAGCGCAGCACCTCGTTCTCGGCGTGCACGGCGCCGGCGCCCTCCAGCCAGGAGCCGCCGTAGAGTGCGCTCGCCGACACGACGAGGTCGAACGCCGCCGCCGCCTTCGTGGGCGCGGTCGGGATGAAGGAGAGATACCGCGGGTCGTCGGTCGTGATGCAGGCCGGGGCCAGGACGTGCGTGAACACCCCGAGTGCGCGCTCGGCGCCGACCCCCTCTTCGGAGATCGTCCGCCCCGCCAGTCGGCTGAGCTCGGCGGCGGGCAGCGGCTTGTCGAGCGGCGTGTCCTGCGCGAGCAGGCGTTCGCGGGAGTAGTCGAGCACGAGGTCGACGATGCGGCGCGTCTCGGGGGTGACATCGTGCATGCGGGCGGCGTCGGTCATGTGCGGTCCTTCAGTGCGGGGGTGCGCGGCGGCACCGGTCGTTCGGGGGTGAGCGTCTCGATCGCGCAGCCGAGGCGCAGGAGTGCGACGTCGTCGCCCGCGCGTCCCGCGATCGTGAGGCCGATCGGCATCCGGATGTCGTCCATGAGCCCCATCGGCACCGTCACGGTCGGGATGCCGAGGTGACGGATGGCGAGGTTGCCGTTCGCGACCCAGACGCCGTTGCGCCAGCCGAGCTCGGCGGAGGCCGGGTTCACGTCCATGTCGGCGGGTCCGACGTCGGCGACGGCGGGGAAGACGACCGCGTCGAGCCCGAGGCCGGCCATCCATTCCTCCAGGTCGACCCGCCGGGTGCGCTCCAGGCCCCTCAGCCCCTCTTCGAGCTCCGGCATGTCGCGCCAGGTCATTCCGGGGTTCTCCCGCACCCAGTCGGGGTAGGTCGCGATGTCGTCGTCGAACCCGGTGTAGCGGTCGGGGAGCGCCCCCTCGGGGTGCGGGAAGATCCGTGCGCCGTCGACGTTCGTGAGCGAGGACAGAGCGGGGTCGCCGTTCGCGGCGAGGAAGTCCTCCCACGCCCACGCCGACAGGTCGACGATCTCGCGCCGCAGGTAGGCGGGCGAGACGAATCCGCGCGTCGCGATGGTCGGTGCTTCCGGCCGGTCGCCCTCGTAGGTGCTGACCACGGGGAAGTCCACCTCGACGACCTCGGCGCCCGCCGCCTCGAGGGACGCCCGCGTCTGCTCCCACAGCGCGATGATCGACGCGCGGGTCTGGATGCGCTGGCCGGTCGGGCCGCCGATGCCCGGGGCGGGGGAGGTTCCGGCATTCGGGTCGGCGTTGATGTACATCCGGGGGATGCCGAGGCGCAGGCCCGCCACCGACGCGCCCGCGCCGAGCGCACGGTAGTCGTCCGGGCGCACGGCGGACGGCGCCGGCAGCGGGATCCACGGCTGTGTGCGCCAGAAGTCGCCGCGGGTGTCGGGGTCGTCCGCGACGATCACGTCGAGCACTTCGAGCAGGTCGGCCATCGTCCGGGTGTGGGGGACGACGACGTCCATCGTGGGCACGAGCGGCCAGTTGCCGCGCGTGGAGATGACGCCGCGCGAGGGCGTGTAGGCGCACAGCGCGTTGTTGCTCGCGGGCCCGCGGCCGCTCGACCACGTCTCCTCGCCGAGTCCGAACGCCGCGAAGGATGCCGCCGTCGCCGTGCCCGACCCGTTCGACGATCCGGAGCCGAACGGCGCGGTCAGCCAGTCGGCGCCGTACGGGCTCTCCGCCCGTCCGTAGACGCCGCGCTGCATGCCGCCGTTGGCCATCGGTGGCATGTTCGTGAGTCCCAGGCAGATCGCCCCACCCGCCCGCAGGCGCTCGATCGTGAACGCGTCGCGCTGGGCGACCAGTTCGGCGAAGGCGGGGGAGCCCGCCGCGGCGGTGAGTCCCCGCACGAGGTAGCTGTCCTTCGCCGTGTAGGGGATGCCGTCCAGGGGTGAGAGAGTCTTGCCGCGGGCGCGACGCTCGTCGGATGCCGCGGCTTCCGCGAGCGCGTCGGGGTTGCGGACGACGACCGCGTTCAGGGCGGTCGCGGTGGCGGGTCCGTCGTAGGCATCGATGCGCGCGAGGTAGGCCTCGATGAGTTCGACGGCCGTCGCACGCCCGTCGTCGAGGGCGGCGCGCAGCTCGGCGATCGAGGCGTCGACGACGTCGATCACGAGGTCACCCCGCGCGGCAGGGCCGGCTGCTGCTGCGTGATGCAGTGGATGCCGCCGCCGCGCGCGAAGATCGGGCGGGCGTCGACCGTGACGATCTCGCGCCCCGGGTAGGCGTCGGCGAGGATCGCGCGGGCCTCGGCATCCGCTTTGTCCTCGCCGAAGCCGCAGGCGATGACGCCGCCGCCCACGACGAGGTGGTTGACGTAGCTCCAGTCGACGAAGCCCTCGCCGTCGCGCAGGGTCGCCGGCGCGGGCAGCTCGACGACCTCGAGACGGCGTCCGGCGGCGTCGGTCTGAGTGGCGAGCAGCTCGCGGAGCGCGGCACTGACGGCGTGGTCGGGGTGCGCCGCGTCGCGCTGCGTGTGCAGGAGCACGCGACCGGGGGAGGGGAAGGTCGCGACGATGTCGACGTGGCCGTTCGTGCCGAAATCGTCGTAGTCGCGGGTGAGGCCGCGCGGCAGCCAGATCGCCGTCGTCGTGCCGAGGGTGCGGGCGAGCTCCGCTTCGACGCGCGCGCGATCGGCGTAGGGGTTGCGCCGCGGGTCGAGCTGCACCGTGTCGGTCAGCAGCACCGTGCCCTCGCCGTCGACGTGGAAGCCGCCGCCTTCGGCGACCAGGGTCGAGGAGATGAGTTCCGCGCCGACCTCGGCCGCGACGATGCGGGCGTGCTCGGCGGAGCGTTCCCAGCGTGCCCAGTCGTGTGCGCCCCAGCCGTTGAAGATCCAGTCGACCGCGCCGAGGACGCCGGGGCGCTCGTCGTCGATCACGAACGTCGGGCCGTGGTCGCGCATCCAGAACTCGTCGACGGGCGCTTCCAGGACCGTGACGTCACCCGGCAGCATCCTCCGGGCGCGCGCGAGCTCGGACGGATCGACGACCATCGTCACCGGCTCGAAGCGGGCGATGGCCGCGGCGACCTCCGTCCACGCCGCGTAGCCCTCTTCGCGCTCGGCGTCGGTGTCGCCCAGGGTTGGTCCCTCCACGGGGAAGGCCATCCACGTGCGCGCGTGCGGCGCGGTCTCGCTCGGCATCCGCCAGCTCATCGGCATCCTCGACTCTCGTGCGGTCCTGGAGTAGCTTATTGATCACATGATCAACTCATCGGAGGGTAGCGAGCCGATGCCGCAGACGTCAACCACCGGGCGCGCACGATTGAGCGCCGAGCAGCGCCGGGAGCAGATCGCGGGCGCTGCGCGCGAACTCGCGCTCGCCGACGGGCTGGATGCCGTGACGCTGCGTGCTGTCGCGACGCGCATCGGCGTGGCCTCGGGGTTGGTCGCCCACTACATCCCGAGCATGGACGACCTGGTCGCCGACACCTTCTTCGACATCGTCGCCGGCGAGCTCGAGGAGGTGCGGGCGTTGCTTCCCGACGCTGCCGCTCCCGTGCGGATCGGCGCGCTGCTGCGGACGACGCTGGATCCCGCACGCCGCGACGTCACCCTCGTCTGGGTGCAGGCGTGGGCACTGGGCACGCGCAACGCTCCGCTCGCCGAGCGGGTGCGCGCGGCGATGGACGCCTGGCGTGCGCTGATCGCGGAGGAGGTCTCTCGGGGGATGGCGGCCGGCGTCATCCCGGCGGGTGACGCAGAACCGCTGGCCTGGCACCTGCTCGCCATGATCGACGGACTCGGCGCGCACGGCCTCGTCGGCTGGGGCGCGGGTATCGATCCGGTGTCGCCCGTGCTCCGTGCCGCGGCGGGACTGCTCGGCGTCGAGGTCGGTGCGTTCAGTCCAGACTCGCCATGACGTGCTTGAGGCGGGTGTAGTCCTCGAAGCCGTAGACCGAGAGGTCCTTGCCGTACCCGGAGTGCTTGAAGCCGCCGTGGGGCATGTCGGAGACGAACGGGATGTGCGCGTTGATCCAGACGCAGCCGAAGTCGAGGTCGCGCGAGAACCGCAGCGCTCGCGCGTGCTCGCGGGTCCAGACGGATGCCGCGAGTGCGTACGGCACCCCGTTGGCCAGCGCGAGCGTGTCCTCCTCCGACGTGAACGGCTGCACCGTGAGCACCGGGCCGAAGATCTCCTGCTGCACGACCTCGTCGTCCTGGCGGACGCCGGTGACGATCGTCGCCTCGAAGAAGCAGCCGGTGTCGCCCTGCCGGCGCCCGCCGATCGCGATCGACGCGTGCGACGGCAGCCGGTCGACGAACCGCTGCACCCGCGCGAGCTGGTCGGGGTTGTTCACCGGGCCGAAGAAGGCCTCAGGGTCATCCGGCGCGCCCGTCTTCGCGTGATCGCGGGTGTGGGCGACGAGCTTCGCGATCAGCTCGTCGTGCACCGCGGCATCCACGAGCACGCGCGTCGCGGCCGTGCAGTCCTGGCCGGCGTTGAAGAACGCGGCCTCCACGATGCCGCGCGCGGCCCGATCGAGGTCGGCGTCGGCGAACACGAGCGCCGGCGCTTTGCCGCCGAGCTCGAGGTGCACGCGCTTGAGGTCCCGCGCGGCCGAGGCGGCCACCTGCATCCCGGCGCGCACCGAGCCGGTGATCGCGACGAGCTGCGGGGTGGGGTGCTCGACCAGCATCCGACCGGTCTCCCGATCGCCGAGCACGACGTTGAGAACCCCCGCGGGAAGGATCTCGGCGGCGAGCTCGGCGAGGCGCACCGTGGTCTGCGGCGTCGTCTCGCTCGGCTTCAGCACGACGGTGTTGCCCGCCGCGAGGGCAGGACCGATCTTCCACACCGCCATGTTCAGCGGGTAGTTCCACGGCGTCACCTGCGCGACCACGCCGATCGGCTCGCGGCGGACGTACGACGTGAAACCCTCCGCGTACTCCGCCGCCGCCCGCCCGTCGAGGTCGCGGGCCGCGCCCGCGAAGAAGCGGAGCTGGTCCACCGACTGCACGATCTCGTCGGCGACGAGGCTCGCGCGCGGCTTGCCGGTGTCCTGCGACTCCAGATCGGCGAACTCCTCCGCGTGCGCCTCCAGCGCATCCGCGAGGCGGAACAGCAGCAGTTGGCGCTGGGCGGGCGTCGTCCGCTTCCACGTGTCGAAGGCGCGGGATGCCGCCGCGAACGCGGCATCCACCTCCGCCGCCGTCGAGACCGGAGCGTGGCCGTAGACCTCGCCGGTCACGGGGCTCACGAGCGGCAGAGTCGCACCCGATGACGCGACCGGCACGCCGTCGATGATGTTGCGGAGCACCGCTGTCGACGCGGTCACGACGCCACCTCGGCGTCGGTGACCTCCAGCGCGCGGTCGATGACGTCGAGGCCGCGCACCAGATCGTCCTCCGAGATGATCAGCGGCGGCGCCACGTGCACGCGGTTGAAGTGCGTGAACGGCCACAGGCCCGCCTTCTTGCACGCCGCCGCGAACGCGGCCATCGGGGCGGCATCCGCCCCCGACGCGTTGAACGGCACGAGCGGCTCGCGACTGTGCCGGTCGCGCACGAGCTCGATCGCCCAGAACAGGCCCAGACCGCGGACCTCCCCGACCGACGGATGCCGCTCGGCCATCTGCTCCAGTCGCGGGCGCACGACGCGCTCGCCGAGGTCGCGGACGCGCTCCAGGATGCCGTCGCGGCGGAAGACCTCGAAGGTCGCCACACCCGGGGCGCAGGCCAGCGGGTGGCCGGAGTAGGTCAGCCCTCCCGGGAAGGAGACCGTGTCGAAGTGCGCGGCGATCCGGTCGGAGATGACGACGCCGCCCAGCGGCACGTAGCCCGAGTTCACGCCCTTCGCGAAGGTGATGAGGTCGGGCACGACGTCGAAGTTCTCAAACCCCCACCAGGTGCCCAGGCGCCCGAAGCCGACCATGACCTCGTCGGCGATGTAGACGATGCCGTAGCGGTCGCAGAGCTCGCGCACTCCCGGCAGGTAGCCCGGCGGCGGGATCAGCACGCCGTTGGTGCCGACGACCGACTCGATGATGATGGCGCCGATGGTCGAGGCGCCTTCCAGGATGATCGTCTGCTCGAGATGGGCGAGCGCACGCTCGGCCTCCTGCTCCTGCGAGTCCGCGTGGAACGGCGACCGGTAGGCGTACGGGCCGAAGAAATGCACGACCGAGGCGTCGGCCGGCTCGTTGGCCCACCGGCGCGGGTCGCCCGTGAGGGTGATCGCGGTCGAGGTGTTGCCGTGATAGCTGCGGTACATCGCCAGCACCTTGCGCTTGCCGGTGACCAGGCGCGCCATCCGGACCGCGTTCTCGTTGGCATCGGCCCCGCCGTTGGTGAAGAACACCTTCGAGAAGCCGTCGGGAGCGATCTCGCTGATGCGGCGCGCCAGTTCGCCGCGCGTGGCGTTGGCCATCGACGGCTGGATCGTGGCCAGCCGCCCCGCCTGCTCCTGGATCGCCGCGACGAGGTCGGGATGCTGGTGGCCGAGGTTGAGGTTCACCAGCTGCGACGAGAAGTCGAGGTAGCGGGTTCCCGCGTAGTCCCAGAACGTCGCGCCTTCGCCTCCCGCGACCGGCAGCGGGTCGATGAGCGCCTGCGCGCTCCACGAGTGGAAGACGTGGCTGCGGTCGTCGCCGCGGACGGCGGCGTCGGCCGCCGGGTCGGCGATCGGGTCGATGGTGCTCATGATGTCTCCTCCGGATGCCGCGGACTCAGTGGTTGCTCGGGAAGCCGAGGCTGATCTGGCTCTCGCTGGGGTCGGGCCAGCGGGTCGTCACGACCTTGCTCCGCGTGTAGAAGTGGATCGACTCCGGGCCGTAGATGTGCGAATCGCCGAACAGGGAGTTGCGCCACCCGCCGAACGAGAACGCGCCCACCGGCACCGGGATCGGCACGTTGATGCCGACCATACCGACTTCGATGTCGAACTCGAACTGGCGGGCGGTGCCGCCGTCGCGCGTGAACACCGCGGTGCCGTTCGCGAACGGACTCGCGTTGATGAGAGCGACCGCCTCGTCGTACGTCGCGACGCGGGCGACGGAGAGCACGGGGCCGAAGATCTCCTCGTCGTAGACCTTCATGCCGGGGGCGACCCGGTCGACGAGCGAGACGCCGATGAAGAAGCCATCGCCCTCGAAGCGCTGTGCGGTGCCGTCGACGACGACCGTCGCGCCCTCCGCGGCGGCGCCGGCGACGTACGAGGCCACCTTGTCGCGGTGCTCGCGGGTGATGAGCGGTCCCATCTCGCTCGCGGCATCCGTGCCCGGCCCGATGGTCAGCCCGGCGATGCGCTCCGCGACCTTCGCCACGAGGGCGTCGGCGACGTCGTCTCCGACCGCGACGAGGACCGAGACGGCCATGCAGCGCTCACCGGCCGACCCGTAGGCGGCCGAGACGGCGGCGTCGGCCGCGGCATCCAGATCGGCGTCGGGCATGACGACCATGTGGTTCTTCGCGCCGCCGAGGGCCTGAACGCGCTTGCCGGCCGCGGCGGCCCGCTCGTAGATCGAGCGGGCGATCGGGGTCGAGCCGACGAAGCTGACGGCACGGACGGTGGGGGAGTCGAGGATCGCGTCGACGGCCACCTTGTCGCCGTGCACGACGTTGAGGACACCGGCGGGAAGGCCCGCCTCCTCGTACAGACGCGCCAGGAAGAGGGCGGCGGAGGGGTCCTTCTCGCTCGGCTTGAGGACCACTGTGTTGCCGCAGGCGATGGCGGATGCCGTCATCCACAGCGGCACCATCACCGGGAAGTTGAACGGGGTGATCGCGCCCACGACGCCCACCGGCTGCTTCACCGAGTGCACGTCGACGCCCCGCGACACCTGTTCGGCATGCTCGCCCTTCAGCAGGTGCACGAGCCCGGCGGCGAACTCGACGTTCTCGATGCCGCGGCTGATCTCGCCCTTCGCATCCGAGAGCACCTTGCCGTGCTCGGCGGTGATGATCGCGGCCAGCTCGTCGGCGCGTTCGACCAGCAGGTGGCGGAGGCGGAAGAAGACGTCCGCCCGCTTGATGAGGCTCGTCGCGCGCCAGGCCGGCAGCGCCGCCGCGGCCGCCGCGATCGCGGCATCCGTCTCGGCGGTCGACGCGAAGGCGACCTCGGCCTGCACGGCACCGGTCGCGGGGTCGTAGACGGGGCCGGTGCGTTCGGTCGATCCGACGGACTGGCCGGCGATGTGATGACGGATGAGGTCCATGAGTGCTCCTGTTCGGACAGTTCGACCGGGTCGTGACATGCTTATGCTGACGGAGCACAGGGGGGAGACGCAGGTGTCTGATCGTCGCGATGTGGACGGTTCTCGGACAGAACGTCCGGCCGCCGTTCTGCCGACCGTCTCCGAGGTGCTGGCCCTCGACGCCTTCGCGCCCGGCGCGCCGGTCGTCGTCGTCGTCGGCGGAGCCGCGTTGGAGGCGCCCGTGCGCTGGGTGCACGTCTCCGACAGCGCGGATGTCGCGCGGCTGCTCGAAGGCGGAGAGCTGCTCCTGTCCACCGGTTCGGGATGGCCGGACGATCCGCGACGGCTGGCGCACTTCGTCGCGCAGCTGGCCGAGGTGGGCGCTGCGGGCATCGTGCTCGAGCTGGGCGCCCACTACCGCTACGTGCCGGCGGTGCTGGCCGATGCCGCACGCAGCGCCGACATCGCGCTGATCGTGCTGCACCGAGAGGTGAAGTTCGTCACCATCACCGAGGCCGTGCACCGCCGGATCATCGCCGACCAGACGGCGGCTCTGGAGGCCCGCGACGCGGTGCGCACCCTGTTCACGGGACTTGCGCTGCGCGGGGCGCCGACGGAGTTCATCGTCGAGCAGGTCGGTCTCACACTGGCCGCCCCGGTGGTCTTGGAGAGCGTCGGACACGAGGTCGTCGTCGCCCACGTCGGCGGTGCCACCGAGACCCGCACGCTCCGCGACTGGGCGCGTCGGTCCCGCGCCGCCGCCTCGGCACCCGACCGGGAGGGGCGCACGATCGTGCCGGTGGAGGCCCGCGGCATCCGCTGGGGATGGCTCGTGGCGCTGCCCGGCGCCGCCCACCTCGCCGGACGCGACGCCGTGCTCGAGCAGGCGGCCACCGCGCTCGCCCTCGGCAGGCTCGCCGATCCCGGCGGCGAGGAGTGGTCGCGGCTGGGGCGTCGGCGCGTGGTCGACGCGCTGATCGACGGACGATTCACCAGCCTGTCCGCGGTGGCGGCGCGATTGGATGCCGCGGGCATGCCCCTCGTCGGCACGGTGGCCTTCGCGGCGGTCGCCCTCGTGTCGTCGGGCCGGGGCGGCGACGCGGTCACGGTCGCGGCCGCCGCCGACATCGCCGCCGCGGCGGTCGGCGCGCGGGTCGTGTGCGGCACGAGCACGACCCTCGACGACGGGTCGGCGCTGGTGCGCACGCCGCTGATCCTGGCGGTCGCGGGCCGCGCGACGAGCGCTGCCGACAACCGTGCCGACGCCTTCGCCGTCGCACTCGAAGACGCCTTGCGGGCGGGGTCGACGTCGGCGCGGGCGCGGGTCGTGCTCGGCCCGGGCGCGGTCATCCCCGCGCTCGAGCCCGCGGCCGCGTACGAGCGCGCGGTCGGAACGCTCGTCGCGGGCCTTCGCGAGACGATCGACCTCGTCGGTGCCGACGACAGCTTGCGCGGTGCTTCCCGCCGCGGCGCGGACGGCCGGCGCGTGGCCGAGCGTCCCCTCACCCGGGTGGTGGCGGCGCTGCGCGACGATCATCGCCTCGTCGCGCACGCGGAGCGGATGCTCGATCCGGTGCTGGCCGACGGTCGCGCTCGGGGCGGCGACCTTCTCGAGGTGCTGACGGCGCTGCTCGCGCATCCGTCCAACCGCACGGCGGCCGCCGAAGCGGCGCACCTGTCGCGGTCTGTGTTCTATCAGCGCATCGCCCTGCTCGAAGACCTTCTCGGCGTCGATTTCGACGATGGGGAGCAGGTCGCAGCTCTCCATGTCGCCGTGCTGACCCATCGGCTGCACGCGGCCGGGTGAATCCGCACGCGGTTGGCGCCTTCTGTATGCATTAGGGCGCCGAAAGTGGTCATCTCTTCCTCGCAGCCTCGCTGATGTATACACTATGGGTGTCGAGAGGAGACCGCGTGCGTGCCAGTGACCGTGCCTACCGGGTGCTCCTCGACGAGATCCAGTCCGGCGATCTGGCGCCCGGCACGGTGCTCGCCGAAGTCGAGCAGTCCGTCCGCCTGGGCGTCAGCCGCACGCCGCTGCGCGAAGCACTCGGGCGCCTCCTCGCCGACGGCCTCGTCGTGCAGCCGTCGCCGCGCCTCACGGTGGTCAGCGACATCGATGCCGGCGACATCCGCGAGCTCTTCGAGGTGCGCCGCGCCCTGGAGGAGACGGCCGCGCGCCTCGCCGCCGGCGGGGCAGAGGGAGCGCTGTTCGCAGCGTTGGCCGGTGAGTTCGCCCGCACGGATGCCGCCGCCGACCCCGACGCCTACTACGCGCTCATCGCGCGCTTCGACGAAACGCTCGACGCGGCCGTCGCCAACGACTACCTGACCGCGGCCCTGAAGACCGTGCGCACCCACCTCGTCCGGGTCCGCCGGCTCGCGCGCGACAATCCGGCGCGGCTCGCGGCATCCGTCGCCGAGCACCGCCTGATCGCATCCGCCGTCGCCGCAGGCGACGCGGAGCTCGCCGCGCACGCCACCCACGTCCACTTGCACAACGCGCTCGTCGCCATCCTCGCCTCGTTGGAAGGAACCCCATGACCGTCATCCACCACGTCCGTGTGCACCGGAGCGAAGAGAACCTCGCCCGCGAAGACCAGCTCGCACACAAGATCGCCGAGGTCGCCGCCGACCCGGTCGCCGTCGAGCCCGCCGTCGTCGAGATGATCATCAACCGCCTCATCGACAATGCGTCCGTGGCGGCGGCATCGCTCACCCGGGGCCCCGTCACCGCGGCGCGCGCCCAGGCCCTCGACCACCCGGTCTCGCGGGGAGGTTCGGGTGCGACGGTGTTCGGCGAGCCGAACGAGGTGCGCACCAGTCCCGAGTGGGCGGCGTGGGCGAACGGGGTGGCCGTGCGCGAGCTCGACTACCACGACACCTTCCTCGCCGCGGAGTACTCGCACCCGGGCGACAACATCCCGCCGATCCTCGCCGTCGCCCAGCATGTCGGCGTCGACGGCGCGGCCCTGGTGCGCGCCATCGCGACCGGCTACGAGATCCAGATGGACCTCGTGCGCGCCATCAGCCTGCACAAGCACAAGATCGACCACGTCGCGCACCTCGGTCCGTCGGCGGCCGCCGGCATCGGCACCCTGCTCGGGCTCGACGCCGACACCATCGCCCAGGCCGTCGCGCAGGCGCTGCACACGACCACGGCCACTCGTCAGTCCCGCAAGGGCGAGATCTCCACGTGGAAGGCGCACGCCCCCGCCTTCGCCGGCAAGATGGCGGTCGAAGCCGTCGACCGGGCGATGCGCGGGCAGACCTCCCCGTCGCCGATCTACGAAGGCGAGGACGGCGTCATCGCATGGATGCTCGATGGCAAGGATGCCGCGTACGACGTTCCGCTTCCCGCGCCCGGCGAGCCCAAGCGTGCGATCCTCGACTCCTACACGAAGGAGCACTCCGCCGAGTATCAGGCGCAGGCGTGGATCGACCTGGCCCGAAAGCTCCACGGCAGCCACCCCGAGCTCGCCGACCCGGCGAAGGTGGAGAGCATCGTGCTGCACACGAGCCACCACACCCACTACGTGATCGGCTCGGGAGCGAACGATCCGCAGAAGTACGACCCCCAGGCCTCCCGCGAGACCCTCGACCACTCGATCCCGTACATCTTCGCCGTCGCGCTGCAAGACGGCGGCTGGCACCACGTCGACTCGTACCTGCCCGCTCGCGCCGCCCGCGAAGACACGGTGGCGCTGTGGCACAAGATCACGACGGCGGAGGATGCCGAGTGGACGCGTCGCTACCACTCCGAAGACCCGGACGAGAAGGCGTTCGGCGGCCGCGTGGAGATCCGACTCACGGACGGCTCGACGCTCGTCGACGAGATCGCCGTCGCGGACGCCCATCCGCTCGGGGCGCGCCCGTTCGCCCGCGCCGACTACGTGCGCAAGTTCCGCCTGCTCGCCGAGCCCGTGCTCGCCCCGGCCGAGATCGAGCGGTTCCTCGCCCTCGCCGAGCGGCTGCCCGACCTGACCGCCGACGAGGTGCGGGAGCTCAACATCGTCGGCCGCGACGGCGTGCTGGCCACGGCGGCGAGCCCGAAGGGGCTGTTCTGATGCTGTACAGCCAGACCCCGGCATCCGAGAAGCGGCGCGTCCTGCGCGAGCGTCTGCGTGCGGGGGAGTTCGTGCGCTTTCCCGGCGCGTTCAATCCCCTGTCGGCGCGGCTCATCGAGCAGAAGGGCTTCGAAGGCGTCTACATCTCCGGGGCCGTGTTGAGCGCCGACCTCGGCCTTCCCGACATCGGCCTGACGACGCTGACGGAGGTTGCCGGGCGCGGTCAGCAGATCGCCCGCATGACCGAGCTTCCCGCGATCATCGACGCCGACACCGGCTTCGGCGAGCCGATGAACGTCGCCCGCACCATCCAGACCCTGGAAGATGCGGGGCTGGCGGGCACCCACATCGAAGACCAGGTGAATCCGAAGCGCTGCGGTCACCTCGACGGCAAGCAGGTCGTCGACACCGGCACCGCCCTCCAGCGCATCCGCGCCGCGGTCGACGCCCGCCGCGACCCGAACTTCCTCATCATGGCGCGCACCGACATCCGTGCCGTCGAAGGCCTGGACGCCGCCATCGATCGCGCCAAGGCGCTCGTGGATGCCGGGGCCGACGCGATCTTCCCCGAGGCGATGCGCGACCTGAGCGAGTTCGCGGCCGTGTGCGCCGCCGTCGACGTGCCGGTGCTGGCGAACATGACCGAGTTCGGCAAGAGCGACCTGTTCACCGTGGACCAGCTCCGGGGCGCGGGCGTGCAGATCGTCATCTGGCCCGTCTCGTTGCTGCGGATCGCGATGGGCGCGGCATCCCGTGCGCTGGATACGCTGAACGACGAGGGGCATCTGACCTCGCGTCTGGGCGAGATGCAGCACCGCGCCGACCTGTACGACCTGATCGACTACGAGTCGTACAACCATTTCGACTCGGACGTCTTCAACTTCCAGATCACGAAGGAGTGACATGAGCGACCAGCAGATCCAGCCCCAGATCCACAAGGGCCTCGCCGGTGTCGTCGCCGATGCGACCGCCATCAGCAAGGTCAACCCGGAGACGAACTCACTGCTCTACCGCGGCTACCCCGTGCACGAGCTGGCCGCCACGCAGTCCGCCGAAGCGGTCGCGTACCTGCTGTGGAACGGCGAGCTTCCCACCGACGACCAGCTCGCCGAGCTGCGCGCGACCGAGCGGCAGCACCGGGCGCTCGCCGACGACGTCAGGGCCGTCATCGACCTGACCCCGATGGATGCGCATCCGATGGACGAGGCGCGCTCGGCCGTGAGCGTCCTCGGTGCGCGCGATCTCGCCGGCACCGGGTCGGTGCTCGACGCGAGCGGCTCTCGCGAGGAGAACCTGGCCCGCAGCATCCGTCTGTTCGCCGCCCTCCCCGCGATCGTCGCGTACGGTCAGCGTCGTCGCCGCGGACAGGAGCTCATCGCCCCGCGCGACGACCTCGACTACGCGGCGAACTTCCTGTGGATGACCTTCGGCGAGGAGTTCGACCCGGTGGTCGTCGACGCGTTCAACCGCTCGATGATCCTGTACGCGGAGCACTCGTTCAACGCGTCGACCTTCACGGCGCGGGTCATCACCTCGACCCTCAGCGACCTGTACTCGGCCGTGGTCGGTGCGATCGGTGCGCTCAAGGGACCGCTGCACGGCGGTGCGAACGAAGCTGTGCTGCACATCTTCGACGAGATCGGCGATGCCGACAACGTGGCGCCCTGGCTTGATCGAGCCCTCGCCGACAAGCGCAAGATCATGGGCTTCGGTCACCGCGTCTACAAGCACGGCGACTCGCGCGTGCCGACGATGAAGGCCGCCCTCGACACGCTCATCGCCTACTACGACCGCCCCGATGTCGAGGCGCTCTACGCGACGCTGGAGCGCGAGTTCGTCGCCCGCAAGGGCATCTACCCGAACCTCGACTACCCGTCGGGTCCCGCGTACAACCTGATGGGCTTCGACACCCTGACCTTCACCCCGCTGTTCGTCGCGGCGCGGGTCGTCGGGTGGACGGCGCACATCATGGAGCAGGCGGCATCCAACGCGCTCATCCGTCCGCTGTCGGCCTACAGCGGCGTGGACGAGCGTCACATCGAGGGGTTCGTCGACGAGGCCGGCACCTCGACGATTTCGCTGCGCGCCGCCGAAGCCGAGGGCTGAGCGCTCATGCGTTCCGCCGTCATCGTCGACGCCGTCCGCACCCCGTCCGGCCGCGGCAAGCCCGGTGGCGCCCTCAGCGGCATCCATCCCGTGGACCTCGCCGCCTCCGTGCTGCGGGCGACGCTCGAGCGCAACGGCCTGGAATCGGCGCAGATCGACGACGTGCTGCTCGGCTGCGTCAGCCAGGTGGGTGCGCAGACGATGAACATCGCGCGTCAGGCGGTGCTCGCCGCGGGATTCGATGAGCGGGTTCCGGCGACGACGATCGATCGGCAGTGCGGGTCGAGTCAGCAGGCGGCGCAGTTCGCGGCGCAGGGTGTCATGGCCGGCCAGTACGACATCGTCATCGCCGGCGGCGTCGAATCCATGAGCCGCGTGCCGCTCGGGGTCGCGGCGTCGGTGGCCGGCTCGCCGTTCTCGCCGGGCCTGCACGCCCGCTATCCCGACGGGCTCGTCAACCAGGGCGTGTCGGCCGAGCTGATCGCGGCGCGGTGGGGATTCTCGCGCGAGGAGCTCGACGCGTTCGCCGCCGAGTCGCACGAACGCGCCGCCGAAGCGCAGGCCCAGGGGAGGTTCTCCTCGCAGGTGCTGTCCATCGACGGTGTCGAGGTCGACGAGACGGTGCGGGCGGGAACCACCGTCGCGGGGCTGGCCGCGCTGGCGCCGTCCTTCCGCACGGACGCGATGGCCGAGCGCTTCCCGGAGATCGCGTGGCGGATCACGCCGGGCAACTCCTCGCCGCTGACCGACGGTGCCTCCGCGGTGCTCATCATGAGCGAGCAGAAGGCGCTCGAGCTGGGGCTGACGCCGCGGGCGCGCTTCCATGCCTTCGCCGTCGTCGGTGACGACCCCCTGATGATGCTGACGGGCCCGATTCCCGCGACGCGCCGCGTGCTCGAGCGCAGCGGGCTGACGATCGACGATCTCGACGCGTACGAGGTCAACGAGGCGTTCGCCCCGGTGCCGCTCGCGTGGGCCGCCGAACTCGGCGCGGATGCCGCCAAGCTCAACCCCTGGGGAGGGGCGATCGCCCTCGGGCACGCGCTCGGCTCCAGCGGTACGCGCCTGCTCGGCACGCTTCTCGCGCACCTCGAGGCCACCGGGGGACGCTACGGGCTGCAGACCATGTGCGAGGGCGGCGGCATGGCCAACGCCACGATCATCGAACGGCTGTAGGGGTGGCGTTTCGACTCGCTGCGCGAGGAGCGCAGCGAGTCGAAACGCACTACGCCCGCGGCACCCGCAGGGTGACGATCTCGAACGGCCGCAGCGCGAGGTCAGCGTGCGTCGCGTCAGCCGCGGTGATCGACGTGGGCTCGATCTCGCGCTCCAGCAGATCCGTCTGGGTGAGCTTCGCCGCGTCGAACCCGAGGCTCACGCGCGCCGCCGCACGACGGCCGAGGGCCTCATAGAGGCGCACGACGACATCGCCGCTGCCATCCTCGGCGAGCTTGACCGCTTCGACGACGACGCCCTCGTGGTCCACGCTCACGAGCGGCGCGATCTCGGTCACGTCCGCCTCGATCGTCCGCACCGGGAGGTTCGCCCGGTAGCCCTCCCGCACCGCCGTCTGGACGTCGGCGCCCACCGCGACTCCCACGTGCAGGTGATGACGACCCTGATCCTGCGTGGGGTCGGGAAACAGTGCGCCGCGCACGAGCGACAGCCGCGCGGTCGTCACCGTGCCGCCGCCGTCCCGCGCCTGGCGGGTGATGTCGTGGCCGTAGGTCGAGTCGTTGACGATCGCGACACCGAAGTCGGGCTCGGCCACCCGCACCCAGCGATGGGCGACGGTCTCGAAGCGCGCGGCATCCCACGACGTGTTCGTGTGGATCGGGCGTTCGATGTGGCCGAACTGGATCTCCGAGGCGGCGGTGTGGGTGTGCACGTCCAGCGGGAACGCGAACTTGAGCAGCTTCTGCTGCTCGTGCCAGTCGATGTCGAGGTCGAACGACAGCACCCGCGATCCCTCGTCGAGCCGGATGCGCTCGACGAGCTGCGACGCACCGAACGTGCGCGTGACGACGATCACGTCAGCCTCGACGGCGATCGAGGCGGCGCCGTCGAGATCGGTCACGTGGTGGCGGTAGTGGGCGTCGATGTCCCACGCGTCCCACTGCGTCGGGGTGTCGCGATGCAGCTGCGGCAGTCCGAGCGCGCCGCCCGGGGCGACGGCCTCTCGCCCCGAGGCGAGGTCGACCAGCGAGGTGACGAGGCCGCGGCCGTCGATGCGGGCGCGGACGATGCCGTTGTCGAGCACCCATCCGTCCTCGTCGACGCGGGGCGTGACGGATGCCGGGAGCGCCGCGGCCGCGGCGCCGAGCGCCGGAGCGCCGGACCGCTCGTGCGGCGCCGCGTTGACGGCGAGCAGATGCGGCCCCGTGCCGGCGATCGCTGCGAGGCTGTCGGCGATGATCTCCTCCAGCTCCCGGGCGACGGCCGCATAGTTGCGCTCCGCGTCACGGTGGACCCAGGCGATCGATGAGCCGGGCAGGATGTCGTGGAACTGCTGCAGCAGCACCGTCTGCCAGATGCGGGCCAGGCGCTGCGCCGGATAGGGGGTGCCGACGCGCACGGCGGCCGTCGTCGCCCACAGCTCGGCTTCGCGGAGCAGATGCTCGCTGCGCCGGTTGCCTTGCTTCGTCGGCAGCTGACTCGTGTACGTGCCGCGGTGGAACTCGAGATAGAGCTCTCCGGCCCACACCTCGGGGGCGGGGTATTCCGCTTCGGCCGTCGTGAAGAAGCGCTCCGGCGTGGAATGGACGGTCCGGGGCGACCCCTCCAGCGAGGCGGCGCGTGCGATGGCCGCCGTCATCTCCCGCGTCGGGCCGCCGCCGCCGTCGCCGAATCCGTACGGCAGCAGCGACACCGTGCCGCGCCCCTTGTCGGCGTAGTTGCGCTCGGCGTGGGCGAGGTCGGCCGAGGAGACGTCGGAGTTGTACTTGTCGACCGGCGGGAAGTGGGTGAACAGCCGCGTCCCGTCGATGCCCTCCCACTGGAAGGTGTGGTGCGGCATGCGGTTGGTCTCGTTCCACGAGATCTTCTGGGTGAGAAACCAGCGCGCGCCGGCGGCCTTCGCGATCTGCGGCAGCGCGCCGGTGTAGCCGAACGAATCGGGCAGCCAGACCTCTGGAGTGTCGATGCCGAACTCGCGCTGGAAGAAGCCCTTGCCGGCGACGAACTGGCGCGCCAGCGCCTCACCGCCCGGCATGTTGGTGTCGGATTCCACCCACATGCTCCCGACGGGGATGAAGCGTCCCTCTCGCACGCGCTCGACGATGCGCGCGTACAGGTCGGGGTAGTACTGCTTGACCCATGCGAACTGCTGGGCGGACGAGCTCGCGAACACGTAGTCGGGGTCCTCGTCCATGAGCGAGAGCACGTTGGAGAAGGTGCGGGCGACCTTGCGTGCGGTCTCGCGCACCGGCCACAGCCACGCCGAGTCGATGTGGGCGTGGGCGACCGCGTGCAGCGTGTGCGCACTCGCGTGAGCCGGGCGCGCCAGCAGCGGAGCGAGCACGGCGCGACCGGCGGCCGCGGTGCCGGAGACGTCATCCGGGTCCACCGCGTCGATCATCGCCTCGAGGCCCGCGAGGATCTCGGCACGGCGCGGGCTCGCGGCATCCAGCTGCTGCGCCAGCCCGTGCAGCGCGACGGTGTCGGCACGCAGCGCCGCGACCTCGAGATCGCGAAGAGCCACGTCCACCTGTCGCAGACGGTAGATGTGGTCCGTTCCGGCGGTCGCCGGGTCGCCCAGCGGCGTCGGCTCGAACGTGAAGAGGCTGCCGACGTCGGGGTTGGATGCCGCTTCGATGAACACGTCGATGCGCCCGTCGGCGTCGATCGCCTCCGTCACGGCGTTGTTGAAGGGGGCGATGCCGCGCAGCGGTCGCCCGTCCGTGGTCCACACCATCGCCTCGCTCTGGAAGCCGACCTGACCGCTCGTGAAGCCGAGGTCGACCAGCAGCTCGGCGCGCGTGCCCGCCGGCAGCGAGCCGTCGGTATCCCGCCACGACGACGGCACATGGCCGCGCACGCGCAGCCATGTCGTTCCCCACGGGCGCCCCCACGCGCGTCCCACGGCGAACGGGGCGAAGTCCGCGGCGCTCGCCTCGGCGAAGGACACCGGCTCGCCCGGCGCCTCCCACAGTTCGATGTCGAGGGGGGCCGTGGTGCGGTGGATGTTCGCGGTCAGCCGCTCACGGAGGAAGCGGTCGATGCGCAGCTGGGCGAGAGCACTGCGGTCGTGCATGGGGAGGTCCTTTCCGGACGGGGAGGGGAGAAGGAGGAAGGAGGGCTCAGCCCTTGACGCCGCCGGCGAGGGCGAACGAGCTTCCCGTCAGGCGCTGCATCAGCAGGTAGAGCACCAGGATCGGCACGGAGTAGACCATCGCGAAGGCCGCGAGCTGGCCGTAGGCAACCGCGCCGTGGTTGCCGAAGAACTGGAAGATGGCGACGGATGCCGGCATCTTCTCGGCGCTGAACAGGAGCACGAACGGGACGAAGAAGTTCCCCCAGGCCTGCGTGAACACGAAGATGAAGACGACGCCGATGCCGGGACGCATGAGCGGCAGCACGATCTGCGCGAGCGCCCGCATCGGGGATGCGCCGTCGACCCATGCCGCCTCTTCGAGCGACACGGGCACGGAGTCCATGAAGTTCTTCAGCATCCAGATCGCCATCGGCAGCGAGGTCGCCGCCATGAAGAGCACGACGCCGAGTAGCGAATCCAGCAGCCGCAGCTGCACGAACATCGCGTACACCGGCACCATGAGCGCGGTGATCGGCAGGCACGAGCCGAAGAGCACGCTGTAGAGGAAGCCGCGCTGGAAGCGCATGTTGAAGCGCGACAGCGGATAGGCGGCCAGGATGCCGACGACGACGGTGAGCGCGGCCGTTCCGAACGAGATGATCGCCGAGTTCCACAGCGGCAGGAACGACTGGTTGAACGTCAGCACCTGCGCGAAGTTGTCGAACGTCACGCCGTCGGGGATCGACATCGACACCGTCGCGGCCGGGTTGATCGACGAGAGCACGATCCACGCGATCGGCACGACGAAGATGATGCCGAGCACGACGAGGATGATGTTCGCGAGCCACCGGCCGCGGTTGCGCACCGGCGAGTCGACGGTCAGGGTGCTCATGGCGGCGACGCTCATGATTCGACCTCCGGCTTGAGGATCTTGATGTAGAGGATCGCGAAGACGGCGCCGAGCACGATCGTCACGGCGGCGATCGCGGTGCCGTAGCCGACCTGGGCGAACTTGAACGCCTCCTGGTAGGCGAGAACGGGAAGCGTCGAGCTGCGCGTGCCGGGACCGCCACCGGTCATCACCCAGATGAGACCGAACGTGCCGACGGTCTGCAGGGTGGTCAGCATGAGGTTCGTGGCGATCGAGCGGCGGATCATCGGCAGCGTGATGAGGAAGAAGCGCTGCACCGAGTTGGTGCCGTCGATCTGCGCCGCTTCCGTGATCTCCGGAGGAACTTCGGCGAGAGCCGCGTTGTAGACGAGCATCGAGAACGCCGTTCCGCGCCAGATGTTGGCGAGGATGACGGCGAGCATCGGATAGTCGATGAGCCAGCTGACGCTGCCGAGTCCGAGTGAGGTGAGCGTCGCGTTGAGCGTGCCGTCGGAGGAGAAGAAGGCGTAGAGAGCGAAGGCGGCGACGATCTCGGGGAGCACCCAGGAGATGACGACGAGTGTGCTCACGACCGTGGACAGGGCTTTCGAACCTGCACGGGTCAGCACGGCGAGGGCCATTCCCAGCACGTTCTGGCCGATGATCGCCGAGAAGAAGACGAACGACAGCGTGAGGCCGACCGAGCTCCAGAAATCGGGGTCGGAGAACAGCGAGACGTAGTTGTCGAACCCGATGAACTGCGGCTTCGCGGCGCGGTACCCGGTGAGGGCGGCGTTGGTGAGCGAACCCCACAGCGCGAAGATCATCGGTCCCACGAGGAAGATCACCAGCAGGATGATCGCGGGGATCAGCGGTGTGGAGCGGGAGAGTGAACGGAGGGTGCCGCCCCGCCTGCGCTCGGCCCCGTCGGGGGCCGAGCGCAGGGGCGACGATGCGATCGTCGACATGGTGGTCAGTTGCCCTGAGTCACCTTCTGCGCCCCGACGATCTTGGTGAGCGCGCCGTCGTAGGTCTTCGCGGCCTGCTCCGGGGTCGCATCACCGGTGATCACCGACTCCGTCGCCTGCTGGATGGCGCTGGAGATCTGCGAATAGTCGGGCGTCGCCGGGCGGAAGTGGGTGACCTTCACGAGGTCGGCGAAGAACTTGAAGGTCGGGTTGTAGCCCAAGTAGTCCTGGGAGGTGGCGACGTCGTCACGGACGGCGATCTGGCTGTTCTCCGTGTCGTACTTGAGGGTGTTCTCCTTGTTCAGCGCCATCGCGATGAAGTCGAACGCCGTCTTGGGGTGCTTCGTCTGCGAGCCCACCGCGAGCGTCCATCCGCCCGACATCGAGGTCGCGCCCGGGTCGGCACCGTCCTGGGTCGGCATCTTCGCCAGGCCCATCGTCTGCTGCCAGGCCGGCCACGCGTGGTCGCCGGTCATCCATCCGCCCGGCAGCCACGACCCGTCGATCGCCATGGCGACCTTGCCCTGCGGGATCAGCTCGGTCGACACGCGGCTGCCGATCGTGGGGTCCAGAGCGAGGTCGAGCGGGGTCGCGAGGCCCTTGTCGTAGAGCTCCTTGTAGAACGACAGCGAGTCGGTCATGCCCTTCGAGCCCGTCACCCACTTCTGGGAGTCGTTGTCGTACAGGGTCGAGCCGGTGCCGTACATGAGCATCTCGAAGCCCTGCATCGAGGTCTGCTCGCCGGCGGCCTTGCCACCGTAGATGTTGAGTGGCGTGACGTCGGGGACGGCGGCCTTGATCTTCTCGGCGGCCGTGATGATGTCGTCCCAGCTCTTCGGCTGCCAATCGGCGGGCAGGCCCGCCTTCGCGAAGATGTCCTTGTTGTAGTAGATGCCGCGGGTGTCGGTTCCCATCGAGACGCCGTACGTCTTGCCGTCGTCGCCGAGGCCGGCCTGCTTGGCCGCGTCGTAGAACTGGCTCCAGTCCGCCCAGTTCGCGACGTAGTCGTCGATCGGCAGCAGGTATCCGGCGGCGGAGTCGGACTTGATCTGGAAGGTGTCCTCGTAGATCACGTCCGGCGCGGTCTCGGGCGAACCGTTCATCAGAGCGAGCTTGGTGAAGTACTGGTCTTCCGACTCGATCGGCTGCAGTTTCACGGTCGCGCCGGGGTTGGCGGCCTCGAACTCGGGCTTGACCTTCTGGAAGAGGTCGTCGAGTTGATGGAAGGCCGCCGTCTTCTGGTAGACGACGGTGATGGTCCGCTCGCCGGACTCGGTGGCGGGGGCGGCGGGTGCGCTGCCGCTGCAGCCGGTCAGGGCGAGTCCGGCCACCGTGATGGCGGCGGCAGCGCCCAGAACTTTGTATCGCATTCCTGCTCCTTTGCTAGGGGATGGCGTCAGCTCGGCGCTGAGCGTGATTAATCTATCAACTTGATAAATGAGGTCAAGTCACGATTGCATCTCGGCGAGCAATGAGCGCGGATCGCCCTCAGTCGGTGATGAGCAGGTGCGAGGGGCGCGCGGTGAAGGCGCCGTCCAGCACGAGACAGGCGGCTCCGACGGCGGCGACGTCCGTGCCGAGGCGCGATTCCCGCAGGGTGAGCGGGCGCACCGTGGTCATTCCGCCGGTGCGGGGCAGGGCATCTGCGACGGCGGGCCGGAGGAACGGGCTCAGGCGTGCCCAGACGGGGCCGCCGAGGACGGCATCGGTCAGATCGAGGAGGTTGTCCAGCTGCACGAGTGCGCGCGCGATGCGCGCAGCGGCTCGGGTCAACGCCGCGACCGGCTGCGGCTCGCCCTCCAGCGCACGCAGGCACAGCTCGTCGAGCGCGGCGCGAGGATCGCGTGGCGTCGTCTCCCGGGCGGAGCGGAGGCCGGCCTCGCTGAGCAGCGTCGCCGGTTCGAGTGAGACTCCGAGGCACCCGCGCGCGCCGCACCCGCACGCCGGCCCATCCGGGTCGACGATCAGGTGGGCGATGTCCCCGGCGTTGGAGCTCGCTCCGCGCAGAGGAGTGCTGTCCAGGGACAGGCCGACACCGGCGCCGGCGCCGTAGTAGAAGAACAGTGCGTCGCCCAGATCGCCGGCCGGCGTCACCCACAGCTCGCCGACCATGGCGGCGATCACGTCCTTCTCCAAGAGCGCGGGCAGTCCCGTCGTCATCGCCAGCTCCTCCCGCAGTGGCGTGTCCGACCACTCCGGCAGCAGGGGCGGGTTCAGCAGCAGGCCGGCATCCGTGTCGAGGGGGCCGGGTGCGGCGATGCCGACACCCAGGACGCGAGTCGGATCGGGCAACGAGTCGACGAGGTCGCCGGCGACCGCGCTGATCGCCTGGAGCTGTCGGCGGCTGGAGGCGCCGGTCGGCTGGATCTCCCGGTGCTGGACGATGCGACCTGCCAGGTCGAGCAGCACCACCGTGGTCACCGCAGGGTCCAGGTGCACGCCGATCGCGAAGCGCGCCGAGGGTTCGAGCGCGAGCATCGTCCGGGGCTTGCCGGGGCCCGTCCCGACTTTTCCCGCCTCGGCGATGAACCCCTCCGCCGTGAGCCGGCGGGTCACATTGGTGAGGGTCTGCGCAGACAGTCCGGTCTTCTCGGCGAGCTCCACCCGGCTCATGCCGTCGGGGGAGCGCCGGATGAGGTCGAGGATCAGGGCCTGGTTGTAGTTGCCCACGCCGAGGAGGTTCGACCCGCGCGTGCTGAGCATCATCGCCCTCCTCCCGTGGTCGCCGCGCCTTCACGCTAGTACGCGGGACAGCCGGGTGCCCGCAGGAGGGCGATCGGAGCGTCGCGCAAGATACTAGGACGTCCATGTAAAGTGATCGCTGTGCCCTACCGGGCACACCTCCGGCTGTCGATCTGTTTCACAAGGACGTGACGCGATGAGCATGACTGTGTCTCCCCCCCTCTCCGCCGACGAGCGCGGCGCCATCCTCGAGGCCGTGCGCGACTTCGCCCGGACGCGGCTGGAGCCGCACGCGCTGGAGTGGGATCGCGACAAGCGCTTCCCGCGGGAGGTGCTCGCCGAGGCCGGCGAGCTCGGCCTCGGCGGGCTGTACGTGCGTGAGGACGTCGGTGGCACGGCCCTCGCCCGCGAGGACGCCGCGCTCGTCTTCGAACAGCTGTCGATGGGCGATCCCACGATCGCCGCGTACATCAGCATCCACAACATGGTCGCGTGGATGATCGACACCCACGGCACCTCGGCGCAGCGTCACGAGTGGCTGCCGCGGCTGACGACCCTGCGCGACCTCGGCGCGTACTGCCTGACGGAGCCCGGCGCCGGCTCGGATGCCGCGGCCATCACCACCAGTGCGATCGCCGACGGCGACGCCTACGTGCTCACCGGGGTCAAGCAGTTCATCTCGGGCGCCGGAGAGGCGGCGGTCTACGTCGTCATGGCCCGCACCGGCGAGCCCGGCGCGCGCGGGATCAGCGCCTTCCTCGTGCCGGCGGATGCCGAGGGCCTGAGCTTCGGGCCCAACGAGCGCAAGATGGGGTGGAATGCGCAGCCCACTCGTCAGGTGATCCTGGACGAGGTGCGAGTCCCGGCATCCGCTCTGCTGGGTAGCGTGGGCGAGGGGTTTCGGATCGCGATGAGCGGGCTCAACGGGGGTCGGGTCAACATCGCGGCCTGCTCCGTCGGCGGTGCCCAGTGGGCGCTCGATCGTGCCGTGCGCTACGTGCACGAGCGCTTCACGTTCGGTGAGGCGCTCGCCGAACGACAGAGCGTCGTGTTCGCGCTCGCCGACATGGCCACGCAGCTGCAGGCGGCCCGCGCGCTCGTCCGCGACGCCGCCCGCGCCATCGACACCGGGGCCGACGATGTCGCCGTGCAGTGCGCGATGGCCAAGCGGTTCGCGACCGACGCCGGCTTCGAGGTCGCCAACCGGGCGCTGCAGTTGCACGGCGGGTACGGCTACCTGCAGGAGTACGGGATCGAGAAGGTGGTGCGCGATCTGCGGGTGCATCAGATCCTGGAGGGAACGAACGAGATCATGCGGGTGATCATCGGCCGCGACGTTCTGGGAGCATGAGCACATGAGCGACTACTCCACGATCCTCGTCTCCACCCGCGGCCGCGTCGGCTGGATCACCCTGAACCGCCCCGAGGCGCTCAACGCGCTCAACTCGACGCTGGTGGACGAACTCGCCGCCGCGGCGGTCGCGTTCGACACCGACGAACAGATCGGCTGCATCGTCGTGACCGGCTCGGAGCGCGCCTTCGCCGCCGGAGCCGACATCAAGCAGATGGAGGACGCGTCGTCCGTCGAGATGGCGCTGCGCAACCCCTTCGCCGGCCTTGAAGCCTTCTCGCGTGTGCGCACCCCCGTCATCGCCGCCGTCGCGGGGTACGCGCTCGGCGGCGGGTGCGAGCTGGCGATGGCCTGCGACATCATCCTGGCAGCCGACAGCGCCCGCTTCGGCCAGCCGGAGATCACGCTCGGCGTCATCCCCGGCCTCGGTGGCACGCAGCGTCTGCCGCGCGCGATCGGCTACTACAAGGCGGCCGAGCTCGTGCTCACCGGGCGGATGATGGATGCCGTCGAAGCCGAGCGGGCCGGTCTGGTCTCCCGCGTCGTGCCCGCCGCCGACCTGCTCGTCGAGGCGGAGGCGATGGCCGAGCAGATCGCCGCGAAGTCGCTGCCCGTGCTCTACGCCGCGAAGGAGTCGCTGCGGGCCTCGCTGGAGACCAGCGCTGCTGAGGGGCTGCGTTTCGAGAAGCAGGTCTTCACGTCGCTCTTCGCGCTCGACGACCAGAAGGAGGGAATGGCCGCCTTCCGGGAGAAGCGTCCGCCGCGTTTCACGAATCGCTGACGACGTCGCCGGCCGACCGGCGCAGTCGCGCCACGATCGCGACGAGGTCTTCCACGTCGCCGGCCTCGAGCCCCGGCGCGGCGAACACCGCGGCGTTGAGCGCCGCCGTGGCTCGCGCCGCCAGGTCGCGCCCCGCTGTTGTCAGGGCGACCAGCGTTGCCCGGCGATCGCCGGGGTGCGGCTCGCGCGTGACGAGCCCGGCCGCTTCGAGCCGGTCGACGGTGTTGGTCACGCTCGTCGGGTGCACCTGCAATCGGCTCGCCGCCGACGACAGCGGCATCCGTCCCTCGCGGGTGAAGCTCAGCAGCGTCAGCAGCTCGTACCGGGCGAACGTGAGCGAGAAGGGCTTCAGAGTCTCGTCGACGCGCGCCAGCAGGATCTGGTGCGCCCGCATGACGCTCGTCACCGCCGCCATTCCGGCCGCCGCCTCCGGCCAGCCGTGCGCCACCCACTGGCGACGCGCCTCCGCGATCGGATCGCGCGGCGACGAGGGCGTGCGGCTCACGGGGATCTCCTCGAACGGCTCGGCGCTCGGGATGCCGTGCGCGCTGATCTCACGCTAGCGCGGCAGCCGCGGTGTCACCGAGGGTGAACCTGAGTGTCAACAGGTGCGATACTGAGTCGCACCTTCTAGAATGAATGCGTCGCAAGGAGAACCGATGAAGATCGTGGTGCTGGTCAAAGAAGTCCCTGACACCTACGGCGACCGCAAGCTCGACCTCGAGACCGGGCTCGCCGAGCGGTCCGCGTCGGAGCGCGTGCTCGATGAGATCGGCGAGCGGGCCCTCGAGGTGGCCCTGTCGTACGCCGATGCGCACGCCGGCACGGAGGTCGCCGTGGTCTCGATGGCAGCGGAGGAGGCCGCGGCCACCATCCGCAAGGGGCTCGCGATGGGCGCGGCATCCGCGCTTCAGGTCGTCGATCCGGCGCTGGCCGGCGCCGATCTGGGCGTGACGGCGGTCGTACTCGCCGCTGCGGTGCGTCGCATCGGGTTCGACCTGGTCATCACCGGCAACCTCTCCACCGACGGCACCGGCGGCGTGCTGCCGGCGATGATCGCCGAGCACCTGCAGGTGCCGCAGGCCACCGCGCTGTCGGCGGTCACGATCGGCGAGGGCGAGATCACCGGCACGCGCGCCACCGACTTCGGCACTGCGCAGGTGAGCGCGACGCTGCCGGCTGTCATCTCGATCACCGAAGCTCTGCCCGATGCCCGGTTCCCGAACTTCAAGGGCATCATGGCGGCGAAGAAGAAGCCGTTCGAGACCGTATCGCTGGCCGACCTGGGCGTCGACGTCGACCCGTCCGTGGCCGCCCAGTCGATCATGACGGCGGTCGCCGAAAAGCCCCCGCGCGGCGCGGGAATCAAGATCGTCGACGAGGGCGACGCCGCGGACAAGCTCGCGGCCTTCCTCGTCGAGAACCGACTGGCCTGAGAACGGCCCTGGGAAGAAGACGGTGGAGAACGTGATGGTGGATGTCGCCTCGGACTCGATTCTCGTCCTGCTGGATGTCACGCCGGGCGGCGAGCTGGCCAGCTCGGCTGCCGGACTGCTCGGTGCCGCCGCTGGCATCGGCACGCCGGTCGCGCTGATCGTCGCCGACGAGAAGGCGCATGCCGCCCTCGCCGCGGCGGCGGGTGCGCTGGGCGCCGCGGTCGTGCTCACCGCGGGACTCGGCGGCGCGGACGGGTCCCTGACGCTGCCCCTGGTCGATGCCGTGGCCGCGGCATCCGAGCGCGTGAAGCCCGATGCCGTGCTCGTCTCGAACTCCATCGAGGGACGCGACATCGCCGGGCGGTACGCGGCGCGCTCGCGTGCGGCCCTGGCCGTGGACGTGGTCGGCGTCTCCCGCGACGACGAGGGCGTGCTCGCACAGCACTCCGTCTACGGCGGGGCGTACAACGTCACGAGCGCGGCCACCTTCGGCCCTCTCGTCGTCACGGTGCGCCAGGGCGCGGTCGATGCCCGCGCCGCGGCCGTCGCCGAGCCACGGGTGGTTCCGCTGGAGGTCGCCGCATCCGGCGCCCCGTCGGCGCGGATCACCGGCTTCGAGGCCGAAGTCGCGGCATCGTCGCGGCCGGAGCTGCGTGGAGCGGCGAAGGTCGTCTCCGGTGGACGCGGACTCGGCTCGGCCGAGAAGTTCGCGCTCGTCGAGCAGCTCGCCGACGCTCTCGGCGCGGCCGTCGGCGCCTCGCGGGCCGCCGTGGATGCCGGGTACATCCCTTACTCGCACCAGGTCGGTCAGACCGGCGTGTCGGTGTCTCCGCAGTTGTATGTCGCTCTCGGCATCTCGGGAGCGATCCAGCACAAAGCTGGCATGCAGACCGCGAAGACGATCGTCGCGATCAATAAAGACGGCGACGCCCCCATCTTCGACATCGCCGACTTCGGCATCGTGGGGGACGTGTTCACGGTCGTCCCGCAGCTGATCGCCGCCCTCGACGCCAGGAAGGCCTGATGGCGACCGGCGGATCGTCGATGCGTCGCGGGCTGCCGCGCATCGCCGGGGGTGAGCCGTGGCCGCCGGCCGCGAGTGCACCCGCGGAGGTCGCCGTGGAGGCGGCACCTGTCGTGGAGATCACTGTCGCCGACGCAGGCATGGCGTCGTCCGCCGTCGCGCCGACGAACTCGGGGGAACAGGCGACCGCGGTGGCCGCCTCCGCACCCTCCCGCGGCAGCGAGACCGTCGTACGCCGGGGCTTGCCGCGCGTCGCCGGAGGCGAGCCGTGGCCGACCGGCGTCGTCGCTGCTGCCGCTGACACCGAGGCGGCGTACGCGGAGGCGGCCGCGGTCTCCGCTCCGACGCCCCGACCCGCCGCGGCCGACGGCGCCCCATCGGTGCGACGCGGGCTGCCCCGCGTCACGGGCGGCGACGCCTGGCCACCCGCCGACACCGCGGTGGCTGCCTCGACCGCGGTGGCCGTGGCCGCCGTCGATGCCGCGGCGCCCGGTGAGGAGAATGCCTCCGCGGAGGTCGCCCCCGCCGCCGACCGCCCTCTCGTTCCCGCCGTCGCCGAGGGTCCGCGTGCGCCGCTGACCGTACCGCGGACCGCCTGGGCCGGTCGTGCCGCGTCGCGTCGGCCGCAGCCGAAGCCCGAGCCGCAGCGCATCGGCCCGTTCACGAAGACGCAGTGGGCGGGCGCCGTCATCGTCGGCGGGATCGGGCTCCTGTTCGCGGCGGGCATGGCCGTGCTCGCGGTGCGGTTCCTGCTGAGCCTCGACGGCCCGCGCGATTTCCTCGCAACCTACCCCGGTGAGTATCACCTGCCCGACGGTGCGCCCGTCGGCATCCCCGCGTGGCTCGGCTGGCAGCACTTCTTGAACGTGTTCCTGATGGTGCTGATCATCCGTTCCGGGCTCACGATCCGCCGCGAGAAGCGGCCGAGCGTCTTCTGGGCCCCGAAGAACAACCCCAAGGGCAAGACGAGCCTGACGATCTGGTTCCACCAGGGCCTCGACATCCTGTGGCTCATCAACGGCGCCGTCTTCCTCGTGCTGCTGTTCGCCACCGGCCAGTGGATGCGGATCGTGCCGACGAGCTGGGAGGTGTTCCCCAACGCGCTCAGCGCCGCGCTGCAGTACGTGTCACTGGACTGGCCGACCGAGAACGGCTGGGTCAACTACAACGCGCTGCAGCAGCTCGCCTACTTCTCGACCGTGTTCATCGCGGCTCCCCTCGCCGCGATCACCGGGTTCCGCATGAGCGGGATGTGGCCGAAGAAGAACCTCAAGCTCAGCGCCGCCTACCCGATCGAGTGGGCTCGGAAGGTGCACTTCCCGGTGATGCTGTTCTTCGTCGTGTTCATCATCATCCACGTCGTGCTGGTGCTCGCGACCGGGGCGCTGCGAAACCTCAACCACATGTACGCCGCGCAGGGCTCGGTCGACCCGACGGCCTACGCCGACAACTGGACGGGCTTCTGGCTGTTCGTCGTCTCGCTGGTCGTCATCGCCGCCGCATGGGTCGCCGCGCGGCCCCTCGTGCTCGCCCCGATCGCCCGCCTGTTCGGCACGGTCAGCGGGCGCTGACGCGCGATCGCCGCCCCGACATCGGCCGCCGCTCAGCCGAGCATCTCCGCAGAATGCGACGAACTCCGCATCCGATCGGCGATGTGGATGCGGAGTTCGTCAGAATCTGCGGAGTTGGTGAGCGCCGCGGACGGGCGCGGCGACAGTGACGGCGGTCAGCGGACGAAGCGGACCTCGGTGAGCGTCTCGCCGAGGAACGGCTCGGTGTGGCTGGCGCCGTCGAGGGCGAAACCATTGCGCGCGTAGAAGCGGTGCGCCCGCGGGTTGTCCTCGGCGACCCAGAGGTAGAGCTCCTCGTCGGGCTCGGCGGCGGCATCGAACAGCTGCTGCCCGATGCCGGTGCCGTGGAACTGGTCGAGCAGATAGATGAAGTAGAGCTCGCGCGTGCGGGGGGCATCGCGGTCGCGCGCCGGGCCGGAGCCCACGAAGCCGACGATCTCGCCGCCGACGAGGGCGGCGAACATCTTGAACTCGGAACCCTGGTGGGCCCAGTGGGTCCACAGTTCGGCGAGGCGCTTGGGCGAGACGTTTTCCAGAGCAGCCTTGCTGATGAGGTGGTCGTAGGTTTCGTGCCAGCACGTCGCGTGGACACGTCCGAGGGCCTCGGCATCCACGTCACGAACGGGACGGACGACGGTGTCGGTCTGCGCTGAGATGTCGGTGGGGGCTTCCATGGCCAGACTCTACGGCGGCCCTTCGGATTCACGAAATCGACGGATGCCGTGCGCCAACCCCCTCCGGACCCGGTGCGCAGGACTGTGGGAACCCCACAACAGACGCCGGGCGACCATCGCGCAATCCGCTAGCATCGCGCTTCGTGAACGTATGGTGGCGGACCCTCTTGACCATCTGGCGCGCGAAGGTGCTGCTGCATCGGCGCGGCCCGTTGCCGCCGCGCACCGTGGGGCGCATCAGGCTGCGGACGCTCCCGACCGACATCGACCTCCTCGGTCACATGAACAACGGCCGCTACGCCTCGCTGTTCGACCTCGGCCGCTTCGACCTGCTCATCCGCACCGGCATCTGGGATGCGATGAACGCGCAGGGCTGGTACGCAGTGGTCGCCAGCGAGACGGTCACCTTCCGCAAGTCGCTGCAGCTGTGGCAGCGCTTCACGGTCGAGTCGCGCCTCTACGCCCATGACGACAAGGCCGTCTACCAGATGCACCGCGCGGTCGTCGACGGCGAGGTCTACGCCGAGATGATCGTCCGCGCGCGCTTCCTGCGGCGCACCGGCGGCGTGGTGAACACCGACGAGCTGTTCGAGGCGCTCGCGCGTCCGGACGACCTGCCGCCCTTGCCGGAGTGGGTGGCCGACTGGGCCCGCGACAGCGCGCTTCCTTCGACGAAGGCGCCCGCCCCGAGCGTGTGGGACTGAGCCCGCGGCACCGCTCCCGTCAGACCCGACGGTCGATGAACGCCTCGGCGAGAGCGTCGCGGACGCTGCGGATGCCGGGACGGCTGCGGCTGGATCGGCGCGCGGCCGTGAAGATCTCACGGGCCGGGTCGCCCGGAAGCGCGCTCAGGTGCACCGGGGGTGCGCCGCCGGCCCACAGCAGATCCGGGAGCAGTCCGACGGCGTGACCGGCGGCGATCAGCTCGGCATGTCCGCTGAGGTCGGCGAGCTCGAAGCGCACGTCGGGCTCGAATCCCGCGGCGCGGCACTGCTGCATCGCCCATTCACGTGCCGCCGTGCCGCGCGGCTCCATCACCCAGGCGCGCTCGGCCAGCTCGGCGAGCGGTCCGCTCGCCCCCGCCGTCGCCAACCGAATCGGGTCGACGCCGAGCAGATCGCGGTCGAGTTCGGAACGGTGTGGGCGGGTGAGCCCCGGGTACTGCTCGGCGATCGCGAGGTCGAAGCCGCGCGCGCCCAGCTCGAACAACCCTTCTTCGGGCGGCAGCTCCGCGATCTCCACCCGGAGGCCGGGGGCGCGTTCGGCGAGCAGGGTCAACGCGGCGGGGACGAGAGCGCGAGCCGCCGTCTGCAGCACGGCGAGGCGCACCGGCGCGATGCCCAGGCGTGTGTCCTCCAGCTCGCCGCGGATCTCCTCGTCGGCGTCGAGGGCGCGCGCCGCGTATGCCGCGAGCGTCTCGCCGTGCGCGGTCAGCCGCACGCGGCGGCCGTCGGGGGCGAGCAGTGCCACCCCCGCATCGCGCTCGAGCTGGGACAGCTGTTGCGAGATCGTCGACGGGCTGTACGACAGCGCCTCCGCGACGGCGGCGATCGTGCCGCGCTGAGCGAGTTCATGCAGCAGCCGGAGTCGTCTCAGCTCGAACACGCCCGCTCCTCTCGGCATCCGTCGTCGTGTGCGCCGCGGCGCGGTCGCGCCGGAGAAAACATCGACGTCATCGAAGGATATCCATCAAGGATCATCGCTTTTGCCGAATCATATGCGTGCCTCACGCTGGACGCATGCAGACAGTGCACTCTGGAGACGTGACCGACGACACCACCACGCCCCCCTCGGCATCCCCGCTCGCCGACAGCGCCGTCTCCCTGGCGCGACGCTGGGTGGACGAGTCCGCAGCGGCCGACGTCGATCCCGCCGCCGAACGGCTCGCCGGCGTGCTCAAGGACCCCCACGGGCTGCCGTTCACGATCGGCTTCGTCGACGGCGTCATGCGTCCCGAGTCGTTGAGCGCCGCCGCGGCGAACCTGCAGCGCGTCGCGCCGCTGGTGCCCGATTTCCTGCCCTGGTATCTGCGGGCCGCGGTGCGCACCGCCGGTGCCGTGGGGCCGCTCCTTCCGGCGCCGACGGTGCCGCTCGCGCGCCGCGCGCTGCGCGAGATGGTCGGCCACCTGATCGTCGATGCCCGCCCCGACAAGCTGGGCCCGGCGCTGACGGCCATCCGCGCCTCGGGTGCGCGCCTCAACCTGAACCTCCTGGGCGAGGCCGTGCTCGGCGAGGCCGAAGCGCTGCGCCGCCTGGACGGCATCCACGATCTCATCCGCCGCGACGACGTCGACTACGTCTCGGTCAAGGTGTCGGCCATCGCGAGCCACATCTCGATGTGGGCCTTCGACGAGGTCGTCGACCGCGTCGTCGAGCGCCTGCTCCCGCTATACCTGACGGCCTCCTCCTCGCCGGGGCCCGAGTCGGCGCAGACGTTCATCAACCTCGACATGGAGGAGTACCGCGACCTCGACCTCACGATCGCGGTGTTCACCCGGCTGCTGGAGGATCCGCGGCTGCGCGAGCTCGAAGCGGGCATCGTCCTGCAGGCCTATCTCCCCGACGCCCTGCCGGCGCTGCGGCAGCTCACCGCCTGGGCGCAGCAGCGCGTCGACGACGGGGGCGCCCGCATCAAGGTGCGACTCGTCAAGGGAGCGAACCTCGCGATGGAGAGGGTGGATGCCGTCATGCACGGCTGGCCGCTGGCGACCCACGCGAGCAAGCTCGACGCCGACGCCAGTTACCTGCGGTGCCTCGACGAGGCGCTGCGGCCGGAGAACTCCCGGGCGGTGCGCCTCGGCGTCGCCGGCCACAACCTCTTCGACATCGCGTACGCGTGGCTGCTGGCGGGAGAGCGCGGCGTCCGGGGCGACGTCGAGTTCGAGATGCTCCTCGGGATGGCGCAGGGACAGGTGGCGGCGGTCTCGCGCGAGGTCGGCCACGTGCTGCTGTACGTGCCGGTGGTGCGGCCGGACGAGTTCGATGTGGCCATCAGCTACCTCGTGCGCCGACTGGAGGAGAACGCGTCGAGCGACAACTTCCTCTCGGCCGCTTTCGACCTGGCCGATGACCCGGCGATGTTCGCGCGGGAGCGCGACCGTTTCCTCGTCTCGCTGGACCGGGCCGCCGACCCCACCCTTCCCGTCGGCCCTCAGCGGACGCAGGCGCGGCTGGACGGCGGCGCCGCCGCCGCCGCGACACGCCATGCCCTCACCCGCCCGGAACCCGCCCCCGAGATGGCAGAGGGCGCCGCCGACGGCGATCTGACGCAGGTGGTGCTCGGCATCGCCGACGGACGCAGCGACGGCGAGTCCTTCGTCGACACCGCGGTCTTCGACCTGCGCGAATCCGCCGCCGCGGAGGGGGCGCCGGGGTTCGCGAACGCGCCCGACACCGATCCCGCGCTTCCGGCCAACCGCGCCTGGGCCGACGAGATCCTGGCCCGGGTCGCCGCGTCGACGGCGGGAGAGCCGACCATCGCCGCAGCGCGCATCGACGACCCGGCGTCGCTGGAAGACACGGTCGCGCGGGTGCGGGCGGCCGGCGTGCGCTGGGGCGCCGTGCCTGCGGACGACCGCGGGAACGTCCTGCGGGCGGTGGCGCGGGCGCTGCAGAGCCGCCGCGGCGAGCTCATCGAGGTCGCGGCGAGCGAGACCGGCAAGGTCTTCGCCGAAGCCGATGTCGAGGTCAGCGAGGCGGTCGACTTCGCGAACTACTACGCCGCGACGGCGCGTGAGCTCGACCGGGTGAGCGGCGCGGTGTTCGTCCCGGCCGCGCTCACGGTGGTCGCTCCGCCATGGAACTTCCCCGTCGCGATCCCCGCCGGCGGGGTGCTGGCCGCACTCGCGGCGGGATCGGGCGTCGTGTTCAAACCCGCCCCGCAGGCGCGGCGCTGCGCTGCCGTCGTCGCCGAGGCCGTCTGGGAGGCGTTGGATGCCGAGGGCATCGAGCGCGACATCCTCGCCCTCGTCGACATCGACGAGAAGGAGCAGGGTCAGCAGCTGATCGCACATCCCGACGTGGATCGCGTCATCCTCACCGGCTCGTGGGAGACGGCGCAGCTGTTCCGCTCGTGGCGGCGCGACCTGCCTCTGCTCGCCGAGACGAGCGGTAAGAACGCCATGATCGTCATGCCGTCCGCCGACCTGGACCTCGCGGCATCCGATCTGGTGAAGAGCGCCTTCGGTCACGCGGGCCAGAAGTGCTCCGCCGCCTCGCTCGCGATCCTGGTGGGACCGGTCGCGCGTTCCGAGCGGTTCGCCCGCCAGCTCATCGATGCCGTCCGGTCGCTGCGCGTGGGAGCGCCCTCCGATCCGCTGAGCGAAGTCGGGCCGGTGATCGAGACGCCGCGCGGCAAGCTCGACTGGGCCCTCACCACGCTCGAGGAGGGGGAGAGCTGGCTGGTCGCGCCCGAGCTCATCGACGGCTCGGCCGACGCCGACGCCGCCGCCCTCGCCGGGCGCCTCTGGCGGCCCGGCATCCGGGTCGGGGTACGCCCGGGATCGCGCACTCATCTCGAGGAGTTCTTCGGCCCGATGCTGGGGATCATGCACGCTTCCTCGCTGTCGGAGGCCGTCGAGCTGCAGAACGCGGTCGCCTACGGTCTCACCGCGGGCCTGTACACGCAGGACCCGGCCGACCTCGAGCTGTGGCTCGATCAGGTCGAAGCCGGAAACCTCTACGTCAACCGCGGCATCACCGGCGCGATCGTGCAGCGTCAGCCGTTCGGCGGCTGGAAGCGCTCCTCGGTGGGCGCCGGCACCAAGGCCGGGGGCCCGAACTATCTGATCGGGCTCGGCTCGTGGCGTCCCTCGGGCGGGGGTGCGCCGTCCTCGACGCTGCACCTGCGCGGGCTGGATGGGCGCATCACGTCTCTCATCGAGTCTGCCCAGCCGTCGCTGGACTACGAGGCCTTCGAGTGGCTGCGTCGCGGGGCGCTCTCTGACGCCGTCGCCTGGGACCGCGAGTTCGGCCGTGTCAAGGACGTGTCGCGGCTCGGCGTGGAGCGGAACCTCTTCCGGTACCGTCCCGTCGAGGTCGCGGTGCGCGCGACGAAGGATGCCGCGTGGCAGGCTCTGCTGCGCGTGGTCGTCGCCGGGGTGCGCGCCGGTGGCGCGATGACCATCAGTGCGCCGGTGGGGCTGCCGGCCGGAGTGCGCCGCGCGCTCGGCGACCTGGACGTCGCCGTGTTCGTCGAGTCGGACGAGCAGTGGATCGAGCGACTGCAGGTCGCGCGCGCCGACGGTGAGGCGCCGCGCGTGCGGCTGGTCGGGCCCTCGGCATCCGTTGCGGGCATCCACGACGCACTCGTTACCGCGACCGACGGCGATGTCGACATCGCCGTCTACGCCGGAGAGGTCACCACCGCCGGGCGCATCGAACTGCTGCCATTCCTGCGCGAACAGGCCGTATCGATCACCGCGCACCGCTTCGGCAACCCCGACGACTGGAGCGCCGAGGTCATATGACGCGGAAGGAGCCCCTCGATGTCCGCGAGCTCGCGGCATCCGAGGTCGATCGGATCGAGGCGGATGAGCCGCCCGGCAAGGGGTTCGTCCGGGAGATGTGGCGGCTGCAGGCCGCCGGTCAGAGCGTGCTGCTGGTCGCGTGGGACGGCGATGTGCCGGTCGGGTCGGCGCAGCTCGATCTGCGCACGGCGCCGGTCGAGCTGAAGAACCTCAACGTCCGAGCCGACAGCCGGGGCCGCGGTGTCGGCACCGCGCTGATCGCTGCGGCGAAGGCATGGATGCGCGCACGCGGCCACGCGCAGCTGAGCATCGGGGCCGGCGTGGACAACCCCGCCGCGCGACGCCTGTACGAGCGTGTGGGCTTCGTGGGGACGGGGGAGGTCTCGACGATCACCTATGACTACGTGGATGCCGAGGGCATCTCGCGCACGGCCACCGAAACCGACGAACGCCTCATCGCGGAGGTGAGCTGACTCCTCGCGCGCGGTCGAGAAGAGAAACAACTTATCTTTCTGGTGATGGAAGGTTTCGCACGCGAGCATGATCCTGGCGCATCTGGGGAGCGCCAGACGGCGACCGGCTCACGCGCACGAGCGCGTCAGATCCGACCGTCTTGTGACACGCCGGGGGGAGTGTCGCTCTGGGGCCGGGGATTCACTCGACCCCAGAGCTCCCGCGGTCCTCGTCCTCGGATTCGTGCTCGACCGTCTCGACCGACACCATCAGCCCCTTGACGAGCGCGTGCACGCCCAGACCGAACAGGGTCCACGTGCCTTCGGGGACGTCGTCGGATGCGGTCGCCACGACGGTCGGGTGGGGGGTGCCTTCGATCGCCCGCAAGGCGAAGCCCTCCGACATCGCTGCCAGCAGTTCGGTGAAGCCCTCGATGGTGAGCGGACTGCGCAGGCGCAGGCCGTAGGCCTCCATCAGCCAGAGGTAGAACCGTGCGAAGGCTGCGGTGGATCCCTGGCGACGCTCTCGCGTCGCCTCCTGCAGCTCCGGCCAGGTCTCGGCGGCCGCCCGCAGAGCCAGGGTCACGAGGAACTGCTGTGTGTCGATGTCGTGGGCCGGGCCGTCCGTGTCGACCGTGATGCTCTGCACATGTGCAGCGGAGCCGACCCGGATCACGTCGTCACCGTCGGCGCCCGCGGCGACGAGGTCCTCGATCGCGGCGCGCGGATACTCGGCGGGGTCGCTGCGGATGCGCAGGCGCACCATCGCCACCGCGAGATCACGCTGGTAGTCGTTCTGATCGGCCCACAGGCGGTACGCCGCCCCGGTGGTCAGTCCGGCCCGTCGCAGCACTTCCTGCAGGCGGATGTGTTGCACGCCGGCCGCCACGCCGCGCTCCAGCAGCATCTGCATGCCGACACGCAGAAGCAGTGCGCGCGTTTCCTCCCCCGTGCGACGGGCCATGGGACGAATCTACTCAGCGGAATGAACCCCGCAATGGCCTTGACACCCTCGGCGGATGCCGAGGGCGCTCTGGCACAATGGGGATGGCGAGGAACGAGGATCTCGAATGCCCGAGCGTATCGCCCATCACCGCCGGTACCTGATGTGCCGACCCGAGCACTTCACGGTGCGTTATTCGATCAATCCGTGGATGGAGCCGGCGCGACCGACCGACACGGCCAAAGCCGTGCGTCAGTGGCAGACGCTGTACGACACGTACCTCGCCCTCGGTCACGAGGTCGAACTGATCGACCCGCTGCCGGGGCTGCCCGACATGGTCTACACGGCCAACGGCGGCTTCGTCGTCGACGGCCGGGCGCTGGGAGTGCGCTTTCGTGTGCCGGAACGGCGCGGCGAGGAGCGTCCGTTCATGGACTGGTTCGCCGCCGCCGGCTTCGAGGTGATCGAACCGGTCGAGGTGCAGGAGGGCGAGGGGGACTTCCTCCTCGTCGGTGACACGATCCTCGCCGGCACCGGATTCCGCTCCGTCGGCGACAGCCACCGCGAACTCGCCGACGTCTTCGGCCGCGAGGTCGTCTCGCTGCGCCTGATCGATCCCCGGTTCTACCACCTCGACACCGCGATCTGCGTGCTCGATCCCGTCGAGGGTGTGGCCGGGGTGGATGCCGCGAACATCGCCTACCTGCCCTCCGCGTTCGACGAGGCGTCGCTGCGGGTGCTGGAAGAGCGCTACCCGGATGCCATCCTCGTGTCGGACGAGGACGGCGCCGTGTTCGGCCTGAACGCGGCATCCGACGGGCGGAACGTCTTCCTCTCGCCGCGTGCCACCGGGTTCGACGCCCAACTGCGCGAGCGGGGCTACGTTCCCGTCCCCGTCGACCTGTCGGAGCTGCTGCTCGGCGGCGGGGGCATCAAATGCTGCACGCTCGAACTGCGAGGAAACACATGAGCTCCGCCATCTCCATCGACGAGTCCTCCGCCGCCCTCATCGCGGCCGAGGACGAGCACGTCGCCCACAACTACCACCCGTTGCCGGTCGTCATCGCCCGGGGCGAGGGGGCCTGGGTCACCGACGTCGAGGGCAAGCGCTACCTCGATCTGCTGGCCGCCTATTCCGCCCTCAACTTCGGGCATCGCCATCCAGCCCTCCTGGCCGCCGCGACCGCGCAGCTGGGACGGGTGACGCTGACCAGTCGCGCCTTCCACAACGACCAGCTCGGCACGTTCGCCGCGGCGCTGGCCGAACTCTGCGGCAAAGACCTCGTGCTGCCGATGAACACCGGCGCCGAAGCGGTCGAGACGGGGATCAAGGTCGCCCGCGCGTGGGCGTACCGCACGAAGGGCGTCGCTGCGGATGCCGCGACCATCATCGTCGCCGACGGCAACTTCCACGGTCGCACGACGACCATCGTCGGCTTCAGCGACGACGAGCAGGCGCGCGCCGGCTTCGGCCCGTTCACCCCCGGGTTCGTCCGCGTGCCGTACGGGGATGCCGACGCCATCGCCGCCGCGATCGACGAGAACACCGCCGCGGTGCTGGTCGAGCCGATCCAGGGTGAGGCGGGCGTCGTCATCCCGCCCGACGGCTACCTCCGCGCCATCCGGGAGGTGTGCGACCGCGAAGGCGTGCTGTTCATCGCGGACGAGATCCAGTCCGGGCTCGCGCGGGTGGGTACGACGTTCGCCTGCGACCGAGAGCAGGTCGTGCCCGACGTGTACCTGCTGGGCAAGGCGCTCGGCGGCGGGATCGTGCCCCTGTCGGCGGTGGTCGCCGACCGCGACGTGCTCGGCGTCATCCGTCCCGGCGAGCACGGGTCCACGTTCGGAGGCAACCCGCTCGCGGCGGCCATCGGTGCGCAGGTGGTGCAGATGCTGGCATCGGGGGAGTTCCAGACGCGCGCCACCGCGCTCGGTGAGCACCTGGAGGCCACGCTGGCACCGCTCGTCGGCAACGGCGTCACCGCGATCCGCGTCGCCGGGCTCTGGGCCGGCGTCGACATCGATCCGGCGCGCGGAACGGGACGCGAGATCGCCGAGCGGCTGCTGGCGCGCGGGGTGCTCGTGAAGGACACGCACGGTCAGACGATCCGCATCGCGCCGCCGCTCGTGGTCCGTGCGACCGAGCTCGACTGGGCCGTCGAGCAGCTGCGGCTCGTCCTCGAAGGCTGAGAGCCGCCCGGCTTCAGGTCACCGTGACCGACACCCGGGGCCACCCGGTAGCGCCGTCCGGCGCCGGTGGGGCGACCGTCTGCGTCTGCGGCTGGCCGTCGGTCCCGATCGCGCGTGCCACGATCGTGTGCGGCCCCGCCGTCGCCCGCCAGGGGAGGGACCACTGCACCCACGTGTCGGCCGAGATCGCGGTGGCGAGCGTCGCGTCCTGCCAGTCACCGCCGTCGATCTGCACCTGGACGCCGCGAACGCCCACGCGCTGCTGCCAGGCGACGCCGGCGATCACCGCGTCGCCGGCCGTGACCGCGGTGCCCCGGCGGGGGACGTCGATGCGGCTCGCGAGCTTGATCGGGCCCCGCTCGGACCATCCGCGCGGCGTCCAGTAGCCCTGCGCATCGGAGAAGCGCGTGACCTCCAGATCGGTCACCCACTTCGTCGCCGACACGTAGCCGTACAGGCCCGGCACGACCATCCGCACGGGGAAGCCGTGCGCGATCGGCAGCGGCTCGCCGTTCATGCCCACGGCGAGGATCGCATTGCGCTCGTCGGTGAGCGCCTCCAGCGGCGTGCCCGCGGTGAAGCCGTCGATCGACGTCGAGAGCACCATGTCGGCATCCGCCTGCACGCCGGCCCGCGACAGCAGGTGTCGGATCGGGTAGCCGAGCCAGCGCGCAGTGCCGATCAGATCGCCGCCCACCTCGTTCGAGACGCACGTGAGGGTGGTCACGCTCTCTTCCAGGGGAAGGGCGAGCAACTCGTCCCAGCCGATCTCCACCTCGGTGTCGACCTTGCCGTGGATACGCAGTCGCCAGGTCGCCGGGTCGATCTGCGGCACCGCGAGCGCCGTGTCGATCCGGTAGAAATCGCCCGTGGGCGTGATGATCGGCGCGAGCTGCGGGATGCCGAGGTCGGCGCCGGCCGGCACGCTCACCGTCTTCGTGGCGCGCGGAAGAGTGATCGCCGCGCGGACCGCGGTCGCGGCACGGGCCCCCGTCTGCAGCGCCCACCCGCCGACGGCGGCCAGGGCGCCCGTCGCCGCCGCGCCGGCGGTCCAGAGGAGGAAGGTGCGGCGGGTGGCTCCGGCAGGCATCGCGGCGTCCGGCACGGCCCGTGGCGATGCGGCCGCGAGAGCCCGCGGGACGAGCAGGCTCAGCCCGAGGAGGGTCGCCCCGGCGCCGACCGCCGGCGGCACGACGGCGAGGGCCGCGGCATCCGCCCGGGTGACGGCCGCTCCGGCGCCGACGAGACCCAGCACGACGACCAGCGTCTGCGCGGCTCCCATCGAACGGCGGGCGAGCAGGCCCGCCGCCGCGCCCAGCAGGAGCAGCCCGAGGGCGACCGCGGTGACCAGTGCCGCCTTGTCGCCGGTGCCGAACAGGGCGATCGCGAGGTCTTTGCCCCAGGGAGGTGCGAGGTCGATGAGCGCTCCGCCGACGGCGGTGATCGGGCTCGCGCCGACGATGGCGCCGGTGAGTTCTGCGAGGCCCGCTCCGAAGGCCGCCGCGGCGGCTCCGGCGAGCGCGGCTCGACCTCGTGATCCCGTGCGCATGCGCTGATCATAAGTCGCGGATGCCGCCGAGGAGAGGCAATCTGCCGAGGACAGGCAGGTGGGATGGAGGTGTGCCTGCGTCGGGCAGGTTGCCTGTGCCGGGTCGGCGTCTGGAGGCAGAACCGGCGGCATCCGTCGTCACACTCAGGAAACACGGCCCGGGCTAGGCTCATGGCATGGGTGACCTGTTCGACGGATACGGCTCGACGCTGGCTCCGCGCAAGACCGTCTCCGGCGTCGCGGCCTTCGACGAGATGTTCGCCGCGCCCGCCTCCGCCGGCGCCGCAGCGACGTCCCGTCCGGCGTACCGCGAGCTGTATCAGGCGCTCGCCAAGATGACGCAGGAGGAGCTGCGCGGACGCACCGAGTCGCTCGCCAGTTCGTACCTCGCGCAGGGCGTGACGTTCGACTTCGCCGGCGAGGAACGGCCGTTCCCGCTGGATGCCGTGCCCCGCGTGATCCGGTACGACGAGTGGTCGCATATCGAGAAGGGCGTGCAGCAGCGGGTGCGTGCCCTCGAGGCGTTCCTCGATGACGCGTACGGCCATCAGCACTGCGTGCGCGACGGCGTGCTGCCGGCAGCCCTGATCGCCTCCAGCCAGTACTTCTACCGCCAGGCCGCCGGCATCCACTCGGCCAACGGTGTGCGCATCCAGGTGGCCGGCATCGACCTCATCCGCGACGAGAACGGCGAGATGCGGGTCCTGGAGGACAACGTGCGGGTGCCGTCCGGCGTCAGCTACGTCATCTCCAACCGTCGGGTGATGGCCCAGACGCTCCCCGAGCTGTTCGTCTCGATGCGGGTGCGTCCCGTCGGCGACTACCCGAACAAGCTGTTGCAGGCCCTCCGCGCCTCGGCCCCGCCCGGTATCGACGATCCGAACGTCGTCGTGCTGACGCCCGGTGTGTACAACTCGGCCTATTTCGAGCACACGCTGCTGGCGCGGCTCATGGGCGTCGAGCTCGTCGAGGGGCGCGACCTGCAGTGCGTCGGCGGCAAGGTCTTCATGCGCACGACCCGTGGACCGCGCCGCGTCGACGTCATCTACCGTCGTGTGGACGACGACTTCCTCGACCCGCTGCAGTTCCGCGCCGACTCGATGCTGGGTGCTCCCGGCCTCATGCTCGCCGCGCGTCTGGGCAACGTGACCATCGCGAACGCCGTGGGCAACGGCGTCGCCGACGACAAGCTGCTCTACACGTACGTGCCCGACCTCATCCGCTACTACCTCGCGGAGGAGCCGATCCTCAAGAACGTCGACACGTGGCGGCTCGAAGAGCCGGCCGCCCTCGAAGAGGTGCTCGACCGGCTCGACGAGCTCGTCGTGAAACCGGTCGACGGCTCGGGCGGCAAGGGTCTCGTGGTGGGCCCGGATGCCTCGCCGGCGGAGTTGGAGAAGCTGCGCAAGAAGCTCATCCGCGACCCGCGCGGCTGGATCGCGCAGCCCGTCGTGATGCTGTCGACCATCCCGACGCTCGTCGAGGACGGAATGCGTCCGCGCCACGCGGACCTGCGCCCGTTCGCCGTCAACAACGGCGACGAGGTGTGGGTGCTGCCGGGAGGGCTGACGCGCGTGGCGCTGCCGGAAGGCCAGCTCGTCGTCAACTCCTCGCAGGGCGGCGGGTCCAAGGACACCTGGATCGTCGGCGGCGACGCCCCGCACCGCGGTGATCGCGTCGTGCAGACCGCGGGCGGACTGGCGGGGCTGGTCGCCGATCAGGCCTCCGTCACCGAGGCGATCCCGATCATCTACGACGCGCAGGGCGAGCAGTCGCACTCGCCGCAGGATCGTCCCCTGAGCACGCAGGAGCAGCAGGAGCAGCAGCAACAGGGACGCGATGCGCAGGAGGTGACGCCATGCTGAGCCGGATCGCCGAGAGCCTGTTCTGGATCGGACGCTACATCGAGCGCAGCGACGGCACCGCTCGCATCCTCGACGTGCACCTCCAGCTGCTGCTGGAGGACCCCTGGATCGACGAGGACACCGCGTGCCGCTCGCTCATGGGCGTCATGGGCTCGGTGCCTCCGCCGCCCACCGTCGAGGTGACCCGTTCCGACGTGCTCACCAGCCTCGCCGTCGACCGCGCCAACCCGTCGAGCATCGCGTACGCCGTGCAGGCTTCGCGCGAGAACGCCCGTCGGGCGCGTGAGATCGTCTCGACGGAGCTGTGGGAGACGCTGAACACGACCAACTCGCGGATGCCGCGGCGCCTGCACAACGAGAAGGTGCACGAGTTCTTCCAGTGGGTGCGCGAGCGCTCGGCGCTCGCCGTGGGCATCTCCGACTCTTCCACGAGCCGGGACGAGGCGTGGCAGTTCCTGACGCTGGGGCGCGCGATCGAGCGCACGGACATGACCGCACGACTTCTCGCGACGCGTGCGCTGACCGAGGCATCCGGGCCGTCGTGGACGACGATCCTCCGCTCGTGCGGCGCCTACGAGGCGTACCTGCGCACGTACCGCGGGATGCCGAGCGCGTCCAACGCGGCCGAGTTCCTGCTGCTGGACCGGCTGTTCCCGCGCTCGATCATCTACTCGATCGCCCAGGCCGAGGCCTGCATGCGCGAGATCGACCCCGTGGCCGATCGGGTCGGCCACTCGAACACCGTGCTGCGGGCGCTGGGTCGCATCCGCAACGACCTGGAGTACCGTCCCATCGGCGAGATCCTGAGTGAGCTGCCCGATCACATGGAGCGCGTCCAGAAGGTCACGCGGGAGGCGTCGGAGGCCATCCGCGGGCGCTTCTTCCCCACGCACGCCGAGCCGAGCTGGATCGGAGAGACATCATGATGCGGCTGCGGATCGAGCACACCACCGGTTTCGCCTATCAGGGCGACGTGGGAGCGTCGTACAACGAGGCACGGATGCTGCCCATCTCCACCGACAGTCAGTTCGTGCTGAGCTCGCAACTGGACATCGACCCGTCGACGAGCGTCAACTACTACCTCGACTACTTCGGCACTCGCGTCGCCGCCTTCGACGTGCTCGCCGGCCACCGGTCGCTGGAGATCACCGCCCGCTCGCTCGTCGAGGTGCGCCCGCGGCCGCTCGAGTTCCCCGAGCTGAGCTGGGAGCGGCTCGCAGCCGAGAGCGTGCGCTCGATCGGCACGGTGGAGATGCTCGGGCAGTCGACCCGCACGAGCCCGCATCCCGAGGTCGCCGAGCTCGCGCGCGACATCGCCGCCCGTCACGATGAGCCCGCCCGCGCGGCGCTGGAGATCGCGACCGCCGTCGGCGACGCGATGGAGTACATGCACGGCATCACCGGCGTGCATTCGACCGGTGCGGAGGCGTGGGTCGAGCGCAAGGGCGTCTGCCAGGACATCACCCACATCACGCTCGGGGCCCTCCGCGAGGTCGGTATCCCCGCGCGCTACGTGTCGGGATACCTGCACCCGCAGCCGGATGCCGAGGTCGGCGTGCCCGTGACCGGCGAGTCCCACGCGTGGGTGGAATGGTTCTCGGGCGGGTGGCAGGGGTTCGATCCGACCAACAACGCCGAGATCGGCGACCGGCACGTGCTCGTCGGCCGCGGCCGCGACTACAACGACGTGCCGCCGCTGCGGGGCGTCTACGCCGGCCCGTTCAAGAGCAACCTCCACGTGAAGGTCGCCATCACCCGGGAGGCGTGAGACCTCCGGAGATGACTCCGGGATGGCTGGGTAGGCTGAACCGGTGACGACGTGGCGCAGCTCGCAGAAAGCGGATCGTCGCGCACGCCTGCTCAGCGAGGCCGCCGCGCTCTTCGCGCGGCGCGGATTCGCGGCGGTGACCACCGTCGAGATCGGCGAAGCGGTCGGGATGAGCGGACCCGCGCTCTACAAGCACTTCCGGAGCAAGGATGCGCTCCTCGCGGAACTGCTTCTCAACGCGAGCGAGCGTCTGCTGCAGGGCGCTCGCGAGATCGTCGCTGCCGCCCCGGTCACGGATGCCGCGGCGGCGCGCGCTGCGCTGGACGAGCTCATCGCATTCCATATTGGCTTCGCGACCGCGGCCCCCGACATCATCCGCATCCAGGATCGGGAACTGGCCGGACTCGACGCGGAGACCAACCAACGCGTGCGCCGGCTGCAGCGCGAGTACGTGCAGGACTGGGACGCGGTGCTCGCCGCGGCTGTTCCTCGCCTGAGTGCGGCCGAACGCGAGACGCGGCTGCTCGGGGTCTTCGGGCTGCTCAACTCGACGCCCCACAGCGCGCCCGCCAGCGGTGCGGAGGCCGCCGGTATCCTCGCCGCGATGGCGCACCGGGCTCTGGTCGAGGGATGATCACGCCCGTCGCGGCGCCGCGGGCAGGCATCGCATGAGGGTCATGCGCGTCGCGGTGGCCACGACCTCGCCGCGCTGGTTGCGCATCGCGTGGGCGAACTCCACGATGCCCTGCCCCGGTCGGGACGACGACAGGCGCTTTCGGGTGATGAGCGTCTCGGCGTAGAGGGTGTCGCCGACGCGCACCGGCGCCGGGAACGCCACCTGACCGAAGCCCAGGTTCGCCACGATCGTTCCCTGCGTGAGCTGGGCGACCGAGAGACCGACCATCGTCGACAGGGTGAACATGCTGTTGACGAGACGCTCCCCGAACTCGGTATCGGCCGCCCACGCGGCATCCAGGTGCAGCGACTGCGTGTTCATGGTGAGCGTCGTGAACAGCACGTTGTCGGCCTCTGTGACGGTGCGCCCGGGAGCGTGCACGTAGAGCGCCCCCTCGACGATCTCGTCGAAGTAGAGCCCCCGCTGCTCGATCCGTGTCGGAGCGATGTCGTCGCTCATGCGTCCTCCTTCTCGATCGTGGCCACGATGCCGCCACGGGCGACCTGATCGCCGGCGGCGACCCGCAGCCGCACGGTGCCGGCCACCGTGGCGCGCAGCACGTGTTCCATCTTCATCGCCTCCACCGCCACGATCACCTCGCCCACCTCGACGTGGGCGCCCTCGTCGACCGCCACCATGACGACGGTGCCCGGGAGGGGGGAGGTGAGCGTGGGGGAGGCGTCGGCTGCGCGGTCCCGCCCGTGCACCTCGCGATGCGCGCGCACGTGGACCGCGTCGCCGTCAGCATGCAGCCAGAGCCCGCCCGGTCCCGCAGCGAACGGGAAGGAGCGTCCGAGACCGCCGATGCCGACCGTTGCCCGTCCCTCGTCGAGGGCGACCGTGGCGGCTCGTGGTTCGCCGTCACCGACCGCGACGCGCAGAGGCGACGCCCACACCCGCACCCGCTCCCGCCGCGCAGAGGTCTCGAGGTCGAACACGCTCGGTGCCGCCGGACCGAGCCGCCACCCGTCGGTGCGCGCCCAGGGTCCTGTCGGGCCGGTTGCGGTCGCGCACTCGGGCTGTGCGTGCATGACGAGAGCGGCCTCCGCGAAGGTACGCTCCGAGGTCTCGGGAAAGGGCAGGTCGTCGAAGACGCGGGCGATGAGCCCGGTGTCGAGCTCGCCGGCGACGACTTCGGGGCGTTCGAGCAGCAGCCTCAGGAAGGTGAGGTTGGTCTCGAACCCGAAGATCGCGGTCTGCTCGATGGCTCCCACGAGGCGACGCCGCGCCTGCTCGCGGCTCGGCGCCCACGCGATGAGCTTCGCGAGCATCGGGTCGTAGTCGGTGGAGACAGTCACGCCGTCCTCGAGGGACGTGTCGACGCGGATGCCGGGACCCGAGGGGTGCACGACCCGTTCGACGCGGCCTCCGGTGGGCAGGAAGCCCGCCGGCGGGTCCTCGGCGTACACGCGCACCTCGATGGCTTGGCCGTTCAGGCGTACATCCTGCTGGCGGAACGGCAGCGGCTCGCCCGCGGCGATCTTGACCTGCAGCTCCACCAGATCGAGGCCGGTGACGAGCTCGGTGACCGGGTGTTCCACCTGCAGGCGCGTGTTCATCTCCATGAAGAAGAACTCGTCCGGCCTGTCGCCGGGAACGATGAACTCCACGGTGCCGGCGCCCACGTATCCGACGCTGCGCGCCGTCTCGCACGCGGCGGCCCCGATGCGGGCGCGCGTCGCGGCATCCAGCAGCGGGGACGGAGCCTCCTCGACCACTTTCTGATGCCGTCGCTGCAGCGAGCACTCGCGCTCGCCGAGATGAACGACGTTGCCGTGGGTGTCGGCGATCACCTGCACCTCGATGTGTCGTGGCGTCGTGACGTAGCGCTCGAGGAAGAGCGTGTCGTCGCCGAAAGAGGCGGCCGCCTCGCGTCGCGCGGCGGCGACGGCCGCCGGAAGCTGCGCCTCCTCCTCGACGACGTGCATGCCTTTGCCGCCCCCGCCCGCGGAGGGCTTGATGAGGACGGGGAAGCCGACTTTCGCGGCGCCGGCGATCAGCTCCTCGTCGGTGAGGTCGGGGCGGGCCAGGCCCGGAACCGTGGGTACGCCCCTGGCTTCCACCGTCTGCTTGGCGGAGATCTTGTCGCCCATGATCTCGATCGCTGTGGCGCTCGGGCCGATGAAGACGATGCCGGCATCCGCGCACGCGCTCGCGAACGCGGCGTTCTCGGCGAGGAAGCCGAATCCGGGGTGGATGGCCTCGGCGCCGGTCTGCCGTGCGGCATCCAGCACCCGCTCGATCGACAGGTAGCTCTGAGCGGCGGGGGCGGGCCCGAGGCGCACCGCTTCGTCGGCGAGACGGACATGCACGGCATCGGCGTCGGCGTCGCTGAAGACGGCGACCGAGCGGATGCCGAGGCTTCGGAGGGTGCGGATGATGCGCACGGCGATCTCGCCGCGGTTGGCGATGAGGACCTTCGTGATGGTGGTCATGCGATCACATCCGGAAGACGCCGTAGCCGGCATCGGTCATCGGGGCACGGGAGACCACGTCGAGAGCGAGTCCGAGCACGTCGCGCGTCTGCGCGGGCTCGATCACGCCGTCGTCCCAGAGCCGGGCGGTGGAGTAGTAAGGGCTGCCCTGGCGCTCGTACTGCGCGCGGATGGGTGCTTCGAACGCCGCCTTCTCTTCTTCGCTCCAGGCGGTTCCGGCGGCGCTGAGCTGCTCGCCCCGCACGGTCGAGAGCACGGATGCCGCCTGTGCGCCGCCCATGACCGACACCCGCGCCCCCGGCCACAGCCACAGGAAGCGCGGGGAGTAGGCGCGACCGCACATGGAGTAGGTCCCGGCGCCGAACGATCCGCCCACCACGACCGTGAGCTTCGGCACGCGGGCGCAGGCGACGGCGTTGACCATCTTCGCGCCGTGCTTGGCGATGCCGCCGTGCTCGTACTCGCGCCCCACCATGAAGCCCGTGATGTTCTGGAGGAACAGCAGCGGGATGCCGCGTTGGTCGCAGAGCTCGATGAAGTGCGCCCCCTTCAGCGCCGATTCGGCGAACAGGACGCCGTTGTTGGCGACGATGCCGACGGGGTGGCCGTGGATGTGGGCGAAGCCGGTGACGAGGGTCTCGCCGTACTCGTGCTTGAACTCGGCGAACCGGCTGCCATCGACGAGTCGGGTGATGATCTCGCGCGCGTCGTAGGGCGAGGTCAGCTCGACCGGCACCACGTCGTAGAGGGTCTCGGCGTCGTGCAGGGGCGGATCGGCCGGGCCGCGGTCGTAGGGCAAGGCAGCGGGTCGCGGCAAGGTGGCGACGATGTCGCGAACGATCTGGATCGCGTGGTGGTCGTTCTCGGCGAGATGATCGGTGACGCCCGAGATGCGCGAGTGTGTGAGCCCGCCGCCGAGTTCCTCCGCGGTGACGACCTCGCCGGTCGCGGCCTTCACGAGCGGCGGCCCACCGAGGAAGATCGTTCCCTGGTCGCGCACGATCACGGTCTCATCGCTCATTGCGGGCACGTAGGCGCCGCCTGCGGTCGAGGATCCCATCACGGCCGAGATCTGCGCGATGCCGTCGCGCGACATCCGAGCCTGGTTGAAGAAGATGCGGCCGAAGTGGTCGCGGTCGGGGAACACCTCGTCCTGCAGGGGCAGGAAGGCGCCGCCGGAGTCGACGAGGTAGATGCAGGGGAGGCGGTTCTCGGCGGCGACCTCCTGCGCACGCAGGTGCTTCTTCACGGTCATCGGGTAGTACGTACCGCCTTTGACGGTGGCGTCGTTGGCGACGACCATCACGTGGCGCCCCTGCACGAGGCCGATGCCGGCGACGACCCCGGCGGCGGGGGCGTCGCCGCCGTACAGACCGTGCGCGGCGAGGGGTGCGAGCTCGAGGAAAGGACTGGCCCGGTCCAGCAGCAGATCGATCCTGTCGCGAGCGAGCAGCTTGCCGCGGTCGGTGTGCCGTTGGCGCGCGTTCTCGGGCCCGCCCTGTGCGGCTCTCTCGCGCACCTCGCGCAGCGTCGCCACGAGCTCGCGGTACCCGTCCGTCGTCGTCGACACGGCATCCTCATTTCGGTTATCAATCAGTAACCCAATCAGGAACATAGCGCCTGAGGCGAGGATTGTCCACCGTCATCATCGATCTGGGGCTGGAGCACGATGGTGCGGCACAATATTGCGATGAGCACGTCCGCCGAGCAGCCGCCGTCCTACTGGTATGTGGACGAGGACGCGCGCTCGACGTCGGTCATGGAGGCCATGCGCTCCTACCGGGCTGCCGAGGTCGCGATGCGGCGGAGGACCCAGCAGTCGATGGACATGGGGGAGAACGAGCTTCTCGTGCTCCGCTTCCTCGCGCGCGCACGCCTGCGCCACGAGGATGTGACGCCCGTCACCCTGAGCCGCTATCTCGGGATCACCTCCGCGTCCACGACCGCACTGCTGGACCGGCTCGAGAAGTCCGGCCACATCACGCGGACCCCCAACCCCGGCGATCGCCGCAGCGTGCTCATCCGCTCCAGCGAGAAGTCCGATGACGAGGTGCGTCAGACGCTCTCAGCGATGCACGAGCGCATGATGGCGGTCGTTCGCGAAATGGATCAGGACCAGCGGGACACGGTCATCCGCTTCCTCGACGCGATGCGCGTCGCGGTCGATCACATCGACGCGTAGTCGCGAGCGATCGTGGGGTCGGCGATCTCGTCGGCGGCGTCGGTCGCGGCATCCAGGAAGGCGATCACGGCGGCTCGTCCCTCCTCGGACAGATGGTCGATGGTTGTCGCCACGCGGTTCTCGAAGGCGTCGACCAGGGTTGCAACCTCGGCTGCCGCGCGCGCGGTCGGAGCGATGAGGATGCTGCGCCGATCGGTGGGATGGCTCACGCGCTGAACACTCCCGAGGCGCTCCAGCCGGTCGAGCAGGGCCGTCGTCGACGCGGAGCTGATGCCGAGGTGGCGCGAGATCTCGCTCGGCTTGACGTCGGTTCCCGCGCGATCGCAGGCCAGAACGTACTGAAGGATGCGCAACTCGTTCTCGCCGAGGGCGGCATGGGTGCGCACGCGCTGATGCATCTGCGCGTCGGCCGCTCTGAAGCGTGCCAGAGCATCCAGGACGGGGGTCGCGTCGGGCGTGTGTGCGGTCGTCACCTCACCCACCTCCCAGAAGAAGTCATCGCCGAAAAGCTACGGTGCCACCAATATAGCTCATGAATTATCTCGCTTGACTAACTACTTATTCACGGAATAACCTTTCTCGTAACCAACCGGGCGTAACGCACCACACCGAGGGAGTCACGATGGGACGCATGTACTACGGCAACAGCTCCGACGCGATCGAGATCGACGACGTCGACCTCGCCCACCTGCGGATGGTCGCGATGACCAAGCTCCGCCGGTCGGAGGGCTTCAGCCTCACGTTCTCGTCGCCCGCCGACGGGCGGACGGCCCTCTGGGTGCACAGCGCGATTCCGCTGCGCTTCGAGTTCGACGACGCGGAGCCCATCCGCCTCGACCCGGCACGCGTCAACGAGATCGCCCAGGCGGCGGCATCGGCATCCGGAATCGTCATGGAGCGGGCCCTCGCCACGGTGCCGTCGCGTGCAGAACTGGCGGCCGTGGCATGAGTATCGCCGCTCCGGCGTCCGCGGGGCGCGTGACCTGGGCCCGTGTCAGTGAGGACTTCTTCGTCGCCTCACGCACCGGCGACTACGTGGGCTGCGTGGAGGGCACGCCCGACGGACACTTCGTCGGCTTCGACTCGCGCTCGACCCCCGTCGGCCGTTACACGACCCTGGTCGACGCTCAGCGCGCGGTGTTCGGCGCTCATGCCGCGCGGCCCGAACCCGGTGTCGAGTCGCCGTCGACGCGCGCGCAAGCGCTGTGGCAGACGGCGGCGACGGTGAGCGGAATCGTCGCGCTCGGCGCGCTGGCGACCGCCGTGTTCACGACGCCTCTGGTCTAGATCGCACCGCGCGGTGCGGCTCAGACCGCGGCCGTCGATGCGTCGGCGATGGCCTGCTCGGTGCGTTCCTGCAGATAACCGCACAGGTCGGCGAGGGCGGAGAGATCGGCCGACAGGCGAGCCACGCCCGCGGCGTCGAGGTCGAAGCCCTCGGTGCGGGGCTCGAACGTGACCATCCATCGAGCCTGACCGTCGGTGACGATCGGCTGGATATAGGTGACCGTGGAGGCGTTGCTCAAGGCGACGACCACCAGGCCCGATTCGGGCCCCGGCGTGAAGTCCTTCTCGAGAACCGAGACGAAGGAGGGGTCCACGCGCCGGTCGTCGAGGTAGTCGCGCACCCATGCCGCGACCGTCGCCTGGTTGCGATAGGGCATGGGAACCTCGATCCGTGGCTTCAGTGTGCCGGAAGGCACAACACCCATTATGCCGCCCGTGGGCGCAGCGCCGTCGACAGCAGGAGCGACATCGCGGAAACGGGATTCGAGTCGTCCGCGAGCCAGCGGATCTGAATGCCCTCCCACCCCGTGATGACCAGAGCCGCCAGGGCGCTGTCGTCACCGACCGGCGGATCGATCCTCCCGGCGGCGCGATCGGTCGCGATCGCGGCAGCGTAGTCGGCGATGAGGCGCGCGTAGCGCTGCTGGAGCCAGTCGTGTGCCTCGTGTCCCGGGTAGGTCGCCTCCGCCGAGACGATCGAGAACATGCGCACCAGCTCCCGACGGTCGAGGTTGCGCTCGACGATGCCGAGCACGGTCGGGATGAGGCCGTCGCGACGGGTGCGTGCGAGAAAGTCGGCGTCTGCGGCATCCTCCTGCTCCAAGACGGCTGCCAGCAGCGACACCTTCGTCGGGAAGTGATGCATGACCGTCGTCAGGCCGAGCCCCAGCTCGGCGGCGATTTGGCGCAGTGAGCCTCCGCGGTAGCCGTGCGCGCTGAAGATGGCCGTCGCCGACGCGATGATCTCCGCGCGCCGTTCGGCCGACTTCGCGTACGGACCGCGGCGAGCCGGAGTCGGGGTCGTCATGGCATGACAGCGTACCGTGGGGCCCGTCGAAAAACCGTGCATCTGCACGATATTCGAGATAGGATGCCGTCATGGCAACGCAGGCACGGGAGTATCGCTGGGTCCGAGACGGAGCGACGGGGGCGCGGCGCATGCGCTACGGCGCCGACTACAACCCTGAGCAGTGGTCCCGCGACGTCTGGGCCGAGGACATGCGTCTGATGCGCGAGGCCGGCGTGAACGTCGTGTCGCTCGCCATCTTCTCCTGGGCGCTGCTGGAGCCGCGTCCGGGCGAATACGACTTCACCTGGCTCGACGAGGTCATCGATCTGCTGCATGAGAACGGCATCGACGTCGACCTCGCCACGGCGACGGCCTCGCCGCCGGCCTGGCTGTCGCAGCGGCATCCCGAGATCCTTCCGCAGACCGAGGACGGCACCGTGCTGTGGCCGGGTGCCCGCCAGCACTGGCGGCCCACCTCTCCCGTGTTCCGTGAGCACGCCCTGCGACTCGTGCGCGCCCTCGCCGAGCGCTACGGCGAGCATCCTGCGATCATCGCCTGGCACATCTCGAACGAGCTGGGCTGCCACAACATCTACGACTACTCCGATGACGCCGCCCGCGCCTTCCGCGGCTGGCTTCGGCAGCGCTACGGCACGCTCGATGCTCTCAACGACGCGTGGGGCACGGCCTTCTGGTCGCAGCAATACACCGAGTGGGATCAGATCCTGCCCCCGCGCACCGCGCCCACGCACCGCAACCCCGGCCAGCGGCTCGACTTCGAGCGCTTCTGCTCGGATGCCGTCCGCGATCACCTCCGCGCCGAGGCCGCCGTGCTCGCCGAGGTCACACCGGACATCCCGTTCACGACCAACTTCATGGTCGCCCAGAACGTGCGCGACATCGACTACCCCTCGTGGGCGGGCGACGTCGACTTCGTCTCCAACGACCACTACCTGCGTCCCGGAGAGGTCGGCCGTGACGACCTCTCGTTCTGGGCGAACCTCACTGGCAACATCGCCGAGGGGCGGCCGTGGTTCCTCATGGAGCACGCGCCGAGCGCGATCAACTGGCGCGAGGTGAACCCGCCCAAGCGGCCGGGCGTGCTGCTGCGCGACGCGCTGACCCACGTCGGGCACGGCGCCGATGCCGTGTGCTTCTTCCAGTGGCGTCAGTCGCGGGCCGGGGGCGAGCGCTACCACTCCGGCATGGTGCCGCACGCCGGCGCGCACAGCCGCGTCTTCCGCGACGTCGTCGCGCTCGGCGCGCGTCTGGGTGAGCTGTCGGCGGTCACCGGTTCGCACCGCGAGCGTGCCCGCGTCGCCGTCGTCTTCGACTACGAGTCCTGGTGGGTCAGTGGGCGCGACTCGCACCCCACCGACGCGATCCGCTACGACGACGAGACGCTGGCCTGGTATCGCGCGCTGCTGGATCTCGGTGTGCGCGCCGACGTCGTTCCGGTCTCGGCATCCCTCGACGACTACGACGTGGTCATCGCGCCGATGCTGCACGTCATGCCCGACGCGTTGCGCGCCCGGCTGGAGGACGTCGTCCGCAGCGGTCGTCATCTCGTGACGACGTACTTCTCCGGCATCGTCGACGAGCACGACCGGGTGTGGCTCGGGGGCTACCCGGGTGCCCTTCGCGACGTCCTCGGCGTGACGGTGGAAGAGTTCGTGCCGCTTCTGCCCGAAGAATCGGCCCTGCTCGCCTCCGGCGCCCGCGCGGCGCACTGGAGCGAGCGGATCTCCCGCGTCGGCGCCGACGTCGAGGTGCTGGACACCTACGCGGCGGGCGAGCTCGCCGGGATGCCGGCCGTCACCCACCGCCGTGTCGGGACCGGGTCGGCGACCTACGTGTCCGCCGACCTCGGTCGGGAGGGCGCCCGCGCTCTGCTCGAGCGTCTCGCCGGTGAGATCGACGCGCTCGCAGCCGACCCGCTCGCGGCGGGAGGCCGGCTCGAGGTCATCGTCCGCGGGGACGAGGCGACCCGGCACGTGTTCCTCGTCAACCGCACCGACGAGGAGGTCGTCATCGATGCCGCCCGCGTCGCCCCGCGCGGCGTGGAGGTGCTGACCCTGCACGCGGGTCCGGCGGATGCCGCCGCCGTCGGTGCCGGGCGCGGCAGGATGGACGCATGAGGGAGCGCATCGCCTGGGACGGCGGAACGTGGACGACCCCGCCGGCAGCCGTGCGCGCCCAGGGCGATGCGCTGGCCGTCACGGCCGTCGAAGGCAGCGATGCGTGGCGTCGCACCGCGTACGGCTTCATCCATGACACCGAGCACGCGTTGATCGCCCCGCTGCCGGTCGGCACCGCCATGGAGGTCGTCTTCGAGGCCGACTTCACGGCGCAGTTCGATCAGGCGGGCCTGTTCGTGCGCGCCGATGAGGAGCGCTGGATGAAAGCCGGAGTCGAGAACGCCGACGGTGTGCTCGGAGTCGGCGCCGTCGTCACCGACACCATGTCGGACTGGTCGGTCGGGGCCGTGCCGGAATGGGCGGGGCGGCGACTTCGCGTCCGCGTCAGCCGCGGCGAGGACGCCCTCACGGTGCGTGCCGGCGTCGACGGCGAGCCGATGCGACTGGTGCGGGTCGCGCCGTTCCGCGGCGACCTCGACGCGCAGGCGGGACCGATGGTGTGTGCGCCGACGCGCGCCGGCCTCGAGGTCGTGTTCACCGAGTGGCTGCGCACCGAGGCCGACGCGTCGCTGCACTGATCACGCCCGCGGTTCGTATCGTCGCAGCTCCTGGGTGCGCGCGACGAGGTCTCGCAGGTCCTCCAGCTCGCCGGTGATGATGCCGGCCGTGCGCGCCTGGACCAGGATGTTGCCGAACGCCGTCGCCTCGACCGGTCCCGCGACGACCGGCAGGCCGCACCGGTCGGCCGTGCGCTGACAGAGCAGTTCGTTGAGCGCACCCCCGCCGACGAGATGCACGGTGCGCACGTCCACGCCGCCCAGCCGGGACGTGGTGGCCACGGCATCCGCGAAGGCCTGCGCGAGCGACTCGACGATCGCGCGGACGTACGCGGCACGCGTGCGGGGCGGGGCCATTCCGTGCTCGTCGCACCACGCGTCGATGCGCGCCGGCATGTCGCCGGGGGCGAGGAAGCGGGGGTCGTCGACGTCGAACACGGGCGCGGCGGATGCCGGGACCTGCGCCGCGGCGGCCAGCAGCGTGCCCAGAGCGAGTTCCTCTCCGCCGCGCGACCAGCCGCGGACGCTCTCGCTGAGGATCCACAGCCCCATGACGTTGTGCAGCAGGCGCACGCGCCCGTCGACGCCCCCCTCGTTGGTGACGTTGGCCGCGCGCACCGCGGGGGTCAGCACCGGATGGGCGACCTCGACGCCGACCAGCCCCCACGTTCCGCACGAGATGTACGCGGCGGCCTCGGCCCGCATGGGCACGGCGACGACTGCGGATGCCGTGTCGTGCGAGCCCACCGCGACGACGGGAGCCGCACCTCCCACGACCGCCTGGACGGAGGGCAGCAGCTCGCCGATCCGCTCGCCGGGAGCGATGAGGGCGGGAAGCAGCGCGCGCGGCAGTCCGAGAGCGGCCACGAGCTCGTCGTCCCAGCGTCGGGTCCGCGCAGCGAGCAGGCCCGTCGTCGACGCGTTGGTGAGCTCGGCGCGGCGCGCGCCGGTGAGCCAGAAGGCGATGAGATCGGGCATCAGCAGCAGTGTGTCGGCGACCGTCATCAGCTCGGGCGGCTCGGCGGCGAGCTGATACGCCGTCGTGAAGGGCAGGAACTGCAGTCCGTTGCGGGCGAACAGCTCGTCGCGCGCGATGGTGGCCTCCACCGCCGCGACGCCGCGCGCGGTGCGCTCATCGCGATAGTGGAACGGGACGCCGAGCAGCCGACCCTCCCGCAGCAGGCCGTAGTCGACGGCCCACGAGTCCACGCCGATGCTCTCCAGGCGCGCCTCGGCGCGGAACGCTTCGCGCAGTCCGCGTAAGGATGCGCCATAGAGCCCTGCGGCATCCCAATGCAGGCCGTTGCCCAGACGGATCGGATCATTCGGAAATCTCGCCACCGTCTCGGCCTCGAGGATGCCGCGGCCGATGCGCCCGAGGACGACCCGTCCGCTGGTCGCGCCCAGATCGATCGCGGCGACCGCGCGCGGCGTGCTCATCGCAGGAACGCGGCCGCGACACCCGAGTCGACCGGGACGTGCAGGCCTGTGGTGCGCGACAGCTCCGGCCCGGTGAGCACCGACACCGCGTCGGCGACGTTCTCGGGGACGACCTCGCGCTTGAGGATCGTGCGGTTCGCGTAGAACTGGCCGAGATCCTCCTCCTTGACCCCGTAGGTCGCGGCGCGGTTCGCGCCCCAGCCGGCGGCGAAGATGCCCGAGCCGCGCACGACGCCGTCCGGGTTGATGCCGTTGACACGCACCCCGTGCTCGCCGAGCTCGACCGCGAGCAGACGCACCTGGTGCGCCTGGTCGGCCTTGGTCGCGGAGTAGGCGATGTTGTTCGGGCCGGCGAACACGCTGTTCTTCGACGAGACGTAGATGACGTCGCCGCCCATCTTCTGCGCGATGAGCGCCTTCGCGGCCGCCTTCGACACGAGGAAGGAGCCCTTGGCCATCACATCGTGCTGCAGATCCCAGTCCTTCTCGGTCGTCTCCAGCAGCGGCTTCGACAGCGAGAGACCGGCGTTGTTGACGACGAGGTCGATGCCGCCGAACGCGAGGACCGTCGCATCGATCGCCGCCTGGACGGCCTCGGCATCCGCCACGTCCGCGGCGACGCCGATCGCGACGTCCGGCCCGCCGAGCTCGGCGGCGGCGGCCTGGGCCTTGGCGAGGTTGAGGTCGGCGATCACGACGCACGCGCCCTCGGCGGCGAGGCGTCTCGCGATGGCCTTGCCGATGCCCGAGGCCGCCCCCGTGACGAACGCGATGCGCCCCTGGTGGCTCTTCGGCTTCGGAAGGCGCTGCAGCTTCGCCTCCTCGAGCGCCCAATACTCGATGCGGAACTTCTCGGCATCCGAGATCGGCGTGTACGTGGAGACCGCCTCGGCCCCGCGCATGACGTTGATCGCGTTGACGTAGAACTCGCCCGCGATGCGCGCCGTCTGCTTCGTGGCGCCGTAGGAGAACATGCCGACCCCGGGCACCAGCACGATGAGCGGGTCGGCGCCGCGCATCTGGGGGCTGTCGGCGTCGGCGTGCGCGTCGTAGTACGCACGGTAGTCGGCGCGGTAGTCGGCGACCAGCTCGTGCAGGCGGGCGAGCTGGTCGTCGAGGGATGCCGTGGCCGGCAGGTCCAGCAGCAGCGGCTTCACTTTGGTGCGCAGGAAGTGGTCGGGGCAGCTGGTGCCCAGCGCGGCCAGGCGCGGCGCCGACTCGGATGCGAGGAACTCCAACACGGTGTCGCTGTCGGTGACGTGACCGAGCATCGGACGGTCGGTCGAGACGAGACCGCGGATGGTGGGCGCGAGCGCGGCCGCGCGGGCACGCCGCTCCGCGACGGGAAGCGCGCGGTAGCCGTCGCGAACTCCTCCGAACGGAGCCGGATCACCGTGTTCGGCGAGGTAGGCGGCGGCCTCCCCGATGATCGTGGCGGAGTTGCGCTTGGCCTCAGCGCTGGTCTCGCCCCACGCCGTGATGCCGTGACCGCCCAGGATCGTGCCGATCGCCTGCGGGTTCTCGGCCTTGATCGCGGCGATGTCGAGCCCCAGCTGGAAGCCGGGGCGCCGCCAGGGCACCCAGACCACGCGATCGCCGAAGATCGCGCGGGTGAGGGCGGGGCCGTCGGCGGCGGTGGCGATCGCGATGCCGGCATCGGGGTGCAGGTGGTCGACGTGCGCGGCATCCACGAGCGCGTGCATCGCGGTGTCGATCGAGGGGGCCGCGCCGCCGCGCCCGTGCAGGCAGTAGTCCAAGGCGGCGACCATCTCGTCTTCGCGGTCGCCGCCGGGGTAGACGTCGACGAGCGCGCGCACGCGCTCCAGACGAAGGACCGCGAGTCCCGATTCGGTGAGCGTGCCGAGGTCGCCCCCCGAGCCCTTGACCCACAGCAGCTCGACGGGCGCCCCGGTGACCGGGTCGATGTCTGTGCCCTTGGCAGACGTGTTGCCGCCGGCGTAGTTCGTGTTCGCGGGGTCGGCGCCCAGGCGGTTGCTGCGGGCGAGGAGCTCGGCGACGGTGGCGTTCGTCATCTCAGGCGCCCCATCCCGCCTGCACGCCGCCGACACGCTCGGCCGCGATGCGTTCTGCGTAGCCGGATGCCGCGTACGCCCGCATCGGATCGACGGGAAGTCCGCGCTGCTCGCGCCACGCGGCCAGCTGCGGCCGGACGTCGGTCTGGAACGCGTCCATCAGGATCGCGTTCGCGGTGAGCACGTCGTTGCTCTGCTGGGCGACGCTCAGCGCCTGCCGATCGAGCAGGAGTGCGCGCGCCGTCATCTCCTGCACGTTGAGCACCGAGCGGATCTGGCCCGGGATCTTGTCTTCGATGTTGTGGCACTGGTCGAGCATGAACGCGACATCGGGACTGTTCAGCCCACCGCCGCGGATGACCTCCACGAGGATCCGGAACAGCTGGAAGGGGTCCGCCGCCCCGACGATGAGGTCGTCATCGGCGTAGAACCGGCTGTTGAAGTCGAAGGAGCCGAGCCGGCCGAGGCGCAGCAACTGCATGACGATGAACTCGATGTTGGTGCCCGGAGCGTGGTGTCCGGTGTCGAGGCACACCATCGCCTTCTCGCCCAGCGCCGCCACCTGCACGTAGGAGGTGCCCCAGTCGGGAACGTCGGTGTGGTAGAACGCCGGCTCGAAGAACTTGTACTCCAGGACGAGGCGCTGCGCGTCGCCGAGGCGTGCGTAGATCTCCTGCAGCGAGTCGTGGAGGCGGTCCTGGCGGGTGCGCATGTCGTTCTGGCCCGGATAGTTCGACCCCTCGGCCAGCCAGATCTTCAGATCGCGCGATCCCGTGGCATCCATGATGTCGATGCAGGCGAGGTGGTGGTCGATGGCCTTGCGGCGGATGCGCTCGTCGTGGTGCGTCAGTGCGCCGAACCTGTAGTCCTCGTCCTGGAACGTGTTGGAGTTGACGGTGCCCAGGCGCACGCCGTGGTCCTCGGCGTGCCGGCGCAGCGCACCGTAGTCGTCGACCGCGTCCCAGGGGATGTGCAGCGCGACGCTCGGGGCGAGGCCCGTGAGGCGATGGACCTGGGCGGCATCCGCGATCTTCTCGAAGGGGTCTCGCGGGGCGCCCGCCGTGGCGAAGACGCGGAAGCGCGTGCCCGAGTTTCCGAATGCCCAGGAGGGGAGCTCGATGGCCTGTTCGGCGAGGGTGGACAGGTTCTCTGGTGACAGCGACGTCATGCTCGGACTTCTCTCGACAGCGACTTGAATCGTTTCAAACGCTAGTGTCGTTGAAACGATTCGTCAAGGTCGGCAGGGAGTGAAGATGGGCGTCAGCGTGAAGGACGTCGCTGCCGCCGCCGGCGTCTCGGTGGGCACGGTCTCCAATGTGCTCAATCGGCCCGAGAAGGTCGCCGCCGAGACCGTCGCCCGTGTTCAGCAGGCCATCGAGCGTCTCGGGTTCGTGCGCAACGACGCGGCGCGCCAGTTGCGCGCCGGCCGCAGCCGCTCGATCGGGCTCGTCGTGCTCGACATCGCCAATCCCTTCTTCGCCGAGATCGCCCGCGGGGCGCAGGAGCGCGCCGCGGCCGAGGGGCTCGCGGTGCTGCTGGGCAACAGCGATCATCTGCGCGACCGGGAGGAGGCCTACCTCGATCTGTTCCGTGAGCAGCGCGTCAACGGCGTGCTCCTGACTCCGACCGCGCGCGACGCCGCGCGTCTGGAGCGGCTGCGAGCCGCGGGCATCCCGGTGGTGCTCGTGGATGCGGAAGACCACGACCTCGGTGTGCCTTCCGTCGCGGTCGACGATGTCGAGGGGGGATTGCTCGCCGCCGCTCACCTGCTCTCGCTCGGACGTCGTCGGTTGGCCTTCGTCGGCGGGCCCGCCGACGTGCGTCAGGTCGCCGACCGGCTCGCCGGCGCTCGCCGGGCGCTCGCTGCGGTGCCGGATGCCGTGCTCGAGGTCATCGACGTCGACGCGCTCACGGTGCGCGCCGGACGCCGCGTCGGCGACGCGCTCGCCGCCCGACCGCCGGCGCAACGGCCCGATGCCGTGTTCTGTGTCAACGATCTCCTCGCCGTCGGGTTGCTGCAGGGGGCGGCGATCCTCGGCGGCATCCGGGTTCCCGAAGAACTCGCCCTCATCGGGTACGACGACATCGACTTCGCGGCGACGGCCGTCGTGCCGCTCTCCTCCGTCCGACAGCCCGCGCGCAGCATCGGGGCCACCGCGGTGGAGCTGCTGCTCGAGACGATCGACGGTTCCGCGCCGACGCGCGCCGTGCGCTTCCGCCCCGAGCTGGTGAGGCGAGACTCCACCGACGCGTGAGAAGACGCGTCGGAAGCTGCACGCGTCAGAGGGTCGTCATCCCGCCGTCGACGGCAAAGAGGGCCCCGGTCGCGAAGGCCGCGTCGTCCGACGCGAGAAACGTCATGATCCCGCAGACATCGTCGGGGGTACCGGCCCGGCCGAGCGGGATGCGGCCGATGATCGCGTCGCGTGCGCGCGGGTCGCCCGTGATGGTCGACACGAGGGAGGTCTCCGTGTACGCGGGGACGACGGTGTTCACCCGGATGCCGCGGTCGGCGTACGCCGCCGCGACGGTGCGGGTCAGGCCGTGGATCCCCGCCTTCGATGCGCTGTAGGCAGTGAAGTCGCGTCCCTCGCCCGTGAGCCCGGTGGGGCTGCCGGTCAGAATGATCGAGCCGCCGGCACGTGCCCGCATCGCGCGCACGGCGTGCTTGACCGTGAGGAACGTTCCGGTGAGGTTGATGTCGAGGGTGCGCCGCCACACGTCGAGGTCGAGGTCGGCGATCGGGGCGTCGTGGCCGAACAGCTGCACGCCGGCATTGGCGACGACGACGTCCGGCGCCCAGCCGGCATCCTCGAGGCGGGCGAATGCCGCCGCGACAGCCGTTTCGTCCGAGATGTCGAACTGTTCGGCTCGTGCCGCCGCGCCCAGGGCGGTCGCCGCGGCGGTGGCGGCGACGCCGTCGCGATCGGCGACGACGACGCGTGCGCCCTCGGCGACGAAGCGTTCGGACACCGCTCGTCCGATGCCGGTGGCGCCGCCGGTGACGAGCGCTGTCTTGCCCGTGAGTCGTGTCACGAGAGTTCCTTTCAGGCCGGAATGACGACGGTGCTGAACGATGCCGCCGGAAGCTCCAGCGACAGCACCTGCGCACCCAGCAGCAGGCTGATGGGCATGACCTCGTCGAGCTCGTTGTGCAGCACGACGACGAGCGAGCCGTCGGGGTTTCGGAACACGAGCTGATTGTCGTGACCGGCGACGCACCAGGTCGGCAGCACGCGGGCGCCGGGCGCGACGAAGGCGCTGACGTGCTTGAGCACCAGATAGTCGGGCGTGTAGCGGAAGGTGCGCGTGTCGGGATCGACCACGACGAGCGAGTTCTGCGTCCAGCCCCAGCGGCTGCGCCCGCCCTCGCGGAGGGCGATGTTCCAGTACTGGTAGGCGTTCGCGCCGTTGCTGAGGAAGTGCTTCATGAGCCGCCACGCGTAGCGTGCCTGACGCCAGTCGTTGCGTCCGTCGCCGCACTCCTGCTCGCTCTGATAGATCTGCAGCTCGGGGTGCAGGCGGTGCACCGCCGCCACGGCGCCCTTGCCCGCCCACTGCACGCCGACGCCGGAGACGACGGCCGCGGCCTGCGGATCGGCGAGCACATCCTCGACGAGCCGATCATCGGCGCGTTCGAGCGTTCCGAGGAAGACCTCCACGCCGCGGGCGGCCATTTCGGGTCCGAGGTGGCGCAGGAACGCCGACAGCCCTGACGGCGTCCACGTGCAGCTGGGGAAGACCTGCGCCGAGTTGAACTCGTTCTGCGGCATGACCATCGACACCCGGATGCCGCGCTCGGCATACCCGTCGACGAACTTCCCGACGTACGCGGCGTAGGCGGCGAGGTGCTCCTCGTCGACGCGGAACATGTCGGTGCCCTCGGCGCCGACCTGATCGGGCTGCAGCCCGTTGTCGACGTCGCCGAAGAACGGGTGCGGTAGAGCGCCGGCGTAGTGGCCGTTGCGCTTCATCCAGGTGGGCGGACTCCAAGGAGAGGCCCACAGCACGAGGTCGGGGCGGTGGGCGCGCGCGGCGCGGATGAACGGGACGAGCGTGTCGTCGTCGTGCGACAGATCGAAGTGCGCGAGCGCCAGGTCGCCGGGGGTCTCGTCGTACGAGTACCAGTCGCGGGAGAAGTCGTTCGCGCCGATCGGCATGCGGCAGATGCCGAACGAGGCGCCCACGCCCGGGGCGAACAGCTCGCGGATGATGCCGGCTCGTTCGTTCGGTGTCAGCAGGCTCAGCGCGTCCCAGCCCAGCTCGTTGAAGCAGGCGCCGAAGCCCTCGATCTCCTGCTGCGGATCGTCCAGGGCGACGATGACGTCGGGCATCCTCGACGGGCTCGCGAGCGGCGCCACCTCCTGCCTCTGCCACGCGGCATCCGGGGTGGTGACGATCCCGTGCACCGCACTCATGCCGCGACCCGCGTGAGGCGGACGGCCATGAACTGCCGCCCCGGAAGTTCGACGCGGACCTGACCGGTGTGCGTGCCCGCCACCTCGTCGACGGTCATGTTCCAGGTGTCGATCACCTCGACGCGCCACGAGCCTTCACCGAGCAGGACGTTGCGAAAGCGCGGGCGGTTGAAGCCGAAGTAGCCCACCCGCACGTCGTCGGTTCCGGCCCAGGGGACGTCCCAGTCGCTGGGCAGCGGATCCCAGACGCCGTCGGGCGCCTCGGCGAGCAGCCGCTCGAGGAAGGCGATGCGCGCGGGGGAGGTGCCGTGCAGCACACCGCCCTTGGACCACCACAGCACCTCGTCGTCGTCGGCATCCACCTCGGCGTCCAGGGCCGGCGGGTAGTAGGTCTCACCGTGGCCCACATAGCCGCCGCGCACGGCGCCCTCCCAGAAGCGTCGGGTCATCTCCTCGCCGGTGATGTTGCCCCAGCCCTGGTCGATGTCGCCCTCGTAGGCGCACTCGTCGATGACGACCGGCTTGCCCCAGCGCTCCCGCCACTGATCGGTGTTCTCGGCCGTGCGGTAGACGTCGACCCGCTGGATCGAGACATGCGTGATCCACGGGCGGTCGTAGTCGTAGAACGGACGGCAGTTGTGGATGGAGGTGAGGTGTCCGAACGGATCCTCCTCGCCGACGATCGCCGCCAGGCGCTCCCAGTCGTCGAGGTCCTTCGACCACAGCAGGTCGTACTCGTTCGCCAGCGACCACCAGACGTTCGCGTAGCCGGCGAGGCGGCGCACCACGTAGCGCAGGTAGCGCTCGTCGACGGCGGGTCCGAGGTCGCAGAAGCCCCAGCGATCGTAGGCGTGGAAGAGGATGAGGTCGGCTTGGATGCCGAGATGCGCCAGCTCGACGATGCGCTGCTCGAGGCGGCGGAAGTGCGCGGGGTCGAAGCGGGTGAGATCGAAGCCGTCCGCGAGGGTGCCGACGAAGGGGAAGTCGGCGGGCTCGTTCGCGTTGTAGAGGTACGACTTGGGGAACACGCACATCCGCAGCTTCGTGAAGGGCGACGCGGCGAGGGTGGCGAGGGTCTGCTGCTGGCGCGACTCGCTCTGGTGCGTCCACGCGTAGGCGGTCGTTCCCAGCGGCCGATGGCGCGTGCCGTCCGCGTGGCGGAAGTGGAACCCGTCGACGCGCACCGGGCCGTGCGCGTCGACGGGAGCGGGGGCGACATCCACGGCGCCCGCGACGCCGTCGAGCGATCGGGCGGTCGAGCGGGTGCGGAAGCGCCAGGTGCCCTCGGCATCCGCGAGAGCGCGGATGACGTAGACGCCCTCGCCGTCGTAGAAGCCGCCGACGCGGACGACGCTGCCGTCGGGACGGGTGAACAGGGCGTCCAGCTCCACGTCGACGAACGGGTTGCCGTGCGAGGGGCCGATGAGGCGCACCTCGAGCGGGTCCCAGCGCCGCACCGCGCGGGAGGGGGCGAGCGCCGCAGACCCCGGGGAGGCGTCGTCGGACTCGTATGCCGGGTCCGGCGCGATCGCCGAGGCGTGCGGCGGACGCGCGGTGCCGTCGCCGACCTCGGCCAGCGCCGCCCAGAGCGCGTCGCGCGCCGCCGGCTCTTCCAGCTCGGGAACGAGCGCAACGAGCTGGCCGAGGCGGGCGGTGCGGAACTGCTGCGCCATCGGGGAGGCGGCGATGCCGGGCAGGTGCCTTTCGAGCACCGCGCGGCCGGCGGGGCTGTCGAGCGTCTCGCCGAACGTGCTGGCGCGGTCGAACATGGAACTCCTCAGGATCAGGCGGTCGTCGCCGCGCGGATCGCGTGATCGACAGCGGCCAGCACCGGCGGCGGCGTGAACAACAGGGCAGACGCGAGCGGCCGACCGGCGGCCCAGGTCGTCGCGTCACGGACGGCGTCGACGCGCTCGGGTGCCACATCGGCCAGCGTGTCGAGCAGCGCGCGGTAGGCGCGCGGATCGTCGATGACGGCGGCGAGATCGGCGTCGAGCCCGGGCAGTTCGGGTCGTACCGGAGCGGATGCCGCAGCGACATGCCACTCGTGCGCACCGGGGCCGACGGTAGCGGCGACGCCGGGAAGATCCACCTCGGCGGTCGTGCCCGCCGGCACGGTCGCGGTCACGACGACGCTGTCGCCGTCGCGGCGCCAGGAGACGGCCGCCTCGCCGTAGGGGGTCAGATGGCGCGCCGATGCGTGGGTGAGTGCGGCGAGGGGGCGCGGCGCGATGCGCAGACGTCGGTAGCCCGGTTCGGCCGGAGCGAGACCGGCGACCGAGCGGTGCAGCCAGTCGGCGACCGCGCCGAGGGCATAGTGGTTGAACGAGGTCATCTCGCCGGGGTTGACCGATCCGTCGGGCAGCAGCGAGTCCCACCGCTCCCACACCGTCGTCGCTCCCTGTGTGATCGGATACAGCCACGACGGGCACTGCGTCTGCAGGAGCAGCCGCTCCGCGGCATCCACGTGGCCGGTGGCGGTCAGTGCATCGGCGACCAGCGGTGTGCCGACGAAGCCGGTGCCGATACGGTATCCGCCCTCGCGGACGAGCGCCGCGAGGCGCCGCCCGAGCGCGGCGCGGGTGCCGGCATCCACGATGAGGTCGAACTGCAGGGCGAGGGCGTACGCCGTCGGGGCGTCGCTCATCATGCGTCCGGCGGGGGTGACGTACTCGGCGGCGAACGCGCGGCGGGCGGCGTCGGCGAGTGCCGCGTAGGCCTCGGCATCCTCGTCGTGTCCGAGCAGTCGTGCGGCATCCGCGACCTGTCGCAGGGACCGGGCGAAGTACGCGCTGGCGACGATGTCGGCGTCGACCTTCGCCTTTCCGGGCTTGTCCGGCGGGGCGGCGGGGTCGAGCCAGTCGCCGAGCTGCATGCGGCCGGCCCACAGCCCCGAATCACCCGCGTCGCGGCGCACCGCCTCGACCCACGCCCGCATGCTCGGATACTGCGCGGCGAGCACCGCGCGGTCACCGAAGCGCTCCCATAGCACGCTGGGCACGACCGTTGCGGCGTCACCCCACGCGGCGACCGGTCCGCCGCCCGCGAACGACGGCAGCGCCGCCGGCACGACGACGGGAACGATCCCGCCGTGACGGTTCTGCTCGTGTGCCAGGTCGCGCAGCCACGAGGTCAGGAAGCCGTCGCAGTCGTAGAGGAACGTCGCGGTCGGCGCGAACACCTGGATGTCTCCCGTCCACCCCAGTCGCTCATCGCGCTGCGGACAGTCGGTGGGAATCGACAGGAAGTTGCCGCGCATGCCCCAGCGCACGTTCTCGTGCAGTCTCTCCACGAGGGGGTCGGATGCCGAGAACCACCCGGTTCGGGCGAGGTCGGTGTGCAGGACGACGGCCTCGACATCCGCGGGGTCGAGGTCGAGGCCGGTGATCTGGGCGTAGCGGAAGCCGTAGAAGCTGAAGCGCGACTCGAGGAGGTCGTCGTCGCCGGACAGATCGAAGGTCGCCGTCGCCTCCGCGTTGCGCAGGGGGCGAAGCGCCAGTTCGCCCTCGTCGAGCACTTCGGCGTGGCGGACGACGACGCGGGTCCCGGCTGGGCCTTTCGCGCGGATCCGCAGGCGCCCGACGAGGTTCTGTCCGAAGTCGAGGATCGTGCCGCCGGACGCCGACGGGAGGACCGCCGCGACCGGCACGGTCTCGATACGGCGCACGGGAGGCGCGATCCGCGGCTCGGGGACGGGGACGTTCTCGTAGCCGGGTCGCGATGCCGCGCCCACGCGCGCGGGCGTCCACACCGCGTCGTCGAGGCTTCGACGCAGATCCTGGTGCTCGCCCGCGTAGATGCCGCTGTCGACGACGGGTCCATCGCCGGTCGCCTCCCAGCCGGGGCCGGTCGCCGCGAGGGTCGCGGAGGTGCCGTCCGCGTAGGTGACCCGCAGCTGCGCCAGCCAGGATGGCTGATCGCCGTAGAGGCGGTCGGTGAAGGTGAAGAAGCCGTACTTCTCCGTGTACCAGGCGCCTGCGATCGTCGCCGCGAGCTCGTTCTGCCCGTCCTGCAGGAGGGCGGTGACGTCGACGCTCTCGTGAACGAGGCGATCCCGGTAGGCGGTCCAGCCCGGGGAGAGCACGTCGTCGCTGACGGCGACGCCGTTGACGGTCGGCTCGGCCACGCCCAGCGCCGTCCAGAAGAGGACGGCGCGCGTGACGTCACGGTCGAGCACGAAACGCGTGCGCACCGCGGCGGGCTGCGCCTCGCGCGTCGGATCAGCCAGGCCCACGGGAGCTGCGACCCACTCCTCGTCGGCGAGAAACCCCGCCTCGACGACGAGCGCATCGCTCCATGCGGTGCAGCGACCATCGGTGCTGTGCGCCCGCACCCGCACCGATCGGCGCTCGCCGGGAGCGAGGGGGCGAAACGGCCAGGAGACGAGGGCGCTCTCGCCGTCGTGCAGGGCGAGCGTGATCTCGCCGTCGCTGAGCTCTGCCCTCGCCTGCTGCCAGCCGGTGATCTCGCCGCCGACCACCCAGCTCAGGCGAGGGGTCGCGGTGGCGACGACATCGCTGTCGTGGCGCAGCTCCGCGCGCAGACTCGCAATGACCGCGGTCATGCCGACGCGCTCAGGAGGGCGCCCAGCTCACGCGCCAGCGCGACGGCGCGCGGATCGGCGCCACCCGGCCACGGCCCGCGGACGATCGTCCAGGCGAAGGTCAGGCCCGTGTCGGGATCGGCACACGCCAGTGCGCCCGCGGCGCCATCGTGGCCGAAGGCGCGCGGCCCACCGAACGCGAGCTGTTGCGACGGCTTCTGGAAGACGATGGCGTGGGCACGGTCGTGCTGGTGGAGCACTTCGTCGTAGCCGCGGATCTGCTGCTGGCCGATCTGCTCCACGGTGTCGGCGGACAGGAACGGGGCGCGACCGTCGACGCCCGTGACCGCGGCGGCGAAGAGGCGGGCGAGCCCCCGTGCGGTGCCGGTGCCCGCCGTGGCGGCATGGCCGTAGCGGTAGTTGCGGGGCGAGTTGGTGTGGTCGATGTCGCGGCTGAGGGCGCCGAAGACCACCGGACCCAGCGCCGAGAACTGCGGGGTGCCCGTCGCCGACACGGGCCGGATCATCGGACGCAGCGGCGTGAAGCGATGCTCCTGGTCCTCCGGCAGGCCGAGGTAGAAGTCGACGTCGTGCGCCGCGCGGATCTCCTCCTCGTAGAACTCGTGGAGGGTTCGCCCCGTCACCCGGTAGACCAGTTCGTCGCCCAGGCTGCCGATCGTGGTCGCGTGGTAGCCGAACGCGCTGCCGGGGTGCCAGTAGGGCCGGGTGTCGGCCAGCCGCGCCGCGGCCGCATGGTGGTCCCACAACTCCTCCCACGTGAGGGGCGTCGTCGCCTGGGGAAGTCCCGCCTGGTGCGAGAGCAGCTGGCGCACCGTGACGGCATCCTTGCCCTTCACGGCGAACTCGGGCCAGTAGTGCGCGACGCGCTCATCCAGATCGAGCAGCCCGCGCTCCACCAGCAGACCCACCGACAGGCCGATCGTGTTCTTCGTGACCGAGAACGGGATCAGCAGCGACTCGCCGGTCAGGTGCGGTCCGCCCCAGGCGTCGAGCACCGGCACGCCGCGATGGAAAGCGCCCACTTGGAAGGAGAGATCGTCATCCCCGCGCAGGTACGTGTCGAGACGGTCGACGACGGCGGACAGGCGCGCATCGGCGCTGCCCTGCAGCAGGGATGCCGCGACCGGCTCCATCGTGTGCGTCGCCCGCGTCATGCCGACACCTCCCAGTCGACGCTCAGCGGCAGCTGCGCAACCGACGAGCCGACCCGGAGAGCGAACGTGCCGGGCTCGACGCTCCAGCCGTCACCGTCCCAGTGCGCCAGGCGTCGCTCGGGAAGGGCGATCGAGACGGTCGCGGATGCGCCGGCCTCGACGGTGACCGCCTCGAATCCGACGAGCCAGCGCTCGGGGCGCTCGATCGCCGACCCCGGCCGTTCGGCGTACACCTGCACGACCTGCTTGCCGGAGCGCGCACCCGTGTTGGTGAGCGTCACCGCGACCTCGCCGCCGTCGCGGCGCGCGTCGTCCCACGACCACGTCGTGTAGCCGAGTCCGTGGCCGAACGGGAAGGCGGGCGTCGCCTCGTCCTTCAACCACGCGCGGTAGCCGATGTGGATGCCCTCCGTGTAGCGCAGGACGCCGTCCTGCGGGGTCACGTCGGTGACGGGGACCTCGGCGAGGGAGGCCGGCCAGGTGGTGGGCAGGCGCCCGCCGGGCTCCTGCGCACCCGTGAGGATGTCGGCGATCGCGTGGCCGAACTCCTGTCCGCCGAAGTAGCCCTGCACGACGGCGGCGACCTCGTCGGCCCAGGGCAGCACGACGGGCGAGCCCGCGTTGACGACGACGATCGTCGGGGTGTCGGTGGCCGCGACGGCCCGGACGAGCGCGTCCTGCGCGCCGGGGAGGTCCAGGCTCGTCCGGTCGTAGCCCTCGGACTCGACGCGTGAGTTCGTCCCGACGACCACGACGGCGACCTCGGCGGATGCCGCCGCGCGCGCGGCCCGGGCGATCAGCTCGGCATCCGGCGTGCGCTCGGGGGCGATGCCGACCGTGGCACTCAGGGCGCCGGCGAGAGCGCCGGACGCTTCGCGGGAGAACTCGACGCGGATCGTGCGCGCCACCCCGGCCTCCACCGCGACGCCGGTCGTCAGCGACGGCGGGTTCAGGAACGCGGCGCCGAGGTCGGTGCCCTCGATGACGGGGCTGTCGTCGAGCATCAGTTCGTCATCGACGTACAGCCGTCCCTCGCTCGCGCCGGCGAAGCCCAGCTCGATCGTGCCGGATTCGGTCGGCGTGAACCGTGTCTCGAAGATGACGGTCCGGCTCGCCTCGATCGGGGCGTCGCCGCCGAACCAGACGAGCGCCGTCGAGCGGCGATCTTCGGCGAAGAGCTCGGCGCCCTCCGCATCCAGGAAGCGCACCCGCAGCCCCGGCTCTCCGGTGACGGGGTTCTGCAGCTGGGCGAGGGGGATCTCGGCGACCCCCTCCTGCACGATCGCGCCGAGCTCGTAGGAGATCTCCACTCCGGGCAGGGCGGCGCGCAGCCCGTCCAGCGGAGAGACGACGTGGGCGGGGACGACCGTGGCGCTGCCGCCGCCCTGCGTCCGGGCGTCGCGGGCGTTCTGGCCGATGATCGCGACCGATCGCAGCGACGTCGGGTTCAGCGGCAGCGTGCCGTCGTTGCTCAGCAGCACGGTTCCGGCCACGGCCGCCTCACGGGCGAACGCGGGCCCGTCGATCTCGCCGGTCGCCGCCGGGACGCTGTCGCCCAGGGCGCCGACGCGCTCGGCCAGCAGCAGCAGACGCAGCACCTTGCGGTCGAGGTCGGCCTCCTCGACGCGTCCGTCGTGGACGGCGGCGACGAGTTCGGCCCAGGCGGGCGCCGGGCCCGGCATGGCGAGATCCTGCGCGGCGGCGACCGCGTCGAGCGAACGCACCGCGGTCCAGTCGCTGATGACGACGCCGTCGAAGCCCCACTCGGAGTTGAGCGGCGTCTCGAGCAGGTCGTTCTCGGTCATGGTGACGCCGGCGACGGAGTTGTACGAGCTCATGATGGTCCACGCGTGCGCGTCGGCGACGGCCCGCTCGAACGGCGCCAGGTACAGTTCGCGGAGGGCGCGTTCGTCGACCTCGACGTTCACCGTGAAGCGGTCGGTCTCGGAGTCGTTCGCGACGTAGTGCTTGGGGCACGCGGCGACGCCGCTGTCCTGCATGCCCGCGACGTAGGCCGCGGCCAGCTCGCCCGACAGCTGGGGGTCTTCGCTGAAGCACTCGAAGTGGCGTCCTCCGAGCGGGCTCCGGTGCAGGTTGATGGTCGGACCGAGCACGACGTCGACGTCCTTTGCCCGCGCTTCGGTCGCCGCCGCGGCGCCGTAACGGTAGGCCAGCCCGGCATCCCACGAGGCAGCCAGCGCCGAGCCGGACGGGAGGTTCAGCGACGGCTCACGCTCATCCCAGCGGGGCCCGCGCACGCCGGCGGGACCGTCGGAGAGGGTCATCGCGCGCAGGCCGATCTCCGGCAGCGGCACCGTCGTCCAGAAATCGGCGCCCTGGACGAGAGTGGCCTTCTGCTCGAGTGTCAGCTTCTCGAGCAGGGGGCGCAGGTGGTCGACGGGGGAGGTCATGGTCATCCTTTCGAGGGCAGGTTCGGGATCCGGGGCGTCGCGGAGTCAGGCGGCGTCATCAGGCGGCGTCATCGTGCGGCGGCCTCGGCGGAGAGGACCGCGCGGCGGGCTGCGCGGCGCTCCTCCTGCTTGTCGGGGTCGGGGACGGGCGCGGCCATGAACAGGCGCTGCGTGTACGGATGCTGCGGGCGCGAGGTGACCTGGTCGCCGTCGCCGGATTCCACGATCTCGCCGCGGTACATCACCGCGACGCGATGACTGACGTGGCGGACCACGGCGAGGTCGTGGGTGACGAACAGGTAGGCGACGCCCGTCCGCTCCTGGATCTCGATGAACAGGTCGAGCACGCGGGCCTGCGTCGACAGATCGAGCGCCGAGACCGGCTCGTCGCAGACGATGAGCCGCGGGCTCAGTGCGAGCGCGCGCGCGATCGCGACGCGCTGGCGCTGGCCGCCGGAGAACTCGCGCGGCAGGCGGCTGCGCGCATCGGCGGGAAGGCCCACCTGGTCGAGCAGGTCGCGCACGCGCGTCTTCGCCTCGGCAGATCCGACGCCGGCGACGGTGAGAGGCTCGGTGAGGATCTGCTCGACCGTCATCGACGGGTTCAGCGACGAGTACGGGTCCTGGAACACCACCTGGATCTGCGAGCTGAGCGCACGGCGTTCCCGTCGACTCAGGTGGGAGATGTCCTGTCCGTCGAAGCGGATCGTCCCCTCCGTGACGGGGGCCAGGCCCAGGGCGGCCCGGCCCAGGGTCGTCTTGCCCGAGCCGGACTCGCCGACCAGGCCCACCGTCTCGCCCGGCTTGATGTCGAGCGAGACGCCCTTCAGCGCGCGGAAGGGCTCGGCTCGGAATCCCTTGCCCGGGTACTCGACGACGAGGTCGGTGACTTCCAGCAGTGGCGCGGTCATGCTCCGGCTCCGTTCGTGACAGGGGTGAGAGGCCCGCGCGCCGGACCCTCGTCGAGGATCGCGTCGAGCAGTGTCTTCGTGTAGGGGTGTCGCGCATCGTTGAAGATGGCCCGGACGGGTCCCTGCTCGACGAAGCGTCCGTTCTGCATGACGGTCACGCGGTCGCACAGGTCGGCGACGACGCCGAAGTTGTGCGTCACGAGCAGCATCGCCATGTTGCGCTCCGCCTGCAGGTCGCGCAGCAGATCCAGCACCTCGGCCTGCACCGTGACGTCCAGGGCCGTGGTCGGCTCGTCCGCGATGATCAGATCGGGGTCCGTCGAGACGGCCCCGGCGATGAGCACGCGCTGCGCCATACCGCCGGAGACCTCGAACGGGTACGCGTCGAAGGTGCGCTTCGGCTGCGGGATGCCGACGCGCTCGAGCAGGCCCAGCGCGCGATCGCGCGCCTCGGCCTTGGACAGCCCGAGGTTCTTGCGGAGCGGCTCGACCAGTTGGCTGCCGATCGTGAAGGACGGATCGAGGTTGCTCATCGGCTCCTGCGGGATGTAGCCGATGCGCTTGCCGCGGATGCCTGTGTAGACGCGTTCGGAGGCGTCGGCGAGCTCGGTGCCCTCGTAGAGGATCGAGCCGGAGGTGACGCTGCCGCCGCGGGGGAGCAGTCCGAGCACCGCGAAGGCCGTCTGCGTCTTGCCTGAGCCCGATTCGCCGATGAGGCCGTGGACCTCGCCGCGGCGGATGTCGAGCGAGGCGCCGTGGACGACCTCGATGTGCGAGCCGTCGGGCTGGTCGTAGCCCACGTGCAGGTCGCGCACCTGCAGGACGGCGTCGGGCGCCTTGCTGCGGGTGTCTTCGGGGTGGACGATCACGTCGATGTTCTCGATCACGGGCGGCTCGTCGAGGTCGACGAGGTCGCCGCCGCCGGTGCGCACCGACGTGGTGACGGCAGCGATCGACCCGGTCGCGGTCGTCACCACGCGCCGACGCTTGCGGCGCACCGTGACGGTGCGCTCGAGCTCGTCACGCATGACGTTGGCGAGGAGGGTCAGGGCGATGCAGGTGAGCGCGATGGCGAGCGAGGGCCACAGCATGAGCAGCGGCTGCTTGTAGATGCTCTTGAAGCCGTCGTTGAGCATGGCGCCCCACGTGGGCACCGACGAGTCGCCGAGACCCAGGAACTCAAGGCCCGACTGGATCGCGATCGCGATGCCGGCGATGATCGCGGACTGGATGATGATGGGCGCGCGCACGACCGACAGCACATGGCGGCCGATGATGCGAGCGTCGCTCAAGCCCGAGACCCGCGCGGCATCCACGTAGAGCTCCGCGCGCACCGCCGTGACGGAGGCGAACACCAGCCGGAAGGAGCCGGGGGAGAGCAGGATGCCGAAGATGAACATCGACAGCCAGACGGACGGGCCGAGCGCGGCACGCGCTGCGAGCAGCACCACCATCGCCGGCAGCGCCATGTTCAGCTCGGTCACCCAGGTGGCGACGGTGTTGAACCAGCCCTGGTAGTAGCCGGCGATGAGGCCCGAGACCACGCCGAGCACCAGCGCCGTCACCAGCGCGACCAGTGCAGCGGCGATGCTCGTCTGGGTGGCCAGCAGCAGTCGCGAGAACACGTCGCGGCCGGCGCTGTCGGTGCCCAGCAGATGGTCGGCGCCGGGAGGGGCGAGGATCGCGCGGATGTCGGCGTAGTTCGGATCCTGCGGGGCGATGAAGGGGCCGATGATCGCGATGAGCACGACCAGGGCGAGGAAGCCGAGGGAGACCAGGCCGAGGGGACGGCGCACGAGCCGGCGCATCAGCGAGACACGCACGGGCGCGACGGGGACGGAGTTGGGAACGTCGACAGCGGTCATGACAGACGCACCTTCGGGTTGAGAGCGGCCTGAGCCAGATCGATCAGGAGGTTGACGATGACCACGATGATCGCGAAGACGATCACGAGGCCCATGACGGCGGGGATGTCGCCCTGCGTCGTCGCCTTGACGGTGAGCTGACCCATGCCGGGGATGGCGAAGACCTGCTCGACGATGACGGCGCCGCCCAGCAGGCCGATGAACTGCACGGCGAGCACGGCCAGTGCCGGGCCGCCTGCGTTGCGCAGCACGTGCTTGTAGACGACGGAGGTGCTCGACAGTCCGCGGGAGCGGAGCGTGCGCACGTAGTCGCGCGACATCGCGTCGATGACCGAGCCGCGCACCTGCTGGGCGACGGTGGCGATCGCGCCGAGGGAAAGGGCGATGATCGGCAGGGTGACCGAGGCGACCCATCCGCTGAAAGAGGTCGTCAGCGGGACGAAGCCGGTGGCCTTGAACCAGTGCAGCTCGATCGCGAACACGAGCACGAGGCCCAGGGCGATGAGGAAGCCGGGGATGGCGAAGCCGATCAAGGAGAGGAACTGCACGAGTCCATCGATCCAGCCTCCACGGCGCGCGGCGAGCACCCCCAGCACGACCGAGAGGATCGCCGAGACGAGCGTCGCGCCGATGACGATCGAGAGGGTCACCCCCACGCGGCCGGAGACGCTGACGCTGACGAGCTCACCGCTGAACCAGCTGCGGCCGAGGTTGCCCGTCAGCGCCGAGGTCAGCCAGTCCCCGTACTGGACGAGCAGCGGACGGTTCAGTCCGAGCTCCTCGGTCTTCTTCGCGACCGTCTCGGCGGTCGCGGTCTCGCCCAGGATGCGGCGCGCGATGTCGCCGCCGGCAGCGTAGAGCAGCGTGTAGGCGAGGAAGGAGATGACGAGGATGAGAACGACCCCTGCGGCGAGCCGTCTGAGAATGAAGCTGAGCATGGCTCTTTCCCTTTTCGAGCGGCGCTGCCCACCTGCGATGAGCGCAGGCGGGCAGCGCGGCGGGGTCAGTTCTTCGGCGAGAAGCTGAAGATCGACGGGTAGGCGTTCGTCGGCCAGAAGTCGACGGTCGTGTTCGCATCGGTGGCGAACGAGCCCTGCACGCGGAAGAACGGTGCGAACCAGGCCTGGTCGACCAGGTACTTGTTCAGGTCCTTGAGCGCCTGGGCGGCCTCATCCGTCGATCCGAACTGGATCGTCTTGATGAAGGCGTCGATCTTCGGGTCTTCCGCCTTGAACGGGTTGAACGTCGCGTTCGGGGCGATCATGAAGTTGATCAGCTGCCAGTCGGGGTCCTGCTGCAGCGCCATCCACGTCGCCGGGTACTTCGGCGCGAGCATGTCCGAGATGAAGTTGTTGGTGCCGCTCTCGGTGTACTGGACGGTGATGCCGATGTCCTGCAGCTGCTGCTTGATCAGATCGAACGAGGTCTGGAAGGCGGGCACCGACGGCATGTTGATTGTCAGTCCGTTGGGGTACCCCGCGTCGGCGAGGAGCTTCTTGGCACCGGCCGGGTCATACGCGTAGGTGCTGTCCAGCGCTGCATCGTAGGCGACGGAGGACTTCGGGAAGACCTGTTCGGTGACGGTGCCGTAGCCGCTCTGGAGGGACTTCAGCAGGGCCTCGCGATCGAACGCCATGTTGATCGCCTGACGGACCTTGACGTTTCCGAGTGCCGGGTTCATCGTGCCCGAGCGGTCCAGCAGCAGCAGGCCCTGGAAGTCGAGCTCGTTCGACGCGATCGTCCAGCCGGAGGCCTCGACCTCGCCGATGGTGGTGTTGTCGGCGACCTTCGCGCCGTTCGCCTCGCCGGCCTTGATGGCGTTGAGGATGGCGGTCGTGTCGTCGATGACGTTGACGGTCAGGTTGTCGTACTTGACGGCATCCTTGTTCCAGTAGTCGGGGTTCGCCTTGTACACGTAGGTCGTGCCGGTCACGGATGCCGAGGTGTCGAGGATGTACGGACCGGAGCCGACGGGGCGCGTGGCCACGTCGGAGTCGGAGAACGACGACGGCGCCGCGACGAGGCCCTGCGCGAGCGACAGGGAGTTGAGCAGGGCCGGGTTCGGCGCCGGCAGCGTGATGGTGACGGTGTGGTCGTCGGTCGCCGCGTACTGGTTTCCCTTCATGGTGCCCGCCTGCGGCGACGTGCCGTCGCGGAAGCGCTCCATGCTGGCGACGACGGCCTTCGCGTCGACGGGGGTGCCGTCGGTGAAGGTCGCGTCGGTGCGCAGCGTCAGGGTGAGGACGGTCTTGTCGTCGTTGTACGACCACTCGGTCGCCAGGTTGGGCTGGAGTTCGCCCTTCGAGTCCTGTCGCAGGAGCGTGTCGAACACCGCCTCGAAGTACTCGCTGCGGTTGCCCCACTCGGCGCCTGCGCCGATGTCGTAGCTCGTGGGCGCGGCGATCGAGATGAGTGTGAGGCGATCTGCGCGTGCGCCGCCTGAGCTGCTGTCGCCTGCGGACTCGCCGCCGGCGCAGCCGGTCAGTGCGAGTGCCGCGACGACCGCGAGGGCTGCTGTGGCCTTCCAACGGAACATCTTTGGTCCCTTTCTCGGGTGAGCGATACCCCTGCGGATCGCTCTGTCGGGGGACGCTAGCAGGAAATCCGAATGGACACTAGGTTTTTGGAGCAAATATCGAGTGATCGCTAGGTTTTTGTTATGAGAGCGTGCACACTGGGGGCATCGGCGCCGACTCGCGGCGACCGGGATAGGGCACGATGGTCACGATGACCGACACCAACACACCGCGGCGCAGCCAGCGCGGCGAGTACGCGAAGAGCGAGCTGACGCGCGGCGCGATCCTCGACGCCGCCTTGGAGGTCTTCGCTCAAGGCGGGTACCGCGCCGGATCGCTGCGGGAGATCGCTCAACGCGTCGGGATGAGTGAAGCGGGGCTGCTGCATCACTTCAAGAACAAGAGCACCCTGCTGCTGGCCGTGCTCGACCATCGCGACGAGCAGTCGCGCCAGATCGTCAACTTCGACGACGCGGACGGTGTGGAGACGTTGCGCGCTCTGGTGAAACTCGCGCGGTACAACGCGTCGATCCCGGGTGTCATCGAGCTGTTCTGCACGCTGTCGGCCGAGGCGACCTCGCCGTCGCACCCGGCGCACGAGTATTTCCTGCGCCGGTACGAGTATGTGCGGGAGAGCATCACGGTGGCGTTTCGGAGGATCGCCGCCGAGGGGCGGCTGATCCGCGAGATCGACCCGTATCGGGCGGCCGTCGCGACCACGGCGATGATGGACGGGCTCCAGGTGCAGTGGCTGTTGGATCCGACGTCCACCGATATGGCCGACGCCCTGGCAGAGTTCTTCCGCGGTTACGTGCGCGGGTACGACCTCGACGCGCTCGAGCAGCTGCTCGACGCGCGCGCCGCCGAATCCCTCGTGAGCGGCGAGGGTTCCGGCTCGGGTGCCACGCTGTGAAGCGGGTTCCCTTCCACGACGGCTGGACGGTCGGACCGAAGCTCGGAGCCTTCGAGAGCCGCGAGGGTGCCGGTGCTCCCGTGCCGGTCGCGATCCCGCACGACGCGCTGCGCGATCTGCCGCGTTCCGCCGATAACGACGGGGGCGTGCATTCGGGCTACATCCCGGGTGGGGTCTTCGTCTACGAGCGCTCCTTCGAGGTGCCGGACGACTGGCGCGAGCGGAGCGTGCTGCTCGAGTTCGAGGGCGTGTACCGCGACGCCGTCGTGTTCATCAACGGAGACTTCGCCGCGCATGAGCCCGACGGCTACGCAGCCTTCGTCGTCGCCGCGGATCCCTTCCTGCGCTTCGGTGAGACGAACACGGTGACGGTCGAGGCGCGCGCGCACCGCGACAGCCGGTGGTACACGGGTGCCGGCATCTACCGGCCCGTGCACCTCATCGTCGCCGATCCGGTGCACCTGGGTCTCGACGGCACGACGGTGACGAGCCCCGACATCGACGACGATCGTGCGATGGTCGAGGTCGCGACCGTCGTGGAGAATCTCACGCGCCACACGCGCACGCTGCGAGTGCGCTGGCATCTCGCCGATCCATCGGGAGCCGTCCTCGCGCGAGCAAGCGCACCGGTGACGGTACTGCCCGGTGAGCAGGCGATGGCGAGGGCGCGCATCTTCGTCGCGCGCCCCGAGTTGTGGTCGCCCGACCATCCGGCCCAGCACGAGGTGCGTATCAGCCTGGACGCTGCCGACGGCGCGGTCATCGACACGGATGTCGTGCGCTTCGGCATCCGTCGCCTGCAGCTGGACGCGCGCCGGGGTCTGCGCATCAACGGTGTGGAGGTGGATCTGCGCGGGGCATGTGTGCACCACGACAACGGCGCGCTCGGGGCGATCACGCATCCCGATGCCGAGGATCGACGGGTGCGGCTGTTGAAGGATGCCGGGTTCAACGCGATCCGCAGTGCGCACAACCCGGCATCGCGCGCCCTGCTCGAGGCGTGCGATCGTCACGGCATGCTCGTCATGGATGAGCTCAGCGATGTGTGGACGCGCGCCAAGACCGGATTCGACGCGTCCGTCGGGTTCGCGGCGCGGTGGCAGGCAGCGGTGGCGGCGCTCGTGGCGAAGGACCGCAACCGTCCGAGCGTGATCCTGTACTCGATCGGCAACGAGATCCTCGAGCTGGCGACGCCGCACGGGGCGACCTGGAGTCGGCGCCTCGCCGAGGAGTTCCGGCGGCTCGACCCGACGCGGTATGTCACGAACGGCATCAACGGGGTCATCGCCAACATGCAGCGACTGCCGGAGATCCTCGGCGAGATCGCGGCGACCGACCCGAACACGATGATGGCCGGTCTCGGTGCTCAGATGGCCGCCGCCAACGCGTCGGAGCTCATCACCCGTTCGACGGAGGAGTCGGCCTCGGTGCTCGATGTCGTGGGCTTCAACTACGGCGATGCCCGGTACGAGATGGATGCGGAACTTTTTCCAGGGCGGATCATCGTGGGGTCGGAGACCTTCCCCGACCGGATCGCCGACCTGTGGGATCAGGTGCGCAGGCTCCCGCACGTCATCGGCGACTTCACGTGGACGGGGTGGGACTACGTCGGTGAGGCCGGCATCGGGCGGGTCGAGTACACCGACGTCGACGGATACCGCTCGACCGGAACCGCCGGCCCCTTCCCCTGGCTGTTGGCGCGGTCTGGAGACATCGATCTCACGGGTCGGCGAACGCCCGCCTCGTTCTACCGGGAGATCGCGTTCGGCCTGCGCAGCGAGCCGGCGATCGCCGTGCATCGCCCCGCGCATCACGGTCGCCCGGTCGAGAAGACGCCGTGGTCGTGGGACGACGTGGTGTCGTCGTGGTCGTGGGGTGTCGAATCGGGCTCGCCGGTGACGGTGGACGTGTACGCGGATGCCGAGGAGGTCGAGCTGTGCCTCATCGGCGCGAGCGGCGAGGTCGTGGTCGGTCGCGCGACGGTCGGCGATCCGCGACCGCTCATCGCCCGGTTCGAGACGCAGTACCGGCCGGGCCGGCTTCTGGCGATCGCGCGCCGGAACGGGGTGGAGGTCGGCCGGACCGCGCTGGTGACGGCGGGCTCGCCGGCGTTGCATGTCCGCGTCGAGGAAGACACCGTCGCCGCCGACGGGGGACTCGCACACGTCGTCATCGAGTTGGCGGACGCGGATGGCATCGTCGCCTGCGATGGCGACACCGAGGTCACGGTCACGGTGGCCGGCCCCGGCGAACTCGCCGGGCTCGGCTCGAGCCGAGGTCAGACGACGGAGTCGTTCGCGGGCCCCTCGCGTCTGACCCACGACGGGCGCGCGCTCGCTGTGGTGCGCGCCACGGGCAGCGGGGAGATCGCCGTCGCCGTTGCCGCGCCCGGGTATGTGCCCGCCGTGGTGCGGGTCGTCGCAGGAGCGTCGACTGCTCGCTGACCTGTGCCCACCTCGCTCAGAACGGGGGCGGATCCTCGGTCGCGGGAACGAACCTCACCAGTGACGGTGGCCGGTCGGTGTAGCGGCGCCCCGTGGGGCCGGTCCACTCGAGTGTTCCGCCACCGAGATGGCGCACACGCCAGGCGGTGTGGTGTTTCATCGTGTGGTGGCGTCGGCAGAGGTGCGCCAGGTTCTCGTGTGCGGTCGCGCCGCCGTCTGCCGCTGCGGTCGTATGGTCGCGGTCGCATCCGTGGGCCGGCCGGGTGCAACCGGGCGCGCGGCACCGTTCGTCGCGCGCGGCGAGGTAGCGGGAGAGTTCCGCGCTGGGGCGATAGCGGTCGACGGCGACCGGGATGCCGGTGTGCGGATCGGTGAACACACGATCCCAGCCGGGCGCCAGTCCCGCGAGTCGGCGGGCGATCGCCGGGTCGATGGGGCCGTGACCTGCGAGCATGGCAGGTCCGCCCGCCGGGTCTCCGGCGAGGGTCAATGCGGGGACCGTCACCTGGATGCGGGCGCGGATGGCGTCCAGACCCGCGCCGGTGGCCGTCGTCGATGGTGCTGCGGTCAGCAGCAGGTCGCCGAAGACGTCGGCGCGAACCTGCGCGAGGGTGCGGCGCTGCGCGTCGGCGGATCGGCTGGTGACGATGGTGTCGGCATCGTCGCCTCGGGCTCGCCGGGGCTCGCCGCACGCCTCCTTGGAAGTGTCGGTGTCGGTGTCGGTGTCGGTGTCGGCATCGGTGTCGGTGTCGGTCCGGTCGACGATCGTCCGCGCGCGTGTCGTGAGCGAGTCGTAGATCGCGTACGCGATCGGCGCGGGCAGGTCGGCGATGAGTCTGGCCATGCCGTCGTCGAGGTCGAACAGGCGCACGGATCGCTCGTCCGCTGCCCGGTGCACGGCGTCGTCGAACGCCGCCGGGTCGATGGTCGCCGCGATGGCTTTCGCCGCTTGGGTCATTCGCGAGGGAGATTCCGTCCGTGCCGCCTCGAGCGCGAGGGTTTCGAAGCGGGCGCGATCCTCGCTTGTTCGCAGCACCGCGCCCGCTCGCGCGATGGCCCAGGCATGGCCGGCGTCGATCTCGCCGTCGGCCCATGACGCGTGGGTGCGAGGAAACAGCGTGGTCAGCAGATACGCCTCGGACATCCGTCGCTGCACGCCCCGGTCTGAGGCGCGCAGCGCCATGCCCAACTCCAGCGCCACTTCCCGAAGCGGCAGGTCCGCGTCGCTCGACCGGAGGGGTGAGCTGCCCCGCTGCTGAGCTTCTTGTCGCAGCAACGCGGTCCGATCCGCGACCAGTCCGACCGCGTCGGCCAGCAGTCGAGCTTCCTCGGCCTGGACTTCGGCTATCCGCCGCCGCGCATCCACCACATCGGCGACCAGCCGGTCCAGCGCCGGCCACAGCGTATCGAGCACGCGGCCGATGTCGGCCACGTCTTCCCGGTGCGCGCTCACGTGCATCATCCCCTCGCCCCGGACAGGCCGGAGGCGCAGAACCCGCATCAGGATCGGGGGGGATACGCGGGGCTTCTCTCCTTCAATAATAGAACAAAGATTCGAATATTGCAATGGACAATTCGCACACATCGTGATTCGCGACGGGGTGCGATGCATGATGGGTGGCGGCAGAGGCCGGTTCGTGGTGGTGCTACCGCCGTGTCGGATCGGGCAGCGAGATCGGCGTCGTTCCCGCCACCTCGTCGCTGAACTCCTCCGGGGTCACGATCGACAGGGGCCGGGTCTCGTCCAGCGAGAGGGCGAAGCGGCGCGACTCGTGGCGGTGCAGGCGCCCCGACCACAGCAGCCATCCGAAGCCGACGGCGAAGGCGACGAATGCCGCCGCGGCCCCGAGCAGGATGGCGGCACGCGCCCCGTATTCCGCGGCCACCCAGCCGACGATGGGAGCGCCGATCGGCGTGCCGCCCATGAGGATCGCCATGTACAGCGCGAGCACGCGCCCGCGCAGTGCCGGATCGGTCGTCGTCTGCACGTAGCCGTTCGCCGTCGTCAGCGTCGTGACCACCGAGAACCCGGTGAACATCAGCGTGATGGCGTACAGCCAGTAGTCCGGCATGAACGCCGAGACCGTTCCCGCGACCGCGAACATGCCGGTGCCCACGATCACGAGACGCATCCGCGCACGATCCCGCCGGGCGGCCAACAGGGCCCCGGCGAGTGAGCCTATGGCCAGGATCGAGCTCAGCAGCCCGTAGCCGTCGGCATCCCGTCCGAACTCGAGGGCCATCGTCGAGGCGAAGATGGGGAAGTTCATGCCGAAGGCGCCGAGCAGGAACACCATCACGAACGTCACGATGAGGTCGGGGCGGCTGCCGACGTAGCGGAAGCCGTCGGCCAGGCGCGACGCGCCGGGCGCGGTGATTCGCGGCACGAGCTCGTCGGAGCGGATCAGTCGCAGGGCCACGATCATCGCGAGGAACGTCACCGCGTTGACCAGGAAGACCCAGCCGGTGCCGACCGCGACGATGACGACGCCGGCGGCGGCGGGCCCGATCATCCGGGCGCCGTTGAAGGATGCCGCGTTCAGCGCGACCGCGTTCGAGGCGTTCTCGCGGTCGACGAGATCGGACACGAACGCCTGGCGCGTCGGGTTGTCGAAGGCGGCCACGAGGCCCAGCGCGAAGGCGAAGACGTACATGAGGGGCAGCGTCATGACGCCGCTGAGGATCAGGATGCCGATGGTCGCCCCGAGCACGAGCAGCGAGCTCTGCGTCACCATCAGCAGCCGTCGCCGTTCGAAGCGGTCGGCGACCCAGCCCGTCACGCTCACCAGCAGCAGGGGAGGCGCGAACTGCAACGCCATCGTCACGCCCATCGCCCCCGCGTCGTTGTGCGTGAGCTGCGTGAGCACGACCCAGCTGAGAGCTGTGGCCTGCATCCAGGCGCCGATGTTGGAGACCAGGGCGCCGATGAACCAGACGCGGTAGTTGAAGACCGAGAACGAGCGGAACATCGCGTTCGATGAGCGGGTGGACGAACTCATCGGGCGGCCACCTCCCGCATCAGCTCGGCGGCGGAGCGCAGCAGCTCGCGCTGCGACGCCGTCAACTCGGCCAGGGCGTCTTCGAGCCACGAGTCGCGGCGCCGGACGGTCTCCTCCACGACCGCGCGACCCGCGTCGGTGAGCGCGATGTTGACCTTGCGGCGGTCGTCGGCATCGGTCGTGCGCGTGAGGTAGCCCGATTCCTCCAGGCCGTTCACCGTGCGGTTCATCGACGGCGCCGACACGCGCTCCCGGTCGGCGAGTTCGCCGAGGGTGTGCTGCCCGTGCACCGACAGGGCGGCCAGCACGGCGAACTGCGCGTCGCTCATGGTGTCGACCGCCCGCTGGGAGCGAAGCCGTCGCGCCAGACGGAAGGTCGCCATGCGCAGATCTGCGGCGGGCGAGGACAGGTCGGGTGCGGCGGGTGCGGGCGTGCTGTCGGTGCTCATGCTGTTACTTAGCATAGCTCATTAGTCTTGCTAAGTATCACGTGGGCGGTGTCAGGCGGATGCCGCCGGATCGGATTCTCAGCTCCGCACGGGCGGCTCCTCGGCATCCGTCTCGCCTCGCCGCCGCTCGCGGCCCAGCGGAATGGTCGCGAGAAGTCCCACCACCAGGAAGCCGGCCGCGGTGAACGCCGACAGTCGCGTCGCATCGGAGAACGCCGCCTTCGCGTCGGCGGCGATCGGCGCGGTCGCCGGGTTCGCGGCGAGGCCCGCGATGGCGCCGCCGGAGCTGTCGACGACGGCCGACACGATCTGATCGCGCTGCTGCGGCGGCAGGCCGCGGTCGTCGAGCGACGACGACAGGATGCCGGCGGTGCCGGTGAACAGCACTGTTCCGAGGATCGCGATCCCCAGCGCCGAGCCGACCTGTCGGGCCGTCGACTGCGTCCCCGACCCCTGTCCGGACAGCTCGACCGGCACGTCCTGCAGGATGACTCCGGTCAGCTGCGCCGTGGCGAGTCCCACGCCGAAGCCGTAGACGAACAGCGCAGGCAGCAGCCACAGCCAGGCCGACTGCGTCCCGGCATCCGCGCCGACGACGAGGCCTGCCGCGATCACGCCCACGATCTCGGCGACGAGTCCGGCGCGGACGATCAGCACGGCGCTGACCTTGCCGCTGGAGGCTCCCGCGAACCCGCTGGCCACGAACGAGCCCGCGGCGAGCGCGATGAGGATGAGGCCGGTCTGCAGGGCGTCGAATCCGAGGACGAACTGCAGCCACAGCGGCAGCGACAGGATGATCCCGAACTCGCCCAGCGCCACGACGAGCGCGGCGATGTTGCCGCTGCGGAAGCTCGCGATCGAGAAGAGGCGGGGATCGAGCAGGGTCGGTCGTCCCCGACGCGCCTGGCGCCGCGACCACGTCACGAAGCCCACCGCCGCCAACAGTGCCAGAGTGAAGGCGACCGGTACGGGCGAGACGGAGAACGGCCAGCTCCAGCCGCCGACGGTGAAGGGGTCGTTGACGTCCCACCATCCGAGGGTGCGGCCTTCGATCAGGCCGAAGACGAGCGCTCCGAACAGGATGACCGACAGTACCGCGCCGACCGCGTCGAGCGTGGGAGCGTTCTGGGCGCGCGACTCGCCCACCGCCCACAGCACGCCGATCGCGATGATCACGCCGAGGGGGATGTTGATGCCGAAGGCCCAGCGCCACGAGAACGAGGTGGTCAGCCAGCCGCCGAGGAGGGGCCCCACCGCCGCCATGCCGCCGATCGTCGACCCCCAGACCGCGAAGGCGATGCCGCGCTCACGACCCTGGAAGGTCGAGTTCAGCAGCGACAGCGTGCTGGGCAGCATCATGGCGCCGCCGACGCCCTGCACGAGACGGGCGAGGATCAGCAGGTCGCCCGTCGGCGCGAACGAGGCGATCACCGACGCGACCGCGAACAGCGCGACGCCGATCAACAGCAGGCGTCGCCGTCCGATGCGGTCGGCCAGCGACCCGAACAGCAGCAGCAGTGCGGCGAACACGAGCGTGTACGCCTCCTGCACCCACTGCACCTGTGTGGAGGTGATCCCCAGGTCATCGACGATCGCCGGAATCGCGACGTTGACGATCGTCGAGTCGACGATGATGAGTGCGACCGCGAGGCTGATGAAGACCAGACCGATCCAGCGGCGAGACGTGACGTCCTTCATGAACGGCTAGCTTATCTAGCAATTTTCCAGCTGCCAACCGCCGGTCCTAGACTCGGGCCATGGCAGCGGCGCAGCGCGAGGAACGTTCCTTCATCGATCCTCACGGCATCCGCACCATCTACGACGTCTACGAGCCGGGCGACGATGCCGCGCCCGTCCGCGGCGTCGTGCAGATCCTCCACGGCGTCGGGGAGCACGCGGGCCGCTACACCCACGTCGCCGAGGCGCTCACGGCGGCCGGCTATCTCGTCTACGCCGACGATCACCGCGGGCACGGGCGCACCGGCCTGGAGCAGCACGGAGGAGACGTGCGCCGGCTCGGTCGACTCGGCCCCGGTGGGCTTCGGGCCGCCGTCGCGGCCTGCGCTCAGCTGAGCAGCATCATCCGCGCCGACCACCCCGGGCTGCCCCTCATCCTCGTCGGACACTCGTGGGGCTCGTTCCTCGCGCAGATGCTGCTCGACCGGCATCCGCGGGACTACGACGCGGTCGTCCTCACCGGCTCGGCGCTGCGCTGGCCCGGAGCCCTGAACTCCGGTGACCTCAACGCGCCGTGGAAGGCGCCCGACGCGATGGGGTCGGAGTGGCTGTCCTCCGACCTCGCGGTCGGCCGCGCGTTCCTCGACGACCCGCTGACCACCTCGGAACCGCTCGCGAAGCTCTTCGGCCCGCTCGACACGCTGCGGCTGATCGGCAAGCCCGCGAAGGACCTTCCCCGCGACGTGCCGCTGTTGCTGATGATCGGGCGCGACGACACCGTCGGGGGCCCGCGCAGCATCCACCGTCTCGCCGAGGCGTATCGGCGCCGCTCCGGCCTCACCGATGTCACGACGCTGATCTACCCCGACATCCGCCACGAGGTGTTCAACGATGTGACCCGCGAGGCCGTGATCGCCGATCTGATCGCGTGGATCGACCGGCACCTCCTGCACGCGGCGTGACGGCCGGATCGCGTCGCACCGACGGTGCGCCGGAGGGCTGCCTCCACCTCGTACGCTGGAGTCATGCACGGGGAGTACAAGGTTCCGGGCGGCAAGCTCGTCGTCGTCGACCTCGAGGTCGATAACGGGCGCATCGCCGATTTCCACCTCGCGGGGGACTTCTTCCTCGAGCCCGACGACGCGTTGGCCGACATCGACGCCGCCGTGACGGGGCTTCCCGTGGAGACGGATGCCGCGGGCATCGCGGCCGCCGTCCGCGGGGCGCTGCCCGACGGCGCGCAGCTGCTCGGGTTCACGCCCGAGTCGGTCGGCACGGCCGTGCGCCGGGCGCTCGTGACCGCTCCCGGCTGGCGCGACTTCGAGTGGGAGGTCGTGCACGAGAAGGCGGTCTCACCCGCCATGAACCTCGCCCTCGACGAGGTGCTCACGACGCGCGTGGGCGATGGCCGACGCAAGCCGACCCTACGTATCTGGGAGTGGAACGAGTCGGCCGTCGTGATCGGCTCGTTCCAGTCGTACCGCAACGAGGTCGACCCCGACGGCGCAGCGCGGCACGGATTCGACGTCGTGCGGCGCATCTCCGGCGGCGGCGCCATGCTGATGGCGGCGGGCTCGATCGTCACCTACTCGCTCTACGTGCCCGCCGCGCTCGTCGCCGGCCTCACCTTCGCGGACTCCTACGCGTTCCTCGACGACTGGGCCCTGCAGGCGCTGCGCTCGCTCGGCGTGGACGCCGTGTACCAGCCGCTCAACGACATCGCCTCGCCGGCCGGAAAGATCGGCGGCGCCGCGCAGAAGCGGCTCGCGAACGGCGGCGTGCTGCATCACGCGACGCTGTCGTACGACATGGACGGTCAGGTGATGACCGAGGTTCTGCGCATCGGCCGCGAGAAGCTCAGCGACAAGGGCACCGTCTCTGCGGCCAAGCGCGTCGACCCGCTGCGGAGCCAGACGGGACTGCCGCGCGAGGCGATCATCGAGCGGTTCATGCAGACGTTCTCCACGCTCTACGGCGCCGAGCCCGGTCATATCACCGAAGAGGAATACGCCGAGGCCGAGGTCCTCGTCGAGGAGAAGTTCTCCACCGACGCCTGGCTGCACCGCGTTCCGTGACCCACGCACCGGCACCCGGCACCGTCGACGTTCCCGGCGCCGTCGAGATCCACCACGGCGACAACCTCGCGGTCGCGCGCGCACTCCCGGATGCCGCGTTCACCCTGATCTACCTCGATCCGCCGTTCAACACGGGTCGGCTCCAGGGCAAGGCGATCGAGTCCGCCGACCGCAGCGGCGTGCGCGGTGAGGTCAAAACAGGCTTTCGCGGCACGAGTTACTCGCGCCTGCGCGGCGATCTGCGCCGCTACGACGACCGTTTCGACGACTACTGGGAGTTCCTGGAGCCGCGCCTGCGGGAGGCGTGGCGACTGCTCGCCGCCGACGGCACCCTCTACGTGCATCTCGACTACCGCGAAGCCCACTACGCGAAGGTGCTGCTCGATGCGCTCTTCGGGCGCGAGTGCTTCCTCAACGAGCTGATCTGGGCGTACGACTACGGCGCCAAGAGCCGCCGCCGGTGGCCGACGAAGCACGACACGATCCTGGTCTACGTGAAGGACCCGCGCGGGTACTGGTTCGACTCGGACGCCGTGGACCGAGAGCCCTACATGGCGCCCGGGCTCGTCACCCCCGAGAAGGCGGCTCGGGGAAAGCTCCCGACGGACGTGTGGTGGCACACGATCGTGCCGACCAGCGGTCGCGAGAAGACGGGCTATCCCACGCAGAAGCCGGAAGGCATCCTTCGCCGGATCGTTCAGGCGTCCAGTCGACCCGGTGACCGCGTGCTGGACCTGTTCGCCGGCAGCGGCACCACGGGAGCGGTGTGCAGTGCGCTGGGGCGCGACGCGGTGCTCGTGGACGACAACCCCGAGGCGATCGCGGTGATGCGTCGGCGCATGCCGCAGGCGCGCATCGTGGATGCCGGGCCGCGGTCGCCCGTGCCGTGATCGGCCCGTGCCGTGATCAGCCCGTGCCATGATCGGACCGTGCAGAGCGATCCCGAGATCCTGATCACCGCCGGACGTGTGCGCGGCCGCTGGCGCACGGCGGCGGACGGGAGCCGATCGGCCGCGTTCCTCGGCATCCCGTTCGCGGAGGCGCCGGTGGGAGAGCGGCGTTTCGCCGCGCCGGTGCGCGTCGCGGCGTGGGAGGGCACGCGGGATGCGGGCGCGTTCGGGGCGACGGCGCAGCGCGGTGACCCCGGGATCACCCTCATCCCCGAGCCCAGCATCCCCGGCGACGGCACGCTCAACGTCAATGTCGTCACGCCCGATCCGGGAGCCGCCGGGCTTCCGGTACTCGTCTGGATCCACGGCGGAGGCTTCTTCTCCGGCTCGCCCGCCAGCCCCTGGTACGACGGACGTGCTTTCGCGCGCGACGGCGCCGTGACCGTGACCATCTCGTACCGGCTCGGCGTGGACGGTTTCGGTCACATCGACGGCGCGCCCTCCAACCGCGGCGTGCGCGACTGGCTCGCGGCGCTGGAGTGGGTGCAGGAGAACATCGCGGCCTTCGGCGGCGATCCCGCGCGCGTGACGATCGCCGGCCAGTCGGCCGGGGGCGGTGCCGTGCTGACCCTCCTCGGGATGCCGTCGGCACAGCACCTTTTCCACCGGGTGTGGTCGCTGTCGGGCGCCCTCGGCGACGTGGAGCCCGAGCGGGCCCGCGCCCTCACCACCGCCATCGCGGCCGCAGCCGGGGTCGCCGCCGACCGCGACGGGCTCGCATCGATTCCCGAAGAACGCCTGCTCGCGCTGCAGAAGCAGGCGACCGCGATCGATCCGAAGGCGGCGGCGGAGATGCTCGCCGCCGGGCTCGCCCTCGGTCCCGAGATCGACGGCGAGCTGCTGCCGCGCGCGACGGGTGCGTCATTCGCGGCCGGGGTGGGGGCGGACAAGCCGCTCGTGCTGGGCACGACCGACGATGAGTTCACGATGATCTTCGCGGGCGCGCCCCGGGCGTTGCGCTGGGTGCCCGCGAGCATCGTCCTCGGCCGTCTCGGACTGGAGCGAGGGCGCCGTCGCGCCTACCTCGCGGCCAACCGCGACGTCGTCGTGCACGGTACGACGCGTGTGGCCGGCCGCTACCTCACCGACCGCATGTTCCGGGAGAAGAACGTGCAGCTCGCCGATGCGCGGGGCGCGGCGCCCACCTGGATGTACCGCTTCTCGTGGCCGTCGGGACGCTTCGGGTTCGCCGAGCACTGCCTCGACGTGCCCTTCTTCTTCGACTGCCTGGATGCCGAGGGCATCGTCCCGCTGGCCGGCGACGAGCCGCCGCAGACGCTCGCCGACGCGGTGCACGCCGACGCGGTCGCGTTCGTCGCGGGCGGCGATCCCGGCTGGGAGCGGTGGAGTGCCGCGCAGCCCGCGCGGATCTACGACGTGCCCGTCTCGGAGCGGGTCGACGCGTACGCCTCGGTCGCGCCACTGCGCTGAGCACCCGCAACCGCACCTTCGTCCGCACCGGCAACGGCACCCGCGACCGGTCGGCTCGCTGCTGCCATGGCGGCGGTGCGGCCGGCGGAGCGCCCCGCGACGGCGTCGTAGAAGGTGAGCGCAAGCCGGAGGGGTCCGAGCTCGAGGGGGCGGAAGTCGCGGGTGCGGCGCAGGCGCTCCCACAGGCGCGGGTCGAGCTCGCGCAGATACCCGCGAGCGCGGTGGGCGTGCGCCGTGTTCGAGGCGATGCGGATGGTGCGCGCCTCCTGCAGCCACGGCAGGCTGAACGACAGGTTCTCGCGTGTGCTCTCGGCCGCCGCCTCGATGGCGACGGCATCCGGCTCCACGCCGAGATGTCTCGTCGCGTGACGCGCCATCACGACCGCTTCCGGCTCGCTCCCGCGCACGGCGCCGCCGGAGAAGACGAACAGTGCCCCGGGCGGCGCCGAGCGCACCGCGATACGCGTCCGCCACGCCTGCAGAGCGTTCAGGCGACCGTCCTCGCGCGAGCGGAATCCCAGCACGAGCACCACGTCGCGCCCGTCGGTCGGGCCGATGGCCGGGCTGGCGGGGTAGGCGCCGCGGGAGGTGCGCCACGCCTGCACCTCACCGAACGCGAGCACCGCCGCACCCGCCGCCGCGAGCCACAGCATCCATCCGAGGGCTCTCACGTGCTCAGGAAGGCGAGCAGCGCCTCGTTCACCTCGGCGCCGTGGGTGCGCAGCAGCCCGTGCGGGGCGCCGTCGATCTCGACGTAGGTGATGGAGGCCACGAGTGCTCCTTCCGGGATGCCGCGGGTCGGCGTCCCGCCCTCGACGCTACCCGTCCCGGTGCGCGCCGTCAGAGGGGTGCACGGTGAACACGTGCGCCGCGCCGAAGCCCGCGGCGGCGAACGCCGCGGCGACACGGGCGGTCGCCTCCTCGACCAGTTCGCGGTCGATGAGCGCGATCGCGGCGCCGCCGAAGCCGCCGCCGGTCATGCGGGCGCCGACGGCCCCTGCTGCGCGCGCGGTCTCCACGGCCAGGTCGAGCTCGGGCGTGGAGATCTCGAAGTCGTCGCGCATCGACGCGTGCGACGCGTCAAGAAGCGCGCCGATCGCCCGCGGTCCCTCCGCGCGCAGCACGCGCACGGCGTCGAGCACACGCTGGTCCTCCGTGACGACGTGGCGGACGCGCCGGAAGGTCACGTCGTCCATCAGCGCACGGGCGCGGTCCAGGTCGGCCGGCACGAGGTCGCGCAGGGCCGCGACGCCCATGATCTCGGCTCCGCGTTCGCAGGCCTCGCGGCGCTCGCCATAGCCGCCGGTGGAGTGCGCGTGGCTCACGCGAGTGTCGATGACGAGCACCTCCAGACCGGCGTCGGCGAACCCGAGCGGCACGACATCGGCCTCCAGCGACCGGCAGTCGAGGAAGATGCCGGCGTCGGCGCGGCCGAGCATCGACGCCATCTGGTCCATGATCCCGGTGGGGGCTCCCACCGCCAGGTTCTCGGCGCGGCGACCGGCCTGGGCGAGATCCACCGGCGAGAGGGAGAGCTGCCATACGTCGTTGAGAGCGGATGCCGTGGCGCCCTCGATCGCCGCCGATGACGAGAGCCCTGCGCCGACGGGGACGTCGGAGGCCAGAGCGATGTCGACCCCGGTGAGGCCGTCGGCGTCGCGGCCGGCGGCACGCGCGGCATCCCGCAGCGCCCACGCCACCCCGAGCGGATAGCGCGCCCACTCGACGATCTCGTCGCGGCGGGCGGGGAACAGTGCGTCGAGGTCGGCGAGAGCGACCTCCACCGGCACCGGATCGAACGTCGACACGACGCGGATGCGCCCGTCGCCGCGCGTGCCCAGCGCCGCGATCGTGCGGCCGTCGATCGCGAAGGGGAAGACGAAGCCGTCGTTGTAGTCCGTGTGCTCGCCGATCAGGTTCACCCGTCCCGGAGCCGACCAGTATACCGCGGGCTCTGCGCCGGTGAGCTCGCCGAAAAGGTCGTGCGCGTCGGTGCGTGGTGTGGCCGTGGTCGTCACAGCTGGACTCCTTCGATGGCGGATCGCAGCCGATCGGCGGCGGTCTCGGGGGGGACGTCGCCGATCCAGGCACCCATGGCCGCTTCGGATCCGGCGAGGAACTTGAGCTTGTCGGCGGCGCGACGCGGGCTCGTGATCTGCAGGTTCAGGCGCACCGTGTCGCGACCGACGTGGACGGGTGCCTGATGCCAGGCGGCGATGTAGGGGGTCGGATCGCCGTAGAGGGCGTCGATGCCGCGCAGCAGTCGCAGATAGATCGGTGCGAGCTCGTCGCGCTCGGCGTCGTCGAGGGCGGCGAAGTCCGGCACGTGACGGTGGGGGAGCAGGTGCACCTCGATCGGCCAGCGCGCGGCGAACGGCACGAAGGCGGTCCAGTGCTCTCCCCGCAGCAGCACGCGGGGGCCTTCCTGCTCGAACGCGAGGATGCGTGCGAACAGATCGGGCGCGGTGCGGTCGATCGTGTCGAGAAGGCGGGTCGTGCGGGGCGTGATGTACGGGTACGAGTAGATCTGGCCGTGAGGATGCTGCAGCGTGACACCGATCGCCTCGCCGCGGTTCTCGAACGGGAACACCTGCTGCACGCCGGGCAGCGCCGACAGGGCCGCCGTGCGGTCGGCCCACGCCTCGATCACCGTGCGTGCGCGCGTCGGCGTCTGCGTGCCGAACGAGCCGCTGCGCTCCGGTGAGAAGCACACGACCTCGCAGCGGCCGACGCTGGTGCGGGTGCGACCGAGGCCCAGGTGCGCGAGGTCGTCGAGCCCGCGCGGGGGATCGGATGCCGCGGGGGCGTCTCCGGTCGCCTCGGACAGTGCCGGACCGAAGGAGGGCGAGCGGTTCTCGAAGACGGCGACGTCGTAGTGCGAGGGGATCTCCGACGGATTGGTCGGGGTCTGCGGGGCGAGCGGATCGAGTTCGGCGGGCGGCAGGAAGGCGCGGTTCTGTCGGGCGGCGGCGACGGAGATCCAGTCTCCCGTGAGGATGTCCTGGCGCATGGTCGCCGTCGCCGGGCGGGGGTCGAGGCTGCGCGTGTCGAGGGCGCGATCGGGGCCGAGGGTCGTGTCGGGGTCGTCGAAGTAGATGAGGTCGCGCCCGTCGGCGAGTCGGGTGGGGCGCTTGACGACGCCCGCGCCGAGCGGCGTCGCGGGGGCCGTCGGCGGTGTCGCGGGGGCGAGGTGAGGAGGCGGCTCCGGCATGTTCACGATAACACGATACGGCTATGTGCGTGCTATCGTCAACACGGAGGTCGGGATGGCACACAAACGCGCGTCGATGGCGGATGTCGCACGGATCGCGGGGGTGTCGGCGCAGACCGTCTCTCGTGTCGTCAACGCCAGCCCGCGGGTCGACCCCGCCACGCGCGCCCGCGTCGAGGAGGCGATGGCACGCAGCGGCTACCGCATCCACCGCGCCGCCCGGGCCCTGCGTACGGGGAGGTCCGGCACGATCGGCGTCGTCGTCTCCACGCTCGCGACCGTCGGAAACTCGCTCATGCTCGAGGCGGTGACCGATGCCGCCGCCGAACGCGAGCACGACGTCGCGGTGGTCACCCTCGGCTCCGGAGACGCCGCCGAAGCGCTCCAGCGGCTCAACGAGCAGGGAGTCGACGGCGTGGTCGTCATCAACGAAGCCTCCGCTCTCGTCCGCTCGGCGGATCTGCCGACCACTCTTCGACTCGTCGTCGTCGACTCGCCGCCCGACGACCGGTTCGCCGGCGTGGAGACCGATCATGCCGGGGGAGCGGCCGGCGCGACCGCGCACCTGCTCGCACTCGGGCACGCCACGGTCGCGCACATCGCCGGGCCGGCGACCTCGTACGCGGCCGCCGAGCGCGAGCGCGGATGGCGCGACACCCTCGAGGCGGCGGGGCGTCCCGTCGGCGCACTGGTGCGCGGCTCGTGGAGCTCGGCATCCGGCTACGAGGCGGCGCAGACGCTCATCGGCGACGGCGCCGTCGGCACCGCTCTGTTCGTCGCGAACGATCAGATGGCCCTCGGCGCGCTGCGTGCCCTCGCCGAACACGGTGCGCGGGTGCCCGAGGATGTCAGCGTCGTCGGCTTCGACGACGTCGACGACGCGGCCAACTACCGCCCTCCTCTCACGACGGTGCGCCAGCACTTCGACCGGCTCGGCGCCCAAGCCGTGGCCGCTCTGCTCGACGAAGCCGACGCGCCCGACTCCGCGGTGGCGAAAGCCGCGACCCGCGCGGTGATGCCTGCCCCGCTCATCGTGCGCGACAGCACCGGCCCCGCGCCGGTCTGAGCGCGGCGCGTGCGCCGAGGTCAGTCGACGGCGACGGCGCGGATCAGTGCGGCGGCCTGCGGCTGCAGCACCGGCGGTCGGAGCCCCACGGATGCCGCCGCGCGTCCGGTCATCGTGACCGGATCGGCCTGCCAGGCCAGCGGCGACTGGCCGAGATAGCCGCCGGCACCGTCCGGGATGGCGATCGAGACCCGGTACCGACGGTCGGGGTCGAGCCCCGGCAGGGTGATCGGCGCCGGCGGGTGCAGGGCACTCGTCCGCACCTGCGTGTGCACGTAGACGGCCCGCGAACGATCGCGCGCGACGGCGCCGCGCAGGTCGAGGGCGGGGTCGGCGAGGTCGGCGTGCACGCGTCGGCCGGTGGCGATGAGCTCGCGGTGCTCGCGGTACAGATCCACCCACGCGGCGATCTGCGTGAGGGTGGTTTCGTCCTCCGCGGTGAGGTTCCACTCGATCCCGAAGTGGCCGAACAGTGCGGTCAGAGCGCTGAACGGCAGCGAGACGCTCCGTCCCGTCGAGTGCACGACCGGGCTCGTCAGATGGGCGCCCATCATCTCGGGCGGCACGATCAAGCCGGTGTAGCGCTGCGTGTCCAGCCGCTCGAGGGGATCGAGGCAGTCGCTGGTCCAGATGCGATGCGTGCGCTGCAGGATGCCGAGATCCACGCGCGCCCCGCCCGAGGCGCACGACTCGATCTCGAGCCCGGGATGGCGATCGAGCAGCTCGTCGAGCAGGCGGTACAGCGCGAGGACGTTCTCGTGCGTCCGCGCCGCGCCGTGCGCACCCGATCCCGCTTCGGCGAGATCGCGGTTGTGATCCCACTTCAGGTACGCGATCGGGTACTCGTCGAGCAGGGCGTGCAGCCGGTCCGCGATGTAGGCATAGGCGTCGGGGTGGGACAGATCCAGCACCTGCTGCTGGCGGCCCGGCGGGGGCAGCTCGTCCCGCGCGCGCAGGATCCAGTCGGGATGCCGCCGCGCCAGCTCGCTGTCGGGGCTGACCATCTCCGGTTCCACCCAGAGCCCGAACTCCATTCCGAGCCCGCGCACATGCTCGATCAGCGGGCCGAGGCCGTCGGGCCAGACCTCGGCATCCACCCACCAGTCCCCGAGCGCGGTGGTGTCGTCTCGGCGGCCGTGGAACCACCCGTCGTCGAGCACGAAGCGCTCCGCGCCGACGCGCGCACCGCGGTCGGCGAGGGTGCGCAGCGTGTCGAGGTCCTGACGGAAGTACACCGCCTCCCACGTGTTGAGGGTGACCGGCCGCGGTCGCCGCGGATGAGAGCTGCGCGCCCGCAGCTCCTCGTGGAAGCGGGCGGCGAGCTCGTCGAGGCCGTCGCCCCACGACCCGACCGCGTCGGGAGTCTCGTAGCTCTCGCCCGGGCCGAGGATGATCTCGCCCGGCTGCAGGAGCTCGCCGGCGCGCAGCACCGCGTCGCCGGTGGGCGTGCGTTCGGCGAGAAGGCGGTGCTCGCCCGACCATGCCAGGTGGATGCCGTGCACGAGGCCGCGCTCGAAGCCGAAGCCGGCAGTTCCCGCCGCGAGCAGGAGCGTGGCGTCTGCGCCCGGTCGTCCGCGGCGGCTCTCGCGGGCGAAGGCGCCGATCGTGAACGGCTGGCGCTGCGGCGCACGCTCGCGCAGGTGGTGGCCGGTCGTGCTCAGCAGTTCCGCGGCGGTCGGCGGCACGGGAAAGCCCGCGGTGAGGGCGCCCACTCGGTAGGGGGTGCTGCCGAGGTTGGTCAGTCGCAGGCGCTGATGCAGCAGGCCGCTGGGTCCGAGGCTCAGCACGAGACGCACCTGGAGACCGGCCGCGTCGTCGCGGAGGGTGACGGTCGCGGCATCCGGGGCCACCTCGGCATCGACGAGTCTCAGACGTGTCGAGAAGTCTGCGCCCGCGCGGTCGCCGATCAGTCCCGGAGTGGTCAGCCAGCCTCCGGACTGCTGGGGGAGCAGGGTGAGGCGGCCGGTGGCGTCCAGGCCGCCCGAGACGCGCTGGGGGACCGCGGCGCGGGCGAGGTCGGCGAGATCCGCCGCGCTGAGCTCGCCGAGATCCTGCCCCCAGTGCACGATGATCGGCTGGTCCGCCGACACGAGATCGAGCACGACGCTCGTGCCGCCTGCGCGAAGGTGCGCGTGGGAGGGGGAGGCGGGGGCAGAGGTCACGAGAGATCGTCCTTCATCGGCGAACGGGTATGCGGTGCGGTGGAGGCGCGCGTGACGAGTGCCGTCGACACGTGGTGCACGCCGCCGGCGACCGGGCGCCCCTCGATCTGGTCGACGACCAGCGAGACCGCGAGCGAGCCCGCGGTTCCGAAGTCCTGGCGCACCGTGGTCAGCGGCGGCCAGAAGTAGGCCGCCTCGGCCATGTCGTCGAACCCGACGACGCTGACCTCGCCGGGCACAGCGCGACCGCGTTCGTGGAATGCGCGCATCGCGCCGAGCGCCATCTGGTCGTTCGCCGCGAACAGCGCGGTCAGCTCGGGTTCCTCTGCGAGCAGGCGGCCGATGCGGTAGCCCGACTCGGCCGTCCAGTCGCCCACGTGAACCTGCGGCATGCGCCTGCCGGCCTCCTCCAGCGTGGACTGCCAGGCCAGGCGCCGAAGCTCGGCGGCGCGGGATGCGGGCGGCCCGGCGATGTGCCAGACGGTCTCGTGCCCGAGCGCGAGCAGATGCTCGACGGCGAGGCGACTGCCCTGATCCTGGTCGGCCGTCACGGAGGGCAGCTCGTCTCCGGCGCCGGACTGGATGAGAACGCTCGGCATCCCCGCGGGAAAGCTGACGGATGCCGAGGACATCAGATGCGACTCGATCACGACGATGATGCCGTCCACCGCGTCCTGATCCAGTCGGGAGACGGCGGAGGCCACGGCGTCGCCGGCGGCGAGGGCGGGCTGGGCCTGGATGAGCTCGATGGCGTAGCCCCGCGCGGCCGCCGCGGCCAGGATTCCGCCGATCGTGCCGACGTTGCCGAGCGAGTCGAGGCTGAAGACCACGACGCCGATCGACCCGAAGGCTCCGCGCCGCAGCGCACGGGCCGCCACGTTGGGGCGGTAGCCGAGCTCGTTCATGGCCGCAAGCACACGGTTGCGCGTCGAATCCGCGACCCGCTCGGAATTGTTAGCCACTCGTGACACGGTCTGTCCGGAGACCCCCGCGCGCCGCGCGACATCTTGCAGCGAGGCGCCGCGCGCGCGTTCCGCTGAGCCGTTCATCCGCGTTCTCCCTTGAGCGTCGATCCGGAACTCTTGACACATGTTGACGTCAACATGCTACTCTCGACCTCGCCATGTTGACGTAAACATGGCCCCGTCCCACAGAAGGCTCTGACGAAGATGTCCGCACTCACCGCTCCCTCACCGGCTCCACGCCGCGTGCGTCGGACCGACCGCCAATGGGCGGGGTTCTGGTTCGTCCTGCCCTTCCTCATCGTGTTCGCCGTGACGTTCCTCGCGCCACTGGCCTACTCGATCTATCTCAGCGTCTTTCGCACCAAGCTCATCGGCGGCACGTCTTTCGTCGGGGCCGACAACTACCTGCAGGCGTTCTCGGACCCGCAGTTCTGGGCGGGCTTCGGAAACGTCTTCCTCGTGCTGGTCATCCAGGTGCCGATCATGCTGCTGCTGGCGCTCGTCGCGGCCCTCGCGCTGGACTCGCGGCGCCTGGCCGGCAGCTCGTTCTTCCGCATCGGCATCTTCCTGCCCTACGCGGTGCCCGGCGTCGTCGCGGTGCTCATGTGGGGCTTCATGTACTCCGACCGCCTGGGACTGGCGGGCAACATCAATCAGCTCGTCGGCTTCGACCTGGTCACGCCCTTCACCCAGCAGTGGATCCTGCTCGCGATCGGCAACATCATCACGTGGGAGTTCATCGGCTACAACATGCTGATCTTCTACTCGGCGCTGCGCACCATCCCCGAAGACCTCTACGAGGCGGCGGCGCTGGACGGTGCCGGTCAGTTCCGCATCATCCGCGCGATCAAGCTGCCGGCCCTGCGCGGTGCGCTGGTGATCGCGACGATCTTCTCGATCATCGGCAGCTTCCAGCTGTTCAACGAACCCAACATCCTCAAGACGCTGGTCCCGAACCTGCTCACGACGTACTTCACCCCGAACATGTACGCCTACAACCTGAGCTTCATCGGGCAGCAGGTCAACTACGCCGCCACCATCGCGATCATCATGGGCATCATCACCGCCGTCATCGCCTATGTCGTACAGCTGCGCGGCACCCGTAAGGAGAACCGCTGATGGCCGGCCTGCCTCTCGACCACACCGGCACCATGACCGGTCGTCCCCGTCGCCGTCGGCGCTCCGAGATCGGTGAGAAGGGGCCGCGCAAGTCGCCCCTGCTGACGATCATCATGTCGCTGTTCCTGGTCTACTCCTTCCTGCCGCTGCTGTGGCTCGTGATCAGCTCGACCAAGACGCAGCAGTCGCTGATCGGATCGTTCGGCCTGTGGTTCTCGGGGCCCTTCGCCCTGTTCGACAACATCGGACAGGTCCTCACCTACAACGACGGCATCTTCCTGCGGTGGTTCCTCAACACCCTCATCTACGTCGTGATCGGGGCGGGCGGCGCGACGCTGCTGGCGACGCTGGCCGGCTACGGCCTCGCGAAGTACAACTTCCCCGGCAAGCGGGCCGTGTTCGCGGTGATCCTCGGCGCCATCGCGGTGCCCGGAACGGCGCTCGCGGTGCCCACGTTCCTCATGTTCAGCCAGCTCGGCCTCACGAACACGATGTGGGCGATCATCATCCCCTCGCTGATCTCGCCCTTCGGCCTGTACTTGATCTGGGTCTACGCGGTCGACTCGGTGCCCACCGAACTGCTCGAAGCGGCGCGCGTGGACGGCTCCGGCGAGTTCCGCACGTTCTTCACGATCTCGCTGCGGCTGCTGGCGCCCGGCGTCGTCACGGTGGCCCTCTTCGCGATCGTGGCGACCTGGAACAACTACTTCCTGCCCCTCATCATGCTCAACGACCCGAACCTGTTCCCGCTGACCATCGGTCTGCAGCAGTGGAACCTCCAGGCGGTCGGCGTCAGCTCGCAGCCGATCTTCAACCTGGTCATCACCGGGTCGCTCCTCACGATCGTTCCGATCGTCATCGCCTTCCTCCTCCTCCAGCGCTACTGGCAGTCCGGCCTGAGCGCGGGAAGCGTCAAGCAGTGACAGGGGTGTCACTGCGCGGCGTCCCCTCCCCACCCACCCACCCACATCCGACAAAGAAGCGGAAGGACACAGCATGACAAGCACCAAGAAGATCGCGCGCGTGGTCGCGATCGGAGCCACCGCGCTCCTGATCGGCGGCGGCCTCGCGGCGTGCGCCGGCGGCAACGGCGGCTCGAGCTCGGGCGGCGGCAGCGCGTCGTCGATCGACGAGGCCCTCAAGGCCGGCGGCGAGATCACCTACTGGACGTGGACGCCTTCCGCCAAGGATCAGGTCGCCGCGTTCGAGAAGGCGTACCCCAACGTCAAGGTCAACCTCGTCAACACCGGTGGCGCGAACGACAACAACACCAAGCTGCAGAACGCGATCTCGGCCGGCTCGGGCATCCCCGACGTCGTGCAGATCGAGTACCAGTCGCTTCCGCAGTTCCAGCTGGCCGGTTCGCTCCTGGACCTCAGCTCGTACGGTTTCGGCGACCTCAAGGACGACTACACGGCATCCACGTGGGGCGCGGTGTCGCAGAACGGCGGCATCTGGGGCCTTCCGCAGGACTCGGGCCCCATGGCCCTGTTCTACAACAAGGAGGTCTTCGACAAGTTCGGTCTGACCGTGCCGAAGACGTGGGACGAGTTCGTCGCGGCGGGCGAGAAGCTGCACGCGGCCGACCCGACGAAGTTCATCACCAACGACCAGGGCACCGACGCCGGCTTCGGCACGTCGATGATCTGGCAGGCCGGTGGCCGCCCGTTCAAGACCGATGGCGAGAACGTCACGATCGACCTGAACGACGCGGGCGCGAAGAAGTGGACCGGTGTCTGGGACAAGCTGCTCGCGAGCGGCTCGCTCGGCAACATCCCCGGCTGGAGCGACCAGTGGTTCCAGGCTCTCGGTGACGGCACGATCGCGTCGCTGCCGATCGGCGCCTGGATGCCGGGTGTTCTCGAGGCCAACGTCCCCGGCGGCAAGGGCAAGTGGGCTGTCGCGCCCATGCCGACCTACGACGGCACCCCGGCCACGGCCGAGAACGGTGGATCGTCCGAGGTCGTCATGAAGGGCTCGAAGAACCAGGCTCTCGCGGCCGGCTTCCTCAAGTGGCTGAACAACTCGCAGGACTCGATCGACGTCTTCCTGAAGTCGGGCGGTTTCCCCGCGACCACGAAGGACCTCGAGTCGCCTGACTTCCTGAACAAGACCTCGGACTACTTCGGTGGCCAGGCCATCAACAAGGTTCTCGTCGACGCGACCAAGTCGGTGGGCACCGGGTGGCAGTACCTGCCGTGGCAGTCGTACGCCAACAGCATCTACGCCGACACCGTCGGCAAGGCCTACCTGAACAAGACGTCCATCGCGGACGGACTGAAGGCCTGGCAGGACAAGAACGTGTCCTACGGCACGGACCAGGGCTTCAGCGTCAACAAGTAAGCCCATCGCAGGATCTGCGGCGGTGGGGTGGTCCCGATCACCCCACCGCCGCGGCTGTGAGAAGACAGTGATTGAGAGGCCCGCATGGCTACCGGATCCTTCCGCATCGGCGAGAGCGACTTCCTGCTGGACGACCAGCCGTATCGGGTGCTCAGCGGGGCCCTCCACTACTTCCGTGTGCACCCCGACCAGTGGGCCGACCGCATCCGCGCCGCCCGCCTCATGGGGCTGAACACGATCGAGACGTACGTCCCCTGGAACGAGCACGAGCCCGAGCCGGGCGCCTTCCGCGCCGACGGCGCGCTCGACCTCGCCCGCTTCCTCGACCTGATCGCCGCCGAGGGGATGCACGCGATCGTCCGCCCCGGGCCCTACATCTGCGCCGAGTGGGACGGCGGGGGCCTTCCCGCCTGGCTGTTCTTCGACGGCGACATCGGCGTCCGCTCGGCCGACCCCCGCTTCCTCGCGCCCGTGACCGCCTTCTTGCGCCGGGTGCTGGCGATCGTGGTGCCGCGCCAGATCGATCGCGGCGGCCCGGTGATCCTCCTCCAGGTCGAGAACGAGTACGGCGCCTACGGCGAGTTCACGACGCAGGAGCGCGAGAGCTATCTGCGGGCCCTGCGCGACACGTACCTCGACGCGGGCGTGACGGTGCCGCTCACGAGCGTCGACCAGCCGACGGATGAGATGCTCTCGCGCGGCAGCCTGCCCGAGCTGCACCGCACCGGCTCCTTCGGCGGCAACGTCGCCGACCGCCTGCGCGTCCTACGCACGCATCAGCCCACCGGGCCGCTCATGTGCTCGGAGTTCTGGTGCGGATGGTTCGACTACTGGGGGTCGTTCCACCGCACGTCCTCGACGGCGGCATCCGTCGAGTCGCTGGAGGCCCTGCTGCAGGCGGGGGCCTCGGTCAACATCTACATGTTCCACGGCGGCACCAACTTCGGCCTGACCAACGGTGCCAACGACAAGGGCGTGTTCGAGCCGACCATCACGAGCTACGACTACGACGCGCCCCTCGATGAGGCCGGTCGGCCCACCGAGAAGTTCTGGGCGTTCCGCGAGGTCATCGCCCGCTACGCGCCCGTTCCCGCCGCGACCGCGGCCGACCTGCTGCCGCCGCTCGCGGCGGCGCCCGCGGCGGCTCCGCTGGAACGCGTCGCCTCCCTCGCCGCGATCCTGAACGCGGAGCCCGCACAGCGTCACGACCACGCGCCGACGATGGACGAGCTCGGCGTCGCGCGCGGCTTCCTCCGCTATGAGACCCGCCTGGCGCAGGGCGAGACGCCCGTGGTGCTCGCGATCGGCGAGGTGCGCGACCGTGCGTGGGTGAGCCTGGACGGCGTGCCCGTCGGGATCCTGTCGCGCGACCGTCGCGAGCGCACCCTCGTGCTGCCGCGCGGCTCCGGTGTTCTCGGCATCCTCGTCGAAGACCAGGGCCGCGTGAACTACGGCCCGCGCATAGGCGAGGACAAGGGCCTGATCGGCCCGGTCACCGTCGGCGGGATCGCCCCCGCCGACTGGGATGTCGTCGTCGTGCCGTGGGAGCAGCTGCCGGCGCGCGTCGCCGGTGCCGCCGCGTCGGATGCCGCGCCGAGCGCCGGTGCGGCGGTGCTGCGCGCCGTCGTCGAGCTCGACGCGCCGCGCGACCTCGTGCTCGACCTGACGGCGCTGGGCGCCGGGCTCGTGTGGATCGGCGACGCCTGCCTGGGCCGCTTCTGGCAGACGGGCCCGCAGCACTCGCTGTTCGTCCCCGCGCCGCTGACGCGGGCGGGCCGTAACGTGTTCACGGTGCTCGACCTGGAGCCGACCGGCGCCGCCGAGCTCGCGTTCAGCGATCGGCTGCTGCTCGGGCCTGTCGAATGGTGAGGCCTGTCGAATGGTGAGGCCTGTCGAATGGTGAGGAGAGAACCCATGACCGCACGTGTGCGTGGTGCCGAGATCATCGGCGACGTCGACCCGCGAGTGTTCGGCGGGTTCGTCGAACATCTCGGACGTCACATCTACGACGGCATCCATGAGCCCGGGCACCCGAGTGCGGATGCCGAGGGCTTCCGCACCGACGTGATCGCGCTCGTGCAGGAGCTCGGCGTCACGACCATCCGCTATCCCGGCGGCAACTTCGTCTCCGGCTACCGCTGGGAGGACGGGATCGGGCCGCGCGAAGATCGGCCGCGGCGCCTCGATCTGGCGTGGCGATCGACCGAGACCAACCAGGTGGGTCTGCACGAGTTCTCGTCGTGGCTCGACAAGGTCGGCAGCGACCTCATGCTCGCGGTCAACCTCGGCACGCGCGACGTCGCCGAGGCGCTCGACCTGCTCGAGTACGCGAACGTCGCCGCCGACACCGCGTGGACCCGCCAGCGCGCCGCGAACGGGCGGGACACCCCCTTCGACGTGCGCATGTGGTGCCTGGGCAACGAGATGGACGGCCCGTGGCAGCTCGGCCACCGCAACGCCGAGGACTACGGCAAGCTCGCCTCGCGCGCGGCCAAGGCGATGCGCATGCTCGATCCCACCCTCGAGCTCGTCGCCTGCGGCTCATCGGCCCGCGACATGCCCACCTTCGGGGCGTGGGAGCGCGACGTGCTGCGGCATACGTTCGACGACGTCGATTTCATCTCCTGCCATGCGTACTACCAGGAGCGAAACGGCCAGGCGCAGGAGTTCCTCGTCTCGGCGGTCGACACCGACCTGTTCGTCCGCGAGGTGGTGGACGCCGCCGACAACGTCGCGCGCGAGCGCGGGTCGGACAAGCGCATCATGCTCTCGTTCGACGAGTGGAACGTCTGGTATCAGTTCGCCGACGACGGCACCAAGGCGGGCGATCTCGTTCCGGACGGCTGGCCCGTCGCCCCACGGCTGCTCGAAGACCAGTACAACGTGATGGATGCCGTCGTCGTGGGCGATCTGCTCATCACGCTGCTCCAGCACGCCGACCGCGTGCGCTCCGCCTCGCTCGCGCAGCTCGTGAACGTCATCGCGCCGATCATGACCGAGCCGGGCGGCCCCGCGTGGCGCCAGACGACCTTCTTCCCCTTCTCGCTCACCTCCCGCCTCGGCCGCGGCACGGCGCGTCGGATCGAGATCGATGGCGCACCGCGGGTGCAGAGCGCGCGTTTCGGCGACGTCTCGGCCGTCAACGCGGTCGCCACGACCGACGACGCCGGCACGAGCGTGTTCCTCGTGAACCGGTCGGTGACGGATGCCGCGGAGCTGACCCTCGACCCGGGTGCGCTGGGCATGGCATCCGCCGACGTCGTCGAGGCGTGGATCGTCACCGACCCCGATCACCGCGCCGCCAACTCCCTCGCCGCCCCCGAGCGGGTCGCGCCGCTGGCGCTCGCGGTCGCTCGCGAGGGCGACCTGCTGCGCGTCGCGCTGCCGCCCGTGTCGTGGGCGGTCGTCCGCCTCGGCTAGCCTCCGCTCCGCGCGTTCTCCCGCGCGAGAAACCACATCCGCCACGAGAAACCAACGCAGCGGGTGTTTCTCGCGCTGAATGTGGTTTCTCGCGGCGCGGCGCGCGCCCGCGCTGCGCCTCAGTCGGCGATGAGCTCCGCAGAGCTGCGCTCGTTCGACAGCACCGGATGCCACGCGCCGGCGAGTCGAAAGCGGAGCGTCGGCGTCGTCGCCGTGTCGGTGTCCGTCATCGACCTGTGCCGAGAGCGTCGTCGATCGCGTCGCGGACGACGCCGATCCCGTCGCCGGTCGTGACGAAGCGGATGCCGAGCTGATCCGCCGCGACGGTGAGGTCGATCGACGCGCCCGCCTGGTTCTTCGCCGGACAGGACCAGGTCGATGAGCCATCCGACCGAGAATCCGCTGACGCTCTGCTTTGCGGAAGCGCTCACCACTCGCGAGTCTGCTGCGGTGACACTGGCGACGACCTTCGATGCCCGCGCCTCGTCGGAACCGCTCGACGAACCTGAACATGCCGTACACAACACCAACGCGGCGGCTGACGCCACCACAGCCACCCATGCGCGCCTCAAGAAGTGGTCCAGGTCGTTCACATCTCCAAGAGCCGGCAGATGTTTCTCCCGCGTGAGGAACCACATCCGCCGCGAGAAACCACCGCAGCGGGTGTTTCTCGTGCTGAATGTGGTTTCTCGCGGGCGCGCGACTCGGGGCGACGCTGCGCGTCAGGCGGCCGGGTCGTCCCAGGAGGAGGCGGCCACGAGACCGTCGAAGAAGCTCAGCATGATGTTCGCGATGTCTCCAAGCGGGGTGGAGAAGGTCGCGACCATGATCTGCTTGGATGCGGGGACCGTGTACCAGTAGTCCGCCGTGAGGGTGACGGCATGCGCCTCGGGCTGCTCGGGCAGCACCTGGTGGTCGACATGGTGGAGACGCAGGATCTCGGAACCGTCGATGGAGAGCCGCCGCGCCGTCTCGTGGTGCGGCTGGCCGCTCTTCGCGAACGACTTCTGCAGCACGTCGATGACCTCGTCAGGATCCGTCCCGAGGGCCGGGCTCATCCGCAGATCGGGTGGGGAGTAGATCGTCAGCGTCACCGGCATCGGTAGCCCCGGCCTGATCTCGGTGGCGATGAACATCGCCTGCGCGTGGCCCTCCTTCGCCGTGGCGATGGCCTCGGCGAGGTCGCGGCGCATCCGCGCCCGCACGGTCGCATCGACGTCGCGCGTGCCGACCACCGACGTGACGAACTCGGCGATGAGCTCCGCAGAGCTGAGTTCGTTCCACAGCACCGGATGCCACGCGCCGGCGAGCCGAAACCGGAGCATCGGCGTCGTCGCCGTGTCGGTGTCCGTCATCGACCTGTGCCGAGAGCGTCGTCGATCCCGTCGCTGTTGACGTCGATCCCATCACCGATCTTGCTGTAAAGAATGCCCAGCTGGTCGGCTGCGGCGGTGAGGTCGAGCGAGGCGCCCGACTGACTCTTCGTGAAGAGATCGATGTGACCGGGCTCGCGGCTGCCCGCATGGCGCGCGGCCAGCAGGAGTGCAGAGAGCTCATCGGAGGTGACGGGGTCGTCACCGGACATGACGACTTCCACGATCCAGCCCGAGGAGAAACCACTCTGCCCCTGCTCGACCGTTGCGCTCGCGACGCGAGAATCGGCCGCTTCCACGGCGCTGACGACGGCCGATGCGTCAGCATCCCCGCTTTTTCCCGATGACGGCGAGCACGCCGTGCACAACACGACAGCCGCCGCAACAGCGGCCGCGACCGTCCATCCGCGTCTCATTCCGGCCATGAGTAGTACTCCGTTTCGGTGTAGCTGTTCGCCCCGTCGAAGAACCGGTCGAGATCGTGCACGTCGCCGAGGTCTGTCATGTGCGCCTGGAGGGTCTTTGCGTACTGCCCGGCGTCGTGGATCTTCGTCACGTCGGTCGGGTTGCCCGGCGCGGCCGACGTGATCGTCTGCCAGTTCGGGCGAGTGGGAGGAGGCGTGAAGAAGTCGAGCTTCGGGACGGGGTCGCCCTCGTGCTGCACGGAGATCACGCGCGTGCGGTCCGGGATCGGCATGTTGTCGATCGGTGCGCCGCAGACGACGACGGCACCGAAGTTGTAGTCGTCCGAGCGGTAGGCGGCGAGGTGGCCCGCGAGGATGCCGCCCTGACTGAACCCGACGAGCATGACGGGGTCCCCGTTCGGCCCGCCCTTGATGCCGGCCTGGTCCATCGCCTCGAGGGCGGCGCGCTCGTACTGGGTGCGCAGACTCGGAAAGAGCACGAGGGCCATGTTGCTGTCGACGTCGTTGACCGCGCCGGAGTCCTTCATCGCCTGGAAGAGCTCGAAGTCCTTGCCGGACATCGTGGATGCCAGCGCCTGCCAGTCCTGCGTGCTGGGGAGCACGACCCGCCACGACACCGATCCGTCGGCCTGGACGATCTTCTGGATCTTCACGACCGTCTCGTCGGAGCCCCCCTCGCTGTCGACGAAGGCCGCCTCGCCGAACACATCCTTCAGCTCGCCGGGTGCAGTGTCGCTCTTACAGAACTCCCCATGAGAGTCGCACGCCGCCGTGCGTCAGCGCGCGTTGCGGCGCGCCTCCCAGCCCGTGCGCACCATCTCGTCGACGGTGTAGCGGTTCGCCCAGTCGAGGTCGCGAGCGGCGAGCTCGCCCGTGGCGACGATGCGGTCGGGGTCGCCGGGGCGGCGAGGCCCGATCTTCGGTGTGAAGTCGATGCCGGTCACGCGGGCCATCGCATCCATGATCTCGCGCACGCTCAGGCCGTTCTGCGACCCCAGGTTGTAGGCGGCCTCGATGGGCTCACCCGCCTCGAGCCGCTGCGCCGCGACGACGTGCGCGGCTGCGATGTCGCCGACGTGCACGTAGTCGCGCACGTTGGTGCCGTCGGGGGTGTCGTAGTCGTCGCCGTTGATCTGCGGGGTCTCGCCGGCGAGCAGCTTCTCGAACACGATCGGGAAGAGGTTGTGGGGGCTCGTGTCGTACACCGACGGGTCGGCCGAGCCGACCACGTTGAAGTAGCGCAGCGACGTGTGGCGGAGGGGCTGCTCGTCGGATGCCGTCGCCACGCCCTGATCGCGCAGCAGCCATTCGCCGATGAGCTTCGACTCGCCGTAGGGCGACGCGGGGCGCTTGGGCAGGTCCTCGGTCACCAGGGGCACGTCGGGGGTGCCGTAGACCGCGGCCGAGGAGGAGAAGACGATGTTGTGCACACCGGCATCCGCCATGGCCGCCAGTACGACGCGGGTGCCCTCGACGTTCTGCTCGTAGGTGTGCAGCGGGCGCTGCACCGAGACGCCCGCGTACTTGAATCCGGCGACGTGGATCACGCCCGTGACGCCGTGTTCGCGCATCGTGTCGGCCAACAGCGCTCGATGCAGGATCGTGCCCTCCACGAACGGCACGCCCTCCGGCACGAACGACGCGTGGCCGCTCGAAAGGTCGTCCACGACGACCGGGGCGATGCCCGCCGCCTGCAGGGCGCGCACCACGTGCGCACCGATGTATCCCGCTCCGCCGGTCACAAGCCACGTCATGTGTCCATCCTGCCCGATGCGAGCCGGTGCCCGATGCCGCGGGCCGGTGAACGCGTAGCATCGCGCCCATGACCCGCGTCGTCCTCGCCCCCGACAGCTTCAAGGGCTCGATCCCCGCCGCCGCGGCCGCCGCCGCACTGCGCGACGGGTGGCGGTCGGTGCGGCCCGCCGACGAGGTGGTTCTGCGGCCGATGGCCGACGGGGGAGAGGGGACGCTGGACGCGTTCGCCGCTGCCGTCCCGGGCGCGACGCGGATGCCGCTCACGGTCACCGGGCCCGCGGGAACGCCCGTTGAGACCGCATGGCTGCTGCTGCCGGACAGCACCGCGGTCGTCGAGCTCGCGGCGACGAGCGGGATCGAACTGCTCGGCGGCCGGTTGCGTCCCTGGGACGCGTCGACGCGCGGGTTCGGCGAGGCGATCGCCGCCGCGCTCGAGCACGGCGTGGAGCGCCTCGTCCTCGGCATCGGATCGAGCGCGTCCACCGATCTCGGCGTCGGTATGCTCTCGGCGCTCGGTGCCGGGTTCGTCGACGGCGACGGAGCCGCGGTGCCCGACGGCGCCGGCGGGCTGGCGGCGATCGCCCACGTCGACACCGCTGCGCTGCGACAGCCTCCTGCCGGCGGCATCGTCGTGCTCTCCGATGTGACCACTCCGCTGCTCGGCCCCTCGGGTGCGGCGGCGGTCTTCGGGCCGCAGAAGGGCATCGATGACATCGCCCGCGCAGAGGCGGGTCTCGCGCACGCCGCGTCGCTGTTCCCGCTCGATCCGATGGTGGCGGGCGCGGGCGCGGCGGGAGGCACCGGCTTCGCCCTGCTGACCTGGGGTGCGCGGCTCGTCTCGGGCGCCGAGGAGATCGCCCGCCTCGTGGGGCTGGTCGAGGCCGCCGCGACCGCTGATCTCGTCGTCACGGGTGAGGGGGCCTACGACGATCAGTCCGCGGCCGGAAAGGCCCCCTCCGTGGTCGCCGCGGCGGCCGGCGCGGCCGGAGTGCCGACGGCCCTCGTCGCCGGACGGATCGCCCCCGCGGCGGATGCGACCGCGTTCTGCGCGGCGATCGCGCTCACCGACCTCGCCGGGTCGGCGGACGCCGCGCTCGCCGATCCCGCCCGGTGGCTGCGCGCCGCCGGGGCGCGGCTCGCAGCGGGGGTCGCGGGCGTCGCGTGAGGAGTGGGCGCCGCGGCGCCGCGCACGTCGCGTGTTGACGTCAACATCGCGATTCCTCTAGGCTGGGATCGAGCCATGTTAACGGTAACATGACGCGCTCCCGGTTCGCGATGATGCGACACAGAGAGGAACCCCCCACGATGAAGTCCCCCGGCCTGATCGCGCTCGCCGCCGTCACCGCCCTCGGTCTCACCGGACTCGTGGCGCCGCTCGCGGCTCCCGAGCCCGCGGCAGCGGCATCTGCGCCCCCCGTTGTGACGATCACCCCCAACCCCGCCTACGCCTCCGAGCCCTTCGAGGGTTGGGGGACGAGCCTGGTCTGGTTCGCGAACGCCACCGGCGGCTATCCGGAGGAGGTACGCCAGGACCTCCTCGACAAGGTGTTCGGCGAGAAGGGGCTCAACCTCAACATCGCCCGCTACAACATCGGCGGCGGCAACGCGACCGACGTGCCGTCCTACCTCCGGCCGGGCGGCGCGGTGGAGGGGTGGTGGAATCCCGATCTCGGCAAGAGCGACGGCTTCGGACCGATCACCTCGACGTACGCCGACCGCGCGCGCTACGCCGCCGCGTGGAGCCCCGACGACCCGTCCGCGTTCAACGGGAACGCCGACGCGACCCAGCGCTGGTGGATCGAGGCGCTGAAGGACAAGATTACGAAGTGGGAGGCGTTCAGCAACTCGCCGCCGTACTTCCTCACGCAGAGCGGCTACGTCTCCGGCGGGATCAACAACGCGACCGCCGAGCAGCTCGCCCCGGCCGACATGGACAAGTTCGCCGGCTACCTCGTCAAGGTCGTCGAGCACCTCGAGCAGACCTACGGCATCACCTTCGACTCGCTCGACCCGTTCAACGAGCCGAACACGAACTACTGGGGCACGACCATCCCGCAGGGCGCGACCTGGCCGAGCTCGGCGAGCCGCCAGGAGGGTGCGCACATCGGCCCGCAGCGCCAGGACCAGATGATCCAGGCGCTCGCCGCACGCCTCGCCGCCCCCGGCACCACCACGAAGGTGCCGATCTCCGCGATGGACGAGACGAACCCCTCGACCTTCGTCACCGATTGGAACGGGTGGTCGCAGCCGTCGAAGGATGCCGTCGCCCAGCTCAACGTGCACACCTACGGCACCTCCGACCGCACGATGGTGCGCGATATCGCCAAGACCGCCGACAAGCCGCTGTGGATGAGCGAGGTCGAGGGCGACTGGGACACGTCGGGCACCGGCTTCAACCAGACCAACATCGACAACGGCCTGGGCATGGCCGGCCACATGATCGACGACCTCCGCGAACTCGAACCGCGCGCCTGGGTGTTCTGGCAGCCGGTCGAAGACCTCTACAACATGCAGAAGGTCGAAAAGCTCAACTGGGGCAGCGTCCTCGTCGACTTCGACTGCAACGCCGACGGCAACTCGAAGCGGCGTCTCGCCGACGGCGACGCCGACCCCTCGTGCAAGGTCGTCACCAACGCGAAGTACAACACGGTGCGCAACTTCACGCACTTCATCCGCCCCGGCGATCACATCGTGCCCACCAACGACATGCAGACCACCGCTGCCGTCACGGCATCCGGGAACGGGGTGAACCTCGTGCACGTCAACACCGAGACCACCGCGCGCACCGTGCGGCTGGACCTGTCGAACTTCGCATCCCTCGCGCCGGGCGCGACCGTGACGCCCGTCGTCACCACGCAGTCTCCCGCCGACGATGTCGAGAAGAACGCGCTCGTCCGCGGCTCCGCCGTGGCCGTCGACCCGATCACACGCACGGCCACCCTCACGGTGCCGGCCAAGTCCGTCACGACCTTCGTCGTGTCGGGTGTTTCGGGGGTGGCCGCGTCCGCCCCGCAGGTGAAGGATGGTGCGGGCTACCAGCTTCTCGGCGTGCAGAGCGGCAAGGCCCTCACCGTGCAGGGGACAGGCCTGACGATCCGCAGTGCGGCGGCGACGGCGGATGCCGCGGCGGCGCAGACCTGGACGGCGACCTCGCTCTCCGGTGCGGGCTCGGACCGCCAGCGCGTGCTGCTGCGGGCAGCCGACGGGCGCTACCTGGCATCGTCCGGGACGAACCTGACGGTGATCAGCGCGACGCCGGAGCAGGCCGCAGCGAACCCGGCGGCGCAGTGGATTCCCACGACGCTGGACGGCCGCGGATTCTCGCTGCTGAACGTCGCGGCCACCCGCGTGCTCGACGTCAACGGCGCCGGCACGGCCGACGGCACCAGTGTGGGGCTGTGGACCTCGAACAACGGTGCGAACCAGGCCTGGACGCTCGCCCCGACCGCGGTGCAGAGTGTGCCCGACGTGACGGTCACGACCGCGGTGGGCGTCGCGCCGGTGCTGCCCGCCACGGTGCCGATCCGCTATGTGGGCGGCGGCACGCGCACGGCGCCCGTGGCCTGGAGCCTCGACGGCCACGACTGGGCCCCGGGCACCACCACCGTCTCCGGCAGCGGCACCGATCTGTTCGGCGCGCCGTTCACCGTGCGTGCGGTGGTCGATGTCGGTGCCTACACCTCCGCGCTGCCCGTCTCGCTCACGACCTACACGGGCGCGTCCGTGGCCACGGTCGCCGCCGTGGCGCCGACGACGGTGCCGCTCGAGGTGCGTGCCGGTGGGGCGACCGCCTCGGCGCCCGTGACCTGGTCGTGGTCGGGTGTGACGGATGCCGCGTTCGCCGAGCCCGGCGTCGTCTCGATCACCGGCAGCGCGAGCCTCGCCGGCGGGGGCACGCTCCCGGCCACGCTCAGCGTCATCGTCACGGTGCCGACGGAGGACAACGTCGCACGCACGAGCACGGCGTCGGCGACCTACACCGAGAGCGGCTATCCCGCCTCGAACACGATCAACGGGATCACGACGGACAAGGCGTGGTCGAACTGGCGCGGCGGCACGCTCAACGCCTCCGACACCCTGACCTACGCCCTGTCCGCGGCGGTTCCCGTCCCGCACGTGAAGGTGTACTTCAAGCGCGACGGCGGCACCTCGTGGGCCCGGACGATGCACGTCGACTATCGACTCGGCTCGGGCCCCTGGGTCACCGGAGACACGATCACCGTCGGGACCCCGGCGTCCGGCGATCCCGTCGTCGACGTCCCGGTCGGCGCGGCATCGGCCGATCAGGTTCGCGTCGTGATGAACGCCTACCCGAACACGCACCTGATCGTGTCGGAGGTCGAGATCTACGCGCCGGCCCCGTCGGCGTCGTCGGTCGCGGACCTGACGCGGCTGAGCGTCGGCTCCACGCCGGTGAAGGACTTCGCCGCCGACCGCACGGCCTACGCGGTATCGGTACCCGGGTCGGCGTGGCCGACCGTGGCCGCCACGGCCGTCGACGAGGATGCGACGGTCGCGATCGTCCAGCCCGCCGACGCGGGGGGTGCGGCGATGGTCCGCGTCACCGCCGTCTCCGGTGCCCAGAAAGTGTACACGGTCGCCGTCGCGCGCGACGCCGTCGTCTCGGGGGTCACGATCACCGGCACCCCCACGGTCGGCGCGAGCCTGACGGCGGTCGCGGGCACGGTCGACCCGTCGACGGCGCAGGTGACGTACGCGTGGCGTCGTGATGGCGTGCCCATCAGCGGAGCGGTGTCGGCGCAGTACACCGTGACGACCGCCGACGTCGGTCACGCGCTGAGCGTCGCACTCACGGCATCCGCCGACGGGTTCACGGCCGCCACCGCGGTCTCCGACGCCGTCACGGGCCAGGATACGACGACCACGCCGACGCCGTCCCCGAGCGGTTCTGCATCGCCGTCCCCGTCGGCATCCGCCGGACCGGGCGCGCCGGGCGAGGACGACCTCACGGCGGCGCTGCAGGGGGCGATCTCGGGTCCCGCGACCATCACCGCCGGCAGCACCGTGTCGATCCAGGTCGGGACCGACCGTGCGGGAAGTTCGGTCGGTGCGTGGCTGTTCTCGACGCCGCGAGCCCTCGGCACCGCAACCGTCTCGGCAGCGGGAACGATCGCCGTGACCGTTCCGACGGATGCCCCGGCGGGCGCGCACCGCCTCGCGGTGACCGACGCCTCCGGAGCGGTGATCGGGTGGTACGCGGTCACGGTGACGGCCGCGCCGACGGCGCTGGCGACGTCCGGCGCCACGGCCCCGTTCGGTGTGGCTCTGGCCATCGCCATGCTCCTGGTCCTCGCCGGAGCGGCGCTGGTCCTGCGTCGGCGTCCCGCGCGAGGCTGAGTGAGCGGAAGCGGCCCCGGTCCCTCTGCGTGAGGGCCGGGGCCGCTGTCGTTCGTGCGGTCAGGCGTCGCCGCGTGTCAGGCGTCGCCCAGCGCGGCCGCGACGACGGCGCGGGCTTCGGCCTGCACGTCGCGCAGGTGCTCCTCGCCCCGCAGCGACTCCGCGTACAGCTTGTAGACGTCTTCGGTGCCGGAAGGACGAGCGGCGAACCAGGCGTGCTCCGTCTGCACCTTCAGGCCGCCGATCGCAGCCCCGTTGCCCGGCGCGTGCGAGAGCTTCGTGGTGATCGGCTCGCCGGCGAGCTCCGTCGCGGTGACGGCCTCCGGGGCGAGCTTGGACAGGGCTGCCTTCTGAGCAGGCGTCGCGGGGGCATCCACACGCTGATAGGCGGAGGCACCGAACTCCGCCTCCAGCTCCGCGTAGCGCTGCGACGGGGTCTTGCCGGTCACCGCGAGGATCTCCGCCGCCAGCAGACACAGCAGGATGCCGTCCTTGTCGGTCGTCCACACCGAGCCGTCGAAGCGGAGGAAGGACGCTCCGGCGGACTCCTCGCCACCGAACACGACCGAGCCGTCGAGCAGACCGGGGACGAACCACTTGAAGCCGACGGGAACCTCGAGCAGCCGGCGGCCGAGGGAGGCCACGACGCGGTCGATGATCATCGACGACACGAGCGTCTTGCCGACCGCGGCATCCGTCTGCCACTGCGGACGGTGCGCGCACAGGTAGTCGATGGCTACGGCTAGGTAGTGGTTCGGGTTCATGAGGCCGGCGTCGGGCGTGACGATGCCGTGGCGGTCGGCGTCCGCGTCGTTGCCGGTGAGGATGTCGTACTCGTGGCGTCGGGCGACGAGGGCCGCCATCGCGGACGGCGATGACGGATCCATGCGGATCTTCTCGTCCCAGTCGAGCGTCATGAATCGCCATGTCGGGTCGACCTCGGGGTTCACGACGGTGAGGTCGAGCCCGTAGCGCTCGCCGATCAGCTGCCAGTACTCCACCGAGGCGCCGCCCAGCGGGTCGGCGCCGATGCGCACGCCCGCCTTCGCGATGGCGGCGACGTCGATGATGGTGGCGAGATCGGAGACGTACCCTTCGCGGAAGTCGTACGAACCGAGGGTGTCGGCGTCGATGTCCTTGAAGGGCGTGCGGCGCACGCCGTCGAGACCGGCGGCGATGAGGGCGTTCGCGCGATCCGCGATCCAGCCGGTGGCATCGGTGTCGGCCGGGCCGCCGTGGGGCGGGTTGTACTTGAAGCCGCCGTCGCGGGGCGGGTTGTGCGAGGGGGTGACCACGATGCCGTCGGCCCGGCCGGGGTCGTCGGCGGCCAGGTCGCGGTTGTAGGTCAGGATCGCGTGGCTGAGCGCCGGGGTCGGCACCCACGCGTCGCGGGAGTCGGTGCGCACGTCCACACCGTTGGCGACCAGAACCTCCACGGCCGTACGCTCCGCCGGAAGAGACAGACCGTGCGTGTCGCGGCCGAGGAAGAGGGGACCGCGGATGCCCTGTGCCGTGCGGTAGTCGACGATCGCCTGGGTGGTGGCGAGGATGTGGTCCTCGTTGAAGCTCGTGCTCAGCGACGAGCCGCGGTGGCCGCTCGTGCCGAAGGCGACCCGCTGTTCGGCGACGGCCGGATCGGGCTTGAGATCGTAGTAGGCGGCGATGAGCTCATCGATGTCGACGAGGTCGGAGGCTTCGGCTGGCTGTCCTGCGCGGCTCATGTCCACAGTCTGTCACTGCCGCGGCGCCCGTGCTCACTCTCGGTGCAGGACCGATGTCGCCGTGCTGTCGGACAGCTTGTTGATGAGCGTGAGCGTGTCGGGCTTGCACCCGTACTTCGCGTCGCTGATCGGCGCGACCGAGATCTGCTGGCTGATGGCGCCGGCATCCGTGCCCTTGCCGTCGATCGTCGCGACGATCTCCAAGCCCGACGTGTCCTGGGTCTGGCTGCCGATCCCGTTGCCGGTGACCGTGTAGGTTCCCGTGATCGAGCCCTTGAAGTTGATCAGGATGGTCGTTCCCGACACGTTCGCGGTGACCTGCTCGGCCGGGGTCCACTTGTAGGTCCCGTCCTTGCGGAGGATGAGATCCGCGGTGCCGACGGGAGTGAACTTCGCACCGGATCCCGCCATGAGCGAGTTCACGTCGTTGTAGAACGCGGTGACCTGGTCCTGGCCCATGTGCCACGCGCCGACGAGGCAGGCGAGGTCGGCGGTGGGCGACGGTGACGGTGTCGCGCTCGGCGTCGGCGTGGGGGTGGCGCTCGCGGAGCCGGTCGGTGTGGGCTCGGTCGCCGGCTTCTCCTCGACGGGGGCGCATGCGCTCAACCCGAGCGCGAGGACGGCGGCGGTGACGACGGCGAGGGGGGAGAATCGGCGGATCACCCCTTCAGCGTAGGCTGTCACCCGTGACTTCCGCGCCTTCGCCGACCGGGGCGTCTGCGGCATCCGTGCCCGCGCGCCGTACCTACAGCTATCTCGGACCGGCCGGAACCTTCACCGAAGCGGCGCTGGCGCAGGTGCCCGAAGCGCGCGATCAGATCTGGCGTCCGGTGCGCAATGTCGCCGAAGCGCTCGCCGATGTCGTCGAGGGCCGGTCGGATGCCGCGATGATCGCGATCGAGAATTCGGTCGACGGCGGAGTGTCCACGGCGCAGGATGCGCTGGCCACGATGCCCGGGCTGAGAATCATCGGTGAGTATCTGGTCCGCGTGAACTTCGTGCTCGTCGCCCGCCCGGGAACCCGCATCGAAGACGTCACCCTCGTGGCCGCGCACCCGGTCGCCTACGCGCAGTGCCTGCGGTGGCTGTCGGCGCATCTGCCCGACCACGCGCACCTGCCGGCGTCGAGCAATGTCGCCTCGGCCGTGGACATGCTGGAGGGTGTGAGCGACGCGGATGCCGCGGTGGCGCCGCCGGCGATCCTCGAGCACCACGACCTCGAGCTGCTCGCCGAGGAGATCGGCGACAATGCCAACGCCGTCACGCGTTTCGTGCTGGTGGGGCGCACCGTGGCGCCGCCCGCGCCGACCGGCGCCGACAAGACCTCGCTGATCGTCGAGCTGCCCGAGGAGTATCCGGGAGCGTTGATGGAGATGCTGGAGCAGTTCGCGACGCGGGGGATCAACCTGTCGCTGCTCGCCTCGCGACCGATCGGCGACGCCCTGGGGCGCTACCGGTTCGTCATCGACGCGGACGGGCACATCCAGGACGAGCGCATGGCCGACGCGCTGCTGGGCCTGCGGCGGTTCAGCCCGAAGATGATCTATCTGGGCTCCTACCCGCGTGCCGACCGCGCGATCGTGCACTATCCCGAGCGCTATTCGGATGAGGTGTTCGTCGAGGCCCGCGACTGGCTGCGCGCGCTCATCTCCGGCGCACCGGAGGCCTGAGCTTCCCGCCGCGCGCCTCAGGCCGCGAGCAGCTCGAGGGTCTGGATACGGCCGGCGGCGGCATCCATCGCCTCTTCGTCGTACGCGCCCGACACGGGCGAGACCATGACCTCGTCGACGCCGTGGCGAGCGGCGAACGCCGACAGTGCGGCACGCGCCTCGTCGCCGGTGCCGACGAACCAACGCCGCCGCAGGGCGTCGATCAGGGGCGCGGCGAGACGGTCCTCCGCCTCCGCCGCCGCGGCCTGCTCGACGCTCTCCAGAGCCGTGAGCGGGCGCCCGCCGCGCAGACGCGCCATCATGCGTGCCTGCGGCAGCATGCGCTCCTCGGCCTCGGCCGTGGTGGCGGCGACGACCGCGTTGGCGGTGAGGAAGGTTCGGGGTGCGTCGAGGTGCGCCGACGGCTGGAACTGTCCCCGGTAGAGATCGAGGGCCCGTTCGAGTCCCTCGCCGGAGAAGTGATTGGCGAACACATACGGCAGCCCGACGGCGGCGGCCAGCTGCGCCGAATAGTCGCTGGAGCCGAGCAGCCACACCTCGGGTGCGCCGGTCGCCGCCGGCGTGGCGTGGATGCCGTAGCGGTCGTCGCCGTCGCCGCGGCCCGTGAGGCGCACCGTCGCACCCTCGGGCGACATGAGCGCGCCGATGTCGCGCACGTGATCGGGGAAGCGGTCGACGTCGCTGGAGGTGCCGCTCATGCGCAGCAGCTGGGTGATGACCGGGTCGCTTCCCGGAGCCCGCCCGAGGCCCAGGTCGATGCGGCCGGGGGCGATCGCCTCGAGGGCGGCGAACTGCTCCGCGACGACGAGGGGCGCATGGTTCGGCAGCATCACGCCGCCGGAGCCGACCCGGATGCGCGACGTGCGTGCGGCGGCGGCGGCGATCAGCACGGGCGGGGTGGTCGACGCGACAGCCGGCATGTTGTGGTGCTCCGCGAACCAGTAGCGGCGGTAGCCCAGATCATCGGCGCGCTGCGCCAGAGCCAGCGAGGCGGCGACCGCCTGCGTGCTGGTCTGGCCGGTACGGACGGGAACGAGGTCGAGAACAGAGAGCGCGAGAGACATCTACGGAGACAACCCCGCGACCGCCCGCCGCATTCCGCGGGCGGGATTCACCGGGCGTTCTTGACGGCGTCGTAGGCCGCCAGGGCCGCGTCGCGCGATGCCTTCAGATCGACGAGGGGCTCCCTGTCCGCGGCATCCGGCGCCCACTCGCGGACGTACCGTCCGTCGGCGTCGAACTTCTTCGCCTGCAGCTCGGGGTTGAAGATGCGGAAGTAGGGGGCGGCATCGGCTCCCGAGCCGGCGACCCACTGCCAGTTGAAGGGGTTGCTCGCGGCATCCGCGTCGACGAGGGTGTCCCAGAACCACTCCTCGCCGCGGCGCCAGTCGATGAGGAGGTTCTTGATGAGGAAGGACGCCGTCACCATCCGCACCCGGTTGTGCATGAAGCCCGACACCCAGAGCTCGCGCATCCCGGCATCCACGAGGGACACGCCCGTCTCGCCCCGTTGCCACGCCCGCAGCATGGAGGGCTTGAGCCGGGGCCAGGGGAAGGCGTCATAGGCCGGCTTGAGGTTCCTCGTCGCGAGGTCGGGGGCATGGAAGAGGGTGTGCCAGGCGAACTCGCGCCAGCCGACCTCGGAGAGGAAGCCTCCGACGTGGGCTCCCGACGCCACCGCGGCGTGCCAGACCTGGTGGGGGCTGAGTTCTCCCCAGCGCAGCCGCGGCGACAGCATCGAGGTCGCGCCTCCGGCGGGTTCGTCGCGGGCGCGGTCGTAGTCGGCGACATCCTCGGCGAGGAACTCCCGCAGGCGGCGGCGCGCGGCCAGCTCGCCGGGCGTCCAGCGGTCGCGCAGCCCGCCCGCCCAGTCCGGTCTCGTCGGCAGGAGGCCCCAGTCGTCGAGGTCGTCGGATGCCGGGTAGCTCGACACCCCGCGCAGCTCGCGCGGCTCCGGCAGGGGCTCGCGCGGCGCGGGCAGCTGCCGGCACGCCTTCCAGAAGGGCGTGAACACCCCGTAGGGGGTGCCCGCGCCCGTACGGACGGTCCACGGCTCGAACAGCAGCGACGCCGCGAACGAGCTCACCTCGAGGCCGCCCGCTCGCAGCGACGTCTTGAGCCCGGCATCCACCTCGCGCTCGGGCGCGCTGTAACGGCGGTTCCAGAAGACCGCGCCGGCACCGACCTCCCGGGCGAGCGAAGGAATCACCTCGGATGCCGCGCCGCGGCGCAGAACGAGACGTGAGCCCTTCTCGCGCAGGCGCTCGCCGAGCTCGGCGAGGGAGTGATGCAGCCACCACCGGGCGGCGCCGCCGAGGGGACGCACGCCTGCGGACTGCTCGTCGAGCACGTAGACCGCGATGACGGGCTCGCCGCGATCGACGCCCGCGTGCAGGGCGGGGTTGTCCGCGAGGCGGAGGTCGTCGCGGAACCAGACGAGGCTCGGGGATGCCGACATGGTTCCATCGTGCCCGGGTGCGTCCGGGTGCGGCGAGGCCTTGCGCGCGCGGTGGCCGGCGGGTTAGAGCGCGGGGGAGGTGTGCCCGGCGGGCACGGCGAGCTGGAGCGCGCCGGCGTGGATGCGGACGTCGACGGCCGTGGCCTCGCCGAACTCATCCCCGTCGAGCTGCACGGGCGTGGCGGCGCCGGCCGCGATCTGGATGCCGGTGCCGCGCGCGTACCGGATGGAGTTGTCGCGCGTGCGCAGCCGCAGAATCCGCCGGCCGGCGCGGAACCGGCGCAGCACACTGTTGTCCCACGCGACGCGGCGCCAGACCGCGAGCCAGCCGAAGGCGGTCTTGGGCTGGAAGATCGCGATGTCGAGCTGTCCGTCGGCGACCGATGCCTCCGGGATCAGCTCCAGCCCGGCCGGCAGCGAGCCGCAGTTCGCGAACAGCACGCTCTGCACGTGCGCGCGGTGCATCCGGTGGCCGGCGACCTGGTACATGATGCCGAAGGGCTTCGCCTTCACGAGTGAGCGTGCGGCGCCGTCGACGTAGGCGACCCAGCCGACCTTCTTCTTCAGATCGCCACTGGTGTTGGCGATCATCGCGGCATCCAGACCCATGCCGCCCATCACGACGAACGCGCGCTCCTCGCGCTCTCCGTCGGGACGAACCATCTCCGCGAACCCGACGTCGATCGCCTGCACGTCGCCCTCGAACGTCGCCGCGATCATCGCGTCGGGATCGGTGAGCGGCAGCTGCAGGTTGCGGGCGAGCAGGTTGCCCGTGCCGCTCGGCACGATCGTCAGGGGCACCTCGGTGCCCGCCATCGCCTCGCTCACCGCGCGGACCGTGCCGTCGCCGCCCGCGACCAGCACCGCGTCGGCTCCCGCCGCGATCGCCTCGCGCGCCAGTCCGTCGCCGAGTTCGTCGACGGTCGTCTCGTAGAAGAGGGGCTCGCCCCATCCGGCATCCGCCGAGTGTCGGGTCACCGCATCGCGCAGCTCGTCGACCTCGACCTTGATCGGGTTGTAGACGAGCGCCGCGCGGCGGCGCGAACCGTCGTCGGAAGGGGCGGCAGCGTCAGCGGGGGCCATGCGGCTAAACATACCCGGAGCTGAACACCAGCGGCGGGGCGGGCGGGTCGTGGCGCCGCGGCCTTCGCTGGTGCCGTGGCGATGGACGGTAGAACGGAGGGATGGAGCACATGCCACAGATCCACCCCGCCCTTCGCTGGACGGGGTGGATCGCGTTGTTCCTCAGCCTCGCGATCCCGCTCGGGAACTCCCTCGTCGCCATGGCGGTGTTCAGGAATCCGTCCTGCGAGAGCGTGCGATGGAGCTTCGCGCCGTTGCTCGCGACGTGCGAACCCGCCACCGCACAGCTCACGGCCTACGGTTGGTTCGGCACCGCCCTGGTCCTCACTCTCTTCGCGTCCGCCACAGGGATCGCGGCTGCGGGGATAGCTCGCAGCGGCGCGCTTCGCGGCGCGCAGCGCGCCGACGCCGTCCACTTCGGCATGACCCTGCTTGCTGTGGTCGCGATCGCCGCGACAGCACTCGTGCGCCAGTGGGATCCATCGCAACCCGTGAACGCATGGCTTCTCTTCGCCTCCGCGGGAGGCATGGCCGCGTACATCGTGTCATCGCTGATCCTCGTGTTCCGCCTCGCGGCGAAGCAACGTCTCTAGGAACACTTCGTGTGCGGCGACTCCTCGAGGCGACATGCCCGACGGCTGAGCGCGCGCGAACCCGCGAACTAGACTTGTCGGGTGATCGATCTCGCTCTGCTCCGTGACAACCCGGACCTCGTCAAGCGCTCGCAGCAGGCCCGCGGCGAGTCGCCCGACACGGTCGACGAGGCGATCGAGGCCGACCGTGCACGACGCGCCGCGATCACCGCCTTCGAGGAGCTGCGCGCCGCGCAGAACGCACACGGCAAGACCGTCGCCGCCGCGCCCAAGGAGGACAAGCCGGCGCTCGTCGCCCAGGCCAAGGAGCTCAGCGACCGCGTCAAGGCGGCGCAGCAGGCCGTGACGGCCGCCGAAGAGGCGGCAGATGCGGCCCTCGCGCGCATCGAGAACATCGTCATCGACGGCGTTCCGGCCGGGGGCGAGGAGAACTTCGTCACCGTGCGAACCCACGGGCAACCGGCATCCTTCGACTTCGAGCCGCTCGATCACCTGGCCCTCGGCGAGAAGCTCGGCGCCATCGACATGGAGCGCGGCACGAAGGTCTCGGGCAGCCGCTTCTACTTCCTCACCGGCATCGGCGCGCGCCTGGAGTACGCGATCATGTCGCTGGCCCTCCAGCGCGCGGTGGATGCCGGGTTCATCCCCATGATCCCCCCGACGCTCGTGCGACCGGAGGTCATGCGCGGCACCGGCTTCCTCGGCCAGCACGCCGACGAGGTCTACAAGCTCGAGGCCGACGACCTCTACCTCGTCGGCACCAGCGAGGTGCCGCTCGCCGGCTACCACATGGGCGAGATCCTCGACCTGACGGCGGGCCCCAAGCGCTACGCGGGCTGGTCGACGTGCTACCGCCGCGAAGCCGGCTCGTACGGCAAGGACACCCGCGGCATCATCCGGGTGCACCAGTTCAACAAGCTCGAGATGTTCGTCTACACGACGCCCGAGGATGCCGAGACGGAGCACCTGCGCCTCGTCGCGCTGCAGGAGCAGATGCTGCAGGACCTCGGCCTCAGCTACCGCGTCATCGACGTGGCCGCGGGAGACCTCGGATCCAGCGCCGCCCGCAAGTACGACGTCGAGGCCTGGGTCCCCACGCAGGGCGCGTACCGCGAGCTCACCTCGACGAGCAACTGCACGACCTATCAGGCGCGCCGACTGGACGTCCGTCACCGCCCGGCCGTCGAGGGTGGGGGCGCGGGCAAGACCGCTCCGGTCGCGACGCTCAACGGCACGCTCGCGACGACGCGATGGATCGTGGCTCTCCTCGAGACCCACCAGCGTGCCGACGGCTCGGTGGTGATCCCCGAGGTGCTGCGGCCCTACCTCGGCGGCCTCGAGGTGGCGGAGCCGATCGCATGAGCGGCGCGCGCGCCGAGGACCGTCTGCCACCCACGGGGGCGATCGAGGTCGTCGACGCGCCGGAGGCCGCGCACCTCGTCGACGACCTGGCGACGGATGCCGAGAACCCCGCCGTCACGACGGAGCGCCTCCTCATCGCGCTCGACGTCGACGGCACGGTGCTGCTGGAGGACGAAACTCTCAGCCCGGGGGTCGTGGACGCGATCGCGCACGCTCATCGAGCCGGACACGAGGTGATGCTCGCCACGGGTCGCAGCTGGGAGAGCACCCGCGGCATCCAGCACGTGCTCGAGCTCGCCCCGGAGTACGCGGTGTGCTCCAACGGCGCCGTGATCATGAAGCGCATCGGGGGCGACTTCGCGGAGGAAGGCCGCTACGAGCGCTTCCACGTCGAGACGTTCGATCCGTCCGAGGTCGTCGAGCTGCTGCGTGCGCACCTGCCGCACGCAAAGTACATGGTGGAACTCGCCGACGGTGAGCGGCTCTACACCGAACGTCTCGACGACTGGAACCTCGCGCATGCGCGCCGTGTCGACTTCGCCGAGCTCGTCGCGCAGCCCGTCTGCCGCGTCGTCGTGGTCTCGCCCGATGACACCGACGAAGACTTCCTGGCCCTGGTCGAACGCATCGGCCTCAACAAGGTGTCGTACGCCGTGGGCTGGTCGGCATGGCTCGACATCGCTCCGCAGGGCGTCGACAAGTCGACCGCGCTGGAGCGCGTGCGCACCTGGCTCGGCGTCGAGCCCGACCGCGTGCTCGTGATGGGTGACGGACGCAACGACCTCGGGATGTTCCGCTGGGCCCTCGATCACGGCGGCCGTGCCATCGCGATGGGACAGGGGCCCGACGACGTGCGCCGCGAAGCGGGCGAGGTCACGGCCTCGGTCCACGCCGGCGGCGTCGCCGAGATCCTGCGCGATCTCTGACGCCTTTTCAGCCACCGCCCAGGACGAGGCGCGATGATGGGCATCGTGCGTCGACTAGACTCGTCGCCTGTCTGAGGGATGCCGCGGCATCCGTCAGGGAGGGTTGTCCGAGCGGCCGATGGACCCGGTCTTGAAAACCGGTGGGCAGAGATGTCCCGTGGGTTCGAATCCCACACCCTCCGCAGAAGCGGTCGTGCCCGCTGTCGAAAGGTCCCCCGTGAGTCCACGCCCCGAGCGCCCTCGTCGGCAGCCCGTCGCCCGCCACGGCATCCTGAAGTCGCCGCACCCGCTCGCGCAGGTGCTCGCGATCCTCGCGGCGATCGTCGCGGTGGCGGTCGTCAGCACGACGGCGGTCGGCGCGTTCTATGTGTGGGATGCCGCCCGCGCCGTCCAGGCGGCCGGTGTCTCGATCGGTGGGGACGACACTCAGCTTCCGCCCACGCTCGGCGAGATCGAGGGCGGCGCCAACATCCTCGTCGTCGGCACCGACTCCTGCGAGGGGCCGAACGCCGCGCTGTCGGGCGCCTGCCAGGCCGGCGACACCGACGGTGAGCGCAACGACGTCACGATGCTCGTGCACATCTCGGACGAGCCGCGTCGCGTGACGGTCGTCTCCTTCCCGCGCGACATGATCGTGCCCATTCCCTCGTGCACGGGCCCGGACGGCACCCAGTACTCCGCGATGAGCGGCCAGATGCTGAACGCGTCGTACATGTACGGCGGCCTGACCTGCACCGTCGCGACCATCGAGAAGCTCACCGGCATCGACATCCAGTTCGCCGCCGCGACGCGGTGGACCGGCGTCATCGCCATGTCCGACGCCATCGGCGGCGTGGACGTCTGTGTCGCCGACGACATCAGCGACAGTCACACCGGCCTCGATCTGACGAAGGGCGAGCACACGCTGAAGGGCGTGGAAGCCCTGCAGTTCCTGCGCATCCGCCACGGCATCGGCGACGGATCGGATCTCGGGCGTATCTCGAATCAGCAGCAGTTCTTGAGCTCCCTCGTGCGCAAGCTGCAGTCCGAGGGTGTGCTGGGCAACCCGGCGACCCTCTTCAACCTCGCCAACACCGCGATCTCGCAGGTGACCGCCGATCCGCCGCAGGTGGTGCTGAGCAAGTCGTTGGCGAACCCGCAGAGCATGGTGCAGATCGCGATGGCCGTGCGCAGCGTCCCCTACCAGGACATCGTCTTCGTGCAGTACCCCACGGTGTACGCGACCGGCGGCTCTCGCGTGGACCCTGTCACCTCGGCGGCCAAGGTGCTCTTCGACGCGCTCGCGAACAACCAGCCGATCCAGCTGACCGGCTCGACGAGCGAGGGCTACGGCACCGAGGTCGTCGGTGAGGCGACACCCACGCCCGCCGATCCGGGCGCCACCCCCAGCCCGACGGCCACCGGCGACGCGGGGGCGACCGCTGCGGCGCCGACGCCGACGCAGGAGGCCGTGCAGCTGCCGTCGTCCATCACCGGGCAGACCGCGGCCCAGGTCACTTGCACCGTCGCCCAGCGTTGATCGCGCCGTGAACCGGATGCCGCGGCATCCGGTTCGGCAGGGCGGTTCGAACCCGTTATGATTGCGGGGTGCGTTCGCGCGGCTCCGGCCGGCAGACGCCTGGAGACGTCGCATAGTCAGGCCTAGTGCACCACCCTGCTAAGGTGGAGTCCCCTTACGGGGACCGAGGGTTCAAATCCCTCCGTCTCCGCCACGTGATGTCTCCGGGCATCCTCAACGGACGAACCCCCGCTTTTGCGGGGGTTCGTCCGTTTTTGTCTGTCCGCTCGTCGGCGAGGCGCCGCGCGGCGGGCCTGCACGTCGTGCGTGCGCGGGCTTCTGGCGGGGATCTGCGCGGGGTCTGTTACGGCCGTGTAAAAACGTCGGCGCATTCGCTCGTAGCCCTTGCAATCGCGCGTCCTACCCCACAAAATCTTCACATACGAGAATCCGCTCTCAAATAGTAAGAAGACGCTGAAGGGGGAGTTGCGCAGAATGACGACACGACGACACGCAGAGATCTCAGGAGCAGGATTCGCCGGCCTCACGGCCGCCGCCGCGCTCGCGAAGCGCGGGTGGAGCGTGCGGGTGCACGAACGCTCCAGCGATCTGCGCACGGAAGGCGCGGGCATCGTCTTGTGGGGCAACAGCCTCCGCGTGCTCGATCGCCTCGGCGCCACGCCCGATCTCGAGTCGCGAGCCATGCGCTCGCCCGCCTACGAGACCCGGATGAACAACGTCATCAAGTCGCAGGAAGACATGGAGGGCGTGCGATGGATCTCCGTCACCCGCCCGCACCTGTATCGGACGCTGCTCACCGTCGCACGAGAAGCGGGCGTCGAGATCGTCGCCGGTTCGGAGGTCAGCGGCGCGACGCCCGACGGTGTGCTGACGCTGGCGAGCGGCGAGACCGCCCGCGCCGACCTGATCGTCGGCGCCGACGGCGTCAACTCGGCCGTTCGCGATGCCCTCGGCATCCCGCTTCGCCGTGAGCGTTCCCGCGACGGGATCACGCGCTTCCTCGTCCCGCGCCGCAAGGCGGACCTCCAGGCGCTCGAGCCCGACACGGAGTGGGACAACTACATCGACTTCTGGAACCTCGAGCCCCGCGTGCTGCGGGTGCTCTACGTGCCGTGCAACGCGGAGGAGCTCTACATCGCGCTCATGGCGCCCGTGGACGACTCCCAGGGCTCCAAGGTTCCGATCGACCTGGAGCTGTGGTCCTCGAACTTCCCGCACCTACGTCCTGTCCTCGAGGAGGCCGCCCAGCTTCCCGGCCGCTACTACGGCTACCAGACGACCCGGCTCGACCACTGGACGGAGGGCAGGGTCGCCCTCATCGGCGACGCAGCGCACGCCATGTGCCCGGCGCTCGCGCAGGGGGCCGGCACGGCGATGCAGAATGCGTGGACGCTCGCCGAGGCGGCGACGGCTTCGAGCGATGCGGACATGGCGGCGTCCCTGAGCGGCTGGGAGCGCCGGGAACGGCCGTACACCGACCGTGCGCAGGACCGTTCGCAGTACTACGCCGACACACGACAGATGGCGGAGGGGTCGCAGTTCCAGGGCGACATCCTCGAGACCGCCCTCTACGACCCCACCGACCCGCATCGACACGAGGTGACCGCATGAGCATCGATCCGTACTACCGCGTCCGCGCCATCCACTCCTTCGTGCAGGAGACGCTCCACGACGTCGGCCCTGCACCCGCCCAGCCGCTCATCAAGGCCGCGGTCGCCGCGGTGATCGAGAACCCCTTCGCGGGCCGATGGGAGCAGGATCTGTCGCCGCTCACGCTGCCGAGCGCGAGCCTCGGCACGGAGCTGGGGCGTCGTGCCGTGGCGCTGCTCGGCGGCCGTCCTGTCGAGTCCTACGGGAAGGGCGGGATGGCGGGGATCGCCGGAGATCAGGAGCACCTCGTGGCGTGCGTGACGACGGTCTTCGGCGATGCCTTCCGTGACGCCGTCGGCGGGGGCAAGGCCTGGATCTCGTCCGCGTCCAAAGTCGCCGTCGCCGGGGCGAGCATCGACATTCCCCTCGCGTACAAGGACGAGGTCTATGTTCGTTCCCACTATGACGCGATCACGATCACTCTTCCGGACGCCCCGCGTCCGTCGGAGCTCGTGGTCATCGCCGCCGTTGCGACGGGCGGACGACTCAACGCCCGCGTCGGCGGGATGACCGTCGCCGACGTCCTCGCGCGCGACGCGAGCTGACCAGCACCTACCTCTCTGGGAGACACCGTGACATACCAGCACACGCAGTACTTCGAGGACGGGTCGATCGCGAGCACGCTCGCCGATGTGGCGCGTGCTCATCGCATCCTCGAGCTCGAGGGCCACGGCGACATGTCGATGGGCCACCTCTCGTACCGCGACCCGTTCGGTCGCGGGCTCTGGCTCAAGCGCGGCAACCTGGCGCTGTCCGAGGTCGTCGACGACGACTTCATCCTCATCGACTTCGACGGCAACGTGCTCGAAGGCACGGGGTTGCGCCACCTCGAGTGGCCGCTGCACGCCGAGATCATGCGCGCGCGCCCGGACGTGAACTTCGTCGGCCACTCGCATTCGCACTTCGCGACCGTACTGGCGTCGTCGACGGAGGACCTGCATCCCTACAACAATCACGGGATCTGGTTCGCGTACGAGGGCGTGCCGCGTTTCGCGGACACCTGCCACATCGTGACCACCGTGCCCCTGGGCGTCGATGCGGCGAAGGCCCTCGGCACGGCGCAGGCGATCTTCCTGGCCAACCACGGCGTCGCCTTCGTCGGCTCGACGGTCGCCGAAGTGACCCTCACCGGGATCTTCCTGGAGAAGGCGTCGCGGTTCCAGGTAGACCTCAAGTCCTCCGGCTTCGCGCCCATCCTCCCCGACCCCGAGGAGGCGAAGGAGAAGTTCGACAGAATCTACCCGCCCAAGGCCCAGCACAACTTCTGGACCTACTTCAACCGCCGCCTCGACCGTGTCGAGGCGCTCCAAGGCATCGGCATCTCGCAGATCAGCCTCCCGCCCGGCGTCTGACAACCACCCGACAAGACAAGGATCCCTGATGACTCTTCCTTCTATCGCCGCCGTCATCGGCTCCGGCACGATGGGCCCCGGCATCGCGGCCACGCTCGCGCGTGCCGGCGTCGTCGTTCGTGTCTACGACATCTCCGACCAGGCCATCGATGCCGCGATCGCCTCGTACGGCATCGTCAACGGTGTGCTGGAGGCGGTCGGCACGCCGACCGCCGAGGGCGGCTCCGTCGACTTCGGCACCGACCTTGCGGCCGCGGTCGCCGGAGCGGAGCTCATCATCGAAGCGATCCCGGAGCGCATCGAGCTCAAGCGGTCGCTGCTCCAGCAGCTCGAAGACGGACTCGTCGGCGACGACACGATCATCGCGTCGAACACGTCCGGCATCCCGATCACGACGATGGCCGAAGGGATGCGCCTGCCGGGTCGCCTCATCGGCATGCACTGGTCGAACCCGCCGCACCTCATCCCGATGATCGAGGTCATCCCGGGCGAGGCGACCGACCCCGCGCTCGTCGACAAGCTCGTGTCGATCGTCACGGCGTTCGACTACGTCCCGGTCGTCGAGAAGGAGACGCCGGGATTCGTCGAGAACCGCGTGCTCTACGCGATCCTCCGTGAGTGCCTGGACCTTCTCGAGAAGGGCATCGTCACACCCGAGGGGCTGGACGCCTGCGTCAAGTGGGGCATCGGCTACAAGCTCTCGGTCGTCGGCCCCACCCGTCTGCTCGACATGGCCGGGCTGGACATCTACAAGGCCGTCTCCAGCTACCTCAACGCCGACCTCGCGGACGGCAAGGGCACCCCCGCCATGATCGAGGACAAGATCGCGGCCGGAACGCTCGGGTTCAAGACCGGCGGCGGCATGTACGAGTACGACGGCCCCGACGCCGTCGCCGAGAAGCGCCGTGAGATCGTCACCGGGCTGATCGCCGCCCGCAAGACGCTCTCGTCGATCCCGAACGTCTGATGACGGGCGCGGTCTGCGTCGAGCGGATCGCCGACGGTCTGCACCGGACGAGCGGTGCGGACGTCGACCTCGCGTTCCGGATCCAGGGCGTGGGCCCCGCGGTCGTGCTGTTGCACGGCACCTCGGCGAACCACGCCGTCTGGGAGCCCGTCGCCGAACGCCTCGCGTCCACCGCGACGGTGATCGCACTCGACCAGCGTGGCCACGGGCGCAGCGACAAGCCCGCCCGCGGCTACGCCGGTCCGGACTTCGCCGGGGACGTCGTCAGCGTGCTGGACGCGCTGGGCATCGATCGCGCCGTCGTCGCGGGCCACTCTCTCGGAGGCCGCAACGCCTGGCTCGCCGGAGCCCTTCATCCGGACCGTGTCGCCGCGGTCCTCTCGGTCGACTACACCCCCTACGTGGAGGCGTCCGTGCTCGACGACCTCGCGCTCCGTGTCGCCGGCGGACACCGCGGCTTCGAGAGTGTGGAGCAGATCCGCGGCTACCTGCGCGAGCGCTACCCGCGCATCCTGCCCGCCGCCGTCGACCGCCGCGCGCGCTGGGGCTACGAGAAGCGGGCCGACGGGCTGTGGTGGCCCCTGGCCGCACCGGATGCGATGAGCCAGCTCATCGCGGGGTTTCGGACGCCGTGGGATGCCGAGTTCCGAGCCGTGCAGGCCCCGATGGTCGGCATCCGCGGAGGTCGTAGCCGCATCGTCAGCTCCGCCGCATGGGCGGCCGCGATCGCCGCGCGTCCCGCGGACCGCTGGGTCGACGTGGACGAGGCCGACCACTATATTCCGGAAGAGTTCCCCGATCTGGTCGCGGACGAACTGGACCGTCTGATCGCCGAATCCCTCCCCTCACCCTCGTCCGTACCCCCACCCTGGAAAGGAACGCTCTGATGGCGCTCTTCGTAGACAAGCTGCAGATCTCGAGCCCCGACATCGCCCCCCTCGAGAGGTTCCCCTTCGAGTTCACCGCGGACGGCGGCAACTCGGTGCCTCGCCTCGAGTTCTCCGGAGCACCCGAGGGTACCGTCGAGTACGCGATCATCTGCCATGACCCGGACGCCCCCCTTCCTCAGGGGTTCACCCACTGGGTGGTGTACGGCGTCTCGCCCGAGGCGACCTCGCTCGACCTCGATGCCGACGGCGTCCGGGTGGCTCCCAACGGCGCCGGCTTCCCCATCTACTACGGACCGCAGCCTCCCGAAGGTCACGGCATCCACCACTACTACTTCTGGGTGTACGCGCTCCGCCGCCCGGTGGAGGGGGAGCCCTCGCGCGAGGAGTTCCTGGAACGCTACGGTGACGCGATCATCGAGCAGGCGCGATTCGTGGCGGTCTGGAGCCGCTGATGGCGATCACCGACGCGCACGTCCACGTCGGCGATTTCCCGATGTTCGGCGTGACACTCGATCAGGACCGGCTCGGTCCCTATCTCGCGTCGAACGACATCGACACGGCGATGGTCTTCCATCAGGACAACGCGATGGTCCAGCGCACCATCGCCGACCTTCCCGGTGCGTACGGCCTGTACTGGGCCGACCCGAAGAATCCGGACGCTGTCCGCGAGCTGCGGGACTTTCTCGACGACCCGATGTTTCGCGGCGTCAAGCTGCACCCCCTCATGGAGGGCTTCCACCCGAACGACCCGATCGTCTGGCCGCTGATCGAGGTGCTGATCGAGCGCGGGCTTCCGGCCCTGATCCACTGCGGCCACCCGATCTTCTCGCTGCCGTGGAGCATCGAGGAGCTGATCGTCCAGTTCCCGGAGGCGAAGATCATCCTCGGGCACATGGGCCACGGCAACGTGGTCTACATCGACGCCTCGATCGCCGTCGCCGGGCGGCATCCGAACGTCTGGCTCGAGACGAGCGGGATGCCGATGAGCCTCAAGATCGCAGAGGCGGTGGAGAAGGTGGGCGCCGACCGCGTCATGTACGGCTCGGACGGCCCGTGGCACGAGCCCAAGGTGGAGCAGCTGAAGGTGCAGCTCGCCGGTCTCGAGCCCGATGATCTGGATGCCGTCATGAACCGCACGGCGCAGCGCCTCTTCCTCGGCCGCTGAGGAGGCCTCAGGCGGTCAGGCGCGCTCCCGCCAGCGCCAGGACGCGCGCGATGTCGCGCGCGATCTGGACGCCTTCCGGGCCGGCGAACTGCTCCTGACCGCCCTCGCGGTGAAAGGCCCAGCCTTCGGGACGTCCGACGCCGACGAGCGCCGCGGGAACCACGCGGGTCACGGCCCCGAAGTCGGTGGCGAACGGCAGGGGAGGGGTGTCGTCCAGGATCGGCCTGCCCGCCGCGGCGAAGGCGTCGCGAACGACGTCGGACACGTGCGGGTCCGGCACGATCGCATCGATCTCGTTCCCTCGCTCCCAGCGGGCCTCCGGGAGGGCGGCGCGCAGGGGGGAGTGCAGGTCATCGAGCCCGTCCCGCGTCGACGAGAACAAGAGCACCTGTGCCCGCAGAGACAGCCCCGAGCCCTCCTCGACATCGCCGTCGATCACCAGGGTCTCCAGCATCACGTTCGCCCGCGGGAGGGCGTCGAGGGCCTGGAGCAGCCGCCTCGCGGCCGACAGCGGCGCGCAGTCCGCATCGTCGAGCAGCGTTCGCGTTCCCTCGACGATCGCGGTTTCGCGCCGCATCCACAGCGTGCGGGTCCACACCGCGTCGAGGAACTCCGGGTGCGCGTAGAGCGCGGCGTCCACACCCGTCCACACACCGCCAGCCGCGGTCAGTGCCTTGCCGCTGCCGAGGAGCTGCGTGCGTGGCGCGTGGATCTCATCCGCCGGGCAGCCCACCACCACGACCGTGCCCGTCAGCTGCTCGCGGACGTCGGCCAGTGCGAGCGCCGCCCCGACGACTCCCGCCGCCTGCGCGGAGTGTCCGCAGGAGTGGGTGGCGACGGTGCTCCCGTCGTCCGTGCGGTGAGCGGGAGCAGCGTCGTAGACCGCGGCGAACCCGACGGTGCCTCCCGGCCGCCCCGTCGCGAGCTCGGCGCGGAAGGCCGTGGAAAGTCCCGCGACGCCGGTGTCGACACGGAAGCCCGCGTCCTCCAGGACGCCGACGAGGAAGCGCGAGGTCTCGGTCTCCTCGTGAGAGAGCTCGGGATGGGCCAGAAGGAAGTCCGAGATCCTCCGGATGTCGTCCTCGCGCGCGCGAAGCGCGGCGAGGACGGGGGTGTCGAGCGTCATCTCAGTTTCCCTTCGCCAGGAAGTGTGCACAGAACGACTCCGCGATCGCCAGCACCGCGGCGTGCACCGGTCCGGCCGTGATGGAGGGAATGACGGAGGCGTCGACGACGTAGAGACCGTCGATGCCGCGGAAGCCCAGATCTGGTGTCACCGGGGCGTCGTCCGAGGCGCCCATCTGGAGCGTTCCGACCGGGTGATGGTGCGTGATCGCCGCCGCCGCGATGAACTCGTCGATCTCGGCGTCGGTGGACACGCCGGGAGCGGGGAGCACCTCCTCCCCGCGCCACGGGGTCAGTGCGTCGCTCTGCCCGATCATCCGCGCCCGCTCGAGCGCGACCCGGAACATCTCACGATCGTGCTGCGTGTCGAGGTAGTTCGGATCGATGAGCGGGTCGTCGTCCAGGGCGGGGCCGGTGATTCTCAGCTCGCCGCGGCTCGTCGGGTTCGTGACGCCGAACAGGAAGCTGTAGGCGGCACCGGGCTCGACATCGACGCAGAAGGACTCCGAATGGCTCGGCGCCACAACGCAGCCGACGACGACGTCGGCGCCGCCGCCGGTCGCGGTCAGATCGGCGGCGGATTGGTAGGACATCGATTCCGACAGGTTCAGGCGGGTCGGCGGGACCGGCTGCGCGGCGCGGTAGAGGTTGCCCGCGCCCAGCAGGTGGTCGTGCAGGTTCTTGCCGACACCCGGCGACTCCCGCACGGTCTGAACGCCCGCTGCGCTCAGCACGTCCGGGTCGCCGACCCCCGACCGCATCAGCAGCAGTGGATCGGCGATCGAGCCTGCCGCGAGGATCACGGTGTCGGCCGCGATCGTGAGCGTCTGTCCGTCCACGGTGACCACCGCGCCGCCCACACGGCCGTCGCGGTGGAGGATGCGGTGCACGAGAACGCTCGTCAGCACGGAGAGGTTGGGGCGGTCCATGACCGGGTCGAGATACGCATCCGCGACCGTCACGCGCTCGCCGCCGCGGATCGTCAGCGAGTTGGGGGTGGTTCCGAGCATCTCGCCACCGTTGTGGTCACGCAGTCGGGCCACGCCCAGTGAGGCCCAGCCGGCGATGAAATCCTGCGTGAGCGGGCTCACGAGCTCCGGTCCGGGGAGCAGCACCGGCAGCGGGCCGTCGGCCCCGTGGACGGCGTCGGCACCGTCGGAGAACGACTCCATCCCGATGAAGAAGGGAAGCAGCGCATCCCATCCCCACCGGTCGTCGCCGGTGGCCTGAACCCATCGGTCGAAGTCGGCCCGGCATCCGCGCATGTGGGCATTCGCGTGCAGCAGGCTCGAACCGCCCAGCCCCCGCCCGCGCGCCCAGCTGAGGCTGCGCCCCCCGAGCCCGCGCTGGGGTGCGGTCCGGTAGTCCCAGTCGTAGCTGCGATGCTGGATGAAGGGCCAGAGCTCGGGGCGGCGCATCTCGGGGTCGCTCACCCGCGTGCCCGCCTCGAGGACGAGGACTCTCCGCGACGGGTCCGCACTCAGGCGGTTCGCCAGGACGCACCCGGCGGATCCGGCTCCGATGATGAGAACGTCGACTCCCGTCGTGCCGCCTGTCGTCGCCACGGCGCGGAGCTCAGTTCCGCGTGTGGCCGCCGTCGACCACCAGCAGCTGGCCGGTGACCCACGCGGCCTTCTCCGAGGCGAGGAACGCGACGGCCGGCGCGACGTCCGCGGGCACGCCGCGGCGACCGAACGCCTGCATCGGAACGACATAGTCGAACCCGTCGCCGTGCCCGGTGGTGAACACGCCCTCGCTCGCGATGATGCCCGGAGCCACCGCGTTGATGGTGATGCCGTGCGCCCCGATCTCGCCGGCGACGGCCCGGGTGAAGCCGACGACGGCGCCCTTGGTGGCGACGTAGTCCGCGCAGTTGGGCGTGCCGGCGACGAACGTGTTCGACGCGATGTTGACGATACGGCCGTATCCGTGGGGCTTCATCGCCTCGACGGCCGCCTTCGTCATGTTGAACAGACCCTCTCCGTTGACGGCGAACGTCCGCCGCCACTTCTCGATCGTCAGCTCGTCGAACGGCGTGAACGGCACGAGGCCGGCGTTGTTGACGAGGATGTCCAGTCGCCCGTAGGCGGAGACGACCTCGCCGACCACCGCCTCGGCCTGGGCGGGATCGGAGACGTCGAGCAGCTTGGCGACGCCGCCGATCTGCTCCGCGACGGCCGTCGCCCCCTCCAGGTTGATGTCGGTGACGACGACGGTGGCGCCCTCCGAGGCGAGTTCCTTGGCGATGGCGGCGCCGATGCCCTGTGCGGCACCGGTCACGATTGCGACGCGTTCCTTCATGACGTGTTCTCTCCGTTCGGTTCTGTGATGTCGTGCGGGACGGTCAGCGTCCGCCGTAGTAGCCGGGTGCGAGTGTCCACGAGAGGAAGGGTTCGAGCTCGTGGGAGGGATAGAGATCGGCGTCCTTGACGCGACTCAGGTAGTTGAGACGCCGGATCGCCTCGACGGACTTGACGGGATCGAGGTGGAAGCCCGCGATCCACTCCTTCTCCAAGGTGGTGTGGGTGTATGCGGCATCCCCGCAGAAGAGCATGTTCCGTTCGTTCTCGAACTCGACGAGCAGTGAGTAATGCCCCGCGGTGTGCCCGGGCGTCTCGATGAGGGTCACGCCCGGGACGATCTCGTAGTCGCCGGAGATCGGCTGATACCGCGCGCCGGGGAAGTCGAACGACAGGTCGGAGTATCCGAGGCGTTCGAACGGCTCGGGGTAGCGCACCTGACGGAGCTCCATCTTGTGCACGAGGTGGGTGGCGTTGGTGAGGTACTTGTTGCCGCCGACGTGGTCGAAGTGGAAGTGCGAGTTCACGACGATGTCGATGTCCTCCGGCTTGTAGCCGATCTTCGCGAGCTGTCCGGGGATCGTCTGCTCCGGCGTCTGCTCCGGCAGCTCGAAGGGGAGCACCGCCTTGACGTGCTCGAGGTCGAAGCCGGTGTCGTAGAGGATGAGTCCGTCGGCGTGTTCGACGAGCACGGAGTAGACGGGAAACCGCACGGGGTTGCCGAGATTGATGTGCCAATGCACGTCGGACTCGTCGATGACCAACGTGCCGCCGTCGAGCAGATAGACCTTCGGGTCGGTCATTCTGAGCCTCCAAGTTCTCACATTGTCGGTAGTGGCACTCAGAGTATGAGAATTTTCACGGCCAGGGCAATCCCCTCCCGCAAGATTTACAGAGCCGAAACACGCTGCCGCGGTACCCGGTGTCGGGCCGGTGGGCGCGGTCGGCGTCCGTCACGCGTCCGGTGGCCCCGCGTGGACGCCCGGGTGGTCCTCGTAGGTGGGCTCGAGGTCGTAGTGCACCCATCGGTAGCAGTGGTCGAGCATCGGGGAGGCGGCGAAGTCCCCGATGCAGTTCGTGTCCTGATAGCGCTGCGTGCCGTCGGCTTGATGCCAGAAGATGCGGCAGATGACCTTCCAGGTGGTGGCGTCGGCGACCTCGGCGGCGGGGATGAGGTGCGCGCTCGGCAGCCAGCACTCCGTCCAGTCCGCCGATGCGACGTCGATCGTCGAGGTGCGCGGTGCGACGCGGGCGAGGGTGCGCAGCGCGGCGGCATCCTCCGCCGACAGGCCGCTGGGCGGTGTGGGGGGTGCGCTGGTCGCCGGAGTGGTCGCGGGGCTCGCGGCGCAGCCGCCGAGCGTGAGGGCGATGAGAAGTGCGCCCGGGGCGCACAGGTGTCGTATCGATCGCACGGCGGTCCTCCATCTGTCGGGTTCGATCATGCTGGGTGCTTCTTGTTGCGAGCGTGTAACGCCTGTTTCAGGTTCGTAAACGCTTCCGTCAAGCGTTGACGGCCGTGAAAAATTCTCATATGGTCACCTCACCGTTGCACATTATGAGAGCAGACGCAGGCTCGCTCGACGTACGAACGGTCATCGATGCCAGGAAGAGGAATCCAGATGAACCACTCACATCACAGCAGCCAGCTCCGCCGCCTCGTGCGCGTCGGCACGGCGCTGGCCGCTGTCTCCGCCCTTGCGCTCGCCGTCACGGCGTGCTCGTCACGCGGTGAGTCCCCCGGGGGAGCGACGTCGTCGTCCGCCGCGGGCCGCTCCGTGACCACGCTCGCCTGGGTCGGGCCCGAGAACGAGACCGATCTCGGATGGAACCAGATCGGGCTCGCGAACTCGAAAGCGGCCGCGGACCAGCTCGGTCTGAAGTACGTGTCGATCGCCGACGCCGGATGGGACAACACGGAGACCGTGCTGAACCAGGTGATCAAAGACGACGGCGCCGACTTCGTCATCGCGCACGCCTCCGGCTACGGCGTCGCCGCCAAGACGGTCGCCGCGCAGACGAACGTGCCGATCCTGATCCAGGACTCCGGCATCGATCCGGTTCCCGGACAGATCGCCGAGGCGCTCGTCAAAGCCGAGCAGGGCGGCTACCTCGCCGGCATCGCCGCGGCGAAGGCCACGACGAGCAAGAAGGTCGCCGTCGTCATCTCCGCCGACGACGTGAACTGGCTCAACATGGCCGCCGGCTTCGCGCAGGGCGTGTACTCGGTCGATCCCGCGATCACGGTGCTCTTCGGACAGATCAGCGCGGACGGGTACGCGGACTCCGCGGGTGGCAAGGCCGCGGTGGACACCGTCATCGCCGGCGGCGCAGACGTCGTCTTCGGCATGGGCGACGGCGCCACGCTCGGCTACATCCAGTCGATCAACGAGCACGCCGGCGTGAAGTACATCGCCGACCTCGGTGATGTGAGCTCTGCCCTCAAGGACAAGAACTCCCTGCTGACGACGGTCGTCTGGGACTACACGCCCACCTACCTCCAGGCGGTCAAGGACGTCGAGGCGGGCACCTTCGGTTCGAAGAACTACGAGCTCACCGTCGGCAACAAGGGGCTCTACCTGCAGGACACCGCCAACATGACCGATGCCATCAAGGCGGCCGTCAAGACGGCGACCGACGCCATCGACGGCGGATCGATCACCCCGAAGGGCGCGGCCAACGCGGAGGACGTCAAGGCCGTCATCGCAGCGAAGAGCTAGCACCGTCCTGTCGACAGCCCTGTCCGTGTCGGATCGGCACTCGCCCACGAGAGCCGGTCCGACACGGACCCGGTCCGCCTCGCGCCGCGGCGCGATCGGTGAACGCATGAGGAGAAACGAAGCGTGAGTCCCGTCAGTGAGCCCGGAGTGATCTCGCTCAAGCACATCACCAAGGCATTCCCCGGGGTGGTGGCCAACGACCGCGTCAGCCTCGACATCGTCGGCGGCCAGGTGCACTGCCTGCTCGGCGAGAACGGCGCCGGGAAGTCGACACTGATCAGCATCTTGGCAGGAATGCAGCAGCCGGATGCCGGTCGCATCGAGGTCGACGGCGTGCCGACGTCCATCAACTCCCCGAAGACCTCGGTCGGGCTGGGGATCGGCGTGGTGCACCAGCACTCGACCCTGGTCCCCTCCTTCACCGTGCTGGAGAACCTGATGCTGGGGGAGAGCGGATTCCTCCTCGGCAAGAAGCGGGCCCTCCAGCGGCTCGAGACGCTCGCCGATGTGCTCGGTGCGGACATCGACCCGGACGCCCTCGCGGGGGACCTCGGTCTCGGCCAGCAGCAGCAGGTCGAGATCGCCAAGGCGATGTGGAAGGGAAGTCGACTTCTCGTGCTCGACGAGCCGACGTCGATGCTGACCCCGCAGGCGATCGACCATCTGGCCGCCTCGGTCGCCCAGATCAAGGCGCGCGGACTCGCCGTCGTGTTCGTCACCCACAAGCTCCGCGAGGCCTACACGATGGGCGACTGCGTCACCGTGCTGCGCGGCGGCCGCAACGCGGCGTTCATCAGCGTGGAGGAGCTCGCCTCCTACGACGAGCGCGCGGCGCAGAACGCCATCCTGTCCGCCATGTTCGGCGAGGACCTCGGTGCCGCCGGTGCGGATGCCGCGGAGCTCGCCGGAGCGACCGAAGCCCGGCGCGACGTGCCCGAGATCGACCTCGCGACGCGAAAGCCGCGACTCGAGCTGTCCGGCGTCTCGACGAAGGGGCGCGGGAACGACATCGACGTGCAGAACGTCAACCTCACGGTGCACGAGGGTGAGATCCTCGGCGTCGCGGGAATCGACGGCCACGGTCAGGGAGCGCTCGCCGAAGTGGTCGCCGGTCAGCGAGCGGCCGCGGACGGCGTCGTCCGCTTCGACGGCAGCGCGATCACCGCGCTGGGAGTTCGTCGCCGGCAACGTCTGGGCGTGCGCTACATCACGGACGACCGGCTCCACGAGGGCACGGTCGGAAGCATGTCGGTCGCGCTGAACCTCATCCTCAAGCGCATCGGCGAAGCGCCCTTCTGGCGTCTCGGCCAACTCGACACCCGTGCCGTCAACGCGGAGGCAGAGAAGCTGATCCGCGAGTATGCGATCAAGACGCCGTCGGCGTCGACGCGGGTGGGAACGCTCTCGGGCGGCAACATCCAGAAGGTCCTGCTGGCAAGAGAGCTCGGCCACGGCGCGAAGCTCGTGGTGGTCAACAAGCCGACCTACGGTCTGGACCTGAAGACCGTCGCCCTCGTCCGAGACATCCTCCGCGACTTCGCCGCCGCCGGCGGCAGCGTCTTGCTCCTCTCGACCGATCTGGACGAGCTCGTCGAGCTCTCCCATCGGATCGCGGTCATCTCCGGCGGCGAGATCGTCGGGGTCGTCCCCAACGAGAGCCATGGCACGGCGGAACGGGTGGGGCAGTACATGACGGGCGCGATCGAGGGAGTTCACTGATGGCCACGACGACATCGCGCGCGAGGCGCTCGATCGATGCGGTGGTCCGGGCCGTGCTCCCGGTCGTCCTCGCGTTGATCACGGCGGGGCTGATCATCGCCGCCATGGGGAAGGACCCGCTCGACTTCTTCGGCGGAGTCTGGAAGTACGGAGTCACGGGAACCAACTGGCAGGACAGCCTGGTGTTGATGGCGCCACTGCTGATCATCGCCGTCGGGCTCATCTTCGCCTTCCGGGGGCAGCTGTGGAACCTGGGTTACGCCGGGCAGTACCTGCTCGGCTCCGTCGTCGCGTCGGGGGTCGCCCCGATGCTCTCGCCCGTGCTGCCCGGCTGGGCCGTGATCCTGGTCGTCCTCGTCGGCTCCGTCGCGGTCGGCGCGGCTTGGTCGCTTCTGCCCGCGATCCTCAAGGCGCGGTTCGGCACGAACGAGATCATCACCTCTCTCGTGATGTCCTTCATCGCGGTCGGGGTGGTCAACCTGCTCATCAAGGGGCCGTTCCGGGACCCGAAGGTCCCCGCACCGCAGACACCCGTCATCGACGGTGATGCTCTCCTGTCGTTCATCGGGGACACGAAGGTGCACATCGGGTTCGTGATCGCGATCGTGCTCGCTCTCGCCGCGCAGTTCCTGTTCAGCCGCACCGCGTTCGGCGTCCGGCTCGACGTGTTCGGGTTCAGCCCGAAGGCGGCCCAGCATGTCGGGATCAACAGCACCGGGATGATCGTGCTGCTGTTCGCCGTGTCCGGGGCCCTGATCGCACTGGCCGGCTCCGTCGACGTGCTGGGGCACTACACGTATCAGCGCGCGAACTGGAGTCCCGCCTACGGAGATGCCGTCATGCCCTTCGTCTTCCTCGCCCGCCTGAGCCCCCTGGCGGCGATCCCCCTCATCGCCTTCTACGCCGTCTTCGCCACCGGCGGCATCCTGGCAGCCCAGCACACCGGGCTCAACTCCGACTTCCTGCTGGTGGTCGTGGGGCTGATCCTCGTGTTCATGACCATCACGGAGTACGTCGGGGAGAAGCGGCGTACCGGCCAGAGCTACCTGCCTGCGGGACTGAAAGCAACCGCCCTCCAACCGTTCCGACGTCTCGGACTCGCAAAGGGAGACAACTGATGGGTGATCTGCTCTCGGCCAGCGTCATCACGGTGTTCATCGCCTCGATCATCCTGCAGACCATGCCTCTGATCCTCGCGAGCGTCGGTGAGACGATCGGCGAGCAGTCCGGCGTGCTCAACCTCGGCATCGAGGGCGTGATGCTGGTGGGTGCGCTCGCCGGCTATGCGGCCGCTGTCGCGACGGGGAGCGTATGGCTGGGAATGCTCGGCGGGATCGCGGGCGGCGTGGTGGCGAACCTGCTCCTGCTCGTGCTGAACACCTGGCTCGGGCTGAACCAGATCGTGGTCGGCCTCGCTGTGACCCTCATCGGAGAAGGCATCACGAGCGTGCTCTACCTCCAAGCCTTCGCGAAGAGCCCGCAGAGCATCCCGCCGAACTCGTGGTCCATCCCCGGGCTGTCCGACATCCCGGTGATCGGGCCCGCTGTCTTCCGGCAGTCCGGCGTCTTCTGGGTCTGCATCGCGGTGCTCGTCGTCGTGGCCTTCCTGCTCTCGCGGACCAACTGGGGGCTGGCCGTGCGCTCGGCCGGACAGAAGCCGGCATCGCTGGATGCCGCGGGCGGCAGCGTCATGCGCGTCCGGGCGCAGGCGGTGCTGCTCAACGGGGCCTTCGTCGGACTGGGCGGCGCCTACCTCTCGGTGCTCGCGACGGGAACCTTCACCCCGTTCATGACGAACGGCCTCGGCTTCCTCGCCATCGTCATCACGATGCTCTCGCGCGGGAAGGTCGCATGGATCGTGCTGACGTCCCTGCTCTACGGCATCGCGGTCGCCGTCAAGAACCCGCTCCAGCTCATCGGGGTGTCGATTCCGGCCGACGTCTTCCAGATGCTGCCCTTCGTCGTGGTGATGATCACCCTCGTGCTCTTCGCGCGCAGCTCCGTCGTCCCTCCCGCCCTGGGCAACCCGTACACGCGCGGCGCTCGCTGAGCTCCGTCCCAAGAAAGGCACGTGCCAGATGCAGAAACTCGAGTTCACCCTCTCCGCGGGTCCGGTCGATGTCAGCGCGCAGACGCTTGCCGGCCTGGCGCGTCCGATCCAGTACCACTACGACGACGACTTCAAAGCCACGTTCCGACGCTGCGAGGCGAAGGTCGCCGACGTGCTGCGCACCACCAACGACGTGATCATCATGCAGGGTGAGGCGATCCTGGCTCTCGAAGCGGGTCTGCGGGCGCTGATCACCCCGGGGATGCACGTGCTCAACCTCGTCCAGGGCGTCTTCGGCAAGGGGACCGGGTACTGGGTCTCCGCCTTCGGGGCGAACCTCCACGAGATCGAGGTCGGTTACGACGACGCCGTCGGTGCCGACCGGGTGGAGGAGTACCTCGATGCCCACCCCGAGATCGAGATGCTGTGTCTGGTCGCGTCCGAGACGCCCTCCGGAACCGTGAGCGACGTCGCCGCCATCGGATCGATGTGCCGTGACCGCGGCATCCTCACCTTCATCGACACCGTCTCCGGCGTGCTGGGGATGGAGACGCTCGTCGACCGGTGGGGGCTGGACTATGTGGTCACCGGGCCCCAGAAGTGCCTCGGCGGCGCTCCCGGGCTCGCTCTCGTGTCGGTCAGCCCGCGCGCCTGGGAGAAGATCTACGCCAACCCCGCCGCCCCGCGCGATTCGTATCTGTCGCTGCTGGACTTCAAGGAGAAGTGGCTGGGGGAGGGGCGCTTCCCCTACACGCCGTCGGTCGCGGATGTGAACGGGCTCGAGGCCGCTCTCGATCAGGCGCTGGCGGAAGGCGTCGACGAGGTCATCGCGCGCCACGCCGCCGCCCAGCGGTTGACGATGGCCGGCGCGGAGGCGATGGGGCTGACGTTCTGGGCGCGACGCCGCGAGATCATGTCCGCGTGCGTAACCTCCATCCGGCTGCCCGAGGAACTCGACAACGCCACGGTACGTGATCATGCGCGGCACAAGTACGGGGTGATGCTCTCTCACGGCCAGGGTGCGGGAAACCTCATCAGGCTCTCCCACATGGGTTCCACCGCCGGCGGATTCCACTCCGTCGTGGGGCTCGCCGCCCTCGGTCGCACGCTCCGTGACCTCGGTATGCCTCTGGACATCGGCGCCGGTGTCGAGGCCGCCCTTGACATTCTCAGCGCCGAGCGATGACCGGCGACACGCGCGAGCGCCCTGGGACTCCGTGCGGGAGGGCGGCAAGATGGTGCGTATGAAGTCGCCCGAGGTTCCTGAGTCGTCGCCGGCGCTGGTCCAGCGGACGAAGGGCGTCGACAGTGCGCGGCGTGTCCTGCAGATCCTCCTGCAGTTCTCGGACGGCCGTCCCGAGCTGACCATCGATGACATGCTCGAGACCCACGAGATTTCGGTGCCGAGCGCCTACCGATACCTCGCGCTGCTGCGAGAGATGAACCTGATCGAGGAGCGCGGGAAGGGCGTCTTCGTGCTCACGCCTCAGATCCTGAGGTTGGCGCGGGCCGCCGAGATCTCACTCGATCACCGCACCGAGGTGCAGCCCATCCTCGACCGCCTGAGCGCGGAGACCGGGGAGACCGCCCTGTATCTGCGCCAGGTGAACGACGCGGCCGTGTGTCTGGCGATCGCCGAGAGCGACCACCCGATCTCCATCTCGTTCCAACCGGGCCACCTCATGCCGCTGCATGGCGGCGCCGCGGCCAAGATCCTCTTCGCGGAGTTCTCCGACGCGAAGCGCAATCAGTATTTCGAGCGGCTCACGCCGCCGCTCGGGCGGGCGCAGCGCGCCGCCCTCGTCGAGAGCCTCGAGGAGATCAAGCGCACGGGCTACGCCGAATCCGTGGCCGAGGTGGATGCCGGGGTCTGGGCGGTCGCCGCCGCGGTGCGCCTGCACGGCGCGCTGATCGGCGCCATCACCGTGGTGGCGCCGGAGTATCGGCTGGACGACGAGCAGAAGGAGCGCATCCGCACCGCCGTGGGCGTCGCGGCGGATGGCTTCGTCACCCTCCTCCGCCGCTGAGCGTGCTCCCCGCGCCACCCGTCGTCGGCCCCCCGGGAGAGAGCGACGACTGACGGGTGCGCGGTCGCGACGGCGACACCGCCGTTCACGCGGCGTACAGTGCCGGCGTCAGAACACGTCGCCCAGGTCCCAGCCCCCGTCGTCGCCCGCGTCGAGGCCGCCGTCCGCGCTGTCGACGGGCGGCGCCGGCGGGGGCGTGAACAGTCCCGAGATCCCCTGAGCCAGCAGCACGCCGCCCGCGACACCGGCGGCTCCCGCGGCCGCAGTGCGCAGGAAGCTGCCGCCCCCTCCGGCGGCGGCCGGCTGCGGTTCGCCGCTCTCCCGGCGGGAGCCGAAGAGGCCTCCCCAGCGGCCGCGCCCGGCGTCGGCGGGCGCCGGGCCGGCCGCCGCGGGCGGCGCGTCGGGGACGGGCCCGCCGCTCGCGGGCGCCGCACCGGATGCCGCGAGGGCCTCCTTCTGCAGCAGAACCGTCTGGACGAGGAAGTAGAGCGCGTCCGCCTGCGAGCCGATGAGCTGGTCGATGAGGCGCGCGGCCTCCTCGTCCTTCTGGAGGGGAGCTGCGCCCCGCACGGCGTCGGCGAGGTCGACGATCAGTCGCACATCGGAGGTCTGCATGGGGTGTCCTTTCGTCGCGCGGGCGCCGTGGGTGTGCCCGCTCCTCCATGCTCAGCGGACGCGGACGACGCAACCATCCGCCGAACGGCCGAAGCCCCGCGCCGACCGGCGGGCACCGTCCGTCCGGCCGGGGTCCGTGTCCGCGGGCTCAGCCGGCGTGACGCGGCAGGGAGAGCCGCACGAGGAAGCCGTCGTCCTTCGGGTGCGCATCCAGGGTCCCCTCGAGGATCTCCGCGCGCTCGCGCAGTCCGCGCAGGCCGAGACCGGCGCCGGGCAGCTGGAGGGGGCTCTCCGTCATCGCCCCGTTGGTCACCGTCACACCGCACCAGCGATCGTCCTGCCAGAAGGAGACCGTGACGGGCGAGCCCGGGGCATGTTTGCGCACGTTGGTCAGTGCTTCCTGCACCGTGCGGTAGACGGCGCGCTGCGCGGCCGGACCGAGTCCCTCCGGAGGTGTGCCGGTGACGGTGAGAGGCATCCCGCTCGTCGCGAGCAGACCCGACAGCTCCGCGAGGGTGGGCTGCGGGGCCAGACCGGGACTCTGGGTGCCGGCCGCGCGCAGCAGCATCACCATCGACCTCAGCTCCTCCAGGGTGGTCGAGCTGAGGGCGCGGATGGATGCCGCGGCCTCACGGGCGGCGGGATCGGTCACCGTCACCTGGAGCGCGGCGGCCTGGACCGCGATCAGGCTCACCTGGTGCGAGACGACGTCGTGCATCTCGCGGGCGAGCTGGTTGCGCTCGCGAGCGAGGAGCGTCTGGGCGTAGAGCTCGCGCTCGTGCCGCTTGGTGGTCTGGATCTCGGCGATCCGGGCCTGCAGGTCGCCGGCGGTCTGCACGAGCTGACCGAGCAGGATGGGCGCGGCGGCCGTGGCGAGCTGGTACACGAAGGTGACCACGGTCCAGCTCTGGTCGGCGATGAGCTGATCGGTGAGGGGCCACCCGATCGCCTCCGCGGCGGCGAACACCGCGCCGCACGCGAACAGCAGCCCGCGTCGTCGCGACCGGGTCGACAGGGTGAACAAGGCGATGACGGGGGCCGCCAGGATGTTGGCCACGAGCGCACCCGGGAGCGTCAGCACGACGGCGAGCAGCGGCCATCGCCGTCGCAGCAGCAGCGCGGCGCACCCGATGATGCAGACCACGAGGGTCAGCGGGTCGTCGGTGTCGGCGGTGAGATACACGTCGGCCGCGGCGACGGCGACGGCGAACAGGTCGACGATGACCGGCGGGATGCGCCGCCACCCGGCGACGAACCCGTTCACGAGGCGGCGTCCCGATCGGGCAGCAGCCCCGCGCGCTGCGCGGCCAGCGCGGCCTGCACCCGGCCGGCCACCCCCAGCTTCGCCAGGATGGCGCTGACGTGGTCCTTCACGGTCCCCGCCCCGAGGTAGAGGCGGCCGCCGATCTCCGCGTTGGACAGGCCCTCCGCGACGAGCGTGAGCACCTGCTGCTCGCGGTCGCTGAGAGTGCCGACCCGCTCCGCCTCGGCATCCATGACGGACGCCGTCGGCGGATGGGACGCGAGCAGACGCTGCGAGGCCCGCGGGGCGAGCACGACGCCGCCCGCGGCGAGCGCACGCACGTACTGGGCCAGTTGCTCGGGTTCGGTGTCCTTCAGGAGGAACCCCGAGGCGCCGGCGTTGAGGGCGGCCAGCACGTACTCGTCCGCGTCGAAGGTCGTGAGCATCGCGATCGCCGGACGGTCGGGCCGCCCGTTGAGGACGTTCAGCAGGGTCAGGCCGTCCACCTGCGGCATCCGGACGTCGAGCAGCAGCACGTCCGGCTTCTCGGCCTCGATGACCTCGAGCGCGTCGACGCCGGTGGCGCTGGCGACGACCCGGATGTCGGGGGTCGCGTTCAGGATCATGGTGAAGCCGCTGCGCACCAGCGCCTCGTCGTCCACGATGATGACACGGATCATCCGCTCCACCTCCCTGTCTCAGAACGCTAGATCATCCCGGCCTCGTCGGGGCGCGGTGGAGCCGGCGTCCCCCCACCCGTCGGGGGCTGCTCCCGCCGATCGGGTGGCGGGGTGACACCTCTCGGGCGATGTGTGCGGATGCCGATGCTGGTGTGCTCGATGACGTGAAACCCGCGTCCGCCGCCGTCCTGCGCACCGCTGTGCGCTCCCCGCTGTCCCTGGCCGTCGCCGCCGGCGCCATCGGCATGGGCATCGCGCACGTCTCCGCCGCCGGCGAGGTGGCGTTCGAGGGTGCCGTCTTCAGCGTGCTCTCATGGGTGGGGCTCGTCGCGATGCTCGCCGTCGTCGAGCGTCAGAGGGGGAGCGTGCGCGCGGCCCTGGTCGCCGCGGTCGGGACGGCGGTCGCCGTCGTGCTGGGTGGGCTGAGCGTGCTCGCGGGGCTGGGTGAGTCGCTGTCCCAAGCGGCGCTGCAGCACCAGCCGTGGACGCCGTCGGTCACCACGGTCGTGCTGGCGCTCGCGGCCTCGGGGTCACTGCGTGAGCCGACGCGCCGCAGCGTGCGGTGGGCCGTGCTCACCGTCGTGGTCGCGATGCTGCTGGTCAACGGACACGCGTCGGACGTCGCGCGCGCCGTCGCCGTGCTCCCCGGTCTCGCCGTCGCGGCGTGGTGGGCTCGACCGGCGGCATCCGGGGCGTGGACGAGGGGGGCGCGCAGCACGTGGCGCCGGACGGTCTCGTCCGCCCTCCTCGTGATGGCCAGCGCGCTCGCGCTCGCCGCGGTCACCCCCGATGCCAACGGCGTGCTCGCGTGGACCGGGGCCGCCGTCGACCCCGCCGTCGCACCGCTGGCCGCCGCCCTCCTCGTCGTCAGCGCACTGCTCATCGACCTCGGTCGTGTCGTCGGCGTCGTCCTGGCCGGCACGATCCTGCTCTTCGTCGCCGGGGTGGTGTTCACGGAGGTGCTGCTGCCGGCCGCCCTCGACGGCGACCTCTTCTGGTCCGGCATCAGCGGCGCGGACGCGGAGTGGCAGATCGTGATCCTCCTCGCGGGGCTCCTGCCCGCGCTCGCCGCCCTGCTCGTCGTCGCCGGCGCACGCGCCGTGGTGCGCCGCGCCGCCCCGGTCGCGACCGCGGCCGATCGCGCCGCGGCCCGCGCGGCCGTCCGCCGCCGCGGGACGGGCACGTTCGCCCACATGGCCACCTGGGCGGGCAACTCGATCTGGACGGGCCCCGACGGTGCGCTCGTCGCCTACCGCGTTCGTTCCGGTGTCGCGTTCACCGTCGGCGACCCGATCGGCGACGACCGCGTCGCCACGATCCGCGCGTTCGCGGCCTTCTGCGAGGAGCGGGGGTGGATGCCGGTGTTCTACAGCGTCCACGACGAGACGGCGGACGCGCTCGCCGTCGCCGGATGGTCGCGCACGCCGGTCGGCACGGAGGCCGTGCTGTCGACGGCGGGCTTCAGCCTGTCGGGCAAGCGCCGCCAGGATCTGCGCACGGCCGTCAACCGCGCGGCGCGCGAGTCGGTCACCGCCTCCTGGACCCGCTACGTCGACCTCGACGCGAGCACCCGGGCCCAGGTCGACGGCATCTGCGCCGCGTGGGCATCCGACAAGAGCCTTCCGGAGATGGGCTTCACCCTCGGCGGGCTCGCCGAGCTCGTCGACGAGGACGTGCGCCTCATGCTCGTCGTCGGCGCCGACGGACGCGTGCACGCGGTGACGAGCTGGCTGCCGCGCCAGCGGGACGGCGTCGTGGTCGGCTGGACGCTGGACGTCATGCGCCGCGCGGAGCAGGCGATGCCGGGTGCGATGGAGTTCGCCATCGTCTCCACGATCCGGCGGGCCGAAGAGGACGGCGTTCCGACGGTGAGCCTGTCCGGCACGCCGCTGGCACCGCACGCCGGCACGGTGCCGGGCCGGCTGTCGCGCCGCGTCGTGCGCGCGCTCGAACCCGCCTACGGCTTCTCCTCGCTGGAGCGGTTCAAGGGCAAGTTCGGTGCCGAGCACGATGCGCTCTGGATGTGCTTCCCGGAGGCCCTCCAGCTCGGCCGCATCGCTCCCGCACTCGTGAGGACGTACGTGCCGCAGCTGCGTCTGCGCGGCGTGATCGCGGCGCTGAAGGCGATGGCATGAGCGCGGCGGTGGGGCAGGAGGCGCCGCGGACGCGGCCCGCCGGGCTGCGCGCGCGGTGGGCGGCGTTCGGCCGCGCTCCGCGCATCGTCGGGGTCGATGTGGCGCGAGCGCTCGCCGTCTTCGGGATGATCGGCGTGCACGTCGGTCTCGCCGGCGCCGTCGATCCGGACGGCTCCCTCGGCTGGCCGGCTCTGCTGGAGGGGCGGTCCTCGATCCTCTTCGCCGTGGTCGCCGGGATCTCCGTGGCGTTGGCGACGGGCGGCGCCGCCCGGCCCGAGGGCGACGCGGTGCGCTCGGCGCGGCTGCGCCTGGCGGGGCGGGCGATCGCGGTCCTCGCGATCGGGCTCGTGCTCGAGCTGCTGGGCACGCAGATCGCGGTGATCCTCCCGGTCTACGGTGTGCTGTTCCTGCTCGTGATCCCCTTCGTGGGGATGACCACCCGCACGCTCGTGACGGTGGCGGCGGCGCTCGCCGTCGTCGGCCCGACGTCCGTGGCGTTCGTGACCGCGGTGACGGGTGCGACCGGGGCGTCGGCCGGCGCCGGCGTGCAGTTCCTGCTCACCGGCGCGTATCCGCTCACGGTGTGGATGCCGCTCATCCTCGCCGGCCTCGCGGTCGGCCGGAGCGACCTGCGTCGTACCCGGACGGCCGTGGTCGCCCTCGTCTCGGGCGCCGCGCTCAGCGTCGTCGGGTACGGGCTCGGGGCGCTCGTCGCGGCCGACCCCACGGCGTGGCTCACGCCGTTCCTGCCCGGCGGGTCTTTCTCGTCGTCGGCGTCGCTGCCGGGCGGATCGTCCGCGGTGATGTCGTCGATGTCGGGGCTCTCAGGAGGGCCCGGGATGCCGGGGCTGCGGGGCGCGCTCGACGTGCCCACCGCGCTCGCGCAGGCGTGGGCCGTCTCGCCGCACTCCGGGGGCACGCTCGAGATCGTCGGGTCGGGCGGCGTCGCGCTGCTCGTCGTCGGCGCCTGCGTCCTCGCCGGACGCCGGTTCCGTGCGGTGCTCGTGCCCCTTGCGGCGGTCGGATCGATGCCGCTGACGGCCTATGCCGCCCACGTCCTCTCGTTCGCCGTGCTCGTCTCGCCCCTCGCGGTGGCGCCGACGGTGATGGGCGTCGACGGGGGCGGGTCGCTGTGGTTCTGGCTCGCCTTCGTCGCGGCGCTGCTCGTCGGCTGCACGCTCTGGGCCCTGCGGGCCGGGCGGGGGCCGCTCGAGCGCCTCACCGCCTGGGCGGCGGCGGCCGCCGACCGGCCGAGCCGGACGTCGACGACGTGGTGACGACCATCCTCCTCGTCGCCGGGGTGGGGCTGTTGATCTGGTCGCTGTGGAGTCGGACCTTCCGCCGCGTCACCGTGAACGGCCCGATCGTGATGACGGGGCTCGGGCTGATCGCCGGTGCGCTCCTTCCCACGCAGGGCGTGCTGTTCATGGAGTCCCCGGCGACGCTGCTGCTCGCCGAGATGGTGCTCGCCTTCCTGCTGTTCGTCGACGCGCTCGACGTCCGCGGCAGCGTGCGCTCGCAGTTCACGGGGGTGCCGGCGCGCCTGCTCGGCATCGGGCTGCCGCTGTCGCTGGTGCTCGTCCTCGCCGTCGGGCTGATCCTGCCGCTCGGGCTCTCGATCGCCGTCGTCCTGGCGATCGCGTGCATCTCGGTTCCCGCGGACTTCGCCCCGGAGACGTCGCTGGTGCGCGATGAGCGCATCCCCGCCCGCGTGCGCCGCTGGCTGAGTGTCGAAAGCGGCTACAACGACGGACTCGTCTCGCCGCTGCTGCTGGGAGCGCTCGCCTTCGCCTCGGCGGGCACCAGCGGCGACGCCGGCCGGGCGTTCGCCGTGGCCGCGCCGGCCGGGCTCATCGCCATCGTCGTGGGCGGGGCGCTCGGGGCGGCGATCGGCGCCGCGACGGGGTTCGCCGACCGCCGCGGGTGGACCGAGCCGCAGAGCATGCGCATCGCGTTCATCGCCGCGCCGCTGGTGGTGTTCGCGGCGGCGGTGCTGCTGCACGGCAACGGCTTCGTCGCCGTGTTCGTCGCCGGTATCGCCATCCGCCTGACGCGCGGGGAGAAGGGGCTCGACCGTGCCGAGCTCACCCTGCTCGAGGACGTGTCCTGGCTCACGAACCTCCTGCTGTGGCTCGCCTTCGGCTTCGCGGCGGTCGTCCTGCTCAGCGAGACCTACGACTGGTGGCCGGCCATCGTCCTCGCTCTCGTCGCACTCACAATCGGACGCATCGTCCCCGTCGGCATCGCGCTGCTGGGCAGCGAGGCCACCCGTTCGGAACGGATCTTCGTCGCCATCATGGGGCCGCGCGGAGCGGCATCCATCGTGTTCGGGCTCATCGCCGCGAACGCGCTGCCGGGCGAGGAGGGCTTCCTCGTGCTGGCGGCGACCTGCATGGTGGTCCTCGGCAGCGTCGCGATCCACGGCATCGGCGGCCCGCTCCTGATCCGTCGGCTCTGGGGCCGCGCGGTTCCGGCGCGCGTGTAGCGCAGTCTCCTCGCCGCCGGGGCGGCCGTCGGCTACGTCATCGCCACCGCGGCACCCGACACCCGGATGCCGCCGCGCGCGGGGATGTCCACGCGCAGCCGGCTGGGCCGTCCCACGTGCGCGCCCTGCGCGATCGTGATCCGTCCGGGGACCGCGACCGCGTCGAGGCTTCGCAGATACGCGCCGAGGGAGGCGGCGGCCGAGCCGGTCGCGGGGTCTTCGGTGATGCGGCCGACGGGGAAGAGGTTCCGTGCCGCGAAGCGGTCGGGCCCGAGCCGCCGCGCGACCGTGATCGTCGCCGGCCAGCCGCGATCGTCCATCAGGGTGCGCACCCGGTCGGGGTCGAACGCGAACGTGTCGAACGGGCGGGCGTCGGCGAGGACGAGGATCGGATGGGGGTTTCCCGCATCGGACAGCCGCGGAGGCAGCGCCGGGTCGAGATCCGCCGTCGTCAGCGACAGCAGCCCGAGGATGGCGTCGCGATCGCCGTCGGGCAGCTCGCGCACCGCCGGCTCCACGCTCGTGAACGCCGCCCGGACGCCGTCCGCGCTCCGCTCCACCTCGATGCGGATGTCGCCGACCGCGGTCGCGAACACGATCGTGTCGCCGTCGGCATGCCCGCGTTCGGCCAGGGCGACGGCGGTCGCGACGGTCGCATGCCCGCAGAAGGGCACCTCTGCGACGGGGGAGAAGTAGCGGATGCCGAGGGCCCCGTCCGCGCGCTGCGCGATCACGAAGGCGGTCTCGGCGAAGTCGACGTCCGCGGCGATGCGCTGCATGTCGGCCGCGTCGAGCCGGCCGGCGTCGAGCACGACACCGGCCGGGTTGCCGCCGGCGGGATCGGAGCTGAACGCGCTGTAGCGGAGGATCTCGGGGTCGCTCATCGTCTCAGGCTAGGCCGCCGGGGACGGCACCAGGAGCCGTCCGGTGATGACGGCGCCGTGGAAGGTGCGGATGGCGACCGTCGCCCATGCCGTCAGCAGCAGCGCGAACAGGGCGTAGGCGATCACCGCGAGCAGCGTCGACCCGGTGTGCAGTGCGAGGCCGCTGGCCGCGGTGACGCACGTGCCGACGGGGAAGGTGAACGACCACCACGTGAGCGCGAAGGGCAGCCCGGCCCGCGCCGTGCGCACGGTCAGCGCGATCGCGATCGTCAGCCACAGCAGTGCGAAGCCGAACACGGGCAGCCCCAGCAGCACGGCGGCGATCGTGATCGCACCGGCCCAGGCCCCGTCGACGGCGGCCGGTGCGTGGGTGGCGAGCTGGTTCGCCGCGGTCACCGACTGGCCGAGGGGGCCGAGCACGATCCAGAGGGTGGGCACCATCGCCGCCGGGCCGACCTTGTGGCGGGCGAGCCGTCCCCAGATCTGCGGAAGGATCGCGAGCGTCGACAGGAACGCGACGCCGATCATCAGGCCGCAGACGACGAGCAGGGTCAGGCGCGCCTCGCCGACGGGGAGGTGATCGATCAGCAGTGCTCCGGTGGCCGCCGACACCATCGGGGGGACCACGGGCATGAGCCACCCGCCGAAGGCGGCATCCGGCGTCGCCTCGTGCCGGGTGAACTGCAGATACGGGATCGCGGCCGCCGTGGCCAGTCCGAGCGCGGTGCCGGCGGTCCACAGCACGGCGTCGACGGCGATCGCGACGGGTTCGGTGAGTAGGGGGATGCCGACGAGCAGGGCGCCCGCGCCGACGGTGAGCATGGCCATCGCGGGCGCGCCGTAGAAGTGCGCGACGACCGGGTGCAGGTGATGGCCGCGCGCCGCCTGCGGGTGCCACAGCCAGTGCAGCGCGGTCGCGACGAGCAGGACGAGCAGCAGCACCGCGGCGAGCAGCCAGGCCACGAGTCCCAGCGCCCGCAGGGGCGCGGGCGACCCGGGCAGGGTGACGGCGGCGGTGGCGACGATGCCCGTGCCCATCACCGACGCGAACCAGTTCGGCGTCACCGCCGACACCAGGGCCCTGCCGGTCGGGACGTCGCGGAAGAGGCGGCGGGCGCGAGGGACGGGCGCGGTGGCGGTCATGGCTCCAGCCTGGTGCACCACCGCTCGGCGCGGAAGCGCCGTATCGTTGTCGGGGCACAACGTCCGCTTGTGACCGGAGGGGAGGGGGCGCATGGCCGACCTCGACGCGCTACGCCTTCTCGCCGCCGTCGGCGAGACGGGCAGTCTCACCGCTGCGGGGCGACGACTCGGGGTGACGCAGCAGGCCGCCTCGGCGAGGCTGCGCGCGCTCGAAACGGAGATCGGCGCCGTGCTCGTCGCGCGGGGAGCACGAGGATCCGTGCTGACCGCGGTCGGCGAGCTCGTCGCCGGCTGGGGAGGCGATGTCGTCGCGGCCGCGGCCCGGTTCGACGAGTCGGTCGCGGCATTGCAGGAACGTCGCCGCGGCACGCTCCGCATCGCCGCGAGTCTGACGATCGCCGAGTACCTGCTGCCCGACTGGCTGTCGCAGTGGCGGCGGCGGGACCCGGCCGCCGCCGGTGTGCGGCTGGATGCCGAGAACAGCACGGCCGTCATCGCTCGGGTCCGCCGCGGCGGAGCCGAGCTCGGTTTCATCGAGACCCCCGACCTGCCCGACGACCTCGATCGCGTCGTCATCGCGCGCGACGAGCTCGTCGTGGTGGCGGCGCCCTCCCACCCGTGGGCGTCGGCGGCACGGATCACGCGGGCCGAGCTCGCGGCCACGCCGCTCGTGCTCCGCGAACGGGGCAGCGGCACCCGGCGTGCGCTCGACGCCGCGCTGGAGGAGGGGGGCACCCCGCTGGTCGCCGCGCCGGCCGCCGAACTGCCCTCCTCGCTGGCGGTGCGCACGACTGCCGCGACCGGTTTCGCCCCCGCCGTCGTCAGCGCTCTGGTGGTGCGCGACGACCTCGCGGCGGGGCGGGTGGTGCGCGTCGCACTCGAAGGGCCGCCTCTCACGCGACCGCTGTCGGCGGTCTGGGCGCGCGGCCGAGCGGTGCCCGCGGCATCCCGTCTGCTCGAGGCGATCGCCGAGCTCGTCGGCGCCGACGTGTGAGCGCTGCGCTCAGCGCGGGGGCTGGAGCAGCCGCGCGAACGTGCGGAGGGTCTCGCTGAGCCCGATCGACGGCTCGAGCAGCCACTGGATCTGCAGGCCGTCGGATGCCGCGATCAGCAGGGCCGCGAGGTCTTCGGCGGGGACGTCCTCGCGGATCTCGCCGTCGGCCTGCTGCCGGCGAAACGATCGGGTGAGCTCGCCGCGCACGCGCTCGAAGCGGGCGGAGAAGAACTCGCGGCCGACGTCGTTGCCCGCCTCCAGAGAGGCCGCCAGCAGCGTCGTGTACAGCTGGACCAGTCCCGGCACGTCGACGTTCGCGATCGCGGCGTCGATCATCGTGTCGACGCCGGGCGTCACGGCCGTGTCCGCGGAGGCGTTGCGCTGGATCTCGGCGTGCGCGTAGACGGCGACCAGCAGCTGCTCGCGGGAGTCGAAATAGTGCAGCAGGGCGGCATGCGAGACGCCGATCGCCTCCGCGATGCGACGCAGCGACGTGCCGTCGGCCCCGCGCTCGCGGAACACCTCGATGGCGCGGTCGAGGATCTCCTGACGGCGGGCGACCCCCTTCGGCTGCAGGCCGCGCCGGCCGATCACCGTCTCGTCGCCCGTGCCGTCCGTCGTGCTCACGGCATCCAACCTAGTCGATGTTCGAGAAAAAACCTCCACATGGAGGTTTTGTGGTACCGTCGCCTCAGCGCCACGCGGACGATGCGCCGCGAGCGCCGCACACACGAGACAACGAGGTTCGAAGGACGCACGTCATGACACTGCCCGTCGCTTCCGTCCAGCTGTACACGCTGGCCAAGGAGTTCACCGCCGATATGGGAGGCTCGCTCGACAAGCTCGCCGCCATCGGTCTGCGCAACGTGGAGGCGTTCGATTTCGTCTCCCGCCCCACGCAGATCCGCGCCGCCCTCGACGCGAGCGGACTCGCGTCTCCGACCGGCCACGCGCCGCTCCTGTCCGACACGCTCTGGACCCCGGACGGCCAGATCCCGACACCCGCGCCCGAGGTCGTCTTCGCGGCGGCCGCAGAGATCGGCATGACGACGGTCATCGACCCGTTCGTCGCCCCCGAGCGGTGGCTCACGGCCGACGGCGTCGCCGACATCGCCGACCGGCTCAACCGCGCCGCAGAGAAGGCGGCCGAGTTCGGCCTCAGCGTCGGTTACCACAACCACGCGCAGGAGTTCGTGGCCTCGTTCGACGGCGCCACCGCCTACGAGCGCTTCGTGGCGCTGACCGATGAGCGTGTGCAGATCGAGCTCGATCTCTTCTGGGCGCTCACCGGCGGCCAGGACGTGCCCGCCCTCGTCTCGGCGCTCGGTGACCGGCTGGTCGCCGTCCACGTCAAGGACGGTGTCGTCCCGGCATCCAACCCGTGGGCTCCCGGCGCCGAGTCCTTCGGCTCGGACAGCCTCGACCAGCGCCACGCCGGCACCGCCGACGTGCCGCTCGCGGAGGCCCTGAAGGCGGGCACGGCGATCCGCTACGCCGTCATCGAGTACGACAAGGCCCCGGGCGACGTGTTCGAGGACATCGCCGCCAGCTTCGCCTTCCTCCGCGACGGGGGGTACGTCAAGTGAGTGCCCTCCGCGTCGGCGTCATCGGCACCGGAGTCATCAGCCAGACCTACCTCGAGAACCTGACCTCCTTCCCCGACGTCGAGGTCGTCGCCGTCGGCGATCTCATGCCCGAGCGCGCCAAGGCCAAGGCCGAGGAGCACGGGGTGCCCAGCTGGGGCACGGGTGAGGACGTCCTGGACAACCCTGACGTCGACCTCGTGGTCAACCTCACGATCCCGGCGGTGCACGTCGAGGTGTCCAAGGCCGCCGTCGCCGCCGGCAAGCACGTCTGGACCGAGAAGCCGCTGGGCCTGGACCGCGTGAGCACGCGTGAGCTGCTCGCGCAGGCCGAGGCGGCCGGCGTGCGCATCGGCTCGGCCCCCGACACGATCCTCGGCCCCGGCTTCCAGACCGCCAAGCGCGCCATCCGCGAGGGCGTCATCGGCACGCCGCTGTTCGTGCAGACCTCGTTCCAGACGCAGGGGCCCGACCTCTGGCACCCGGAGCCCGCGTTCCTGTTCGCCCAGGGGGCGGGACCTCTCCTGGACATGGGTCCGTACTACTTCTCGGCGCTCGTGAGCCTGCTCGGACCCGTGGCCGGCGTCACGGCGCGCGGCTCGCGCTGGCAGAAGACGCGCCAGATCCACACCGGGCCGCGCGCGGGGGAGAGTTTCCCCGTCGAGGTGCCCTCGACCGTCCAGGTGCTGACCTCCTTCGCCGGCGGACAGCACGGCACCCACCTGCTCAGCTTCGACTCGGCGCTGGAGCGACACGGCGTGATCGAGATCCACGGTTCGGAGGGCACGATCGTGCTGCCCGACCCGAACGCGTTCACCGGACGCATCGCGTACGTGAAGCCGCTCGGCGTGATCCGTGACGGCATGCGGTTCGAGCAGGAGTGGGTCGAGGTCCCCGAGCAGGGCACCGTCGTCGGTCGCGGTCTCGGCGTGCTCGATATGGCACGCGCCATCGCGGAGGGACGTCCCCACGTCGCGACCGGCGAACTCGGCTATCACGTGCTCGACGTCATGCTGTCGGCGCAGGAGTCCGCCGGTACCGGCGAGACGCTGACGATCGGCAGCACCGTCGCCGACGTGCCGCTTCTGCCCGAGGGGTTCGACCCCTTCCAGAGCACGCTGGCCTGAGCCGCGGCCACGCGCACACCGAGAGGGGTGGATGCCGGGAGCACCGGCATCCACCCCTCTTCGTCGCCTGTCAGTGGCCGGCGTGCGGATCGACGACCATCACGGTGCCGTCGGGGCGCACGAGCGCCGCGTCCTGCACGGCGCCGAGTGCCGGTGTGGCCACGACGGCCACGAGGGCGGCGGCCAGCAGCAGGGGAACCGTGCGGATCGCGCCGGCCGGTGCCACGCGCCGGCGAGCGTCGGCGATGATCATCACGGCCGCCGTCAGAAGGAGGATGACCGCGACCGCGGCGGCCAGAATGCTCGCGCGGCCTCCGGTCAGAACGACAAGCGCGGCGACGCCGAAGACAGTGACGAGCGTCGACGCCGCCGCGGTCCGGGGCAGGAGCAGGCGGCCGGCGCTCAGCGCCGCCGCACCCCAGGCCAGCCACAGCAGTCCCGCCACGGCGAGGACGACTCCCGACCCGCGGGCCGCGCCCGAAGACGCCTCACCCGTGATGGCGGCCGCGCCCATGCCGATCGAGACCAGGCCCGCCCCCCACGCGAGCGGCACGGTCCAGGCGCGCAGGGCGGCTCCCGGAGCGGCCGCCGCGCGGGAGGGCGCGCTCATGCCGTGACCGACCGTGCGCCGCGCTCGGCGCCGAGAGCCACACCGAGCAGCACGATCGCGCTGGCGAGGTGCAGGAAGTGGTCGGGGACGTTCAGCGCGAGGATGTTCGCCGAGGTGCCGACGAGGAAGAAGCCGACCACGCCCAGCAGCAGATAGGCGGCGCCGATGGTGGCGTTGACCGTCTTGGCGGCGCGCACGCCGCTGAGGCCCGCGATCACGAGCGCGGCACCGATGAGAAGGTGAGCGATATTGTGCAGCGGGTTCACGGCGAAGATCCCCAGCAGCAGTCCGCCGTCGGTGGCGAGGAATCCCACGCCGCCGGTGACGGCGAAGCCCAGGGCGCCGACGACGAGGTAGACGGCGCCGAAGACGGTGGCGACGAGACGGTTCGGTGACGAGTTCATGACGGACCTCCTGTTCGGGTCGCGACCGGTGTCGTGACGGAGGTTGTTCGAGGCTCGACGCCGAACGGATTGGCGGGCGGGCTGCGCGTCAGGCGAGCCGCGCCGCCAGGATCCGTGTCGCCGCGTGCGCATCGAGTCGATGACCGACCGACTCCGGCGAGATGATCAGCTCGGCGTGCGGCATCGCCGCCGCGAGGCGCTCGGCCGCCGCGCTGAGGAACGGGAAGGTCTGCTGACCGCAGAGGATCGTCACCGGGACGTCGACGGCGAGCATGGCATCGGTCGGCGTGGACAGCTCGCGCGCGAGTGTCGCGTCGTAGACGGTCGACTGCGCCAGCGGCACGACACCGGCGAAGGCGTCGGTCGCGCGGAACTGCGCGATCATCGCGTCGGGAAGTCCGACCGCCTCGCGCTGGAACAGGACGACGGCCTCCTCGCGATCTCCCGCGTCGACGAGCGCCTGGATGCGCGAGGGGAGATCGGGAGCCGGCTCGTGGACGCCGAAGTGGAACGGGGGTTCGGACAGGAACAGTGCGCGCACCGGCACGCCCGTCTCGGCGACGAGGGATGCCGCGTACAGCCCGATCACCGCGCCGGAGGAGTGGCCCAGCACCGCCGCCTCCCCTCCCGCGCCGGCGATGACGGCGGCCAGATCCTCCGCCTCCCGACGCAGCGAGAACGGCTTCGTGTCGCCGCTGTCGCCGCGGGCGCGCCGGTCGTATGTGATCGCCCGGAGGCCCGCATCGGCCAGCGCCGCGCCGAGCGCGGCGGCATCCTTCGCCGTCGACAGGGCGCCGTTGACGATCACGACGGCGGGCCCCGATCCGGTGTCGTGGACGGCGAGTCGGGTTCCGTCGGCGGAGGTCACATGATGCATGGCCCGATGCAAGCACCGACCCTCGACATCGTCAAGACATCGCGTGGCGTCGGAGCGCAGGGGGCGGATTCAGAGCAGGTCGGCGCGGTGCACGAGTGCGCCGGCGCCGATGAGCGGGGCATCCCCGCCCAGCCCGGCACGCACGACCTTCAACCGCCCGGCGTAGGCGTTGACGGCGCTGTCGCGAACGACGCGTTCGATGCGGTCCGGATAGTCGTCCGCCACGAACGAGAACCCGCCGCCGACGACCGCCAGCTCGAGATCCAGCAGGGTCGCCGCGCTCGTGAGGCCGACGCCCACCGCATGCGCGGACCGCGCGACCGCCGCGACCGCCACCTCCTCGCCCGCGCGGTACGAGACCGCGAGCTCCTCGCCGGTCGTGCCCGCCCAGCCCTGGGCGCGCGCCCAGGCGACCGTGTGCGGTCCCGAGGCACGCTGCTCGAGGGTGGATGCCGCCGGCTCGCCGTCGACGTCGGCGACGAGGATCTGACCGAGGTGTCCCGCGTTGCCCGAACCACCGGCGACCAGCCGCCCATCCGACACGATGCCGCCGCCGACACCCGTCGACACGACGAACACGATCGCGTTGCGCACCCCGCGCGCGGCACCCCGCCACGCCTCGGCGAGGGCGATGCACGTGCCGTCCAGGCGCAGCGTCACGGCGTCCAGCCCACTTGCGGTTCGCACCGCCGCCACGATGGCGAATCCGTGCGCCGCGGGAAGGTTGATCGGCGCGATGGTGCCGGCGGTGATGTCGATCGGCCCGGCCGCGCCGATGCCCGCCGCGACGACCTCGTTCCACCGCGGGTGCGCGCGGCATCCGTCGATCACCTCCGTGAGGCCGCGCTCGAGCACGGTGAGGTCCGTGGCGGCGCCCGCGCCGGTCGGGGTGCGGTGGCGCGAGCCCTCGACGATCGCGCCGTCCGCGTCGACGAGGGCGCTCTCGATCTTCGTGCCGCCGAGATCGATCGCCAGTGCCAGAGTCATGCCGCGTCCTTGAGGAGTCGTCGAGAGGGGGGCGGCGCCGGGAGTATGCCGGGCGCCGTATAGACGTAAGCGTAGTGTCGGCACCAGCGATCGGCACCCGCCTTTGGCTTCGCCCCACGGGCATCGTCTCCCGCGATGGACCGCCGATCAACGGAGCCGGTCATGGCCACACTCACCCCCGCATCCACTCTCGGCCCGATCCGACAGACGTACGCGACGTCGGAGACGTTCCCGCCGGTCGCGCGTTCGTACACCCAGGTGTCGCAGGTGGTGAAGGAACTCGGGCTGCTGCGCCGGGCTCCGGTCTTCTACGCTCTCGTCGGCTCGGCGCTGGCCCTCTGCCTCGCCGGATGCGTCGCCGGCTTCGTCCTGCTGGGCCAGAGCTGGTTCCAGCTGCTCATCGCGGCGGCGCTCGGCATCGTGCTGACCCAGGTGGCGTTCCTCGCCCACGAGGCGGCGCACCGGCAGATCCTGTCCTCGGGGCCGGCGAACGATCGCCTTGCGCGCATCCTCGCCGCCGGCGTCGTCGGCATCAGCTACTCGTGGTGGGACTCCAAGCACTCCCGCCACCACGCCAACCCCAACCGCGTGGGCAAGGACCCCGACATCGAGGTCGACACGATCTCGTTCCTCGTCGAGGATGCCGTGCAGGCCCGCGGCATCCGCCGGTTCATCACCCGCCGCCAGGGCTGGTTCTTCTTCCCGCTGCTGACGTTGGAGGGGCTCAACCTGCACGCGCACGGCATCCGCCACCTGCTGTCGCGGCAGCCGGTGAAAAAGCGCGGACTCGAGTTGGCGCTCATCACGACGCGACTCGCGGTCGTCATCGTCCCGGTCTTCCTGCTCCTGCCGCTCGGGATGGCCTTCGCCTTCCTCGGCGTCCAGCTCGCCGTGTTCGGCGTGTACATGGGGGCATCGTTCGCCCCGAACCACAAGGGCATGCCCGTCATCGATGCGAACGCCCGACTGGACTTCTTCACCAAGCAGGTGCGCACGTCCCGCAACATCAACGGCGGCTGGTGGGCCACCTGGATGTTCGGCGGCCTCAACCACCAGGTCGAGCACCACCTGTTCCCGAGCATGGCCCGCCCGCACCTCTCACGCGCTCGTGCCGTCGTGCGCGACTACTGCAAGGGCGCCGGCATCCCGTACACCGAGACGAGCGTGTGGCGCTCATACGCCATCGTCATCGACTACCTGAACCGCGTCGGCCTCGCGGCGCGCGATCCGTTCGACTGCCCGATGGTCGCCGGCTACCGCCGCGCCTGACGGCCCACGGCGGCGCCGGCTCCGGTCGCGTCAGGCGTTGCGCTTCACGACGCGCATGAGCCACGCGATGATCGCGATGAGCAGAATGACCAGTCCGATCCACAGCAGGAACTTCGCCGCCTCGACGAAGACCCCGAGAAGGATCAGGACGATACCGACGATGAGAAGGATGAGTGCGAGTGCCATGCGCTCAGTGTGCCCTCGTCGCGCGCGCGGGCGCGGGGGGTTGACATCGTCGCGGGAGGCTGTCAAGCCCCTCGTCGAGGCCGCCCGGTTCGGCTGTACTGAGGATCACCATCCCACGTACTGACGATCCCCGGCGAGGTCGAACTGTGAAAGACATCCTGATCGAGGGGCATCGCATCCTCACGACCGATGACGTCGCGGATGCGGTGCTGACGTACGCGCAACGCCTGAACCAGGCCGGCTCCACCGACATCGTCGAGTTCCCCAGCATCGACGACGGTGCCCTCAGCGTCTGCCGGATGCTCCTCGGCAGCGGCATCCCCGTCGCCGTCTTGGACGCGACGACCTCGCTCGCCTCCGACATCCTGGGTGCCGACCGGGCGTGCGCGGAGATCTCCCGACGCACGGCGGCGCTCGCCTGACGGATCAAGCCGATCGGGGCGCACGTGACTCGCACGTTACTGTGGAGCGGTGGGACGGTTCAGTTACGACGGCAGTGTCAAAGCGGAGTTCGACGATCGCGTGCTCGCGCACCTGCAGGTCGTCATCAGTCAGAAGCTCCGCCGCGGCGAGACATTCACGTTCACGTGGCGCAACGACACGAGCCTCGGCGATGGGCGTACGGCCATTTGGCTCCATCCGCACGCGTCGATCGTCTACTCGTATCACGGCAGTCGTCAGCCTGCCCTGAACCGGGCGTGGCTGGAGGCACTGACGCACGCCGCGAACTCGACGGCGGGGCTGCAGATCGTCCCCGAGCCCGAGGGGCCATACTCCGGTGAGGTCTTGACCGGCTGACGGCCTCGCGCGTCGCACGGGTGCGGCAAGCTGTCAATCCCCTCGCCCCGCCGGCTGGCTTCCCCGACAGTGGGGGAGAAGGCGGTGACGACGATGACGGCGATGACGCAGACAGCGCATGTCGGCGGCCACCTCGAACTCCTCCCGATCGATGAGGATGCCTGGCGATTGTGCGACCGGCGCGTGAGCGCACGCGACGCCGAGTTCGTCGTGGCCTACATCGAGCGCACGGACGGCGGGTTCGAGACGGTCTGGATCAGAGGCGGTGCTCGGCGATCACGCCTGTCGTCGCTGGAGGAGTGCGTCGAAAGAGGCGAGGAGATCCTCCGCGCGCAAGAACAGTCGACCTCGAGCCGGCCGGTTCCGATCCCGCACTTCCCTCCGGCGCGCGGACTCTGAGGCGATCAGTCGTCGGCGACGGCGACCGTCTGGGGAGCGTTGTCCGCGTCGCCCTCGACCGACTCGATCTGCTCTTCGGCGAGCTGGATGCCGCCGGACGTGCTCGCCGACTGGGCCAGCTCTTCGATCCACGCACGATTCAGCTCGGTGGGCTCGGGATCGTCGAAGACGAAGCGCAACGGGATCGATGGATGCAGCCAGATGGTGCTGCGGCCTCGGGTCTCGCCGTCGGGGTGCTGCCACGACACGGTGAAGCTCTCGCCGCGGCGGAGCTTGGTGGCCACGACCACCTTCAGGTGTGCGAGCACCCTGTCCTCGATATGGATCGGAGTAGCCGAGCCCCCGTAATAGATCGTGCCCACGGTGCGATTGTAGGCCGTGCGGCGATCAGGGAGCGACGAGACTCACGCCGGCCTGCCCGAGGGCGTTCGCGAGAGGGGGAGGTGGGGGAGCGTCGGTGATGAGGTAGTCGACGCCCTCGAGGGGGGCGACCTGGGCGAAGAGCCGACGTCCGAGTTTGGAGGAGTCGGCGAGCACCGCCGTCCGGTCGGCGCGGTCGATCATCTCCGCCATCATGGTCGCGTCGCCGAGGTTGCTCGTCGAATACCCGGACTCGTCGACGGCGCCGACAGCGACGAGAGCGAGGTCGCAGCGGATGTCGAGTTCGCGCCCGCCCGCTGCCATCGCGAAGGTCACCGGGCCGGTGGTGGCCTGCGTGATCGTGCGGACGGCTCCGCCGAACACGTAGAGGTCGCGAAACGCCGACGGGGCGATCTCCGCGGGGATCCTCAGATTGTTGGTCGCGATCGTGAGATCACGGTGCCCTCGAAGGGCACGGGCGACGGCGAGCGTCGTCGTGCCGGCGTTGAGCATGACGACCGCGCCGTCGTCGACCATCTCGGCGGCGAGCCGGGCGATCTTCTCCTTCTCCTCCACCTGCACGCGCAGGCGCACGTCGAGACCGCGATCGCGCAGTGCCCCGTCGGTGGCGCTCACGGCGCCGCCGTGTGTGCGGATGAGAGCGCCCTCGCGATGGAGCTGGTCGAGGTCGCGGCGCACGGTGTCGATCGACACGTCGAAGTGCTCCGACAGCTCGGCCACCGTGACCTGTCCCTGCTCGGCGACGTAGGCCGCGAGGTCGGCTTTGCGGCCGGCGGGAAGTCGACGGCCACGGGAGGCTGCTTTGTCCATGTCTTCATCCCTAGCACAGCGGATGCCGTTTTCGCGCCCATAACGTGCAAAAGACGGCAGAAGAGGGCAATTTGCGGAGAGAACCCCTTGACGTAGCGGCAAAAGACGGCATAATGGTGCTGAAAGACGCATTAATCCGCAGTGGTGCGGAGTGCGCACAAACTCAAAGAGGAGAAACGATGTCCAGAGTGGGGCGGGGTCACAGCACGGCCCGCACGGTTCTCGGCGCGGTTGCGGCGGCAGTGACGCTGGTCGCGATGGCGGGCTGCTCCAGCAGCGCGTCGCCGTCCGGCAGCGGCGACGCCGGCGGAGATGTCACGATCGAGTTCGCGCAGTGGTGGGAGCCGGAGCTGCCCGACGGGCAGTTCCGCGCGTTGATGGACCAGTTCGAGTCCGAGAACCCGGGCATCAAGGTCAAGCTCGTCAGCGGCCCGTACGCATCGACGAAGGAGCAGCTGTTCGCCGGCGCGGCATCCGGCACCATGCCCGACGTCGTCGGCCTGGACGGCGCGTGGGTCAACGATTTCGCCTCCAAGGGCGTGATCGCGAACCTCACCGACCTGATGACGCAGAACAACTACGACGAGAGCCAGCTCGCCAGCCAGATCAAGGTCGACGGCAGCACCTACATGATCCCGGTCGTCAACTTCGTCTACCCGATGTTCACCAACGACGACCTGCTCGCCAAGGCCGGTGTGGCCGCACCCCCGTCCACGCGCACCGAGTTCGCCGATGCTGCGAAGAAGATCAAGGCCCTCGGCGGTGACGTCTCCGGCTGGGTGCTCCCGCTCTCGCTCGAAGCTCCCAACGGCGTGCAGAACGACGTGATGTCCTGGGTCTGGGCCTCGGGCGGATCGATGCTGAAGGACGGCAAACCCGATCTCACCAACAAGGACGTGACGTCTGCGATGGACTACATCGACGGGCTGTGGAAGGACGGCGTCATCGCCTCCGGCTCCTTCACCATGAAGGAGCAGGACAAGGTCGAGGAGTTCACCAACGGCCGCGTCGGCATGATGATCGACTCGCTGGCGCACATCAACCTGATCCGTCAGTCGAACCCGAACCTCAAGTTCTCGATCTCGGCCATCCCGGCCGCTGACGGCTACACGGGTCAGCGGGGCATCCCCTACGCGTCGTGGGGCATCGGCGTCGCCGAGAACTCCGCGCACAAGGATGCCGCGTTCAAGCTCGTGTCGTTCCTCATGAGCAAGGACACCAACTCGAAGCTGTCGACCCTCGCCAAGGCGTTCCCCGGCAACACGCAGTCCACCCCGGACTTCTCGGGCAGCGACGAACTGTTCAAGAAGGCCTTCGACATCTACAAGGCGGGCTATCCCGCGAATGAGTTCACGGGCCTGCCGACCGCGGAAGACCTCATGCGCCAGCTCGGCCAGCAGCTGCAGACGGCCCTCGACGGGCAGCAGTCCATGGGCGACGCGCTGAAGAACGCGCAGACGTCCTGGGCCGCGGCGTTCTGAGTCGTCCCACCCACCCGGGTGCCGCATCGCTGCGCGACAGCGGTGCGGCACCCGTCCACCCACCCCTCCGGTGCCCCCGGAACCCCGCAAGGAGCCGTGCGGTCTCATGACCCTCAAAACACCCGTCTCGATGGACACCGAAGTGCTGGTGACCGGCGTCGCCCACTCGCGGCGTCGTCGCCAACTGCGGCGCACCACGGAGTCCTACGGCTTCCTCGCGCCGACGCTGATCCTGCTGCTCGTCCTGATGATCGTCCCGATCGTCATGGTCATCGGCTACTCGTTGCAGAGCAACGTCATCCTCAGCAAGCACAGCGAGTTCGTCGGGCTGGAGAACTACCTCACCGTCCTCGGCGATGCGACCTTCTGGAAGGCGACCTCCAACACGGTGGTCTTCACGGTCGTCAGCGTCGCCGCGCACCTCGTGCTCGGACTCGGCTTCGCCCTCATGCTGAACAGCCCGCTCATCGGCGGCTTCTCCCGCGCCGTCTTCCGCGGCCTCTACGTCCTGCCGTGGCTGTTCACCGTCGCCGTCATCGCCGTGCTGTGGCGCATGCTGCTCGCCCCCAACGGCGTCATCAACTTCCTGCTCCAGTCTCAGATCGAGTGGCTCGCCTCCCCGCAGCTCGCCCTCGGCACCGTGACCTTCATCAACATCTGGGCCGGTTACCCCTTCTTCATGGTGAGCCTGCTGGCCGGGCTGCAGGGCATCCCCAGCGATCTGTACGAGGCGGCCACCGTCGACGGTGCGAGCAGCGTGCAGCGCTTCTGGAACGTCACCCTGCCGCAGCTGCGCCCCATCATCGTGAGCCTGCTGCTGCTGGACCTCATCTGGACCTCTCAGCAGTTCGCCCTCATCTGGATGACCACCGGCGGGGGCCCGATCGATGTGACCGAGGTGCTCAGCACCTACACCTACAAACTGGCCTTCGCCAAGTACGACTTCTCGCTCGCGGCCACCGCCGCCGTGCTCGTCCTGCTCATGTCGATGGTCCTCGCCGTGTTCTACGTGCGGCACCAGAAGGCGAGGGATTGAGATGGCCATGTCCGTGCAGACCCGTCGGCGCACCGCTCGTGCCGGCGTCTACCTCGGCCTCATCCTCGGGGCGGTGTTCGCGGCCGGTCCCGTGCTGTGGATGCTGTCGAACTCGTTCAAGTCGAACACCGAGATCTTCGAGCTGCCGCCACGACTGATCACCGACACGTTCTCGTTCGACGCGTACATCGCGATCTTCACCAACCCCGAGACGATGCGCTTCTTCCTCAACAGCTACATCGTCGCCGGTGCCGTGACGGTGCTGACGCTGCTGGTCGCCATCCAGGCGGCGTACGCCTTCAGCCGGTTCGAGTTCCGCGGCAAGCGTGTGCTCAACGTCATCATCGTGAGCGTGCAGGCGGTGCCGCCGATCACGCTGCTCATTCCCTACTTCGGTCTGATGGTGGGCCTCGGTCTGTACAACACGTATCCCGGCCTGATCCTCACCTACATGGTGTTCACGCTGCCCTACGCGATCATCATGATGACCGGCTACTTCAACACCCTGCCGCGTGAGCTGGACGAAGCCGTCCGCGTCGACGGCGCGGGATCGATGACGGCGCTGTGGCGCGTGCTCGTGCCCATCTCGGTGCCCGGCATCGTGTCGGTGGGCATCTACACGTTCATGATCGCGTGGAACGAGTACCTGTTCGCCCTGACGCTGACCCGCACGATCGACATGCGCACCGTCCCCATCGGCATCCAGCTGCTGATGGGCCAGCACTCCTACGAGTGGAACCAGATCATGGCGATGAGCGTGCTCGGCTCGATCCCCGTGCTCATCCTCTTCCTCTTCTTCCAGCGCTACTTCATCAGCGGCCTGACGGCCGGCTCGGTGAAGAGCTGACCGAACCCCACCCCACCGAACACAGGAGAATCCACCGTGGTGCTGTACACCGGCAAGTCCATCCTCGACATCGCCAACCAGAACAACTTCGCCATCCCGGCCTTCAACATCAGCGATTGGGCGATGTTCCTCGGCGTCATGGACATCAGCGAGGAGAAGAACGCGCCCGTCATCATCGCGATCCACCCCGACGAGGTCTCGCACGTGACGACCGACCTCATCGCCGCCATCCGCGAGCGCGCGCACCGCTCGCCCGTGCCCGTCGCGATCCACTGGGACCACGGCGGCACGTACGAGCAGATGATCGTCGCCATCCAGGCCGGTTTCACGTCGGTCATGATCGACGCGTCGCTGCTGCCGTTCGAAGAGAACGTCGCGCTGACCCGCAAGGTCGTCGAGGCCGCGCATGCCGTCGGCATCCAGGTGGAGGGTGAGCTCGGCACGATCGGCGCCAACGACAGCTACGGCGAGTCGGGCGCCGCGGAGATCATCTACACCAACGTCGACGACGCCGTGCGCTTCGTCGCCGAGACCGGCGTCGACAGCCTCGCGATCGCCATCGGCACCTCGCACGGGCTCTACCCGTCCGACAAGAACCCGGAGCTGCGTCACGACCTGCTCGAGCAGATCAAGGCCGCGGTCAAGATCCCCCTCGTCCTGCACGGCGGCTCTGCCAACCCCGACGCGGAGCTCGCCCGCGCCGTCTCGCTCGGCATCAACAAGATCAACATCTCCAGCGACATCAAGGTGAGTTACCACAACCGCATGCGCGAGATCCTCGGCATCGATGAGCGTCTGCGCGAGCCGAACGCCATCCAGCCCGAGCCGATCGCCGCCCTCAAGGTGACGGCCGCCGAGAAGATCGACCTGTTCGGCGCCGCCGGCAAGGCCGAGCTGTACTGACCGAGGCCGGCGGGAGATCATCGACACCATGAGCGCGCGACTCGTCCTCGGACTCGGCGGCACCGTCGACTACGAGATCCGGTGGGATGCCGCGATCATCAGCACTCTGGCCCGCCACTACGGCGTGCGGCGGGACGAGCTGGTGAGCGCGGCGCCCATCGAGGACGAGCGTGCGCTCATCGTCGCGATCCTCGGTCTGCTCGAACGCGGCGTCGGAGGGGAGCGGTTCGCCGCCTCCTCCGACCTGCTCGACGCCTTCGCGGCGCGTTTCGACACGGCGGTGACGCTGGGCGGGACGGGTGTGCGCGCGGGAATCGCGCTGGCGCACCTCGGCATCCCGAGCACGCAGCACCTCGTGAGCATCGACGACAACGTGCGACGGCTCATGCCGCCGATCATCGACTGGGTGTGCTCCGCCGCGGCGGACACCCTCGACCCGCACCTGATCGTGCAGTACCCCGCGGGGGCCGTCGTCGCGCTCGCCGACGGGGAGATCGTGGCACCGTCGGCGAACCGCGTGATCGTCGCCAACGATCGCCCCAACCGCGAGATGGCGATCGCCCCCCAGCTCGGCGAGCGCCTGCGCGACGCCGACGCCTTCCTCGTGTCGGGGTTCAACACGATGCAGGATGCCGACCTGCTGGCCGCGCGTCTGGACGACCTGTGGGCGGCGATGGGGCATCTTCCGGCCGAGGCGTTGGTCTACTACGAGGATGCCGGGTTCTATCGCCGTGAGTTCGCAGCGATCGCCCGCGATCGCCTGCTGACGCGCATCGACGTCTACGGCATGAACGAAGACGAGCTGCAGGAGTACGTCGGTCGGACCGTCGACCTGCGCGATCCCGCGCAGGTCGACGCCGCCCTCGCCGAGGCGCACCGGCTCATCCCGGTGCCGGCGCTCGTCGTGCACACGCGCTTCTGGTCGATCGCGGTCGGCCCCCGCGCGCGGCGCCACCGCTCCGCCCTCGAGGCGGCGGTCCGGGTCTCGGGCACGCGCTACCGTCTCGGCGATGTGTTCGACGCGGCCGACCTCGACGACACCGGGCGACTGCCGCGGCATCCGGACGGCGTCCGCGTCGTGGCGGCGATCGAGGCGTCCCGGCCGGATGCCGCGGGGGTGGCCGCCGTCGTGGTCGACACGGCGACGCCCACCACCATCGGTCTCGGCGACAGCTTCGTCGGCGGATTCCTGTCGGTCACGCGTGCCGCCGCCGACGCGGTGTCGGCGCTCTGACGGCGATCGTCATGCCGATCCGGCTGCCCTCGAACCGCCCCGCGGACCGCTTCTACCGCGGCGGCGCCCGCATCTGCGCGTTCCGCGCCGAGCCGCCACCGGCCGGACGCGAGCCGGAGGACTGGATCGCCTCCACGACGACCGTGGCCGGCGAGGCGCGGACGGGCCTGACGGTGCTCCCCGACGGTCCGGGCGGTGCCGGCATCCTGCTGCGCGACGCCGTCACGGCCGACCCCGTGCACTGGCTGGGCCGTGCGCACGCGCAGCGGTGGGGCGCCGATACGCGTCTGCTCGTGAAGCTCCTCGATGCCGGCCAGCGCCTCCCGGTGCACGCCCACCCCGACGATGCCTTCGCGGCCGCTCATCTCGGCCGCGCGCACGGCAAGGCCGAGGCCTGGTACATCCTCTCCGGCGGAACGGTGCACCTCGGGCTGCGCGACGACATCGCTGCCGACCGCCTGGCGGGGATGGTGGCGCGTCAGGAGACCGACGAGATGCTGGCGTTGCTGCACCGCGTGGACGTGCACGCGGGCGACGTGGTGTGGGTGCCGCCCGGAGAGCTGCATGCGATCGGCGAGGGGGTGCTGCTGCTCGAGCTGCAGCAGCCCGAAGACCTCTCGATCCTGCTCGAGTGGCGCGGCTTCGCGCTGGACGGAGCAGCCGACGGCCACGTGGGGATCGGCTTCGACCGCGCCCTGACCGCCGTCAACCGTCGGGCGCGCAGCGCCGCCGAGATCGCCGGGCTCGTCCACCCGGCGCCGGTCGGGAACGAGGGGCCGGTGCTTCCCGCAGCGGCGGACGCGTACTTCCGCCTCGAGCGTCACGTCCTCGACGGCTCGGCCGTCGTCGCTGCGGGCTTCGCCGTCGTGGTCGTCACGGCGGGCGAGGTGGTGATCGGCGGCGCCGACGCGCGTGCGGGAACGACGTGGCTGATCGCGGCGGCAGAGGGCGATGTGGTCGCCAGCGGCCGCGGTGAGCTTCTGGTCGCGCGGCCACCGGCGCCGTAACCTGTCGCGTTCGGTGCCCGGGCGGGCGTCAGGAGATGCGCGAGTGCTCGCCGAGGCGGTGCCAGGTGCGGTTGTGGTAGACCAGCGCGTCGCCGGGCTCGCCCGGGGCGACGTCGCGCTCAAGCTGGGACTGCAGCGCGTGCGCCGCGAACACGGTGGAGCCGCCGGCATCCATCCGCTCGATGACGGCGCACCGCACCCACGCCCGCACATCGTGGTAGACCGGCTCACCGGTGACCAGACGTGACCACGGCTGCGACCCGTCGAAGCGATCGACGCCGCTGGTGGCGCCGAGGCGGGCGAGGTCGAGGTCGTGGGCGTCGAGCAGGTGGACGACGACCGTCTCGGCCTTCGCGAGCACGGCGGCCGACGACGACAGGGCCGACACCGAGAAGATCAGCAGGGGAGGCTCGGCGCTCACGCTCGCGACACTCGTCGCGGTGAGCGCGACCGGTCCGTCGCCAGCGTCGGCGGTGATGACGGCGACGCCGCCCGGGTGGCCGCGGAAGAGCGCCTTGAACTCGTCGGGCGACAGCGACGACGAGAAGCCCGGTGAGGTGAGGTCGGTGGTGTGGTGCGCGGGGGCATCGACCGGCACGGCGATCGGTGCGGTGGGCGACGAGGTCATATCTCCACGGTAAACGCCCTGGCGCAGGCCGGCTCCGTCAGACGCAATACGGCGACATGTCCGGAGCCGTGAACCGTCAGGAAGAGGCTGCGGCGAGGGCCCGGTCCAGGTCGGCGATGAGGTCGGATGCCGTCTCGATGCCGATCGAGAGGCGGATGAGCCCGTCGCCGATGCCCAGACGCTCGCGCTCTTCGGGAGGGAACGACACGTGCGTCGTCGTCGCCGGATGCAGGGCCATCGAGCGGACATCGCCGATGTTCGTCATGCGACTGATGAGGCGAAGGCTGTCGAAGAAGCGCTCCGCGGCGGCCCGTCCGCCCCGGACGGTGAAGGCGAACACCGATCCGGCGTGGCCGCCGAAACGCTCCTGCGAGATGCGGTGGAAGGGGCTCGTGGGCAGAGCCGCGAAGTCGACGCTCTCCACGGCGGGGTGCGTCGTCAGCCACGCGGCGACGGTCTCGGCATTCTCGAGGTGCTTCGCCATGCGCAGCGACAGGGTTTCGATGCCCTGCTGCAGCAGGAACGAGTTGACCGGCGACAGAGCGGCGCCGAGGTCGTTGACGATGCCGAAGCGCAGGTAGGCCTCGAGTGCGCGCTCGCCGTGGCTGTCCACGAGCGCGGGGCGGCCCGGGGCGGCCGGCGCGGTCAGCCCCGGGTAATCGCGGGACGAGCCGGCCCAGTCGAAGCGGCCGCCGTCGACGATCACACCCGACAGGGCGGCGCCGTGCCCGGTGAGGAACTTCGTCGAGGAGTGCACGACGACATCGGCGCCGTGCTCGAGCGGGCGGATCAGGTACGGGGTCGCGACGGTGTTGTCCACGATCAGCGGGATCGTGTGCCGCTGTGCGATGCGAGCGACCGCGGCGACGTCGACGAGGTCGTTCTTCGGGTTGGGGATCGTCTCGACGAAGATCGCCTTCGTCTGCGGCGTGATCCGCCGCTCCCACTCGTCCTCGTCCGCAGCGTCGCGGACGTAATCGGTCGACACGCCCAGTCGCGCGAAGGTGCGATCGAACAGGATGCGCGTGCCGCTGTAGATGCTCGCGGTCGACACGAGGCGTTCGCCCGCACCGGCGAGGCCCAGCAGCAGCGCCGTGATCGCCGCTTGGCCCGAGCCGACGACGATCGCCCCGGTCCCTCCTTCGAGCGAGGCGATGCGACGCTCGGCGACCTCGTGGGTCGGATTGAGGTTGCGGGAGTACAGCTGACCCGTCTCGGCGCCCGTGAAGCGGTCCTCGGCCTGCGCGAACGAGTCGAAGCGATAGGCGGCCGTCAGGTAGATGGGGGTGATGCGCGCGCCGTGGTTGCGCTCGTCGACCTCGCCGGCGTGCACCTGTCGGGTGTCGAAACCGTAGTCGGCGCTGTCGGGCTGCGTGCTCACCAGCACAGATTAGGGCGACGCGGGCGATTGTGACGGATCGGCCGTAACACTTCGCGGCATCCCCTCGGCCGGCGTCGTCCGTCGGCGGAGGTGCCACGCGCGCGGATGCGGACAGCGACAACGGATGCGGACAGTGACAACGGATTCGGAGCAGGCGCCGCGCAATCTCCGCTTCCGTTGACCGCATCCGCATCCGCGTCCGCATCCGCATCCGCATCCGCGTCCGCATCCGCGCGGCACCGGCGCGCGGCCCGGCGCCGCTAGCGTGGAACCATGAGCGACAAAGCACGCTGGGCGGTCCTGGGCGCCGGCGTCATCACGGGTGACTTCCTCGCGGCGCTGCCGCACGCCGAACACGGAGTCCTGCACGCGGTGGGCGCGCGCGACGGCATCCGGGCGCGTGAGTTCGCCGACCGCTACGGCGCTGCGGTCGCCGGCACGTACGACGAGGTGCTCGCGCGCGACGACGTGGATGCCGTGTACATCGGCACCGTCCACACGACCCACGCCGAGCTCGCCCACGCCGCGCTCGATGCGGGCAAGGCGGTGCTGTGCGAGAAGCCGCTGGGCATCTCGGTCGCCGAGACGGAGGCCGTGCTCGCCCACGCTGCGCGCGTCGGGCTTCCCGTCGTCGAGGCGTTCAAGTACCGCTTCGGTCCGTTCGCGGAGCGTCTTCGCCAGCTCATCTCGTCGGGCGCGATCGGCGAGCTGCGGTCGGTGGAGTCGACGCTCGGCTTCACCGCCGACGCGCACGATGGGCGTCTGTTCGACCCGGCGACGGCCGGCGGCGCGATCCTCGACGTCGGGTGCTACCCGGCATCCCTCGCCGTGGGGCTGGCCGCATGGGCGGGCATCGACCACCCGCCCGTGATCGTGGATGCCGACGGCGTCGTCGGCGCCGTCGATGAGCAGGCCCGGGCCACCGTCGCGTTCGGCGGGTTCGAGGCGCGCATCGCCACCGCGATCACCGCGGACCTTCCCCGCCGTGCGGTGGTGCGCGCAGCGGAGGGCGTCCTCGAGATCGAGAACGTCTGGGGCAGTCGCGTGGTCTCGACCGCCGACGCCGTGCTGCGCCGCCCCGACGGCACCGTCGAGCGGATCCACACGCAGACGTCCAGCCCCATGGCCGTCGAGGCCGATGCGACGATCCTGGCCCTGCGGGACGGCCGCACCGAGGCTCCCGAGATGCCGTGGGCGCAGACGCGCACCACGGCGGGCCTGCTCGAGGACTGGCGGGCCGCGATCGGCTGAGCCGGGTCCGCCACTCGGCCCCCGGCATCCGGCTACCGGCATCCGGCTCCCGGCACTGCGTCGGCGCCGGCGTCGGCGCACGCGAATGCGGAAACCGTCAACGGATTCGGATGCGGGGGGTTTCTCCTTTCCGCATCTGTTGCCCGTCTCCGCATCCGTTGTCATCCGACGCGGGCCCGGCCGGGCGGGCTCAGCGCCTGCGGAACAGACGCCGCCGGCGCCGAGGCTCGGACTCCGACGGCGGGGTGGATGCCGCCGCGGCGCGCTGCCGCCGGCGCTCGTGCCACGCGGCGACCTCGGCGTCGACGTCGCGGGTGGCCGTCACGACGGGCGGACCGCCCTGGAGCTGGCGGCGAGCCTCGACCACGCGGCGGTTGAAGTCCTCGACGTGGGCGCGCACGTCGGCGTCGCGCGTCAGGGCGTCGAGGGTCTGTGTGAACTCGGCATCCTCGGTGCGCAGCATCAGCGCGGCAGGACCGAGGCCGGTGAGGCGCTCGTTCTGGATCTTGCGGCGGATCCACCAGTCGGGGTCGTGGTGATCGCCGAGGCCTTCCAGCGGCTTGCCCGCGCCGGGCAGGTCGTCGAAGTCTCCGCGGCGGATCGCCTGCTGGATGGCCGTCTCGACGTACAACGCGCGTTCGTGGGCGGTGGGCGTGCCGTGCGCGCGCGGAGGTGCATCGTCGGCGCCGTCCGCGGCGGGATTGTCCCCGGACGCGCGGGCCTCCTGCCCGATCCGGTAGCGCGCCGCCTCCAGGCGCGGGTCCTCGCTCATGCGTCCACGCTCTGCGCCGGCGTGCTCAGACGGCCCGGATCGTCGCCGAGGCCGGGCCGTGGAGCTGGCCGTGAAGCCGTTCCATGCGGGCGTCGAGAAGGGATGCCGACTCGGCGGCCTCCTTGAGCTCGGCGAGCAGACCGTCGGGAACCGCGCCGGCGTACTTGTAGTAGATCTTGTGCTCGAGGCTCGCCCAGAAGTCCATCGCGATCGTGCGGAACTGCACCTCGACGGCGACGTCGACGCGTCCCGACGAGAGGAAGACGGGAACCTCGACGATCACGTGCAGGCTCTTGTAGCCGTTGGCCTTGGGGTGGGCGATGTAGTCCTTCACCTCCCGCACGGTGATGTCGTCCTGCTGCGTGAGCAGGTCGAACAGGCGGTAGGCGTCCTTCGTGAAGCTCGTCGTCACCCGGATGCCGGCGATGTCGGTGATCGCCGCGCGGATCGCGTCGAAGCTGGGGTCGACACCCTTGCGCGTGATCTTGTCGACGAGACTGTCGGCCGACTTCACCCGGCTGGAGACGTGTTCGATCGGGTTGTAGTCGTGCATCAGCAGGAACTCGTCGCGGAGGATGCCGAGCTTGGTCTCGACCTCCCGCAGGCCGAACTGGTACTCCAGCAGGAAGCGCTGGAACTCGTCGCGCATCATCCGCAGCTGCTCGGCGGAGAACGTCGCCACTCCCTCGTCGGTCGAGATGGACAGGGGGTGCGAGATCGCTTCCATGCTGTCGACCGTAGCGAGCGCTCCTCGGCGCGGGCTGTGCGAACCGGGCGAATCCGGCCGAGCGCCAGACGACAATGGAGGGATGCCGTCGTCCACTCCGCCCGCCCGCTTCGGTGACCGCGTGCGGGCCGAGGCGGCCCACGTCGCGCGGAGCCTTGCGACGTTCGGTCCTGCGCGCGGACGGCGCTGGCCGCTGGCGCTGCAGGCGGGGCTCGCGATGACCGTGCCGATCGTGGTGCTCGCGGCATCCGGCTACGCGAATCTCGCGCTGCTGTCGGCGACCGGGGCGTTCGCCGTCATCTACGGCGGCTGGCTGCGACCGCGAGAGCGTGCACGCGTGGCGCCCCTGCTGGCGCTGGCGCTGTGGGTGTGCGCCGCGTCGGGCACCCTCGCGGCCGCAGGCGGCGTGCCCTTCGTGCTCGGCGGTGTGCTGGTCACGACGGTCGTCGCGTCGGCGCTGGCCGGTGCCGTCTCGCTCGGGCCGCCCGGACCGGTGTTCTTCGTGCTCGTGTTCGGGTTGTCTGCACAGATCACCTCGCCCCATGGGGGCGTGCGTGTCGTCGACCCGGCGGTCTACCTCACCATCGTCGCCGCGTCGGGGGTGTTCGCGTGTCTGCTGGTCGCCGCGCCGTTGCTGTTGCCGCGGTACCGCCGGGAGCAGCCGCGTCCGCTCGGCGAGCTCTTTCCGCTGCGGTGGTCGGCGCTCGCGCAGACGCTGACGCTGCGCGCCGCGATCGTGGGTGTCGCGGGAGTGGCCGCCGCGGTGGTCGTCGACCCGGCGCGCTCGTACTGGATCGTCTGCGCGGGGCTCGCCGTGGTCGGGCTGCCGGTGGGGCGGAGGGATGCGACGACGCGCGGCATCCACCGCACTGTCGGCACGGTCGTCGGCGGCGGGCTGTATCTCGTGCTGGCGTTCATTCCTCTGCCCGTCTGGGCGCTCGGCCTGCTGCTGGGGGTGCTGCAGTTCGCGATCGAGATGGTCGTGGTGCGCCACTACGCGCTCGCGCTCGTGTTCATCACGCCGCTCGTGCTGCTGCTGATCGGCGCGGCGACGGGCGCGGCGGAGACATTGCCCCTCGCCGTCGAGCGCATCGTCGACACGCTCGTCGGCGCGGCGGTGGGAACGGCGGCGGCGCTCGCGGTGCGGCTGCGGTCCGAGGACTGACGACGGTCGGCGACCCTGTTGTCGCGGCGCCGGGGGAGTTTCCGCGTATGCATATACTGAGAAATCACATAATCGAAGGTCGGGGGAACGCGGATGTCGGTGCGTCAGAGCCTGTTGGCGATCCTCGATCAAGCTCCGTGCTACGGCTATCAGCTGCGCGCCGAGTTCACTCGACGCACCGGAGCGGCCTCGCTGAACGTCGGCCAGATCTACAACACCCTGGAGCGCCTGGAGCGCGACGGACTGGTCTCCAAGGATGACGTCGACGCCGAGGGTCACGTGTACTGGCGCATCACGGATGCCGGTTCCGCCGCCGTCCGCGAGTGGTTCGACTCTCCCGTGGAGCGGGTAGAAACGACCCGCGACGAGTTGGCGCTGAAGGTCGCGCTCGCAGCGACCCTGCCCGGCGTCGATGTGCTGCACCTGGTGCGCGCGCAGCGCGAAGCCTCGCAGGGGCGGCTCGACGAGCTGACGGCGCGCTACGTCGCCGTGGATGGCGGCGACCCGGCATCCGTGGTGGCAGCGCTGCCGCTGTCGGCGTCGCTGTTCGCCGCCGAGTCGGAGGTGCGCTGGCTCGCACACGTCGAGGACAGGCTCTCCGGCCCGTCGTCCGTGTCGCTCGCGCGGGGTCTCTCGTCCGACCGGCCCAAGCGGGGGAGACCGGCGAAGGCCGCCGTCGCCGCGCGGTGAGTGGTGCTCCGCGACGTGACACGTCTCACGTCGCACGCGTGACAGGGCCCTCCTGATCCGTGGTCCCCGCGCCGCCAGGCTGGGGGGTATGACGACCGAGCCCGTGATCCTCGCCCCGCCTGACTTTGCCCGCATGTCGCCTTCTCGCGAGATCGAAACGGTGCTCTGCCTCGACGGCCTGGAGCGCTCCTTCGGTCTCGGCGAGCGCGCCGTGCGCGCGGTCGACGGCGTCGACCTCACCGTTCACCGGGGCGAGATCGTGGCCCTGCTGGGACCCAACGGCGCCGGCAAGACCACGACCCTCGACATGCTGCTGGGGCTGGTCGAGCCGACCGCGGGCACGGTGCGGGTGCTCGGGCAGCGGGCGGCGGATGCCGCGGCATCCGGGCGCATCGCCGCCGTCCTGCAGACCGGGGGGCTGCTCGGCGACATCACGGTGCGCGAGAGCGTCGAGGTGATCGCCTCGCTGCACGGGCGTGCGGCCCGGCGACGGGTGCCGCAGGTGATGCGGCAGACGGCGCTCGAGTCGCTCGCTCGGCGTCGGGTGTCGAGGTGCTCGGGCGGTGAGCAGCAACGGGTGCGCTTCGCGCTGGCGCTCGTGGCCGATCCCGACATCCTCGTGCTCGACGAGCCGACCGCGGGCATGGACGTGACGGCGCGCCAGCGGTTCTGGGACGTGATGCGAGCGCAGGCGGATGCCGGGCGCACGATCATCTTCGCCACCCACTACCTCGAGGAGGCGGAGCACTTCGCACGCCGCACGGTCGTGATGCACCGCGGGCGGATCGTCGCGGACGCGCCGACGGCGCAGCTGCGCGCGAGCCTCGGCGCCCGCACCGTGGCCGCGACCCTGCCCGCCGACGGCGCCGCGCGGCTGATCGGCGTCCTGGCCGCGACCGAGGGGATCACCGACCTTCGCGAGGACGGCGGGCGCGTTCACTTGCGCGCCGTAGACGCCGACGCCGCGGCATTCACCCTGCTGCGCGCCGGCGCCCACGACCTCGAAGTGACGGCCCCCACGCTCGAAACCGCCTTCACGGCACTGACGGAGGACTGACCCATGGCTCATGCGCTCACGATCTCGCCCACGATGCTGCGCGTGGAGGCGCTGCGTCAGATGCGAAACCCCTACACGCTCGCCTTCACTCTCGCGATGCCGGTGGGGATGTACCTGCTATTCGGTGCCGGTGCCTCCTACGGCGGGGCGTCCGCCGGGCACGGCAACGTCCGCTTCTACGTCATGGTGTCGATGGCGGCCTACGGTGCGGCGGTGGCGATGACCTCGGCGACATCGACGGCGGCCGTCGAGGCGGCGCAGGGATGGGGACGCCAGCTGGCCATGACCCCGCTGCGCACCGCCGGGTACGCGGCGACGAAGCTGATCACCGCGCTGGCGGCGGCGACGCTCGCGGTGGCGCTCGTCTTCGTGGTCGGCGCCGCCACGGGAGCGGAGGCGTCGGACGGATGGCGCTGGGCCGCCTCCGCGGTTCTCGTTCTCGGCGGTGCGCTGCTGTTCGGGCTCTACGGGCTGGGGATGGGGCTCGTGTTCCGTTCGGACGGCGCGGCGACGCTCGCCTCGATCTCGCTGACCTTCTTCGGGTTCTTCGGCAACGTCTTCATGCCGTTGGACGGCACGATGCTCGACATCGCCCGGTTCACGCCGATGTACGGTGTGGTGGCGCTCGCGCGCTGGCCGCTCACCGACGGCGTCCTCACGACCGGCCAGAGCGACCAGCCGTGGGCGATCGCCCTCAACATCGTCGTGTGGCTGGTCGCGTTCGCTGCGCTGGTCGCCGTCGGTGTCAAGCGCTCTCGCGCCCGTCGGTAGGGTCGAGAGTATGAGTCGCGAGGCAGGGCGCGTGCGGGAGCGGGGCGCCGACTCGGTGTGGGAACGCTACGGCTGGGTCATGGCCGTCGTCTGGCTCGTCTTCCTCATCTACCCGATTCTCGGCCTGCTTCGATCGCCCGCCGACGCCGGCTGGGTCGTCACGGGCTGGGGTGCGCTCGTCGCCTTCGTGCTCATCTACATCGCGGCCTTCCTCAACGGGATGAGCGGCGACGGAGGGGGGCTGCTCACACCGCCGAAGCCGATCCAGTGGGTGGCGTTCGCCGCGCTGATCGTCTGCGCCGCACTGACCATTCCGGCGGTGTCGGGCAATGCGCTGAGCTTCGTGCCGTTCGTGATGTCCTTCGCCTCGTACGGGCTGACCCGCGCGGCGCACTGGGTCACGGTCGCCGCGGGGATCGCCGTCGCGGCGGCGACGGTGATCCTGTTGCCGGACGGCGTCGACTATGTGGCGGTGCTCGCGATCATCGTGCTCCTGGCCACCGTCAACACCGTCACCACGGCGCTCATCGTCCGCTCCGTCCAGGCGCAGCAGCTGGAGGTCGAGCTCGCGACGAGTGAGGGGCGGGAGGCCGTCGCGCGAGACGTGCACGATCTGATCGGCCACTCGCTGACGGTCGTGCGCGTCAAGGCCCAGCTTGCGCGACGACTCATCGCCACCGATCCCGAGCGCGCCGACGCCGAGCTCGCCGACATCGAGGCTCTCACCGCGGAGGCGCTGTCGGGGGTGCGCGAGACCGTTGCCGGCATCCGCAGTGCGACGCTCGCCGACGAACTGGCGACGAGCCGTGACGTGCTGCGTGCCGCGGGCGTCGGGTTCGCGGTCGATGGGGATGCCGAGGCGCTCTCGCCCGCGCAGGCTCTCACGGCGAGCTGGATCCTGCGCGAGGCGACGACGAACGTCCTCCGTCATGCGGCGGCGTCGGCGGTGTCGGTGCGCATCCGCCCGGGCGGCCTCCTCGTGGCCGATGACGGGCGCGGAGTGCGTGGCCCCGAGGGGAACGGTCTGCGGGGGATGCGGGAACGCGCCGCCATGTCCGGCGCGCGCCTGTCGGTCACCTCCGCAGGCTCGGGCGGCACGAGGGTGGAGGTGACGTGGTGAGCGTCGCGGACGCGGACGGACGCATCCGCATCGTCCTCGCCGACGATCAGGCAATGCTCCGTGGCGCGCTGGCCGCGCTGCTCGACCTCGAGCCGGACATGTCGGTGGTCGGGGTCGCCGGCGACGGTGATGAAGCGATCCGCCTCGTCGAGGCGGTGCGGCCCGATGTCTGTCTCATGGACATCCAGATGCCCGGCCGTGACGGGATCGAAGCGACTCTCGGCATCCGCGCCGCCAGCCCGCGCACCCGGGTGCTCATCGTCACCACGTTCGCCCGACCGGGGTATCTTCGTGCCGCGCTGGATGCCGGGGCCGCCGGATTCGTCGTCAAGGACGCGTCGGTCGAGCATCTCGCCGACGCGGTGCGGCGGGTGCACGCCGGGCTGCGAGTGGTCGACCCGGTGCTCGCCGAGGCGAGCCTATTCGAGGGCGCGAACCCCCTCAGTGAACGCGAGCGGCAGATCCTGCGGCTCGCCGCCGACGGCCGCGACGCGCCCGCCATCGCCGCCGAGGTGTTCCTGTCGGCGGGCACCGTGCGCAACAACCTGTCCGCCGCGATCGGCAAGCTGGGCGCGTCCAATCGCGCCCAGGCCGTGCGCATCGCGCAGGACAAGGGGTGGCTGTAGCCGACGCGCCCTCGCTTCGGTTGGCGCTCGCGCCGGGAACGGCGGCGTCATTCCCGGCGGACGCGCCAACTGAACCGCTCGCGCGCGGCTCAGACCTCGTCGCGCCAGGAGTGCTGCGGCGACCAGCCCAGCAGGCGCTGCGCCCTCGCGGTCGAGAACAGCGAGTCGTTGACGCCGAGCTCGCCGCGGATCTCGACGTCGGGAAAGACCTCCGCGACGAGTTCCGCGTTCGGGCGGCTCATGACGGTGTCGCCGGCCGCGATGAGGAAGTGGTCGAAGCCGGCGGGGGCCACCTCGAGCGCGCGGGCGATGACCGCGGCGCCGTCGCGGGCGTCGATGTAGCTCCAGAGGTTCCATTTGCGCTGCGTCGCGTCGGCGTCGAACGACGGGAACTCCGCATAGTCGGCGGGGATCATGACGTTCGAGAAGCGCAGCGCGGTGACCGACACCTCGGGGTGCCAGCGCACGAGCTCCTTCTCCATCGTCTCCTCGAGGTGCTTCACCAGGGAGTAGACCGATTCGGGACGCGCGGCGTAGGCCTCGTCGACGGGGATGTAGGGCGGCGGCACGTCGAAGGGCAGGCCCTGCACCGTCTCGCTGGACGCGGTGACGATGCGGGTGATCCCGAGGCGGATCGCCGCCCACATCACGTTGAACGTGACGGCGATGTTGTTGTGGAAGGTCGCGACGTCGGAGCGGATGCCGGGAGCAGGGATGGCCGCGAGGTGCACGACCGCGTCGAGCCCGTCGTGCTGGTCGTTGACGGCCTGCAGCGCGTCGACGGTCTGCCCGTAGTCGGTGAAGTCGACCTGCACGAACCCGGCGCCGCGGGCACCGACGACGTCCATCCCCACGACCTCATGGCCGCTCGCGCGCAGCTCACGGACGACGACGGTTCCCAGCTTTCCGGATGCTCCGGTCACGGCGATACGCATGGTCCCGAGCCTAACTGCGCGCGAACCGTCGCAGCTGCGCGGCGCCGACGAGCCCGAGCATGAGGAAGAGCGACGCGAGCAGCAGTGACCAGCGGGTCGCGTCGGCGAATCCTGCCGACAGTGCTTGCACGGCGGCATCCGTCTGCGATCCCAGCATGCTGGCGGAGCCCTCGGCGCGCAGCTGTGAGATCAGGGTGCCCGCCGAGGTGCGGGTCGCGTCGGCGAGCTGGGAGGCTGCGGGGCCGGTGATCCCGGCATCCGTCAACGCTCCGGGGAGGGTCAGCGCGAGCGAGACCGACAGGGCGGCACCGGCGAAGGCGGTGCCCAGCGCCGTGCCGATCTGGCGGACGGTCGACTGTGTCGCCGACCCTTGGCCGCTGATCTCCACCGGCACATCGCGCAGCACGGTTCCGGTGAGCTGGGCCGAGGCGAGGCCGAGGCCGAGGCCGTAGACGACGAGCGGCAGCGCGATGAGCCACCCCGGCGTGGTCGCCGTGGCGATCGCGGCGAGGATCAGGATGCCGACGACTTCCAGGGCCAGACCGATCAGCACGGTGCCGGGGGAGCCGAAGCGCGCGGCGAGGTGTCGAGCGGCCGCGCCCGAGGCGAACGCGCCGAACGCCATGGCGGCCAGAACCAGACCTGTCTGCATGATCGACAGTCCGAGCGCCGCCGTGAGGTACAGCGGCAGGACGAAGATGATCGCGAACTCGCCGACGGCCACCATGGCGGCGGTCACGTTGCCCCACGAGAAGGTGCGCAGCGAGAAGAGGTGCAGGTCCAGCAGAGCGTCGCGCTGCACGCGCTCGCGGTGCCGCTCCCAGATGACGAACAGGGTGAGCGCGACGGCCGCGACCGCGAGGCAGATCGGCACGATCGAGATCGGCGCCGTCGCGGGCCACACCCAGCCACCCAGCCGCAGGTCGGCCGTGGGTGTCCACCACCCGAGGTCGGGTCCCTCGATGACGGCGAAGACGAGCGAGCCGAAACCGATGGCCGACAGGAGCGCGCCGTCGACGTCGGCGCCGCGGCGGAACCCGGCACCGCGCGTCTCGGGCACCGCCCACAGCGCGAGGGCGAAGACGATGGCGCCCAGCGGCAGGTTCACGAGGAACACCCACTGCCAGGAGGCGTATTGGGTGAGCGCGCCGCCCACGAGCGGGCCGATCGCTGCGGCGCCCGAGATGACGGCCCCCCACACCCCGAAGGCCGCGGCGCGGTAGCGGCCGCGGAAGACGGCGTTCACCGTGGAGAGTGTCGAGGGCATGATGAACGCGGCCCCGACGGCCTGCACGGCGCGGGCGGAGATCAAGGCGCCACCGGTCGCGGATGCCGCCGCCCACACGCTTCCGCCGACGAAGACGATGATGCCCAGAAGGAAGAGGAGCTTTCGTCCGAAGCGGTCCGCGAGCTTGCCGGTGGACAGCAGCAGCGCGGCGAGCAGCACGGCGTACAGGCTCGAGACCCACTGCGCGTCGGTCAGGTCGAGTGTGAGGTCGCGGATGATGTCGGGCATGGCGACGCCCACGATCGTCCCGTCGAGCACGATCATCCCGAGTCCGGCGGCGAGGACCGCGAGCCCCATCCATTCGCGCCGTGACGGCGCCGCGTCGACGATACCTTCAGCCATACTGAAAGTATGCACCCGAGGCGCCCGTGTTGTCCATGGGGTGGTGCGGGGCCTGTTATCGATAACCCGTCGAAACCGGTGTCCAAAGCGTGAGGGCAGGCTTGCCGCCCCTTTGTGGTACCGGTAACATCGCGAACGTTCCATCCGAACGGGATGTCGGGGGCAGTGTCGCTCACCCGAGCGCCGCCGTCTTCGCACAGACCGGACGACTCCCCGGACGGGGATTGGGAGAGCGTGCATGCCGGCACGTTCTCGCGATGCACTTCGCGTGCGCCCACCGTCCGAGGAGTCGTCGGAGTGTTCCTGACTGTGCACGGGCGGCGAAGCCGCCTCGGTCTGGAACGGCGAAAGTGTACACCCCGCGAGGCGTGCTCACACTGAACGTCGAGGCTCCTGCCGATGGGCGCACCGAGGTACCCAATCAAAGGAGTCATCGACGTGAGTCATCACAAAAAACCACCCACACCCTCTCCGCGGCCGGCGCTGCGCCGACTCGGCGCACTCGCCGGTGTCGGCGCGCTGGTCCTGTCGGCGCTCGCGACCTCGCCGGCGACGGCTGCAACCACGCAGCTGTTGAGCAATGGCACGTTCGAAGCCGGCATCGCCGGCTGGAGCGCACCGTTCGGCGGCACGCTTGCGGCCAGCAGCGATGCCCGGACGGGCACCGGGGCCATCCAGATCTCCGGCCGGACGGGATTCCAGTCCGGACCGGCCGCGACCGTGACCGGGCAGCTGAAGACCGATCGCTCCTACGATCTGTCGCTGTCGATCAAATACACCGGCACCCCGGCGACGCATAACGTCAACGTGACCCTTTGCACGGCCTCGCGCAGCGCGTGCGCGCCGGTGGTCGGTGGCACGGCGACGTCGGGTGAATGGCTCACGCTCACGAAGACCTTCACCCCGGCCGTCGACACGTACGACTACCTCTTCGTCGAGACGCCGTGGGACACGGCCGTCGCCTCCTTCGTCGTCGACGATGCATCGCTGACGGTTCAGAGCACGACGCCGACGACCCCCACGGTGCCGGAAGTGCCGGTCGTTCCCGGCAACCTGCTGCCCGACGGTCGCTTCGTCGACGGCTTCACCGGCTGGCAGGCTTCGCGCGGCGGCACGCTGACGCTGACGACGGATGCCGCGAGCGGCCTGAACGCGCTGAAGGTCACGGGCCGCACGAACACGCAATCCGGTCCGTTCGCCAGTGTCACCGGCAAGCTCGAGGCCGGGGCGGGCTACCGCCTCAGCGCGAAGCTCAAGTACACCGAGGGCCCCGACACCCAGCAGTTCAACTTCACCTTCTGCCCGGCCAACTTCAATGGCTGCGACGATCGTGGTCAGAGCTTCGCCAAGGGCGAGTGGGGATCGTTCTCGAAGGACTTCGTCGCCGACCAGCGCCACCCCGGCATGGACTGGCTGTTCGTCGAGACCCCGTGGAACTCCAACGCGCTCCAGGACTTCCAGGTCGACGAGATCTCGCTCGTCAAGATCTCGGACGCTCCAGCCGGCCCCGGCTTCACCTCGCTGGAGAAGGTGCAGACCAAGCCGATCGGTGACCACAACCCGCTGGTGGGCCACAAGTTCGGCGCCGACCCGCACCACCTCATCTACAACGGTCGCCTCTACATCTACTCGACCAACGACACGCAGCAGTACGAGGCGAACTCGAAGGACGCCAACGGCCTGCCGACGGCGTCGAACGGGTACGGGGCGATCACGACGCTGAACGTCATGTCGACGACCGACATGGTCAACTGGGTCGATCACGGATCCGTGCCGATCGCTCGCGAGGGCGGCGCGGCTCCGTGGGCGCGCAACTCGTGGGCGCCCGCGGCGATCGAGAAGGATGGCAAGGTCTACCTGTACTTCTGCGACAGCGGCACCGGCACCGCGGTCGTCGTCGGCGGCTCGCCGCTCGGCCCGTGGACCGACCCGGTCGGCAAGAAGATCATCCCCGACAAGGTGTCCCAGAGCTACATCAACAACGGCGGGTTCCCGGCCGGTATGTGGCTGTTCGACCCGGAGATCTTCATCGACGACGACGGCCAGGCGTACCTGTACTTCGGCGGCAACGCGACCATCGGCTCGGGTGCCAACGTCCAGGGTCCGCAGAACCCCAAGTCGACGCGCGTCGTGAAGCTGAAGGACGACATGGTCACCCTCGACGGCGACCCGGTCGAGATCGACGGTCCCGGCATGTTCGAGGCGTCGTCGATGTTCAAGCACGACGGAAAGTACTACTACTCCTACTCGTCGAACTTCCAGGTGAACGAGGTTGCGGGGCAGTACCCGTCGCGCGGCGGCATCGCCTACATGATGACCGATGACCCGATGAAGCTGCCGGCCTCGACGTACGCCGGTGTGGCCTTCCAGAACCAGGGCACGTTCTTCGGAAACGGCAATGGTGGCAACAACCACTCCGACATGTTCACGTACAAGGGCGAGACCTACTTCACGTACCACGCGCAGACGCGCGGGGCCGCGTGGGCGCAGGCGCTCGGCACGTCGGGGCAGACACAGGGCTACCGCTCGGTGCACATCGACAAGCTCGAGTTCAATGCGGACGGCACGATCAAGCCCATCGTCGGTACCCGCGCGGGCGTTGCGCAGGTCGAGGACTTCGACCCGTACCGCACGTTCGAGGCCGAGACGCTGGCCTGGCAGCTCGGTGTGAAGACGACGGCGACGACCCAGCCGTCGGTCGAGTTCCCGGAGCACAACGGCAACGGCAACATGGCGCTGTCCAGCATCGACGACGGCGACTTCGCGGCGCTGTCGAAGGTCGCGTTCGGCGAGGGCGCGGCGACGGTGTCGGCGCACGTGAAGCCGCTCGTCGAGGGCGCCTCGGTGCAGGTTCGCCTGGACAACGTCGACGGCCCGGTCGTCGCGACGCTGCCGGTCGACGGAGCAGCCGGCGCGTGGACCACGGTCACCGCCGATGTCACCGGCGCGACGGGCACGCACGACGTGTTCTTCGTGTTCGCCCAGCCCGAGACCGCGGCCGTCACAGCCGCGGGCCCGCTGTTCGAGGTCGACAACTGGACGTTCACGGCGGCGCAGGCGCCCGTCGAGAACGACCCGTCGATCGCCCTCAGCGTGGCCTCGGTCCGCGCCGGCGACGCGCTCACCGTGACGGGCAGCGACTTCACCGTGCCGCGCGTCGAGGTCGGCGTGGCGAGCACCTACCGGGCGCTGGCCCAGGCGGATGTCGTCGACGGCGCGTTCTCCGCACAGGTCGTCATCCCGTCCGATCTCGAGCCGGGAAGTCACTCCATCCAGGTGCGGGTCGACGGTGAGGTGGTCGCCTCGGCGGCGATCACCGTGCTCGCCGCCGGGGATGCAGGCGGCGATCCGGGCGCGGGCACCGCGACGCCGGCGCCCGCGGCAGGCGGCGCCAACCTCGCCGCGACCGGCGGTCAGTCGGGTGTGCTGTTCGCGGGCGCGTTCGCCGGAGTGCTCCTCCTGTTGGCGGGCGGGGCCGTGATCTGGCGTCGACGCCACCTGAGTCGCATCTCGGGTTGATCCCCTGAGCGTGCGGGCGGATGCCGAAGCGTCGGTGTCCGCCCGTACGCGCACGCGCGTAACCTCGCTCCCATGAGCGTCTCTCCCCTCATTGCGCCTTCCGAGCTGAAGGCCCAGTTGAGCACCCCCACCCCGCCGATCGTCCTCGACGTGCGCTACCGTCTCGATGCCCCTGACGGCCAGGAGGCGTACCGGCACGGCCACGTGCCCGGCGCCGTCTACGTCCGCATGGACGGCGAGCTCGCCGTTCACGGAGCGCCGAGCGAGGGGCGTCATCCCCTTCCGTCCCCGGCGGATTTCGAGCGCTCCGTGCGCCGCTGGGGAGTCGAGGACGGCGACACGGTCGTCGTCTACGACGACTGGAACTCGTTCGCCGCGGCCCGCGCCTGGTGGATGCTCACGGATGCGGGCATTCCCGCCCGGGTGCTCGACGGAGGGCTGCGTGCCTGGCGCGCCGCCGGGGGAGCCCTCGAGACCGGCGATGTGACGCCCACGCCGGGCACCGTGACGCTGCACGCGGGACAGCGCCGAAGGCTCGACATCGATGCCGCGGCATCCCTCGCACAGGGCGGTGTGCTCCTGGACGCACGCGCCCCGGAGCGCTACCGCGGTGAGGTCGAGCCGCTCGACCCCGCCGCCGGACACATCCCCGGCGCCCGCAACGCGCCGACCACCGAGAATCTGGATGCCGAGGGGCGCCTCCTTTCCGCTGAGGTGCTGCGTGCCCGCTACTCCGAGCTGGAGGGGCAGTCCGTCGGCGTGTACTGCGGCTCGGGCGTCACCGCTGCCCACGCCGTTCTCGCGCTCGCCGTCGCGGGCCACGACGCGGCTCTGTACCCGGGCTCCTGGAGCCAGTGGTCGAATACTCCCGACCTGCCGATCGCCACCGGCGACCGGCCCTGACACTACGATGTTGACGATGCCACAGACACCTGCCCCGACGACCGCGTCCGTTCCCGTCTCGGGCACCGACCTCACCCTCCGCCTCGGAGCCTACGAAGCGCACATCGCCAGCGTCGGCGCGTCGCTGCGTGCGCTCACCGTCGACGGGCGCGACCTGGTCGTGCCGTTCGCGGCCGACGAGGTGCGTCCCGGCTACCGCGGCGCCACGCTCGCTCCCTGGCCGAACCGCGTCGTCGACGGCGCGTACTCGTTCGGCGGACACACGCACGAGCTCGCGCTCAGCGACATCGGCCGCCCGAACGCGCTGCACGGCCTCGCGGTCTGGCTCGACTTCGCGGTCGTCGACCGCACCGAAGATGCGGTGACGCTGGCCGCCGTGATCGTGCCGCAGTCGGGGTACCCGTGGCGTGTGCGCGTGGAGACGACCTACCGGTTGAGCGCAGACGGCCTCACCCAGACGGTCGTGGCGACCAACGAGAGCGCGGATGCCGCGCCGTTCGGTACCGGTCCGCATCCGTATCTGGTGGCCGGTTCCGCGCCGCTGGACGCGTGGACGCTGACGCTGCCCGCCGAGCAGGTGCTCGAGGTCACCGACCATCAGCTCGCCCCGATCGCGCTCGCCGAGGTCGCCGGCTCGGAACGTTTCGACTGGCGTGCGCCGCGGGTGCTGGGCGAGGTGGAGATCGATCACGCCTTCACCGGTCTCTCCCGCGTGGATGGCGTGGCGACCGTGCGACTGGTCGACCCGTCCGGAACCGGTGTGGAGATGGTCTGGGACCAGGCATGCCCGTGGGTGCAGATCCACACGGCGGACCGTCCGCCCCTGGCCGACGGCAGCCCCGACCCCGGTCATCGCGCCGGCCTCGCGGTCGAGCCGATGACGTGTGCTCCCGACGCCTTCAACGCCGGTCGTTACGACTACGACGCGGGGCTGATCGTCATCCCCGCCGGCGGGTCGGTCTCGGCCTCGTGGCGTATCGCCGCCGTGGACGCCTGAGCGCAGCCGCCGCCCTCTCACGCCGAAGGGCCCCGACACGGATGCGTCGGGGCCCTTCGGCGTGAGATCGGCGACTCAGTTGTCGCCGCGGATCTCTTCCTTGATCTCGTTGCGCTTGTGGACGGAGTCGCGCTCGGCTTCGGCCTTCTTGACCTCGGCATCGGCCTTCGCCTCGTCGATCTTGTCGGAGACACGGTCGACCGTGTCCTCGAAGCCTTCCTTGATCTTCCGGCCGGCCGTCTCGGCCGCGTCCTTCGCGTCGTCGATGAATCCCATGGCGACTCCTTTCATCAGGTCAGACCTCCAGGCTAGGGAGGGTCGCCGCGGCTCGAAAGGGCTTGCCGCCGGTGCGGTGGCCGTGATAACCGGATCGAACCCTGGTGGCCCGATGTTCACGGCCCCTAGGATGGCGCCGTGAACAACACCGGCACTCTGGACCAGTGGCAGGCGGCCTTCGGCGGCGGCACCGGTTTCACCCTCTTCGTCGTCTACTACGTGCTGCTCGCCGTGGCGATGTGGAAGGTGTTCAGCAAGGCCGGATACCCCGGCATCCTCGCCCTCATCCCTATCGTGAACTGGTTCATCCAGGTGAAGATCGCAGGATTCTCGGCGTGGTGGGGGCTGCTGGCGATCGTTCCGCTCGTCAACGTGGTCTTCTTCATCATCGTGGCGATCCGCATCGGCCGCGGTTTCGGCCACGGCGCCTTCTTCTCGATCGTGCTGCTGCTGCTGTTCGCCCCGATCGGATTCTTCATCATCGGCTTCAGCTCCGATCGGTACACGTCGCCGGCCTGAGCACCCGTCGCGCGTTCCACCGCGGCGTCGGTCTTCCCTAGGATCGAGGGGAGGGGATGCCGTGGCCAACGAGAAGCGCGTACGCACCCGTGACGTGGTCGCGGAGGGGCTGTACATCGCGTCCGCTGCGACGCGGCTGAGTCTGAAGAACACGATCCTCGTCCACATCCTCGCCGAGGGAGAGGACTTCGACCTCGATCGGTATCTTCCCGAGGCCAAGGAGGCCCTGGAGACCCTCGCCGCCGAAGCGGAGGAAGACGCGGCACGCACCGAACGACAGCGCCGCGCGGCCCGAGGCCGCCACACCGACTCCGATGGGACGCACGACTATCGCAGCCGCGATGTGCGCAACCTGCGCCGCCGCCAGAAGCAGTCGCTGCACGTCGCCCACGAGCTGCGCCGTCGCGCCGACGACGCCGAAGAGCTGCGCAGGCTCGTCCTCGACGCGCGGGATGCCGCGTGGACGGAGGTCGCGGGCAACATCGATCGGACGCTGCGGATCGAGGCGGCGCGCCCCGACCTCGATCCCGACTACGAGCGCATGCGCACGGCGCGGATGCAGGCCCTGCGGCTCGTGGACCTTCCCAAACTGCGCGCCCATCGACGCAGCGTCGCGGCTCAGCAGAAGCAGCAGGGCCTCGATTCGTCACATCCCGATGCGTAGGCTAAGCTGGTCCTCGGCCCTCGAAGAGGTGCCGGAAACTGCGCCCGTAGCTCAATGGATAGAGCATCTGACTACGGATCAGAAGGTTAGGGGTTCGAGTCCCTTCGGGCGCACACTGTGTTGAGACAGTAACCAGAAAGGCCCGCTGCATGCCGCGGGCCTTTCTGGTTCCCTGGCGGCAGCGGCGATCGCGCGTGCGTGAAGAAGTGTGACGATCCCGGCCCCGGCGCCTGCGCGGCGACCTAACGTATCTGCGTGGCCACTTCCGCTCCCGCCTCCGTCCGCCCCGCCGGTATCGATCCCCGGGGTCCGCGCTTCGCGGCATCCATCACCGCCCTGCTTCTGCTGGCCGGTACGTTCCTCGCACTGCTCGGGACGGCCGTTCGCGAGGGCACGACCCTCGCCGAGCGGGTCTCGGACCCCGCGTTCGTTCTGCTGCTCGTGGTCGATCTCCTGTTCGTGTGGGGGTTCGCTGCTCCGCGCACGGCGCCGTGGGGTGCGCTGTACCGCGTCGCCATCCGACCGCGCCTGCAGCCGCCGGTCGACCTCGAAGACCCGCGGCCTCCGCGCTTCGCGCAGGTCATCGGCTTCGTCGTCGTGACGGTCGGCCTCGTGCTGCACGTGGCCGGCGTCGCGTGGGCCCTGCCGATCGCCGCGGCCCTGGCGTTCGTCGCCGCGTTCCTCAACGCCGCCTTCGGCGTGTGCCTCGGCTGCCTGCTCTACCTCGCGCTCGCCCGGGCCGGAGTGTTCCGCCCGCGTGGCGGGCTGCTCGGCGCCTGAGACCCCTCAGGTCACACCCGTCAGACGGGCGTGACGCGCAGCCAGACGAACCCGTGCGGGCGTAGCGTGACGCCCTCGTCGAGGTCGACGCTCGCGTCGTGCACGGGGTCGAACGCGGTGCGCTCGAAGCCCGACAGTGTGAGCGGATCGATCGTGACCTCGGCATCCCCGACGTTCGCCAGCACCAGGAGCGTCGTCTCGGGCCCGGGGCGCTGGTAGCCGACGACGGCGGCGTGCGGCGTGTGGAACGGGATGAGGGTGTTTCCGGCGAGTTCCGGGGACTGCTGACGCACCGAGATCAACTTGGTGAGCCGGCGGAACACGCGTCCGGCCGGTGTGGTGTCGTCGCCGCGCTGCGCGTAGGCGTCGCGCGGACGATTGCCGCGGTGCAGCCAGCGGGTGTCGCCCCGGCGGACAGGGTCGTCGGCGTAGGAGTAGTCGTTCAGCTGGGCGACCTCGTCGCCGAGATACAGCAGGGGGATGCCGCCGGTCGACAGGGCGAGCGCGTGCGCGAGGATCACGCGATCCTCCCCGCCGGGGTCGCCGGCTTCGATGCCGGCCAGGGATGCCGTCGTCCCGGTGACGCGGGCATCGCCGGTGGCGGGGTTCTCCTGGAAGGCGACGCCCCGTGCGAACGTGCCCTCGTGGCGGCCCGTGTAGAAGCGGTTGAGGAACTGCCGGTGGGCGTAGCCGTCGATGCCGAACTCCGCGGCATCCTCGTCGGCGAACGTCCAACCGATGTCGTCGTGACTGCGGACGTAGTTCACCCAGGCGGTGCCGGGCGGCAGCTCGTGGCGACGATCCAGCGCCTGCTGCAACAGCCGGCCGTCGCGGGTGGCGAGAGCCTCCCACGTCAGCGCCATCTGCAGCGGGTTGTACGACAGTTCGCACTCCTCGGGTGAGATGTAGCTGACCACCTCATCGGGGTGGACGATCGCCTCGGATTTGAAGATCATGCCGGGGGCGGCCATCGCGAGCACCGCGTTGAACGCCTGCAGCAGCAGGTGGGCTTCGGGCAGCGACTCGCAGGAGGTCCCCAGACGCTTCCAGATGAAGGCCACGGCATCCATCCGGAGCACCTCGACGCCCTGGTTCGCCAGGAACAGCATCTCGCCCGCCATCGCGCGGAACACGGCCGGGTTCGCGTAGTTCAGATCCCACTGGTAGTGGTAGAACGTCGACCAGATCCAGCGGCCGTCCTCGAGCTGCACGAACGAGCCGCGGTGGTCGTCGGGGAAGATCTCCCGCGTGGTGCGTTCGTAGGCGTCGGGCATGTCCCGGTCGGGGAAGATCAGGTAGAAGTCGGCGTAGTCGGGATCGCCCGCCACGGCCTTCTGCGCCCACTCGTGCTCGTTGCTGGTGTGGTTGAAGATGAAGTCCAGCACGAGTGAGATGCCCGCCATCCGCAGCTCCGCCGCGAGCTCGGCCAGTTGCGCCATCGTGCCCAGGCTCGGATTCACGCGCCGGTAGCTCGACACCGCGTAGCCACCGTCGTTGTCGCCGAGGGGAGCGTCGAACAGCGGCATGAGGTGAAGGTAGGTGAGCCCGAGCTCGCGGAACGAGGGGATCAGCTCGCGCACGCCGGCGAGGTTGCCGGCGAAGCGGTCGACGTAGCAGACACCGCCCAGCATGCGCTCGGACTGGAACCACTCGGGGTCGGCGGCGCGCTGTGCGTCGTGCACCTTCAGATCGAGGGGACGCGCGTTCCACGAGGAGGATGCCGCCGCCACCGTCGCCGCCAGCTGCTCCCTGCCGTCGGCACGCTCGCCGTAGAGGCGGGTGAAGAGCTCGTGCAGCCGCGGGAACTGCTCGTCGAACCGGGCGAGGAACGCGTCATCCACACGCCCTGCCGCCTCGCAGGCCTCGAGTGCCGCGCCGCGATCGGCGTCGGACGTGGTCAGTGCGGTCATGGTGCCCCCTCCGTCTCAGCGTATCGGGCGGGGCCCGACGGGGGAGGCGGCGTAGGCTCACAAGTGTGAGTGCGTACGTCTCGGCGTTCGACCTGTTCTCCATCGGGGTAGGACCGTCGAGCTCCCATACGGTGGGCCCGCTGCGCGCGGCTCGCGATTTCGCGCGCCGCGTCGCCGATCTGCCGACCCTCGCCCGCGTGGAGTGCGCCCTCTACGGCTCACTCGGTGCCACCGGCATCGGGCACGGCACCCCCGACGCGGTCGTCGCCGGCCTGCAGGGGTACGTGCCCGAGACCGTCGATCCGGCTCACGTGCGCGGCGCCTGGACCGACTGGTCCGACGGCGCCCTCCTCCTGATGGACGGTCGTACGCCGATCCCCTTCTCGCGGTCGGACATCGTACTCGCGCCGCGGACGCGTCTTCCCGGACACCCCAATGCGATGACGCTCGTCGCGCGGGATGCCGCGGGGCTCGCACTGCACGAAGACACCTATTACTCGATCGGCGGCGGGTTCATCCGGCGCGAGGGTGAGCCGGCGGTGGTGGCCGCGGCATCCTTCCCGCTGCCCTACGCGACAGCGGCGCAACTGCTGGACGTCTGCGATACGTACGGGCTGACGATCGCGGAGATCGCGCGCCGCAACGAGGAGGCGCTGCGGCCCGAAGCGGAGGTCGCGGCCGGGCTCGATGCCATCTGGGACGCGATGGCCTCGTGCGTCGACGCCGGGCTGCACGCCGACGGGGTGCTGCCGGGAATGCTGAAGGTGAAGCGGCGCGCGGGCGCGATCCGCGCCCAGCTGGAGAGCGTCGAGGCGACCGGGCGCGAGCTGCCGGGGGAGTGGCTCGGTGCGTTCGCACTGGCCGTGAACGAGGAGAACGCCGCCGGAGGACGCGTCGTGACAGCGCCGACGAATGGCGCCGCCGGCATCCTCCCGGCCGTTGCGATGTACTGGTGGCGTTTCCTCGCGGATGCCGGCATCGGAGCGGAGAACGCGGTGACGCCCTACGGCGAGCTCGTCGGCTCGGCGCTACTCGGGCTGCACGGTCCGGACGGCCGCGAGGCGGGTGAGGCGGCGCACGGGTCGGAGGACATCGTCGCCACCGCGCAGGAGCTCGCCGAGGCGAACCGGCGCCGCGGCATCCGTCGATTCCTGCTGACGGCGACGGCGCTCGGCTCGCTGTTCAAGGCGAACGCGTCGATCTCGGGAGCCGAGGGCGGGTGTCAGGCCGAGGTCGGCTCGGCGTGCGCGATGGCGGCCGGCGGGCTGACCGCCGTGATGGGCGGCACCAACCGTCAGATCGAGAACGCCGCCGAGATCGCGATGGAGCACCATCTGGGGCTCACGTGCGACCCGGTGGGTGGGCTCGTGCAGATCCCGTGCATCGAGCGCAACGCGATCGCGGCATCCACCGCCGTCACCGCCGCGCGCCTCGCGCTGCGCGGCGACGGCACGCACTATGTGCCGCTGGATGCCGTCGTGGAGACGATGCGTCAGACGGGCATCGACATGTCGACCAAGTACAAGGAGACCAGCGAGGGCGGACTCGCCGTCAACGTCGTCGAGTGCTGAGCGCCGCGCGCGCCTGCCGCGGTTCAGTTGGCGTTCGCGCGGGAAATCGCGATGTGATTACCGGTGCAAGCGTCAACCGAGCGACCGGTCACGCGTGCCAACCTCGGCGTGCGAGGGCGGCGCGGACCAGCGCGACTCCCCGCGAGGGATCGTGTCGGATGTGCGCGGCGCTCAGGCGCACAACATCCCAGCCGAGGTTCGCATAGTCGGAGTACTTCTCGAGGTCGCGCACCCACTGGCGACGCGAGGTGCGGTGGTGATCGCCCTCGATCTCGACCGCGACCCGGTGCGCCACGAATGCGCCGTCGCTGATGCCGAGCAGTCGACCGTCTGGCGCGCGCACCTCCACGTCGAGCTCGGGCTCCGGCAGACCCGTCCCGATGAGCGACAGTCGCCAGTCCGTCTCGAGCGGCGACATGCTGCCGGTGCGCAGCAGGGGAAGCGCGGCACGGAGCTTCGCGATTCCGCAACGGCGGCCTGCGGCGACAGCCGCGGCCAGATTCTCGGGTCCGGCGTGTCGAGCGTCGGGCAGACGCCGCCCCCATCCGTCGCGGGGCACGCGGATGATCGCATCACCGATCACCACCAGGTCTCGAATCGTGTGCTCGCGGGCGAGCATCGCCCAGGCGGAGGCGGGCGTCGCGACCGGAAGGCCCGCCCGGACGGTGGTGTGAACGAGCATCGGGGTGATCTGCACGGCGGTGATGCCCGTCCGTCTGAGGGCACGGTGTGGCGCGGGAACGGCGACGTCGAGGTCGGCGGATGCCGCGGCATCCGCGTCGGGGAAGGGGAGCCCGTGGATCGCGAGCGCCGTCGTCCCGGTGTAGAACGCATGGGGCGGCAGCACGAGTGCGTGGGCGCGGACGCGACCCAGGATGTTGCGCCGGGCGATCTCGTCCGGCGTGTCCTCGCCGTCCGGTGCGGCGCCGTCCGTGTCGCGCCGAACGCGGACTCCGCGGAAGGGTGCGTCGAGGTCGCGAGCCGAGAGGCGCCCGCGAGTGACGCCGGCCGTCGACGCGTCGGCGGCGGTGAACACCTGCGGCAATGTCGGCGGAAGTGGTCGGGGTGGGCGCGGCATCCGCTCATGCTGGGCCCATCTCCTGATGTCGTGGACACCGTCCGCCGGCTCGTGGAGAACTTGCGCTGTTACCGCACGTGGGGAGGAAGGGTTCCGTGTGCTGAATGGGCGGCGGCGCCGGAAACAGCGGTGCGGCTTCCGGCGCGAGGGTCATGTGAACGGCGCGCGATCGCGCACGTTCGCTGTGCGTGAACCGTTGGCACTCTCCTGTGTCGAGTGCTAATCTGATGCTAGTTGAGTTGATGAGGCTCAACTTTGACAGACCCTCACAGTGACAAAGGACAAGGAGAGAAAAATGGCCACGTATGACCCGTTCCGTGACCTCGACCGCATCGCGTCGGGCCTCTTCGACACGCGCCGGGGACCCCGCCGGATGCCGATGGACCTCTACCGCGACGGCGACCACTACGTGCTCAGCGCCGACCTTCCCGGCATCGACCCGGGCTCGGTGGACATCGATGTGGACGGCCAGCTGCTGACCATCCGCGCCGAGCGCACGCTGAGCGAGGGCGACGGAGTGAAGTGGATCACGCGGGAGCGTGAGACCGCGAGCTTCCTGCGTCAGCTCAACCTCGGTCAGGGCATCGACACCGACGGCATCGCCGCGACGTACAGCAACGGCGTGCTGACGGTCACGATCCCCGTGAGCGAGAAGGCGAAGCCGCGCAAGGTCCAGGTCGTCGCCGACGGCGGTGCCCCCACGATCCAGGCGCACGAGTCGGCGCAGGAGCCGCACCCGGTCGAGCAGTAGTCCCGGCCCGCGCACCCGCGCGCAACCGCCCCGTGTCCGCGAGGACCGGGGCGGTTCGCGCCTGCGCGCTAGTGTCGAAGCACCCACCGGAAGCACCAGCACTCGGAACGTCAGCAAGGATGCCGATGACCGCACCCCCCGCCGCGCGCGAGCGCGAGCTCACCGAACCCGTCTCCCTCACCCGCCCCGACGGCCGCCTCAATCCGGCGGCGATCGGCTTCGCCCGCTCGCCGCTCGTCGACACCCGCGGCATCGGAGGTGGACGCTTCGTTCGATCGTGGGGGCGCAACAAGAGGTGGGAGTACTGGAACGTCATGACGCCCACGCACATCGTGTCGCTCACGGTGTCGTCGCTGGACTACGCCGCCGTGCACGAGGTGTGGATCCACGACCGGGCCACGACGCGTTCGTGGGGCCGCAGCGTCACGGTGCTGCCGTCGCGGGAGGTGTCGCTGCCCGCCTCGCTGGGCACCGGCATCACGATCGCGCGGCACGCCGACCTCGCCGCCACCATCACGCCGGCCGAGCGCGGGTCGCTCTGGCGTCTGCACGCCGAGATCCCGGACGCGTCCTTCGACATCACGGTGCGCCGCCCGCCCGGACACGAGCTGCTGGCGGTCGTGGTGCCGTGGTCGTCGCGGCGGTTCCAGTACACCGTGAAGGATGTCGCGCTCCCGGCATCCGGTGTGCTGACGCTCGACGGCGTCGACCACGAGGTGCCGGCGGGATCGTGGGCGGTGCTGGATCACGGGCGAGGACGCTGGCGCTACGACGTGTCGTGGAACTGGGGCGCCGGGTCGGGAACCCTCGCAGACGGACGCAGCCTCGGCATCCAGGTCGGAGGACGATGGACCGACGGGACGGGCTCGACGGAGAACGCCGTCGTGCTCGACGGCACGCTGCACAAGATCTCCGAGCCCGTCGCCTGGGACTACGACCTTGCCGCGCCGCTGCGGCCGTGGCGGGTGCGCGGAGGAGGGCTGGATGCCGTGTTCACCCCGTTCTACGACAAGGCCTCCGCCATGAACCTCGGCGTGGTCTCCTCGCGCACGGACCAGTGCTTCGGCACCTGGTCGGGAACGTTCGCCGTCGACAGCGGTGCGATCGCGTTCGACGGTATCGAGGGATTCGCAGAGGATGTCCGCAACCGGTGGTAGCCGGGGCGGCACGAGACGGTCAGGCGCCGCGCAGCTTCGTCGTCAGCCGCTGCAACTGTGCCAGCTCGTCGTCGCTGAGCACCGACATCCGCTCGGCGATCGATCGGCCGTGCACCGTCGCGAGTCGCCGGAACGCGGCCGCGCCCCGTTCGGTTGCGCGGACGATCGCGCCACGCCCGTCGAGCGGGTCGACGCACTTGCTGATGAGGTCGCGCGCGACCATGCGATCGACCAGCCGCGAGACGCTCGGCTGGCTGATGAGCATGTTGGCGGTCACGTCGCGCAGGCGCGCGCTGTTGTCTTCGCCGCGGACGACGGTGAGCAGCACGTCGTACTCTGCTTGCGTCAGCTCGTCCTCGCCGAAGTCGTCGCTGATCTCGCGCAGGATCTCGTGCTGCGCGCGAAAGAGACTCTCCCACGCGGAGATGGCGAGACGGCGGTCGGTCATGGCGTCAACTGTAGTGCGCCACTCGCACGGCGCCCCATAGGCTGAAGCCCATGGGGCGCGCGCGTGCACGGATCGTCGGAGTCGCACTCGCGATCGCCGGTGTCGCGGTCGCGCTGGCGGCCGGGACAGCGAGCCCCGCATGGGCTGGACCGGCGACGGCGGTCGCACAGGTCGCACCCCCGGCATCCGTCGCGTCCGTCGCCGCGGCGGGGGTCGACGACTTCTCGTTCTCGTCGATGACGGCCGACTACACCCTGACGCGGGCCGCCGACGGAACCAGCCGGCTGCGGGTCGTCGAGACGATCGTGGCGCAGTTCCCGGATGCGGATCAGAACCACGGCATCCGCCGGCAGATCCCCGATTCGTACAACGGTCAGCCCCTCCGCCCCGAACTGATCTCCGTGACGGACGGCGACGGCGCGCCGCGCCCGAGCGAGGTGGAGGATCAGGACGGCGTGTTCTCGGTCGTCTCGCGGTCGGACGAGTTTCTGCGCGGCGCGCAGACCTTCGTCCTCACGTACACGCTCGAGAACGTGACGTGGGTGTTCGGTGACTCCGGCCTCGAGTTCTACTGGGATGTGAACGGCGTCGACTGGGGACAGTCGTTCGGCCGTGTGACGGCTCGGCTGCACCTGGACGCGTCGTTGGCGGCATCCCTGACGGGGCGCATGTCCTGCTATCAGGGAGTGCAGGGGGCGAGCACGTCCTGCGCGTCGATCGCGTCGACCCCGGATGCCGCGATCAGCGGTTCGGGTACGGTCATCACCGCCGTCGCCGACGACGTGCAGCCGCACCAGACCCTCACGATCGCCGTCGGGTTCGCGGACGGCACGTTCGCGACCTTCGACTCCGGATATCTGGCCTCCCCGTTCGGCTGGGGGCAGCTGGGTGCGGGGCTGCTCGCCGTCGGCGCGGGTGCTCTGGGTCTGCGTGCGCGGAGACGCGAGCTGGCCGATGAGCCCGGTCGCCCGACGATCATCGCGGAGTACGACCCCCCACGGATCGTCGACGCGCTCGAGAGTGCCGTGCTGCTCGGGCAGTCGTCGAAGGCGATCCCGGCGGAAGTGCTGGAGCAGGCGGTGCGCGGGTCGATCCGCATCCTGGAGTCCGACGGGCGCGGCTGGGGCAAGCCGAAGCTGATCGCGGAGCTCGTCGACCGGTCGAAGGCGGACGGCGACGGGATGATGCTGTTGGACGGACTCTTCCCGGGCGGGGCGCCGGGCGCGCAGTACCAGTTCGGAAAGCAGGACACCAGGTTCTCCAAGGTCGCGCAGAAGATCCTTGCGGCGGCCGAGACGGAGCTGACCGCACGCGGGCTGCGGCGGGCGGTGCCGCTTCGCGCCCGCTGGCTGCCGATCCTGCTCGCCGTCGCGGGTGCGGGACTGGCTCTGGGGTTGGGGTTCGTGGCGATCGCGGCCTATGTGCAGCCCGTCGTTCCGTGGACGGTGATCGGCATCAGCGTGGCGATCGCGGTCGTGGTGATCGGGGTGTGCTCCCGCAAGCCGCTGACGGCGCTCGGGGCCGAGACCCGCGATCATCTGCGGGGACTGGAGGAGTTCATCCGCTGGGCCGAGGCCGACCGCATTCGGATGCTGCAGTCGCCGGCGGGTGCCGAGCGCGTCGCGGTGGATGTGAACGACCCGCGCCAGAAGCTGGATCTGTACGAGAAGCTGCTGCCGTATGCGGTCGTGTTCGGCCAGGAGAAGCAGTGGTCTGCGGAGCTTGCGGTGCTGTACACGGCCGTGGGCGCGACGGGACCGTACTGGTACTACGGCTCCGGGGCCTTCGACGCATCGTCGTTCTCCGCCGGGATCGCTTCGCTCTCGAGCGCCGCGATGTCGTCGTCGTCGAGCTCGGGTGGGTCCGGCGGAGGCGGTTCTGCCGGCGGTGGCGGTGGCGGAGGCGGAGGGGGCGGGGTCTGAGTCGCCGCCTGAGCCGCCGTCTGAAGAACCGGCGTCAGGCTGTGTCGTCGTCGTCGCTGGTGTCGGCCTCGAGGATGCTGCGGAGTGTCGCCACGTCTATGGTGGTGCGCTCGCCGTCGATCCGCTCGTGCAGGAGGAAGGGCAGGCCCAGCTCGTCGAGGTAGGCGATGGTCCTCTCGAGGCGGGGAACGACGTCGATGTGCTCGCGCCCGAACAGGGTGGCGATGAAGAGCGGCTCGCCCTGCTGGATGCTGCGGCGCAGCTCGATCGTCGAACGGCCCGTGATCCGATACAGCGCCTGCAGGATCGCGCTCGGAAGGTCGGGAGTGCCGTCGATGGTCAGGGAGATGGCGTCGTCGGGCATGGTGACATTCCATCACGCGGATGGGGTCCTCCCCGTTGTGAATCAGAACGGTGGTGGTTCGAACACGAGCGTGCGCGCGGGGCGGTCATCGTGCACGCGCCCGGTGGGGCTGGTCCATTCGAGGGTGCCGTCCGCCCGTTGGCGGACCCGCCAGGCGGAATGGTGTTTCAGGGTGTGATGTCGTCGGCACAGGTGCGCCAGGTTGGTCACCGCGGTCGGGCCGTCGTGTTCGCGTGCGACGGTGTGGTCGACGTCGCAGCGGGGGAGCGGCTGGCGGCATCCGGGGAAGCGGCAGTGCTCGTCGCGGGCGCGGAGCATGCGCAGTTGGTCGCGAGACGGGCGGTAGCGGTCGATCGCGAGGACGGCCCCCGTCGTCGGGCTGGTGAACAACCGATCCCACCCGGCGGCTGTGCCCGCGAGTTGCCGCGCGAGGTCGGGGTCGATCGGGCCGTATCCGGTCAGGTCGGCCGCCGCATCCGCGGCGCCGAGGAGACTCATCGCGGGAATCGTGACCTGGATGCGGGCACGGATCGCATCGGCCGCGGCGATGCTCTCGCTGCTCGCCTCGGCGGTGGCGTGTCCGTAGAGCAGGAGATCGAGTGCGACATCGACGCGAACCTGATCCACACGTCGCGTGTCGGGAGCCTTCGCGGAGGCGGGCTCCGCGGTGGCCATGATCGTGTCGTCGTCCGCTGCTGCGGGGCGAGGTGCGTCGAGGACGGCGCGTGCGAGCTGTGTCAGGCGGTCGTAGACGCCGTGAACGAGAGGGGCTGGGCCGGTGAGTCCGAGCTCGGCCATACCGTCGTCGCCGTCGTGGATCCAGACACGGCGCTGGCGGCGGGCGTCGTGGTGGCGCTCATCGATCGGCGTCGGATGAAGGGCCTCGGCGAGGCGGCGGGCGATGGGCCGCAGTCTGCCGACCGTCTCGCGTTCGGCCACCGGCAGGACCGCCGTCTCGTAGGCGGCGCGGGCGTCGTCGTCGGTCAGGCGGGCCCCGGCATCCGCGATCACCGCCGCGTGCGCGCGGCTGATCCGTCCGCTCGTGAGCGCATCGAGCGTCGCGGGAAAGCGCGTCACGAGGGTCGAGGCCTCATCCATCCGCGACTGGATCGTGCGATCGGACTGCCGTGTCGCCGCGCCGATCTCGGCGGCGATTGACCGGATCGTAATGTCGTCCGGAGCATCGTTATCGGCGCAGGCGGCGTTGCGCTGCGTGAGTGCATGCTGCTGCGCCGCGTGCAGCAGCACCGCCTCTTCGGCCTGCAGCGACGCGATGCGTCGACGCCTGTCGACGAGGGCCTCGATGATGTCGCCGACCACCGCGCGCTCCTCGCGTGCGGTGGGGGACTCGGTGGTGGCCATGACTCAATTCTGCCCTCGACCTCCGACATCAGAGCGGTATAAGGCCTGGTCAACGGCGCATTGTGGACAACCCTCGGATGCCTCTGTCTGGGGAGGAATCGGCGCAAGAGTAAGGGCCGGTCGGAGAGGCTTCCGACCGGCCCTTGTCCCTTGCACCAAGAGTGTCCTGCAATCACATGCCGGTAGCTGCCACAGCAAAACAACTACCGTGCGAGCACTCTATAACGACCAGATAACGGCCACAAGGGGTTTCCGTTACCTTTTCGTGACTTCATACGAAAGTCGAAAGGTGCTGGCGTTTGCCGCGGCGCACGGCGACGGCGAAGCCCTGCGCGAGGGGGTCGCGAAGCGCCGCGATGGGACACTGAGCCATGCCCGTCCGCCCCGACACCGTCTGCATCTGCGGCTCCTCGCGCTTCGTCGCCGAAATGCGCGACGCGAACCGTGACCTCACCCTCCAGGGCGTCATCGTCCTCGCTCCCGGCGAGATGGAGGGCGCCGTCAGCGCAGAGCAGAAGGCCGTCCTCGATGCGCTCCACCGGCACAAGATCGATCTCGCCGACCGTGTGCTCGTCGTCAATCCCGGCGGCTACATCGGTGCATCGACGGCGGCGGAGATCGCCTACGCGCAGGCAGCAGGCACGCCGGTCTCGTTCACCGACCCGCCGGTGGATGCCGCGGGCACGATGAGTGCGGAACCGTGATCGCCGTCATCCCGTTCGAGCTCGACGGTGTCGTCCGCCACGTCGAACCCCGAACCGCCGGTCATGCCGGCCGCAGGTCCAGCAGGATGTCGGCATCGGCCGCGCCGGCATCGGCTGCCCGCATCACGGCTCGATGCTCCCCGTCGATCGGTCGGGGTGAATCATCGGCGATTGTGCGCGCTCGCTCGACGTCGTCGGTCTCCATGGCGTAGACGATGACCGGGCCGTCTATGCCCTCCAGGATCATCGCCGTCTCATGACGGATGCCTTCCGCCTCAAGTGAGGCGAGCGCCTCTTCGCGACGCGGACCGTCGACGGTGCGTAACCACTCCACAACGCGTTCGCGCTGGTCGGGATCGATGCGCCGCGCGACGAGATGGATCATGTCCCCACCTTAGGTCGCCGAACCCATCCGATCTCCGGCCCGTGCCGAACAACACAGGTACCCCGACCCCGGCGGCAGGAGATCATCGTGACCACGCACACCGGCCGGCGCGCGTCGCTCGCCCTCGCCGCCCTCGCTGGTGTCGTCAGCGGGGCGGTGTTCCTCGGCGTCGCCGAGGTGCTGGCCCTGCTCGTCGCGCGCAGCGCCAGCCCGATCCTTGCAGTCGGCGGCTTCGTGATCGACATCGTCCCCCAGCCCTTCAAAGAGTTCGCGATTGCGACGTTCGGGGCGAACGACAAGATCGCCCTCCTCGCTGGGCTCGGTCTCGCCGTCGTCATCGCCTCGGCGATCGGCGGGGTGCTCGAATACCTGCGCAGTCCTCTCGGCGTGGTGGTCGTCGCGATCGCCGGCCTGCTGTCCACCGCGGCCGTCGTCTCGCGCACCGGGGTCACGCCCCTGTCGTTCGTTCCTCCTGTGATCGGCGCGGTCGCGGCATCCGTCGTCCTCGTCCTGCTCGGTCGCCGCCTGCGGCGCTGGCGGCGCCCCGTGCCCACCACAGACGCGATCGACGCCGCCCCGGACGACGCGCAGGCCCTCGGCCGGCGCGGCTTCTTCCGCCTCGCAGGCGTTGCGGGAATCTCCGCGGTGATCGTCGGTGTCACGGCCCGCGTCGTGACGGCAGCGACCTCATCGGTCGACGCGATCCGCGATGCGCTGAAGCTGCCCGCACCTCGTCGAACGCTGACGGTGCCCGCCGGCGCCGAGCTCGACGTTCCCGGTCTCTCGCCGCTGTTCACGCCGAACGCCGACTTCTACCGCGTCGACACGGCGCTCACCGTGCCGGCCATCGACCCGTCGACCTGGCGCCTCGTCGTCGACGGCATGGTCGACCGCCGCGTCGAGTTGAGCTTCGACGATCTGGTCGGTATGGGCCTGGACGAGTACGGCATCACCCTGACCTGCGTCTCGAACGAGGTCGGCGGCGGACTGGTCGGAAACGCGCGCTGGCTCGGCGTGCCGGTCCGCGACATCCTGCGAATGGCAGGACCGCAAGCCGGTGCCGACATGGTGCTCTCCCGCAGCATCGACGGCTACACCGCGAGCACGCCGCTGTCGGCACTCACCGACGACGGGCTCGACGCGATCCTGGCGGTCGCGATGAACGGCGAGCCGCTGCCGGCCGAGCATGGCTTCCCGGTGCGGATGATCGTCCCCGGGCTCTACGGATACGTCTCGGCGACGAAGTGGCTCACCGAGCTGAAGGTGACGACGTTCGCCGCCGACGAGGCGTACTGGACGCCGCGGGGATACAGCGCCGAGGCGCCCATCAAGCTCTCCTCCCGTGTCGACGTGCCGAAGGTCGGCAACCCCGTCGCCGCCGGCCGTGTTCCCGTCGCCGGCATGGCATGGGCCCAGCCGACCGGGGTCGCCCGCGTCGAGGTGAACATCGACGACACCGGCTGGATCCCGGCAACCATCTCCACGCCGGTGAACGACGAGAGCTGGGTGCAGTGGATGTACGAATGGGATGCCGCGCCCGGCACCCACTACATCGCGGTACGCGCCTGGAACAAGAACGGCCAGCTGCAGGAGCAGCAGCGTGCCCCGATCGCCCCGAACGGCTCGACGGGGTGGCACCGGGTTTTGGTCACCGTGTCGTCGTGACCGGCGGACCCTGTGCTCTCGACCGCTCGCGGTCCACAATGGGGCCATGACGCCTCGCTGGACACCCCTCGCGATCACCTACCTCGTGCTGGCGGTGGTCGGACTGGTCGGCACTTTCGCCCTCAACGTGTGGTCCGTCGTGCTCATGCGCAACTACGTGCTCGACCTCGTGCAGTCCGGCCCGGCCGTCGGCTCGATCGGGGTGGACATCATGGTCGCCGCGATCGCCGGCAGCATCCTGATCATCGTCGAGGGACGCCGGCTCGGCATGCGCCGTCCGTGGCTGTACGTCGTGGTGTCGCTGGTGACCGCGTTCGCCTTCGTCTTCCCGCTCTTCCTCGCCTTCCGCGAGCGCACGCTCGCGAAGCGGGCCGTCGGAGAGGGCTCCGGCATCCGCTACCATTCTGAGAATGGTTCTCAATAAGACGACGTCCAGCCCGATCGGAACGCTCGCCGACACGACCGTTCCCGTCACGGTCCTGTCCGGCTTCCTCGGCAGCGGCAAGACCACGCTGCTCAACCACGTACTCTCCAATCGCGAGGGGCGCCGCGTCGCGGTGATCGTCAACGACATGAGCGAGATCAACATCGACGCCCGGCTCGTCGACGGTCCGCTCCAGCTCGCGCGCGTGCCCGAGAAGCTCGTGGAGATGAGCAACGGCTGCATCTGCTGCACACTGCGCGACGACCTCCTCGTCACGGTCGCCGAACTCGCCGAGGGCGGCCGCTTCGACACGATCCTCATCGAGTCGACGGGCATCTCGGAGCCGATGCCCGTCGCAGCGACGTTCGACCTCGACTTCGCCGCGGGGCGCGTGCTCTCGCGCGTGGCGCGCCTGGACACGATGGTCAGCGTCGTCGACACCTCCACCTTCCTCGCCACGCTCGACGAGGCGAAGACCCTCGCCTCCGAGGGCATCGGCGTGAACGAGACCGACAATCGCAGCATCGCCGATCTTCTCATCGACCAGGTCGAGTTCGCCGACGTGCTCATCCTGAACAAGACCGACCTCGTGGATGCCGAGGAGCTCGAGACCGTCCGCGCGTTCCTGTCGCGCCTCAACCCGCGGGCACGTCAGATCACCACCGCGTACGGCCGGGTCGACCTCGACCAGGTGCTCGACACGGGGCTGTTCGATCACGACGTCGCCGCCGACTCTCCCGGCTGGCTGCAGGAGATCAACGGCGAGACCCACACCCCCGAGACGCTCGAGTACGGCATCGGCTCCACCGTCTTCCGCGCCCCGCGTCCGTTCCACCCCTACCGCCTCGGCGCGGAGATCTCCACCCCCTGGCCGGGACTGCACCGCGCCAAGGGCTTCTTCTGGCTCGCCAGCGCGCCGCACGCCGTGGGCCTGTGGTCGCAGGCCGGCGTCAACGTCCGCTTCGAGCCGATCGCCGACTGGCGCGACTTCGACGATCGCCCCGGGCAGGAGATCGTGCTGATCGGCGTGGGCCTGGACGCCGCGGATGCCGAGGCGCGCCTGAGCCGAGCCCTGCTCACCGAGGAGGAGTTCGCCGCCGGACCCGCCTCCTGGGCCCGGCTGCCCGATCCGTTCGCCGGTTGGGCGCAGACGGGCGTCAACTTCCACGTGAAGCGGCCGGGCGTCGCGCACGGCCAGCCGCGTCCGGTGCGGGCGCAACCGCACGACCACGAGGGGCACGACCACACCCACGACCCGCGTCGCGGTCGGTCGCGATGACAGCCGCCGGGGCGGGGCGGGAGGGGGCGGCATCCGGCTTCTGGCGGACGTCCGCGGACGAGCTGGCCGCACGGTTCCCCGGTCGCCGGGAGCAGATCCGCGCGCTGCAGCTGGCCGTGCTCGCGCGGGAGCACGTGTTCCTGCTGGGCCCGCCCGGCACCGGGAAGACCGCCCTCGTGCGGGCCTTCACCGCCGGACTCGAGGGGCGGCTGTTCGAGCAGACGCTCTCGCGCACCCGTCCCGACGCGGCGGTGCTCGGTCCGCTCGACATCCCGGCGCTGCGCGACGAGGGCCGCTACCGCCGCGCCATCGAGGGCTACCTGCTCGACTGCGAGTGGGCGTTCCTCGACGAGATCGGCCACATCTCGCCCGACCTCGGTCACGATCTGCTCGCGGCGCTCGGCGATCGCGTCCGGCACGACGTCGACGGCGGACGCAGCACCCACGGCATCCCGCTGCACACCGCCTTCACGGCGGGCAACGCGATCCCCGCCGGCGACGGCACCGACGACGCCCGGGCGCTCTGGGACCGTCTGCTGGTGCGCGTGCCGGTCGACTACCTCTCCCGCACGGACGCGCACGCGCTGCTCACCGCCGACCCGATGCGGACGGCGGATGCCGCGACCCGCCCGCGCGTGCGCTCGCGGGCGGAGCTGGCGGAGGACGTCGCCGCGGTCGGCCGCGTCCGCATCGCACCCGACGTCGTGGATGCGGTGCTCACCCTGCGCGAGCGGCTCACCGGTGCGGGCGATGTGTTCTCCGACCGCCGCTGGCGTGCCGGCCTCGGGCTGCTGCGGGCCTCCGCGTGGCTCGACGGCCGCGATGATGCCCGCCCGTCCGATCTGCTGGCGCTGCGCTTCGCCCTCTGGGACACCCCCGATCAGCGCCCGGCGGTGCTCGCCGAGTTGGCCCGGGTGGCCGATCCCGCCCTCGCCGACGCGCTCGCGCTCGTCGAGCGCGCCCGCCTGCTCGCCGACGTCTGCCGCGGGCGGGCCGGCGAGGACGCGGCCACGCGGCGAGCGTGGGCGCGGGAGGCACAGCGCAAGCAGCGGGTGCTCGTCGAGGCCGCCCGCCGCCTTGCGCCGCGCGCCGAGGCGTCCGACGTCGAGGGGCCGGATGTCGACGCCGCGCTCGCCGAGGCTGCGCGGGCCGTCGCCGCACTCGCCGCAGATCCCGACGACGCCGGGCGCGCGGGCGGGCCGGTGCCGATCGCCCGTGCGCGGATCGCCGGGTGATCGACGCGCTCCGTCCCCACCGCCGCGTGCCGACCACGAGCGCGATCGAGGATGACTGGCTCGTCGAGGAGTTGTGGCCCGCGGCGGCGGCGCGCATCGCTCACGCCGTGCCGCCGTCGCAGCGGGAGCTCGCGCGCGACGTCTTCGGCTATCTCCTCCTCGCGGCGCCCCGACTGCGTGCGGATGCCGCGACCGTCGCCCCCGCGCGGGCGCGGAGTCTCGCGCGCCTCGCGGTCGATCCCCGGGTGCGCGCCGTGCGCACCCTCACCGTGGGCGATGAGCTCGCCTGCGCGAGCTGGGTGCCGCCCATCGTCGCCGAGCTGGCCGCGGCCGAGGGGCCGGACTCCGTCTCGCCGCGCCCCGCGGAGAACGGGGATGCCGCCGCCCGCGCCGGCGGCGCCGATCTCGGCGTCGATCCGCGACGTTCCGGCGCCGGCGACCTCGTGGACGGCGGCGGCGCACGCGGCGGGCGCGGGGCGTCCTCGGCATCGGCGGCATCCGCAGCGCCGGACGAGGAGCTGCTCGCGCGCCTCATCGGCGCGGACGACCGTGCGACGCTTCGCCGCCTCGTCGCGGCGTGCCGGCGCGGACTCTCGTCGCACGCCGGGTTCGTCGCAGCGGTGCGCGGCGCGCGCGCCGCCGCGCCCCTCACCCGTGATCTCGCACGCGTCGCCGTCGACGCGTGGGGCGCGCTGGCGACGACCGAGACCGAGGTCGGGCTGTGGCGACGCTGGTCGCAGGGGGGTCTTCCCAGCGGCATCCTGCCGCCCGCATCGCCGCCGCCGCTGATCGTGCTCGTCGACGAGTCGGGATCGATGCAGCTCCTCCTCGACGGCGTCTACACGCGCCGCACCTGGGCGCTGGCGACACTGCTCGCGTGCGTCGAGGAGGCCGCGGCATCCGGCCGTGAGGTGGTCTATCTCGGATTCGCGGGCGACGGCGCGTGCTGGCGGCAGGACATCCCGGGTGCCGACCCGGCCGCAGCCCGGGCGGCGGTGGCGACCGTGTGCCGTCACTTCTTCGGCGGAGGGACCGCGTTCGAGGCCCCGCTGGCGGCGGCGCTCGACCTCCTCGGCGAGCCGCATGCGCGCGGTGCGCGCGTGCTCATCCTCAGCGACGGCGAGGGCGACGAGGTGCCCGACGCGCTCGCGGCGCGCTGGCGGCAGACGTGCGCGCGCGCCGGCGTCCGGTGCTGGGGAGTGCGCATCGGCGGTGCGCGGGCGACGGCACTCGAGGCGCTGACCGACGCGGTCGCCGCGCTGGAGGACTTCGCGCGGGCCGGCGTCGACGGCCGTTACCCGGCGCTGTCGCGGGCGGCCGTCCGGTCGCGGGTGATCGACTGAGCCAGCACCTGGCCGCCGCTGGTCAGCAGCGCGCGGCGCCACGGGAGCGTCCCCTCGATCTCGATCTGGATCGACATGGACAGCACCGTCCGGATCACGACGATGAGGCCGAGGATCAGAGCGTCCTCGATCGACGGCTTCGAGGTGATGGTGCGGATGAGGTCGGCGGCCACGAGCACCTCGAGCCCCAACAGGATCGCCGCCCCCAGCGTGGTGCGCAGCACCAGGTAGGCCGCGTGCGCCCGCCGCTCGCGGCGGAGCGTGCGCCACGCCAGCACGACCGCGATGACGAACCCGGAGACCATGGCCAGGGCACCGATCACCTCGAACACGATCGCGATGACGGTGAAGAACGGCTCGATGGATGCGGACATGATCGCCACTCTAGGGGGGAGCCCCTCCGGACGCAGTGCGACGCCCCCGCCCGACGGGGGCGGAGGCGTCGCGCGGGGGGAGGCTTACTTGAACGCGTCCTTGACGTCCTCGCCGGCCTTCTTCACGTGGGCTTTGGCCTGCTCGGCCTCGCCCTCGGCTTCGAGGCGCTCGTTGTGCGTCAGCTTGCCGACGCCCTCCTTGACCTTGCCGCCGAGGTCCTCGGCCGCGTTCTTGATCTTGTCGTCGAGACCCATGATGTGTTCCCTTCTCTGGCCTTCTCCGGACTCCTGACCTCGACGCTACGAGGGCCGCCGGCGCGAGGGCAGTGGGTTGACGGGCTGGGATCGAGGGGGTAAACGGGCTACGCGCGATGAGTGACGGGATGCCGCAGCATCCCCATCGGGCGGGCGCCCGGCACCCCGGTGATCGGACGCACCTCCTCGAAGCCGAGCCGTCGGTACAGGCGCCGGTTGACCGGGGTGGACGACTCGAGGTACGCGCTCTGGCGCATCGCGTCGAGGGCGTCCAGGTGAGTCGAGAGCAGGCGTCCGCCGACGCCGCGGCCGCGGGCGCGTGCCGTCACGCCCACCTCGGCCAGGTACCAGTGCGGGGAGTCGGGGCGTTGGCGCTCCAGGTGCGAGAACAGCGAGAGCGCGCGGGGGATGCCGCGCCATCCCAGGGCGCGCACGAAGTGCGGCGCCTGCCCGACGAGACGTCCGAGAGCGCCGTGCCGTGCATCCGGGCCCTCCCACACGGCGACCCCGAGGATCGAGCCGTCCCCGTCGCGGGCGAGGTCGACGGTTCCGGTCGTGAAGGCGCCGGCCGCCAGCATCCCGTGGAAGAGGTGCGCGAGCCGTGTGCGCCGACGGCCCGGCGTCGGCACGATCGCGGCGAGCACCGGGTCGGCCTCGAAGGCTTCGGCCAGCACATCTGCGGCGGCGGGGAGGTCGCCGCGGCGGGCGGGGGTGATGGTGATCTCCGGCATGTCTCCTCCAATTGGTCCGAGTGGATAAAACTAGTATGAGGGGAACCGCCGGCCCCGACCCTGGAGGACGCTGTGAACGAAGCGCCATCGCCCCGCGCCTACCTGGGCGTGGACGATCGCCGCCGGCAGCTGCTCGACGCGGCGTGGGAGGTGATCCGCGACGGCGGCGCGACGGCGCTCTCGCTGCGGACCGTCGCGCAGCGCGCCGGGGTGGCGCACCGCGTGGTCACCTACGCGTTCGGGACCAAGAGCGCGCTCGTCGCCGCGCTGCTCGAACGCGAGTCGGCGCGTGCGGTGGAGGCCGCCTGGGCGGCGCCGCTCGCCGAGGAGACGCTGGAGAGCGCGGTCGCCGCAGCGCTGCGTGCCTACCTCGACGACGTGCGGGCCGATCCGCGCCGGCACGAGTGCCTCGCCGAGCTGACGATCCTCGCGCGATCGTCGGGCGAGCCGGCGGATGCCGCCGCGATCGAGAGCGCCGCGGCGCTCGCCGAGATCGGTGCCCGCCTGGAGGCCTGGCAGTCCGCACGCCCGGCGGCATCCGTGCGGGAGCTCGACGTCGTCGCCGCGGCGATCCTCGCCACCGCCGACGGACTCGCGCAGTGGTGGCTCGCGACGCGCGACGACGCGCACGCCGACGCCGTCATCACCGTGCTCGCGAGAGCGTTCGTGACGGCGTGACGGCGTGACGGCGCTCAGGCGAGCGGGTCGTGCGGGAGCGTGTCGTCGGCGAAGGCGGGCCACGCCGGAAGGGGATCCTCCAGCCGCGCCCAGCCGGCGGCGCCCTGCTCCAGCTCGGCATCGGTGAGCAGCGCGGCGTCCAGGGTCGCGACGACGGCGCCCGTCATGAGATCGAGTCCCGTGAGGGCGAGGTCCTGCGCCGTGAGACTCGCCTCCATGCTCGCGTCCTGCGGGTCGATCCACATCGCCGAGCCGACCTGGTTCCACCGGGCCAGGATGCCGGGGCGCGTCGCCAGCCGGCAGAAGCCGGCAGAACGCAGCAACAGGCCGAAGCGACCCGTGTCGAGTTCGTCGAGGGCGGCGGCGAGGCGGGCCGGGTGGAACGGGCGCAGTCGTTCGTAGCGCACCGTCGACACCCGGGGATCGGTCATGTAGGGGTCGTGCTCGTCGTTCAGCGCCTGCACCCATCCGGGGCGCTCCAGCACGGAGCTCTCGTCGAACCCGCGAGGGTTGGAGCCGGCGAGGGCCTGGAGGTCCTCCGCCGGGCCGCGGGACAGGCGCACGCGTGCGCGCGGGGCGAGGTGGGAGGCGAGCGCCATGAGCACCGACAGCTCGGCGGTCTCCACGTGCTCCCAACGCACGAGACTGATGAGGGTCGCCGACTCGAGCAGCGTGACCGCGCGTCGCGCTCGCGCGCCCGCGTCGCCGTCGCCGTCGCGGCGGCGCTCATCGAGCGGACTCGGGTCGCGCAGATCGTCCAGCATGTGCCGGGCGTCGACGACGCAGACGATCGGTGCGGGCGGTGTGCGCGTGACGATGTCCAGGTGCAGCACGTCCACGTCGATGTCCGCATCGATCACGAAGCGCTCGACGTCGTGCCGATCCCGCTCGAGCGTCACCGCGACGGGATCGCTCGGCGCCGCACCCGCATCCGCATCCTCGCGTCCGGCCGAGACACGGAGCAGTCCGCGTCGGGTGGCGACGGCGAGACCGGCGGCGTAACGGCGCCGTTCGGGGGTGCACAGGCCGGCGACGATCAGGGGGGAGGGCAGCACGACGGGCCTGCTTTCACATTGACGGACGGGTCGTCCCACTCTAGCCTCTTATTGATAAAGATTCTCAGTAAGGAGTGGTCATGAAGGTTCGTGCGTCCCTCAAATCCCTGAAGGAGCAGCCCGGCGCGCAGGTCGTGCGCCGTCGCGGTCGCGTCTACGTCATCAACAAGCTGAACCCGCGCTTCAAGGGACGGCAGGGGTGACCGTCCCCGGTTGCGCGGCACCGGCATCCGTCGAGATCCGCCGCGCCGTCGAGAGCGACGTGGCGGCGGTCTGTGCCTTCGGCGCCGTGGTACTCCCCGCGCACTACAGGCCTCTCATCGGGGCCGATGCCGCACAGGAGCTGGTCACCGACTGGTGGAGCGCCCCCGCGACGCTCCGCGCCGTCGACGCCCAGGCGCTCTGGGTGGCACTCGATGCCGACGGGGAGATCGTCGGCGTCGGCGAGCTCGGCCGCATCGGCGACGATCCCGTCATCTACAAGCTGTACATCGGCGCCCACCGCCGCGGCGAGGGTATTGGCGCGCTCCTGATCGACCGGATGATCGCGACGCTCGCACCGCGCACTCCGCGCGTGCTGATCGAGCACGTCGCCGCCAACGACCGCGCCGCGGCGTTCTACGAGCGCCACGGGTTCGTCGTCGACCATGTGGACGTGATCGACCCGCACGCCCCCGAACGCGACGTCGTCTGGCGGGCCCGCGAGCTCGCCGCCTGATCGGGCGTCGCTCAGGCGAAGCGGCCGAGGTGGATGCCGGCGTACGCGAGTGCCGCGACGCTCTCGCCGTCGGTGATCTCGCCCGCGGCGATCATTCGCAGCGCGTCGGCGAACGGGACCCACCGGACCTCGTCTATGCCCTCCTCGTGCTGAGAGGCGTCGGCATCCGCACCTCGGGAGATGCCCTGCGCGAGGAAGACGAACTCGGGTGCGCGCGCGATGCCGTTGAGGGCGTTCATCCGCCCGAGCGCCGTCCAGCGTGCCGCGGTGATGCCGGCCTCCTCGGCGAGCTCTCGCTGCGCCGCGACGAGAGGGTCCTCGCCGTCCGAGCCGCCGGACGGGACCTCCCAGGAGGGGCCGGTGGTGTAACGCTCGAGCGAGACGAGACAGACGCGATCATCGTCATCGACGGCGACGACGAACACGGCGGGATGCTGCATCTCCACCACGCCGTAGATGCCCTCGCCGTGAGGGCTGACGACATCGTTCTCCTCGACGCGGATCCAACGGTTCTCGTACACGGTGCGCGATGCGCGCGTCTGCCACGTCATGCGCCCACCCTAGAACGAGCGAACGGCCCGGACGCGCAGTCCGGGCCGTTCGAGCGGGCGGTGGCGATCAGTACCAGCCCACCGACTCCGAGTGGTCCCATGCGCCGCAGGGCGTGCCGTAGCGGCCCGCGATGTAGCCCATGCCCCACGCGATCTGGGTTGCGGGGTTGGTCTCCCAGTCGGCGCCGGCGGAGGCCATCTTGCTGCCCGGGAGCGCCTGCGGGATGCCGTACGCACCGCTGCTGTTGGCGGCGTTGACACGCCAGCCCGACTCCTTGTTCCACAGCGACACGAGGCAGGCGAACTGGTCGTCGCCCCAGCCGTAGTTGGCGGCAGCCATCGAGCGGGCGATGCCCTGGGCGGATGCCGGGTCGACGTTGACGTCGACCGCGGGACGCGACGAGACCGACGCGGTCTTCGCGGCGGCCTCTTCCTCGGCCTTCGCCTTCGCGGCGGCTTCCGCGGCGGCAGCGGCTTCCGCGGCGGCCTTGGCCGCAGCCTCGGCGGCAGCCTTGGCGGCGGCCTCCTCGGCGGCCTTGCGCTGCACGGCGGCATCCAGCGCGGCGCGCAGCTGCGCGGTCTTGGCGGCGACGACCTCGGTCTCGGCCTTCGCGTCGGAGGTGAGGGTGGGGATCATCATGGCGGGCGTCACATCGAGTGCGCGCAGCTTCGTGATGAGGCCACCGAGCTTGTCGGTGTCGACGGTGGTGTCGGTGGTGCCGACGTCGAGGCCGGAGGCCGAGATGTCGATCGACACCTTCGCGGCGGCGGCGACGGCGCTCTGTGCGGCACTCATGGCGGTGACGCCGCCGGCGGTGATCGCGCTGAGCGGTGCGGAGGTGGTTTCGACGGTGACCGAGCCGGTGGAGGCGGCGGGGGCATCGCTCGCAGCGAAGGCCGGCAGGGCCCCCGCGGTGGTCGTGGCGGCGCCGATCACGAGGCCGAGGCCGAGGAGGGCGGATGTCACGGGGCGGTAAGGCAGACGGGGCATAAAGAGAGTACTTCCGGTGAATCAGCACCGCCCAGCCGCCGGAGCGCGAGCGGTGTGCGTCCTCGGGTGGACACGAAGGTCACAGCTTCACAACGTTTTCTGGACATCCCCGGCGCAGAACCTGAGTGATCCCTGAACGTCAACCGGCCGTCGGGGCGCATTTCCTCCGGGCCGTTTGCCACGGTCCGGGCCCTGTCCGCTGTCCTGACGGCGATATAGAGTCGCCTGCGACAGATCGTCATCGACAGGACGTCGCATAACGAAAAAGAGGCGAAAAAATGGCATCCACTTCGGCATCCGAGATCGTCGACGCCGTCGGCGGTCCCGGAAATATCGCGAGTCTGACCCACTGCGCTACACGATTGCGCTTCCAGCTCAACGACGGTGAGAAGGTCGACAAGACCGCCGTCGAAGCTATTCCGGGAGTGCTCGGCGCGGTTCCGCAGGCCGGCGACCGTTTCCAGGTCGTGATCGGCGGCGGCGTGCAGACCGTCTACAACGACATCATGGCGCTGCCCGTCATGGCCGGCGGCGCATCCGCCGGCGGCGGCGCGGACGAGAGCATCGCCGACATCAAGGCGCGCGAGCGCGCGAAGGGCCCCCGTGGCACCAACGCCTGGCTCGACTCGCTGTTCGAGTTCCTCTCGGACTCGTTCCGCCCCATCCTCGGCGCCCTCCTCGGCGCATCGCTGTTCATCACCTTCATGGCGCTGGCGGCGACCCTCGGCTGGATCCCGGCATGGAACGCGCCCGGCGTGGTGCTGCCGCCGTCGTGGGCGTTCGTCAACCTCATGTGGCAGTGCGTGTTCGTCTTCCTGCCGCTGATGGTCGCCTACAACGCGTCGCAGAAGATCGGGGCCGACCCGTGGGTGGGCTTCGCGATCATGGCCGTGACGATGCTCCCGGGCTTCGCCGGGCTCGGCAAGACCGCCGATGCGGTGCAGTCGACCTTCCTCGGCTCTCAGATCACGACGGTCCAGGTGTTCGGGATGCCGCTGACCATCTTCGACTACAGCTCCCAGGTCTTCCCACCGCTGCTCATGGCGGCGGTGCTCGGCCTCGTCTACAAGGGGCTGAAGAAGGTGATCCCCGAGAACATCCAGCTGATCTTCGTGCCGTTCATCTCGATGCTGGTCATGATCCCGCTGACGGCGTTCCTCATCGGCCCGATCGGCGTGTACGCCGGTGCGGCGCTGGCGAACCTGCTCAGCTCGATCAACTCGTTCTCGCCGTTCATCTTCGCGATCGTCATCCCGCTCGCCTACCCGTTCATGGTGCCGCTGGGCCTGCACTGGCCGATCAACGCGATCATGCTCCTGAACATCCAGACCCTCGGCTACGACTTCATCCAGGGCCCCATGGGCGCGTGGAACTTCGCGTGCTTCGGTGCGACCGCCGGTGTGCTGGTGCTGGCCTGGCGGGAGAAGGACAAGCAGATGCGTCAGACCGCGACGGGCGCGCTCGCCGCGGGCCTTCTCGGCGGCATCTCCGAGCCCTCGCTCTACGGCATCCACCTGCGGTACAAGCGCATCTATCCGCGGATGCTCGTCGGCTGCCTCACGGGCGGTCTCATCATCGGCATCGGTTCGCTGGTGCTGGGTCTTCCCCACGGCATCACGACGCAGGCGTTCGTCTTCACGTCGCTGCTGACGATCCCCGCCTTCAACCCGATCGGGCTCTACCTGGTCGCCGTTGCCGGCGCCTTCGTCGTCGCCATGGTGCTGGTCATCATCTCCGGCTACAAGAACCCGGAGCCGGCCGGTGCGGCCGTCGCGGCGGCCACTGCAGACGCGGCATCCGTCGCCCCCGGTGTGGCGCGCGACAGCATCCCGGCTGTCGCCGGCGGCGCTGAGCTCGCCGGTGTCGCCGGTGAAGGCGCGGCGACCGCGACCGCGACCGCCTTGGCAGACCGTCCGGCCGCCGTCGGGGAGCTGATCCAGCTCGCGTCGCCGTTGGACGGAACCGTCGTCGCGCTCGACCAGGTGCCCGACCCCGTCTTCGCCGGCGGTGTCATGGGCCCGGGCGTCGCGATCGAGCCCACCGGTGACACGGTCTACGCGCCGGGTGCCGGCACGGTGGTGGCCGCTCAGCCGACCGGACACGCGTTCGGCCTGCAGCTGGACAACGGCGCCGAGGTGCTGATCCACGTCGGCATCGACACCGTCAACCTGAAGGGCGAAGGCTTCGACGTCAAGGTCAAGAACGGCGACCGGGTCGAGACGGGCACGCCGCTCGTCACCTTCGACCGCGCCGTGATCGAGAAGGCGGGCTATCCGCTGATCACGCCGGTCATCGTCCTCAACGGCGACACGTTCGACACCGTCGACCCGGTCGCCCTCGGCCCCGTCACGCACGGGTCGCCGCTGCTGGACGTGCAGAAGAAGGCCTGACCGCCGCGCTCTGCGTTTCGACTCGCTGCGCTCTGCGTTTCGACTCGCTGCGCTCTGCGTTTCGACTCGCTGCGCTCGCTCAACGACCGGGAGGGATGACCCCGGTCGTTGAGCGAGGAGCGCAGCGACGAGTCGAAACGCGGTGACCCCCGCCGTCAGCGCACCGCGGCGACCGCGTCCCAGATCGCGTCGGCGACCTCCCGCTTGGTGCCCGCCGCATCCGACACGACGGTGCCGGCGGCATCCAGCAGCAGCACACGATTGTCGGTCGCCTCGAAGCCGTGGGTCTCATCGACCCGGTTCACCGCCAGCAGGTCCACGCCCTTGCGCTCTCGTTTGCGGCGTCCCCGTGCCAGAAGCTCCGCATCGTCGGCCGCCGTCTCGGCGGCGAAGCCGACCACGATCTGACCGGGCCGGCGTGCGGCGACGAGTCCTGCGAGCACGTCGGGGGTCGTCACCAGATCGAGGCGGGGCACGCCGTCCTCCTTGCGCAGCTTTTCGCGCGAGACCTCCGCGACCCGGTAGTCGGCGACCGCGGCCACCATCGCGATGATGTCGGCGGCGGGCGCGGCATCCGTCATCGCCGTCTCCAGCTCGGCGGCCGTGCCGACGCGCACCATCGTGATGCGCGTGTGGCGGGATGCCGACCCGAGCACCCCTTCGTCCACGTGAGCCGCCACGAGCGTGACGTCGGCGCCGCGGTCGGCGGCGGCGAGGGCGAGCTCAGTACCCTGACGGCCACTGGAGCGGTTGCCGAGGAAGCGCACCGGGTCGATGGGCTCACGGGTGCCGCCGGTCGACACGACGACCCGCAGGCCCGCGAGATCGGCGGGCGGCGGCGCGGCGATCGCCAGCGCCGCAGCGACGATCTCCTCCGGCTCCACCATCCGCCCGGGCCCGCTGTCGCCGCCGGTCAGCGGGCCGTCGGCCGGCCCCACCACGTGCACGCCGCGCGCCCGCAGCGTCGCGACGTTGGCCTGCGTGGCGGCGTGTTCCCACATCGCCGTGTGCATCGCGGGCGCGACGACGACGGGCGCGGTGGTGGCGAGCAGCGTCACACCGAGCAGGTCGTCCGCGATGCCCGCCGCCATCTTCGCGAGGGTGTTGGCCGTCGCGGGGGCGATGACGATGAGGTCCGCGGAGGTGCCGAGGGCGACGTGGCGCACGCGCGCGACGTCGTCGTGGACACTGGTCGTGACAGGATTCCTGCTGACGGCCTCCCACGTGGTCGTCCCGACGAAGCGCAGCGAGTCCTCGGTGGGAACAACGTGCACCTCGTGCCCGTTGGTGACGAGGGCGCGCACGAGGTGCACCGTCTTGTACGCGGCGATGCCGCCCGTCACGCCCACGACAACGAACATGGTCCGATCCTGCCACGCCCGACGGCGGGGCCACGAGGAGCGGACGGAGAGGTCTCGAGCAACCGTGTGTACCGTCATCGTCCACGTTCCGCACGACGACGGCGCACCCGTGCGGCTGCTCGCCGTCCGCGACGAGGATCCCGCGCGCTCGTGGGATCCGCTGGGCCCGTGGTGGCCCGAGCTTCCCGCTGTGCGAGGGGTGCGCGACCGTCGTGCCGGTGGAGCGTGGTTGGCCGCGGATGCCGAGCACGGCCGCGTCGCGGTGATCCTTAACCGCGCCGACGTGCTGGCTGCCGACCCCGACGGCGCGCCGCCCGTCTCCCGCGGTCGGATCGTCCTGGACGCCGTCGCGGGTCGTGGCCCGGATGACCCGCCGCACGCGCAGGGGTTCAACCTCGTCGAGGCGACGCCGGCCGGTGCCCGCGTCACCATGTGGGACGGCGGCGCGCTGCGGCACGTGGAGCTTGCTCCCGGCATCCACATGGTCGCGCATGACGACGTCGACGACGAGGCGACGGCGCGCATCGCGGCGTGGCGGGAGGCCTTCAGCGCGCCGGCTGCCATCGACGGGCACTGGTGGGAGCCCTGGCTCGACACTCTCGAGCTGACGAGCGGACTGGGACCCACCGACGATCGCGCCATCGTGCGCGACAACCGCCCCTTCGGGTACCCGACCCTGTCGCTGCTGGTGGTCGCGGCGTCGCTGGCTCCCGATGCCGTCGACGTGCGCTATTCGGAGTTCGACGAGCCGGGGCAGTGGAACCGGCCCCGGCTCGACTGAGCGTCTCGCGCCACCGCCGTCTCAGGCCCCGCGGCGGATGGCCGTGACCAGGGGTCGCGATGTGAGCAGCGACAGGCGCACCAGCAGGATCCCGGCGAGGAACGTCCCCACGATCACCACGATCGAGATCGGAGCGATCAGCACCGTCAGCCCCACCACGGGCAACGCCAGAGCGACGCCGACGAGTGCGCCGCCCACCGCCGCCCACCGCAGCGGCACCATGACGGTGAGTGCGCGGGCGCGACGCACCTCGCGCTCCGGCATCCCCAGACGATCCAGACCCACGATGAGCTCGCGGTCCTCGAGCACGGACGCAGCCTGGGTGACACCCACGGAGCAGGCGAGCAGCGCGAAGCCGACGGCGAGCGTCACGAGCACGCCCGTGCGCATGTCCGCGAACAGCACGGCCTGCGACCCCGTCTGCCCGTCGTTGCCGGCGAGGGCCACGAGGCTCGCTCCCGAGCCGCCCACCACCGCGATGACGGCGATCATCGCGATTCCCGAGACCCGGCGCCAGGCCGAGGCCGCGTGCGCCGACAGCTCACGCCCGGCGATGAGTCGCGCCGCAGACGACGTGGTGCGCGCGAGGCTGCGTCCGCGAGCGGCGACCAGCGGCGTGCCGACGACGTTCACGATCAGCAGCGCGACCCCGAACAGGCCCATCAGGACGACCAGTCCGACCGCGGCGCCCCAGACCTGCGCGATGGCGCTGATGTTCGACACCGCGGTCACGACGGCGACGATCGCGAGCACGCCGAAGACGAGCGCCGTCGTGCGCCGCCGTGGCGGGTCGGTGCGACGCGCCACGCCGAGCGGCGTGAGCTGCACCCGTCGGAGGCTCAGCGCCGCGCTCGCCGTGGCGACCACGACGACACCGCCCACCGCGCCGGCGGCCACACCCGCGCCGGCCCAGAGCGCCGCGGCTCCGACGGGGCCACCGAAGAACGGCAGCAGTCCCACCACGGGCAGCAGCGCCGCGTACAGACCGACGCCCAGGATGCCGCCGACCAGCGCGGTGGCCCCCGCCTCGGCGACCGTCATGGCGCTGACCTCGCCCGCCCCGGCGCCGAGGAGGCGCAGAGTGGCCAGACGGTCGTTGCGTCGGCGCGCCGACAGACGTGCCGCGGCCGCCCCCAGCGTCGCGATCGGCACCGTGAGCAGCACGAGCGCCAGTGCGCTGAGCACGCGGTAGATGATCTGCATCTCCCCGGCGGCGCGCGGGTCGGTGAAGAACATGCCGACGCCGCCGACGACGACCAGCAGCAGCGCGGTCGTGACGCCGAAAGCGACGATCGGCAGCACCAGCGCGGCGCGGCCTTGCCGCGACGGGCGCGCGAGCATCACGGTGAGGCGGACGGTGCCGGCGACGCTCATGCGGCGCCGCCCGTCGCGACCGTCGCCGAGCCCTGGATGCGCCCGTCGGTCATGTGCAGCGTCCGCGAGCAGCGCGCCGCGACGCCCGGGTCGTGGGTGACGACGACGAGGCTCCGCCCCTGCCCGGTCGTCGCGTCGAGCAACGCCGTCAGCACCTCCGCCGAGGTGCGGGAGTCCAGGGCGCCGGTGGGCTCGTCGGCGAACACGATCGGCGCGCCCGTCACCTGTGCGCGGGCGATCGCGACCCGCTGCGCCTGACCGCCGGAGAGCTGCCCGATGCGTCGCTGCTCCATGCCGGCGAGCCCGAGAGCCGCGAGCCACCCGGCGGCGCGGGCTTCGGCCTGGGCCCGCGGCGCGCCCTGCAGGAGAAGCGGCAGGGCCGCGTTCTCGACGGCGGTCAGCTCGGGCAGCAGCAGGTGCTCCTGGAAGACGAAGCCGAGGTGGGCGCGGCGGACGGCGGCGCGCTGATTCTCCGTCATGCCGACGAGCTCGACCGGGGTGCCGCTCGGTGGGGCGAGCACGACCGAGCCGGCATCCGGGGCGATGATCGCCGCCAGACAGTGCAGCAGTGTCGTCTTGCCGGAGCCGGAGGCCCCCATGACGGCGACGGACTCGCCGGGGCTGATCGCGACATCGACACCGGCGAGGGCGACGAGGTCTCCATAGCGTTTGACGAGGCCGGACGCGGACAAGACGGGGGCGTTCATGTCTTCCAGTCTTCGCGGCGGCCCCCGCGGCGTCATCGGCCCCGGGATGTATCGGCATCCGCCTCCCGGGCGATCTCTGTCGCGCGTCGGGGGTCGCTGCTAGCGTCGCGGCATGGGAGTGGACGGGAGCGAGCCGGTGTTCTTCGCGGATGCCGCGGCCTTCCGGGCATGGCTCGAAGCCCACCACGACACCGCGACCGAACTGTGGATGGTGCGCCGGCGCAAGGGTCATCCCGAGCAGGGGCTGCGCTGGGAGGACGCGGTCCCCGAGGCGCTGTGCTTCGGTTGGATCGACTCGACGAGTCGACGGCTCGACGACGACGCGCGCATCCAGCGGTGGACGCCGCGCACGCCCACCTCCACGTGGAGTGCGGTGAACATCGCCCACGTCGAGCGACTCACCGCGGAGGGGCGCATGCACCCGGCGGGCCTGGCGGCGTTCGAGCGGCGTCGACCGGAGCGCAGCGCGACCTACTCCTATGAAGTGCGCGAAGAGCTCGATACGGCCGAGTTGGCCGCCATCGCCGCGGTTCCCGCCGCCCACGCGTTCTGGGATGCCGCGACGCCCGGCTACCGTCGGGTCTGCGCGAACTGGGTGCACGGCGCGCAGCGCGCCCAGACGCGCGCTGACCGACTGAGCACGCTCGTCGCGGAGTGCGCGGCCGGGCGGCTCATCCCTTCGCAGCGATACGGCATCCCGCCCGCGTGGCTCGCGCGCGCCGCTGCGGTCGCGGCGGCGCACCCTCCGACGTAGGTCGCGGCGGACGACCGTCGCGCCCGCGTCGGTCAGCGCCGGCGCAGCAGCAGCACGCCGTCCTCGAGCGTTGCGGGCTCTCCGCCGGGACCGGTCGCGGTGCGCGTGCGGGTCTCCACGAGCACCGCCTCCCACGCCTGCGGATCGAGGTCGAGGAGTGCCCGCTCCTCCTCGGGCGGCAGGAGGCGCGGAGCGTGGCCGTCCTCGCCGTGGCGGGACCACGGCGGTGCCGACGCGTGCGACACGATCAGCAGATGCCCGCCGACGGCGACGCGCGCGGCGGCGCCGCGCAGGAGCGAGATCCGCGGGAAGTCCGGCTCCCAGGAGTGCAGGAAGCTCGCGCTCACCAGGTCGAACGTCCCGGTCGGCGCCGCGTCCGCACCGCTTCCCGCGAAGAAGGTGATCCGTTCGGCGAGCCCGCGGTCGCGCGCTGCCGCCGCGCCCCGGCGGATGGCCGTCTCCGACACGTCGACCGCCGTCACGGTCCAGCCGCGCTCGGCGAGCCACACGGCATCCGCCCCTTCGCCGCACCCGATCTCTAGGGCCCGGCCGACGGGGAGCGTCGCGGCGAGGTCGGCGAAGGTCGCATTGACGCGTCCCGACCAGACACTGTCACGCTCGGCGTAGCGCTGCTCCCACGTCTCAGCGCTCTCGCGGGCGCGCCGAGCCAGCGCCAGGTCGCCGTCTTCCAGGGCCAGTGCGGCGTTGGCCCCGGCGCCGGCCATCGATCCCGCCGCCATCGCGACGGGCACATTGCCGTGCGGCGCGACGACGTTGCCGGCAGCCCACACGCGCGGATGCGAGGTCGCTCCCCGGGGGTCTGCGGCGACCGGCGCCCCGGGATCGTCGGTGCGCGCCAGGCGAAGAGCGTCGGCGAAGGCGAGGTCGATCACCGGCGCCGGCGCGACGAACAGGGCATCGATCGCGTGCGTCTCGCCGTCGGCATCCCGCGCCGCGCGCAGCGCACCGCCCGCACCGTCGAGTGCGACGATCGGTGTCGGCACGATGCGGATGCCGCGCGCCTGCCAACGCACCCGCAGCTCGTCGTCGAGGGGTTCGATCGCACCGGTGAACGCCGTCACATCGTCGCTCCATTGCCGCACCAACTCGATCTGGTGCACGCTCTGCGGCGAGGTCGCGAGTACGCCGAGGCGAGCGCCGGCGACCTCGAAGCCGTGGCAGTACGGGCAGTGGAGCACGCTGTGGCCCCACAGCTCGTCGAGCCCCGCGACAGGGGGGAGCTCGTCCCGCACTCCGGTCGCGATGATGACCGCCCGAGCGGTGTCGACGGTGCCGTCGACGCGCGTCAGCCGCAGTACGGCGCCCTCATCACGGATGCCGGCGACAGCGCCCTTCTCGACGTGCACACCGTAGCGGTCAAGCTCGTCCCGTCCGCGTGCGAGCAGCGCCTGCGGATCGATCCCGTCGTGCCCCAGCACGGCGTGCATGTGCGCGGCGAAGCGATTGCGCGGGCTGCCCCCATCGATCACCAGCGTCCGTCGGCGCGCACGCCCCAGCATCTGCGCGGCGCTCAGACCGGCCGCGCCGCCGCCGATGACGACGGCATCCCACTCTCTGTTCTGCATGCCTCCACTGTGGAAGGCGGCGACGGCTATTGCAATCTGAATTGCATAATTGGCAAACTAGAGGCGTGCCCTACACGCTGGATCAGGTCGGCGCTCGTCTTCGCGCGGCGCGTCAGGCGCGCGGCTGGACGTTGGAGGAGCTGGCCAGACCCGCAGGCGTCTCGGTGAGCACGCTGTCACGGCTCGAGTCGGGCAAGCGGCAGGCCTCCCTCGAACTGCTGCTTCCGTTGACGCGTCGACTCGGCATCCGCATCGACGACCTCCTTCCCACCGAAACACCGGACCCGCGTGTGCACCGCGCCGTGGAGCGCCGCGACGGCATGGTCATCGCGCCCCTGACGCTCGAGCAGTCCCCGGTGCAGGCGCTGAAGATCGTCTATCCGCCGACGGATGCCGCGCCCGCCGCGCGCATCCACGAGGGCTACGAGTGGCTCTACGTGCTGAGCGGGCGGGTGCGGTTGGCCCTCGACGGCAGCGAGCACGTGCTCACTCCCGGGGAGGCCGCCGAGTTCGACACCCGCCTGCCGCACTCGATCAGCGCCACCGCCGAGGGGACGGCAGAGGTGTTGAGCATCTTCAGCGCCTCGGGTGAGCGCTTCCACACCCGCCTGCCCTGACCGGTCGCAGGCGCACCCCGCGGGAATCGGTGTCGCGATCGGTTGTGTGAGCCGGCGGGATGCCGCGGATCGCGCCCCCGATTCGCGGGTGCCGTGGGACTCGTGGGAGTTGGTGTCGCGGTTGCGTGAGCCGGCGGGATGCCGCGGATCGCGCCCCCGATTTGCGGGGGCCGCGTGCCTGGCGGGAGTTGGTGTCGCGATTGGTTGTGTTGGGTGGCGGGATGCCGCGGATTGCGCCCCGGATTTGCGGGTGCCGCGGGACTCGTGGGATTTGGTGTCGCGATTGGTTGCTTGAGCAGGCGGGATGCCGCGGATCGCGACCCCGATTCGCGGGTGCCGCCGGCCTGGCGGGAATCGGTGTCGCGATCGGTTGTGTGAGGCGGTGGGATGCCGCGGGTTGCGCCCCCGATTCGCGGGTGCCGCGGGACTCGTGGGAGTCGGTGTCGCGATCGGTTGTGTGAGCCGGCGGGATGCCGCGGATTGCGCCCCCGATCCGGGGCCTCGAATCCGGGGCTCCCGGATCGGGGGGCGCGACCTGCGTCAGCGGCGGTGCGTGCGGTAGTACGACAGGAGCGCCTGAGTCGAGGCATCCTGCGCAGCCGTCGCGGCCTCGTCCCCCTCGATCGCCGGGGCGATCTGCAGGGCGAGCTGCTTGCCGAGCTCGACGCCCCACTGGTCGAAGGAGTTGATGCCCCAGATCACGCCCTGCGTGAAGGTGATGTGCTCGTACAGGGCGACGAGCTCGCCCAGCACCCGCGGGGTCAGCGCCGGCGCGAAGATCGACGTCGTCGGGCGGTTGCCGGGGAACGTGCGCGCCGCCACGAGCGCACCGGTCGTGCCCTCGGCCTCGACCTCCTCGGCCCTCTTGCCGAAGGCGAGCGCCTTGGTCTGCGCGAGGAAGTTCGCCAGGAACAGGCCGTGCACGTCACGGCCGCCGTCGTTCAGGTCGTACGCGGGGTTCACGAAGGCGATGAAATCGGCCGGGATGAGGCGGGTGCCCTGGTGGATCAGCTGGTAGAAGGCATGCTGGCCGTTGGTGCCCGGCTCGCCCCAGAAGATCTCGCCCGTGTCGCTCGTGACGGGCGAGCCGTCCCAGCGCACGCGCTTGCCGTTGGACTCCATCGTCAGCTGCTGCAGGTACGCGGCGAAGCGGCTGAGCTGCTGGGCGTAGGGGAGCACGGCGTGCGACTGGGCCCCGAGGAAGTTCGTGTACCAGACGTTGAGCAGGCCCATCAGCACCGGGACGTTCCGCTCGAACGGGGTCGTCCGCACGTGCTCGTCGATCGCGTGGAAGCCGGCGAGCAGCTCGCGGAACGCGTCCGGTCCGAGCTCGACCATCAGCGACAGGCCGATGGCGGAATCGACCGAGTAGCGGCCTCCCACCCAGTCCCAGAATCCGAAGGCGTTCGCCGGGTCGATGCCGAAGTCGGCCACCTTGTCGAGGGCGGTCGAGACCGCGACGAAGTGGTGCGCGACGGCATCCTGCTTCTGCGCGTCCGACCCGTCGATCGCACCGGCGGCGGCCAGGCCCGCCCACAGCCAGTCGCGCGCGAGTCGCGCGTTGGTGAGCGTCTCCAGTGTCGTGAACGTCTTCGACGCGACGATGAACAGCGTGGTCTCGGGATCGAGGTCCTTCGTCTTGTGCGCGAGGTCGAACGGGTCGATGTTCGAGACGAAGCGCGCCTGGATGCCGGCGGTCGCATACGGCTCCAGCGCCGTCGAGATCATCGCGGGGCCGAGGTCGCTGCCGCCGATACCGATGTTGACGACATGCGTGACCGTCTTGCCGGTGATGCCCTTCCACGCCCCCGAGCGCACGCGATCGGCGAAAGCGCTCATCGCCTCCAGCACGGACTGCACATCGGCATCCACGTGCTGGCCGTCCACGACGAGCTCGGGCGTCGCTCCGGCCGGGCGTCGCAGCGCCGTGTGCAGCACGGCGCGGTCTTCCGTGGTGTTGATGTGTTCGCCGCGGAACATGGCCGCCAGACGGTCGGCCAGGTGCACGTCGTCGGCGAGGGCCAGGAGCGAGGTCAGGATGCCGTCGTCCACGAGGTTCTTGGAGAGGTCCACGTGCAGGTCGGCGGCGTCGAAGGTCAGCTGCTCGACCCGCGTCGGGGCGTCGGCGAACCAGGCGCGGAGGTCGGGGGCGAAATCCGCGGCGCGTGCGGACAGATCGGCCCAGGCGGGAGTGCGGGTGGCGTCGATGGGAGTGCTCACGCCTTTACGCTAGCGCCCGCGGGCCGGGTGCGCAGATGTGTGTCCTGTGAGAAAGGCACGGCGGGATGGCCTCGTCGCGCGAGGTCCGAAAACGACGGTGGGCCGGTCGCCCGAAAGGACGACCGGCCCTGCAATCCGTTGCACCACATTCGCAGGGGGAGAGTCCTGCGTCGCCTCGTCCGGCTCATGGAGTCGGGGTCCGGATTCGGCGATGACTCACGTTATAACGGCGAGAACACGGCGGCGGGATCGTCCGCCGAGTGCATATCGTTCGCATACCGTCCTGTCAGGAACCGATCCCGGCGTCACGACCGCAGCGAGACGAATCCCGCCGAGATGGTCACCGCGATCCGGTGCGGCGAACTCGGATCCACGCGCAGACGGTTCTCCACGTCTCCGGCGGCAGCGTCGGTGGAGACGGCGTAGGCGGCGTCGGGCAGCACGAGGGCGAGCCGGCCCGCGCTGAGGTCGGCCGTCAGCATCTGCGGCGCAGATCCGGTGAGACTGCCCTCGACGGATCCGGCGCTCAGCTTGAAGCCCGCGCGGTCGACGCCGGCCAGATCCATCACGAGCCGTCCGGCCGACACGTCGGCGGTGAGCTCTGCCGCTCGTCCCGACAGCTCCATCGATCCGGCACTGACGGTGACATCCAGCGCGCCGTACGTTCCCTGCACGCGCATTGCGCCGGCGCTGAGCGTGAGGTCGCCGTCGAGCGCGACGCGCTCCAGCGAACGCGGCAGTGTGAGCACCGCGGTGTCGCTGTGCCCGAAGGGGCGGATCGCGCTCCACCAGGAACGCTGCGTCGTCACCACGAGCCGGTCGCCGTCGCGACGCAGACGCCAGTCCGCGACGGCGCCGTCGACCTCGAGCGTGGCGCGGTCGCCGCCGTAGACGATGCTCACATCGGCGGCGGCCACATCGACATCAAGGGTGCGTACGCCCGCGGCATCCGCCGTCAGGGTGCCGTTGCCGCGCGTCGCGCCGGCGATCGCTCCGAGAGCCGAGGCGCCGAACGCGCCGAGGATCAGGGCGGCGCCGAGCACGATCGTCAGGATCGCCACGACACGCGCGGCCGGGCGGGGACCGGTCGGACGCGACGGTCCGTGCGCACTGCCGCCGGACAGTCCGCCGGCGCCGGTGGTCGGCGGAGGGGGTGTGAGGGTGGTGGTCATCGGTTCGTTCCGTTCTCCCAGTGGATGAGGGCGGCCAGCACCCGTCGGTTGCCGTGTTCGTCCTGCTCGAGGTCGAGCTTCTGGAACAGCGAGGTGATGTGCTTCTCGACGCTCGCCTCGGTGACGAACAGCGTCTGTGCGATGGCCTGGTTGCTCTTGCCCTCGGCGATCAGGGCCAACACGCTGCGCTCGCGTTCGGTGAGGCGTTCCATGCGTGCATCGCGTCCGCGGCGGGTGAGAAGCTGGGCGATCACCTCCGGGTCGAGGACGGTCGCGCCGGCTCCGATGCGTTCCACGGCGTCGAGGAACTCGCCGACATCGGCCACGCGATCCTTCAAGAGGTAGCCGAGTGCTCCGGTCTGCGTCGTGATCAGCTCGCCCGCGTAACGCTCCTCGACGTACTGGCTGAGCACCAGCACGGCCAGATCGGGTCGCGCGGCGCGCAGGTGCACCGCGGCGCGGATGCCTTCGTCGGTGAACGTCGGCGGCAGTCGCACGTCGAGGATGCACAGATCCGGGGCACAGCCGGCCACGGCATCCATCAGCGTGCCGGCGTCGGGCAGCGCCGCGACGACCTCGTGACCGGCGTCGTCGAGCAGACGCACGAGGCCCTCGCGCAGCAGAGCGGAATCCTCGCAGATCAGGATGCGCACGGCACACTCACCTCCAGAGCGGTCGGACCGCCGTGAGGGCTGTCGAGGCGGCTCACGCCGCCGGCGGCGGCGATCCGGTGCGCGATGCCGTCGAGGCCGCCGCCGGGAAGCACGCGCGCCCCGCCGACGCCGTTGTCCTCGACGCGGGCCCAGAGCATCGGTACGCCCTGATCGGCGCCGTCGCGACGGCGCACCGTCACGCGCACCTCGCTCCCGCGGGAGTGCTTGGCCGCGTTGGTCAGCGACTCGGCGATGGCGAAGTAGACGGCCGCCTCGGCGGTGCGGCTGCACCGGCCCGATGCGCCCGCGGAAGGATCGGGCAGGCGCACGTCGAGCGTCACGGGCACATGCGAGCGCGCGGCGAGGGCGCTGAGCGCGGCATCCAGTCCCCGGTCGTCGAGGACGGAGGCGTGGATGCCGCGGGCCAGCTGGCGCAGCTCGGTGATCGCCGCCTTGGTGGAGGTGTGGGCCTCGTCGATCAGAGCCTTGGCCGCCGCCGGATCGCTGTCGATCTTCTGCTGCGCGAGCCCCAGCGTCATCCCGACGGACACGAGCCTCGGCTGGACGCCATCGTGGAGGTCGCGTTCGATGCGCGTGCGCTCCAGTTCGCCGGAGCGCACCGCGCTCTCGCGCTGCGTGCCGGCGGCGCGGGCCTGCTCCACGAGCACGGCCTCACGGCTCGGCACGAGCACCGCGCGGGTGAGCACGGCATGCAGGAGCGCGGCGCCGATCAGCAGCGCGAGGCTGACGATGATGCCCACGATGCCGACCGGGATGGCCGCCTCGACGCCGATCTGCACATCCGTGGCGGGGATGCGCGCGGCATCCTCGCCGATCAGCGGCGCGAACAGCAGCACCACGCTCGAGGACAGTGCTCCGACGATCGGCAGCACGATCAGCCCGAGGATCGTCGAGATGCCGGCCGAAGCGACGCCGCGCCACATGGGGCCGTCGGTGAACTGCTGCCAGAGCGTCCGCAGCCATCCGGAGAACCCGGGCCGGGCGCTGTGGCGCACCGTCAGCGCGGGCAGGTCGTAGCCGTAGAGGCCTTCGACCCGGGCGTACTCGAGCCACGCCGTGGCCCACGTCGCGTAGACGAACACGACCAGGAACAACGCCCCGACCCCGAGAGCGGGAAGGAGCCCGACGCCGAGGCTCAACAGCAGCAGAAGCAGGCTGAAGATCGCGGTGCCCGCCAGCCCTATCGCCGCCAGCTGGGCGATGGCGCCGAGATGGGCGAGAAGTCCGACGCGGCGCGCGGGCGCCGTCGGCGCGGGCGAGGGGGGTGAGCCGTGCGGCACGGATGCCGAGGGCAGGGTGGCGGTCTCTGACATGACTCCACGCTAGGGCGCGCCGCCACACGGACGCAGGGGAGTGGTCCCCCGAACCGGGGTGGGGTTATCCCGACCGGCCGAGCGCGGCACCGGGCACCCGTGCGGAAGGATGGAGGCATGAGCGTCCGCGACATCCGCCTGATCGCCGTCGACATGGACGGGACGCTGCTGCTGCCCGACGGATCGGTCCCCGACGGACTCTGGCCGCTGCTGGGCCGGCTGCGCGAGCGTGGCATCGCGTTCGCCCCGGCCAGCGGTCGTCAGCTGGCGACGCTGCAGCAGACGTTCGCCGCCGTCGACGGCGAGCTCGACTACATCGCCGAAAACGGCGCGTATGTGGTCCGCGGCGACGTCGAGGTCAGCTCCGACGCGGTGGATCCGGCGGTCGCGGCATCCGTCGTCTCGCGCCTGCGTGCCGCCGTCGCGGAGGGGACCCTCCGCGCCGGACTCGTGCTGTGCGGCAAGAGGTCGGCGTACGTCGAGGACACCGCTCCTCGCTTCCTCGCGGAGGTCGAGAAGTACTACGCGCGTCGGGAGGTCGTGGCCGATCTTCTCACCGTGGACGATCAGATCCTCAAGCTCGCGATCTACGACCTCGACGGCGGCGAGGAGCACTCCGCGCCCGCGTTCGCCGATCTCGCCCAGACCCACCGGGTCGTCGTCTCCGGTCACCACTGGGTCGACATCATGAACGCGACCGTCAACAAGGGGGTCGCGCTGCGGGCGCTGCAGGAGGCGCTCGGGGTGACGGCCGAGCAGACCGCCGCGTTCGGCGACTACCTCAACGATCTCGAGCTGCTCGGTGCTGCGCACTGGTCGTACGCCATGGCCGACGCCCACCCGGATGTCGCGGCCGTCGCGCGGTTCCGGGCGCCCTCGAATGCGGATGCCGGCGTGCTGACGGTCATCGAGGAGCTGATCGCACCGTGAGCGTGCGCCGGGCGTAGCGTGGAGGCATGGTCATGATCCCCACGGTCGCGCTCAACGACGGCACGTCCTTTCCCGAGCTCGGTTTCGGCACCTACAAGCTGCAGGGCGAGGACGGTGTCGCCGCGATCGAGGCGGCCATCGGCGCGGGCTACCGCCTGCTCGACTCGGCCGTGAACTACGAGAACGAGACCGAGGTCGGCGAGGTGGTCCGCCGCAGCGGCATCCGCGACGAGCTCATCGTGACGACGAAGGTCCCGGGCCGCGACCACGGCTACGACCAGGCGATCCGCAGCGCCCACGCGTCGCTCGAGCGTCTGGGCCTGCAGCGCATCGACCTCTACCTGATCCACTGGCCGAACCCCAGCGTGGACCGCTACGTGGAGACTTTCCGTGCCATGGTCGATCTGCAGAGCGATGGTGCGGTCGGCTCGGTCGGTGTCTCGAACTTCACGGAGCAGATGCTCACCCGACTGATCGAGGAGACGGGCGTGGTGCCGGCGGTCAATCAGGTCGAGATGCACCCGTACTTCCCCCAGGCCGCGCTGCGCGCCTTCCATGCCGCTCACGGCATCCGCACCGAGAGCTGGAGTCCGCTGGCCCGGCGCAGCGAGCTGCTCGGCGAGCAGGTGGTCGCCGATGTCGCCGCGGCCCATGCCGTGACACCGACCCAGGCCGTGCTGCGCTGGCACACCCAGCTCGGCTCGACCCCGATCCCGAAGTCGGCGACGCCGGCGCGTCAGCGTGAGAATGCGGATGTCTTCGGCTTCACGTTGACCGATGACGAGATGGCGGCACTCAGCTCCCTGGAGCGGGGTCGTCTGTGGGGCGGGGATCCCGAGACGCACGAGGAGATGTGAGCTTCCGCGCGAGCAGGCGGTCGCATCCCACGACGACATAGCCGACCGCGACGAGCCCCACGGTCAGCCCGCCGATCCACAGCGCGACGCCGCCGACTCCGTGTTTCGCGACGTTCATGAACGGGTACGGCACGCTCGTGCCGCCCGCGAACCGGCCCCCGACGGCGCTGTAGGTGTACGCGAACGCGACATACGCGAACGGGATGAGCGCCCACAGCAGCGGGTCGTGACGGCGCAGATGGCCCTTGGGGACGAACAGCGCCCAGTCGATGATCACGAGGATCGGCGTGACGATGTGGACGAGATCGTCGGTGAGGGTGAACGGCCGGTACGCGCCCGGCTGGGTGAACAGCGCGGGCGCGAGCACGAAGAGGTAGATCAACATCGTGACGGTGATCGCGTGCATCACCGCCGCCGCCCACCGCGGCGACGGCGTGGATGCGCCGATCCACCCGTCACGCTGTGCGTCGCGGAGGGTGGTGATCGCCGACAGCACCATCCACGCCAGGCACAGCACGTTGCTGAGCACCGTGTAGTAGAGGAAGGCCGACCACGTGGGAGTCGCCGTCCACAGCCCCGACACCCGGGCGATGCCGATCACGATGACGAGCGACGCCACCGCGCGGTAGCCGAAAGCGAGGATGCGGGAGCGCGCGATCATTCGCTCATGTTAGGGCTCACGCTCACAGCTGCGCGCCGTCGTCCCATGGATCGTCGAGCTCGGGTGTGCGCCCGCGCCAGGATTCGTACGCGATGAGCCAGCCGATCGAGACGATCACGGCCAACAGCACACCGAGCAGCACGTTCTGCATGATCAGCCCGAACAGCACTCCCGCGCCCAGCAGCACCACGGTGCCCATCAACCAGCCGATCCGGCCGCGTGGCCATCCTCTGTGGGTCATGGCACCAGCGTAGAAGGTCGGCCCGGGATCGCCGCCCGATCACCGCCGGCGGTGGTCCTCCGGTGCGAGGCGGGGACCCCGGCGCGGTTCGAGCCGGCCGCTCAGCCCGATCAGTCTGATCACGCGCTGGCGATGACCGCGCCACGGCTCCAGCAGCTCCAGCATCCCGTCGTCGTCGACGCGGCGGCCGGTGAGCGCATAGCCCACCTGATGCGAGAGGTGGTAATCGCCGACGCTCACGGCGTCGGGGTCTCCGAAGGCGCGAATGCGCGTCTCCGCACTCGTCCATGCCCCGATGCCGCGAAGGCTCGTCACCGCGCGGTCGGCGGATGCCGGATCGCGGGCGGCCCGCTCGATCGATGCGCGCCGCGTCGCCGCCTCCACGATCGTCCGCGACTGCGGCGGCTCGAGTCCGGCGCGGTGCCACGTCCAGCTGGGGATCAGGTGCCAGTCGGCCGGGGGCGCGAACATCGGTCGGGGGGTGGGGCCGGGCGCGCGCTCGCCGCACCAGGTGAGGATCATCCGCCATGCGCCGAAGGCCTGCAATCCGGTCACCTTCTGCTCGAACACGGCGCTGATCAGTGCGTCGAAGACGAGGTCGGTGCGGCCCAGTCGGAGGTCGCCGTGCCGGTGGTGGGTGTCCGAGATGAGCGGATGCCGGTGGGGTTCGAAGCCGGTCGGGTCGTCGTCGGCGCCGCACAGTCGCGGCAGCTGCTGCAGTGCCCAGTCGGCACCGGCACCCCAGGCCGCTGCGCGGACGAGCCCGCGCTCGATGCGCAACGCCAGCGTCGCGACGCCCTCGGGCGTGCGCGTGGCCCGCCAGATGACGCCCTGGTGCTCGAGCTGCGACGGATCGTGGGCGCCGCGCTGCTGCGGGCGCACGGCGCGCCCGACGTCGGTGGGCACACGCGGCCGGTACTCGCTCTCGAGGGGTCGCGGTGAGGGCCGTCGCGGGTCGCGCGTCGCCGGCTGCGCAGCGCGCGGCGGCATCCTCTCGCGCGTGGTCATGCCGTCACCCTATGTCAGGGCCTCCGACATCACGACGCGCTGGCGTGGATGCGGATCAGAAGCGGTCCGGCGACGGCGTGCCGTGGCCGTAGCGGATGACGACGTCGGCGTGGCGGTCGAAGCGGTAGCCGATGCCCCGAACGGTGCGGACGATGTCCTCGTAACGGCCGAGCTTGGAGCGCAGGCGGCGCACGTGCACGTCGATCGTGCGCTCGCCGGGTGCCTCGTCGGCGTCGGCGTGGCTCCACAGCGACGAGACGAGTTCGGTGCGTTCGATGGTGCGGCCCTCGCGGAGCACGAGGTACTGCAGCAGTTCGAACTCCTTGAAGGTCAGCTGCGCGGCCTCGCCCTCGATGTGCACGCGTCGGCGGGAGATGTCGATCGTCACCCCTCCGGGCACGTGGTCGTCCTCGGGCTCGTCCTGCTTGGTGCGGGCGACGGCGCTCGGCTCGTGGAGCGCCAGGCGCACGACGTCGACGTCCCGGCCACCGGCGGACGCGGGCGCCAGGGCGACGGTGGCATAGGTCTCGGCGTGCGGGGCGAGTTCGCCGAGCGTGCGGCGCAGGGCCTCGACGAGCGTGGAGAGCGAGACGCCGTCCGCGGCTGCCTTCGCCTCGTCGATGCCGACGTAGAGGGCGAATCCGCGCGGCGCGGTGCCGACCGGGACGGTGCCCGCGGCGGGAGGGGTTGCGCTCGCGGCCGGTGCGGCCACGGCGCGACGCGGCGGCACGTCGGGGACGGCGCGCAGGTGACGGACGGGAGCGGGCGAGGCAAGAAGAGCGGTGTTCGACACGGGAATGTCCTTCGGGGTGGAACCCGGGGCGTGCGGCCCAGGAGCGGGTTCGGGTGTGTGTTGCGTGGGGCCCGGTGCGAGATCAGCATCGGATGGGATGCGAGGGCCTGTGCGAGACAGCCGACGTTCGCGTTGTGCGCGGCGCGGTGCTCGGGGGGTGGCGGCCGGCTGACGGAGGTGGGTCAGCGACGGCGGGCGCACCCGGCGGGGTTCACCGTCAGTGGCACATTCGGCAACACATGGCAACGCGCGGCATCATCATGATGCCGGCATGTCCGTTCGCCTCCAGGGCGGACAGAGTGCGTGCGTTGTCAGTCATGGGCCTGATTATGACGAACCGCGTCGCGATGTGTCAAACCGCACGGATGCCGCCGTCACAAGATGACGGAATGTGACAGAGTGCATGGTCGTGAGCTCCCCGACCCACCCGCCCGCGCGCATCCGCATCGTGGGGACGTCGGGATCGGGAAAGTCGCGACTGGCCGAGGAGGTCGCGGCGCGCACACGCCGTGCCCGGCTCGAGCTGGACGAGGTCTTCTGGGACGCGGGGTGGACGTATCGCGACCTCGCCGAGGCGCAGGCGCGCGTGCGTGCGTTCCTCGCGGCACACCCCGAGGGGTGGGTCGCGGACGGCAACTGGAACTCACGGCTGGGCGGTCTCATGGAGCCCGGTACCCCCGGCGGGGCCGACGTCGTGGTGTGGGTCGACCACCCGCGTCGCGTCGTGATGTGGCGGGTGCTCCGGCGAACCCTTCGTCGCGGCATCCTGCGCGAAGAGCTCTGGCACGGCAACCGCGAGCGCGTGCGCTCGTGGCTGAAGTGGAAGCCGGAGGACAACATCCTCCGCTGGGCCTGGACGAGCTATCCGACGATGCAGCGCCGGATGGAGGCGCGCATCGCCGCGGGCGATCCCGTCGTGCGACTGCGTGGGCAGCGCGAGGTCGACGAGTGGGTGCGCTCGCTGTCTTCCGCGTAGCGTCGCCCCACCCTCTGCGTGGCGGCGTAGCGTAGGGATATGACCGGAACCGCCGACGAGCTGTCGTTTCGCAACGAGCCGGAAGCGTCGCGGTACACGCTGCGCCGGGGCGAGCAGATCGTGAGTGCGCTGGACTACCGCGACGACGGCCACACCGTCGCGATGACGCGGGCCTACACCGTGCCCACGTTCCGCGGTCACGGGTACGCGGCCGACATCGTCGCGCGCGCCGTCGAGGAGGTCGCCGGCCGAGGCGACCGCGTCATTAGCCCGGTCTGCTGGTACGTCGCCGACTGGTTCGCGGCCCATCCCGAGCACCGATCGCTGTTGGCGCCTCCGCGAGGGGCGTGACCGATCGTCTCCTAGCTTCCCACCGCCGGCCCCGTCAAGGGTCTGGCCGGTCGCCGCGCGGCCCCGCACAGTGGGGACGACCGATGTGAGGAGAAGCCATGAGCACCGATCGAGATGAACTCCCGGACGGCGTGATCAATGCCGAACCGGCCGGAGGCTGGGAGAGCGGGGCCGTCGCCGACGCCGAGACGCGCGAGGCCTCGGCGCGGGCCGAAGAGCCCGTCGACGGTGTGCCCGACGGGTTCGTGGAGAGCGCGGAGATCCAGGCCGGACTCGATCCCGACCTGCGCACCGACGAGCAGGTTCGCGACGACGAGGAGACCCAGCGATGAGCGACACGGACGACACGACGCCTGCGGAGACGCAGGACGAGCCCCGGCTCGACCTTCACCAGACATCGGATCAGGAGCGCCTGGACGGGCTGATCGCCCAGCTGCGCGCCGACGTCGCCGGTCAGAACGCGGCCACCGTGGACAAGGCCGTTCGCGGTCGCCTCGCCGAGACGGGGGTTCCCGCCGAGGAGGAGGTCATCCTCGCGCTGATCGCTGAGCTCGCAGCGGACCAGACGACCGACTGAACGACGTGCCTTCTCAGCGGCAGCGTTGCGCGGCGTAGCCCACCTCGAGTGTCGAGTTGCTCCCCTCGCGCGTCACGGCCGCGGAGACGTTCCCCGCCGGCATGCTCCCGAGGCGCGTCGAGAATGCCGACGATGCCGTCGTTCCCGGCGCCAAGGCGATCGTCCTCGCGCCATACGGCGTCGTCACGGAGACGGTGGCCGGGGCGCCGTCCTCGTTCGCGGCGGTGACGACCAGAACGACGGCGCCTGCGACGCAGCGTGACGTGGTGGAGACAGTGACCTGGACGACGCTGGTCACCGTGACGGTGGCCTCCACCGGCATCCGGGAATCGTCCTGGGCGACGCCGCGCACCGTGAAGGTCCCCGGCTGCGCGTAGGACGCGGGGGCGACGGTGTCCCACGCGACGTCGACCGTGCGCTGCTGACCGCTCACCGTCGTGAGCGTCGCCTGCGGCAGGGTGGGCGCGGTGCCCACCGTGGTCGAGAGGTCTATTGCTGCGACGGAGGCCACCGCGATTTCGGGCGCATAGGCGGTCAGCACCCGCTGGTACTCGGCGCGCGTGATGGGCAGCACCGTGCCGTGGCGCGGCTTGCCGCCGTCCGCGTTCTGCGGCAGGCCTTGGCGAAGCTTCTCACCGAGCGGCTGCCACGCAGCGCCCTCGAGACCGGTCGTTCCGAAGGGCACGTAGTGATTGGGTCCGCCGTGGTAGTTCGGCTGATCGATGAACAGGAACCAGCGCTGTCCGTTCACATCGCCCTCGTTGGCGGGGAAGATGTTCGGTCCTTCGCCGCTGGAGTAGGTCCCGCCGGGCTCGCCGTTGGGCAGGCCGCTGGCCACTCGATCCTGGACCAGCGTCCACTGGTCGTCGGCCCCGGTCGTACCCGGCAGCGACCCGCTGACCGTCGACAGGAGGTTCGTGGACTTCTCCTCGCGGATGGTCATGCTCGCTTCGTCCTTCGTGAAGCGGTAGTAGACGTCGCCGACCTTCGCCACGGTCGAATCGATCGCTCCGAGTCCCGCGCCGCGGCGCACGTCGATCCACGGCTTCGCCTCGGAGAACGTGACGAAATCGTCGGTCGTCGCGTACATCATGCGGTTGTAGGTGACGGCGGTGCGGTCGGCCGGGTCGGTCGTGGGGTAGAGGTTGGAAGCCCAGTAGACGACGAATGTGTCGAGCTCGTCGTCCCAGAACGCCTCCGGCGCCCAGGTGTTGCCGGCGTAGTCGCTCGACACCTTCACGTGGCGCTGGTCCGACCAGGTCACGAGGTCCGTGGACTCCCACACCTCGATGTAGCGCGAGCCGGAGATCTGTGCGGTGGTGAAGCCCCCGGCCAGCCCGTCGACCTTGAGGTCGGTGGCGATCATGTAGAACTTGTCACCGTCGGGTGAGCGCAGGATGAACGGATCACGCAGGCCCTGCGTGCCCACCGTCGAGGAGAAGAGCGGCTGTCCGTTGTTGAGAGTGTTCCAGCTGAGCGCGTCATTGCCCTTGGATGCCGCGATGCTGACGCGTTCGGCGCCCTGGCCCTCGCCGGTGAAGAAAGTCCAGAAGTAGGCCTCGGTCATGGCTGAGCCGCCCGGCATCGGCTGCACGCGTGCCGTGAAGGTGCGGGTCGCCGAGGCGTCGCCGCTGCGAGCGACAGCGGTCAGTTCGACGGTGGCGGCTGCGGCGCTGGCCGCCGGACGGGAGACGGCGACGGTGCGCGAATCGGGGCGGACACCGTCGCGCACGGTGGCCATGTTGGTGCCCGCGATCACCGTCCAGGTGATCGTCGAGCCCTGTGCGCCGGTGGCGGGAACGGAGAAGTTCGTGCGGACGTCGTCGAGATTCGACAGACTCACGGCCGCGATGTCCTGGGACACCCGCTGCTGGTCGGTCAGCTGCTGAGGAACCGTGACCGAGTAGGCCTTTTCCCGGGTGGCCGTGCCGGCGGTGAAGGTCGCGGTCAGGGTGACGTGTGCGTCGCCGCTACCTCCCGCGGGGCGGCTCACGGCGGCGGTGCCTCCGGAGACGACGATGGCGGCGGCATCGGATCGCCAGCTCACCGCAACACCCGCGCTCGTCGTCGGCAGGGCGAAGTCGGCGGTCGCGGTGGCGGGAACGGCGACGCCGGCGACAGCGCGGTCGAGGGCCTGCCCGTTATACAGCGACTGCACGTCGGCGTCGCTCATCGCCTGGCCGTAGACGGCGAAGTCGTCGATGAGCCCGCTCCAGTTGGCGTCGTTGTATGTCGAGCGGCCCAGCGTCGCGGTCAGCGCGTCGCCGAACGAGGCGACCGAGCGGGAGATCGCGTTCTGGGTGATGCGGGTGCCGTTCACATACACCCGCAGCTGCCCGTTCGTGCCGTCGATCACCGTCGTGTACAGGCTGAGGCCGGCCGGGGTGCGCAGACCCGTCGTCGCCGCCGCGGTCGCCCCAGCGCCCACCTCGGTGGTCCAGGGGGCGCCGGCATCGGTGGCGTTCGTGACGACCGACTTGACGTAGCCTGCGGGGTTCGTCGGGTTGAGCAGCCAGTAGCCGGAGGAGAACGACGCTCCACCGGTGAGCGGGGTGCCGATGAAGGCGGCCGCCGTATTGGCGGCGCCGGTCTTCGGGGACAGCCACGTCGAGATGGTGAGGTCCTTCTTGCCGACCAATGCCGTCGTCGGAATGTCAAGGTAGGCCCCGGTGTCGCGCGATCCCCCGGGCAGCGAGAGCATTCCGTCGGCGACCTCTCCGCCACTCTGGCGGAGGGTGGCGTCGTTGCCGTTGCCGCTCACGTCGGAGATGGTCGTGCCGGATGCCGTATCGAACGAGTAGTGGATGACGGGGGAGGGCTGGCCATCAGCGCGCGCGGCGACGGGAACGGCGGTGCTCGCGAGTGTCAGACCGACGGCGACGGCGAGGGCGCCGATGCGTGCCCGGGTCGGTGACAGTGGCTGCAGATGCTGCGGCTGGCGCCAACGGCTTCGGGCTCTCTGAGGCGTGGTCATGCGCGCTCTCCTCGCTCATCTCGGCTGGGCGACATCGCTGCTTGCGCCAGAGACCTCTCCGTCTCGGTGCTGAGCCCTGCGTCATCGCGTGGGGGTTCGAATCGCTGATCGCGTTCAAGGGTGTTACCGGAAACATGCCCTCGCGGCTCACGCTAGGTGGCGCTCCGGCGGCGTGTCAAGTGCGCAGTCGACGGGTACATGCTCGTGTCGGCATCCCCAGATCTCGGGAACGGGGTCGTTACTTTTTCGTTACATCTCCATCGGTCCGTTATCGCTAACATTTCGGAAGTCGTGAGCCCATCGACGGGTCGACAGCATCGGGCCGGCACAGATGCCGGGCTGAGACGGGAGAGACACCATGACGATGAACGTCGCCCTTGCGCGCGTTGCAGCCGGACTCCTCGGGTGCGCGCTCGTCGTCGGCGGAGCGGGAGCCGCTCTCGCCGACGAGAATCGCACGCAGCAGCGAGATGCAGAAGGTCAGGCCGCGCCGGTCGGTGCTCTCACCCTGAGCGTCGCCTCGACGGCGACCACCCTCACCGAGGTCCCCTCCTCTGATGCGAACGTCCGTCAATTCACAGGGTCGCTGCCCGAGGCGACCGTCACCGACGATCGGGCGATCATCCCGTCCGGTGCCGTCTGGTACGTGACGGGTCAAGCCAGTTCCCTGACCTCCGGCAGCCGCAGCATCGATGCGGGTCACCTCGGCTGGGCGCCGAAGGTGATCACGACGAGCGGTCACGGGGAGGTCGCATCCGGCGACGTCGTCAACACGGTGCTCGATGCCGCCACCGCCGACACTCCGCTCAACGACGGCCTCGCGAGCGCGCACTTGCTGGCGCTGTCGGTCGACTCCCGCGCGTCTGCCGCGGTCGGAAGCTGGACGGCGGGTGCGGACCTGTTCCTCAGGGTGCCCCGAACGGTCGAGCCGGGTGCCTATTCGGGCACGATCACTCTGACGCTGTGGGAAGAGGCTCAGCCGCAGTGATTCCCCTCGTTGCGCGTCGGCGTCCCCGAGCGGCATGGCGACCTCCCGTCGCCGTCGCGGTCGGGGTGCTGCTCGCGGCCGCCCTGTCGATCGCCCCGGCTGTCGGCCCGCTGGCCGCCGCGCGCGAGGCCGCACCCGCATCGGCGGGCGTGCGGTGGTCGGTCGTGCCGTCGGACGGACGAGGTCCCGACGGTCGGTCCGCCGTCGAGGTGGGCGTGCGACCCGGCCAGACGGTCGAGGATCACATCGCCGTGCGCAACGCGAGCGACGCGGCGGTGACGTTCCGGCTGGCGGCAGCCGACGGTTTCACTTCGGCATCGGGCAGATTCGATGTGCGTGCAGAGGGAGAGTCTTCCGTCGATGCGGGCTCGTGGATCTCCCTGCCGGCGCGCGTGACGGTTCCCGCCGGCGCCACCGTGGTCGTCCCCTTCTCGATCGCTGCGCCCTCCGGTGCGGCGCCGGGAGACCATTCGGCGGGCATCACCGCCTCCGTGCTGTCGACCGCTCGCGCCGATGGCGGGGCGAGCGTGGGCGTGGACACCCGCGTCGGCGTGCGCGTGCTGGCCCGTGTCGCGGGGCAGCTCGGCCCTGCCGCCTCGCTGCACGACGGCGGGGGATCGTACGCGGTCACCTGGAACCCGCTGCGGCCGGGATCGGCGATCGTCAGCTTCGACGTCGTCAACGATGGCAACACGAGGCTCCTGGCGAGTGGCACGGTCTCCGCTGCCGGCCAGGACACCCCCTTCCCCGCCGCCGGTGAGCCGGTCATCGACCTCTTGCCCGGCGATCGCCGCACCGTGCGCGTCGTCGTCGATGACCTCTGGCCGTCGATCCTCGTTCCCGTGGACGTGACTCTCCGCCCGCGGGGGATCACGATCGATGGGCAGACCCCCATCGCCGCTGCGTCGTCTCTGCAGACCTCGCTGTGGGCGATGCCGATCTCGCAGCTGATCGTGCTGACGGGAGCGGCCCTTCTGATCTTCGCGGCGCCGTGGGGTCGGCAGCGTTCCCACCGCCGCACCGATCGACTCGTCGCAGACGCGCACGAGCACGACCGACCCCCGGCGGCAGCCGCACTCACAGAGGAGAGCACCAGTGCCTGACGATTCCCCCTTCGTTCCCGACGCCATCTCATCGCCCGGTTCGTCCGTGCAGGTCGCGGTCACGATCGCGCCGCTGCCGGGGTCCGCGGACCCTTCCCCGCTGGCCCTGACCGGTGGCACCGTGCCCGTGGGGCTCGCCGTCGTCGCCACCGTCGTCGTCGCGGCCGGATTCGTCCTGGTCCAGCGGGCGCGCCGCCCCGGCGCGCGTCTGCGCCCGTGAGCCTGCCCGGGGCGATCGTGGCGCTCACGGGGCGGACAGCCACCGATCCAGTTCACGGGCGGTCGGTTCTGCCGTGCGGATGAGCGTCTCGTGACGGTGCCCCTCGACGACGAAGGCGTGGGAGTCGGGGATGGCGGCGACGACCTCGTCGAACCACTCGCGGGGAACGACGACGTCGAGTTCTCCCCGCACCACGAGGGTGGGCGCCGACACCCGTGCGTAGACGCCCTCGGGCCGGTGGCTGAGCATCGCCCGCATCTTGCGCCTCAGGTGCGGTCCCGCCCGCACGTACTCGCGGGCGCCGAGCAGCAGCACCTTCGGGCTCTCGCCCCAGAGATCGCGCGCCAAGCGCCACACCTGGTGCAGCGCGCGGCGGCGATGGCGGTCGACGGTGGGAGCGACGAGGACGAGCCGGTCGACGGTGTCGGGGTGACGGACGGCGGTCTCGGTGACGACCTGGGTGCCCATCGAGTGCCCGAGCAGCACGACCGGGCCGCGTCCCAGATGGCGCAGATACGCAGCGACGAGGTCGGCCATCCGTTCGATCGTGGGCGTGCGTGTCGGCTCGGGAGCGTCGCCGTAGCCGGGCAGATCCAGCGCGACGACCAGTGCCTGCCCATCGAGGTGCTGCACCAGGTCGCCGAACACCTTGCGACCCATGCCGATCCCGTGCACCAGCACCACGGTGCGCGCCGACGCGGCATCGCCGCGACGTTCGGCCACGATGCTCGCACCGCCGTGTGCGAAAACCTCGATGCGCCCGTCATCGGTCGGCACGCCCGTGATCTCGTCGATCGCGCGATCGACGGCATCCGTCAGCTGCGAGACCGCCTCCGCGGCGGCATCCACGGGAGACTCGGGCGTTCGATCGGCGGAGTGCATGGATAGAGAGTAATGATGCGCGGCGCGTGCTGCCGGCTCCCGGCGGATGGAGTGTGAAACGATGGGGCATCCGCTCCTGAGCGCGTGAAGACTCCGTCGGAACGGTCACGTCGACGCAACATCGGTGCGGAGCTTGCCAGGGGAAAGGCGCAGATGGCTGATCAGTCCGGCCGAGGGTGGGCCAAACCCAGTATCTACGACGTGGCGAATCACGCCGGCGTCTCGCACATGACCGTCTCGCGCGTGCTCAACGGTCACCCCAACATCCGCGAGTCCACGCGCGTGCGCGTGCTGCAGGCGATCGACGAGATGCAGTACACGCGCAGTTCCATCGCTCGCGCCCTCGCGACGAGCAAGTCCATGCGCATCGGTGTTCTCGTCGACAGTCCGGTGCAGTGGGGGCCGAACAGCACCCTGCGCGCGATCGAGGAGGCCGCCCGCGCCAGCGCGTACTCGGTGAGCGTCTTCTCGACGTCCGACGAGGATGCCGCGACGATCTCGACCGGCATCGCCGATCTCGTCGCCCAGGGCATCGACGCCCTGTGCGTCATCGCGCCGCGCTCTTCGGCGCTGGAGCTGTTCCGTGAGCACAGCTCGAACATGCCCACGCTCGTGATCAAGGCCGAGCCCGATCCCCACCTGCACACGGTGGCCGTCGACCAGTACACCGGCGCGCGCACGGCCGTCGCGCACCTCATCGGACTCGGCCACCGCACGATCGCTCACGTCGCGGGTCCCCTGGACTGGTACGACGCGCGCGCCCGCTGGCAGGGGTGGCGCGATGAGCTGGAGGCGGCAGGGCTGGGGGAAGGCCCGATGGTGCAGGGGGATTGGACCTCTGACCGCGGCTATGAGATCGGACGGTCCCGCCAGCTCGCCGGGGCCACGGCCGTCTTCGCCGCCAATGACCAGATGGCTCTGGGGACCGTGCACGGCCTCGTGGAGCGGGGTCTACGCGTTCCCGAGGACATCAGCGTCGTCGGATTCGACGACCTGCCCGACGCTCGTCATTTCCTGCCGCCGCTGACGACGGTGCGGCAGGACTTCGCGTCGCTCGGTGCCCTCGCGCTCCGGCTGATCATCGCCGCCATCGACGGGGACGACACCGCGATGCATGCCCTGATCGCTCCGGAGCTCGTGCTGCGCGCATCGACCGCCGCCGTCGTCGTCCGCTGAGGCCGTCTGCCTCCGCCGCGGGGCGTTACTGTTCGCGGTAACAAAAAAGTAACGAAACCCTCGGGGGAGTCGATGCCACTTGTGCTCCGGAATTGTTAGCGCGCACAATCGGTGTGCAGCATCCCATGCGCCCCCCGGGGCACCACACACATCCACCGCAATCGTCGCGGGGATTCTCAAGGAGGAGAAAGAATGGACATCAGCAAGCGCGGATTCCGTGGACTGCTCACGGTCGCAGCGGCCGGCGCCATGGTCGTCGGGCTGAGCGCGTGCTCGGGTGGCGCAGAGCCGACCGGCAGCGGAAGCGCAGCGGCCGGTGGCGACAAGCCCATCACGGTCGGCTTCGTCGCGGTCGGTCCCGAGGGCGGCTGGCGCAACGCCAACGAGCAGGCCATCAAGGACGCGTTCACCAAGGACGCCGGCTTCGACCTCAAGTACGCTCCGGCGGCCAGCCCCAGCGACCAGAAGTCGCAGCTCGACGCGTTCTCGACCTTCGTCAACGACGAGGTCGACGTCATCCTCCTGACCGCCACCGAGGCCTCCGGCTGGGGCGACGAGCTGAAGAAGGCCAAGGAAGCCAACATCCCGGTCATCCTGCTCGACCGCGGTGTCGACGCCTCCTCGGACCTCTACGTCACCCGCATCGCGCCCGACAACAAGCAGGTCGCCAAGTCGGTCGGCGAGTGGGCCGCCACGACGTTCCCGAGCGGCGCGAACTACTTCGTGCTCGAGGGTGTTCCGGGCTTGTCCGTCGTGAACGAGCGCAACGAGGGCTTCGATGCGGCCATCGCCGGCAAGTCGGGCTGGAACAAGGTCGGCGCGCAGACCGCCAACTGGAAGACCGACGAGGGCAAGTCCGTCATCGAGACGGTCCTCAAGGCCAACAACAACAACATCCAGTTCATCTTCGCCCAGAACGACGAGATGGGCATCGGCGCGGCGCAGGCCGTGAGCGCGGCCGGCCTCAAGCCGGGCACCGACGTCAAGATCGCGACGATCGACGGCACCAAGGGTGCGCTCGAGGCGCTGGCGAAGGGTGACCTGAGCTTCGTCGCCCAGTACAACCCCTTCTTCGGCACCGACGCGGTCGACGCCGTCAAGAAGGCCCTCGCGGGCGAGAAGGTCGACTCGACCATCATCGTCAAGAGCGCCACGTTCGACTCGCCCGAGGCCGCTCAGACGGCTCTCGACAAGGGCCTCGGCTTCTAAGCACGAGCAGCAGTCACCCCGAGCCCGCTCGGACAGAACGGGGACGGGGATCGCCACCTGCGGCGGTCCCCGTCCCGCCATCCGCCCTGCACGGGCGAGCCCACCCGATTCAACGAGGAAGTCTGCAGTGGTCACTGAACCCCTCCCGATCGTCGAAGTCCGCGGCGCGTCGATCACGTTCCCGGGCGTCAAGGCGCTTGATGACGTGAACTTCCGCCTCCTGCCCGGTGAGGTCCACACCCTCATGGGCGAGAACGGCGCCGGAAAGTCGACGCTCATCAAGGCGTTGACCGGCGTCTATCAGATCGACTCCGGATCGATCCTCGTCTTCGGCGAGGAACGGCGCTTCTCCGGCACCGCGTCGGCGCAGGCCGCCGGGATCTCCACGGTGTACCAGGAGGTCAACCTCTGCACCAACCTCACCATCGGTGAGAACGTCATGCTCGGCCACGAGAGCCGTTCCCTCTTCGGCATCGACTGGCGAAAGACCCACGCCCGTGCCCACGAGGTGCTGACAGAGATGGGTCTCGGCGACCTCGACCCGCGCGCCCCGCTGCAGTCGATCTCGATCGCCCTGCAGCAGCTCGTCGCGATCAGTCGGGCCATGGTGACCAAGTCGAAGGTCCTGATCCTCGACGAGCCGACCTCCAGCCTGGATGCCGCGGAGGTCGAGACCCTCTTCGGCGTCATGCGCCAGCTGCGCGACCAGGGCGTCGCCATCCTCTTCGTCTCCCACTTCCTCGACCAGGTCTACGCGATCAGCGACCGCATCACGGTGCTCCGAAACGGCGGGTTCGTCGGCGAATACCTGAAGAACGACCTCGACCGCACCGAGCTCATCTCCAAGATGATCGGCAAGGACCTCGGCGCCCTCCGCGCCCTCGGCTCCAACCGCCAGGTCGACGAGCGCGACCGCACGCAGACGCCCGTCTACGCGGCGGACGGCATCGCCCGCAAGGGGGCGCTGGCCGCCACCGACATCGAGATCCACAAGGGCGAGGTCGTCGGCTTCGCGGGTCTGCTGGGCTCGGGTCGCACCGAGCTCGCGCGCCTGATCGTCGGCGCCGACAAGCCGGATGCCGGCACCGTGCGCCTGAAGGGCAAGAAGGCCAGCATCACCTCGCCCGTGTCGGGCCTGGCGAACCACATCGCGTACTCCACCGAGAACCGTCGTGACGACGGCATCGTCGGCGACCTCAGCATCCGCGAGAACATCATGCTCGCCGTCCAGGCTCAGCGCGGATGGCTGCGGCGCGTTCCCGCCAAGGAGGTCGACCGGCTCGTCACCATGTACATGGAGCGCTTCAGTGTGCGCCCGAACGACCCCGACCGCCCCATCCGCCTGCTCTCGGGCGGAAACCAGCAGAAGGTCCTTCTCGGGCGCTGGCTCGCGACCGATCCCGAGCTGCTGCTGCTGGACGAGCCCACCCGCGGCATCGACGTCGGCGCCAAGGCCGACATCCAGGAGACGGTCGCCGAGCTCGCCGAGGGCGGGATGAGCGTCGTGTTCATCTCGTCGGAGCTGGAGGAGGTCGTCCGCCTCTCCGAGCGCATCGTCATCATGAAGGATCACCAGAAGGTCGGCGAGGTCGTCAACGGTCCGGACGTCACGGCGGAGCGGATCGTCTCGATCATCGCCGCGGACTCCGAGGCCGCCGCCGAAGCGAACGCGGAAGCGCTCGCCGACGAGGTCGAAGGAGAACAGGCATGACCCGTCTGAGGGCGCTAGTGCGCACCCCCTGGTTCTGGGGCATCGTCGGCATCGTCCTGCTGCTGGCGCTGAACACCCTGAAGGACCCCACCTACCTCGCTCTGGGGGTGAACCCGACGACGGGTCAGCTCTCGGGCAACCTCCTCGACATCCTGCGGGTTTCGGCGCCGATCGTGATGATCGCGCTGGGCATGACCTTCGTCATCGCCACCAGCGGCATCGACCTGTCGGTCGGCTCCGTGATGGCGGTCGGCGGTGCGGTCGCGATGGTCACCCTCAGCGGCCTCGGCCAGCCCACCTCGGTCGGGGCGATGTTCGCGGCGATCGGCCTCGCCGTGCTGCTGGGCATCGTGCTCGGCGCGATCAACGGTCTGCTCGTCGCCGTGATCGGGCTGCAACCGTTCATCAGCACGCTCGTGATGATGCTCGCCGGTCGTGGCATCGCCCGCGTCATCACCGGCGGCCAGAACACCAACGCCGAGAACGCGCCGTTCCGTGCGCTCGCGAACGGCCAGTTCCTCGGACTGCCCTTGAGCTTCGTGCTCGCCATCGCCATCGTCGTGCTCGTCGCCCTCGTCATGCGGCGCACCGCCCTCGGGCTGATGATCGAGTCGATCGGCATCAATCCGCAGGCGAGCCGTCTCGCCGGCATCCGCCCCCGCCCCATCCTCATCGCGGTCTACGTGCTGTCGGCGGCGCTCGCCTCGATCGGCGGCCTGTTCACGGTGTCGGAAGTGATGACCGTCGACGTCTCGGGCACGGGCTACCAGATGGAGCTCGACGCGATCCTCGCGGTCGTCATCGGCGGCACCTCCCTCGCCGGCGGGAAGTTCTCTATCGTGGGCTCGACCATCGGGGCGCTGTTGATCGCCACGCTCAACAAGACCGTCCTCTTCCTCGGGGTCTCGGCCGCAGCAACCCCGGCCTTCAAGGCGATCGTCATCGTCGTGCTGGTGCTGCTGCAGTCCGAGCGCATCCGTTCGCTGGTGCTGCGGCGCGGCAACCGCCCCCGCACGCCCGCGGCCCCCCTCTCCGAGTCCACGCAGCCGAAGGAGGTCGTCGCATGAGCGACGCGTCCACCACTCGCGAACGCCCCACGCCCCCGTCCGCCGGGCAGACCGCCGCGATCGCCACCCCTCGCGGCACCGCGTGGTCGCGTGTCTGGGGTCGCAGCCAGTCGCTGATTCCGACGCTCGCCGCGGTCGTGCTGTTCATCAGCATGCTCGTGTACGCCGAGACCGCCTACGGCCGCGTCTTCCACCTCGGCACGATGTCGAGCCTGCTCGTGAGCTTCGCGCCGACGATCATCCTCGCCGTGGCCATGACGATCGTCATCCTCTCCGGCGGCATCGACCTGTCCGTCGGCGCGGTGGTCGCGTTCACCTCGGTCGCGGGCGTCATGCTCATGAGCGCCGGCGTCAACGCGTGGCTCGCGATCGTCATCATGATCGTGCTCGGCGGGCTGTTCGGGCTCGTGTCGGGCGTGCTCATCCAGTACTTCAACGTGCAGCCGTTCATCGCGACGCTCGCGATGATGTTCCTCGCCCGCGGCCTCGCCTCGATCCTCTCCACGGTCCCCGTGCACGCACCGGACGATTCGCCGATCCTGCTGCTGGCCACCGACTTCAAGCTCATCGACGGTCCCAAGACGAACGACCTCGTGCTCACGCCGGGGTTCTTCATCGCCGTCATCGTCGTGATCGCCGCCGTGTTCTTCCTGCACCGCACCCGGACGGGACGCACGATCTACGCGATCGGCGGTGCCGAGTCGTCGGCGCAGCTGATGGGTCTTCCGGTCGCTCGCACCCGGGTGTGGATCTACATCCTCAGCGGGGCGCTGGCCGGACTCGCCGCGGTGGTCTACACGGCAGAGGTCGGCGGCAAGGCGCAGAACGTGACCGGCATCGGCTGGGAGCTGGACGCCATCGCCGCGGTCGTCATCGGTGGCACGCTGCTCACCGGTGGCGTCGGCTACGTGCTGGGCTCGGTCGTCGGCACGCTCGTGCTCGCCGCGCTGTGGATGATCATCACGAAGGACGGCTCGATCAAGCCCGAGTACCTCACCATCATCACGGGCGGGATCCTCCTCGCCTTCGTGCTGCTGCAGCGGGTGCTCACGAAGCGGAGGAGCGAATGAGCGCGCAGGCAGGCAGCCCGATGATCGACGAGCAGCTTCAGCAGCGCATCGACGCGGTGCGGGCGGATGTCGCCGCCCTCCACGCGGAGCTGGTGCGGTACGGGCTGGTGGTCTGGACGGGAGGCAACGTCTCCGGACGCGTGCCGGACAGCGATCTCTTCGTGATCAAGCCGTCGGGCGTCTCCTACGACGACCTCGCCCCCGAGAACATGATCCTCTGCGACCTCGACGGTGCCGTCGTCCCGGGAACCCCGGGCAGCGACCGCAGCCCGTCCAGCGACACGGCGGCCCACGCCTACGTGTACCGGCACATGCCCGAGGTCGGCGGTGTCGTGCACACCCACTCCGACTATGCGGTGGCGTGGGCGGCGCGCGGCGAGGAGATCCCCTGCGTGATCACGGCGATGGCCGACGAGTTCGGCGGACCGATCCCGATCGGGCCGTTCGCCATCATCGGCGACGACTCCATCGGTCGGGGCATCGTCGAGACCCTGCGCGGTCACCGCAGCCGTGCGGTGCTCATGCAGAACCACGGGCCCTTCACGATCGGCGTCAACGCCAAGGACGCCGTCAAGGCCGCCGTCATGTGCGAGGACGTCGCCCGGACCGTGCACATCGCGCGCCAGGGCGGCGAGCTGATCCCGATCCCGCAGGAGCGGATCGACGCGCTCTACAACCGCTACCAGAACGTCTACGGGCAGGGAACGGACGAGCGGCGATGAGCGGGGCGGTGGTCGACGCGATCCGCGCGGGTCGCACGAGTCTCGGCATCGAGTTCGGCTCGACGCGCATCAAGGCCTGTCTCGTGGATGCCGACGCGCCCGCGACCGTGCTCGGTGTCGGCTCCCACGCGTGGGAGAACCGGCTCGACGACGGTCTGTGGACGTACCCGCTGGAGGCGATCTGGGAGGGGTTGCAGGCCGCATATGCCGACCTCGTCGCCGATCTCGAGCGCACCCACGGCGTCTCGGTGGAGACGGTCGGCTCGATCGGTGTGTCGGCGATGATGCACGGCTACCTCGCGTTCGACGGCGCCGGCGAGCTGCTCGTCCCGTTCCGGACGTGGCGCAACACGAACACCGCGGTGGCGGCGGCGGAGCTGTCGGAGCTGTTCGGGGTCAACATTCCGCTGCGCTGGTCGATCGCGCACCTGCGGCAGGCGGTGATCGATCGCGAACCGCACGTGTCGCGAATCGCCTCCGTGAACACGCTCGCCGGTTACGTGCACGAGCGGCTGACCGGCCGCCGCGTGCTCGGCGTCGGTGACGCATCGGGCATGTTCCCGATCGCCGCGGGCACCGCCGACTACGACGAGCGTCTCATCGCGCGCTTCGACGCGCTCGCGCCGGGAGAGATCCCCCCGCTGCGTGCCCTGCTGCCCGAGGCGCTGCCCGCCGGCGCGGACGCCGGCACCTTGACGGTGAACGGTGCGGCTCTGCTCGATCCGAGCGGCCGACTGCGTCCCGGCATCCCGCTGTGTCCTCCGGAGGGCGATGCGGGCACGGGCATGGTCGCGACCGGCGCCGTCGCGCCCCGCACCGGCAACGTCAGCGCCGGCACCTCCATCTTCGCGATGGTCGTTCTGGAGGGGCCGCTGGCCGGCCGGCACCACGAGCTCGATCTCGTCACCACTCCCGCCGGAGACCCCGTCGCGATGGTCCACTGCAACAACGGGGCGAGCGAGTTGGCGGCGTGGGCGGGCCTGTTCCGACGGTTCGCGGCGGCATCCGGCACCCCATTGGACGACGACGAGGTCTTCGGCGTGCTGCTGCGCGAAGCCCTCGAAGGCGACGCCGACGCGGGCGGACTGCTCGCCTACAACCATCTGGCGGGGGAGCCGATCGCCGGTCTCACGGCGGGACGCCCCCTCTTCGTGCGAACCCCGGAATCGACCCTCAGTCTCGCGAACGTCATGCGCGCACAGGTCTACGGCGTGTTCGGCACGCTGGCCCTCGGCATGCAGGTGCTCTCCGCAGAAGGCGTGGCGCTGGATCGGATGTACGCGCACGGCGGGGTCTTCCGCACCGCCGGGGTCGCGCAGCGCTTCCTCGCCGCGGCCCTCGACGCGCCCGTCGCCGTCGGTGAGACCGCCTCGGAGGGCGGGGCGTGGGGCATCGCCGTCCTGGCGGCGTTCCGCCGCGCGGTGGCCGAGGGACGCGGCGCGACGCTGGGCGCGTACCTCGAGGAGACCGTGTTCGCGGATGCCGCGGCATCCGTCGTCGACCCCGTTCCCGCCGATGTCGCGGGATTCTCCGCCTACCTCGACCGCTACCGGGCCGGCCTCGCCGTCGAGGCCGCCGCCGTCCACTCACTCTGAGGCCGCCCCGACATTCGGGCTTCTCACTCTCACCGACCGGAAAGACAACATGACCCTCCCCACCACTCTCGACAACTACACCGTCTGGTTCGTCACCGGCAGCCAGGGGCTGTACGGCGAGGAGACTCTGCGACAGGTCGCGGCGCAGTCGCAGCAGGTCGCCGCCGGGCTGGGAGGCCTCCCCGTGCGGGTCGAGTGGAAGCCGGTCCTCACCGATTCGGACAGCATCCGGCGCCTGGCCCTGGATGCCAACAGTGACGACTCCGTCATCGGTGTCGTCGCCTGGATGCACACGTTCAGCCCGGCGAAGATGTGGATCGCCGGCCTCGACGCCCTGCAAAAGCCCCTGCTGCACCTGCACACGCAGGCCAATGTGGAGCTGCCGTGGGAGGACATCGACTTCGACTTCATGAACCTCAACCAGGCCGCCCACGGCGACCGTGAGTTCGGCTACATCCAGACGCGCCTCGGCGTGCCGCGCAAGACCGTCGTCGGCCACGTCTCCAACCCCGCCGTCCTGACGCAGATCGAGCACTGGCAGCGCGCCGCCGCCGGCTGGCAGGCCGCCCGCACGCTCAAGCTCGCCCGGTTCGGTGACAACATGCGCTACGTCGCCGTCACCGAGGGCGACAAGACCGAGGCGGAGCTGCGCTTCGGTGTGCAGGTCAACACGTGGGGCGTGAACGAGCTCGCGGATGCCGTCGCGGCGGCATCCGAGGCCGACATCGACGCCCTGGTGCAGGTCTACCTCGCCGAGTACGAGGTCGCCGACGAGCTGCTGCCCGGGGCCGAGCGCCATCAGTCCCTGCGCGACGGCGCCGCCATCGAGATCGGCCTGCGGACGTTCCTGGAAGCCGGCGGCTTCGGCGCCTTCACGACGTCGTTCGAGGACCTCGGCGCCCTGACGCAGCTGCCCGGACTCGCCGTGCAGCGCCTCATGGCCGATGGGTACGGCTTCGGGGCCGAGGGCGACTGGAAGACCGCCATCCTCGTCCGCGTGGCCAACGTCATGGGTGCCGGGCTGCCCGGTGGGGCGAGCCTCATGGAGGACTACACGTACGACCTGGTCGCGGGCGACGAGAAGATCCTCGGCGCGCACATGCTCGAGGTCTCGCCCTCGCTGACGACGCAGAAGCCGCGGCTGGAGATCCACCCGCTCGGCATCGGCGGCAAGGACGATCCGGTTCGCCTCGTCTTCACCGCCGACCCGGGCCCGGCCGTCGTGGTCGCGATGAGCGACATGCGCGACCGGTTCCGTCTCGTCGCCAACGTGGTCGAGAACGTCGACGCCCCCGACCTGCCGAAGCTTCCCGTGGGTCGCGCGATCTGGAAGCCGGCACCCGACTTCGCCACCAGCGCCGCCTGCTGGCTCACCGCCGGCGCCGCCCACCACACCGTGATGACCACCGCCGTCGGCATCGAGGTGTTCCGCGACTTCGCCGACATCGCCGGCACCGAGCTTCTCGTCATCGACGAGGACACGACCGTGCGCGCATTCCAGAAGGAGCTGCGCTGGAACCAGGCGTACTACCGCCTGGCCCAGGGCCTCTGACCCCGACCTCCCCCCCCCACCCGAAACAAGAGGACGTTTCTCGATGATGAGATCACCACGGCTTCCGCGCGCCTCGGCGCCGGGGCGTACCCCCCGCCGAGCACTCGCCGCGACCATCGCCGGAGCGCTCGCGCTCACCGGCGTCGGCCTGGCAGTGCCCAACGCGGCCTCGGCCGCCGGCGTGCCCGCGCCGAGCGCGCACTACGACATGTCGCACAGCGGTTCGACCCTGCTCGACGTGTCGGGCAACGGTCGCAACGCCACGCTGACCGGTCTGACCGACGCGTCCTTCGCGGATGCCGCGGGAGATGCCGTGCTGCGCTTCCGCGCCGACGGCTACGCGTCGTTGCCGTCGGGTGCGATCACCGGATCGGACAACAACTTCACCGTCGAATACACCGTCTCCACGCAGACATCCGCCAACCACTTCGGATGGGTCATCGGCGACGGGGTCGGCCCGTGGAACACCACGCAGCTCGGCAACCACATCTTCCTCAGCCCGCGCTCGGCACAGGGCGGCTACACCGATCAGGTGCTGGCGGCGATCCGTGTCAAGAACGGCAACAGCAACGGTGAGACGCGGATGCCGGCCGGCGGCGGCCTGAACCCCGGCTTCACGACGCTGACGATGGTCGGCTCCGGCAACACGCTGACGCTGTACCGCGACGGCCAGCAGATCTCGACCCTCACCCACTCTCTCTCGCTCAGCTCGATCATTCCGACGGGTGCGGTGATGGGCTACCTGGGCCGCTCGCTCTACCAGGGCGACCCGCTGCTGCGCGCGGACGTGTCGGACGTCAAGTTCTGGGACGTCGCGCTGACGTCCGGTGAGGTCTCGGCGAGCATGCCGACCGCCGACCAGAAGAAGGCGACCACGGCGGCACTGCTGCGCGGAGACGTGCTGGCGCAGATGCTCGGGGCGAACTCCGCGCTGACGAACGTCACCTCCAACCTGACGCTGCCGGCGACGGTCAACGGCGTCGGACTGACGTGGTCATCCTCGGATCCCTCGGTCGTGTCGACCTCGGGCGTGGTGTCGCGGTCGATCTCCGCCGACACCCCGGTGACCCTGACCGCGGTCAGCGCGTTCGGCTCCACCATCACGTTCGACGTGACCGTCATCGCGCCGACCGTCTCGGCGGACCTCGACGCGATCGTCCTCGCGAAGCGCACCACCGAGAACCTGCCCCTCGTGACGACCGGCGCCGTCAACGGCGCGACCATCACCTGGACCTCCTCGGACCCGGCGCTGGTGACCGCGACGGATGCGGCATACACCGCGCCCGCCGTCGGCCTTGCCGACCCGTACCGTGGCGGCGGCATCGTCGCCCGACCGGCATATGGCGCCGGCGACCGTGAGGTGACCGTCACCGCGCACGCCGTTCTCAACGGGATGCGCGACGAGCGCAGCTTCACCGTCACGGTGGCCGAGCACGGTCGCACCGCGCCCGACGCGGGCTACGCCGCGGCCTACTTCAAGTCCGACAGCGACGAGAAGATCTACCAGGCGGCGACCAGCGGCAACGATTTCTTCACGTTCTCGCCGGTCAACGGCGGCAACCCGGTCATCACCTCGACGACCGACACGAAGGGCCTGCGCGACCCGTACATACTGCGCTCGAAGGACGGCGACAAGTACTACATGGTCGCGACCGATCTGTGCATCGGGTGCGGCACCGGCTGGGGCCCCGCCCAATCCGCCGGCAGCCTCAAGATCGAGGTGTGGGAGTCGACGGACCTCGTGAACTGGAAGCGCACCAACGGCGAGGACAGCGGCATCACGGTCAACCAGCCCGCGGCGGGGATGACCTGGGCGCCGGAGGCGTACTGGGACGACGCGCTCCAGTCGTACGTCGTGTTCTTCGCGTCGCGGCTGTACTCCGACGCGAGCCACACGAACAACGACAACCTGTATGCGCGGATGTTCGCTGTGCTCACTCGTGACTTCCGCACCTTCACGGCACCCCCGGCGAGCTGGCAGGACACGGGATACGCCCGTATCGACTCGACCGTCACGAAGATCGGGGACTACTACTACCGCTTCACGAAGAACGAGGAGGGTGGCGCCGCCGGCCCGCTCGAAGCAGGGAAGGACATCTTCCTCGAGCGCTCGAAGGTGCTGACGGCTCCGACCACGGTATCCAGCTGGACGGCCGACCCGTCGACCACCTGGCAGCTGCTGGACACGCACATGACCTCGCTCGAGACGGGTCAGGCCGGTGAAGGCCCTGAGATCGTCAAGCTCAACGCGGGCGACCCGAACAACGCCGGCGACGGCTACGTCTTCCTCGTGGACAACTACGGCGCCGGCGGCTACCGCGCGTTCGTGACCACCGGAGACGCGATCGCCTCCAGCACGCAGAGCGACCGCCTGTCGCAGCGTTCCGACTGGAACGTCCGCGCTCCGGGAGGTCTGCCGGAGAGCCCTCGTCACGGCGCCTTCGTGAGCGTTCCGCAGACGGTGCTGACCGCCATGCACGACTGGACCGGCGTGAGCGCGGTCGCATCGACCACGTCGCTGAGCGCGCAGGAGCGCACGGTCACCGCGCGCGTCGTCGCCGCCGATGGCGGAGACGTCGCCGGAACGGTCACGTTCACCGGCGAGACCGGCACCTCCTCGCTGGCGCGCGCCAGCGCGTGGTCGGCGCAGGTGCCCGTGTCGGGTGGTGTGGCGAGCGTGGTCGTCCCGGCAGGAATCCGCACCGTCACGGCACAGTACGACGGTTACCGCGATCAGCTCGTGCAGGTGTCGAGCTCTGACGCGGTGACGCTGGCCGACGTCGTCGTGACGCCGGACCCGGAGCCGTCGCCGGTTCCCACCGATGGGGCGGGTCAGAGCGGCACGGGTCAGGGCGGCACGGGTCAGACCGGTGCAGGTCAGAGCGACCCCGGCGCGGCCTCGCTGGCCACGAGCGGTCAGAGCCCGGTGCTGATCACGGCGGCGAGCATGCTCGCAGCGCTGCTGCTGGTGGCCGGAGCCGTCCTGCTGATCGGACGCCGCCGCATCCGAAACGGCTGAGTCCGCACCCACCGCGACGGGCGGCTCGGAGACGGTCTCCGAGCCGCCCGTCCGCTGTGTCGTGGGACGGTGGCCACGCGTGAGGGGGCGATAACGTGGACGGATGACCAGTCCGGGTACCGCGAGCATCTCCCTCAACGGCGGGCAGCGCTGGCGCGCGTTCTGGGTCTGCGTGTCCGTCGCGGCGCTGACGATCCTCGATCTGAGCAAGGTGAACGTCGCGCTGCCCTCGATCGAGAAGGCGCTGGGGGCCGGTTCGACCCAGCTGCAGATCGTCGTCTCCGGCTACGTGCTCATGTTCGGCCTCGCCCTCGTGCCCTTCGGGCGCCTCGGCGACCAGCGATCGCGCAAGGCCCTCTTCCTCGTCGGTCTGAGCCTGTTCCTCATCACCAGCGTCGTGTGCGCCCTCGCGCCCACGATCGAGGTGCTGATCGCCGCCCGGCTCGTGCAGGGCCTCGCCGCCGGAATCCAGATGCCACAGGTGCTGGGGACCATTCAGCAGATCTTCGTCGGCAAGGAGCGCGGACGCGCGTTCGGACTGTTCGGAGCCACGATCGGCGTCGCCACCGCCATCGGCCCGACATTCGGGGGCCTCATGATCGCCGTCGGCGGGGTGCAGGACGGCTGGCGATGGATCTTCTGGATCAACGTGCCGCTGTGTGCGCTCGTGATCGCCGGAGTGCTCGGCCTGCTGCCGCGAACGCGGCGCGCGACCCCCGGGCGTCTGCAGCTGGATCCGGTGGGTCTCGTGCTGCTCGCGTTCACGATCGTGACCCTCATGTGGCCCTTCCTCTTCACGACGGGCGCGCCCACCGACGATCCCCGCCGGTGGTGGAGCCTCGTGCTCTTCGTCGTCTTCGTGACCGCGTTCACGTGGTGGGAGCGGCGGTACGCGGCATCCGGTCGTTCACCTCTCGTGCCGTTCTCCCTCTTCTCGATCTCGTCGTTCCGCAACGGCACCCTCGTCGTCACCACCTACTTCACCGCGATCCCGGCGATGTTCCTGCTGACCACGCTCTTCCTGCAGATCGGCATCGGCACCGAACCCGTCTTCGCCGGGATGGTCTCCATCGGCTTCGCCGTGGCCAGCGCCATCACCGCGTGGTTCGGCGGCTCGCTGGTCGGCAAACTCGGCCGCCCGCTCGTGGTGGGCGGACTGATCGTGGTGCTCGTCAGCGTCGTCGCGCTCGCCGTCGTCGCGTACACGGTGCCGGCCGGTGTCGTGGAGTACGCGATGGCGGGGGTCATGGTCCTCGCCGGCGCCGGCGCCGGCCTCGTGGTCGCACCGAACCAGACGCTCACGCTCGCCGAGATCCCCACGCGCGAGGGAGGGCTCGCCGGCTCGGTCGGCCAGCTGGGCCAGCGCGTCGGGACGGCGGTGGGCACCGCGATCGGGCTTTCTCTCTTCTACTCGACGGTCTACCGCGAGAAGGACGGCGCGACCGACGCCCTCGCGGTCTTCCACGATGCGTACGCGTACGGAATGGTGGCCGTCGGCGTCTTCCTGGGCATCGCGCTGCTGATTGGAGTCATCGACCTCGGCGCACGGCGCAGAGCCGCCCAGGACTGAGCCCACCCGCGGGCCTTCCGTGCGATGTCGGCGGCTGCGCCTACCGTGGAGCCATGCGCATCCTGCATACCTCCGACTGGCACATCGGGCGGACCTTCCATGGTCATTCGACGCTCGATGCGCTGCGGGGTGTGCTCGAGACGCTCACCGAACAGGTCCGCACCCACGCGGTCGACGTCGTCATCGTGGCCGGCGACGTCTTCGATTCCGCGACGCCGGCCGCCGCCTGCTACACGCTGCTGTCCGAGACGCTGCGGGCACTGGCCGACACCGGCGCGCAGGTCATCGTCACCAGCGGCAACCACGACTCCGCGGCGCGGCTCGGCTTCCAGGCGGCGCTGCTGCGCGACGGCATCCACGTGCGCACCGACCCGGCGGCGATCGGCGAGCCGATCACGGTGTCGGACGAGCACGGTCCGGTGCACTTCTACGGCATCCCTTACCTCGAACCCGCGCTCGTGCGTGCGGTGTGGCCCGGGGTGCGTACGCAGGCCGATGCGCTTCGCCGTGCGATGGACGTCGTCCGCGTCGACCACGCCTCCCGCGGCGGACGGACGGTGGCGATCGCGCACTGCTTCGCGGCCGGCGTCGAGCCCACCCCGCACCTCGAGCGCGATATCCAGCAGGGCGGTCTCGACGTCGTGCCCCTGTCTGCCTTCGACGGTGTGGACTACGTCGCCCTCGGTCACATCCACGGTCGCCAGAAGCTGGCTGAGCATGTGCGCTACGCCGGCGCGCCGCTGCACTACAGCTTCGGTGAAGGGCACAAGCCGCGCGGGTCCTGGCTCATCGAGATGGATGCCGAGGGAGCGACGGAGGCGGTGTGGGTCGAGCTGCCGGTATCTCGACGCCTCGTCACCCTGCGCGGGCCGTTCGAGGAGATCCTGGCCGCGACCTCGTCCGACGACGATGCTCGCGACGCGTGGGTCAGCGTCGAGTACACCGATGATCTTCCGGTGCGCGATCCGCTGCGCCGGCTCCAGCAGCGTTTTCCGTACTGCGCGAAGGTCGTGCACGTGCCGGCCGTCACGCGCGAGAGCGACGGCCGGGGGTACACCGATCGTGTCCGCGGCGCCCGCAGCGATGTCGAGCTGATCGACGCGTTCCTGTCGCACGTGCGCAGCGGCGAGGGGCTGACGGAGCAAGAGCGCGAGGTGCTGCGCGAGGTCATCGACGAGCGCGCCGTCGTCGAGGCGTTCGCATGAAGCTCCACCGCTTGGAGCTCACCGGTTTCGGACCCTTCCGTGACACGCAGGTCGTCGACTTCGACGCGTTCGACGCCGACGGCCTGTTCCTGATCTCGGGGCGTACCGGCACCGGCAAGTCGAGCATTCTCGACGGGGTCAGCTTCGCCCTCTATGGCAGCGTGCCCCGCTACGACGGCGGCGAGAAGCGTCTGCGCAGCGACCACGCCGGTCTCACGGACCCGACCGAGGTGCGGCTGGAATTCACCGTCGGCGAGCGACGCTGGCGCGTGACGCGGGCGCCGGAGTACGACCGTCCCGCCAAGCGCGGCGGCGGGCTGACGACCGAACCGCCGCGGGCGGAGTTGGAGGAGCAGGTCGAGGGGCGCTGGGTCGGCCGCGCGGCGAAGCCGCGCACCGTCGGCGAGGCGCTCGGTGAGATCCTCGGGCTGAACGCGCAGCAGTTCCAGCAGGTCATCCTGCTGGCGCAGAACAAGTTCTCGCGGTTCCTGCTCGCCTCCGGCGAGGAACGCCAAGGTCTGCTGCGCACGCTCTTCGGCACGCGTCGCTTCGAGCAGTACCGTGATGAGCTCGACCGGCGGCGCCGAGAGGCCGAGGCGGCTCTGGCGGCGGTGGTGTCCCGCGCCGGCACGCTCGTCGAAGAGGGGGAGAGGCTCGCGCGAGCCCACGACCTCGACACCGCGGAGGCCCACGACGACTCCGGAGCCCTCGGGACGGCCGACGCGCCCGGAACGAACCCTGATGCGACGCGCGCAGATCAGGCGACGGTGGCGACCCGGCGTGAGGATCTCGCCCGGGCGTACCAGCGTGCGCGGTACCGCGTCGAACAGTCCGAGCTCGCGCGCACCGCGGCAGAGGAGCATTTCGCCACGGCCACCGCCGCCCATGCCGCAGTCGTGGCCGCTGCCGAGCGCGCGCGGGAACGGCAGGCGCTGCGCGACCGCCTCATCGAACTCGAGGGCCGTGCCGAAGAGATCGGACGTGCGCGTCGCCGACTCGACGACGCGCGCGCCGCCGCGGTGCTGCGCGCGCCGCTCGACACGCTCGAGCGGGCCGAGCGCGCTGCCCTGGCGGCGGCGGACGAGGCGGCGGCGGCACGGGACCGGTGGCGTGCGGGTGGCGCCGACGTCTCGATCGACGCCGCTCACGCGGTCGAGCAGCTCACCGGTGACCTCGCCCGGTGGGAGATCGCCGCCGCCCAGGAGCGGGACCTCGTCGCGCGCCGTGTCGAGCACGAGACCGCGGTCGCGACGATCGCGACGCTGCAGGACGACCTCGCGGAGATCGACGCCCGCCGTGCCGCCCGCCCCGCCGAACGCGCGGAGATCGACGCCGAGATCGCCGACCTGTCGATGCGTGCGACGCGTCTGGAGGATCTGCGGGCCGAACACGTACGTCTGCGCGAGAGCGTCGCCGCCGCGCGCCGTGCCGCCGATCTCTCGGCTGCGCTCACCGCGGCCGAGGCGGCGTATGCAGCGGCGGTGGCGGACTCGGAGGCCGCCTCGTCCGCGCTCGGCGCGCTGCTGCGTCGACGCGTTGCCGGTGTCGCGGGCGAGCTCGCCGCCTCTCTCGTGCCCGGGGAACTCTGCCCGGTGTGCGGCTCCGTCGACCACCCGCATCCCTCGCCGCCCGCCGACGACCCCGTCACCGATGAGCTGCTGGCTGCGGCCGAGCGCGCGCGAGACGACGCCTCCGCCGCCGACGTCGACGCGCGCGAGCGCGCGGCGCTCGCGCGCGATGCTCTCGCCGAGGCCCGCATCGCCGCCGGAGGACTCGACAGTGCGACGGCCGAGCACCGGCTCGCCGCGGCGGCCGTGGCGCAGTCCGAAGCCGAGCGCGCGGCCGCGGCCCTCGCCCTGCTCTCGCAGCGCCGGGCCGCGGCCGATCAGGCCGCGGCGGCCGATGACGAGCGGCGTGCGGCCTGCGTCGAACAGCTCGCGATCACGCGCGAGCGTGCCCGCGCGGCCGAGTCTGACATCTCGCGGCTCGAAGAAGTCGTGACCGCCGCACTCGGGTCGTTCTCGACCGTTGCAGCGCGCATCGCTGCGGTCGCGGCGGAGCGCGACCGGGCGCGCGCGGTCGTCGCGGCGGACGCCGCACGCGATGAGCGCGCGCGTGCCCACCGCGACGCGCGGCATGAGCTCGACGCGCGGCTCGCGGCCTCCGGGTTCGACGATCTGGACGCCGCGCGGGCGGCGCTCATCTCCGAGGATGAGATCGAGGCGATCGACATCGTGATCGCCGACCATGCGGCACAGCTGTCGGCGACGCGTTCGCGACTGTTCGAACTCGAACTCGATGCCGGCGGCGATGACGCCTCCGACGGCGATGTCGACGCCTCCCGCCAGACGGTGGAGATCGCCGATATCGCCCGCACCGAGACGATCTCCGCGCACGCCGGAGCCGTTCGCACGGCTGAGGCGCTCGATGACCTGCTGCAGCAGGTCGACCAGGCGCTGGCGGCGGTGCAGGAGAGCGCCGACGAGACCGCCGGGGTGATCCGTCTGGCCGACAGTGTGGCCGGGCGGGCGCCGAACACGATGCGGATGGACCTCGAGACCTTCGTGCTCGCCGCTGAGCTGGAGGAGATCGTCGCGGCCGCCAACGTCCGGCTGGCGGAGATGTCGTCGGGACGCTACACCCTGCATCACTCCGACGCCCGCGCCGCACGGGGGCGCGCGTCGGGCCTGGGCATCGACGTGCTCGACGCCCACACCGGCCGGCTGCGTCCGCCGCAGTCCCTGTCCGGCGGCGAGACCTTCCTCGCCTCGCTCGCCCTCGCGCTGGGTCTCGGCGAGGTCGTCACGGCCCGCGCCGGTGGCATCCGTCTGGACACGCTCTTCGTCGACGAAGGGTTCGGATCCCTCGACCCCGAGACGCTCGAGCTGGCGCTGCGGACCCTCGACGACCTGCGCACCGGCGGGCGCACCGTCGGTGTCATCAGCCATGTGGAGGCGATGAAGGAGCAGCTGCCGGCCCAGCTCCGTGTCGCATCGACGCCGGAGGGTCCGAGCATCATCCGTCAGGATGCCGCTCGAGCCCTCGTGGTCGACCGTGCGCGCTGACCTACTGCAGGTAGGTCCGCGCGGAGGTCAAGATTTCGCCGTAGAGCGTGCGCAGCATGTCGGCGGAGCTCTCCTCAGCTCCCACACTGGTGATCGTCTGCTGCACGAGGTCGTCGATTCCCGCCTCGCCGGTCGTGAGCAGCGTCTCGCCGATGAGGATCAGCGTTTCGTCGGGGAGGACCTGCTCGATGATCTCGGGCGTCGCCGTCGGGTCGACCTCCGTGAGGATCTGGTTGACCTTCGGGCGGACATCGGCGATGAACTGCTGCTGCGCCGCCGACTCCGTCGCCGTTGCCGAATCGTCGCCCTCGCCGGGCAGGATGTCGCCGGGGCTGACCTCGACGGAGGGGATGGGCGTCGGGGTGCTCATCATCTCGTCGATCGATGAGCCCGCCGAAGAGACGCCGACGAGGATGATCGACCAGATGAGAGCGAACGAGCCGATCGTCGCGCCCACCAGCGACAGCACGAGGGCCGTGATGCTGAGGGGCTTTCCGCCGTAGCGCTTGCCCGCGAGCCCGACGATGGAGAAGATGAAGCCCGCCAGCAGCAGCAGACCGCCGATCAGCACGGCCACCAGACCCACCCACGGCACCGGCACGATGCCGATGATGCTGAGGAGCGTGCCCCCGGCGGCGAGGCCGAGTGCCGTCCACGCGATGGCCTTCGAGCGCGTGTCGGGCACCGGCGGGCCCGAGGGTGCGAGGTACGGCGGGGTCGGCGCGCCGTAGGGGGCGGTGGGTGCGCCGTAGGGCACGGTGGGCTGGCCGGCAGCGGGCGGGAGAGGGGGCGCCGTCGGTGCGACGTAGGCATCCCCGTAGCCGCCGGTCGGGGCAGGCGCGGCAGGCGGGGCTGCGGGCGGGTAGACCTCGGTGGGGGTGGAATCCACCGCGTCGGGAGCGACCGCGTCGGGGACGTCGGCGGCCGAGCCGTCCGGATCCTGAGGATTCGTGGGCGGGGGTGTCGACATCTGTTCTTCCTTCGTTGTGTCCGATCATCGCGGGGCCTGGTCCGGGAGACGTCGGCGCGGCGGCGGTATGTCGACCCTATCGACTCACTGTGACTTTGTTCTCGGTGAGCCGTCCGCGACGTTTCTCACGTCGCATCCGATGACCGCGACATGCCATCCTGAGACAGGATGGGAGCACGCGGCATCCCGCCGGTGCGAGCACGCGGCGGGACGCCCGATGAAAGGGACGCCATGACACTCACCTCGGTTCTGCTCGACACTCCGCCCTCGGTGGCCGCGCGACTCGGCTGGGACCCGGCCACGACCGTCCACGATCGTCGCCGCATTCTCGCGAAGGAGCTCATTGCCGCTCGCCTCGGCTGTGACGTCAACGACATCCGTATCGAGCGCGAGGCGCCGCGCGGCTTCGGCTACCACACGCGCCTGATCGCCTCGCGTGACGGTGAGGAGCTGCCGATCGCCATCGTCACGGCGAGCTTCCGCGCCGCGACGATCGTCGCCATCTGCGACCCGGGCCTTCCGCTGGGCATCGACATCCGTGACATGACACCGGAACCCGCCGACATCCGCTTCATGCAGAAGCACTCGCACCTGTTCGACCCGGACAACATCCCCGACCTGCTCCAGCACTGGGTGCGGGTGCAGGCGGTGCTCGAGGCCGACGGTCGCGGGGTGCGCGTCGCGCCCGACAACGTGCGGCTGGACATGGGGCGGCTGAAGGGATGGATCCCGGACCGCAACATGAAGTACACGCTCGTGGACGCCTCGCGCGACAGCTGGGTGATCACGATCGCGATCGGAACGCTTCCCGCGGCCTGAATCCCGTGTTCATCCGTCCCTTGCTGCCGCATCCGTCGGGCTGAAGCGACCACAGCGGACGGACGAACGCCGCGGGGCGCGGGTGGGCTCAGGCGGCCGGGAAGGCGCGGTCGAGCTCGGCGAGCCACACCGCGGCGTTGCCGTCGCTGGGCGCTCGCCAGTCGCCGCGCGGCGAGAGCGACCCCGATGGAAGCACCTTGGGCCCGTTGGGGATCGCGGTGCGCTTGAACTGCGCGAAGCCGAAGTAGCGCGTCAGGAAGACGCGCAGCCAGCGCACGATCGTCTCGCGGTCGTAGCTGTAGCGGTCGGATGCCGGGAAGCCCGGCGGCCACGCCCCGGCATCCGCGTCGCGCCATGCGTGCTCCGCGAGAAAGACGATCTTCGACGGCCGGAAGCCGTAGCGCAGCACGTGATGCAGCGCGAAATCGTGCAACGCGTAGGGTCCGATCGTGTCCTCGGTCGACTGCACCTTGCCGTCCTGGCCGGCGGGCACCAGCTCGGGGCTGATCTCGGTGTCCAGCACCGCCTGCAGCACCTCCTTCGCCGCATCAGACAGGCTCGTGCCGTCCTCGCCCGCGTGGGCGATGACCCACCGGATCAGGTGCTGGATGAGAGTCTTGGGCACCCCGGCGTTCACCGCGTAGTGGCTCATCTGGTCACCGACGCCGTAGGTGGCCCACCCCAGGGCGAGCTCCGACAGGTCGGAGGTGCCCACGACGAATCCGCCGTTCTGATTCGCGAGTCGGAACAGGAAGTCGGTGCGCGCCCCGGCCTGCACGTTCTCGAACGTCACGTCGTACACGGGCTCGCCGTTCGCGAAGGGGTGGCCGATGCCCGTCAGCAGCTCCGTCGCCATGGGGCGGATGTCGATCGTCTGGATCGACGCGCCGATCGCCTCGGCGAGGGCGATGGCGTTCGACTTCGTGTGATCGCTCGTCGCGAAGCCCGGCATCGTGTAGGCGAGGATGTCGCTGCGCGGGCGACCCATGCGGTCCATCGCGCGGGCGACCACGAGAAGAGCGTGGGTCGAGTCGAGCCCCCCGGACACGCCGATCACGGGCTTGGGTGACCCGATGGCGCGCATCCGCTGCGCGAGGGCGGACACCTGGATACTGAACGCTTCGTAGCAGTCCTGGTCGAGGCGTGCCGGGTCGTCGGGCACGAAGGGGAAGCGGTCGAGCGGGCGACGCAGCCCGATGTCGGATGCCGGGGGATCGACCGTGAACGACACCGTGCGCATCGCCGCCGCTGCCGGGGCGACCGCGCGTCGGTTGTCGTCGAACGTCCCCTGCCGGAGCCGGTCCTGGCGGATGCGGTCGAGGTCGACGTCGGCGATGGCGCTGCGCGGGCCGTCCGGGAAGCGCTCGGTCTCGGCCAACAGGGCGCCGGACTCGTAGATCATCGTCTGGCCGTCCCACGACACGTCGTTCGTCGACTCGCCGAGGCCCGCAGCCGCGTAGGCGTAGACGGCGTTGCAGCGGAACGACTGTGACTTCGCGAGCAGGTGACGGTCATCGGCCCGCGCGACGGTGATGGGGCTGCCGGAGAGGTTCAGGAGAACCGTCGCGCCGGCGAGGGCCGCAGCGGAGGACGGCGGGACCGGCACCCACATGTCTTCGCACACCTCTGCGTGCACGACCAGGCCCGGCACATCGTCGGCGGCGAACAGCAGATCGGTGCCGACGGGCACCTGCTGTCCGGCCAGGACGGCGGTCGCCGGCGCGCCGGCGCCCGCGGCATACCAGCGGGCCTCGTAGAACTCGCGGTACGTCAGCGGGTAGCTCTTCGGGACGACGCCGAGCACGCGTCCGCGGTGGATCACGACGGCGCAGTTGTAGAGGCGGGCGCCCAGCAGCAGCGGCGCGCCGACGACCAGCAGCGGCCGCAGATCGTGCGACGCCGAGGCCAGGGTGCCGATCGCGGCGTCGACGGCGTCGAGCACGGCATCCTGCATGACGAGGTCGTCGATGGCGTATCCGCTCAGGCAGAGCTCCGGGAAGACGGCGACGGCGACGGCGTCGTCGCTGAGCGCGCGGGCCGCATCGATGACCGCCTCGGCGTTTCGCGCCGGGTCGGCGATCGCGACGGGGATGGTGCACGCGGCGACCCGGGCGAACCCGTGCCGGTAGGCGCTCTCGAACGGCAGGTTCTCGCTCACCCCTCCAGTCTGGCAGGTGCACCGGCGCTGGGCGATGTCGGCGGCGCCGACTAGCGTCGAAGGCGGAAGGGTGACATGCGATACATCGAGGACACCGGCGACGGCGCGCGCATCGTCTGGAGTGCGAGCGACCTGAAAGCAGCCGCCGAGTGCGAGTTCGCGTGGCTGCGCGCGATCGACGCCAAGCTCGGACGGGTGCCGGCGGTCGTCGAGCCCGAAGACCTCACCCTCGAGCGCGCCGGGCGGCTCGGCACACAGCACGAGCTGCGCCAGCTCGATCTGTACCGCGCGCAGTACCCCGGACGTGTCGTCGAACTGCCCGAGACGCGATCGTCGGATGCCGTCGCGGTCGCCGCCGCGGTCGCGGTGACCTCGGCGGCGCTGGCCGACCCCTCCGTCGCGGTCATCTATCAGGCGGTGTTCGCGACCGCGGAGTTCGTCGGGTTCGCCGACTTCCTCGTGCGCGAAGATCCCGCTCGCATCGTCGACGGCTCCGAGAACCCGTGGGTCGTCCAGGACACCAAGCTCGCGCGCCACGCACGCGTGACCGCGTTGATGCAGTTGGCGGCATATGCCGACCAGCTCGACCGTCTCGGCGCGCCGCGCAGCGGCCGGGTGGAACTGCTGCTCGGCGACGGCACGACCTCGACGCACACCGTCAGCGACCTCATGCCCGTCTTTCGGTTGCGCCGGCAGCGACTGCGCGCGCTCATCGCCGACCGTGACATCGCGGCCGGTGTCGACGCTGCCCCGATCGGGTGGGGAGATGACCGCGGCGAACTGAGGATCGTCGCGTGCGGGCGGTGCGCGACGTGCGATGCGGAGGTGGTCGCGCACCGCGACCTGCTGTTGGTCGCGGGAATGCGTCCCGTGCAGCGCGATCGGCTGCGTGCGGCCGGTATCCGCACCATCGACGACCTGGCCACCGCGACGGAAGCTCCCGAGCTGATGTCGGGCGACACGTTCGCCGGACTGCGCACGCAGGCGCGTCTGCAGCTGGAAAGCCCCGCAGGCGGCGTGGGCGAGACGGCGACCGCGGACACGCCGCCGGTGCCGACCTTCGAGGTGGTCTTTCCGAAGGCGATCGGCGCGCTGCCCAGGCCCGACCGCGGCGACCTGTTCTTCGACTTCGAGGGCGATCCGCTCTACACCGAAGCCGCCGACGCGGGGGGAGCGTCGTGGGGCATCGACTACCTGTTCGGGTGGGTCGACGACGACGAGCAGTACGCGGCACTGTGGGCGCACTCGTTCGCAGAGGAGAAGCGGGCGCTCGAGGATTTCCTGGATGTGGTCGCGCTGCGCCGTCGCGCCCATCCCGGCATGCACATCTACCACTACGCGCCGTACGAGCCGACGCACCTGCTGGCGATGGCCGCGCGGTACGGGGTGCGCGAGGCCGAGGTCGACACGCTGCTGCGTGAAGGCGTCTTCGTGGACCTCTATCCGATCGTCCGGCGCGCCCTGCGTGTGGGGTCGCGTTCGTACTCGATCAAGAAGCTCGAGCCGCTCTACATGGGCGCCGAGGTGCGCACGAGCGACGTGCAGCGCGGCGATGATTCGATCGTCAAGTACGTCGAAGCGCGCGAGCTGATGGCGGCGGGGGAGGATGCCGCGGGAACGGCCATCCTCGATGACCTCGCCGACTACAACCGCTACGACTGCGTCTCGACGCGGCGCTTGCGCAACTGGCTCGTGGAGCGGGCCCGGGAGGCGAAGCTCCTGCCCTCGGCCGATGTCGACGCCGCGGAGCGTCCGTACGAGCCCTCGCCGCGTGCCGAGGCGCTCACGCGGATGGCGGGCGTCGCCGACACCGACGACGCGCCCGACGAGGCCGCGGTCACCGCGCTGAAGCTCGCCGCGGCGGCGATCGACTACTACCCCCGCGAGGCGAAGACGTTCTGGGCGACGCATTTCCTGCGGCTGCGGGAGCCCGTCTCGATCTGGGAGGACACCCGCGACGTCGTCGTCTTCGACCATGATCGCTGCCGGGTCCTGACCGACTGGCACGTGCCGGAGGGCGGTCGCGTCCAGCGCCGGGTGCTCGAGCTGCGCGGCGACCTCGCGCCGGGAACGAAGCTGTCCGCGGGGGGATCGGTCTTCCTGCTGTACGAGCTGCCGACACCGTTCCCGATCGACACCAGCCCGCGATGGATCCACGCCGCGCGGTCGGTCCGCGTCGTCGACGTCCTCGATGACGGAATGGTCCTGGAGGAGAACTCCGTCCACGGATTCACCTGGCAGGAGCTGCCGATCGCCTCGACCCCGCCCGCGCCGCCTCAGGCCGGGTCGCAGCAGGCGGCGATCGATCACTGGGCCGACACGATCATCCAGGCGGCGCCGCTGCGCTCGGCGGACTTCCCGTTCGACCCCGCGACCGACCTGCTGCTGCGCAGAGTCCCGCGCACGCGCTCGGGTACGCTCGCGCGCGGCGACGGTGACGCGGTCGACGAGATCGCCCGCGCCGTCGACGATCTCGACCGCAGCTATCTGGCCGTGCAAGGCCCGCCGGGCACCGGCAAGACCTACGTCGGTTCGCACGTGGTCGCGCGCCTGGTCCGCGAGAAGGGATACCGCGTCGGCGTGGTGGCGCAGTCGCACGCGGTCGTGGAGAACATGCTCGCGCGCATCGTCGATGCGGGGGTGTCGGGTGAGCGCGTCGCGAAGGCGACGAAGGGCGCGGCATCCGGTGCGGAGAGTTTCACCGCCATCGCGAAGGACGGCTATGCGGCTTTCGCCCAGGCCCACCCGGATGGGTTCGTCATCGGCGGTACGGCATGGGACCTGAGCCACCCCGGACGTGTGCCCCGCGCGAGTCTGGACCTGCTCGTCATCGACGAAGCCGGACAGTTCTCGCTCGCCTCGACCATCGCGGTGTCGGTCGCGGCGCAGCGACTGCTGCTGCTCGGCGATCCCCAGCAGCTGCCGCAGGTGAGCCAGGGCACCCATCCCGAGCCGGTCGACACCTCCGCACTCGGATGGGTGATGGACGGCGTCGCGGTCGTCCCCGATGATCGCGGCTTCTTCCTCGCACAGACGCGGCGGATGCGCCCCGAGGTCGCCGCTCCCGTCTCCGAACTGTCCTACGACGGGCGACTCGCGGCGCATCCGTCCACCTCGGGGCGTCACCTCGACGGCGTTGCGGCCGGCGTCGTCCCCATGCCGCTGACCCACGCGGGCAACGCCACACAGTCGCCGGAGGAGGCCGACGCCGTCCTCGCCCTCGCCCGCGACCTCCTCGGGCGGGCGTGGACGCCATCCGAACAGGCGCGCCCGCGACCGCTCACGGCCGCGGATCTGATCGTCGTCACCCCGTACAATGCGCAGCAGGTGCTCGTCGAGTCCGTGCTGGCAGCGGCCGGGCTCGGGGAGATCCCGGTCGGAACGGTCGACAAGTTCCAGGGTCAGGAAGCTGCCGTCGCGATCGTGTCGCTCGCGGCATCCAGCGGCCGTGATGCACCGCGAGGGCTCGAGTTCCTCCTGCTGCAGAACCGTCTGAACGTGGCCATCTCGCGCGCCGAGCACACCGCGTTCGTGGTCTACGGCACGGGGCTGCTCGACGACCTGCCCCGCACTCCCGACGGTGTCGCCCGCCTCAGCGCCTTCGCCCGTCTCGTCGGCGCGGACGCGCCCTAGACTCGGCCTATCGGTCGACGCGCACCGGTCGAGTTCCGCGGGGCGACGCCTCCGCGACGTGGCGAACAGGAGCACGACATGAGCGATGAGATGCCCCGGCAGTTTGAGATCGATCTGCCGCCGGAGGTGATCGCCGGCAGCTTCGCCGACTTCGCCAACGTGTGGCACACGCCCGACGTGTTCGTGATGGACTTCGTCTCTCTCGTGCGGCCTCCGCAGGCCGGGGCGGATGCCGACGGTGCGCCCGTCACGGTCGTGCCCGCTCGGGTGGTGCAGAGAGTGCGCATCCCCCCGCAGCAGGTGTTCGAGCTGGCGAAGGCGCTCACCCAGCAGCTGGAGTTCTGGGAGCAGGAGACCGGGCGGCGCGCCGAAGGGTGACGACACCGTCACCCGGGGCCGCGACCGGTCTAGCTACCTCGCCGGTCATCTTCGGGGGATATACTCCCCGAGGCTCGTCCCCGTGCATCCGACCATGACGAGCCGCGATCAGAGGCGGTGAGACACCATGGCAGACGATAGTAGCCGCGCCGCGGTGGTCGCCGCCGGCATCCTCTCGTTCTGAGGCCGGCGCACCCGCGGCGTTTTCGTGCGTGCCGTCCCCTCGGCACGCTCCGACGTGCGCGCGATCCTTCGTGCGTGCCCGCCCGCGGCGCTCGGCGACCGCGTGTCCACGAGGAGAGACCCATGACCCTGATCGACAACGCCGTGTACAAGGACGGGGTGCGCGTTGCCACCCCCGCCTCGCTCGACGAGGCCTATGCCCTCCAGGAAGCCCACACGGGCTTCGCGTGGATCGGGCTGTACCGTCCGTCGGACGATGAGCTGGCCTCCGTCGCGACAGAGTTCGAACTGCACCCGCTCGCCATCGAGGATGCGGCTCTGGGGCACCAGCGCTCCAAGGTCGAGCGTTACGGCGACACGCTGTTCGTGGTGCTGCGCCCCGCCCGCTACGACGACGAGCGCGAGGAGCTGGACATCGGCGAGCTGCACCTGTTCGTCGGCCCCGACTTCGTGATCACCATCCGTCACGCCGAGTCCCCCGATCTCGGAGCGGTGCGGCGGCGCCTCGAGCAGCAGCCGGAACTGTTGGCGCTGGGATCGGAGGCCGTGCTGTACGCCGTGCTCGACCGCGTCGTCGACGAGTACGAGCCGCTGGTCGCCGGCATCGAGAACGACATCGACGAGATCGAGGACGACCTGTTCGGCGACGCGGACGACGATGCGCTGTCCCGCCGCATCTACGAGCTGTCGGGCGAGCTGAACCGCTTCGCGCGGGCCACGCACCCGCTCGTCCCGATCATCGAATGGCTGCAGCGCGGCCACGACGCCTACCACGTCGACATCGAGCTGCAGCGGCGGCTGCGCGACGTCCGCGACCATGCCCTCCGCGTCACCGAGCGCATCGACGGCTTCCGTGCGGTGCTCGACAAGGCGCTCATCGTGCACTCCGCGCTCGTCTCCCGGCGGCAGACCGAGGTGAACCTGGCGCAGAACGAGCAGGTGAAGAAGATCTCCTCGTGGGCGGCGATCATCTTCGCGCCCACGCTGATCGGCACGGTCTACGGCATGAACTTCGACGTGATGCCCGAGCTGCACTGGGAGTACGGCTACCCCGTCGCTCTCGGCGTGATGGTGGCCTTCCCCACCGTGCTCTACCTGATCTTCAAGCGGCGGCGGTGGCTGTGAGCCTCGTTCGTCCGTCCCGTTGCGTCACTCTCGGCATCCGATAGCGACGACACGGGACGGATGAAGCCGCTCAGACCGTGCCGTAGAGGCGGTCGCCGGCGTCGCCGAGGCCGGGCACGATGTAGCCCTTCTCGTTGAGGCGCTCATCGAGCGCCCCGAGCACGAGGGTCACGTCGCGGTCCCCGACGAGCTCCTCGATCTTCGCGACGCCCTCGGGCGCGCCGAGGATGCAGATCGCGGTGACGTCCTGCGCGCCGCGGGCGAAGAGGAAATCGATCGCGGCGCCGAGCGAGCCGCCGGTCGCGAGCATCGGGTCGAGCACGAAGCACTGGCGGTCGCTGAGATCGTCGGGAAGGCGCTCGGCGTACGTGTACGGCTGCAGCGTCTCCTCGTTGCGCGCCATGCCCAGGAAGCCGATCTCGGCGGTGGGCAGCAACTTCACCATGCCGTCGAGCATGCCGAGGCCGGCGCGGAGGATCGGCACCACCAGCGGCCGCGGCTCCGAGATGCGCACGCCGGTCGTGGTGGTCACCGGGGTCCGGATCTCGACCTCTTCGACGCGCACACCGCGGGTCGCCTCATACGCGAGCAGGGTCAACAGCTCCTCGGTGAGCTGTCGGAACACCGGAGACGGTGTGCGCTCGTCGCGCAGCACGGTGAGCTTGTGGGTGATGAGGGGGTGATCGGCAACGTGCACGCGCATGATCTCAGCCTACGCTGAAGGCATGAGCCTGCCCGTGCGTTCCGACGACGAGACCGCGATGCGTCGTGCGCTCGCCCTCGCGGCTCGCGCGGCGGACGCGGGAGAGATCCCGGTGGGCGCGGTCGTCGTGGATGCCGGGGGCGCGGCGATCGGTGAAGGTCTCAACCTGCGGGAGGCGACCGCCGACCCCACCGCCCATGCGGAGGTCGTGGCCCTCCGGCAGGCCGCGGCATCCGTCGGGTCGTGGAACCTCGAGGGGTGCACGCTGACCGTGACTCTCGAGCCGTGTCTGATGTGCGCGGGCGCGATCCTGCAGGCCCGCGTCGGCCGGGTCGTGTTCGGCGCGTGGGACGAGAAGGCGGGCGCCGCGGGATCGGTGTACGACGTGCTGCGTGACCGGCGGCTGCCGGTGCGGGCCGAAGTGGTCGGCGGTATCCTGGAGGACGAGGCTCGGGCACTCCTGCGCGCGTTCTTCGACGCCCGTCGCTGAGAAGGCCCCCTGCCTCAGTCGGAAGAGCTGAGGATGATCGCCTCGGTGGGCGGGGCGGGGTCGGCCCGACGGCCGATGTAGCCGATGTTCTCCAGCAGGGCGCGGCGGAACTCCGCGGGGCGCTCCAGGTGCGGCGCGTGGCCGACGCCCTCGAAGACCAGTTCGGTGACGGCGCCCCCGGCCGCGCGGTAGGCATCCAGCACGTCCCGGGTCTGCGACACCATCTCCTGCGCGGGTGCGGACTCGGCGCCCGGCCACCCCGGGATCACCCCGAGGGCGCCGAGGTGGTTGATGTCGAAGAAGGAGGCATCGGAGACGATCGCGTCGGCCGAGCCGCGCACCCAGAGGACGGGAGGCTTGGGGGTGATGTCCACGATGCTCGAGGTGTCGAAGTACTGCGGCGCCATGGTGTTCAGCACGCCCAGGCGTCCGGCGGCGAACCCGGGCCAGTTCTCGCTGGCGACGCTGTCGCCGGGGTAGTTGCCGGTGGCCGTGGAGGTGGTGTTCATCGACTCCACCCAGATGTCCTCGTGCGCGCTCGTGTATCCCGGTGCGACATAGCCGGAGCGGAAGACGCTGCGCGGCGACGTCGGTGCCTCGTCGGTCACGTCGCGGTCGGTGAGTCGCTGCACGAAGTCGGGGTTGGCGCCGCCCGCGCCGCAGCCGGCGTCGTCGGCGGTCACGCGCGATCCGTCGCGGCGGGTGCCCCCGAAGCCGTAGGGCGAGACCGGCGCCTGCAGGGTGAGCGAGCGCACGGGGTGGTCGATGGCGTACTGCATGACCACACCTCCTCCCATGGACCAGCCGACGAGGTGCGCCGTGTCGATGCCCAGCACCTGCAGCGTGGCGAACACGTCGTCGCTGAAGTCGCGGACGCCGCGCGTGGCGTCGACGGGCGCGCTCTCGGTATCGCCGAACCCGCGCAGATCGACGGCGACGACCCGCAGATCGCTGGGCAGATCCTGCATGAGCTCCTGCCAGAACAGGCTCGACGACACGTTGCCGTGCACCAGGATCACGGTCTGGTCCGCGGTCGCGGCCGGGTTGTCGCCGACGCGTTCGAGGATGCCGACGCGCAGGCGCTCTGTGTCGATGATCCGGGAGGTGATGCCGTCGAGGAGCGTCATGACCGCATCCTACTCCGACGACCTGTCGTCATGAACGGGCTTTCAGGTGAAGAGTCGGAGAGCGCCGAGGGGCGGACCTGACCACACCTTTCCGCGGTCTCGCGGCGCGTACGGCCCCGCCGTACTCGTGCGCTTGCCGAGGGCGACGAGGCTCTCCGCCCACCGGACGGCAGCGGCCACCCCGTCGATCACGGGTACCCCCAGCCGGCGCTCCAACTCGGCATCCAATCCGGCGAAACCGGCGCAGCCGAGCACGAGCACGTCGGCGCCGTCGGCGAGCACGCGGGCAGTGGTTTCTCTGCACGCCGTGCGTTCCTCTGCGAGGATGAGGGCATGGCTTCCCCCCTCCCTTCGATCGCGATCCTCGGTGCCGGCTCGATGGGAGGCGCGATCTTGCAGGGTCTCGTCCGCTCGGGTGATGCCCCCGCGATCACCGTGACCAACCGCACCGCTGCGCGCGCTGAAGCCTTGGTGGGACTCGACGGCGTCACGAGCCTCTCGCTCGAGGCCGACGGCGACGCGAACACGGCCGCCGCCGCAGCCGCCGACATCGTGCTCATCGGCGTGAAGCCCGTGATGGTGCCCGATCTGCTTCGCGAGATCGCGCCCGTGCTGCGTCCGGGGACGATCATCGTGAGCCTCGCCGCGGGTGTCACGATCGCGACATTCGCGTCCATCGTGGGCGAGGATGTCTCGGTGATCCGCTCCATGCCGAACACCCCCGCGGTGGTCGGCAAGGCGGTGACCGGCCTGTCGGCGGGCCCCACGGCATCCGCGGACGAGCTCGCACTGGTGCGCCGGCTGTTCGAGACGTGCGGGGCGGTCATCGAGGTGCCCGAGTCGCAGATCGACGCCCTGTCGACGATCTCGGGGTCGGGTCCGGCCTACTTCTTCCTGCTGGTCGAGGAGCTCACCGAGGCCGCGCGCGGCAAGGGCTTCTCCGACGCCGACGCGCGCCTGATGGCCGAGCAGACCTTCATCGGCGCCGCGGCGCTGCTGGATGCCACGGGGGAGGACCCCGCCGAGCTGCGGCGGCGCGTCACCAGCCCCAAGGGCACCACCGAGCGGGCGATCGCGGTACTGCAGGGCGCCCGCCTGGACGGCGTGTTCGCCGAGGCGACCGACGCCGCCCTCGCCCGCGCCAAGGAGATGGCCGCCGGCGCCTGACCCCGCCCGCCCGCCCGCCCGCTTCGCCCGCCCGCCCGCGAGAAACCACCTTCGGCACGAGAAACCACCACTTCAGGTGTGTGTCGTCGCCGTTGTGGTTTCTCACTGCGGTCGGTGAGGGAGAGCGCGGGACGTCTGGCGCAGACTCGCCAGTCCGGCCCGGTCCCGCGGGCGGACGAGCCGGACGGCCGCGCGCTGCAGGGCGGTCGCCAACGGCTCGACCCGCACCGCGTCCGCCATCTCCCAGCGTGCGACCGGATGCCCCGCGCGGCGCAGACGGTCCTCGCGGCGCTTCTCGTCGCGGAAACGCCGCGCGGCCGTCGCGGGCGCGTCGCCGTCGTCGATGCCGTACTTGCCCCAGCCGTCGCTCTCGCCCACCGTGCGGCTCGACGGGAACAGGAAGTCCGCGCGGTCCGTGACCCCCTCGTAGCGGAACTCGGCCTGCAGCACCGGGTCTTCGAAGCCGCACCAGCGGATGACGGCGCGGCTCACGCTCTCGCCGGGCGACTCGGCGCGCGCATCCGCGTGGGCCCAGGCCCACGCCAACCGCGTGACGCCCCGGCGGGAAGCCTGCGACGCGGCCCGCTCCCGGAGGTCGTCGACGACGAGCACGCCGCCCTGCCGGGGCGAGATCGCGGCATCCACGACGGCGAGCGCCTGCGCGGGCGGGAGCACGCGGGCGAGATCGATGACGGCATCTGTCGGCGACGTGCACAGGATGCCGTCGACGCGCACGACCTCCCGCGCGTCCGTGCTGGTGTGCACGCACACGTCGCCGAACCGTCGCGACGCCGTGCGGTCAGGATCGAACACGTGGATGTCGCGCGCCTCGCCGAACAGCGGCAGGCCGAGCAGCACCGCGGCGGACTCCAGGCACAGCACGGCATCCGGGTGGACGAGCGCGAAGGCGTGCACCCGCAGCGCATACCGCTGCCACGGTGCCAGCCGCGCCGCCGCGGCGGCATCCACGTACACGCCGCGGCGCACCCGCACGAAGCCGGGGCCGGCCACCGCCAACCGCAGCACGCGGGCCTCGGCGGAGGTGACGAGCGGAAGCGGTGGCCGGGTGGTGGCACGGTCCGTCGGCAGGTGCGGCATCCGCAGATCATGCCCCGCCGCCCGCGCCGCCGCGGTCTCATCCCCACCCTTCCCGCGGCCATCCCCTCCCGCGCCGCCTGGGGAGGAGCCCCCGTGCGCCGGCGAGAAACCACCGGCGAGCCGAGAAACCACGCGCGGCAGGGTTTCTCGCGCCGCAGATGGTTTCTCGCGGGCGCGGCGGGCGCGGCGGCCGCGGGTGCCGCGGTCAGCGGTCGAGCGAGGCGAAACGCTCGATGTCGCTGTTGGTGCCCGACACGATGATCAGGTCGTGGTTGGTGACCACGGTGTCGGCCTCGGCGTAGCGGAACGGCTTGCCGGGGCTCTTCACCCCGACCACGGTGACGCTGTATTTGGTGCGAACGCCCGATTCGTTCAGACCGATGCCGCGGATGAACTTCGGCGGATACATCTTGGCGAGCACGAAGTCGTCGTCGAAGCGGATGAAGTCGAGCATCCGGCCGCTCACCAGGTGCGCGACGCGCTCGCCCGCCTCGCGCTCGGGGTAGATGACGTGATTCGCGCCGACGCGGGCGAGGATCTTGCCGTGGCTCTGCGAGACGGCCTTGGCCCAGATCTGCGGCACCTTCAGATCGACGAGGTTCGCCGTGATGAGCACCGAAGCCTCGATCGACGAGCCGACGGCGACGACGGCCACCTGGAAGTCCTGGGCGCCGATCTGCTTGAGCGCCTCGATGTTCTTGGCGTCGGCCTGCACCGTGTGGGTGACCCGCTCGGACCATTTCTGCACGAGCTCGAGGTTGTCGTCGATCGCGAGGACTTCGCGATCGAGGCGGTCGAGTTCGCCGGCGCACGCGGCTCCGAAACGGCCGAGGCCGATCACCAGGACGGGAGCATCGCTCCGGATCTGCTCAACCAACGATCGGCCTTTCGACGGGCAGCGAGTAGTGCTGCGATCGGTTCGTCGCGGCGACGGCCGCGGCGAGAGTGACGGTACCCACGCGCCCCATGAACATCGTCGCCGCCATCACGTACACGGCGGCGTCGGGAAGGTCCTGCGTGATGCCGGTGGACAGCCCCACGGTGGCGAACCCCGAGACGACGTCGAAGAGCACGTACTCCACCGGATACCGGGTGATCTGGGCGATCGTGATGGTCGAGACCGCGACGATCGTCGCGCCCCACGCGACGACCGAGAGGGCGACCCGCTGCACGTCGCTGGGGATGCGGCGGCCGAAGGCCTGCACGCTCGGGCGTCCCTTCGCCTCGGACCACACGGCGAGGGCGAGCACGGCGAGCGTGGTCACCTTGATGCCGCCGGCCGTGGATGCCGAGCCGCCGCCGATGAACATGAGCATCGAGCCGACGACCAACGACGATCCGTGCAGTTCGCCGATGTCGACGATCGAGAAGCCGCCCGAGCGGGTCATCGCGGACAGGAAGAACGCCTGGAAGGTGGTGTCCCAGGCATCCATCCCGCCGAACGTCTTGGGATTGTCGTACTCGAGCGACAGGAAGACGGCCGCGCCGAGGACGAAGAGGATCACCGTCGTGATGAGGGTCAGCTTCGCGTGCAGCGACCAGCGGCGCACGTGCAGGTGGTGGCGCCACAGGGCGAAGATGACGGGGAAGCCGATCGAGCCGAGGAAGACGCCCGCCATGAGCAGCGTGAGGAACAGGTAGTTGGTCGCGAACGGCGCGATGCCCTCGGCGTTGGGGGAGAAGCCCGTGTTCGTGAACGACATCGCCGCGTAGTACGGCGCCTCCCACAGTGCGCTCAACGGATCGACACCGCTCGCGAGCAGCGACGGATACAGCAGCACCGCGAGTCCCGCCTCGATCACGAGGGTCGACAACGCCACGGTGGCCAGGAGCTGGCCGACCTCGCCCAGGCGCACCGCCTGGCCTTCGTTGACGGGTCCGCCGTGGGCGCGCAGGGGGTTCGTGTCGCCGGCGGCGATCAGCTTCGCCCGCAGGCCCAGGCGCTTGGAGATCACCAGGCCCAGAATGGATGCCAGGGTCAGCACCCCCATCGCGCCCACGTTCACGCCGATGTAGACGATCAGGTGACCGAACGCGCTCCAGTGCGTCCCCATGTTGACGGTCGAAAGCCCCGTCACGCAGATCGTCGACACCGCGGTGAACAGGGCATCGGCGAACGGCGTGACCCGACCGTCGGCGGATGCCGCGGGCAGCGAGAACAGTGCGGTGAACAGCAGGATCAGCGCGAGGAAGATGCCGACGGCGAACCGCGACGGCGAGGCCGTCGTCGCGTCACGCAGTCGATCACGGGTGGCTGCGAATGAGGTGCGCAGGGAGCGCCATGCACGGGCACCCGCGGTGTCGCCCGTCATGGTCCGCCCCTCTCTGACGAAGAACCGTTGACATGGTACTCCGCGCCGCGACGCGGGCTAACCTATCGTCATGGCGGACATCTTCGACGTGATCGCCGACGGTACCCGTCGGGACATTCTGCAGCTTCTGCGCGAGCGCGCGTCGGCGGGCGAGCATGGCACGAGCGTGTCCCACATCGTCACCGACCTGGGCGTCAGCCAGCCGACGGTCTCCAAGCACCTCAAGGTGCTCCGTGAGGCGGAGTTGGTGACGGTGCGCGAAGAGGGTCAGCACCGCTATTACAGCCTGTCGCCGGCGCCGCTGGACGCGGTCGATGACTGGCTCGTCCCCTTCTTGGACGAAGATCTTCTCCCCGCTCCTGCGGGCCCCTCGACGCTTCCCGAGCCCGCGGTCGCGGCGGCCGACCTGGTCGGGCGTGCGGCGGCATCCGCGAAGCATGCGTGGGACAACGCCTTCAAGCGCTTCCCCGGTCGGTGAACACACGAGTCACACCGATCACACGGGTTTACATGCGGCGCACAGAGACCCTAATGTTGGTTCACAGCAATGCGGAGGCACCGCATCGGGTATCGGTGGGGGAATGGGATGCCGGACCTTTCTGACGTGCGTTTTCTGACGGTCGCGGAAGTGGCCGAGATCATGCGCGTGTCGAAGATGACCGTGTACCGCCTGGTGCACGCCGGCGAGCTGCCGGCCGTGCGGTTCGGTCGCAGTTACCGCGTGCCCGAGACGGCCGTCACCGAGGCCGTGCAACGTCCTATCGCCGACGTCGGCTAGACTGATCCGAGGGCATTTTTCGAGATGCCCGTTCCCGGACGCGGCCACCCGCGTCCAGACCCCTGACATAGTGAGGTTTTCCGTGGGTTCTGTCATCAAGAAGCGCCGCAAGCGCATGGCGAAGAAGAAGCACCGCAAGCTGCTTCGCAAGACTCGCCACCAGCGCCGCAACAAGAAGTAATTCGTCGCGGCACGCTGCAAACGACACCGAGCGCCTGTCTCCGAGATCATCGATCCGGGATGGGCGCTTCGTGTTCTCCGGCAGAATGGATGCCGTGACCACCCTCACGATCATCTCCAAACCGGACTGCCATCTGTGCGATGTCGCACGGGAGATCGTGGAGAGCGTGGTCGCTGACCTGCCCGAAGACGCCGTCGACGTCCAGGAGCTGTCGATCATGGATGACCCCGCGCTGTACGCGCAGTGGTGGGAGAAGATCCCCGTCGTCCTGATCGACGATCGCCTGCACGCTCATTGGCGTCTCTCGCCCGAGCGCCTTCGCACCGCGCTCGCCGCCCCCCACCGAGAGGACACGTCCCGATGACCCTTCGCCATGTCGTCGCCTTCCGCATGGCCGCCGCCGATGCGGCCGACCGTGCCGCGCACGCCGCGGAGGCGGCCCGCAGGCTCAACGCCCTCGCGGGCGTGGTGCCGACGCTGCGGGCGATGAGCGCGGGCGCCAACATCCTCTTCCCCGGCCAGAACTGGGATCTCGTGCTCGTCGCCGACTTCGACGACGTCGCGGGTCTCGACGCGTATCAGGTGCACCCCGCCCACGAGGACGTCGCGGCGTTCATCGGCACGATCCGCGCCGAGCGGGTCGCCGTCGACGTGGAGATCTGAGCCGGCGCCTCAGCGGAAGTCGCGGTCGCTGAACTCGCCGGCGGGCCGTTCGACCGATGCGGCTTCGGCCGCGCGCAACTCGACGCGGCGGATCTTGCCCGAGATCGTCTTCGGGAGCTCCTCCACGAACTCCAGACGACGCACGCGCTGGTAGGCCGACAGGCGGGCGCGCGCATGCGCGAAGATCTCGCCGGCAGCGGCGCGCGGGTCGCCGGCGGCCGCTGCGCTCAAGCGCACGAAGGCCTTCGGCACCGCGAGGCGAAGCGGATCGGGACTGGGCACCACGGCGGCCTCGGTCACCGCCGGGTGCTCCAGCAGCACCGACTCGAGCTCGAACGGCGAGATCTTGTAGTCGGAGGCCTTGAACACGTCATCGCTGCGCCCGACATACGAGAGGTAACCGTCCTCGTCGCGGGACGCGATGTCGCCGGTGTGGTACAGCCCGTCGTGCAGGGCGCGAGCAGTGCGCTCCGGGGCATCGTGATACCCGTCCATCAGCCCCAGGATGGGCGTGGACACGTCGAGGCAGATCTCGCCCTCGTCCACGCCGCGTTCGCCGGTCTCGGGATCGACGAGCACAACGGGGTAGCCGGGCAGAGGCCGTCCCATCGACCCGTCCTTGACCACCTGGCCCGGTGAGTTTCCGATCGCGCACGTCATCTCGGTCTGACCGTATCCGTCGCGGATCGTCGGGCCCCAGGCGGCGCGCACCCGCGAGATCACCTCGGGGTTCAGCGGCTCCCCGGCCCCCAGTAGCTCGCGGGGCGGCTTCGTGAGCAGGCCGAGGTCGGCCTGGATCAGCATCCGCCACACCGTCGGCGGGGCGCAGAAGGTCGTCACTTGGTGGGTGTCCATCACCTGCATGAGGGTGGCGGCGTCGAAGCGATCGTATGTGTAGACGAACACCGTCGCCTCGGCGAGGAAAGGCGCGAAGAAGTTGCTCCAGGCGTGCTTGCCCCAGCCGGGCGAGGAGATGTTCATGTGGACGTCGCCGGGGCGCAGCCCCAGCCACCAGAGCGTCGAGAGGTGGCCCACCGGGTAGGAGACGTGCGTGTGCCGCACGAGCTTCGGGGTGGCGGAGGTGGTGCCGGAGGTGAAGTACAGCAGATTGAGGTCGTCGGCCGGTGTCGGCCCCGGCGGGACGAACGCCGCCGTGACCGCACGCGAGCCGTCGAACGAGACCCAGCCCGCCGGCGCGTCGACCCCGACGGCGATGCGCAGGATGCCGGCGGTCGCGGCATCCACCGCGCTCGCCGTCTCACCCGGGGCGATGACCGCGCGGGCGCCGCTGTGCGCGATGCGGTAGGCGAGATCGTCGGACGAGAGGAGGGTCGTGGTGGGGATGGCGACGGCGCCGAGCTTGGTGAGGCCGAGCATGACCTCCCACAGCTCGATCGTGTTGCCGAGCATCAGAATGACGTGATCGCCGCGCTGGAGTCCCTGCTGTGCGAGCCAGACGGCGACGGCGTCGGAGCGGCGGGAGAGCTCGCCGTAGCTCCACGAGCGCGCCGTGAGGTCGGCGTCGACGATCGTGACGGCGGCGCGGTCGGGGTGCTCGCCGGCGACCACGTCGAACCATTCCAGTGCGAAGTTGAAGGCGGACAGCGCCGGCCAGGCGAAGCCGGACACGGCGCCGTCGTAGTCGTCGCGGTGCGCGAACAGGTGATCGCGTGCGGCGCGCACCTTCTCGGTGGCGTCGGTGGCGGGTCGGATGGGGGAAGTCGTCATGTCATCCGCGTGAGGCACTCGGTCAGGCTACGCCCTGAGGGATTCGTCCGGCGGCATGCGACCCCCGCGACGCGCGGGGGCAACTCGTCAGGCGGGGCGCTCGGCGCCGTCGTCGGCGGCGCCGGGGACGATGGGGATCGCCTGCGTGAACGCGCGGGCGCGCTGTTCCGCCTCGGGGGATCCGGTGAACAGTCCGGTCGAGCCGGTGTCGGGGGCGGCATCGTGCTGTGCCGATGCGGCCGGCGGGGTCTCGGCATCCTCGATCAGCACACGCTGCACCGGGAGAGCCCCGGGCGTCTCACGTTGCACCCAGTCGACCAGGTGCTCGCGCACGTAGCAGCGCAGGTCGAACAGCGTCGGCGCATCGATCGCCGTGACCAGCACCCGCACGCGGACGAATCCGTTCGTCGCATCGGTGACCTGCAGAACAGACGCGCGCCGGTCCCACAGCGGAGTCTGATCGAGAACCCGCGCGAGCTCCTCGCGCATGCGCGCCGGCGACACGCGCCAGTCCAGGTCGAGCTCGACGGAACCCAGCAGCTCGCTGCCGGTGCGCGTCCAGTTCTGGAACGGCTTGGTGGTGAAGTACGTGCAGGGAAGCACGAGCCGGCGGTCGTCCCAGATGTCGACGACGACGTAGCTGAGCGTGATCTCCCCGATCCGGCCCCACTCTCCCTCCACCACGACGACGTCGTCCACGCGCAGCGCATCGCTGAAGACGAGCTGCACTCCGGCGAAGATGTTAGCCAGCACCGACTGCGCGGCCAGTCCCGCGACGACCGAGGCGATGCCGGCCGAGGCGAGCACACTCGCGCCGACGGCGCGGACGGCGGGGAAGGTCAGGAGCATCGCACCGATCGCGATGATGACGATCAACGCGATGGCCAGCCGGCGCAGGATGAGGACCTGGGTCCTGATCCGCCGGGCGACCCGGTTGTTCGGGACGTCGATGCGGTAGCGTCCGAGCGCGAGGTCGCCGGCGAAGGCGACCACCCCGGCGAGCAGCCAGGCGCTGGCGAGGATCGAGGCGATCGTGAAGAGCTGGCTGGCCAGCGGCATCCATGTGGCGTCGCCGGGAGCGACCACCGCGACCGCGATCCACAGCGCGAACACCAGGATGAGCACGCGGAACGGCCGTCGGCCGTGCCGGATGAGGCGCGTCGGCCAGTCGGCGCGCCGTGCCATCAGGCGAACGATCAGCGTGATCGCGACGGTGAACAGCAGCGCGGCGACCACCGCGATGGCCACGGCGATGGCGAGTTCGAGCCAGTTGTCCCACATGGAGGTCTCCTTCGGTGGGGGAGCATCCAGGCTAGGCGCAGCGCCGGGGTGCGAGGGGCATCCGGCGCGGGCTGTCGGTCAGGGGGCGAGGCGCGTCGGCCCGCGGAAGAGGAACGTCACCTCGCGGATCGAGTCCTGGCCGAGCATGAGCATCAGCACGCGCGCGAGGCCCATGCCGAAGCCGCCGTGGGGCGGGATGCCGTAGCGGAAGAAGTCGAGGTAGTGCTCGAGCCCCTCCAGCGACAGGCCCTTCTCGAGCGCTTGGGCCTCCAGAACCTCGATGCGGTGCTCGCGCTGTGCGCCCGTGGTGATCTCGGTGCCCTGGAACAGCAGGTCGTAGCTGTTCGTGAGCCCGGTCTCGGGGTTGCGCATGTGGTAGAACGGGCGGATCTCGGGGTGGTAGTCGGTGATGAACACGAACTGGTGCCCGTAGGTCTCACGCACGTGGGCCGAGATCTGACGCTCGCCCTCGGGGTCGAGGTCGCCGTCGGTGCGGGGGATGTCGTAGCCGCGGGCCTTGACGATCTCGCGCGCCTCGGCGAGCGGAATCCGCGGGAAAGGGAGCGTCGGCACGACGACGTCGATGCCGAACAGCTCGGCGATCTCGTCGCCGTGCTTGTCCTTGACGGCCTGGAAGGCGGCGGCGAGCAGCTCCTCCTGCATCGCGGCCACGTCTTCGTAGGAGTCGATCCAGCTGATCTCGGCGTCGATCGAGGTGAACTCGGTCGCGTGGCGGCTCGTGAAGCTCGGGTCGGCGCGGAAGACGTCGCCGATCTCGAACACCTTGCCGAAGCCGGCGGCCTGCGCCATCTGCTTGAAGTGCTGCGGGCTCTGCGCGAGGTAGGCCGTCTGGTCGCCGAAGTACTCCAGAGCGAACAGCTCGGCGTTGCCCTCGGCGGGGGTCGACATGAGCTTGGGGGAGTGGATCTCGACGTAGTCGCGCTCCACCCAGTAGGTGCGCATCGCGTGCTCGAGCGTCGTCTGGATGCGGAAGACGAGGTTGTTGCGGCGCTGACGCAGGTCGATGAAGCGCCAGTCCATGCGCTTGTCGAGGCCGCTGTCGGCGGCGATCGGCGTCTCGGGCAACGCCGCGGCGGCGATCTCCAGGGTCGCGATCTTGATCTCGACGCCGCCGAGCTTGACGCGCTCGTCGTGCTTGAGCTCGCCGGTGACCGTCAGGAAGGTGCCGGTGGACAGTTCCGAGATCAGCGCGGTGAGCGCGAGAGCCGCGGCATCCTGCTCCGCCCCCTCCGGGTCGGGACGGGTCGCGGGGTTCACGAGCTGGACGGCGCCGGTCTCGTCGCGGAGGATGACGAACTGCACCTTCTTCTGATCGCGGACGGTCTCCACCCATCCGGACACCGAGACGGTGCCGTCTTCGCGGGACTGCAGCTGGCTGACGAGGGTGCGTTCACTCACGAGGGACCAGTCTACGTGGGTGGGGTGTCCCGGCATCCGCCCAGGTTCTCATCACCCGCCCTCGCTACCGTCGACGTATGGCGATGGCATCGGACGGCTCCTGGCTCACCACCCTCGTCGACGCCGTCGTCGGTCTCATGAACCTCATCGGCGCCCCGGGCGCGGGGCTGGCGATCGCCCTCGAGAACCTGTTCCCACCGCTTCCCAGCGAGGCCATCCTCCCGATGGCGGGCCTGGCCGCCGCCCGCGGGTCGTTCACCCTGTTCGAGGCGCTGGCGTGGACCACCGCCGGCTCGGTCGTGGGCGCCTTCGCGCTCTACGCCCTGGGCGCGTGGCTCGGCATCGATCGCCTCCGCGCGCTCGTGCGACGGATGCCGCTGCTGAAGGTCGATGACGTCGACCGCACCGTCGCGTGGTTCCAGCGCCACGGGGGCAAAGCGGTGTTCTTCGGGCGGATGCTGCCGATCTTCCGCAGCCTCATCTCGATCCCCGCGGGCGTCACGCGCATGCCGCTGTGGCGCTTCGGCCTGCTGACCTTGGCGGGATCGTTCATCTGGAACGCCGTCTTCGTCCTCTCCGGCTATCTGCTGGGCGATCAGTGGCACATCGTCGAGGAGTACGCGGGTGTGCTGCAGTACGCGGTGATCGCGGTCGCGGCGACGGCCCTCGTCTGGTTCACCGTGAACCGCGTGCGCCAGCTGCGCGGCGCGTCGGCCGACAGCGACCCGGCCTGACACGGAGCCCCCGGGGCGGTTCCGCTCTCAGCCCGGCCACAGATGTGCCCCGCGTAGACTGGCGGGGTGCCCGCTGACCGCCTCCACCTCGTGCGCCACGGCGAGGTCCACAATCCGGGGCGGGTGCTGTACGGACGACTTCCGAACTTCCGGTTGAGTGCCGCGGGGCGCGAGATGGCCCGCAGCGCCGCCGCCTATGTGCAGGGATCGGGCCGGCCGGTGAGCGCCCTCTACGCCTCGCCGTTGCAGCGCACCCAGGAATCGGCGGAGCCCTTCGCCGAGGCCTTCGCGCTCGACCCGATCATCGATGAGCGCGTCATCGAACCCACCAACGTCTTCGAGGGCAAGCGCATGACACGTGCCGTGCTCAATCCCCTCAACTGGCGACACCTCGCGCGCCCCGAGATCCCCAGCTGGGGCGAGCCGTACGCCGAGGTCGTCGCCCGCATGGATGCCGCGATGAACGAAGCCTGGAACGACGCCGACGGGGGCGATGTCGTCATCGTCTCCCACCAGCTGCCGATCTGGGTCACGCATCTGTCGGTGGCCGGTCAGCCGCTGCGCCACGACCCGCGCAAGCGCCGCTGCGCCCTCTCGAGCATCACCAGTTTCGAGCGCGCCGGCGGCGGCTGGCGCGAAGTCGACTACGCCGAGCCGGCCTCGACGGCTCACGCGGTGGATGTGGGAGCGGTATGAAGCATCGGACGATCGCTCGCGTCGCGGCATCCCTTCTCGCCCTGGCGCTCGGCGCGGGCCTGGCGGGGTGCAGCAGCGCGAATGACGACCTCGCCAACCAGTACAAGCAGGGCGATGGCAAGGGTTACATCTCCGGCGACGGCAGCGTGCAGGAGATCGCGCCCGCCGACCGCGGCGGTGCGGTCTCGTTCAGCGGCACCGCGGTCGACGGTGCAACCGTCACCAACGCCGACTACGCCGACAAGGTGCTGGTCCTCAACTTCTGGTACGCCAACTGCGGCCCCTGCCGCGCGGAGGCGCCGACGCTCGAGAGCACGTACCAGGCGGTACAGCCCGCGGGCGCGCAGTTCCTCGGTGTGAACATCTACGACGGCCCCGAGGGCGCGAAAGCCTTCGACGAGAAGTACGGCATCACCTACCCGTCGCTGCTCGCCAAGGACGACGCCGACCTCAAGCTCGCGTTCGCGTCGTGGACGCCGCTGCAGTCGGTGCCGATCACCCTCGTGCTCGACCGGCAGGGCCGCGTCGCGGCGCGATTCATCGGCCGCGTCGAGAGCGAGTCGATCCTCAAGACGATCATCAACGACGTCGTCGCGGAGACCACGTGAGCGACGTCGTCTTCAGCGGCGCGCTCTGGCTCGCGATCCCCATCGCGATGCTCGCGGGTCTCGTGTCGTTCCTGTCGCCGTGCGTGCTGCCGCTCGTTCCGGGCTACCTCGGGTTCCTCGGCGGGGCGTCGGGCAGCGTGGGCAGCCGCGGCGGTCGCCCCACCCGCACGGGCCGCGGCCGGTTGCTGCTGGGGGTGGTGCTGTTCATCGCCGGGTTTACGGTCGTCTTCGTCGCGATGGGAGTGCTCGCCGGAACCCTCGGCCGCTTCTTCCTCCAGTACGGCGAGGTGCTCACCCGCGTGCTGGGCGTCGTCGTCATCGTCATGGGGCTGGTATTCCTCGGGCTGTTCGGCTTCGCGCAGCGCACGATGAAGCCGCAGGTGCGCAGCGGCCTGGGACTGGTCGGCGCACCGCTGCTGGGCGTCGCGATGGGCATCGGGTGGGCGCCGTGCATCGGCCCGACCTACGCGGCGATCCTCTCGATCTCCCTCACCCAGGCCGACCCGACCCGCGCTGTGCTGCTCGCCGTCGCCTACTCGCTGGGACTCGGCATCCCGTTCCTGCTGCTCGCGGTGGGCTTCGGCTGGGCGACGCGCTCGGTGGCGTTCCTGCGCCGCCACATCCGCACCGTCAACATCGTCGGCGGCGTGCTTCTGATCGTGCTCGGCCTGCTCATGGTCACCGGGCTCTGGACCGCGGCGATGTCGCAGCTGACGGGGGTGATCGGCGGTGTCGAACTCCCGCTCTGACGGCACGGGCGCCAGCGACCCGCTGCGCCCGGCGGACCACGCGGATGCCGAGGTTCCCGCCGCGGGCATCGCCCAGCCGCAGCTGGGCGTGATCGGCTGGCTGCGGTGGGGTTGGCGGCAGCTGACGAGCATGCGCACGGCGCTCGTGCTGCTGCTGCTGCTCGCCATCGCGGCGATCCCCGGCTCGATCGTGCCCCAGCGCACCGCCGATCCGAACGGCGTGCTGCAGTACAAGACCGACAATCCGGGCCTGTTCCCGATCCTCGACGGCCTGCAGCTGTTCGACGTGTACTCGTCGGTCTGGTTCTCGGCGATCTACATCCTGCTGTTCATCTCGCTGATCGGCTGCGTGATCCCGCGCACCAAGCACCACTTCAACGCCCTGCGGGCCCGGCCGCCGCGCACGCCCGCCCGCCTGTCGCGTCTGGACGACCACGCCGAGGCGGAGCGCATCGTCGCTCCGGGGCAGGATGCCGAGGCGGCCGCCGTCGCCGCCGTCGAGCTCGCGCAGGCGCAGCTGCGCAAGGCCGGATACCGCGTCGAGCGCTACGACACCGCCGCGACGGCGAAGCGGCCCGCGACGGCATCCGTGTCGGCCGAACGCGGCTACGCCCGTGAGACCGGCAACCTGGTCTTCCACGCCGCGCTCGTCGGCGTGCTCATCTCGGTCGGCGTCGGGGGCGGCCTCACCTACACGGGCCAGACCGTCATCGTCGAGGGCGACAGCTTCGTCAACTCCCTCGGCCTCGGCTACACCTCGTTCAACCCCGGTCGCTTCGTCGACACGAACGCGCTGCCGCCGTATTCGCTCACCCTCGACAGCTTCGACGTGAACTACGTGCCCATCGGGCAGGCCGGTCAGGGGCAGGCCGGGGACTTCGCCGCGAACCTCACCACCCGCGAGCCGGGACACGACCCGCAGCAGCAGACCGTGCGGGTCAACCATCCCATCGACATGGCCGGCGACCGCGTCTACCTCATGGGCAACGGCTATGCGCCGACCATCACGGTGCGAAACCCCGCGGGCGACGTCGTGCTGCACGAAGACGTCGAGTTCCTTCCGCAGGGCGCGACGATGACCTCGCTCGGGGTCGTCAAGGTCCCCGACGGGCTGTCGCAGCAGGTCGGTCTCGTCGGGTTCTTCTACCCGACAGCGGTCAAGATGGACACCGGTGCGCTCACGTCGTACTATCCGTCGCTGGCGAACCCCGTTCTCACCCTCGACGTGTACACGGGCGATCTCGGCATCGACGACGGCACGCCCCGCAACGTCTACGCGCTCGACGTCAGCGGCATGACGCAGTTGACCGGCCGCAAGATCAACGTCCCCTCGCTCGAGCTCGCCCCGGGCCAGACCGTGAACCTGCCGAACGGCCTCGGCACGATCACGTTCGACGACGCGAAGGCCAGCGGGGCTCGCGAGCAGGTCAAGCGCTACGTGTCCCTGTCGATCCACCGCGACGTCGGCGCGCCGTGGGTGCTCGGCTTCGCGATCGTCGCCCTCACGGGACTGCTCGCGGCGCTGTTCATCCCGCGCCGGCGCATGTGGGTCAAGGCCACGCCGGGTGACGGCGTGGTGCACCTCGAGTACGCGGGTCTCGCGCGCGGTGAGGACCCCGCGATCGCGGTGGCGGTCGCCGACATCGTCCGCGACCACGGTGCCGCGATGGATGCCGCGGGCACCGCCGGGTCGGCGCGTGCGCAGACCGCGGCATCCGCGGGTCAGGACGGCGGCGCCGGCCGGTCGTGACCGGTCCGGCGTGCAGCACGCCGACGTAGACTGATCGTCATGCCCGACGGCCTCCCTCTCGACGAAATCTCCCGGCTCCTGGTGTGGACCGCGGTCGCGATCTACGCGCTCGCGTTCATCGCCTACGCGATCGACCTCGGGCGCCGCTCCGACATCGCGATCCAGCAGAAGGATGCCGCGAAGCAGCGCGAGCTCGTCGGCGCGGGCGCGGGCGTCTCGGCATCCGCATCCACTGCTCCCGGCGGGTCTCTCGACGAGATGCGGGCCGAGCAGCAGGCGGCCAAGGCGGAGCTGGAAGCGCCGCTCGCCCGCCGCGCGCGCTACCTGTGGGCGCGCATCGGAACCTCGTTGACGGTGCTCGGCTTCCTCTTCCACGTCGCCGGCGACGTGCTGCGCGGCGTCGCCTCGGGGCGTGTGCCGTGGTCGAACATGTACGAGTTCGCCCTCACGGGAACGATGCTGATCGTCGCCGTCTACCTGGTGGTGCTGTTCAAGTACGACCTCCGCTTCCTGGGCACCTTCATCACCGGTCTCGTGGTCGTGCTGCTCGGCGGCACGGTGATCTGGTTCTACACCGCCGTCGTCCCGCTGTCCGACCCGCTGAAGAGCGTGTGGCTGGTGATCCACGTGTTCGTCGCGTCGCTGGCCACCGCGCTGTTCGCCCTCGCCTTCGCGCTGTCGGTGCTGCAGCTGATGCAGACCCGCCGCGAGCGGCTGGCGATCGCCGCCCTGTCGGCGCCGGAGGAGGGCGGAGCCGCTGCGGCCGCCTCCACGCCGCGCCGCCGCGGCCTGCGCTTCCTGCGGACGCTGCCGGCCGGCGACGTCCTGGAGGCGCTGGCCTACCGCTTCACGATCATCGGCTTCATCTTCTGGACCTTCACCCTCATCGCCGGATCGATCTGGGCCAACGATGCGTGGGGACGCTACTGGGGCTTCGACACGAAGGAAGTGTGGACCTTCGTCATCTGGGTGCTCTACGCCGGTTACATCCACGCGCGGGCGACCCGCGGCTGGCGAGGCACCCGTTCGGCGTGGCTGTCCATCGTCGGCTTCGCCGCGGTGATGTTCAACTTCACGATCGTGAACCTCTTCTTCAAGGGCCTGCACGTCTACAGCGGCCTGAACTGAGCCCGCGCTGCGGGCGCGCGGGCGGAGACGTCCGCACGGTCGCCGAGCCGGTGTGAGCTGCAGAAAACGGCTCGCGCTGCGGATATTGTCGCAGCGCGAGCCGTTTTGTGGCGCGGGGGCGGGGTCAGGCCAGGGCGGGGGATGCCGCGAGCAGCGCCCGGGTGTTCGCCGTCCGGCGGCGGGTCACCGCGATCGTCGTGGCGACGAACGCCAGTGCCGCCCACGCGATCATGCCGGCGAGTCCCGCACCGAGGCCGCCGGCGGGAGTGATCGCCGCCAGCAGCGCGGTGTAGGCGGGCGCGGTGGGCATGACGGCGGCGACCGAGGCGAGGATGCCGGGGATCGTCGAGACGATCCCGGTCGCCACCGCGAGCACCCCGACGAGCGTCGAGATCCAGCGGCCGGCGCCCCCGAAGACCGCGACCAGCGCCTGGTTGACCGCCGCGAACGAGACACCGGCGACGACGGCGAGGCCGGCGAACGCGAACCAGGTGCCGGCGTCGTAGTTCGCCGCGATCTGGGCGACACCCGCGACCAGCAGGCCCTGGGCGGCCCCGATGCCGGCGGCCGGTGCGAGACTGCGCAGGGCCAGGAGCACCGACGGACGCCGCGAGCTCAGCGCGTGCCGCGGCACGGCCTGGAGCGCGATGAACGAGCCGAGGCCCCCGAACCACAGCGCGAGAATCGCCAGGAGCGGGATCGCCGACGCGCCGAAGAGGTTGGTTCCGATACCGTCCGCGCTCACCGGGTTCGCGACGACCTTGGCGGTCGCGTCGGCCTGTTGCTGCGAGTAGGTGGGGATCTGCGAGACGGCCGAGTCCAGGCCCTGCGCCAGCGAGCTGGATCCGGTGGCGAGCTGGTTCACACCGGTGCTGAGCTGGGTCGCGCCGTCGGCGAGCTGCGAAGCTCCGTCGGCGAGCTGCGAGGCGCCGGTCGACAGTCCTGTGGCGCCGGTGGCGGCCTGGCCGATGCCGCCGGCGAGCTGGCCGAGGCCGGACTGCAGCGACTGCGCCCCTCCGGCGAGCTGGTTCACGCCCTTCACCGCCTCGGGGACGGCCTCGTTCTTCAGGCCGTTCGCGTACCCCGCCGCGTAGCCGGCGTTGGTCGCGGAGCTCTGGACGTCCGTCGCCAACGTCAGCAGCGCGGCGCAGGTGGGCGTCTGGACCGGCGACGCCGGGTTGCAGGCGTTCTCCACGAGCTGCTTCTGGTACTTCGCCGCGAGCTCTTGCGTCGCCGCCGCTGCCGCCGACGCGTACTGCGCCGTGGTCGACACCGTGCCGCCGAAAGTTTTCGGATCCGTGGAGGTGAACTGCGCGGACAGCTGTGTCAGTCCATCGGCGAGCTGGCCGGCTCCCGCCGCGGAATCGTTGGCGCCGGTCGTCAGCTTGTCGAGCCCCGACGACAGGTCGCTCGCCCCCGTGCCGAGCTGACCTGCGCCCGAGGCGAGAGCGGTCGCGCCGCTGGGCAGCTGGGCGGCTCCGTTGGCCGCCTGCTGCGCGCCGCTGGCGAGCTGGTCGGCACCGCCGGCGGCCTGACCGAGCTGGTCATGCAGGTTCGTGAAGCCCATGAGCACGTTGGTGAGGTACTGCTGTGACACGGCGCTGCCGAACACGGATGCCGCGGTCTGCGTGATCGTCGCGGTGATCGCGCCGTCGACGACGCGGCCGTCCGGAGCGGTCTGGACCTGGATCGTGGCCTTCTCGGGCGTCTTCCCCGGTGCGGTCGAGGTCGCGGCGGCGGAGAAGTTCTCCGGAATCGTGATCACCGCGTCGTAGTTGCCGTCGGCGAGGCCCGCGGCCGCGTCGTCGGTGTTGGAGATCACCCAGTCGAGGTTGCTGGGCACATCGGGGGAGCCTTCCACCAGACCCGCGGTGAGCTGGCGGCCCAGCGGAGCCGTCTGCCCGTTGATCGTGACCGGCTTGTCGTTGTTGACGATCGCGGCGCGCACGTTGTCGAGGCGCTCGGTGGGGTTGTAGAGCGCCGCGAGCAGGATGCCGCCGATCAGCACGGGCAGCAGGAGCACGCCGAGCAGCGTGAGCCAGGTGACGGGGCGACGGGAGCGGGCGCGTTCGAGGGAGAGAGTCATGCGGAGATCACCTGCGTGGGAGAGTCGGCGGTGCCGGTGGTGAGGGCCAGCGCGGTCACGCTCTGGCGGTGGGCGTCGGCGAGCACGTCGAGGGCGGGGCCCTCGCGACGGGCGGAGGCGACGATGGTGAGCGGATGGGCGGGAGCGCCGCTGCGGGTGGTGCGGGCGGCGGCGCGCTCCTGCGCGTCGCGCAGCAGCGCGGCAGCCTGATCGCGATCGGCGCCGGTCAAGGTGTCGAGACCGTCGATGACGACCATCGTGGTTCCGCCGGCGAGCGCCCGGCGCAGCTCGGTGAGGGGCGCGGCGGCGCCCTCCAGCAGAGCGACACCGACGTGCGCGCGCACCCAGGCGCCGCGTCCGGGCAGCAGGTGACCCGCGACGCGCAGGCGTCCTTCGCTCGGGTCGACCCGGCCCGCGACGGTGAGGACGAAGGCGCGACCGGCGCGCGGGTCGGCCGCGGTCGCCAGGAGCGTCCCGCCCTGCTCGAGGCGGATGGAGGAGGCGCGGAAGAGCGTGATGTCGCCGACCCCCTTGCCGCCCTCGACGCGGACCGACAGGTCGTCTGCGGCCAGCGCGCCGGTGTAGTCGGGCTCCGGCCAGGCGGTCAGCGCGAGCTCGCGCTCGACGGCCTCGCCCTCGATGTCGAAGTGCGGCAGTGCGCGGTCGAGCCACCTCGGCATCCACCAGGCCTTCTCGCCCAGCAGCGCCATGATCGCCGGTCCGAGCGTCATACGCACGAGGAACGCATCGACGGCGATGCCGACGGCGAGTCCGAGCGCGATCGGTTTGATCGACGTATCGCCTTCGGGGATGAAGGCCGCGAAGACGGCGAACATGATGACCGCGGCGGCGGTCACCACGCGCGCCGACGCCGTGAAGCCGCTGCGCACCGCCCCGACGGCCGTCTGCCGATCGGCCCGTCCGCCGCGAGCACGTCGGGTGTGCACGTAGTCCTCGCGCATGCGGGAGACGAGGAAGACCTCGTAGTCCATCGCGAGCCCGAACAGCACGCCCATGAGGATGATCGGCATGAAGCTGATCACCGGTCCGGTGCGCGTCACGTGCAGCGCGTCCGCCAGCCAGCCCCACTCGAACACCGCCGCGACGGCGCCGAACGCGGCGAGGATCGACAGCAGGTAGCCCAGGGTCGCCTTCAGCGGCACCCAGATCGAGCGGAACACGATCATCAGCAGGATGAACGACAAGCCGACCACGAACAGTCCGAAGGGCACCAGGGCGGCGCCCAGCCGGTCGGAGATGTCGATCGCGATCGCCGTGAAGCCGGTGACCTTGAGGTCGATGCCGTACTTCTGCAGCCATTCGTCGTGGTGGGCGCGCAGCTCCCGCACGAGGTCGGCCGTCTGAGGGGCGTCCGGTGCCGTGGTCGGCACGATCTGGACGAGTCCCGTGTCGGCGGTCTGGTTCGGCGTCGCGAGCGCCACGGTCTTCACGCCCGGGATCTTCTCGACGTCGGCCTTCAGATTGGCCATGAGCGTCAGCGGGTCGGTCGAGGTGACGATCGTGCCGGCGAGGATGAGCGGTCCGTTCGCGCCCGGCCCGAAGTGCTCGGCGGTCAGGTCGTAGGCCTGCCGCGCTTCGCTGGAGGCGGGCTGCATGCCCGCGTTCGGCAGGGCGAGCTGCAGGCTCGACGCGGGAATCGCCGCGATGCCGAGCACCAGGATCACCGACAGGGCGCTGACGACCGGATGCCGGGTCACGAGCGCCACCCACGGGTTCGTCTTCTTCGAAGCTGACGACGCCGCCGGTGCGGCGCTGTCCTCGGCATCCCCCCGCGTGCGCGCCGCGCGGCGACGGCGCCCGAACGGGATGCCGCGCCCCAGACCCCGCGGCCAGCCGGCGACGCGGCCCTTGGCGAAGCCGAGGAGCGCCGGGGTGAGGGTGACGGCGACGGCGACCGCGACGGCGACGGCGCCCGCGGCGGCCAGACCCATCGTGGTGAGGAAGGGGATGCCGGCAAAACCCAGACCGACGAGCGCGATCAGCACCGTGACACCGGCGAACATGACGGCGGAGCCGGCCGTGCCGGTCGCGCGCGCGGCGGACTCCTCGGGATCGATACCGGCGCGCACCTGGTCTTGATGTCGCGCGACGATGAACAGCGCGTAGTCGATGCCGACGGCCAATCCGAGCATGATCGCGAGCATCGGCGTCGTGGAGGACACCGTCGCGAAGGCCGTCGAGGCGAAGATCAGTACGACCGAGAGCACCACCCCGATGATCGCGCTGACGAGGGGGAACCACGCGACGGCGAGGGAGCGGAACGTGATGATGAGCACGAACAGCGCCACGAGCACGCCGATGATCTCCGTCACCGACAGGCTGGGCAGCGATGTCGAGAACAGATCGCCACCGACCACGACCGTGGATCCGGCCGGGAGGGCCGAGCCGAGACTCGTCGCCATGTCTTGAAGGGCGGTCTTCGTGGCGGCGGGGACATTGGTGACGCTGCCCTCGAACTGCAGGCGGATGAGCGCGGCCTGGCCGTCGTCGCTGACCATGCCGGTCACGTTCTTGTTGAACGGATCGGTGACCGCCAGCACGCCGTCGAGTTTTCCGAGATCGGTGACGGTCGTCGCGATCTGGTCGTTGTAGGGCGCGTCGTCGACGTGCTGACCGGGCGCCGCCACGATCACGTACTGCGCACTGGTGCCGGCCGCCTGGGGGAAGGTGCGGTTGAGAAGCTCCAGGCCCTCCTGCCCTTCGGTCCCCGGGATGGAGAAGGAGTTGTCGAACCCCTTCACGGCGCCGGTGGCGACACCCACCCCGACGGCGCCGCCGATCACGCCCAGCAGCAGCAGCCACGACACGAGGACCCGCCAGGAGTGGCGGTACGACCAGCGGCCGAGCGAAAACAGAAGTGTGGACACGGGGTGCTCCGGTTCAGACGTTCGGGACAGTGACGGACAGGGAATGTTCGATACACCGCTGTATCCGATACACAGATGTATCCTAAGAGCAGGGATTCGCGCAATCCTGAGCACTCGATGTGAACTGAGACGCACGACGACGGCGACACCGTCGTCGACGAAGGGAGGGACAGTGACCGACATCGCCGACCGCACGGATGCCGGCCGCCCGCCCAGCCAGCGCCGGGAGCAGACCCGCGCTCGTCTGCTGGATGCCGCTCACGAGGTCTTCTCGGAGGTCGGCATGGATGCCGCTTCGGTGGAGGCGATCTGCGAGCGGGCCGGCTTCACGCGCGGCGCGTTCTACTCCAACTTCGAGACGAAGGACGAGCTGTTCCTGGCGCTCGTCACGCGCCTGTCCGACGCCAAGCTGGACGCCGTGGAGAGTCGGGTGCAGCGCCTCTCACCCGACGGCCAGATCGACATCTCCGATCTCGTCGGTCATCTCGGAGCGCCCTTCGGCGAGGAGATGGACCCGCACCTGCTCACCGAGATCCGCGCCCAGGCTCTGCGCGACGAGCGTCTGGCCGACGCCTTCCTCACGCTGCAGCGACGCGTCATCGAACGGATCGAGGGCTTTCTCCAGCACATCGTCGCCACCTACGGGCTCACGCTCCGGATGCCGATCCCCGATGCGGCGCGCGTGCTCCTGGACGTCTCGAACGAGACCTGCACGACGGCCACCCTGGAGGGCAAGTCCTCCGATCGCGTCACGGACGACCTTCGTCGCCGTATCGAAGCCCTGGTGCCGGCGATCGTCGCCGACGACGGCGCCGCGGTGTTCCGCTCCTAGACGCTCCTAGATCAGCGCGGCGCAGCGCTCGAGGCGTTCGAGCCACCAGGTGCGACGATCGGGGGATGCCGCGTGGCGGGCCAGGAGCTCGGCATCCGGTGTCACACGCCCGACCGGCAGGCTGCCGTCGACGGGCCGCAGCGGTGCGCGCGTGACGTCGGCGGCGAGCAGCGATGCCGTGCCGAGGCCGCAGTCGTAGGGCAGTTCAGGGAGCGCGGCCGCCAAGGTCACACCCATCGCCAGGCCGATGCTCGTGTCGAGGGCGCTGGAGACGACCGCGGGAAGGCCCGCGTCGGCGACGATCGACAGGGCGCGCGCGACCCCGCCGAGCGGCTGCGCCTTGATGACGAGCAGGTCGGCGGCGCCCCGGCGCGCGACGTCGAGGGGGTCCGCCGCCTTGCGCACCGATTCGTCGGCGGCGATGGGCAGGTCCCAGTCGGCGAGGCGTTGGCGCAGCTCGGCGAGCTCGTCGACCGACGCGCAGGGCTGCTCGAGATACTCCAGGTCGAACCCGGCCAGGGCGTGGGCGGCATGTTCGGCCTCATCGACGTTCCAGCCGCCGTTCGCGTCGAGTCGCACGCGACCTTCGGGACCCATCGCCGCCCGCACCGCGCGCACCCGCGCGACATCGTCGGCGAGCGTCTGCCCACGCTCGGCGACCTTGACCTTCGCGGTGCGGCAGCCGTCGAAGCGGGCGAGCACCGCCGGCGCCTGGTCTGCGGCCACGGCGGGAACGGTCGCGTTCACCGGAACGCGATCGCGCACCGGCGACGGCTGGTGCCGCCAGCCGTAGTCGATCGCGGCCGCCAGCCAGACGGCGGCTTCGGCGTCGTCGTACTCGAGGAACGGCGAGAACTCCGTCCATCCTTCGGGGCCTTCGAACAGCACGGCCTCGCGGTGCTCGACGCCGCGGAAGCGGGTGACGAGGGGGAGTGAGACCACGTGCGCCGCAGCGAGCAGATCGGCGACGGACGGCGTCGTCACGGAATGAAGTTCACGTAACGCGCTTGGCTGACGGCGAGGTGCTGGGCCTGCAGCATCTCCTGCTCGCGGCTGGGCTTTCGCGCGTTGCGCTGATCTTGGGTCTCGGGCGGGCCGAGCACCGCGTCGCGGATGCGGGTGAAGATCGTTCGGATCGACATGATGCCTCCTTTCATCCACCTTGTCACACGGCGCCGCCGCGCAGAAGGTGGTGACCGTAGAATCGGGCGGTGACCGCCTCGATCGCCGCCGCCCGCTTCGCGCTCGACATCGACGGTGTGCCCCGCACCGCCCGCGCGCAGGCGCTGCTGGACGCCCTGTCGCAGCGGGTCGTCATCGCCGACGGCGCGATGGGAACCATGCTGCAGCGCCACGATCTGCAGATCGACACGGACTTTCAGGGCCTCGACGGCTGCAACGAGATCGTCAACGTCACACGTCCCGATGTGGTCGGTGCGATCCACGACGCCTACTTCGCCGTCGGCGTGGATGCCGTGGAGACCAACACGTTCGGCGCGAACTGGTCGAACCTCTCCGACTACGGCATCGACGACCGCATCACGGAGCTCGCCGCCGCCGGGGCGCGGATCGCCCGCGAGCGTGCGGAGGCGGCGGAAGCGGCCGACGGGCGGATGCGCTGGGTGCTCGGGTCGATGGGGCCCGGGACGAAGCTGCCGAGCCTCGGCCACACCACCTACGCCCATCTGAAGGAGACGTTCGCGCTGCAGGCCGAGGGCCTCATCGACGGCGGCGCCGATGCGTTCCTCGTCGAGACGAGCCAGGACCTGCTGCAGACCAAAGCCGCGATCAACGGCTGCAAGCAGGCGATCGTGGCCCGCGGCATCCGGCTGCCGATCTTCGTCGAGGTGACCGTCGAGACCACCGGCACCATGCTCATGGGCTCGGAGATCGGGGCGGCGCTCACGGCGCTGGAGCCGCTGGGCGTCGACGCGATCGGCCTGAACTGTGCGACCGGGCCGGCCGAGATGAGCGAGCACCTGCGCCACCTCTCGAAGCACTCGTCCGTGACGATCGCGTGCATGCCCAACGCCGGGCTGCCGGTGCTGACCGCCGACGGCGCCCACTATCCCTTGACACCGACGGAGCTCGCGACCGCGCACGAGCAGTTTGTCCGCGAGTTCGGGATCGGGCTCATCGGCGGATGCTGCGGCACGACGCCCGAGCACCTCGCCGCGGTCGTGGAGCGGGTGGGCCGGCTCTCCGTGGGGACCCGCACCCCTGACCGCGAGACACCGCCGGGGCACCGAGACACCGAGAGTGCACCGGTGTCTCGGCGCGAGAACGGTGTCTCGCTGGCGTCAGCGATCGAGACCGAGCCGGGCGTCGCGTCGCTGTATCAGCACGTGCCGTTCCGGCAGGATGCCAGCTACCTCGCGATCGGGGAGCGCACCAACGCGAACGGGTCGAAGGCGTTCCGCGAGGCGATGCTGGAGGGCCGGTGGGACGACTGCGTCGAGATCGCCCGCGGGCAGATCCGCGTCGGCGCTCACCTGCTCGACGTCTGCGTCGACTACGTCGGGCGCGACGGCGTCGCGGACATCCGCGAGGTCGTGTCGCGGTTCGCCTCGGCATCCACTCTTCCGCTCGTGATCGACTCGACCGAGCCCGCCGTCATCCAGGCCGGGCTGGAGCTGATCGGCGGACGTCCCGTCGTGAACTCGGTGAACTACGAGGACGGCGACGGCCCGGCATCCCGCTTCGGGCGCATCATGCCGCTCGTCAAGGAGCACGGCACCGCGGTCATCGCCCTGACGATCGACGAACAGGGGCAGGCGCGCACCGCCGAGGACAAGCTGCGCATCGCGTCGCGCCTCGTCGACGAGCTGGTCGGGGCGTGGGGCATGCGGGTCGAGGACATCATCGTCGACTGCCTCACGTTCCCGATCGCGACCGGCCAGGAGGAGACCCGCCGCGACGCGATCGAGACGATCGAGGCCATCCGCAGCCTGGTCGCGAAATACCCGGGCATCAACACGACGCTCGGCGTCTCGAACGTCTCGTTCGGACTCAACCCCGCCGCCCGCTCGGTGCTCAACTCGGTGTTCCTGCACGAGGCGACGCAGGCGGGGCTGACCAGCGGCATCATCGACGCCGCGAAGATCGTGCCGTTGGCCTCCCTCCCCGACGAGCAGCGGAAGGTCGCGCTCGACCTCGTCTGGGACCGGCGCGAATGGGATGCCGACGGCACCCTCACCTACGACCCGCTCGCGACGATGCTCGACCTGTTCGCCGGGGTCGACACGGCGGCCCTGCGCGATCAGCGGGCCGCGGAGCTCGCGGCCCTGCCGGTCGGCGAGCGACTGGAACGCCGGATCATCGACGGCGAGCTGAAGGGTCTCGAGGCCGATCTCGACCTGGCGCGCGCGGGCGGCCCGGACGCGGCCCCGCTCACGCCGCTGCAGATCATCAACGACCACCTCCTGGAGGGCATGAAGGTCGTCGGCGAGCGTTTCGGGTCGGGTCAGATGCAGCTGCCGTTCGTGCTGCAGTCCGCCGAGGTCATGAAGACCGCGGTGGCCTTGCTCGAGCCGCACATGGAGAAGACCGACGAGGCCGGCAAGGGAACGATCGTGCTGGCGACGGTGCGCGGCGACGTGCACGACATCGGCAAGAACCTCGTCGACATCATCCTCACCAACAACGGCTACACGGTGATCAACCTCGGCATCAAGCAGCCGATCGCCGACATCATCGCCGCCGCCGAGGAGCACAATGCCGACGTCATCGGCATGAGCGGCCTGCTCGTCAAGTCGACGGTGGTGATGAAGGAGAACCTGCAGGAGCTCTCGGCGCGCGGGCTCGGCACGCGATGGCCGGTGATCCTCGGCGGCGCGGCGCTGACGCGCGCGTACGTCGAACAGGATCTCGCGGAGCTCTTCGACGGCGAGGTCCGCTACGCGAAGGACGCGTTCGAAGGGCTCGCCCTCATGGAGCCGCTCGTGCGGATCGCGCGCGGCGAGGCCCCGGATGCCGTCGGCCTGCCGCCGCTGAAGAAGCGCATCCATGCCGCGGGGTCTCGCCTGACCCTCACCGAGCCCGAGGCGATGCCGGCGCGGTCGGACGTGGCATCCGACAATCCCGTGCCCGCCCCGCCGTTCTGGGGGACGCGCATCGTCCGCGGCATCGCGCTCGCCGACTACGCCGCGTTCCTCGACGAGCGGGCGACCTTCATGGGGCAGTGGGGGCTGAAGCCCGGCCGCGGCGAGGGCGGACTGTCGTACGAGCAGCTCGTCGAGACCGAGGGCCGGCCGCGCCTGCGGTACTGGCTCGACCGCATCCTCGCCGAGCGCATGCTCGACGCCTCGGTCGCCTATGGGTACTTCCCGGTCGTCTCCGAGGGCGATGACATCGTGGTGCTGCACCACGGGGATGACCCGACCGGTGTGCTCGGTGTGCCGGGGCTCCTCGCGCCGGATGGCGGCTCGGGCGGCCCGCTCGGAGCCGAACGGCTGCGCTTCCCCTTCCCGCGCCAGCGCCGCGACCGGCACCTGAACCTCGCCGACTTCGTACGCTCACGCGCGTCGGGACAGGTCGACGTCCTGCCCGTGCAGCTCGTGACCGCCGGAGCGGCGATCGACGCCGTGACCGCGAAGATGTTCGCCGAGGACCGCTACCGCGACTACTACGAGCTCAATGGCCTGGTCATGCAGCTGACCGAGGCGCTCGCCGAGTTCTGGCACGCCCGCATCCGCGCCGAGCTCGGTTTCGCCGCGGAAGACCCGGCCGACACCGCCGGTCTGTTCACGCTCGACTACCGCGGTGCGCGCTTCTCGCTGGGCTACCCCGCCTGCCCCGACATGGAGGACCGCCGCAAGGTCGTCGAGCTGCTGCGTCCGGAGCGGATGGGCGTCGAGCTCAGCGAAGAGCTGCAGCTGCACCCCGAGCAGTCCACCGACGCGTTCGTGTTCCACCACCCCGAGGCGACCTACTTCTCGGTCTGAACGGGGCGCGGCATCCGTCGCCGTTCAGCTCTGCGGCAGGGCGGCGACGTGGGCGGCGATGCGGGCGAACACCGTCTGCTGGGCGGCGTACGACGCGCGCCAATCGCCGGGGATCAGCAGGCTGTGGTCGGCATCGGCGACCTCGGCGACGTGCGCCCGAGTGCCGTCGATGCGGTCGCGGCGCCAGGCGGCATCCGCTGTTCCCGCCACGACGAGGTGATCCTCGGATGCCGCGTTCAGCGCCTGCGCGACGACGTCGTGATGCACCAACGGGGTGAGCCAGACACCCGGGATGCCGGCGGCGATCGCGAGCGGTGCGGCGAAGGTGCCCAGCGACTTGGCGACGACGAGGTCGGGGACGCCCTCGAGTAGCGCTGTCACGTCTGCCCAGGCTCGGCGGCCGAACGCGGCCGGATCGTCGGCTGCGGCATCCGTCCACGCGACGGCGTACACGTTCCAGCCCGCCTCGGCGAGCATCAGTCCGCTCCAGTGAAGCAGTGGCGCCTGCGCCGTGTAGCCGCGCCCAGGGAGCAGGACCGCCGTGCGGGCGGCATCCGCGTCGGGGGTGAGGCGGTGCAGGACGACCATTCCGCGATGCTAGCGGCCCGCGGCTGGGGTCCGGCGGCGGAGCAGGACCGACGCTCCGACGGCGATCAGCGCGACGAGCGCCGCGAAGCTCAGGGCGTACAACGGTCCGGCCCACGGCGAGTAATCGCCGCCGTTGATCTGGAACGTGTCGGCCATCCCCATGCCGATGTCGAACGATGCCCAGAAGTAGCCGGGGGCGCCGAGCACGATGAGTGCGAGGTAGACGCTCGCGACCGAGGTGATGGAGAGGTCACGGCGGCGGACGGTGACGATGAGCGCGGCGATCGCGAGGAGGGGGCCGATCGCGAGGGTGATGTAGACGCGGAGCGCCCGCGCGAACGGCGAAGCTCTGCGGGCCGGGTGTCAGCCGACGCGAGCGCCGCACATGCCGCACACGCCCGTGGCGGGCACCTGCACGAAGCAGTCGGGGCAGAGCACGGCCTCGCGCTCGGGGATGATCGGCGCGGGCGCCTTGCGCGGCGCCGCCGAGCCGGCAGCGGCGCGCGTGCGGCGAGCGCGTTCGGGTACCGCGGCGGCGGCGGGTGCGAGCTTCGCGGCCGGCTTGTGGTCGGAGCAGTAGAACCGCACGAAGCCGGCGGGGTTCGTCGGATGCCGGTGCTTCACCACCCACAACGCTTCGCGCGGCCACGGCTCACTCGTGGGACCGCAGCCGGAGCATCGCGTGGCATCGCCGGGCACGGCCTCGGCTGCGGCGACGGGCAGCTCGAAGGGGAGGGCATCGCGCCAGTCCGAGGAGTTCCTGATCTGCACGATTCGTCCTTCCGGCGGCATCCTCGGGTGGATCACGCCGTGCCCCATTCTCCCACGCCGGTGGATGCGCGTGCCCCGCCTCACCGGCCGCGACGACGCAGAAGCGGTTGCCTTCAGGATCTCGGCGGAGAGGTCGCCGACGCGGATCACCACCGACCCGACGGTGAGGATCAGTCGCGGCTTCCGTTGCGCGCCGTGACCGTGATCCACGCCTCTGCTGCGTGCGGTGAGGACGAATCCCACACCTCGACGTCGGTCCAGCCGGCGGTGGCGAACGCGTCGGCGAGAGCATCCTCACGCCAGAGGACGAAGTGCCGCGGCACCTCGAGTTTCGCGTCCGACCAGTGCTCACCATCGCCCTTCTTGAATGACGCGATCATCACGCCGCCCGGTCTCGTCGCCATACGCGCGCGGCTCAGCACGCCGCCCAGTCGTGGTCGCTCCACGTGCAGCAGGACGGCGCTGGCGAAGACCCCGTCGTACGGTCCGCCGAAGTCGGCATCGCGCACGTCGAGCAGCCGTGCGCGATGACCAGCGTCGTGCTGCATGGCCACGAAGGATGCCGCGGCATCCGTGCGATCGACCGCAAAACCGGCCGCTTCCAGCGCGTCGGCGTCGCGACCCGGGCCGCTGCCGAGTTCCAGCACGCACGAACCCACGGGCAGCCGTGCGGCGAGCTCGGCGACGAGCGGCGATGGCGTCGCGGGCGTGCGCTGCGCGTAGCGCCGAGCGTGCGCACGGTAGGCGTCGAGCGTGAGCTCGGCCGGCTCCCCCAGAGGGTCCAGGAGGCAGTCGTAGCGCTGTCTGGTCGGCCAGCGCGGGTCGCGTGGCGCGTCTGCGACGACGAAGCCGAGGCGACGGTAGAAGTCGACGGCGTCATCATCGGTGCTCGCATACAGGGGTCGCGTCGTGTCGGCGCGGCGCGCGGCATCCACGAGACGGGAACCGAGCCCCGTTCCGCGTGCCTCGTGTGCGACGGCGATGTAGTGCAGCTCGGTGCGGTCTTCGCCGTGCGTGTCGGCGCCGAACGCGGCGAAGCCGAGCACGCTGCCGTCGACCGTCCCGACGACGGTCATGGTGGGAAACTCGACGTCGCGGATGCGGATGAGGGCGTCGGTGTCGAGACCCGCAGCCTCCCCGAGCAGGGCGAGGAACCCGTCGGTGTCGATCTCCTCGGCCGTCAAACGCCGCACCGTTGCCGTCACGATTCGACTGTAGCGAGAGCACTCCGAGGGCGTGCGCCGGGGCCGTGTGGTGGCGCGGCTGCCACCGGCTTCGCCCGGCGCAGGCAGCGCAGCACGGCGCGCCCGACGAGACAGATCCCGATGATCGTGGTGAGCGCGCGCACCGTGTCCCAGCTGAGGGTCGAGGTCACGAGCGAGTAGACGAGGAAGGTGCCCAGATTCTGCGGCAGTGGCGCCCCCGGAACATACGAGATCGATGTTCCGGCGCCGACGGCGAACGGCCAGAACCACATGTTCATGATCAGCCCGAACGCGTACGCGGCGGCGGCGCCGTAGCCCACGAGCATCGCGATCTCCGCCCCACCGCGCACGCGCCGCGGCAGGAGCCCCGCGCCGGCCGCGACCCACGCGCAGGCGAACATCTGGAACGGCAGCCACGGCCCGACGCCTCCCCACAGCAACGCCGACAGCCCCACGGATGCCGCGCCCAGCAGCAGCCCGAAACGAGCGCCGTAGGCGCGGCCGGCGAGGATGAGGAGCACGAACAGCGCCTCCACGCCGCCGACGCCGGTGCTCGCGATGCGGACGGCTGCCCCGATGGCGGCGAGCACCGCCAGCAGCGCCAGCGTCTGGGCGGAACGGACCGTCGTGTCGAGCGCGGCGAGCACCGTGAGCACGGCCAGGGGAGCGAGGGCCAGCGCGATCGGACCGATGGCGGCCCCTGCCTGCGCGGGCACGGCGGCGGCGACCAGAGGCCACAGGAACGCCGCCGCCGCCGCGACGTTCGCCGCGACCAGCGCGACGGTCAGCGCTCGTCGACGCGGCGGGAGGCTCACCGGCGGGGGAACCGGCGCGCCCCGAAATCCTCGACTGTGCGTCGGATCGTTGCGTGGCGGCGCCTCGACGTGATCGGGGGCCACGGATGGGAGGGGTTCGGCGCGGGATCCGACCGGTGCCGTGGTGTCGAGGACCGACGCGGGACGGCCCGTGGCCGGGGTGTGCGACGTGGCAGCGTGTACGTCTTCGGGGGCCGTGGTGAGCCGCCCGGCCTCCATGCCGAGCACGCGGTCGGCGCGGGAGATGACCGCGGCGTCGTGGGTCGCGACCAGCACGGCGGTCCCGGCATCCGCGACGCGTGCGAGGGCGGCATCGACCATCCGCCGTGCGCCGGGGTCGAGTCCGCGCGTCGGCTCGTCGACCAGCAGCACGGAGGGGCGCGTCGCGGTCTGGATCGCGAGAGCCAGGCATCGCCGCTCGCCGGCGGACAGATCGCGCGGATGCCGGCGCCCCAGCTCTCCGTCCTCGTCGCCGCGTCCGAGCAGCGCGGCGACGCGCGCGAGGGTCGTCCCCACCGACATATGCGCGCGCCGGTCGGCTCGTCGGCAGTCGGCGGCGACCGTGTCGCGCACGAACAGCGCGTCGGCGTCGTCGGGCACCAGCCGCACGTCGCGAGCGTGCGCGCCCGTGGCGAGGGCGACCAGAAGGCTCGACTTGCCGGCTCCGTTGGGCCCGACCAGCGCCACCACCTCGCCCGGGTGCAGCGTCACGGCGACATCGTCGACGGCCAGGCGCTGCCCGTAGCGGACGGTCACCCGCGTCGAGAGCGCCGGTTCACAACTCCGGAGATCCGCTGCGGTCGCGGCCCGCGACGGCCCTTCGGCGGGGAGGGGAGGCGGAAACTCCGGAGTTGTGAACGGCGCGGGTCGGGTGGTGACGGTCGCGGGCGTCGCTGCGGATGCCGCGGTGAGATGCAGCCACACGTCCGCGACGCCGGCGAGCTCGGCGCCGCGGTGCTCGGCGACGATCACGCACATGCCGGCCTCGTGCGCGAGTGCGCCCAGCAGCGTCACGATCCGGGAGCGCGCGGTGCGGTCGAGGTCGGCGAGCGGTTCATCCACGAGCAGCAGCACCGGCTGCTCGATGATGGCGGCGGCGATGGCGACGAGCGTCGCCTGGCCGGCCGAGAGCTCCCGCAGCGGCCGGTCGAGCAGTCCGGCGACACCCACCCGGCCGGCGACGTCGCGGACGCGCTCGTCGACGAGCAGGCGGGCGAGCCCGCGCAGCTCCAGCGCCAGCCCGATCTCATCGCGCACGGTCGTCGTCACGAAGCCGGCGCGGGGGTTCTGCAGCACCACGCCGACGAGTCGCGACAGGTCGCGCGGCGGCGTGTGGACGCGGTCGTGCCCCGCGACCTGCAGGACGCCGTCCAGCCACCCGCCGTCCAGGTGGGTGTGCAGCCCGCTCAGCGCGCGCAGCAGCGTGGTCTTACCGGATCCGCTGGCGCCGGTGATCACCGTCAGCGAGCCGGCGCGGATGCCGTCGCCGGCCCGATCCGCCCCGACGCTCCACCCGTCGACGGCCACGACCGCGTCGCCGGCGAAGCCGAGGGTGAGAGGTGCGAGGGCGACCGGGCGGTGGCAGTCGCCCTCGAGCCCACGGCCGGCGTATCCGCGCAACTCCAGCGACGCTCCGACGGCGGTGGCCCGTTCGATCGTCGCCTCGAGCAGTGGCGCCAGCGCCCGGATGCCCGCGCCGAACCCGCGCTCGCCGCGCAGGCGTTGCGCGCGCCGGGCCGTGCGTGCCGCATCGGCGAGCGCCGGAAGCGTGGCCCACGCGATCGACAGCGCCCGCGCGAGCCCCTGGAAGGGACCGCGCCGTGCCCCGCGCGCGAGCAGTCGCGGCAGATCGAGCAGTGCGCTGAGCACCCCGAAGGCGATGATCGTCAGCGAGATCGGCAGCGCGCCGACGACGGCCGACGCCAGCCCGTCGACTGTGACCGGGCCGAACATCTGGACGTGGGCGAGAGGTGGAGCGAGTCGCCACACCGGCAGCGGCAGCAGCACCGTGCCGCTGCCGTCCGCGCCGTGGAAGAGCACCCGGTACACGACCCGGACCGCCACGAAGCCGACCGCCAGCGCGAGGGCGGCGCGCAGGGGACCGGGGCGGAAGCTCACGCGCCGAGATTACGCGCGTCGGCAGCGATCAGCGGCGCTCGGGTTCACGCCGCGGGTGCAGCGGGGACACCGTCGAGGGTGAACAGCAGCTCGACGCTCTCACCGGGTTGCGCCGTCAGCGTCGACAGGCCCTCCTGCGCATAGTCCCAGGTGCCGCCCTCGGTCTTGGTCCACAGAGCCCAGTACGCGAAGCCCGCGGGCATCGATTCGCACTTCTCGATGTACGCGGGGTCCTTCGTCGAGCCGACCGGCTCGGATGCCGAGGGCAGCCCGTTGACGCGGCAGACGACCTGGTCGCCGTACTGCTTCGTGCCCTCGACGGTCAGGCCCGCAGCGGCGACGATGTCGGCAACGGCGATCTTCTCGGTGGTGGCGTAGCACCAGGTCTGGGACGTGCCGCCCTTCAGCGCCGAGGAGTCGACGGCGAGAGTGACCCCTTTGCCTGTCGGACAGGTGCCGTCCACGAGGGTCTGACCCGGATCGGGTGATTCGGTCTCGGCGCGCTCGGCCCCGCCGGTCGACGCGCAGGCGGACAGGCCGAGCGCGAGGGCGCCGGCGGCGAGCAGGGTCAGGATGCGGGGAGTCGACGTCACCGCTCCAGCGTAGGGGGAGCGGGAGGTGCGTCCCGGCCGGATCACGGCGCCCGCGCGTAGGCTGGGCGGGTGACCGACTCCTTCGTCTCCGAGCTGTTCGATCCCGCGGAGTGGATGCTCGCTGCGGGTGCGGACGCGTACACCGACATCACGGCGCACGTCTCGCGCGACGGTCGCATCGCGCGCATCGCGTTCGACCGTCCCGAGGTGCGAAACGCCTTCCGCCCGCACACCGTCGACGAGCTCTACCGCGCCCTCGACATCGCCCGCCAGGACCCGCGCATCGGGGTCGTGCTGCTGACGGGCAACGGTCCGAGCCCGAAGGACGGCGGCTGGGCGTTCTGCTCGGGTGGCGACCAGCGCATCCGCGGTCGCGATGGCTACACGTACGCCGCCGACGACGCGACCGCTCCCGACCCGGCCCGCGCCGGTCGCCTCCACATCCTCGAGGTGCAGCGCCTCATCCGTTTCATGCCGAAGGTCGTCATCGCGGTGATCCCGGGGTGGGCCGCGGGCGGAGGGCACTCGCTGCACATCGTGTGCGACCTGTCGATCGCGAGCGCCGAGCACGGCCGTTTCAAGCAGACGGATGCCGATGTCGGATCGTTCGACGCGGGTTACGGGTCGGCATACATGGCCCGCCAGGTCGGCCAGAAGATCGCCCGCGAGGTGTTCTTCCTCGCCGAGGAGTACTCGGCCGCGCGCGCCTACGAGATGGGTGCGGTCAACCGCGTCGTGCCGCATGCCGAGCTCGAGCGCGAGGCGGTCGCGATGGCGCGCACCATCCTCGGCAAGTCGCCGACGGCGATCCGCATGCTCAAGTTCGCTTTCAACGCGATCGATGACGGGATGGTGGGTCAGCAGGTGTTCGCGGGGGAGGCGACCCGACTCGCGTACGGCACCGACGAGGCCGTCGAAGGCCGCGACGCCTTTCTGCAGAAGCGCGATCCCGACTGGTCGCCCTACCCCTACCACTACTGACCTCCCCGGAGACGAACGTGCGCCTGGAGAGGGTCGACGCGACGGATGCCCGCGCGGTGCTGCGCGGTCTGCGCTCGGCGGTGCTCGGCGCCGGGCCCGCGATCGCGCTCGGCGGAGAGGACGACCTGCCTCGGGACGTGCCGGCCGGGACGGCGGTGGTGGTCACCACGTCCGGTTCCAGCGGCTACCCGAAGGCCGTCGCGCTCAGCCGGTCGGCGCTGACGGCGTCGGCGATGGCGACGGCCGCGCGCATCGGCAGCGGATCGTGGCTGCTCGCGCTGGCTCCCGGCTACATCGCCGGTGTGCAGGTGCTGGTGCGCGCGCTCGTCGCAGGCAACGAGCCCGCGGTCGTCGCGGGACTGTTTCGTACCGCGTCGTTCGTGGCGGCGGCATCCTCGATGGCGTCCAGTCGCGGGGGCGAGCGGGTGCCGACGTTCACCTCGCTCGTCCCCGCACAGCTGCAGACGCTTCTCGACGACCCCGCCGGATGCCGCGCGCTCGCCGGCTTCGCGGCGGTGCTCGTGGGTGGGCAGGCCCTGCCGCCGGCGCTCGCCGCCCGCGCGGATGAGGTCGGCATCCGTGTCGTGCGCACCTACGGATCGAGCGAGACGGCCGGCGGCTGCGTGTACGACGGCATCCCGCTCGACGGCGTGGACGTGCGGATCGTCGACGGAGAGGTGCAGGTGTCGGGGCCGACTCTCGCGGACGGCTACCTCGGCGATCCGGCGCGCACCGCCGCCGCGTTCGTGCGCGACGAGGCGGGTGTGCGCTGGTATCGCACCGGCGACGCCGGTCGCTTCGACGGTCGGCTGACGGTCACCGGCCGCCGCGACAACGTCATCGTGTCGGGTGGAGTCAACGTCTCGCTCGACCGTGTCGAGCGGATCGTCCGCACCCTGCCCGGATTCGTCGATGCGGTCGTGGTGCCGGTCGCCGACGAGCGCTGGGGTGAGGCGTCGATCGTCGTCGCGGTCGGCGCCACGTCGTCGGACGCGCCGGTCGATGCCGACCTGCCGGGCGTCCGTGACCTCGTCGGCGATGAGCTCGGCGCCCCGGCGCGGCCGCGTGCCATCCTTCGAGTGCCGCGACTGCCGACGCTCTCCAGCGGCAAGCCCGACCGGGCCGCCCTCACGGCGCTCGCGCGTACGTGGGCGGAGCGCGCCGGCGACAGCCGCTGACGCGGGCCGTCGGCGTCACAGCGGATCCATGCCCATCCGGGCATAGGATTCTGGCGTGGCAGGCAGCACCCGGAAGAAGAAGTCGCGCGCGGCGCATCACCCGAAGCAGAAGCCGCGCGGCAACCCGCAGCGCGCGCGGGTGTCGGGCGACCCCGCGCACGTGACGCGGGCCACCGCGCGCGACTGGATCGGCGCCGCGCGCCTGCGGACGCTCCCGCTCGCCGTCGCGCCTGTGGTCATCGGTACGGGTGCGGCCCGGCTCGACGATGCGCCGCTGCGCTGGGTGCTGGCCCTCTGCTGCCTGATCGTGGCGGTCGCGATCCAGATCGGCGTCAACTACGCGAACGACTACAGCGACGGCATCCGCGGCACCGACGACCACCGCGTCGGCCCCGCCCGCCTCACCGCCTCGCGCCGGGCGAAGCCGCGCACCGTCCTCACGGTCGCCCTGGTCTTCTTCGCCGTCGCGGCCGTGGCGGGCCTCGCCATCATCATCCGCACCGGTTACTGGTGGATGGCCCTCATCGGGGCGGCCTGCCTCGTCGCCGCGTGGTTCTACACCGGCGGAAAGCGGCCCTACGGCTACGCGGGACTCGGCGAGCTCTTCGTCTTCGTGTTCTTCGGTCTCGTCGCCACCGTGGGCACCACGTTCGTCCAGATCGGCACCGTCCCGCAGGAGAGCTGGTTCGGCGGCGTGATCGCCGGCCTGCTGGCCTGCGCCGTGCTGCTGGCGAACAACCTCCGCGACATCGATCAGGACCGCCTCGCCGGCAAGCGCACCCTCACCGTGCGCATCGGACGCCGTGCCACGCAGGTGCTGTTCACGGCGCTCGTCGTCGTCGCCTTCGCACTGGTCGCCGTCCTCGCGCTGTTCTACCCGCTGGGGTGGCTGGCGATGCTCGCGCTGATCCCCGCGGCGTGCGCCGTGCTGATCGCCTGGACCTACCGCGCACCGCGCGAGCTTGTCGTCGCGCTGGGGCTGACCTCGCTCACCTCGCTGGCCCTGTCGATTCTGCTTTACTGGGCCTTCACCGGCTGAGCACACGCCCTCGCGGGGCGCCCGAGGAGCTCACTCCGAGGGCGTCGAGGTGACCTGGTCGGCCGCGGCATCCTCGGCGTCCTCGTCGCGGTCGCGACGGGTGCGGCGCCGCGCGGCGAGACCCGCGGTCAGATCGTCCAGCGGGCGGCGCAGGAACAGCACCGAGAGGCTGAGTCCGATGAGGGCTGCGAAGATCGCCGACAGCCAGTAGTACTCGCGCATGATCTGGAAGAGCATCATGATCGCGAACGGCACCACGAACACCAGCAGACGAAGGACGGTGTAGACGAGGGCCGAACGGACACGCATGCGTCCAGCCTACGCGCGCGGCGTCGCGCCGCCGACCTCGGATCTCGCGGTGTTCGCGCCGCCTAGGATGGAAGGGTGGTGCGCGTTCTGCTGCCTCTGGCGCTGTTGCTGATCGCCTTCTGGGTGTACAGCATCGTCGACTGCGCCCTGCAGCCGCCCACGCGTCACCGCGGCGTCAGCAAGCCGCTGTGGATCGTGATCGTCGTGCTGCTTCCCGTCATCGGCGGCCTGATGTGGTTCGTCGTGGGTCGCGGCCGCGCACAGCGCCAGAGCGCCTTCCGGGCGCCGGACGACAACCCCGACTTCCTCGGGAGCCTGCGCAGCGTCTCGATCGCCGATCAGGACGAGCGCATCCGCCGCCTCGAGGAAGAGCTCGCCGCCCTCGACGCGGAAGGCCCCGACCCCGACCGCGGCCCGCGTCCGCCGGTGACCGGCGATGACGACCCGGACGAGCACCGGCGCGGCAGCGTCGCCTGACATGGACGACAGCGCTCTGGCCGGTCGCGCACCGGCGACGGATGCCGCGGCCGCCCTCCTGGGCCGGTTGGCCGAGCTCGGGGTCGCGCACATCGTCGTCAGCCCCGGGTCGCGCTCGCAGGCGCTCGCACTCGTCGCCGCCGAGTTGGAGAGCCGCGGCGACGTGCGCGTGCACGTCCGCATCGACGAACGCGTCGCCGGGTTCACGGCGCTGGGCATCGGCCGCGAGTCGGGCATGCCCGCCGTCGTCGTGTGCACCTCCGGCACGGCGGTCGCGAACCTGCTGCCCGCGGCTCTCGAAGCGCATCACGCCGGAGTGCCGCTGCTCCTGCTCACCGCCGACCGTCCGCCGGAGCTGCGCGGGGTGGGCGCCAACCAGACGACGCGCCAGCCCGGCATGTTCGCGCCGAACATGCGCCTGGAAGAAGACCTGCCCGTCCCCGACGCGCTCGATGTGGACGGCACCGGCGAGCAGTCGATGATGCTCCGGCGCGTCGCGGAGGACGCGGTCGCCGCCGCTCTGGGCACGGGTACGCGCCAGGCCGGACCGGTGCACCTGAACCTGCCGTTGCGCGAGCCGCTCGCCGGCGCGCTGCCGCCGTGGCTGGGCGCCACCGAGCTCGACCTGCCCGCTCCGGCGCTCGGCCCCGACGTCGCCGGCGACGAGCTGAGCACGACCGAGCCGTCGGGAGCGCTGTACCAGGGCGGCGGCGGCATCGGCGAGGCGAACCATCCCGCCGATCCCGAGCTCGACCCGCACGTGCTGGTGCGCGGTCCCCGCACCGTGGTGGTCGCCGGCGCCGACGCCGGACCCGCCGCCGAAGCACTCGCCCACGCGGGCGGATGGCCGCTGATCGCCGAGATCGTCAGCGGCGCCCGCTTCGGCCGCAACCTCGTCCACGGCTACCGCGGGCTGCTGCGCGACCCGGAGCTCGGCGGGCGCATCGAACGCGCCGTCGTCTTCGGCCATCCGACGCTCACCCGCGAGGTCACGGCGCTGCTGTCGCGTGCCGAGGTCGAGGTGCTCGCCGTGCGCGGGCCGGGAGAGCCCCTGAACCTCAACGGCGTCTCGGCATCCGTCGACGCCGTCGTGGCCGCCGTCGGCGACATGGACCGCGACTGGTTCGGCGCCTGGATGCGGGCCTCGCGCGCGGCATCCGTCGATCTCGCCCCGCCGGCTCCGGATGCCGCCGCGCTGTCGTCCGCGGTACCCGCCGAACGCCTCGGCGCCATCGCGTCCGAGCTCGCCGTCGCGCGCGCCCGGATCGATCGGGTGGGCCTCGTGGATGCCGTGTGGCGGGCGACCTGGCCGCACGACCGGTTGTTCTTCGCCTCGTCGCGCCTCGTGCGTGTGGCTGACGGCGTGCTCGCCGGCAAGAAGGTGCCGGTCCACGCGAACCGCGGTCTCGCCGGCATCGACGGCACCATCGCAACAGGCATGGGGATCGCGATCGCGAGCCAGACCGGCGGCGACGTCGGCGTGACCCGCGTGCTGACCGGAGATCTCGCGTTCCTCTACGACGTGGGGGCGCTCTTGCTGCCGGTCGGTGAGACAGCGCCGCGGCTGCAGGTCGTGGTCGGCAACGACGGCGGGGGCACGATCTTCGACGGCCTCGAGGTCGCCGAGATCGCCGGGCCCGACGCCATGCAACGCGTGCTGTACACGCCGCAGGACGTGGATCTGGCCCCGCTGGCCGCCGCGTACGGCTGGGAGTACGTGCGCGTCGCCACGCGCGCCGAGCTCGACCAGGCCCTCACCGCCCGCGTCGTCGGGCGACAGATCATCGAAGTCGCCCTCGCTCGCTGAACGTCCTGGCCCTCTCCGCCTGCCCGCGCCATGATGTGGGGATGACCGCGAGAAGCCAGAAGAACTGGAACGCCGATCCCGCCGACCTGCTGCGCGCCGGCCCGGGCTTCCGCCTCGCCGACCTCGATCCGGCATCCACCCCGGGCTACGACGGCGACAAGGACCACGGGCAGAGCGACCTCGAGGCGGGCGCGGACGAGCTCGATGAGCTGCAGGAGCGCCTCTACGCGCAGAGCCGTATCGAGGAGGGGGCTCCGGCAGTGCTGCTCGTGCTGCAGGCGATGGACTCCGCCGGCAAGGGCGGCATCGTCCGCCATGTCGTCGGAGCGGTCGATCCGCAGGGCATCGCGCTCGCCGCGTTCAAGAAGCCCACACCGGAGGAGCTTGCGCACGACTTCCTGTGGCGAATCGAGAAGCGGGTGCCCGAACCCGGCTTCATCGGGGTGTTCGACCGGTCGCACTACGAGGATGTGCTCATCGGGCGGGTGCGCGCGCTCGCTCCTGCCGAGGAGATCGAGCGCCGCTACGACGCCATCGTCGCCTTCGAGAAGGGGCTCGTCGATCGCGGCATCCGGATCGTCAAGGTGATGCTGCACATCTCGGCCGACGAGCAGAGGGATCGGCTGCGGGAGCGGCTGGAGCGGCCCGACAAGCACTGGAAGTACAACCCCGGCGACGTCGACGAGCGGCGCCTGTGGGACGAGTACATGGCGGCGTATCAGACGGTGTTCGAGCGCACCTCGACGCCCGAAGCCCCGTGGTTCGTCGTGCCCGCGAACCGCAAGTGGTACGCGCGCCTCGCCGTCCAGGCGCTGCTGCTCGACGCGCTCGAGGACATCGATCCGCACTGGCCCGTCGCCGACTTCGACGTGGATGCCGAGAAGAAGCGCCTCGCCGACAGCTGACCCGAAACGCGCTACGCCAGGGCGTCGACGATCGGGCGGAACTTCACCCGGGTCTCGAGCATCTCTGCCTCGGGGTCGCTGCCGGCGACGATCCCGGCGCCGGCGTGCGCGCGGAACGGGATGCCGTCGGCATTCGCCGCCGCGAGATCGAACTGGGCCCCGCGCAGCGCGATCGCCCATTCGCCGTCGCCGTTCGCGTCGACCCACCCCACGGGCCCGGCGTAGCGGCCACGGTCGAACGGCTCGATGCGACGGATCGCGGCCAGGGCGGCGGCCGTCGGCGTTCCCGCGACGGCGGCGGTCGGGTGCAGGACGCCGAGCAGGTCGAGGGCGGAGGTCTCGGGCGCGGTCGTGGCCTCCACATCGGTCGCGAGGTGCCAGACGTTCGGCAGTGCGAGAGTGAACGGCTGCTCGGCGGCCGCCAGCGCGGTCGCGTGCGGCGAGAGGGCATCGACGAGACTGCGCACGGCGTACTGGTGCTCGGCGAGGTCCTTCGCACTCGTCGCCAGGCGCAGCGCCGCCTCACGATCGGCATCCGGTCCCGACCCCCGCGCGACGGTGCCGGCCAGCACGCGCGCGGTCACCTGGCCGCCCGAGACGGTGACGAGCGTTTCGGGGCTCGCGCCGATGAGCCCGTGCACGGCGTAGACCCACGTGTCGGGGTACGCGGAGGCGAGCGAGCGTGCGAGTCGGCGCAGGTCGGCGCCGGCGGGAACCGTGCCGGCCAGTTCCCGCGCGAGCACGACTTTGCTGACCTCGCCGGAGGCGATGGCGGCGAGCCCGGCACGGACCGCATCCTGATAGCCCTCCGGGGTCAGCGCGCCCGGTCCGACCGCGGCCGACCAGTGCGGGCCGTAGCCGATGGCCCGGGGCTCGTCGGGCTCGGGAGCGCCGTCGTCGGGCAGCACCCAGGTCACCCACGTGCGACCGTCGCGCGCGCCGACCGTCATCCGCGGCACCGTCAGCACCGCGGTCGCGGACGACTGCGCATCGAACGGCAAGGCGCCGAAGGCGATCAGACCGCTGCCGGGAACGCCGACGTGGTCGTCCACCGTGGCCACGTCAGCAACCGCGCGCCAGCGGTCGGCGAGCGTCGCGGCATCCGCTGCGGGCACCTCGATGCGCAGCGCCGAGCCGACGCCGACGAGCCACGATCCGCGACGCGCCCACACCAGGGGGTCGGCCGGGTCGGCGTATTCGAGGAGGTCGTCGAGCTCCGCGATCTCCCGGCTCACGATGCGCAGACGGGGCGGGAAGAGCGGCGCGGAACTCACCCGATCAGCCTAAACCGCCGGTCGACCACCGGAGTCGGGCGACGAAGGTCAGGGCGGGTTAGGCTCCGGCTATGACCGATCGACCCGCGCCCGGCACCCCGCTCGTCTTCCGCTGGCGCAAGTGGGACGGCGCGCCGCACTGGGAGCACGACTGCGTCTACCTCGGCAGCGACGTCCACGGCGATTGGGTGGGTCAGCGCGACGGCTGGCGCAGCGCCCGACCGGGCATCGACACGGTCAGCGACGGCGACAACGTCACTCTGATCCCGCCGAGCGGCGAGTACGCCGCCACCCTCAATGCGACCCACCCGCGCATCGCGATCTACATCGACGTCGCGTGGGATCTGCGCTGGGATGCCGCGGCGGACCCCGACGGCATCCCGAGCCCCACGGGCATCGACATGGACCTCGACGTCGTGCGCGCCCGCGACGGGCGCGGCATCTGGATCGACGACCGCGACGAGTGGGAGGAGCACCGCGTGCAGTACGGGTACCCGCTGGACATCGTCGAGCGGCTCGAACGCGTCGCCCTCGAGCTCGAGGGTGAGGTCCGCGCCGAACGGGCGCCGTACGACCAGGCGACGGCGGCGCGCTGGCTCGCCGTTCTCGCGGCGCTGCCGACGCGCTGAGCGCCGCCGCGGCGTCGGCAGCGCGCCTAGGATCGAAGGGTGAGTGAGCACCGCGCCGACCTGGGCAAGGATCCGTCCCGCGTGAGCGGCATGTTCGACGAGGTCGCGGCCGGCTACGACCGCACCAACACCGTGCTGAGCCTCGGCAACGACCGGCTGTGGCGCATCGCCACGACGCGTGCCATTGCCCCGCGGCCCGGCCAGCGCATCCTCGATCTCGCCGCCGGAACCGGCGCGAGTTCGGTGGCCCTGGCCCGCAGCGGCGCCGAGGTGGTCGCCGGCGACTTCTCGCCCGGCATGATCGCCGAGGGCCGCCGTCGGCACGGGCACGTGCCCAACGTCACGTTCGTCGAAGCCGACGCGATGGCACTGCCGTTCTCCGATGGAGAGTTCGACGTCGTCACCATCTCGTTCGGCCTGCGCAACGTCAACGACCCGAAGAAGGCGCTCGCCGAGATGCTGCGGGTGACCGCCCCCGGCGGCATGCTGCTGGTGTGCGAGTTCTCGCACCCGCAGAACCCCGCGTTCGCGAGCCTCTACCGCTTCTACAACGACCGGATCCTGCCGACCGTGGCGCGCACCGTGAGCTCGAACGCCGACGCGTACGACTACCTCAACGAATCGATCAAGGACTGGCCCGACCAGGTGACGCTGTCGTCGTGGATCCGCGATGCCGGCTGGACCCGCGTCGCCCACCGCGATCTCACCTTCGGCATCGTCGCCCTGCACCGCGCCGTCAAGCCGCTCGCCTGACACCGCTTTTCGACCCGCTGCGCTCGCTCGACGACCGGGCGGGGGAGCGACTCCCGGTCGTCGAGCGAGGGCGCGCAGCGCCCGAGTCGAAACGGCCTCCGCGACCGCGCGTGCGGCGGCCCGGGTAGGCTGGGAGGGTGACTGCGAGCTCCTCCGCTGCCGGTGCGCGATTGACGGCCAACCTCGGTCTGACCGAGCGTGTGCTCGCCGGTCCCCGGATGCGCAAACTGCTCGCCGTCGTGGAGGACGGCCTCGACCGCGTCGAGGACACCCTCGCCCGTGAGCTGCGCGTCAGCGACGCCCTCGCCGATGCCACGACCCGCTATCTCTACGAGGCAGGCGGCAAGCGGGTGCGGCCCATGCTCACCCTGCTCACCGCGCAGCTGGGCGAAGGCACCACAGAGAACGTCATCACGGGTGCCACGGCCCTGGAGATGACCCATTTGGGCTCGCTCTATCACGACGACGTCATGGACGGCGCGGACGTGCGTCGCGGGGTGCCCAGCGCCCACGCCGTCTGGGGCAACAACGTCGCCATCCTCACCGGCGACCTCATGTTCTCGCGCGCCAGCCAGCTCATGGCGCAGATCGGCGAACGCGCGATCCGTCTGCAGGCCGACACGTTCGAGCGTCTCGTCCTCGGACAGATGCACGAGACGGTCGGCGCTCAGGCCGGAGAGGACCCCGTCGAGTTCTACCTCCAGGTGCTGGCCGACAAGACCGGATCGCTGATCGCGGCATCCGCTCAGGCCGGCATCCTGTTCTCGGACGCGCCGTCGGAGTACCGCCGTCCCGCGCTGGAGTACGGCGAGAAGGTCGGCGTGGCCTTCCAGCTGCTCGACGACGTCATCGACCTCTCCGACGATCCCACCGAGACCGGCAAGGTCCCCGGCACCGACCTGCGTGCCGGCGTTCCGACCATGCCCTACCTGCTTCTCGCCCGGGCCGCCGACCCGGCCTCGCGCGCGTTGAAGGCCACGATCGACGACGGCGTCGCGCGCATCGCCGACGGGGCCGACCCCGCGATCCTCGATGAGGCGATGCAGCAGCTGCGTGCGCACGCCGTGACGGCCGAGACCCGTGCGAAGGCGTACGAGTGGGCGGATGCCGCGATCGCGGCGATCGATCCGCTTCCGGCCGGGCCGGTGCGCGACGCGCTCGTGAAGCTCGCCCACGTCATCGTCGACCGCTCCAGCTGATCGCGTCTCGACCCGGGCCTGCCGGCCCTCGCCCCACGACCGGATGAACACGAAGGACACACCCATGACCAAGCTGAGGCTGGCCATCGTCGGCGCGGGCCCCGCCGGCATCTACGCGGCGGACATCCTGTTGAAGGCCGAGCGCAAGTTCGACGTCTCGATCGACCTGTTCGACCACCTCCCCGCTCCCTACGGACTCGTGCGCTACGGCGTCGCCCCCGACCATCCCCGTATCAAGGGCATCATCACGGCCCTCCGCGACGTGCTCGATCGCGGCGACATCCGCATCTTCGGCAACGTCCGCTTCGGTGAGGACATCACGCTCGACGATCTGAAGCAGCACTACAACGCCGTGATCTTCGCGACCGGTGCGATCAAGGACGCCGACCTCGACATCCCCGGCATCGACGCGGCCGGCTCGTTCGGCGCGGCGGACTTCGTCAGCTGGTACGACGGTCACCCGGACTTCCCGCGCGAGTGGCCGCTGGATGCGGCATCCGTCGCCGTGATCGGCAACGGCAACGTCGCGCTGGACGTCGCCCGCGTGCTCGCCAAGCACGCCGCAGACCTGCTCGTCACCGAGATCCCCGCGAACGTGCAGGCGGGTCTGGAGGCCTCGCAGGTCACCGACGTGCACGTGTTCGGTCGACGCGGCCCCGCCCAGGTGAAGTTCACGCCGCTGGAGCTGCGCGAGCTCGGCGAGCTGCGCGACGTCGACATGGTCGTCTACGACGAGGACTTCGACTACGACGAGGCGTCGCGCGCCGCGGTCGCCAGCAACAAGCAGGTCATGGTCATCGACCGGGTGCTGCAGTCGTGGCGTCAGCGGCCGGGCGTCAACAACGCCGGCGGCGAGGCGTCGCGCCGGCTGCACCTGCACTTCTGGGCCAAGCCCGTCGAGGTCAAGACCGATGAGACCGGCCGCGTGGCGGCTCTGGTCTACGAGCGCACGCGACCCGACGCCGAGGGCGGCGTGGTCGGCACCGGCGAGCTGCGCGAGGTGCCGATTCAGCAGCTGTACCGCGCGGTCGGCTACTTCGGATCGCCCCTGCCGGGCGTGCCGTTCGACAAGAAGCACGGCGTGATCCCCAATCACGAGGGACAGGTGCTGCACAAGGACTCCAACGAGCGCGTGCCCGGCGTGTACTCGACCGGCTGGATCAAGCGGGGCCCCGTGGGACTCATCGGCCACACGAAGTCCGACGCGATGGAGACGATCAGCCATCTCATCAACGACCAGGCGTCGTGGTGGCAGCCGGCCGATCCCTCTGTCGAGGCGATTCCGGCGCTGCTGGCCTCGCGCGGGGTCGCCTGGACGGATCTCGACGGGTGGCACCGCCTCGACGAGCACGAGGTCGCCCTCGGCGCCCCGCACGAGCGCGCGCGCATCAAGGTCGTCGACCGCGACGAGATGGTCCGGGTCTCGCGCGGCGAGTAGGCCGCCGGCGCGCCTCGGGAGGAGATTTCGCGTCGGGAGGTCGTTTTCGCGGCATCCGTCCTCCTGAATGGAAACCTCCGCCGGTCCTGCGGCCGTAACCGGCGTCGATGCTTCGCACGCGGCCCGCGGATAGGCTGGCGGCATGGCGGGCGATTGGGGTGCGGACATCCTCGGGCCGGGCTTCGAACAGCAGACGCTCGAGCTGGCGGCGGACGCCGGTCCCGCCACGCTCGTGCGCTCCCTCCCGCGGATGCCGTGGCTGCGGCCGCTGAACGGCGTGGACGTCCTGTACGTGCACGGCTGGTCGGACTACTTCTTCCAGACGGAACTGGCGCGGTTCTGGACCGGGCTGGGCGCCCGGTTCTACGCCCTGGATCTGCACGGGTACGGGCGGAGCCTGCGTCCGGGGCAGACGCCCGGATACGTCACGACGCTCGACGACTACGATCCCGACATCGCCGCCGCCCTCGCCGCGATGGGCACGCACGATCGGGCCCGGCGGCTCGTGCTGCTCGGGCACTCGACGGGCGGGCTCACCCTCAGCCTCTGGGCGGCGCGGCATCCCGGCGCGGCCTCCGCCGTCGTGCTCAACAGCCCGTGGCTCGAGTTGCAGACCGGTGCGATCGGGCGTCAGGCCATCGCGCCGATCATCGCGATGCGCGCCCGCATCGATCCCCTCGGCGCGCACCCGGTCGTCGATCTCGGCTTCTACACGCGGGCGCAGCGCGAGCTGGGCACCCTGCCCGACAGTCCCGAGGGGTGGCGGCCCGAGCGGGGCTTTCCGACTCATCCGGGTTGGCTCGCCGCCGTGATGAGAGGCCACGCCGCGGTCGCCGGGGGGCTGACGATCGACGCTCCGGTGCTCACCCTGCTCTCGGCCGCGTCGACCACGCCGCTGCAGTGGACACCGGAGATGACGTCAACCGACAGCGTGCTGGTGGTCGCCGATATCGCCCGCGCGGCGACGCGACTGGGGCCGCTCGTGACGATCGCGCACATCGACGGTGCGATCCACGATGTGTTCCTGTCGGCGCCGGCGTCGACGGATGCCGCGTACGGCGTGCTGCGCCGCTGGCTCGTCTCGGGCGCGCTCGGCTGACCCGTCCGCTCAGCCGCCGGGCGCTCAGCCGCCGGGCGTCGGACTCGGGGTCGCGGTCGGACTCACACTCGTGCTGTTCGTCGAGCTCGGCGACGGCGCGAGGCCGCCGAGCAGCGAGGGATGGGTCAAGCGCCACCCGTCGTCGGGCGGCGCGATCGTTCCCCGCACGGCCACCGCGACACTGGCGCTGCGCCCGCCGGAGGTCCAGGTCGCGATCCCGACCTGCTGACCGTCTTCGCCGGTCGGCGGGATCGTCAGCGTGATCGAGGCGGTGATCGGCGTGTCCGACCAGGTGAGCAGGCTCTCATCGCGCGACAGCACGAGCTGCGCCTCGCCGCCCCAGGGGCTGGTCACCGTGCCGACGGGCGTTCCCGCTTTCGCAACCGGGACCAGGTGCACGCCGGCGGCGACGCTGCGCAGTGCGGCCGTGACGTCGGCATCCACCTGCTCCCGCGATTGCCCGTCCAGCGAGACGCCGACGATCTTGAGCGGTTCGCCCAGTCCGGGGTTGCTCGTCGCGGTGTAGAGCAGGGCGAACGTCCCGGCGCCGAGGTTGCCCGTCTTCAGGCCGGTGACACCGTCGCTGCCGAGCAGATCGTTGGTGTTGTCGACCTCTCCGACCGTGGGGACGGTGGCAGACGGCATCGACGTGATCCGGGCGAGGGCCGGATCGGCTGCGGCGAGCTGTCCGATGGCGAGCAGATCGCTGGGCGTGCTCGTGTTGCGCTCATCGATGCCGGTGGGCTCCACGATCGTCGTTCCGTTCAACTGGTGAGCCTGGAGCCACGCGCGCGTCGCGGACACGTAGCCCGAACGCGACCCGAATGCCCACATCGCCACCGCATCGGCGTAGTTGCTCGCGGACGGCAGCAGCATGGTGGTCAGGGCGTCGCGCAGCGACATGGAGCTGCCGGTCGGCATGGCGGCCACGGTGGCGCCGAGCACGTAGTACTGGTCGTAGAGGGCGTGGTCGGCCTTGTCGAACGTGATCGTCGGGCCGGGATCGTCGGCATTCTGCAGGGGATGCGCGTCGAGCACGACGAGCGCGGTGATCAGCTTGCTGATGCTCGCGATCGGTCGCGGCTGGTCGTCACCGCTCACCGCGTGCAGCCCTGCCGCACCCAGGTCGCCTGCGGCGCCGACGACCGAGATCGCGGCGGCCCGACCCGAGGGCATCGTCAGAGCCGCCGGGGCGCCCGGGGCCACGGTCGGAACGCGTGTCGACGTCTCGAGAGCGGGTAGCGGCGCGGAGAGGGCCCACGCCGTGTAGCCGCCGGCGCCGGCGACGATCGCGAGCACGACACCCGCGGCGATCAGCCAGCCGCGCGTCCGGCGCCGGCGACGACGGCGCAGGCGCTCGGCATCCGCGTCGGACAGTGGCGCGCGCGAGGCGCCGCCGGGGGCCGAGGCCATCAGGTCGGCGAAGTCGTCGAGCCCGTCACCGTGCGGCGTGTTCATCGGCACCGCCGCACGATGTCCGGACGGGCCGAGAGGGTCAGTGTGACGGCGAGGGAGCTCACCCTGCGAGCGTATCGCGTGAGTGTCGCGCGCCCGGAGTGCGGCGGGGGCGTCTCCGCGGCGGTGGCGACGGTGGCTCATACCGTGTCGGCGGGCGTTTCGGCAACCCGTCCGGGTATCGGACCCGGTCGTGTCAAGATTCTTGAGCGGACCTCCGATCCGATCGGGCCACGGCTCCGAACAAGAGGCAATCATGCCCGTCCCGAAGGAGAGTTCTGCCCGTGAGAGAAGTCTCGACTGCGCCGCTCGCCGACCTCTCGGCCTACCGCAACGTCACCGACTTGCTGATGCGTCGGGTCGACGAGGCTCCCGCCCACGTCGCGTTCGACGTGCGCGAGGGATCGGGGTGGCGGCCGGTGACGACGGCGGAGTTCGCCGCGGAGGTGCGCGCGGTCGCCAAGGGGCTGCTGGCCGACGGCCTCCGACCGGGTGATGCCGTCGCGATCATGGCGCCGACGCGTTACGAGTGGGCCGTCGCCGACTTGGCCGTCTGGTTCGCGGGCGGCGTCGTCGTGCCGGTGTACGACTCGTCCGCGCCGAGCCAGGTCGCCGCGATCGTCGCCGACGCCGGCGTGCGGGTCGCCTTCTTCGGCGACGAGCGCTCGAGGGCGGCGCTGACGGCGGCGGGTGTGCCGGTCGTCCTGGCGCTGACCCGCGGCCTGGCGCGTCTTGCCGCACGAGGGGTCATCGTGGATGATGCCGCGCTCGAGCGCGCCCGCACGGATGCCGGGCCGAGTTCGCCCGCGACGATCGTCTACACCTCGGGAACGAGCGGCACCCCCAAGGGCGTCGTGCTCAGCCACGAGAACTTCCTCGGGCAGGTGCTCAACATCGCCGCCGCGTACTCCGACATCGTGCGCGCGGACGGCAGCACCGTCATCTTCCTCCCCCTGGCGCACGTGCTCGCCCGCGGGCTGCAGCTGATCTGTCTCGCCAGCGGTATGCGCATCGCTCACCTGTCGGAGCCGTCGGAGGTCGTCGCCTCGCTGGCCGAGCTGCGGCCCACCTTCCTCGTGGTCGTGCCTCGCATCCTCGAGAAGATCGCCGCGGCGGCCGGGGCCAAGGCCGCCGACAAGCGCCTGGGGCGCGTCTGGGCTGCCGCGGTGCGCACCGCCACCGAGCTCGCACGGCGCGAAGAGCAGATCGACGACGGCCAGACGCCGGCATCGTCCTGGAGCCTGCAGCTGCGTCGCCGCGTGTTCGATGCCCTCTTCTACCGCCGCATCCGCGCTCTCATGGGCGGACGCATCGGCTACGTGCTCTCGGGCGGGGCGACGCTGCCGTCACGGCTGTCGTTGCTGTTTCGCGGCATGGGCATTCCGGTGATCGAAGGATACGGACTGACCGAGACCACAGCGCCGCTCACCGGCAACCTGCCCGGTCGCATCCGGTCGGGCACCGTCGGCGTGCCTCTTCCCGGCTCGACGGTGCGGATCGCCGACGACGGTGAGGTGCTCGCCAAGGGCGTCGGCGTGTTCGCCGGCTATCGCGACCCGGACGATGACCGCGACGCGTTCGTCGACGGCTTCTTCCGCACCGGTGACCTCGGCAGGCTCGACGAGCGCGGCCGTCTCGTGCTGGAGGGGCGCGTCAAGGACGTGGTCACGACATCCGGCGGCAAGACCGTCGCCCCGGCGCGGTGGGAAGCGGCGATCGAAGAGCACCCTGTCATCTCGTCCGCGGTGACCGTGGGGGAGGGGCGGCCGTATCTGACCGCGCTCATCGTGCTCGATCAGGACGCGGTGACCGCCGCGCGCGGTGGCGCCGTGGCGTTGGATGACCCCGATTTGCGCGCGGAGGTGCAGCGGGCGGTCGACGCCGCCAACGCGCTGGTCTCGCGCAGCGAGCAGGTGCGCCGCTTCGCGCTCGTCTTCGCGGATGCCGAGGACCGCGAGATCGTGACCCCGACGCTGAAGATCCGGCGCCGTCAGCTGCTCGATCGCGAGTCGCGCACGATCGACGCCCTCTACCTCTGACCCGCTGCACGTCCCTCAACCGGAGATCTCCCATGTCACAGCGCCCGGGCGCCATCATCGTCACCATCCTCGTCGCGCTCGGCATCGGCGCGGGGCTCGCCGTCGCGGGAGGAAGCGCCGGTCCGACCTGGGGCGGCATCCCGCTGTTCGCGCTCGCGGTCGTCGCTGCGTTCGTGATCCAGGTCGTCGCCTACATTCCGGCGGCGCTGCTGCGCACCGAGAAGTTCTTCGACCTGACCGGAGGTCTGACGTTCGCGCTGGTCGCGGTCGGACTGCTGGCGGCGGTCACGCCGGCGTCGGTGCGAGCGTGGGTGCTGGCCGCGATGATCGTCGTGTGGGGCGTGCGACTGTCCGTGTTCCTGTACGTGCGTGTGCACGCGCAGGGCACCGACGGTCGTTTCGACGACATCAAGGTCAACCCGTTGGCGTTCCTGCGGGTCTGGATCATCCAGGGCCTGTGGGTCGCCGTCACGTCGTCGGCCGCGTGGGTCGGCATCACCGCCGCGACGGCGGATGGGCTCGACGTGTGGATCATCGTGGGTGCCGTGGTGTGGCTCGTGGGTCTGGTCATCGAGGTCGTCGCCGACGCGCAGAAGGCGGCGTTCCGCAAGGATGCCGCCAACAAGGGGCGTTTCATCGACTCGGGCGTCTGGGCGTGGTCGCGGCATCCGAACTACTTCGGCGAGATCCTCGTCTGGGTCGGCGTCGCGATCGTCGCGCTCCCGGCGGCCGTCGGCTGGCAGTGGGTCACCGTGATCTCGCCGCTGTTCGTGATCCTGCTGCTGACGCGGGTGAGCGGCATCCCGATGCTGGAGAAGCGCGCCGACGCGCGCTGGGGTGACGAGCCCGCGTACCAGGAGTACAAGAAGCGCACGCCGGTACTGGTGCCCGGTTTCGGCCGGGGGTAGGGCCTCGGGCGGCCGGGGGTGAGGGTCGCAGGCGGTCGGGGACAGGCGATCGGCTCGGCGCAGGCAGATCGCCCCGCGATACGCCTGTTCTCGCCGGATCGCCTGTTCTCGGCATCCGCCTGACGGCGGGGGATGCCGAGGATTCAGCTCACGGTGACGCGGGTGCCGACCTCGACGTCCGCGTAGAGACGCGCGATCGCGTCGGTGGGCATGTGCACGCAGCCGTGCGAGCCGTTCTGCAGGTAGCCGTCGGTGCCGAACGGGAAGGTCTGCCACGACGCGTCGTGGAAGCCGACGTCGCCGCCCTGGAAGGGCATCCAGTACGCGACCTGGTCGTCCCAGGAGCCGTGACGGTCGTGGCCGGCGAGTTCGGTGTTCCGCGTCATGCGGGTGATCGCGAAGGTGCCGGTCGGCGTGGCGTAGTCGGGGTCGAAACCGGAGGCGCCGGTGGTCACCGCCGAGTCCATCAGCAGGTTCTCACCCGAGCACTCCCAGAGGTGCTGCGCCGCGATGCTGACGTACACGTGCAGCACGCTGTTCTGGGCCGCGGCGCGACCGGGCCCGGTGCAGTGCGCGTCGGGGACCGGGCTGGTGTGCACCGTCCACACCGCCGGGGTCGGAGTCGGCGTGGGTGTCGGTGTCGGCGTGGGGGTGGAGGTGGGCGTCGGGCTCGCGCTCGGCGTGGCGGCCGCCGTCTGCTGCGCGGATGCGGCCGCAGCCTGAGACCCGCAGCCTGCGAGAAGCAGCATTCCCGCGGCGGTCACCGCGGTCGCCGCTACCAGGCGGCGTGAGCGTCGTCGGATGTCATGCACGCCGAAACCTTACGGTTCCCGGTGATGAATCCGGTGAGTGCCGGGGCGAGGTCGGCCGTTCGCCCCGGTGCCCCGTCGCCTCGTCGACCGGGTGCCCCGTCGCCGCGTCGCCCCGGTGCAGGCAATCTGCCCGGCGCAGGCGAAGACGGCCCAGATCGGCCTGTTCTCGGCAGATCGCCTGCGCCGAGCCGGCCGCTGTGCCCGGTGGCCGCCTTACCGGTAGTTGACGAACTGCAGGTCGACGTCGAGGTCGGCCGCCTTCAGCATCCGCTGCACTTCCTGCAGGTCGTCGCGCGACTTGGACTGCACGCGCAGCTCATCGCCCTGGATCTGCGCCTTGACCGACTTGGGTCCCTCGTCGCGGATGAGCTTGGTGATCTTCTTCGCATTCTCGGAGGAGATCCCCTCCTTGAGCGTGGAGGTGATGCGGTACTCCTTGCCAGAGGCCTGCGGCTCACTCGACTCGAGCGACTTCAGGGAGATGCCCCGCTTGATCAGCTTCGACTGGAACACGTCCAGCACGGCCTTCGCGCGCTCTTCACTGTTGGCCTTGATGAGGATCGCCTCGCCGCTCCAGTCGATCGACGCGTCGGTGCCCTTGAAGTCGTAGCGCTGCTCGACCTCTTTGCGGGCCTGGTTGAGCGCGTTGTCCGCCTCCTGGCGGTCGATCTTGGAGACGATGTCGAAAGAGGAGTCAGCCATGCGTGGCAGTCTAATCGCGCGCGCTCGCGCGGGCCGAGGATGCCGAGGGCCGGCCGCTCATCGTGCGACCCCCATAGGGTCGAATCATGTACACCGGCTTCGTCGCTCCCGCCGATGATGTCGTCGACGATGTCGTCGCTCGCGCGCTGGGCGCTGCAGGGGAGCGGGTGCCGCGCGGCGACTGGCAGCGCGTGGAGCACGGTTCGGCGAACCTCGTCGTGCTCGCGGGGCGCGTGGCCGTGCGAGTGGCTCGCACCGCGGACGCGGCATCCGAGGCCCTCCGGGCCCAGCGGCTCATCGACGCACTGCCGGCACTGCCTTTCGCGGTGCCGCGCTCCGCGGCGCCGGCGATCGATGACCGTGCCGCGGGCGGTGTGGTCGCGATCGCGCAGGAGCGCGTCGACGGCGAGCCGCATCCGAGCGGCAGCGGCGACCCCGTCGAGCTCCGACGCCTCCTCGACACTCTTCACGAGACCGACCTCGCCCCGCTTCGAAGGCACCTGGCTCATCGACACACCTTCTTCGGTGGCGAGGAGGGGCTGCGTCTCATGACCGGCGAGGCCGTCGCGATGCTCGCTCCGACGGCCCGTGAGGGCGCTCGCCGCGCGGCCGAGGCCTTCGTCGAGCTCGCGCCGCACGGTGATGTGCTGACGCATGGCGACCTGGCCGGCAGCAACGTGCTGTGGACCGATTGCGTCGCCTCCACAGTTTCGGGGCTGATCGATTGGGATCTCGCTGCCGCCGACGACGAGGCGAAGGACGTGGCGGCGCTCGCGACATGGCATGGGTGGGATGCCGTGGCGCAGATCGTGCCACCTGAAGTCACCCACCGCGCACGTGTCACGGCGGCGACCTACCCTCTGCAGCTCCTGTGCTTCGCGATCGCGGGAGGCCGACCCGCGACGGAGATCGAGCGCGCCCTCACGCGGGCCAACGACACGTACGCGAGCTGACCGGCCCGGCGCGGCGGGCCGGTTCGTAGACTGGACGGATGCAGCCGCTCACGGAGAACCAGGTGCGCGCCGCCCTCGTCAACGCGACACCCGATGAGCTCGACCGCGTGGGCGTTCCGCTCTCTCTCGTGCTCGCGGACTGGGATCACCTCGATTTCCTCGCGTGGTCCGACCCCGACTTCCGAGGTCGGGGCTACATGATCGTCGAGCGTGACGGCGTGCCCACGGGGATCGTGCTGCGCGCGGCATCCGGTTCCCGTCCGCGCGCGGCGATGTGCAACCTCTGCCACACGATGCAGCCCGGCAATCAGGTCGCCCTGTTCACGGCGCGACGGGCGGGGGATGCCGGGGATCGCGGCGACAGCGTCGGCACCTACATCTGCGCCGATCTGGGCTGCCACGAGAACGTCCGCCTTGCGGCGCCGCTCGCGCCGAGCGAGGTGCGTGCCAGCGTCGATCGCCGCATCGACGGGACGCGCCACCGCGTGGAGGCCTTCGTCGAGCGGGTCGTGGCGCCGGTCTGACGCCGGCTGCGGCCTCTGGTTTTTGGGAACGCGTGCGGCCGGGTAAGATGGTTGATCGCGCCTCCGGTCGACTGTAAAAGCCGGGCGGGTGCGCACTTGGCGAGTTACCCAAGCGGCCAAAGGGATCTGACTGTAAATCAGCCGTCTTCGACTTCGGGGGTTCGAATCCCTCACTCGCCACCCACCGAAAGGCCCCGCAGATGCGGGGCCTTTCCTGGTCTGCGCTCTCCACGCGGACCGACCCCCGTGACAGGATGGGGGCACGGCTGGATGCCCGACGAAGGGGAGAGACATGACCGAACCGACGAGTTCGCCGCAGTCGAACAAGATCCTGCGCGCGACGATCTGGGTCGCGATCGGCGCTCTGATCGCCGCCGCGCTCGTGTGCGTGGTCTGGGTGCTGATCGGGGACTCGAACGGCATCGTCGGCAAGGCGTTCCTGACGATCCTGCTGCTCGCGGGCTTCGCGGGCGTGGCGATCGCCGAGTCGAACATGGCGCAGAACCGGCCCACCTGGCTCGCGCTGACGAGCATGATCTCGTGGGTGCTGATCCTGCTGGTCGGGGCGTTCCTCATCTGGATGCCGACCAGTGGCTACTTCGGTGTCGGTGCCGAGCGGCTGTTCAAGTTCATCGTCATCGCGCTCATCGTCCAGGGCGCTCTCCTGCACGCCCGCCTCTTCCTCAAGGCGTTCCAGCGCCACCAGACGACCTTCACCTCCATCGTCACCTACGTGACCATCGGCCTCGTCGTCATCCTCATGGTGATGCTGGTGCTGCCGCTCATGACCGACGAGTTCGTCACCTACCGTCCGCTCTACTGGCGCGTGGTCGTCGCGCTCGCGATCCTGTCGGCGGTGGGCACGGCGCTCCTGCCGCTGGTCAACGCCCTCTTCGCCCCGAAGCGTCCGCGCCCGCACCTCGCCGCCCCCTACGGCGCGGCCCCCTACGGTGCCGCCCCCTACGGCGCGGCTCCTTACGGCGCGGCGCCCTACGGCGCGGCGCCCTATGGTTCGGCCCCGCTCTCCGTGGCGGCGCCCGCGGCGCCGGCTCCCGCGCCCGCTGCCCCCGCTCAGCCGGCGGCTGCCCCCGCTCAGCCGCCTGCGCCGGCACCGGCACCCGCTCCGGCGGCATCCGCACCGTGGCCCACCTTCGCCGACGGCGTCACGCCGCTGCCGGTGTTCCCCGACGGCTCGCCGGACTGGAACGCTTACTACACGGGTCAGCCCTCGCCCGGCGCACGCTTCTGGTTCGCGGAGGGCGCGAGCGCCCCGACGGCTCCGGCCGCGCAGGGGCACGACGGGTACCCGCCGGCCCCGCCGCTGCCGCCCCAGCAGCACAGCTGAGCGTCAGTCGAGCATCTCCAGCGCCGCCATCGCGGCGTTGTGACCGCCGATGCCGCTGACGGCGCCGCCGCGGCGCGCGGCCGAGCCGCACATCAGCACCCGCTCGTGCGCCGTCGCCACGCCCCAGCGCTCGGCCGGCGTCTCGAGCGGCTCGTCGTCGCTCGCCCACGGCCACGACAACGGCCCGTGGAAGATGTCGCCGGCGGTCATGCCGAGCGATCCCTCCAGGTCCGTGGTCGTCCGCGCTTCGATGCACGGCGAGCCGTCGGGCGCGACGTACAGGCAGTCGGCGAGCGGTTCGGCGAGCACCGCGTCGAGCGAGCGGGTCGCGGCATCCACGAGCGTCGACCGGTAGTCGGCGCTCGAGAAGCCGGCGGCCAGTCGGTGCGGAACCTGCAGGCCGAAGAGCGTCAGCGTCTGGGCTCCCGACTGCTGCAGGGCCGGCCCGAGAATCGACGGGTCGGTGAGGGAGTGGCAGTAGATCTCGGCGGGGAGGGGGTGCGGGATGCCGCCATCGGCGGCGGCCGCGTAGGCGTCGTCGAGCTGGGCCATCGTCTCGTTGACGTGGAACGTGCCGGCGAAGGCCGCTTCGGGCGAGACCGTCGTGTCACGCAGACGCGGCAGACGTGACAGCAGCATGTTGACCTTCAGCTGTGCGCCCTCCGGGGCCGCGTCGTCCGCGGGGTCCGCCGCGTCGCCGAGGAGCCGATCGAGCACCGCGGGGCCCACGCCGCTGAGAACCAGGCGTCCGGTGAGGATCTCGCCCGAGGCGAGCGTCACGGTGCCGCCGGGCGCGACCGCGCTCACGGTCGCATTGACGCGGATCTCGGCGCCCGCGCGGCGCGCCGCGTTCTCGAGCGCGGCGCTCACTCGGCCCATGCCGCCGACGGGGACGTCCCAGTCGCCGGTGCCGCCGCCGACCACGTGGTAGAGGAAGCAGCGGTTCTGGCGCAGGGAGGGATCGTCGGCCCAGGAGAAGGTGCCGATGAGACCGTCGGTGAGGGCGATGCCGCGCGCGATGTCGGTGCCCAGCCCGTCGCGCAGCAGGCCGCCCAGCGGTCGCGTCGTGAGCGCGTCCCAGAGCGCCGTGTCGGCGACTTCCGCTCGCATCTCGCCCGCGCGGCGCAGGGGCTCTGTCACCGAGGGGAAGACGGTCGCAGCGAGCGGGAGGACGCGGTCGGTGAACGCCTCGAAGCGCTCCGCCTCGCGGAGGTCACCGGTCGTGCGGATGACGCTCGCGGTGGTGGCCGCGGCATCCGCGTTGTCGATGAGGATGCCGCGGGACGGGTCGGCGGGGTCGGGGGTGTACGACGAGTAGCGGCGCCGTCGCAGGTCGAGGCGCAGATCGAGGTCGTCGATGATCGTGCGGGGCAGCAGGCTCACGAGGTACGAGTAGCGCGACAGGCGCGCATCCACGCCCGCCCACGGCTGCTCCGACACCGCGGCGCCGCCGACGCGGTCCTGCCGTTCCAGCACGACGACGCGCTTGCGCGCCCGGGCGAGATAGGCGGCGGCGGTGAGGGCGTTGTGGCCACCGCCCACGATCACGACGTCGTAGTGCGCGCTCATGAGGCCACGGTAGTGCGCGTAGCGTGGAGGCATGGTGGATGCCGCGCAGTGGGAAAAGATCGCCGTCGACATCGCACGGGAGGCCGGCGCGCTCGCCCGGCGTCGCCGGGCCGAGGGTGTTGCGGTGGCGGCGACGAAGTCCACACTCGCGGACATCGTGACCGAGGCCGACCGCGAGGTGGAGCAGCTCATCCGCGACCGGCTGGCCGCAGTCCGGCCCGACGACGGCTTTCTCGGGGAGGAGTCCGACCCGCAGCCCGGCACGAGCGGTGTGACCTGGGTCGTCGACCCCATCGACGGTACGGTCAACTACGCCTACGGCATTCCGCAGTACGCGGTCAGCATCGCCGCCGTGACCGGGGAGGCGACGCCCGAGACGTGGGTCGCACAGGCCGCGGCGGTCTACAGCCCCGCCGTCGACGAGCTCTTCCACGCGCACCGCGGTGGAGGGGCCTGGCTCGGCGATCAGCCTCTGCACGTATCGACGGTGACGGATGCCGGGGCCCTCCTCGCGACCGGCTTCGGATACGACCCCGCCACCCACGACGGCGATCTGGCGCGGGTGCGCCGGATGATGGTGCTCGCCCGCGACCTGCGTCGCGCCGGCGCGGCCTCGCTCGACCTGGCCTACGTCGCCGCCGGGCGGCTCGACGGGTACTTCGAGCGCGGGCTCAAGCCGTGGGACCACGCGGCGGGGGCGCTGCTGGTGACGGAGGCGGGCGGCATCGTCGGCGGTCGCCCGGGCGGCGCGCCCGGTGCGGAGATGACGATCGCGGCCGGTCCGGAGCTGTTTCCGCGGATGCGCGAGCTGCTGGAGGTGTGAGGCGTCCGCGGGTTGATAGGAACGTGGACCGTGTGTCCATGGCATTCCCAGCGACCACGATGTAGTGTTTACCCGATCGTTATCTTTGCCGGCCCGAACGGCGAAGCGATCCGAAGCCCGTAGTACGTCGTCGTGCGGAGCCCCCCTTCCGCGCGGCCTGACGAGAGCCTGTGTGATTTGACCCCCGACACCCCCGCGGCCGATGCGACGCCCTCGCGGCGTGCCAGCCGACGAACCGAGTCGGCCGCAACGCCGACCGGGCCGGGTGCTCTGACCCGCGCTGAGTACCGTCGCCTGGCTGCCGAGGCCGCCGCCGTGGCCGCGCCCGTGGACGATGCTCTGCCCGCTGCTTCCGCCGTTGTCGTCGAGGTGGCGCAGCCCGAGGCGCCCGTCGAGTCCGCGCCCACCGAGCCCTCCCTCGCCGAGTCGGTCGTCGCCGACGTCGCTGCGGCGATCGTCGCCGAAACCGTCGTCGGCGCACAGCCCGACGAAGCCTCCCGTCGGCGTCTGCGCCGTGCCGCGCGAGCCGTGTTCGAATCGGTCGCCACCGAGGATGCGTCCGCGGTCGCCGTGACGGCGGCCGCCGCCGTCGACCACGAAGCGGATGCCGTGCCCGCTCCGGTCGCCGACCAGCTCCCGAGCGATTCCGCGTTCGTCGCGGCATCCGAGAGCTGCGACCTCGACGAGTTCGAGTTCGCTGCCCGCCTGTTCTCCTTCACGGGGGAGATGCCCGTGCAGCGTCCCTCGACCGCCGCTGCCGAGCCGGCGGAGCCGGTTTCCGCTGCCGAGGCCGTCGTCCATGTCGTCGCACGCCGCCGCCCGCGTGGCGCGGCGATCGCCAAGCGGATGGCTGCGGCGTCGTTCTCGGTGGGCGTCATGGCGGTCGTCGGCCTGCTCGCCGTGGGCACGACCACGCCGGCGGCTGCGATCGCCTCGGCATCCGACTCGTCGAACACCGCCGCGCAGCCCACCGTCGTCGCCGCCAGCCAGAAGCTGACGAAGAGCTCGGATGCCGGTCAGATCCAGGCGTTCGTCGCTTCGGGAACCGATGCTCCGACCGCGCTGGATCGACCCGAAAGCTACAACGTCACGTCGATGTCGGAGCTTGCGGCCGAGTCGGGCGTGCGCCTGTTCGCGAACACGTGGGTGAACGACCCGTCGTCGCCCATCCAGTACCCGTTCCCCGTCGGGGTGCCGATCTCGGCCGCCTTCGGGTCCATCGCGTACCTCTCGGAGTTCGCCACCCCCCACAACGGCGTCGACCTGACCCCGGGTGAGGGCGCGGAGATCCACGCTGTCGCCGCGGGCACCGTGCGCATCGCGACCGAGTCCGGTGGCGACTACGGTGTGACGGTGCTGATCGACCACATCATCGACGGCCAGCTCGTCTCCACTCGCTACGGCCACATGCAGTACGGCTCGCTGCAGGTGAAGGTGGGCGACAAGGTCACCGCCGGACAGGTCATCGGCCGCGTCGGACAGACCGGCAAGGCGACCGGACCCCACCTGCACCTCGAGGTGCTGCTGGGGGGCACCACTCGCATCGACCCGATGCCGTGGCTGGCCGAGCACACCAAGCCCGGCCACACCGTCGGCTGAGCCGATTCTGTCGGACGCCCCGGCTCTGATATTCTTTTCTGGTTGCCCCGAGAGGGGTGGCACGCCCCGATAGCTCAGTGGCAGAGCACTTCCATGGTAAGGAAGGGGTCGTCAGTTCAATCCTGACTCGGGGCTCGCAGCATCCACATCTCGCCGTGTGGGTGCGGCGCGGCGGGGTAGCTCAGTTGGTGAGAGCGCACGACTCATAATCGTGAGGTCGCGGGTTCAAGCCCCGCTCCCGCTACCAAGAACCCAGATCAGCCCCGGACAGTCCGGGGCTGTTTTGCGTTTTGGGCGGTGGAGCTCGTACGCCGCCCCGAGGCACGGTTCGCAGCACGCGACGAGTGCATGTCCGAGCCCGGCGATAGCATGAACCGTTCCCACCCGGCCCGTAGACGGAGTCCTCATGCTCGGAAAGCTCCTCGTCCGGTATCTCTGGACGTACAAATGGTGGCTGCTGGGCGTGCTCGTCTTCCAGTTCGCCTCCGCGATGGCATCCCTCTACCTGCCGCGCCTGAACGCCGACATCATCGACAAGGGTGTCGCCGCGGGCGATACCGGCTACATCTGGTCGCGCGGCGGCTTCATGCTGCTCATCGCGCTGGGGCAGATCGTCGCCTCGGTGATCGCGACGTTCTTCGCCGCGCGCGCCGCGATGAGTGCGGGGCGTGACATCCGCCGCGACGTCTACGACAAGGTCAGCGGCTTCTCCGAGCGGGAGGTCTCGTCCTTCGGCGCCGGCACGCTCATCACCCGCAACACCAACGACGTGCAGCAGGTGCAGATGCTCGCGATGATGGGCGCCACCATGCTCGTCACCGCGCCGCTGCTGGCGATCGGCGGCGTCATCATGGCCGTCCAGCAGGATGCCGCGCTCAGCTGGCTCATCGCCGTCGCGGTGCCGACGCTGCTCGTGATCGCCGGTTTCATCATCAGCCGCATGGTGCCGTTGTTCCGCGAGTATCAGGGCAAGCTCGACGGCGTCAACCGGGTCATGCGCGAGCAGCTGACCGGTGTGCGCGTCGTCCGCGCGTTCGTGCGTGAACGCATCGAAGAGGCCCGGTTCCGCGTCGCGAACACCGACATCATGGTCGTCGGACGCAAGGTCGGCTCACTGTTCGTGCTCATGTTCCCGCTGGCGATGCTGGTGCTCAACCTCACCGTCGTCGGCGTCATCTGGTTCGGCGGCATCCAGGTGGATGCCGGGGACGTCCAGATCGGCACCCTCTTCGCCTTCATGCAGTACGTCGGTCAGATCCTCATGGGCGTGCTCATGGCGACGTTCATGACGATCATGATCCCGCGCGCCGCCGTCTCCGCCGATCGCATCGGCGAGGTGCTCGACTCGACCGATGCGCTGCACCGCCCGGCGCGACCGGTCACGCAGTTCCCCGACCTCGGCGCCGTCGAGTTCGACGACGTCACCTTCAGCTACCCCGGCGCAGAGGCGCCCGTCCTCGAGAACATCTCGTTCCGCGCCGCCCCCGGCCAGACCGTCGCCATCGTCGGATCGACCGGTTCGGGCAAGACGACGCTCGTCTCGCTCATCCCGCGACTGTTCGACGTGACCGGCGGCACCGTGCGCGTCGGCGGCGTCGACGTGCGCGAGGCCGACCTCGACGAGATGTGGCGGGGCATCGGCTACGTCCCGCAGCGCGCGTTCCTGTTCACGGGCACGGTCGCCAGCAACCTCCGCTTCGGACGGGAGGACGCGACCGACGACGAGCTGTGGCAGGCGCTCGAGATCGCCCAGGGGCGCGATTTCGTCGCCGAGATGGACGGCGGCCTCGATGCGCGCATCGCGCAGGGCGGCACCAACGTCTCGGGCGGTCAGCGCCAGCGCCTGTCGATCGCTCGCGCCATCGTGCACCGGCCGCACGTGCTCGTGTTCGACGACTCGTTCTCGGCGCTCGACGTCACGACCGATGCCCGGCTGCGCCAAGCTCTCTGGCGCGCGCTTCCCGAGGTGACCAAGATCGTCGTCGCCCAGCGCATCTCGACCATCGCGGATGCCGACGTCATCGTCGTCCTCGACGACGGGCGCATGGTCGGCATCGGCACGCACGAGGAGCTTCTCGCCGCAAACGACACGTACCGAGAAATCGTCGAATCGCAGTTGGGAGTCGACGCATGAGCGCGCCGAACACCGCCGCCCTCTCCGAAGAGGAACGCGAAGAACTCGAGCTCGCCGAACAGGCGCGGCTCAACTCCGGCTCGTGGGATTCCGTCGCCCCCGGCAAGGCCGCCAACTTCGGTCGCAGCTTCGTGCGGATGATCGGCCTGCTCGCCCCGTACAAGTGGACGTTCGGGTTCGTCTCGCTGCTGGGCGCCATCGGCGTCGTGCTCGCCGTCATCGCACCCAAGGTGCTCGGTGAGGCGACCAACATCCTCTTCGAGGGCGTCGTCTCGGCATCCCTCGCTGCGCAGTTCCCCACGGGGACGAGCCAAACCCAGGTCGTCGACGCCCTGCGCTCCGCGGGGCAGAACGACATCGCCAACATCGTCTCCGCGATGCACGACTTCCAGGTCGGCGCCGGCGTCGACTTCGAGCGTCTGAAGTGGGTGCTCGTCGCTGTTCTCGCGATCTACGTCGTATCGGCCGTGCTCACCTGGCTGCAGGGCTACGTCATCAACGTGATCATGGTGCGCACCATGTGGCGCCTGCGCGAGTCGGTCGAGGCGAAGATCAACCGACTGCCCCTGTCGTACTTCGACCGGGTGCAGCGGGGCGAGCTCATCTCGCGCGTCACGAACGACATCGACAACATCACCCAGACCATGCAGCAGTCGTTGTCGACCGCCGTCACCAACGTGCTGACGGTCGTCGGCGTGCTCATCATGATGTTCTCGATCTCGTGGCAGCTCGCGATCGTCGCCCTCATCGCCCTGCCGCTCATGGGCGTCATCTTCGGAGTCATCGGCCCGAAGTCGCAGAAGGCCTTCGCCACGCAGTGGCGCAAGGTCGGCCGGCTCAACGCCCGCGTCGAGGAGTCGTTCTCCGGTCACGCCCTCGTGCGCGTGTACGGTCGCGAGAAGGATTCGCGGGAGAAGTTCCAGCAGGAGAACGAAGAGCTCTACCAGGCGGCGTTCAAGGCCCAGTTCCTGTCGGGCCTGATGATGCCGGCGATGATGTTCATCGGAAATCTCTCCTACGTCGGCATCGCCGTGCTCGGCGGCCTCATGGTGGCGTCCGGGCAGCTCCGGCTCGGCGACGTGCAGGCCTTCATCCAGTACTCGCAGCAGTTCACCCAGCCGCTGTCGGAGCTCGGTGGCATGGCCGCCGTCGTGCAGTCCGGAACGGCCTCGGCCGAGCGCGTCTTCGAACTCCTCGACCAAGACGAGCAGGAGCCGGATGCCGAAGACGCGCCCGCCCTGCGTGAGGGACGCGGCGTCATCGAGTTCCAGAACGTCGCGTTCTCGTACAGTCCCGACAAGCCGCTCATCCGCGACCTGTCCTTCCGCGTCGAGCCGGGCCAGACCGTTGCGATCGTGGGTCCGACCGGCGCGGGCAAGACGACGCTCGTGAACCTGCTGATGCGCTTCTACGAGCTCGACGGCGGACGCATCCTCCTCGACGGGCAGGACATCTCCGCGCTCACCCGAGACGACGTCCGCTCGCGTACCGGCATGGTGCTGCAGGATCCGTGGCTGTTCGCCGGCACGATCCGCGAGAACATCCGCTACGGCAACGAGGAGGCGTCCGACCTCGAAATCATCGAGGCCGCCGTCGCGACCCGGGTCGACCGCTTCGTCCACTCCCTGCCCGACGGGTATGACACCGTGCTCGACGAGGATGCCGCCAACGTCTCGGCCGGGGAGAAGCAGCTCATCACGATCGCGCGTGCGTTCGTCGCCGAGCCGAGCGTGCTCATCCTCGACGAGGCCACGAGCTCGGTCGACACTCGCACCGAACTGCTGTTGCAGCATGCGATGTCGGCGCTGCGCGAAGGGCGCACGTCGTTCGTCATCGCGCACCGCTTGTCGACGATTCGCGACGCCGACCTCATCCTCGTGATGGAGCACGGCGACATCGTCGAGAAGGGCAGCCACGACGAGCTGATCGCCGCAGAGGGCGCCTACTGGCGCCTCTACCGCTCGCAGTTCGAGCAGGCCGCCGCCGGTGCCGACGACCCGACCCCCGAGGCCGGCGGCGGGACCGACGCGTGAGCGGCGGTGCGCCCGCGACGCCCGCCCGGCGTCGCGACCTTCGCTTCGTGCTGTCGTGCGTCGGCGTCGGCCTCGCCGCCGGTCTGCTGTCGGGCCTGTTCGGGGTCGGCGGTGGCACCGTCATCGTGCCGATGCTGGTGCTCCTGCTGCGCTTCGACCAGCGGCTCGCGGCGGGCACGTCGCTGGCGGCCATCGTGCCCACGGCATCCGTCGGCGTCGTCTCGTACGCGATCCACGGGTCCGTCGCCTGGATCCCCGCGCTCATCCTCGCCGCCGGAGCCGTCGTCGGCGCGCAGATCGGTTCCTGGCTGCTCGCCCGCATCCCGCAGAACGCGCTGCGCTGGGGATTCGTCGGCTTTCTCGCCGTCGTGATCGTGATGCTGTTCATCGTCGTTCCCTCACGCGAGGCCGCTCTCGAGCTCACCGTCGCGTCCGGAATCGGCTTGGCGGTGCTGGGCCTGTTCACCGGTGTGATGGCGGGCTTGCTGGGAGTCGGCGGCGGGGTGATCGTCGTGCCCGCCCTCATCTTCCTCTTCGGCACGAGCGACCTCATCGCGAAGGGTACGTCGCTGCTGATGATGATCCCGACCGCGATCTCGGGTACCGTCGGCAACGTCAAGCGCCACAACGTCGACCTGGTCGCCGCCGTGCTCGTCGGCGTCGCGGCCTGCACGACGACGGCTCTCGGCGCCTGGATCGCGACGCTGCTGTCGCCCTTGGTCGCCAACATCCTCTTCGCGTGCTTCCTCACCTTCATCGCTGCGCAGATGGCGGTACGGGCCCTTCGCGCGCGCCGCGCGCGCTGACGCGTTCATCCGTCCCGAACGGTCGCCTCGGCGGGTTTGATGCGGTGCCGGTGGACGGACGAGCGGGCAGCGCCGTCGGTAGGATCGAGGGGTGTCAGTGAATCCTGAGCTGGTGGGTCGTGTCTTCCCGCCGACCGCTTCCTATCTCGTGGGCCGCGAGAAGGTGCGCGAGTTCGCGCGCGCCGTCTTCGCCGACGCCCCCCAGCACCTCGACCCCGCCGCCGCACAGGCCCTGGGTTACCGCGACGTGGTCGCACCGCCCACGTTCGCGATGGTCATCCAGGACCTGACGATGCAGCAGCTGCTGGCCGTCGAGGACTCCGGCATCGCCCTGGAGCGCACCGTGCACGCCGAGCAGCGCTTCCGCTACAGCCGTCCGATCGTGGCCGGAGACGAGCTGACGGCGCAGCTGAGCATCACCGGCATCCGCCCGTTCGGCGCCGGAGCCATGGTGACCAGCGAGGCGGAGATCACCGACGCCGACGGCGAGCACGTCGTCACCGCCACATCCGTTCTGCTCATCGGAGGCGAGGTCTCGTGACATCCGCAGCCCTGGAAGTCGGCACCGTCGTCGCCGAGCGCACCGTGCACCTGACCCGCGAGTCGCTCGTGCGCTACGCGGGCGCGTCGGGGGATTTCAACTCCATCCACTACCGTGACGACGTCGCCGCGCGCGTGGGCCTTCCCGGCGTGCTCGCGCACGGCATGCTCACGATGGGCCTCGCCGTCGAGACCATCGTCGAGTGGCTCGGTGATGCCGGCCGCATCCTCGAGTACGGCGTGCGCTTCACGCGTCCCGTCGTGGTGGATGCCGAGGATGGTGCCGACCTCTTCGTCTCGGCCAAGGTCGGCGCCCTCGACGACGAGGCCGCCCGCATCGACCTCACCGTCACGTTCGGCGACACGACCGTGCTCGGCAAGGCGCAGGTGCGCGTGCGCCACCAGTCCTGATGGCCGAGATCACGCCGGTCCCGCTCGCCGACCTGACGACCCTGCGTGTCGGCGGCACGCCCCTGCGCATGGTCGAGGCCCGCACCCGCGACGAGCTCATCTCGGCGCTGCAGGAGGCGTGGTCGCAGGGGGAGCCGTGGCTCGTGCTCGGCGGCGGCTCGAATCTGCTCGCCGGCGACGAGCCCTTCGACGGCACCGTCGTGCTGGTGCGCACCTCCGGCATTCAGCGTGTCGAGGGTGCTCGGGAGGGTCACGTCCGCCTGCGCGTCGACGCCGGTCACAACTGGGACGCCCTCGTCGAGTACACGGTCGCGGCCGGGCTGGCCGGCATCGAGGCCATGAGCGGCATCCCCGGCTCTGCCGGCGCGGCGCCCATTCAGAACGTCGGCGCGTACGGGCAGGAGATCGTCGAGACGCTCGTCGAGGTCGAACTGCTCGACGAGGCCACCGGCGAGGTGGAGACCGTCTCGGCCGACGCACTCGGCTTGGGCTTTCGCACGTCGGTGCTCAAGCAGCACTACGGTCGGGGCGCCGAGCGCTCCGGCGTCATCGTCTCGATCACCCTCGAACTGCAGGACGTCGGCGCCGGCGACGTTCCCGTGCGCGGCGCTCAGCTGCGTCAGGCGCTGCGCCTGGCTCCGGATGCCGCGGTCTCGCTCCGGTGGATCCGCGAGACGGTCCTGGCGACACGGGCCGCCAAGGGCATGGTGCTCGATGACGCCGATCCCGACACCCACAGCGCCGGGTCGTTCTTCCAGAACGCGATCGTCTCGGCATCCTTCGCGCGCACCCTCCCGCCCGAGTGTCCTCGTTGGCCGATGGCCGTGGAGATCGAACCGGTCACCGTCATCCCCCTGGCCGCCTTCGACGGCGTCGTGCCTCCGCCGGTCTCGGTGCAGCCGGATGTCAAGGTCAGTGCGGCCTGGCTGATCGAGCACTCGGGTCTCGGCAAGGGCTTCCGGCTGCCGCGCTCACGGGCGGGATTGTCGACGAAGCACGCGCTTGCTCTCACGAACCGCGGCGGAGCGACGGCCGGCGAGGTCGCTGAACTCGCGCGTTACATCCAGCACCGTGTGCAGTCCGAGTTCGGTCTGCTGCTGCAGCCCGAACCGGTGCTGGTGGGCGTCGAGCTGTAGGGCTCCCGCGCTGCGTCAGCCTTCCTGTGTCTCGACGTCGCCGTGGCGGCGCGGTCCCGGCGCGGCCTCTGCCGGCTCGGGTCGCGGCACTTCCCGCAGGAACGGGACGAGCGGCATGAGCATGCGCACCCAGATGATCCGCGCGGCCGGGAAGACACCCAGCGCCCACAGCACCGACGCGAGTGCGTCGGTGGGGTAGTGCACGCCGAGGATCGCGACGGAGAGCACGACCACGACGACCGCGACGGTGCCGAACACGATCGCAGGCCGGTGCCAACGTGTGCCCTTCAGCATGAGCACCAGGGCGAGCACCAGCGCGGTGACGAAGACGACGTGTCCGCTCGGGTACGACGGATCGACCGGCATCTGCGCCACCGGGTGCGGCAGCAGGGTCGCGTCCGGACGCGGGCGGCCGACCGCGATCTTGACGATGTCGGACGGGATCCAGGTCAGGGCGATCGTGCCGGCGAACGCGATTGCCAGAGCCACCCGGCCACTGAGCGCCCAGACGATGCCGGTGACGATCACAGTGATCACGATCGCCGGCACGGGGGAGAACAGGTCGTAGACGAGGGCGGTGACCTGGCCGAGGCCATCGATGTGCCAGCCGTTCATCGCCCGGGACAGATCTGCGTCGATGGGCGCGGCGCGCAGGGCCAGACCGGCGCTGATGAGGAACACGATCGTCGCCAGCCCGACGACCAGCTTGGTCGCCGGGTGCTCAGACGGTGCGAGCAGCGCGTTGCGGCGGCGGCGCGATCTGCGCGACGCCACAAGGAGGGAGGATGTCGACGGGCGCATGGAGTCCGATCGTTCTCCGTCCGGCTATGTGCTGTCTGAGTGTGCGAGGGCGTCGGATCAGTCGGTGCCGAACAGCTTCTGCAGGCGCTGGACGCCCTCCAGCAGCTGGTCGTCGCCGAGCGCGTAGGACAGACGCAGGTATCCCGACGGGCCGAACGCCTCACCGGGAACGACCGCGACCTCGGCCTGGTCGAGGATGAGGTCGGCGAGCTCGAGCGAGGTGTCGACCCGGGTGCCGTTCCATTCCCGTCCGAGGAGACCGGTGACGTCCGGATAGACGTAGAACGCGCCGAGCGGGTTGGGCACCGTGACCCCCGGGATCTTGGCGAGCTCCGAAACGATCAGCCGCCGCCGCCGGTCGAAGGCCTGACGCATGTCCTCGGCTTCGGTCTGCGGTCCGGTGAGCGCGGCCAAGGCCGCGCGCTGAGCGACGTTGTTGACGTTCGAGCTCAGGTGCGACTGGAGGTTGCCGGCGAGCTTGATCGCGTCGGCGGGGCCGACCATCCAGCCCACACGCCAGCCGGTCATCGCATAGGTCTTGGCGACCCCGTTGACGAGGATGGTCTGTCCGGCCAGCTCCGGCACCGCGTCGACGATCGACACGGCCCGCGCGCCTTCGTAGACGAGGTTCTGATAGATCTCGTCGCTGATCACCCAGATGCCGTGCGCGAGCGCCCACTCGCCGATCGCCTTCGTCTCCTCGGGTGTGTAGACCGAGCCGGTCGGGTTGGAGGGGGAGACGAAGACGAGCACCGTCGTCTTGTCGGTACGGGCGGCCTCGAGCTGGTCCACGGTGACCTTGTAGTCCTGGTCGGCGCCGGCGAAGACCTCGACCGGGATGCCGTCGGCCAGCGCGATCGCCTCGGGATACGTCGTCCAGTACGGCGCGGGCAGGAGCACCTCGTCACCCGGGTTCACGACCGCCTGGAAGGCCTGGTAGACGGCCTGCTTGCCACCGTTGGTCACGATGATCTGCGACGGGGCGACCTCCAGGCCCGAGTCGCGAAGGGTCTTCGCGGCGATCGCCTCGCGCAGCACGGGCAGGCCGGCGGCGGGCGTGTAGCGGTAGTTCGCGGGGTCGTGGAGGGCGTGCGCGGCGGCATCCACGATGAACTGCGGCGTCGCGAAGTCGGGCTCGCCGGCCGCATAGGAGATCACGGGGCGGCCGGCCGCCTGCAGGGCCTTCGCCTTCGCATCGACCTTGAGGGTCGCGGACTCGGCGATGGCGGACAGCTTGCGGGACAGGGGAGCGCGTTCGGTCACAGGCAAAAGCGTAGTGCGTCCGGTTCGCTCAGCGCCGTGCGAGGGCGATGTCGATCTCGAAGCTGCGATGCCAGGGCAATGCGACCGAGACCACCGTCCATGGATCGTCGCCGGCGAGCAGGTCGTCCAGGCGACTCTGGAGTTCCACGCCGATGCGGTGGAGGGCTCGGGCTTCGGTCTGTTCGTCGACGGGACCGATCGCGCCTCCGAAGACGTCGTTCTGCATCGCCGGGCGGATGCCGCTCTGATACGCATGGTCATCGAGGATGCGGGTGAGCAGCGCCTCTCGGAGGGCATGAGGGTCGGCAGTGTCGTCGCGGCGCCCGACCCACCACGCCGTCGCCTGCGCGACGGCGCCGCCGATCGCGTTTCCGGCCGTGTTCCAGCCGCCGTACGAGGTGAGGTGCAGCAGCAGCCCCTCCGCAGCGAGCCGGTCGACGAGCAGCGGATCGCTGCCGTTGCTGTAGCGGACGTCGGCCAGCGCGACGATGGCGCCCGACGCGAGCGCGTCGCGCACCGCCGCCACGGTCGCGTCCACGGCCGCCGGATCGGAGCGCGGTACACCGCCGAAGCAGTCGCCGTGGTCGGGATCGGGCGCGTGGGCGACGAGCACCGCGTCGACCGGGCCGGTGTCCTCGGTGACCACGCCACCGGCGGCCACGATCTGTCGCACGAGGCTCTCGCGCACGGGGGCGTTCTCGAAGTTCGGGATGCGGGTGAGGCCGTCGTCTTCGCCGCAGACGATCCGCCACGTCGGGCGGCTGTCCCCGGCGGCGACGAGCGCGCGTGCGACGAGTGCGGCGCCGACCTCGTCGGCGCCGGGGTACATCATCACCTCACCGCCGCGCGGCAGGGCGCGCGCCCAGTGGCGCAGCCAGATCTGTTCCGCCGATCCGGCCGAGTAGGCGGCGGTGTCGTCCGCGGTCACCGCGAGGGCATCGATGACGCCCTCCTCCCGCAACCCGAGAGCGGCGAGGTTGATGATGTGGTTGCGCAGACGCCGACGCTCGAAGTCGCTCCGTTTGCTGCGGGGAAAATCGGTGGCGGGAGTCTGGGGGTGTTCGCCCGGCACCAGATCGGCTTCCAGCGCGTGGTGGAGTGCGCCGCCGAACGCGTGGAGTGCGCGGCCGTACGTGCTCCAGTACTCGGGCTCTTCGACGGCCGAGTAGGAGTCGCTGGCGCGCATGACCAGGGATGCCGCGGTGATCACGAGCGCGGGGTGGTCGGCGGCGGCGCGGAGCTCGTGGAGCTCTCGGAGCAGGTCGAGGCGGTCCAGCGCGATGCGCGGCGAGTCCGCCGTGATGCGGGCGGGGATGATGCCACCGTGCACGAGCGTGTCGATGCAGACGACGAGGTGGTCCACGCCGTCGCCTCCCGCCGAAGCGGCTGCCACCTCGCGAAGCCAGCCGTGCAGCGCGTCCACGTCGGCCGGCGTTCGGAACCTGGGCAGCGCGTCGACGGGCGGGATCAGCAGGTCGACGCCCGCGATGGCGGCGACCTGGCGGGGCAGCTGGATGTTGACCGGTCGTTCGTCGAGCGGAACGAGGGCGATTCGCATGCGGTGGGTCCTGCTTCCTCAGCGCGAACGATGGATCTGGAGCTCGTAGTGGTAGCGATCGCCGCGGTAGGTCGACTCGGCGTACTCGATCGCACGGTCCTGCGCGTCGAAGCTGGTTCGGGTCACGAAGAAGCAGGGCGAGAACGCCGGTGCCTGCAGGATGTCGGCCTGTTCGGGGTCGAGGACGCTCGCCTGGATGCTCTGCTCGGCCCACTCGATCCGCATGCCGTACTGCTGCTCCAGGATCCGGTAGAGCGAGTCGTTCCCGACGTTCTGGATCAGCCCGGGGAAGAACGACGGGTTCAGGTACGAGTCTTCGAGGGCCATGGGCTCTCCGTCGGCCGTGCGCGCGCGGCGGATGTGGAAGACATCCTCCGACGGGCTCATGCGAAGCCGCGCGCCCAGGCGTGCTCCCGCCGGGATCGTCTCCGTGACGAGGAGGGACGAGCCCGGCTCGAGTCCCCGCGCGCGCATGTCCTCGCTGAACGAGGTCAGCTCCACGGATTTGGCGATGCGAGGAGCGGCGACGAAGGTCCCGGCGCCCTGGACGCGGTAGACGAGGCCATCGTGTTCCAGGCGGTCGAGCGCACGGCGGACGGTGAGTCGGCTGACGTCGAACTCCGTCGCCAGGTCGCGCTCGGTGGGCAGGCGGGAATGCGGCTCGAGCCCTTGCCCGATCACCTCGACGAGGTGCTGTCGTAGGCGTTCGGACTTGCTGTGCTGCGCGTCGGTCATGGTGCTCCCGCGGATCCTCGGCAGGGGGGGGGACATCCGCTGCCGTGTGCGAATTGGATCTAACCATTGCACAGAAACGGACCGCATGTCGAGGCGAGAGAACACGATATTTCGGGAATCTCTTGACACGCCCCGAAAAAATGGAGTACACCAATTTCTACCAAGCTTCACCACCCGAACCCACGCACCTCGAAGGAACACCATGGAACTGACCATCACGGGACGGCGGGTCCTCACCCGCGCCGTCGCGCTCTCCGGCGTCCTCGCGGCGTCCGTCGCTCTGGGAGGCTGCGCGGCGGCCGCGCCCTCCGGCCCGACCACGATCACCTTCTCCTATCTGTGGGGCGGAGAGGAGGCGAAGGCGCTGGAGAAGATCATCGCCGACTTCAACGCCAGCCAGTCCGACATCAAGGTCGTCGGTGTCTCAAGCCCCGACGCGCAGAAGCAGCTCACCTCGATGTCCTCCAGCAACGGCAGCTTCGACATCTCCGACAACTTCGGCAACACCGTCGGCTCGTGGGCCTCCAAGGGGATCCTCGCGCCCCTGGACGACTACCTCGCGGCGGAGAAGGTCGACACGTCCGCGTTCGCGCCGGCATCCATGGAGCAGATGACCTTCGATGGCAAGATCTACGCGCTCCCGATCGCGGTGCACACCCAGCAGCTCATGTACAACAAGGACCTCCTCGACAAGGCGGGTGTGAAGCCGCCCACGACCATGGATGAGCTCGCGGATGCCGTGAAGAAGCTGACGGTCGTCGACGGAAGCGGGGCGATCACGCAGATCGGGCTCGGCAACCCCTCGGCATCCACTCTGTTCACGACCCTCGGTTACGCCTTCGGTGGCACCTGGGACGGCGCCGACGGCAAGACTCCCACCCCCGACGACCCCAAGAACGTCGCGGCCCTCGACTGGTACACCACGACACTGACCGACACGTTCGGTGCCGACAAGATCGCGACCTTCGCGTCGGGTCTCGGCCAGTACATGTCCGCGCAGGATCCCTTCTACACGGGCAAGCAGGCGATGGTCGTCGACGGCGAATGGCAGGCGGTGAACATCCCCAAGGTCGCCCCGAACCTCAACTGGGGCGTGATCGACATCCCGGCGGCCACCCCCGCGCTCGCCGGGACCACGCAGGTCACGACCAGCACGCTGTTCATCCCGAGCAACTCGAAGCACAAGGCCGAGGCGGCGAAGTTCCTCGCGTACATGGTGCAGGACAAGCCGATGGTCGATTTCACGCTCGCCCTCGGCAACCTGCCCTCCAAGACTGCCCTGCTGGACGACCCCGCCTACGCCGAGATCCCCCACTTCGACTCGTGGTTGAAGGCGCTCGCGAGCCCCAACGCGAAGTCGCTCGCGAGCCAGCCGTACAGCGCGCAGTACTCCACCGACCTGGCGACGGCCTTCGACGACATCGTCCGCGGCGTCGCCGGCCCCGATGAGGCGCTGGCCTCCGTCGCCGGCAAGGTCTCCTCGTACTGATGGCACCGACCGCCCCCCGCGGCGCGCGACGCCAGACCCTTCTGGGTCTGGCGTTCGCGTCGCCGTTCCTCATCGGCGCCGCTGTCTTCATCGTGTGGCCGGTAGTGGCCTCGGCGGTGTACAGCTTCACCGACTTCAACCTCTTCCAGCCGCCCTCGTGGGTCGGCCTGGACAACTACGCCCAGATGATGCGGGACGACACCTTCTGGAAGGCGTTGGCCAACACGCTGTTCCTCGCGTTCTTGGGCGTGCCGCTCACGATCCTCATCTCCATCGGTGGCGCCCACCTGCTGAACCTCCCGGTGCGCGGTCAGCCGCTCTACCGCGCCCTGGTCTATCTGCCGACGATCGTGCCGATCGTGGTCGGCGGTTACCTGTGGCGGTGGCTGTTGAACACCCAGTATGGATTCGTCAACTACTTCCTCGGGCTGCTGCATCTGCCGCAGCCGGAGTGGCTCGAGCAGCCCCAGTGGGGGAAACCGGCGATCGTGTTGATGTGTCTGTGGACGATCGGCGGAACCATGATCATCTATCTCGCCGCGATCAAGGACGTGCCCGCCGAGCTCTACGAGGCCGCCGAGCTCGACGGCGCAGGCTGGTTCGCCCGGTTCCGCTACGTCACGTGGCCGACCATTTCTCCCGTCACGCTCTTCCAGATCATCGTGACCGTGATCGCCTACCTCCAGATCTTCACGCAGCCGTATCTGCTCACCCAGACGCGACTGAACGAGGCGAGCGGGGGACCTGGCCAATCGATGATCAGCTACGCGATGTACCTGTACCAGAACGCCTTCGTCTTCTTGAAGATGGGCTACGCGTCGGCGATGGCCTGGGTGCTGTTCCTGCTCACTCTCGCGATCACGCTCGTCCTGCTGTGGTCCTCGAAGAAATGGGTCCACTATGGCTCTGACCGCGACTGACCCGCGGCAGGCGGGCGCCTCCCGTCGGCGGACGACGGCGCGCCGCGCCGCGCGCACCACCGCCCGATACCTCGCGATCTGGCTGCTCGTGCTGGCGTTCGTCTTCCCGTTCCTGTCGATGCTGAGCACCGCGTTCAAGCTGCCCGACGACATCTTCAGTGCGCCCCCGTCGCTGTGGCCCACCGAATGGACGCTGCAGAACTTCGTCGCGGTGTTCGAAGAGATCCCGTTCTGGCAGTACCTGCTGAACACGATTGTGATCGCGGGCCTGTCGGTGCTGGGAATGCTCATCGCGTCGCCGCTGGTGGCCTACTCGCTGTCGAAGATCGGATGGCGCGGTCAGCGGCCGCTGCTCGTGATCGTCATGGCGACGATGATGCTGCCGCCGCAGGTGACCATGATCCCGCTGTTCCTGATGTGGAACGGTCTCGGAGCGACGAACAGCATCATCCCGCTGGTCGCTCCGGCGTTCTTCGGCACGCCGTTCCTCATCTTCATGCTGCGCCAGTTCCTGACCTCGGTGCCCAACGAGCTGCTGCAGGCCGCGCGGATCGACGGGGCCTCCGAGCTGCGCATCTACTGGTCGATCGTTCTCCCGCAGGCACGACCCGCGCTCATCACCGCCGCGATCTTCCAGTTCGTCTGGGCATGGACCGACTTCCTCAATCCGCTCATCTATCTCAACGACGCGAGCAAATACACGCTGTCCATCGGTCTGTACTCGTTCTTCGGCGAGCGGAACCTGGAGTGGGGTCCGCTGATGGCGGCATCCGTTCTGTTCACCCTTCCCGCGCTGGTGCTGTTCGTCGTCTTCCAGCGCTACTTCGTAGGAGGTGTCGGTGCCGGTGCACTCAAGTGAAGACGCCGTCGTCGCGGTCGAGGGGAGACTGATCGTCTCGTGTCAGGCATCGAACGGATCTCCGCTGCGTCACACGCCGACGATCGCGCGGCTGGCCGCCAGTGCGCTGCGCGGGGGCGCCGCCGCGCTGCGCATCAACGGCGTGCACGACATCTCCGCTGTGCGAGAGTCGACGCACGTCCCGATCATCGGGCTCGACAAGCGGATGGGGGTGCGCCGGAACGTGATCACGCAGACCGATGAGCAGGTCGTCGCGCTCGTGGATGCCGGGGCCGACATCGTCGCGGTGGATGCCACCCTCGAAGTCGTGGCGGACGTCGCGGCGCGCGTACGCAGCGCGATCACGCACGCGCGCGTCGCGGTGATGGCGGATGTGTCGACGTTCGACGAGGGGATGGCCGCGTGGGATGCCGGGGCCACCTTCGTCGGCACGACGCTGTCGGGCTACACGCCCTACTCGCCACAGCACCGTGGGCCCGACCTCGACCTCGTCGCCCGACTCGCGGCGCGCGGTGTTCGCGTGCTCGCGGAGGGCCGCTTCCAGACGCCCGCCGAGGTGGCCGCGGCTTTCGACGCCGGCGCCCACGCCGTCGTCGTGGGGGGAGCGATCACCGATCCCATCGCCATCACGCGCCGCTTCGTCGCGGTGACCCCTGGAGCGCGATGAGCGTCCGGGAGGAGAGCGCACGGGCCGTCGTCGCCGTCGACATCGGCGGCACCAAGATCGCGGCCGCCCTCGTGCGCGAAGGCGGGCAGATCGGCCACCGCGTCCAGCGGCCGACCCCGGCAGCGAAGGGGGCGGCAGCCATCCTCGATGCGGCGGCCGCGCTCGTGCGCGAGGTGATCGAGGCGGCCGGTCCGGTCGCCGCGGTCGGCGTCGGCAGCGCAGGGGCCTTCGATGAGGACGGCATCGTCACGCACGCTACCGATCATCTCGCCGGGTGGCGCGGCACTGCCGTGGCCGCAGGACTCGTCGCACGGCTCGGTGTCCCGGTCGTCGTCGTCAATGACGTGCACGCGGCCGCGCTCGGGGAGCTCGCCCTGGGCTCCGACCGGGACCGCTTCGTCTTCGTCGCGGTGGGGACGGGCATCGGAGGAGCCGTCGTGTCCGAGGGCGTGCTGCTGCGCGGTGCATCCGGGATGGCCGGATCGATCGGGCATCTGCGCGCAGCCACGATGCGCGGGCGCGTGTGCTCGTGCGGCGGCCGAGACCATGTCGAAGCCTTCGCGAGCGGGCCGGGTATCGAGCGCTCGTTCGCGGAGCGCACGGGCATCGCGGTGCCGCTGCGAGAGGTCGCTCGACGAGCGCGGGAGGGCGACACGGTGGCCGCTCAGGTGATCGCGGCGGCCGCCGACGAGCTGGGCGCGTCGCTCGCTCCGGTGATCGCCACCGTCGACCCGGGCCTCGTGCTGCTCGGTGGCGGCGTCTCCGAACTGGGAGCGGCGCTCGTCGAGCCGCTCACCGAGGGGCTGCGGGCGGAACTTCGTGCCCCTTTCGCCGACGTGCGGATCGAGATCGCGCGCGCCGGCACGGATGCCGCGCTGCGGGGCGCCGCCTGGCTCGCGCGTGTCGGGAACGACGCAGCGCGTGCGCTAACGTGACGACGTGACCGGAGACGCCCGTGCCCGCCCGCCTCGCCGCCTCTCCGGTCTGTGGGGGCTGGTGCGTCTGGGCCTTGCCACCCTCTGCGTCGGTATCGCGACGGGCCTGGCGGTACTGCTGCTCGTCTGGATCGTCCACTCCGTGGAGCACCTGGTCTGGGGAAGCGCCGAGGGGCCGTTCCTCGATGGGCTCGCTCTGCCATCGCCCTGGTGGCTTCCGATCCTCAGCCTGAGCGCCGCCGGCGTGATCGCGGCCCTCGGCTGGTACCTGCTCCGCCGGTTCGGGCGGCGCATCGCGAGCGTCGAAGAAGGAGTCGCCGGAAAGCGGATGCCGGCGCTGGAAACCCTTGCCGACACCGTGATCCAGGTGACCTCTGTCGGCCTCGGCGCCTCGATCGGCAAAGAGGTGGCGCCCCGAGAGCTGTCGGCGATGGCGGGCTCGAAGCTCGTCGGCTGGTTCCGCATCGACGCACGCTGGTCGATGATCCTCGTCGCCTCCGCCGCCGGCGCGGGTCTCGCCGCTGTCTACAACGTGCCGCTGGCCGGGGCGCTGTTCGCGATCGAGATCCTCCTCGCGCGCTTCAGCGCGGGCGCCGCCGTCGTCGCCCTCTCGGTGAGCGCGGTCGCCACGGTCGTCGCTCGTCCCCTGGTCGCCGACGACTCGCTGTACCACGTCGCGCCCGTCGCCGTCACGCCGTCCCTTCTCGTCGCCGCCGTGTTGATCGGGCCCCTCATGGGCTGGGGGGCGACGAGCTTCTCCGCAGTCACCGCCCGGCTGTCGCGGCACCGCCCCACCGGGTGGAAGCTGCTCGTCGTGCTGCCCGTCACGTTCGCCGCGGTCGGTGTGCTCGGCGCGTTCTTGCCGCTCATCCTCGGAAACGGACGTGCCCTCGCGACCGCCGGCTTCGATCTCGCTCAACCCGCCTACCTGCTGCTGGCGCTGGCCGTGATGAAGTACGTGGCCACGTCGGTCTCGCTCGGCTCCGGTGCGATCGGCGGCACCCTGCAGCCGTCGGTGGCGATCGGCGCGGCGCTGGGCGCTGCGGCCGCGGCCGGGTGGGCGTTCATCTGGCCCGGTGCCGACGGCACCGCGCTGGCCATCGTCGCGGCGGGGGCGTTCCTCGCCGCCAACATGCGGGCGCCCTTCACCGCGATCGCGCTGATCATCGAGTTCACCGGAACGGGATTCACCCTGCTGCTGCCGATCTTCCTCGCGGTCGCGGGCTCGCTCGCGGCATCCCGCCTCACGACGGGCGGCGGTCTGCGCCGCTTCGCGCCGATCGATCCCGGTCGGGAGTGAGCCTCAGTTCGGCCAGGTCGACAGCATGCGGTCGAGGCCGGCGATCATCCGGGCGAAGCTCTGCGACATGGTGACCGGAAGGGCGAAGCCGCCCCCGTTCTCGAGTGCGCAGAACCCGTGCAGGGCGGCGCGCAGAGCACGTGTGGCGTCGATCAGCTGATCGTCGGCGATGTCGTAGCCGCGCAGCGTCGCCGAGACGACCTGTTGCACCTCCGCCGCGGCGGCGGCATGCGCCTCCTCTCGCGCCTCACCGGGCAGGGGTGCGCGCTGGGTGGCCGCATATCGTCCTGGATGCCGCAACGCGTACCCCCGATAGGCGTGCGCAAGACTGTCCAGTGCCGCCGTGCGGGACACGCCGACAGCCGCGGCCTGCAGCTCCCGCGCGAGCTCATGCGTCGCCTCGGTGGCCGCAGCCGAGCGCAGCACCTCGAGCGAAGCGATGTGCTTGTAGAGGCTCGGCACCTTCACGCCGGCGCGGCCGGCGATCTCGGCGAGGGTGAGAGCGTCGAGACCGAGCTCGTCGATCGTCTCCAACGCCAGCGTCACCACGGCATCGCGGGTGAGCCCGGCCCTAGGCACCGGCCACCTCGCGACAGAACGCGACCAAGGCGGGACCGACCTGCTCGGGGTACTCGGCCTGCGGGTAGTGCCCGGCGCCCTCCACGAGCACCACGCGGGCGCGCAGGTGCTCGCCGATCCAGGCCGCTTCGCCGCTCGGGTCGCTGAAGTCGGGGTCGGCCGTGCCCATGATGACCAGCGCCGGTGCCGACACCTCGGGGATCCGCTTCTCGGCGAGGCTGTGGTCGGTGCGCGTCGTGCGCGCGAATGCGGCGGCGGCGCCCGGGCGGCGCATCGCGTCGCGGATCGCTGCGCGGTGCTCCGCGAAGTCGGCGGGCCGGCTGCCGGGGGAGAGCTGGGGCAGGTAGGCGAGCCAGGCCGCGCGGGCCCACGGCCGGAGCATCAGCAGGCGGAACGTTGCGGCGGCGAACGGGTTGGTCGGCGCGTTGCGGACGAACGGGCCGACCAGACCCAGGCCGTTGACGGCGGCGGGCTCCTCGGCGGCAGCCCAGACGGCCGCCCCGGCGGCCATCGAGTTGCCGACGACGACGGCGGGGCCGCCGAGATGCGCGATGAGCGCGAGGATGTCGGTGCCGGCCGCCACGTCGTCGTACGCCGTGAACGTCGCATCCGACTCGCCGTGACCGCGCAGGTCCATCACGGCGACGCGGAACCCGGCCTCGCGCAGAGCGGGGACGGTGTAGCGGTAGCTCGCGGCGATCTCGCCCATGCCGGGAACGCACACGACGAGCGGACCGTCACCGCTCACGCGGTACGCGATGCGACCTTCCGGCCGATCGAGGTGATGGACATCCAGCCGGGCGAAGGCAGCTGAGGGAGAGGACGTGGTTGTCATAGCCATAAAGCTAATAGCATTAGCCAACTCTGTCAACGTCCTTCCTGCAGTGCGCGACAGTGGGGGTGGATGCCGCGGCATCCACCCCCACTGTGCGACGCGGACCGTCAGTCGGTCAGGTAGTCGGCGTAGGCCCCGAGCGTCAGGAACGTCGGGAAGTCCTCACCGAGGGCGACATCGCGGAAGATCGCCGCCGCGTCGTCGAACCGGTCGCCGTCCTGGCGCGGCACCTCGGCCAGGACCTGCGCGATGAGACCCTCGATGTACTCGCGCGTGATGCGGGTGCCGTCGTCCGTCGTGCGGTCCTGGTGGATCCACTGCCACACCTGGCTGCGGCTGATCTCGGCGGTCGCGGCATCCTCCATGAGGTTGTCGATCGCGACGGCCCCGAGCCCTCGCAGCCACGCCTCGATGTAGCGGATCGCCACCGACACGTTGCCGTACACGCCCGCCGCCGTGACCGGCAGTCCGATGTGCACGTCGATGAGCTGCGAGGCCTGGACGTTCACCTCGGGGCGCTGGCGGTCGATCTGGTTGGGACGCTCGCCGAGTACGGCGTCGAACTCGGCCCGGGCCACCGGGATCAGGTCGGGGTGGGCCACCCAGGTCCCGTCGAAGCCGTCGCCGGCCTCGCGCTTCTTGTCGGCGGCGACCTTCTCGAACGCCTGCGCCGTCACCTCGGGGTCGCGCCGGTTGGGGATGAAGGCGCTCATGCCGCCGATCGCGAAGGCTCCGCGCTTGTGGCACGTCTTCACGAGCAGCTCCGTGTAGGCCCGCATGAACGGCACCGTCATCGTGACCTGGCTGCGGTCGGGCAGCACGAACCGCGCGCCCCGGCCGCGGTAGTTCTTGATCATCGAGAAGATGTAGTCCCAGCGGCCCGCGTTCAGACCCGCGATGTGGTCGCGCAGCTCGAACAGGATCTCCTCCATCTCGAACGCCGCCGGCAGCGTCTCGATGAGCACCGTCGCGCGGATGGTGCCGTGCGGAATGCCGAGGTAGTTCTCACTGAAGGTGAAGACGTCGTCCCACAGCTTCGCCTCCTCCGCCGACTCGATCTTCGGCAGGTAGAAGTAGGGGCCCACACCGTTGTCGATCAGACGCTGCGCGTTGTGGAAGAAGTACAGGCCGTAGTCGACGAGCGAACCGGATGCCGCGAGGTCGCGACCGGCGCGGTCGGTGTAGCGGATGTGCTTCTCGACCAGGTGCCAGCCGCGGGGACGCATCACGATCGTGGGGGTCTGCTCGGCGGTGACGCGGTACTGCTTGCCCTCGGGGCTCGTGTACGAGAGCTGTCCGCGGATCGCGTCGAACAGCGAGAGCTGACCTTCGATGACGTTCCGCCAGGTGGGGCTCGTGGCATCCTCCTGGTCGGCCAGCCACACCTTCGCGCCCGAGTTGAGCGCGTTGATCGTCATCTTCGGGTCGGTGGGTCCGGTGATCTCGACGCGGCGATCCTCCAGTCCCGGACCCGCCCCGGCGACCTGCCACTCGGCATCCTCGCGGATGTGGGCCGTGTCGGAGCGGAACTGCGGGTCGTGCCCGTTGCCGATCTCGAAACGGCGCCGCATCCGGTCGGCGAGGCGGTCGTGACGCCGGCCGGCGAAGCGGACGTGCAGCTCGGCGAGGAACGCGATGGCCGCGGGGGTGAGGATCTCCTCGTAGCGGTCGCGGATCGGTCCCGTGATGGTGATGGTCGATGCGGGCGCGGTGCCCGTGGCGGTGGGAGTCATGGCCCTGCTCTTTCTGTGTCGTGTGTGCGTGGGGTGCGGCGTGTCGACTCGGCCCTGCGGGCCTCGCTCAACGACCGGGAGTGCGTGTTCCGGTCGTTGAGCGAGCGCAGCGAGTCGAAGCGCGGTGTCTCAGTGGAACTGCTCGGCCTCAGTGGATCCCACCAGAGCCAGGGTCGCGCTGTCGGGGTTGAGCGCCGTGGAAACGACGTCGAAGTAGCCGGTGCCCGCCTCGCGCTGGTGCTTGGTGGCGGTGTAGCCGCGGGCCTCCGCGGCGAACTCGGCTTCCTGCAGCTCGACGTACGCGCTCATGGCACGCTCGGCGTAGCCGGAGGCGAGATCGAACATCGAGTAGTTGAGGGCGTGGAAGCCCGCGAGGGTGATGAACTGGAACTTGTAGCCCAGGTCGGCCAGCTCCTGCTGGAAGGTCGCGATCTGCTCGTCGCTGAGGTGACGCTTCCAGTTGAAGCTCGGCGAGCAGTTGTAGGCGAGCATCTTGCCGGGGAACCGCTCGTGGATCGCGCTCGCGAACGCGCGGGCCAGCTCGATGTCGGGCTCGCCCGTCTCCACCCACAGCAGGTCGGCGTAGGGGGCGAAGGCCAGGCCGCGGCTGATGACCGCCTCCAGGCCCGGGCGCACCCGGTAGAAGCCCTCGCTCGTGCGCTCGCCGGTCGTGAACTCCTGGTCGCGGGGGTCGACGTCGCTCGTGAGCAGGTCGGCCGCCAGCGCGTCGGTGCGGGCGATGATGACGGTCGGCACGCCGGCGACGTCGGCGGCGAGCCGAGCCGCGTTCAGGGTGCGGATGTGCTGCTGCGTGGGCACCAGCACCTTGCCGCCGAGGTGGCCGCACTTCTTCTCGCTGGCGAGCTGGTCTTCCCAGTGGATGCCGGCGGCACCCGACTGGATGAGCGAATGCGCGAGCTCGTACGCGTTGAGCGGGCCGCCGAAGCCGGCTTCGGCATCCGCGACGATGGGCGCCAGCCAGTCCTGCGTGAGGGTGCCCTCGGTGTGCTCGATCTGGTCCTGGCGGATCAGCGCGTTGTTGATGCGGCGGACGACAGCGGGCACCGAATTGGCCGGGTAGAGGCTCTGGTCGGGGTAGGTCTGCCCGGCGAGGTTGCCGTCGGCGGCGACCTGCCAGCCGGAGAGGTAGATGGCCTTCAGGCCCGCGCGTACCTGCTGCACCGCCTGACCGCCGGTGTACGCGCCGAGCGCCCGGATGTAGTCCTCGGTGTGCAGGAGGTTCCAGAGGTTCTCCGCGCCGCGGCGGGCGAGGGTGTTCTCCTCGCGGACCGACCCGCGCAGACGCACGACGTCCTCTGCCGTGTAGGTGCGCTGCACGCCGTCCCAGCGCGGGTCGGTGTCCCAGATCTCCTGCAGCTCGGCGGCGGTCTGCGTCTGGTCGCCCGCGCGGAGGGGCGGCTGACCGGGGGTGGCCTGGATCGTCATGGTGCTCTCCTTCATCGGATGCCGGGGCGGGGCCGGCGGTGGCTCGTGTCTCCACTGTGGGTGAAGTTTGAGGCCAGGAGTAACCAAATCCAGTGTGAAGATTGATCGAAGTTCACATTCTGTGACACAATCCCGGACATGACGAACGTCGATGTTCCCTTCACCGACCTCTCGGGCGCCGCCGACGACGAGGCCGACGCCCTCACGATCGGCCGGCGCATCCGGCAGCTGCGCACCGCCCGCGGCATGACCCTCGACGAGCTCGCGGCGGCCGTCGAGCGCGCGCCGAGCCAGCTGTCGATGATCGAGACGGGCAAGCGCGAGCCCAAGCTCACCCTCCTGCGCACCATCGCGAAGGCCCTCGGGGTGACGGTCGACCAGCTCCTCGAGGCGGAGCCGCTGGATGAGCGCGCCACCCTCGAGATCGCCCTCGAGCGCGCCATGAAGGGCCAGACGTTCCGGGCGCTCGGCATCGAGCCGTTCCGCATCGGCAAGTCGGTCCCCGACGACGCCCTGCGGGCGCTGCTCGCGCTGCAGGGGGAGATCGAGCGGCTCGGCGACGAGCGTTCCGCCACCCCTGAGGAGGCGCGGCGGGCGAACGTGGAGCTGCGCCACCTCATGCGACGGCAGGACAATTACTTCGCCGAGCTGGAGGAGCACGCCCGCGGCATCCTGCGCGCCGTCGATCACCCCGGGGGTCCGCTCACGCAGCGCACCGCGTCGGACATCGCCGCTCATCTGGGCTTCTCCCTGCACTACGTCGCCGACCTGCCGGCGTCGACGCGGTCGGTCGCCGACATCAAGCACGGGCGGCTGTACCTCTCGAGCACGGTGCCCGCGAAGGGTGACTCGCGCACGGCCGTGCTGCAGGCGCTCGCGAGTCGCATCCTCGGCCACGCCGAGCCGCGCTCGTACGCCGAGTTCCTTCGCCAGCGCGTGGAGACGAACTACCTCACGGGGGCGCTGCTGATCCCCGAGGATCACGCGGTCCCGGTGCTCCACGACGCGAAGTCGCGCCGTGCGCTGTCGATCGAGGACCTCCGCGATGCGTACTCGGTGTCGTACGAGACCGCGGCGCACCGCTTCACCAACCTGGCCACGCGTCACCTCGGCATCCCGGTGCACTTCCTGAAGGTGCACGAGTCGGGGACCATCACGAAGGCGTACGAGAACGACGACGTGAACTTCCCCTCCGACCGCCTGGGGGCGATCGAGGGGCAGCTGTGCTGTCGCCGCTGGACGAGCCGGGTCGTCTTCGACATCCCCGACAAGTTCAACCCGTACTACCAGTACACCGACACCGGCAACGGCACGTTCTGGTGCACCGCGCGCGTGGAGGCCTCGAGCGAGGGCGCGCACTCGGTGTCGGTGGGGGTGCGCTTCGACGACACCAAGTGGTTCGTCGGGCGCGAGACCACCAACCGCGGCGTCTCGCGCCATGCCGTCGAGGTGTGCTGCCGCCGTGCTCCCGCCGAGCTCGAGTCGCAGTGGCGCGACCAGGCCTGGCCCAACGTCCGCACGCCCCGGACGCTGCTGGCGACCCTGCCGACCGGCTCGTTCCCGGGCGTCGACACGACCGATCTGTACGAGTTCCTCGAGGCACACGCGCCGCGGGACTGACTGGGGCGCGGCATCCCGCCCTCGCGGGGAGAGGCCATCGGCCGGGGAGAGGCCATCGGCCAGGGAGAGGCCGGCGGCCGGGGAGAGGCCGGATGCCGCGGTCATCGCCTGTTCTCGGCGAAACGCCTGCCCTCGGGTGGTCGGAGTTGGCGGCGGCGGCGCGATCTGATCGAAGGAGATTCCCCCCCCAATGGGAATGATTCGCATTCCGAGACCACCTGCGATCTCACGGCGTTCCTGCCTGCGGCTGCGCGGCCGTGGTCCTGAGGCCGCCCGCGGCACGCGGCGCGCACGCCGTACCGCGCCCTTCCTGGAGGCCCCTGCGCCGCCGGCTGGTGCTCGCCGACCCGTCCGGGTGGATCCGCGCCGTGGACGCCTACAACCCCTCGATCGATTACAACCACCGCGTCGCCGCCGCGGCCGACGAGTACGCGGCACTGGCCGGCTGAACGGCGCCGGCCGGCTGAGCGGCGCCCCTCAGCCGACCGCGTTCCACCGCAGCCGCGGGCCGTCGGCGTCGACGCCGGCCAGCACGTCGTCGACGGCGGCGACGGGGAAGGTCGTGATCAGCCGCGTCGACCCGCCGCTCGTGAGCGCATAGGCCAGGGCGGCTGCCCCGGATGCCGCGGGCCGGTCGACCGCGATGATCGCCTCTGTGCCGCCGAGCTGCTCGCGCCGGACGGCTGCCCGTGCGAGCAGCTCGGCCATCGCCGCCGTCACCCGCGTCAGCAGGGTCTCGCCCGTCGGCAGCGCCCACGGGAGGAAGGCGTCGGCCGCGAGCCCGTAGGCCCGGGCGAGCGCGCCGTCGAGCCAGCGATCACGCTTGAGGCCGTAGGGCGTCGGTGTCGTCGACAGCAGGTAGCCGTAGACGTGCAGCAGTCCCGCGTTGCCGATCGGGAAGCGCGCGTCCACTCCGGCGCGCGCGTGCAGCGCGTCGAAGACGGATGCCGGCACCACCGCCGTGCCGGTGTTCTCGTCGACGACGCTCGAGCGTCCCCATTGCGCGAACCGGTCGGCGGCGGCATCCGCGTCGATCGACGCGCCGAGCCAGGGGAGTGCGTTCAGCGCGGCGAACGGATCGCGCGCCGCCAGCGCCGCGGCGGCGTCGAGCCGCGCGAGCGCATCGCCATCTTTTACCTGTTGTTCATCTGCTGTGGTCATTGCGTCCACAAGTGTCCTTCACTATGGACGAAGCGTCCAGCATCCTGGGCGCTCCGCCGAAAAACCGCAGGGAGCTCCGTGCCTCGTCCGATTCTCATCTTCGACTTCGACGGTACCGTCGCCCTCGGCGACGGGCCGGTGCGCGCCTACGCGCGCGCCGTCGCCGCGGAGGCCGGGCTCGCCGCGTCGTTCGTCGACGACATCCTCTCCGGCCACGCCGGGACGGACGGCGAGGAGATCGCGATCGACGCCTACGACCTGGTGCGGGTGCGCGCCACCGCCGCCGGTGCGAGCGCCGACGACCTCGCCCGCGGCTACGCCGCGAGCCGCGCGCACCTCGCCTCGGACGCCGCGCCGATCGCCGCGCCGGCCGGACTCGCCGCCTTCCTCGCCGACGTCGACGCCGAGCGGGTGCTCGTGACCAACGCCCCCGGGGTGCGCATCCCCGAGGCCCTCGATGCGCTCGGGCTCACCGGCCTCTTCGACCGGGTGGTGGTCGACGCCGGCAAGCCCGACGGACTCGCCGCGCTGCTCGACGCGCTCGATGCGGATGCCGACGTCCTCGCCGTCGGCGACATCTGGCGCAACGACCTCGCCCCGGCGCACACGCGTGGCCACGCCACGGCGCTGGTCGCCGGCTACCCCGACGAGGCCGCGACCCCCGACTTCCACGCCGCCACGCTCTCCGAACTCCTTCCCGCCCTCACCGACTGGGTGCACGCCCACGCGCGTACCCGCTGACCCTCCCGCACACACGCATCACCCGACACCGAAGGACACCTCATGCGCATCACCCGCCTCCGACTGGCCGCAGTCGCCGCGACGGCGCTCGCCGCCACCGTCGCGCTCGCCGGCTGCTCCGGCAGCTCCGACGCCTCCGGCTCCGCCGCGCCCGCCGCCGACCCCACCTCGCTCGTTCTCGCTCTCGTCCCCTCGCAGGACCAGGCCGGACTCGTCGACACCGCCAAGCCGCTGACCGACATGCTCAGCTCCACCCTCGGCATCCCCGTCACCGGTGTCGTGTCGAAGGACTACCAGGCCGCCGTCGAGGCGATGGGCGCGGACCAAGCACAGATCGGCTTCCTCCCGTCCCTGCAGCTCTGGCAGGCCAGCGACCGGTACGGCGCGAAGGTCGTGCTGCAGACCGAGCGCAACGGCGCGATCACCTACCCGGCCCAGTTCATGACGAACAACCCGAGCAAGTACTGCGCGGACACCCCCGTCGACAAGGACGGGATGCTCTACTGCAACGGCACCGACAAGCTCGCCACCCCGAGCGGCCTGGACGCGATCACCAAGATCGCCGGCGCGAAGGTCGCCGTCCTCGGCCCCGGCTCGCCCGCCGGCTACATCTACCCGATGCTCGCCCTCAAGGAGAAGGGCATCGACATCGACAACGGGTTCCAGAAGATCCCCGTCACCGCCAACGACGCCTCGGTGATGGCCGTCTACAAGGGCGATGCCGAGGTCGGCTTCAGCTTCTGGGACGCACGCACGCTCGTCAAGAAGGACACCCCCGACGTGGGCCAGAAGGTCGTCGTCTTCGCACTGAGCGACCCGATCCCCAACGACGGCGTCGCCGTCTCGTCGAAGCTGTCGCCGGCGCTGCAGGACAAGATCACCCAGGCGCTGGAGTCCTACTCCAACACCGACGAGGGCTCGAAGGTGCTCAAGAGCATCTACTCCATCACCAAGCTCGCGCCCGCCAACCCCGCTTCCCTCGACGTCGTGGCGCGCGCCGCGCAGCAGCTGGGACTGCAGTGACGGATCTGATCCACACCCCGGGCGTCGAGGCTGCGGCCTCGGCGCCCTGGGGCATCCGTCTGGACGGGGTCACCGTCCGCTATCCGAACGGCACGGTGGGCCTGCGCGGCGTCGACCTGGAGATCGCCCCCGGTGAGATGGTGTGCATCGTCGGGCTGTCCGGGTCGGGAAAGTCCACGCTGATCCGCACGATCAACGGTCTCGTCCCCGTCAGCGAGGGTACTGTCACGGTCGGCGGCCAGCGCGTCGACAACGCCCGCGGCAGCCGACTGCGCCACCTCCGCGGGCAGATCGGCATGGTGTTCCAGGGGTTCAACCTCGCCGGTCGCACGTCGGTGCTCAACAACGTGCTCGTCGGGCGCCTCACGCACACGCCGTACTGGCGCACTCTCGTGGGGGCCTACCGTGACCGCGACAGGCAGATCGCGTTCGAGGCGCTGGATCGCGTCGGCATCCTCTCGAAGGTCTGGGAGCGCGCGTCCGCCCTGTCAGGAGGGCAGCAGCAGCGCGTCGCGATCGCGCGTGCCCTCGCGCAGCAGCCGCGCATCGTCCTCGCCGACGAGCCGGTGGCGAGCCTCGATCCGCCCACCGCGCACGGCGTCATGGGCGACCTGCGGCGGATCAACGCCGATCTCGGGATCACGGTGCTCGTCAACATCCACCTGCTCGATCTTGCGCGACAGTACGGCGCGCGGATCATCGGCATGCGCGCCGGAGAGGTCGTCTTCGACGGGCCGGCCGCACGCGCGACGGATGCCGACTTCGAGAACATCTACGGGCGGTCGCTGACCGGCGACGATCGGCTCGATCGATGAGCGTCGCGCCCGCGGCATCCGTGCCGGTGGTTCCCGCGCGTCCTCGCCGCCGCGCCGGCACGTGGATCGCGGTCGCGGTCGTCGTCGTGATCACGGTGGTCACGTGCCTTCCCGGCATCGGAGTGGGGCTGGATATCGCCCCTATCGTCGCGAACTGGCGAAACGGCGCCACGAAGATCGTCGAGCTGCTCACGCCCGACTGGTCGTTCTTCCCGCGGACGGTCGCGCCGATGGTCGAGACGCTGCAGATGGCGGTGCTCGGCACCGTCGTGGGCGCCGCCATCTCGCTTCCGCTGTCGTTCTGGGCGGCACGGCCCACCAACCCGCATCCTGCCTTCCGCGGTGCGGTGCGGACGCTGCTGAACGTGATCCGCGCGGTTCCCGAGCTCGTCTACGCGGCGGTGCTCGTCGCGATGGTCGGCGTCGGGGCTCTTCCCGGCATCATCGCGCTCGCGATCTTCAACATCGGCATCATCGTCAAGCTCGTCTCGGAGTCGATCGACGCGCAGGATGCCGGGGCCATCGAAGCCGGTCGCGCCGCCGGCGGCACGCAGGCGCAGATCAACCGCGCCATCGCCCTGCTCGACGCGTGGCCGGCGTTCGTCTCGCAGACCCTCTACGTCTTCGAGCTGAACGTGCGCGCCTCGACCGTGCTCGGCCTCGTCGGAGCCGGCGGGATCGGGCTGCTCATCGACGCCGTCCGCACGTTCTACCGCTACGACCAGCTGTCGCTCATCATCCTCGAAGTGCTCGTCGTGGTCGTCGTGATCGACCTGGTGAGCGACGCCATCCGACGGAGGCTCGTATGACCGCCCTCGCCCCGCGCGCCGCACACCGGCCGCGCGCCCTGCAGGTCCCATCGCGCCGCCGGTCGCCGTGGCGCGCGATCGCCGCGGTCATCGTGACCGTCGTCGTGGTCGCCGCCTTCTGGTCGGTCCAGATCTCGTGGAGCCGTCTGGCCGACCTTCCCGCCGACATCGGCCGCTACCTGTGGCTCATGTTCTCCGCGCCGGAATGGTCGAAGCTGCCCGAAGCGCTCTGGCAGACGTGGCGGAGCATCGAGATGGCGTGGGTGGGCACGGTGCTCGGCATCCTGCTGGCGACGCCGCTCAGCCTCGTCGCGGCTCGTGGATTCGGACCCCTCTGGCTGCGCGCCGCGCTGCGGCTCGTGTTCTCGGTGATCCGCGCGGTGCCGGAGCTGATCATCGCGATCATCATCCTCTCGGTCACCGGGCTGACCCCGCTGACGGGTGCGCTCGCCTTGGCCGTCAACGGCATCGGCACGCTCGGAAAATGGGGCTACGAAGCGGTCGAGGCCGTGCCGCCCGGGCCGATCGAGGCGGCGCGGGCCGCGGGCGGGTCGACGGCGCAGGTGCTGCGGTGGGGCGTGTGGCCGCAGGCGCAGCCGGTGTTCCTGTCGTTCTGGCTCTACCGGTTCGAGATCAACGTGCGCTCCTCGGCCGTTCTGGGCCTCATCGGCGTCGGCGGCATCGGCGATATGCTGACGTCCTACACCCAGTACCGGGAGTGGTCCACCGTGGGGATGCTGCTCATCGTGGTGATCGTCGTCACGATGGCGATCGACGCGGCGAGTGGGACGCTCCGCCGGCGAATCATGGAGGGTCCGCGTGCCCGTTGACGCGCCGACGACGGTGCGCATCGCCGCGATGCGCAACGGCCTGCAGCCCACCGAGCGGCGGGTCGCCGACCTCATCGTGGCCGAGCCCGACGCGGTGGTGGAGCTCACCGCGCAGCAGCTGGCGGACCGCGCCGGCGTCGCCCGGTCATCGGTCGTGCGGGCGTGTCAGTCGCTCGGTTACCGCGGCTATCCGCAACTGCGCGTGGCGCTGGCCGCCGAGCTCGGCGCGCAGCCCGAGCGCGACACCGACCACGGAGACGGCCCCCTGGGCGAGCTGCGCGCGGCCCTCGCCCGCACTGCGCAGTCGCTGACCACGGCGGTGAGTCTGATGAGCGCCGACGACGTGTCGTCCGCGGTCGCCGACGTCGCGGGCGCCTCGCGCCTGCTGGTCGTCGCGAACGGACTGTCGGCGCCCGTCGCGAGCGATCTGGCGATGCGCCTGACCGCCGTCGGTCGCCCCGCCGAGGTGATCGCGGACGCCATCGCACAGCAGATCGCGGCGCGTCAGCTGTCGTCCGCCGACGTGTGCATCGTCGTCAGCGGTTCGGGAGCGAACGCCGCGAGCGTGCGGGCCGCGGAGGCCGCGCGCAGCGCCGGCGCGCGCGTGCTGGCCCTGACATCCTTCGCGTCGAGCCCGCTGGCCGACCTCGCCGACCGTTCGCTCGTGATCACCCCGACCGGCGTGAGCTTCCGCGAGGAGCTGGCCCACACGTCGCGGGTGGCGCACGCCGCCTTCGTGGAGGCGTTCGTGGATGCCGTCGCGAGCGCACTGGGGGAGTGCGCCCGCGTCGTGCGGGCGCACGTGCTCGGCATCCTCTCAGACAACCTCGACGACGGCTCCGCCTGATCGGGTCGGGCGATCCCGCCCGGTCGTGCGGCTGTGGGCTCTGCTCCTTCTCGCGCCCTGCGGGAGGGGTTGCGAATAAACCGTACACATGTAAGGTTTTTTGCGCGGCTCCGACACCGCGGAGCGCTTTCGACGAGGAGAGCATGCCCATGAAGAGAACCCTCGCGGCCACGGCTGTGATCGCCGCACTCACGATCGGCGCCCTGGCGGGTGGAGCACCCGCGACCGCGGCGCCCCCAGGCGACCCCGCGGCGGGCGATGCTGCGACGCACGGGCCCGGCCGCCCTGGCCATCCCGCGGGGAAAGACGCCCGCGAACTTCTGCGCTACGCGACCGACACATGGACGTCGATGGCGGCGATGGCCCACCCCGACACCGGGCTGGTCGACGACAACATCGAGGGCGATCTCGATGCGGCATCCGCGTCGGGCTACACGTCGCCGACCAACATCGGCGGATACCTGTGGTCCACCGTCACGGCGCGGGACCTCGGGATCATCACCGCCGAGGAGGCGCGCCAGCGGCTCACCACGACGATCACCACGCTCGAGCGCATGGAGCGAAACCCCGGCAGCGGCATGTTCTACAACTGGTACGCCCCGGCCACGGGAGCCAAGCTCACGATCTTCCCGACATCGGGCGACACGATCCACCCGTTCCTGTCGACCGTCGACAACGGCTGGCTCGCGACCGCCCTCCGTGTCGTGCGCGAGGCTGAGCCGTCGCTGCACGATCGTGCCGACGCGCTCTACCGGTCGATGGACTTCTCCGCGTTCTTCGATCCGGCCGGCGCCTCGGGGCTTCCGGCGGGGACCAATCGCGGCGGATTCTGGGAGGCGCCTCCCGGTGACGGCTGCGCGGTGGCCGCGCCCATGTACAACGGCAGCGGCGAGACGGCGTACTACACCTGCCACCACTACGACACGACCGTCAGTGAGAGCCGCATCGCGACCTACCTCGCGATCTCGGACGGCGCCATTTCCGCGACGGGTCTCTACGGCACCCACCGCACGATGCCGCCCGGCTGCGATTGGGCGTGGCAGGAGCAGCTGCCCACCGGGACGACCCGCACCTACGACGGGGTCGACGTCTACGAGGGCACGTACTCCTACGACGGCATGTCGTTCGTACCCAGCTGGGGCGGCAGCATGTTCGAGTCGCTCATGCCCGACCTGTTCATCCCGGAGGCGCAGTGGGGTCCGCGCTCCTGGGGACTCAATCACCCGATCACGGTCGAGGTGCAGAAGGAGCACGGCCTGAAGGACGCGAAGTACGGGTATTGGGGCTTCTCGCCGGCCAGCGATCCGTTCGGCGGCTACTCCGAGTACGGCGTGGATCTGGCCGGCATGCGCAGTGACGGCTACACCTCCGACCGCGAGAAGACCGACGTCGACATCGACCGGCCCGGTTGCCACACCGGCACCAACCCTGATCCGACGTTCGGCGACGGCGTCGTCACTCCGCACGCGTCCTTCCTCGCCCTGCCGTACGACCACAAGGGTGTCATGGACAACCTCCGCAAGATCGAGCGGAAACTCGGCGCCTACGGTCCTGGCGGCTTCTACGACGCGGTCGCCGTCAAGAGCGACACCATCGCGAAGCGCTACCTCTCGCTCGACCAGTCGATGATCATGGCGGCGATCGGCAATGCGCTGACGGGCGACTCCCTCAAGGGGTACGTCGTCGACGACGCCATGGAGCGCACCCTCAAGCCGGCGATCGCCCAGCAGGTGTTCGGCTCGTCGTGGGGGCGTCCGCATCACTGAGCCGTAGCGTGGATGCCGGGGAGGAATCTCGTGGCATCAGACAGCGGTGACCGGGTGGCTCCCTCGCGGACGCGGGGGAGCTACCCGAAGGGGCAGGCCCGGCGGCAGCAGATCGTCGACGAGGCGGTGCTCGTGTTCGGCCGCTCGGGGTCGGCGAGCGGGTCCCTGCGCGAGGTGGCCAAGCGTGTCGGGCTGACGCCCGCGGGGCTCCTGCACCACTTCGCCTCGAAGGAGGAGCTGTTCGCCGAGGTGCTCCGCCAGCGCGACGAGCGGGTGCGCGCCGCGGCGGGGGAGCCCGCCGAGCACGGCCTCATCGCGCAGGCGGGCAAGGTCGTCGCGTACAACCAGACGACCCGTGGTCTCACCTCCCTCTACTCGACCGTCGTGGCGGAGGCGGCCGACCCCGACCATCCGCTGCACGACGACTTCGCCGCCCGATACCGGGCGCGCGCCGAGGCCACGGCAGCGCTCCTGCGCGCCGGCCAGCGCGCCGGCGAGATCGCGCCCGACATCGACCCCGAGGCCGGCGCACGCCTCATCAGTGCCGTCATGGACGGCATCCAGCAGCAGTGGCTGCTCGATGCCACCGTGGACATGACCGCCCTGTTCGACGAGTTCGTTCGCGGCTACCTGCGGGCACCGCGCGCCGCGGCATCCCCCCGCTGACCCCGCCGGTCCGCCGACCGACCCCGCCGAGCGTACGCCCCGCGAGACACCATCCCTGCACCGAGACGGCCGCTGTGCACCGGTGTCTCGGTGCGCAGACGGTGTCTCGCGAAAAGGCGGACTCGCGGGCGGTCGGGAGGCGGGCGGGGCGGATGTCTTGACGTTGGTTATGCGCATAAGTAGAGTGAGAGCCGACACCGCAGCGGGTGTCCCGTTCGAGGAGGAACCATGAAACACGTACGACGGGGAGCCGTCGCTCTCATCGCCATCGGCGCACTGGCGCTCACCGGCTGCGGCCGAGGAGCCGACACGCAGAGCGCGCCCGACGCCGCCACGACCATCGGCAGCGAGCCGGCCACGGGCACGATCACGATGTGGGCGATGGGAGCGGAGGGCGAGGCCCTGCCCGACTTCGTCAAGACGTTCGAAGACGCCAACCCCGGCGTCAAGGTCGAAGTCACGGCGATTCCGTGGGATGCCGCCTACAGCAAGATCCAGACGGCCATCGCCGGTGGCACGACGCCCGACATCGCGATGATGGGCTCGACCTGGATGGCGGACTTCGCCGACGCGTTCCAGACCGTGCCGACCGACCTCGACACCTCGGGCTCGTTCCCCGGTGCCGTTTCGTCGACCAAGGTGGGCGATCGGATGACCGGCGCGCCCTGGTACGTCGACACCCGCGTGCTCTACTATCGCACGGACCTCGCCGCCAAGGCCGGGTGGACGAAGGCCCCCGCCACGTGGGACGAGCTCAGCCAGATGGCCGCCGACATGCAGTCCAAGGCCGGCGCCGAGTACGGTATCCGCCTGCCCGGCGGCAACGACTCGTTCCAGGGCACGCTGTGGATGCCGTGGTCCAACGGAGCCTCGCTGACCGACGGAAAGACGTGGACTCTCGACACGCCCCAGATGGTCGAGGCGTACGAGTACTACCAGAGCTTCTTCCAGAAGGGCATCGCCAACCCGGCGGCCGACCGTTCCTCGGGCGCGCAGGAGGCCGACTTCGTCGCCGGCAAGACCCCGATGCTCATCGACGGGCCCTTCATGATCGGCTCACTCGAGAAGGTCGGCGGGGCGGACTTCGCCGGCAAGTTCACCACCGCGGTGCTGCCCACGAAGGAGTCGTCGACGTCGTTCAGCGGCGGCGCGAACCTCACGGTGTTCAAGAACTCGAAGAACGCGCACTCGGCGTGGAAGCTCGCCCAGTGGCTGACCGACCCGGCCACGCAGGCGCAGTGGTACGAGAAGACCGGTGACCTGCCCGCCGTCCAAGCGGCGTGGAAGGAGCAGGCCCTCGCCTCGCAGCCCACGCTCGCCGCCTTCGGCACGCAGCTGGAGACCGCGAAGTCGGTTCCCGCCACCACCACGTGGGTGCAGGTCGCCGCCGCGGGCGACGCGGTGCTCGAGAAGGTGCGTTTGGGCACCCAGAGCCCTGCAGACGCCATGAAGGAGCTGCAGAGCAAGGCCGACGCCCTCGGAATGGGCTGATCGAGATGACGCAGGCATCACTGGCCGCGACCGGAGCGGCCGCCGCCGTCACCGGTCGCGGCCGTGGTCGCCGGCCGGGGTCGTCCCGCCGCCGGCGCCAGGGATGGATCGCGTGGGGGTTCGCGCTCCCGTTCGTCATCGTGTTCGCGGTGTTCATGATCGTGCCGATCGTGGGCTCGTTCGCGATGTCGTTCACCGACTTCCGCGCGCAGGACATCCGCTCCCCGTTCTCGGTGGACTTCGTGGGCCTCGACCAGTACGTCAAGGTGCTGACCGACCCCACGTTCCTGAAGTCGATGGGCGTGACGGCGACGTTCGTCGTCGTCGGCATCCCCGTGACGATGGCCGTCGCGCTCGCACTGGCGCTCGCCCTGAACTCCGGCGGCGGGCGCATCGTCTCGTTCCTGCGCGTCGGCTTCTACGCACCGGTCGTGACGAGCATCGTCGCCGTCGCGGTGGTGTGGCGCTACATCCTGCAGCCGGACGGGCTGCTCAACAGCGCCCTCGCCGTCGTCGGCATCCAGGGGCCGGACTGGCTGAACGACACCACCTGGGCGCTGCCGTCGCTCATCGCGATGGCGGTGTGGCGCAACGTGGGCACGCTGATGGTGATCTTCCTGGCGGGCCTGCAGGCCATCCCGACCGACGTCAAGGAGGCCGCCATGATGGACGGCGCCTCGGCGTGGCGGCGCCTCACCGCGGTCACGCTGCCGATGCTGCGCCCGACGCTGCTGCTGGGCGCCGTGCTCATCTCGGTCGGCTTCCTGCAGTTCTTCGAGGAGGCCTTCGTGATGACCCAGGGCGGCCCGCTCGATTCGACCCTGTCGGTCGCCTATTACACGTTCAAGCAGTTCGGCTTCGGGCAGTACGGCGTCGCCTCGGCGGCCAGCTACATCCTGTTCCTCGCGATCGCGCTGCTGAGCCTGCTGCAGTTCCGGCTGCTGCGGACGAAGGACTGAGAGGACCCCGCCATGACCGCTCCTGTCATCGCCCGCCCGACGCGGCGCGCGCGCCGCGCCGTCACCGGCCGGGCCGTCACCTACACCGTGCTCGTCGTCGGCCTCATCGTGTGGATGCTGCCGTTCGCCTGGATGCTGCTGGGCTCCGTCAAGACCCAGGCCGAGATCCTGCAGCGCCCGCCCACGTGGTGGCCGCGCGAGTTCACGTGGGACAACTTCGCCCAGTGGTTCGGACCGCTCGACATCGGCCGCTTCTTCACCAACAGCATCGTCGTGGCACTGCTGACCGTGCTCGGCAACCTCGTGTTCTGCTCGATGGTCGGCTACGCGCTGGCGAAGATGGACTTCCCCGGCAAGAAGATCCTGTTCGCCGTGGTGCTCGTGACGCTCATGGTGCCGGGCGTCGTCACCTTCGTGCCGCTGTTCGTGATGGTCTCTTCGCTCGGGCTGACCAGCAGCTACGCGGCGCTGATCCTGCCGTTCATCACGACGCCGCTCGGCGTGTTCCTCATGCGCCAGTTCATGCTCGGCATCCCCGACGAGCTCATCGAGGCGGCGCGCATCGACGGGGCGGGGGAGCTGCGCATCTTCGCCCGTGTCGTCATGCCGCTGTGCGGGCCGCCGCTGGCGACCCTCGGCATCCTCACCTTCCTCGCGTCGTGGAACAACTTCCTGTGGCCGCTCGTCGCGGCCCAGACCGAGAACATGTACACCCTCCCGGTGGCGCTCTCGCTGTACTCGACCGGACAGAACGCGACCGACTACGGCCTGCTGCTGGCGGGGTCCGTGCTCGTGATCGCGCCGATCCTGCTGCTGTTCGTCTTCCTGCAGCGCTACTTCATCCAGGGCGTCGCCACGACCGGGCTCAAGTGAGCCCCCGCGACCCGCCTCGAGAAAGAGAATCATGACCCCCACGTATCTCACCGCGCCCGACGGCACCCGCTTCCGCGACCTCAACGGCAACGGGGTGATGGATCCGTACGAGGATCCGCGCCGCAGCGCCGACGAGCGCGCCGCCGACCTCGTGGCCCGGATGAGCCTGGAGGAGAAGTGCGGGCTGATGTTCCAGACCGTCATCGAGGTGGGGGAGGAGGGCGAGCTGCTGGAGGCGCCCGGGCGCATCTCGAAGTCGCCGACGACCACGGTCGTCCGCGGCAAGCACCTGTCGCACTTCAACGTGCACGCCATCCGCTCCGCCCGGCAGGCCGCCGTCTGGAACAACAACCTGCAGGCCCTGGCCGCGCAGACTCCGCACGGGGTGCCCGTCACCGTCAGCACCGATCCGCGGCACGCGTTCGTCGAGAACACCGGCGTGGGCTTCGCCGCCGGGCCCTTCTCGCAGTGGCCGGAGGGTCTCGGACTGGCGGCGATCGACGACGTCGAGACGGTGCGCCGGTTCGCCGACGTCGCGCGGCAGGAGTACCGCGCCGTCGGCATCCGCGCCGCCCTGCATCCGCAGATCGATCTGGCGACCGAGCCCCGGTGGGGCCGCCAGGCGCAGACGCTGGGGCAGGATGCCGCGCGGGTCGCCGAGTTCACCGCCGCCTACCTCCAGGGCTTCCAGGGTGACGAGCTGGGACCGGACAGCGTCGCGTGCACGACGAAGCACTTCCCGGGTGGGGGTCCGCAGAAGGAAGGCGAGGATGCGCACTTCCCGTACGGCCGTGAGCAGGTCTACCCCGGTGGCATGTTCGAGTACCACCTCGAGCCGTTCCGTGAGGCGATCCGGCGGGGTACCGCGGCGATGATGCCGTATTACGGCATGCCGATCGGGCTGGAACGCCACGGGGCGCCGATCGAGGAGGTCGGCTTCGGCTACAACCGTCAGATCGTGACCGACCTGCTGCGCGACGAGCTCGGCTTCGACGGGGTCGTCGTCACCGACTGGGAGCTCGTCAACGACAATCACGTGGGCGATCAGGTGCTGCCGGCGCGGGCGTGGGGCGTCGAGGAGCTGTCGCCGAGCGAGCGCATGCTCAAGATTCTGGATGCCGGGGCCGACCAGTTCGGCGGCGAGGAGTGCGTCGACCTGCTGATCGATCTCGTGCGCGCGGGCCACGTCAGCGAGCAGCGCATCGACGTGTCGGCGCGCCGGATCCTGCGGGTGAAGTTCCAGCTGGGCCTGTTCGACGACCCGTTCGTCGACCCCGACGAGGCCGAGCGCATCGTCGGCAACGCCGCGTTCCGGGCCGAGGGCGAGCGTGCGCAGGCGCGCTCGCTGACCGTCGTGCTCAACCGGTCGGTCGCCGCCGACGCCGATGCGGGCCAGCCGCCCGTGCTGCCTCTGGCAGCGGAGCCGCGTCGCGTGTACGTCGAGGGCTTCCGCGCGGAGGACGTCGCCGAGCTGGGTGAGGTCGTGGCCGATCCCGCCGACGCCGATCTCGCCCTGGTGCGCCTCGGCGCCCCGTTCGAACCGCGCGACGATCTCTTCCTCGAGGCGTGGTTCCACCAGGGCTCGCTCGAGTTCCCGCCCGGGCGCGTCTATCGCCTGCGGCGGATCGCCGAGCAGTGCCCGTTGGTGCTCGTGGTCAATCTCGACCGGCCCGGCATCCTGACACCGTTCGCGGAGTTCGCATCGGCCATCGTCGTCGACTTCGGCAGTTCCGCCCGCGCCGTGCTCGACGTGCTCACCGGTCGTGTCGCTCCCGAAGGGCGCCTTCCGGTGGAGTTGCCGCGGTCGATGGATGCCGTGCGCGCCTCGCGCGAAGATGTACCGTCGGATACGGGCGACCCGCTGTTCCCGGTGCACTTCGGTCTCGAGCTGGCGGTACCGGCGGGACAACGCGACGACCGGTGAGGCGCACGCCAGCCGCCGCAGGCCGACGATGACGAAGGGACAGCCGATGAGTGATGCCGCCTCGCGCCGTCCGACGGTCTACGACGTCGCACAGGAGGCGGGGGTCTCGATCGCCTCGGTGTCGTTCGCCTTCCGACGCCCCGAGCGGATCAGCGAAGCCACGCGCGAGCGGGTGCTGGCTGCGGCGCGGCGGTTGGGGTACGCCCCGAGCGCGGCCGCGCGCGGGCTCGCGAACGGGCGTACCGGCACCCTCGGCCTGCACGCGTTCGACCTCATGCTCGAGCGGGCCGACCCGCGCGACGTCACACCCCCGCGATCCGATGCGCGCTCGCCGCTGGATGCCGCGTCGATCATCCCGTGGTCGCAGTCCGACGACGAGACCCTCGCCGACCCGCGCGCGTTCCCGCTCTACGTCGACGAGGTGCAGCGCGGCTTCGCGCTCGAATGCTGGATGCTCGGACGGCCCGTCATGCTCTCCAGCGGCTCCGACAGCGACGTGTCGGTCGCCGACACGGCGGGTCGGGTCGACGGACTGGCCATCTTCCCGTCACCGGTGCTGCCGGCGGCCCTGCTGCGGATGCCGGCGACGATCCCGACCGTGCTGTTCAGCGTCGCGCCCGGCGACGACCCCCATCACCGCGTCCGCGTGGACAACGCCGGCGGGATGAGCGCGCTGATCGATCACCTCGTCGCCGATCACCACTATGACGATGTCGCGTTCGTCGGACGTCAGGAGGGGTTCGACAATGCCGAGCGCTTCCTCGAGTACCAGGCGTCGTTGAGGCGGTGGGGCCTGCGGCCCCGTGACGAGCCGGTCGACGGCACCGTGCGCGGTCCGCACCGGATGGTCGAGCAGCTCAGCGCCCTGCACGCCCGCGGTGCGCTGCCGCGTGTTCTCGTCTGCGCGACCGACCAGCACGCCCTCATGGCGCTGGATGCCCTCGCCGGCCTCGGCGTGCGCGTGCCCGACGAGGTGGCCGTCACCGGTTTCGACGGCATCCTGGCCGGTCGGCTCAGCACGCCCACGCTCACCTCCGTGCGCCAGCCGATGGAGGCGATGGGGCGCGCCGCCGCCCGCATCCTCGCCGGCACCGCCGGTCCGCTGCCCGAGGGGCACGCCCGCTTCGACGCGGTGTTCGCGCCGCGGGTCGTGCTGCGGCGCAGCTGCGGATGTTGATCGTCCGTGTCGGCGGGCTGTCAGATTCCTATGGATGCCGCGTGAGCCGCTGATTCTTGGCCTTGTCTCAGAGCCGGTCGGCGACGCTCGACGCATGACCACACAGGCCGCCACGCGATCCACGTTCATCGCCGCCGCGCCGCGCGTCGGCATCCGCTCGCGCCGCCCCCTCTGGCGGCTGCTCGCGATCGGCGTCATCTGGGCGACGAGCCTGTTCGTCGTCGCACTGTGGATCGCCGGTGGCGCCGTGCAGGACCTGCGCGCGTGGGATGCCGACACCCTGAACACGCTGGGGCGGATCACCGGTCTCGTATCGGCGAATCTGCTGCTGTACCAGGTGCTGCTGATGGCGCGCGTGCCGCTGTTCGAGCGAGCCTTCGGGCGCGATGCGATCACGCGGATGCACCGCTGGGTCGGCTTCTGGTCGTTCTGGCTGCTGCTGGCCCACATCGCCCTGCTGGTGGTCGGCTACGCCGCCCAGGCCGGTGTCACCGTGATCGTCCAGCTGTGGGACTTCGTCTGGAACTACCCCGGGATGATGCTCGCGACGGCGGGAACGGGCCTGCTGATGCTCGTCGTGGTGACCAGCATCCGCCGAGCGCGGCGTGCCATGCGCTACGAGTCGTGGCACCTGCTGCACCTGTACGGGTACCTCGGTGTCGGGCTGGCGATTCCGCACATGCTGTGGACCGGCGCCGATTTCGCCGCGCATCCGCTCGCCGAGGTGTACTGGTGGGGACTGTGGGCGGCGACCGCCGCCGCGGTCATCGTCTTCCGCGTGGCGCTGCCGCTGTGGCGCTCCGCGCGTCACGACATCCGCGTCGTCGCCGTCGAGGCCGACGGGCCGATGGGCGTCGTGGTCCGCATGCGCGGACGCGGCTTGGAGCGCCTCGGCGCCCGCGCCGGTCAGTTCTTCGTCTGGCGGTTTCTGGGCGGCCCGGGCTGGACACGGGGAACCCCGCTGTCGCTGGCCGCCGATCCCCGCCGCGGCGAACTCGTCGTCGCGGCCCGCATGGTCGGCGACGGGACGCGCCGGTTGGCGACTCTCCGCCGGGGCGCGCGCGTGTTGATCGAAGGGCCCTACGGCGAGTTCACGGGCGAGGCGCGGACGCGGCGGGGGATCGTCATGATGGGTGCCGGCGCCGGCGTCGCACCCCTCGTCTCGCTTCTCGAGGCCGAGCCGTATGCGCCCGGCGAGGCGATCCTGATCACTCGCGACCATGCGGCGGCCGAGTCGATGCGCGTGCGCGAGATCGAGCGCCTGGTCGCGCGCCGGGGCCTGCACCACGTGGCTCTGCACGGTCCGCGCCGTCGCGCCGGATCGACGTGGCTGCCGGTGACGTTCGCCGATGGGCGCGGTGCGGAGTTGCTGCGGCGGATGGTGCCCGGCATCCACGATCACGACGTCTACCTCTGCGGCCCCGAGCCCTGGATGGCCTCGGTGCGTCGCGACCTGCGGGCTGCCGGGGTGCCGGCCGCTCAGATCCACAGCGAAGCCTTCGGCGTCTGAGCTCGGAGAGGACACCCCGATGAAGAGAATCGTGTACGCGCTGCTCGCGACCGTCAGCGGTCTCGTGCTGCTGTTCAGCTACCGCACCTCCCTGCCCGAAGAGGCAGCCGCCGCGGCGCCGGCCGACACCACGCTCACCGATGCGCGTCATATCGCCTCGGCGCCGCGGGCGGCCTCGCCCTCGCCCTCGCCGTCCCCGAGCGCCGCGTCGCCGTCGGGCTCCGCCGACACCGGCGGCACGGGCGCCGCCGGGGCGACGAGCAGGACCGGCCTGAGCGACGGCACGTTCACCGGCTCGGCGGTCAACACGCGCTACGGGGCGGTGCAGGTGCAGATCACCGTCTCGGGCGGCGTGATCACCGACGTGCAGACGCCGGCCTACCCCGATCACAGCAGCCGCGACCGTCAGATCAACCAGGACGCCCTGCCGCAGCTGATCTCCGAGACGCTCTCGGCCCAGAGCGCGCAGATCGACATGGTGTCGGGGGCGACGTACACGAGCACCGGGTACCTCGACTCCCTCCAGTCGGCGATCGACCAGGCCTCGGCATGAGCGAACCGAGCCGCCGCGCCTGGACGGCGGAGCTCATGGGCACGACCGCCAGCATCCACGTCATCGGCAGTCCTGACGCGTGCGCGGCGGCGACGGATGCCGCGGCATCCACCGTCGCGATGCTCCGCGAGCTGGAGGCGATCTTCTCGACCTACCGCGCGGATTCGGAGCTCTCGCGCCTGCGCCGCGGCGAGCTGACCTTCGCCGACGCCGATCCGCGGCTGACGGAAGTGGCGGATGACTGTCGACGCCTCGAGGAGGCGACCGGTGGGCGCTTCAGCGCCTTCTGGCGGGAAGGCTTCGACCCCACCGGCTACGTGAAGGGGTGGGCGACCGAGCGTGCGGCGACGGCGCATCTGGAGCCTCTGCTGGCGATGGCCGGTGTGACGGCCGTCGGCATCAACGTCGGCGGCGACCTGAGAGTGTGGACCGCCCCCGACGCGCACTGGTCGTGGACCGTGGGGATCGCCGATCCGGCGCGGCAGGGGGCGGCTCTCGCCACGCTGCGGGTGCGCAACGGTGCCGTCGCGACCTCCGGTACCGCAGAGCGCGGCGCCCACCTCATCGACCCGCGATCAGGCGTGCCCGTGTCGGCTGCGGTGAGTGCCACGGTCGTCGCGGACGAGCTCACCACCGCCGACGTGTGGGCGACCGCCCTCGCCGTCGCCGGTGACGAGGACGCCGGGTGGCTGTGGGACGCGCCGCTGCGCTCGGCGATGACGGTCACCGCCGCCGGTGTCCGTCGGTGGGTCGCCGGCGTCGGCATCGAGACCGTCGCGGCGACCAGCGTCGCGCCCGCCGCCTGAGCCCCTCACGGCGCCTGCGGCACCCAGAGCAGCATGGTGGTGCCGGCTGTCGACGTCCGCTCGATCTCGATCCGGCCCCCGGCGGCCTCGGCCGCTTCGCGCACGAGCGCGAGACCCAGTCCGAAGCCGCGGCGCCGACCCGACTCCGGACCGCGGGCGAAGCGCTCGAAGATGCGCTCGCGATCGGCGTCGGCGATGCCCGGGCCGCCGTCGCGCACCCGGATCGCCACGCCCCGCCCGTCCGATCGCGCCGACAGCGCGACCTCGCCGCCGGCCGGGGTGTGCTGCACCGCGTTGTCGAGCAGCGCGACACAGAGCCGGTCGAGCGTGACGCGGGGAAGGCGCACCCGCAGGCGTGCCCCGTCGTCGTCTGCGCCGAGGCTGACGCGTACGCCGGCCTCCTCGGCGAGAGGCGCCACCGTCGCAGCCGCGGCCCGCAGCGCCGCGTCGACCGTCGCGGGCTCGGCATCCGTCGCCGTACCTTCCGCCGTCAGCAGCATGTCGGTGAGCACGGCATCCATGACCGACGCATCGGCGCGCAGCGCCGCGAGCGTGTCGGAAAGGTCCTCGCCGCGGCGGTAGCGGCGCTCCAGGATCTGTGTGCGGCTCGTGAGGGCGGTCAGCGGCGTGCGGATCTCGTGGCTCGCATCGGCGACGAAACGGCGCTGCAGACGCAGCGCATCGGCGAGCGGCGCCACCGCACGTCGCGCGGCGAACCAGGCGACCAGGGCGAGCAGCGCGACCCCGGTGAGGCCCAGCACGACGACCCAGGGCAGGACATGGTCGACGTCGACCACGATGCGGTCGCCGTCCGGCGGTCCGATGCGGCCCCCGCCGTCGCCGTCCCGGTGCAGTTCGGGGCGGGCGGACAGCAGCAGCACGGCCACCAGGATCGCCACGCCCGCCGTCACCACCACGGCCGACGCGGCCCCGACGAGCAGACCGACGTGCGCCGCGGCGCGACGGATGCGGCGGCGGTCCGCCTCGTCGCTCACGCGGGGCTCCCCGCGCGGTAGCCGCGCCCACGGACGGTCTCGATGATCTCCGGCGACGCCTTGCGGCGGATGTAGTGCACGTAGGTGTCGACCGAGCTCAGCGCGTCATCGGAGGAGAAGACGGCGCGGAGGATCTCGTCGCGGGAGAAGACGTGCTCGGGGCTCTCGCTCAGCAGAGCGAGCAGGCGCGCCTCGGTCGCCGTCAGCGTGACGCGTTCGCCGCCGCCGCCGTAGAGTGCGCGCGACTCGGCGACGAAGGTCCAGTCGCCGAGGTGACGCCGGCGTCCCTCGGCGTGGTGACCGCGCACGAGGGCGCGCAGCCGCGCGAGCAGCTCCTCGAAGTCGAACGGCTTGACGAGGTAGTCGTTGGCGCCGCTGTCGAGGCCGTCGACACGGTCGGCGACGGCGCCGAGAGCCGTCAGCAGCAGCACGGGGGTCGTGAGGCGTGCGGTGCGCATCGCCTGAACGATCTCCACACCGTCCAGCCCCGGCAGGCGCCGGTCGACGACCAGCACGTCGAAGCGCTCCGCGAGCACGCGCTGCCGTGCGGCCGGACCGTCGGTCAGGTGCGTGACGTCATAGACCTCGGAGAGCACCTCGACGGTCATCCCCGCGATCGTCGGGTCGTCTTCGACGTAAAGCAGTCGCGGCCGTGCGTCGTCGCGGGTCATCGCTCCTCCGATCCTCGCCGCCACCATTCACCCACATCCGCGCCAAGAATCCGCCAAGACCGCATCACCCGGCGGCGACGAGCGCGGCCCACAGCTCCGCACGTGCCGGAAAGCTCGACAGGTCCACACCCAGCAGCTGCTGCGCCTGCGCCACCCGGGCGCGCACCGTGTGGCGATGGATGCCGAGAGCCCGCGCGGCCTCGTCGATGCGCGCGTCGTGGGTGAGCCAGGTGCGCACGGTCTCCACGAGCGCTGTGCCCTGGGCCTCGTCGTGCGCCCGCAGCGGGCGCAGCCGCGCGTCGGCGAGGGCGCGGGCGGCAGGGGAGTCGAGGCTCGACAGCACGCCGGCGGCATCCGCGAAGCGCGCAACGGTGCCGCTCACGGCGGTGCGCAGCGCGGTGAGGGCCTGCGCGTGGGCGCGTGAGAATCCGCTGTAGTCGGTGGGCTCCGACAGCCCCACTGCGGCATCCAGCAGACCCGCGAGCGCGGTGGGCGTGCCCTCGTCGGCGGCGGAGACGACCACGACGATGCCGTCGCCGCTGCGCGCGTAGAACAGGCCGCCGCGTTCGGCGGCCTGCAGCTCGAGCCAGTCGACGGCGGCGTCGGTGCGGTTGGCGGCGACGGCGGCGACCCCGACCACGACGGGGCTCGCCGGCAACGGTCCCCACAGCTCGCGCGAAACGCGTCGCGCGAGGTGCGGGTCATCGCCGAGGAGCGTCTGCAGCAGTCCGGCTCGCAGCGCCGCGCGGGCGCGGCCGAGTCCGACGTTCTGCTCGAGGGCGAGGCCGGCCATCGCGATCACCGACGTCACGACGCTGCGTCCCTCCAGGTCGAGATCGGCGCCGACGATCGCGATGAGGCCGCGGAGGTGCCCGCCGCGGCCGAGGGTCTGCATCGTGACGCGTCGATCATCGATCTCGAGCGTCGATGCCGCACGCGCCCCGCGGCGGAGCACGGCGCCGGCTTCTGTCGTGACGGCGGCGACGGCTCCGTCGTCGAGGGCGCCGGCGGGGGCGCTCTGGGTCAGCGTGCCGGCGGCGTCGAACAGCCCGACCCATGCGCCGAGCTGTGAGGCGAGTTCGGCGACGGTCGCCGCCAGCCCGTCGGGACGCAGCGCGGCCAACGAGATCGCCCGCTGCGCCGACAGTGCCCAGGTTCGCCGGGCGTAGGCCTGGGCGGCGATGGCTTCGGCGTTGGCCCGTGCCAGCGCGATGAACGGGGTGCGGTAGGGAACCTCGAACAGCGGCATCCGCTGCACGGCGCAGGCGAGAACGAGGGCGGGCGGGATGCCGTCGCGCACCACTTCCGTGCCGAACCCCAGCCCGCGCACGCCGCGAGCGCGCAGGCGTGACACGTAAGCGGCGGCGGCGTCCTCGCCCGACTCGCCGTCGCCGGCCGGCCCGACGAACTGCGTGCCCGTCGTCAGCAGCAGCAGGTCATCGGCGAGGAAGGGGGTGGGGTCGATGAGGTCGGAGCTGTGCACCCAGCGCAGCGGCGCGTCCAGCGCGCCGTCGTCGAGATCGTCGGCACTCGAGGCGAGCCGCAGCTCGAGGTCGCGGCGCGCGAGAAGCGCGCGCAGGGTCGGCTGCGTCTCGGTCATGGGCGGCAGCCTCCTCCGTGGCGCGATCCTCGGTCGATCCGGGGCCGGTGCCCGACGACGGGCACGACGTGGCTGTACGCCGCGTATGCGCCTGATCACAGAATGTACACGGCGGAGGGTGTGGCTCGGCATCCGCGGCTCATACGCTCGCGGCATGAGCATCATCGACAGCGCCGTCGTCGGCGGTCCGTCCCTGGCGCAGGAGCGCCGTCTCGTCACCGCGATCCCCGGCCCCCGGTCGCAGGAGCTGCTGGCGCGCAAGAGCGCCGCCGTCGCATCGGGTGTCGCTCACACGGTGCCCATCGAAGCCGTCGCGGCCGGCGGCGGCGTCGTGGTCGACGCCGACGGCAACTCGCTCATCGACCTCGGCAGCGGCATCGCCGTCACCAGTGTCGGAAATGCCCACCCGGGCGTCGTGGCGGCGGTGCAGGCCGCCGTCGCGCAGATGACGCACACGTGCTTCATGATCTCGCCGTACGAGTCGTACGTCGCCGTCGCCGAGAAGCTCAACCGCCTCACCCCCGGCGATCACGCGAAGAAGTCGGCGCTGTTCAATTCCGGCGCCGAAGCCGTCGAGAACGCGATCAAGATCGCCCGCAAGGCCACCGGCCGCCAGGCCGTCGTCGCGTTCGACCACGCCTACCACGGTCGCACCAACCTCACGATGGCCCTCACCGCGAAGTCGATGCCGTACAAGAGCGGATTCGGCCCGTTCGCCTCCGAGGTCTACCGCGTGCCGGCCTCCTACCCGTTCCGCGACGGCCTGAGCGGCGCGGATGCCGCGGCGAAGGCCATCTCGCTCATCGAGAAGCAGATCGGCGCCGACAACCTGGCGGCCGTCATCATCGAGCCGATCCAGGGCGAGGGTGGCTTCATCGTGCCCGCGGAGGGATTCCTGCCGGCGGTCGTGGACTGGTGCCGTGCGAACGGCGTCGTCTTCATCGCCGACGAGGTGCAGACCGGCTTCGCCCGCACCGGTGCGATGTTCGCGAGCGAGCTGTTCGGCATCGTTCCCGACCTCATCACGACGGCCAAGGGCATCGCCGGCGGCATGCCGCTGGCGGCGGTCACCGGTCGCGCCGAGATCATGGATGCCACCCATGGCGGAGGCCTCGGCGGCACCTACGGCGGCAACCCGGTCGCCTGCGCGGCGGCGATCGCCGCGATCGACGCCTTCGAGAACGACGGGATGCTCGAGCGGGCGCGCGAGATCGGGGGGATCCTCCGCGCCCGCTTCGAGTCCCTGCAGCAGACCGACGCGCGTATCGGCGAGGTGCGCGGAGCCGGCGCGATGATCGCGGTCGAGTTCGTCGACCCCGAGACGAAGGCCCCGGATGCCGCGCTCACGTCGGCCGTGGCCAAGGCCGCGATCGCCGAGGGTGTGATCGTCCTCACCTGCGGCACCTACGGCAACGTCATCCGCTTCCTGCCGCCCCTGTCGATCTCCGACGAACTGCTCACCGAGGGCGTCGACGTCGTCGCCGCCGCCCTCGCCGCCCACTGACCCCGCCCCGGCCCCCACGCCCACAGAGGAGACACAATGACCGAGATCACGCGCGACATCGTCGTCATCGGCGCCGGTGCGGCGGGACTGACCGCCGCCAACCAGCTCAAGAAGGCGGGCCTGTCGGTCGCCGTGCTCGAAGCCCGCGACCGCGTCGGCGGGCGTTTGTGGACCGACACGATCGAGGGCGCGATGCTCGAGATCGGCGGCCAGTGGGTCTCGCCCGACCAGGATGCTCTCAAGGAGACCATCGCGGAGCTGGGGCTGGAGACCTTCGACCGCTACCGCGACGGCGACAGCGTGTACATCGGTCCCGACGGCATCGCCCACCGCTACACCGGCGAGATGTTCCCCGTGAGTGCCGAGACCGAGAAGACCATCGCCGAGGTCACCGCACGCCTCGACGCGATGGTCGCCGAGATCGACCCCGACCGCCCCTGGGCCCATCCGCAGGCGGCGCAGTGGGACACCGTCTCCTGGGATGCGTGGCTGCGCGAGCAGACCGATGACGACGAGGCCATCCGCAACCTCGCCTTCCCCACCGGATCGGCGATGCTCACGAAGCCGACCCATTCCTTCTCGCTGCTGCAGTCGCTGCTGATGGCGGCATCCGCCGGGAGCTACACCAACCTGGTCGACGCCGACTTCATCCTCGACAAGCGCGTCGTCGGCGGACTGCAGCAGGTGCCGCTGCTGTTGGCCGAACGCCTGGGCGACGACGTCTTCCTCGGCCAGCCGGTGCGCACCCTCGAGTACTCCGAGGCAGAGGGCGTCGTGGCCGTCGCCGACGGTGTCACCGTCCGTGCCCGCCACGCGATCCTGGCGCTCGCGCCGGTGCTGTACAACCGCATCTCGTTCGTTCCGCCGCTGCCGCGTCTGCAGCATCAGATGCACCAGCACATCTCGATGGGCTTCGTCATCAAGGTGCACGCCGTCTACGAGACGCCCTTCTGGCGCGAGAAGGGCCTGTCGGGCACGGCGTTCAGCCCCTATGAGCTCTCGCACGAGGCCTACGACAACACGAACCACGGCGATGAGCGCGGAACCCTCGTGGGCTTCGTCTCCGACCGCACGGCCGACGACCTGTTCCGCCTCAGCGCAGAGGAGCGCAAGGAGCGCATCCTCGAGTCGCTCAGCCACTACTACGGTCCCGAGGCGAAGGATCCGGTCGTCTACTACGAGAGCGACTGGGGCAGCGAGGAGTGGACGCGCGGCGCGTACGCGGCATCGTTCGACCTCGGCGGCCTGCACCGTTACGGGGCCGACCTGCGCACCCCCGTCGGACCGATCCACTTCGCCTGCAGCGACATGGCCGGCGCGGGCTACCAGCACGTCGACGGAGCCATCCGCATGGGGCGCCTCGCGGCGCAGCAGATCCTGGACGAGATCCACACATGAGCGGGCACGTCGTCGTCGGATACACCGCGACCAAGCCCGGACGCGACGCCGTCGCGTTCGCCGCACGGCTCGCGGCGGCCCTCGACGCCGTGCTCGACGTCGCGATCATCCTGCCCAGCTCCGACCGCAGCGTCATCACGCCCCCGGATGCCGGGTACGAACGGCACCTGCACGCGCAGGCGCAGACCTGGATCGCCCAGGCGATCGACCGGATCCCCGCCGACGTCGTCGCGCACGCCCATGTGCGCCCGGCCGAGTCGTTCGCCGAGGGCCTCATCGAGATCGCCGACGAGCTGGGTGCCTCGTACATCGTGGTCGGCGCCGCCGACGGCGCCTCGCGCGGCCGGCACCGCCTCGGCTCGACGACGAGCGAGCTGCTGCACTCGTCGGATGTGCCGGTCGTCCTCGTCCCGCGGGGGGCGCGCAAGATCGCGCCCGAGACCGGCATCACCCGGCTGACGGTCGCGATCGGCATGCGGCCCGGGGCCGACGCCCTCATCGCCGAGACCGCAGCGCTCGCGGAGACCCTCGGCGTGCCCGTCCGACTGCTCTCCCTGCTGCCGGTCGATCTTCCGCCGTCCGCCGACACGGGCGCCATCCGCCTCGCCGGCACGACGAAGGCCGACGAGGTGCTCGCGGCGGCTCGGGCGGAGCTTCCTGCCGGCCTGCACACCGATGTCGCGGTCGCCGCCGGCGACAGCATCGAGGAGGCCGTGTCCTACCTCGACTGGCAGCCGGGTGAACTCGTGCTCGTCGGCTCGAGCCGCCTCGCGCAGCCGCGCCGCCTGTTCCTCGGCTCGACCGCGGCGAAGATGCTGCACGAGATCACCGTGCCGGTGATCGTCGTCCCCCGAACCCACTCCGAGGAGTCTCGACGATGAGCACACCCTCCACGACCGACGCCGCCTCCACGACCGGGGCCCTCTCCAGCAAGGGACTCAGCGCCGGCACGATCGGCCTGATCGGCGCCGTCGTCATCGGGATCTCCTGCATCGCCCCGGCGTACACGTTCACGGCGGCCGTCGGCCCCACGGCATCCGCGGTGGGCGCGCAGATCCCGGCGATCATCCTCGTGGGATTCATCCCGATGCTCCTGGTCGCCTTCGGCTACCGCGAGCTCAACAACCGCATGCCGGATGCCGGGACCAGCTTCACCTGGGCGGCGCGCGCCTTCGGACCGTGGGTCGGCTGGATGGCCGGGTGGGGACTGGTGGTCGCCACGATCCTCGTGCTGTCGAACCTGGCCGGCGTCGCCGTGGACTTCCTCTTCTTGCTGCTGTCGCAGGTGACGGGCAACGCCGAGATCGCCGACCTCGCGTCGAACACGTGGATCAACGTGGGCGTGTGTCTTCTGTTCATGCTCGCGGCCACCTTCATCTCCTACCGCGACATGCAGACCACCCAGAAGCTGCAGTACGTGCTCGTGACCTTCCAGGTCGCCGTGCTGCTGTTCTTCGCGATCGCCGCCATCGTCGAGGCCGTCAGCGGCAAGGGCTTCGACTTCCAGCCGTTCGACATCGGCTGGTTCAACCCGTTCGCCGTCAGCTCGTTCAGCGCGTTCGCCGCGGGCCTGTCGCTGTCGATCTTCATCTTCTGGGGGTGGGACGTCACCCTCACGATGAACGAGGAGACGAAGGACCCCGAGCGGACGCCGGGTCGTGCGGCGACCATCACGGTGCTGACGATCGTCTCGATCTACCTTCTGCTGGCCGTCGCGATGATCATGTACGCCGGGGTCGGCACGGGGGAGCTGGGCCTGGGCAACGAGGACATCCAGGGCAACGTGTTCTTCCACCTGTCCGGACCGATCCTCGGGCCACTCGCCTTCCTCGTGTCGCTCGCGGTGCTCACCTCGTCGGCATCGTCGCTGCAGTCGACGTTCGTGGGACCGGCGCGCACGCTCCTGTCGATGGGGCACTACGGCGCCCTCCCGCCGGCATTCGCGCGGGTCAGCCCGCGCTTCTTCACGCCCGGCTTCGCCACGATCGTCTCGGCGGTGGTCGCCTCCGCGTTCTACGCGGTCATGCGCGTGGTGAGTGAGAACACCCTCTGGGACACGATCCTCACGCTCGGCATGATGATCTGCTTCTACTACGGCATCACGGCTTTCGCGTGCGTCTGGTACTTCCGCAAGCAGTGGTTCGACTCGGTGCGCAACGTCTTCTTCACATTCCTGTTCCCGCTCGTGGGCGGCGTGATCCTCGGCATCCTGTTCTTCACGACGCTCATCGACTCCATGAAGCCCGAGTACGGCTCCGGCGCCAACGTCGGCGGCGTCGGGATCGTCTTCATCCTCGGCATGCTCATCATCGTGGTGGGTATCGCCCTCATGATCTGGCAGTCGGTGACACGTCCCGCATTCTTCCGCGGCGAGACCCTCGCCACGGACGCCCCTGCCAGCACCCGTCGCCTGAAGGAGGCCGCACGTTGATCACGCAAAGCGCACTGCTCGAGAAGGTTCCCCGCGGACTGTTCATCGGCGGCGAGTGGGTCGCCGGCTCGGCCGGGACCTTCCCCGTCGTCGATCCCGCGACCGGTGAGACCCTGGTCGAGATCGCCGACGCGTCGCCCGAAGACGGCATCCGCGCCCTGGACGCGGCGGTCGCGGCTCAGGAGGAGTGGGCGGCGACCGCGCCGCGGCGCCGCAGCGACATCCTCCGCCGGGCATTCGACCTGCTGATGGAGCGCGCCGACGAGATCGCCCTGCTGATGACCCTCGAGATGGGCAAGCCTCTCCCGGAGGCGCGCGGCGAGATCACCTACGGCGGCGAGTTCCTGCGCTGGTTCAGCGAGGAGGCGGTGCGCATCTCGGGCCGGTTCGGTTCGAACCCCGAGGGCACGGGACGCATGATCGTCAGCCAGCGCCCCGTCGGACCGTGCTTCTTCATCACCCCGTGGAACTTCCCGCTCGCGATGGCCACCCGCAAGATCGCCCCGGCGCTCGCCGCCGGCTGCACGGTGGTCATCAAGCCGGCCGAGCTCACCCCGCTGACGACGCTCGCCTTCGTCGACATCCTGGTCGAGGCGGGCCTTCCGGCGGGGGTCGTCAACGTCGTCACCACGACCCGCTCGGGGGCGCTCTCGGCGCCGATCATCGCCGACCCGCGCCTGCGCAAGCTCTCCTTCACCGGCTCGACGCCGGTCGGCAAGAAGCTCATCGCCCAGGCGGCCGAGGGCGTGCTGCGCGTGTCGATGGAGCTGGGCGGCAACGCCCCGTTCGTCGTGTTCGACGACGCCGATCTCGACAAGGCCGTCGACGGCGCGATGCTCGCCAAGTTCCGCAACATCGGCCAGGCGTGCACCGCCGCCAACCGCTTCATCGTGCACGCGTCGGTCGCCGAGGAGTTCGCCCGTCGCGTCACCGAGCGGGTCGCCGCGATGCGCGTGGGCCGCGGAACCGAGGACGGCGTGCAGATCGGTCCGCTCATCGACCGCAAGGCCGTCGAGGGCGCCGAGGCGCTCGTCTCGGATGCCGTCGCGCGCGGTGCACGCCTGCTCACCGGCGGATCGGCCATCGATGGCCCGGGGACGTTCTTCGAGCCCACCGTGATCACGGACGTGGCCGGCGGCAGCGACATCCTCCGCGAGGAGATCTTCGGCCCGGTGCTGGCGATCGCCACGTTCCGAGACGAGGAGGAGGCCGTGCGCCTCGCCAACGACACGGAGTACGGTCTGGTGTCCTACGTCTTCACCGAGGATCTCGCGCGCGGCATGCGGATGATCGACCGTCTGGAAACCGGCATGATGGGCCTGAACGCGGGCGTCGTCTCCAACGCGGCGGCGCCGTTCGGCGGTGTCAAGCAGTCCGGAGTGGGTCGTGAGGGGGGCCTCGAAGGCATCCACGAGTTCCTCTCGACCAAGTACACGCTGATCCCCGCCTGATCCCTGCCCCTGACGCCACCCGACACTCAGTCGACACGAACGGAGAACGACGATGACGTATGCGGTTGTGAACCCCGCCACCGGCGAGACGCTCGCCACCTACCCCGACTTCACGACCGCCGAGGTCGAGGCCGCCGTCGCGGCCGCGCACGAGGCGGCCCAGACGTGGGGACGCACCTCGACGCCGGCGGATCGTGCGGCGCTGCTGCGCCGCGTCGCCGAGCTGCACCGCGAGCGGCGCGACGAGCTGGCCGCGATCATCGTGCGGGAGATGGGCAAGCCCCTCGCCGCGGCGGAGGGCGAGGTCGACTTCGCGGCGGACATCACGCAGTTCTACGCCGATCACATCGGCGAGATCACCGGTGACCGGCCGATCGACATCCTCGGGGAGGGCACCGCGGTCATCCGCCGCTCGCCGCTGGGCGTGCTGCTGGGCATCATGCCGTGGAACTTCCCGTACTACCAGGTCGCGCGCTTCGCGGCGCCGAACCTTGCGATCGGCAACACCATCCTGCTCAAGCATGCGCCGCAGTGCCCGCAGTCGGCCGCCGCGATCGCCCAGATCTACGCCGATGCGGGCTTCCCCGTCGGCGCGTACGTTGATCTCCGTCTGACCAACGATCAGGCCGCCGAGGTCATCGCCGATCGGCGTGTGCACGGCGTCTCGGTGACCGGCAGCGAGCGCGCGGGAGCCGCCGTCGCCGAGATCGCGGGGCGCAACCTCAAGAAGGTCGTTCTCGAGCTGGGCGGCTCCGACCCGTTCATCCTGCTGTCCACCGACGACCTCGACGCGGCGGTGCAGGCTGCCGTGGACGCACGCCTGGACAACAACGGGCAGTCCTGCAACGGCGCCAAGCGTTTCCTCGTCGCCGACGACCTCTACGACGGCTTCGTCGAGAAGTTCGCCGCCGCGATGGACGCGGCGAAGGTCGGCGATCCCTTCGCCGAGGACACCGTGCTGGGGCCGCTGTCCTCGCTCGCGGCCGCCGAGCGGCTTCAGGACCAGGTCGACCGCGCCGTCGCGCAGGGCGCGACCGTCGTTACGGGGGGCTCGCGCGACGGGGCGTTCTTCCCCGGCACGGTGATCACAGGTGTGACGGCCGACATGGACGCGTATCGCGAGGAGTTCTTCGGACCCGTCGGCGTCGTCTATCGGGTCAGCGGCGAGGACGAGGCGATCGAGATCGCCAACGGCACCGAGTTCGGTCTGGGCTCCTACGTCTTCACCACCGACGAGGAGCAGGCGGAACGCATCGCCGATCGCATCGACGCCGGCATGGTCTACGTCAACATCGTCCTCGCCGACTCACCGGAGCTGCCCTTCGGCGGCATCAAGCGCAGCGGCACCGGACGCGAGATGGGGCTGCTGGCCGCCGAGGAATTCGTCAACAAGAAGCTCATCCGCATCGCCGGCTGACGTGCCGGTGCTGCCGGCCGGCTCAGGCCGGCAGCACCGCGCGGACGTCGGCGGCCTCGCCGTGGCGCCCGAGCGCCTCGAGCAGGTCGCCGAGCTCGAGCGCGACGGCCTGCCGCAGCGGCTCCGCGTCGCTCGCGTGCTCGAACGCCGCGCGGTAGAGCGCGACGGCGTCGTCGGCGCGCTCGGCTTCGCGCAGCACCCGCGCGGCCAACAGCTCGGACCCTCCGGCGGATGCCGGGTCGCCGGCATCCGCGAACGTGTCCGCGGCCTGCAGCGCGGTCGCCACGGCGGCATCGGTCTGTCCCTGACCGGCGAGCAGCCGGGCGCGCGTGTCCAGGACGTCGGCCACGAACCACGTCGCCTCGTGCCGGCGGCCGAGATCCAGCGCTTCGTCGATGAGCGTCACCGCCTCGTCGTCGCCCCGCTGCTGGTGCGCCTGCGCGAGCACGTGGAGGCCGTCGGCGAGCAGTCCCACTTCGTCCTCATTGCCGCGGACGAGATCGACGGCCTCGGTGAGAACCTCGATGGCGTCGTCCGTGGCCCCGAAGCGACCGAGCAGGCGTCCCTGCTGCACGAGCGCGTACGCGCGTCCGACGGCGTCCTCGGCCTCTTCTCGGAGGTCGGCCGCGTAGGCCCAGGCGCCGACCGCGTTGCCGTACTCCTCGGCGGCATGCAGCGCCTGAGCGAGCAGCACCGCGGTCAGAGCCCGCGATCCCGGCTCCACGCCGTTCTCGCTCTCTTCGCGCAGCACGTCGTTGAGCGTGTCCACCGCTTCCGCAGCGTAACCGGCCGCCAGCATCGCGCGGCCCTGGCGGAAGCGCACGTCGACGCTGGGCAGACCCACCGCGTCGCGCCGCTCCGCCGCGACCCGGTAGCGGCTCACGGCGGCCGAGGGCTCGCCGTCGTCCTCGTGCAGCATGGCCGCCAGCAGGAACATCTCCGAGACCATCGCGTCGTCCACACCGATCGACACCGCGACCCGCGCCGCCTCGTCGGCGGCCGCGGCACCCTCCGTGAACTCCTCGGCGACCCCGTGCAGACGGGCGCGGGTCGCGAGCACCCGCACCCGGCGCCCGTCCTCGAGCGCAGGGTCGCCGAGCAGCGCGTCCAGCAGGCCGGCGCCGCCGGCCGTGTCGCCGTCGGCGGAGACGGCGTCGGCCTCCAGCAGGCGCATGCCGTGAGCGCGGCGGGTGTCGCCGGCCTGAGTGAACAGTGCGGCGGCGGCGCGGGCGGGCTCGGCGGCGTCGGCGTGTGCGCCCGCCCACATCCGGCCGATCGCGAGCGTCGACAGCAGGTCGGCGCGCTCGAGGAGGTGCTCGTCGCCGAGCGCGTCGAGCTCCTCCTGCACCCGCGGCAGCGACTCGACGAGGTCGACGCCGAAGAGCACGAGCCCGAGACGCTCCTCGAGGCCCGCCTGCACGTCGCGGCCCGCCTCGCGGAGCACTGCGAGACGGGCCGGCAGTTCTGCCGCGGCCTCCTCGGTGCGTCCGTAGGAGCACAGGGCCGACAGCAGGTGCGAACTCAGCGCGACGCGGTCCTCGCCGACGGCGTCCGGAAGCGCTGCGCGGATCGCGTCGATCGCGGCGCTCGAGCCGGCGCCAGTCAGCACCAGCGCGTGCTGCACGCGCTCCTCGGGCGTCCGTGCAGACGGAGCCGGGGAGGTGGCGCGCGCGGAGAACTCGTGCGAGTGGATCGGCACGTCGTAGCGTTCGCGCGCGGCGTCGCGCAGGCGGGCGAGGGCGCGTCGATGCGCGTCGGTGCCGTTGCGCGCGTCGAACGCGGCGGCGATCGTGTCGGCGAGCTCCCACGCGCGGCTCGCCAGGGCGGACGCGGTCCACGCTCCATCGTGCGGGCCCCACAATGCGACGAGGTCTTCCGCGTCGGAGCCGCGCACCGGGGTGTCGGGATGGCCCGCGGCGGCGACCGCGTCCAGGCCGACGGCGAAGGACGCGAGAGCGGTCTCGTGCGCGGCGGCATCCAGCCCGTCGTGGACGAGCCAGGGCAGGTGCTTCTCCACCAGCGCCAGAGCGCGGGCCTCGTTGCCGGTCACCGCGCAGAAGACGACGTTGTCGGCGATGATGGCGAGGTTGGCGGGGTTGTCCTTCGCGAGCCGGTAGCTGCGCAGGTGGGCCGCCCGCGCCTGGTCGAGCATGCCGGCGCGAAGGTAGGGCAGCAGGATGCGGGCGAGGGCGTGCTCGGGCTCCTCGCCGCACGAGAACCCGCCGTCGATCATCTCCTGCACCAGACGGATGGCGTCCTCTTCCCGCCCCGTCTCGGCGAAGAAGCCGGCGAACTGGCTGCGCACGCAGGCATCGCAGTGGCTGTAGTCGTCGCGCGGCGTCGCCTCCAGAATGCGCTGCAGCGCGGTCGCCTCCTCGACGCGTCCGGCCGACCAGGCGTCTTCGAAGCGCGCCATCAGCACGCCCGACTCGCCGACACCCGCGCGGCGGTAGTGCTCGTGCATGTCATCGAGCACAGCGGCGATCTGGGCGGGAGCGAACTCGGGGGAGTTGGACAGCGCTCCGGCCATCCACTTGTACTGCCAGAGCAGATCGCCCGCGGGCTCGAGCACGGCGGGAAAGCGCTCGGGGTCGGCGTCGTGATGGGCCAGGCACCACGCGAACGAGGTCAGCATGAGGTCGGTGTCGCCCGACATGTTCGCGCTCGACGTCTGTCGCAGTCGCGCCTCGTATTCGAGGCGCTCGTCGTCGCTCTCCTGCGCCAGCGCGACGGCCTCGGCGACGAGAGCCCGCTCCTCGGGACCCCAGGGCGTGCGGTCGATCTCGTCGAAGAGGGCGCGGATGCGGGTGCCGTAGCTCGTCATGATTCTCCTTGTTCTTCGTCGGTCTGGGCGCGCAGGGCGTGCTCGAGCAGCTCTGACAGCGAGGTGGTCATGAGCGCGCGGTCCGCCGCGCCGAGGGGGTGGTGTCCGGCCAGCAGCGACTGCACGTACAGCAGCCGCACGCTCAGCGCGAAGACCCGCTCGCCGGTGTCGCGGGGTGTCGTCGCGAGCCGGCGTACGAGATCGTTGTTCCAGTTCAGGCACAGCCGCGACGCCGAGGCCGCCGACCGCTCCCCGTCCCGGGCGACCGCGGCGGCGCGGTCGAGCACGCCTCCCCAGAGGGTCCCACCCGCGCTGCGCGCCCGTCCCCGGTCGAGGGCGCGCAGCACGGCCGGGTCCGAGACGAACAGCCCCGGCAGCTCGGTGCGCTCGAACACGCGCACGATGACCTCGACGTCGGCCAGCGTCGCCGCCGCGCGCCGCTCGAGGGCGACCGCTGCGTCGCGATCGTCGAGCGGGGGAAGATCGAGACGGTCGATCTCATCGACGACGTCGACACGCTCGACGGTGATCTCGGGGAACAGCCTCGGCAGCAGGCGCACGAGATCGGCGTCGTAGACATAGCCGCCGTCCACCAGCACACCGCTCGTGTCGGCGACACTCGCGACCTGACGGAACTCGTCGACCGTCTCGGTGTAGCGCACGTGCGGATAGCGGCGCACGAGCTCCTCGATGCGCAGACGCCCCTGCGTCGTCTCCACCGACAGCCACCGCACGATGAAGCGGGCGAGCTCGTCGTCGTGGCGCACGAGCGACTTCAGCGCCACCTCGTGGATCGCCACGAACTGCGCCAGGCGCGCCGGGTCGTGCAGGGCCAGCTCGAGGATCCACCGGCGGATGCCGTCGCCGAGCTCTCGCCGCGTCTGCTCGAGGGCATCGTCATCGACGAGCGACTCCCGACTGGCGGTGGGGTGCAGCCCCTCCGAATCGATCACCGCACGGGCGAAGAACGCCCAGTCGGGGAGGATGTCGTCGGCGCGCTCGGTCAGGAGCATCCGGTGCAGGTACACCCGCGTGCTCTGCCGCGCCGACGGGGGCGGGGCGTAGGGCAGCACGTAGGCGACCCCTCGGGTCAGGGTGGCCGGCACCGACAGCGCGATGGCGTCCAGAGGCTCGGCGCCGATGAGGTCGCGGCCGTAGGCGAGACGGGCGTCGCGGTCGTCGGCGAGGAACGGCGGCTCGGTCGTGATCGTCATCTCGCCGCCGGCGGGCAGGTCCACCACGATCGTCACCGGCAGATAGGCGGCGAACGTCTCTGCCAGCTCGCGTACCGTGGCCGTCTCGACCAGCGTCCGTGTCTCCGCGCGGGGGGACAGGTGCACGCTGGTGCCGACGGGAATGTCCTGCGTGCACGGCCCGACGCGGAAGGTGCCGTCGGAGCGACCCACCCACTCCACGGCTTCGCCGGTGACCGCGCTGCGGGAGCGGATGACGATGGTGTCGCAGACCATGAAGCACGACAGCATCCCGATGCCGAACTGCCCCAGGTACCCTCCGCGCGGCAGGTCGAAGATGTCGCGTTTGGAGCTGCGTCCGACGGTGGCGAGCAGGTCGGCGACCTCGGCGGCCGTCAGGCCCACGCCGTCGTCGCGGAGGACGAACTCGTCGGATGCCGCGCTGACCGGTGTGATCCGCACACGACCGCCCCCGCCGTCGACGCCGCGGCGGGCGCTGATCGCGTCGACCGCGTTCTGCAGCAGCTCGCGCAGGTACACGCGGGGGCCGGAGTAGATGTGCCGGCTGAGCAGGTCGATGACTCCGCGCAGGTCGACCTGGAACTGATGTGCGGCGTTCTCGTTCAGCGTCATACCTCGGTGTGGAGCGTCGGGGGATCTGTCCAGGCTATTCGAGAATTTGCCCGGCGCGAGGGGCTGGCGCTGTGCGCACGAGCGGAGCAGGATGTGCCCATGGACACCTCGGATGCGGTCAGCTTCCTCGATGACCGGCAGTGCTGGCAGCGCCTCGCGGAACAGGAGCTCGGGCGCCTCGTGACGCACGTCGGCGCCGTGCTCGACATCTTCCCCGTGAACTACATCGTCGACGGTGACAGTGTGCTCTTCCGTACCGCGGAGGGCAGCAAGCTGACCGAGCTGACGATCAACGACGACGTCCTGTTCGAAGTCGACGAGTACAGCGACACCGATGCCTGGAGCGTCGTGATCCGCGGGCACGCGCAGCGGCTCACGAGCGCAGACGAGGTGCGCGCCGCCGACGAGCTGGGGCTTCGGCCCTGGATCCCCACGGTGAAGTACAACTACGTCCGGGTGCGCGCGGCATCCGTGTCGGGCCGAGACTTCCGCAGGGGACCCGAACCCGACCGCTACGGGGTGCAGCAGTACTGACGGTTCGCGCGCCCAGATGGCATGACGTACACTGGACAGTGCAGTTGAAGTCTGCATTCTTTCGCCGTGCCCGCGCTCCACGTGGCGCTCGTGCGGAGAAGTGGCCTTCACCCCGGGATCTCAGGATCTCTAGGGCGGTAGCTCAATTGGCAGAGCAGCGGTCTCCAAAACCGCAGGTTGCAGGTTCGATTCCTGTCCGCCCTGCGCGTCAGCGATCAGCTGACACCGCAGGTCGCGCCGGTTCACGCCGGTGTGGGAAGCAAGTCCGAGCACGTCCGAGCACGTCACATGGGTGGGTACATGGTCCAGGAAGAGGCGCACGGCGAGGTCGTCGCAGCAGGCGGCACGCCCCGTGAGAAGAAGCTGAACTTCTTCCAGCGGATCGCGCTCTTCATCCGCCAGGTCTTCGGCGAACTCCGCAAGGTGGTCACGCCGACCCGCCAGGAGCTGCTGAAGTTCACCGGTGTCGTTCTCGGCTTCGTCGTCGTGATGATGGCCGTCGTGTACAGCCTCGACTTGCTCTTCACCTGGGTGGTGCAGGTCGTCTTCGGCGTGCCGAGCTGATCCAGCCGACGCCCGAGCTGTCACCGCACGACCCCCGAGGGAAGAGGACATACGTGTCTGAGAAGTACACCGACGACGTCGACTGGGCCACTGCCGCCGAGCAGTCCAGCGAGGACGACGAGGCGCAGGAAGGCAACATCCTCGCCGCCGAGGAGCTGTCCTCGGAGCCTGCAGAGCACCTCGCCGTGCACGTCGTCGACGATGAAGACGACGCCGAGGGCGAAGACGAAGACATCGACATCGACGACCCGGAGGCAGACGCCATCGTGAACGACGCACTCGAGATCGACGAGGCCGCCGAGGCCGAGGCCGCCGCAGAGGTGCTCACCGACGCGCTCGCCGAGGAGGAGGCCGAGGCCGCCGCCCACGCCGCCGAGGAGATCGCGCCGTACGACGGTCCCGACGTGAACGGCGAGCCCGACGCGGCTCCGGAAGACCCCTACGAGGCTTTCCGCGCCGACCTGCGTTCGCTGCCGGGCAAGTGGTACGTCATCCACTCCTACGCCGGCTTCGAGCGCAAGGTGAAGGCCAACATCGAGCAGCGCAAGAACTCGCTCGAAGTCGAAGAGGACATCTATCAGGTCGAGGTCCCGATGGAGGACGTCGTCGAGATCAAGAACGGCCAGCGCAAGATGGTCAACCGGGTGCGCATCCCGGGCTACGTCCTGGTGCGTATGGAGCTGAACGAAGACACCTGGTCGGTCGTGCGCCACACGCCCGGCGTCACCGGCTTCGTCGGCAACGCCCACAACCCGACGCCGCTGCGGTTCGAAGAAGCCTTCAACATGCTGAAGTCGCTCGTGCAGGTCACCGAGACGGCCCCCGCCAAGGGCGGCGCCGGCAAGGGGACGTCCACCCCGGCGCGCAGCGTCATCACCGAGGTCGACTTCGAGATCGGCGAGACCATCACGATCAAGGAAGGCTCGTTCGCGGGTCTGCCCGGTTCGATCAGCGAGATCAAGCCCGAGAGCGGCAAGCTCACCGTGCTCGTCTCCCTCTTCGAGCGCGAGACGCCGGTCGAGCTGTCGTTCGACCAGGTCACCAAGCAGTGATTCCTGCCGGATGCCGCGGCATCCGGTAGAATCATCAGGTTGCGCGCTCGTCGCGCGACATCCCCACCACCTTTCGGGTCCGCCGATCGTGTGGAAGCGCGCCCCGATGCTCCGGCCGACGGGCGCTCGACAGAAGGAAAGAGAATGGCACCGAAGAAGAAGGTGACCGGCCTGATCAAGCTTCAGATCAACGCCGGTGCCGCCAACCCGGCGCCGCCGATCGGCCCCGCGCTCGGTCAGCATGGCGTCAACATCATGGAGTTCTGCAAGGCGTACAACGCCGCGACGGAGTCGCAGCGCGGCAACGTCATCCCCGTGGAGATCACCGTCTACGAGGACCGCAGCTTCACGTTCATCCTGAAGACCCCGCCCGCCGCGGAGCTCATCAAGAAGGCCGCCGGCGTGCAGAAGGGCTCCAAGACCCCGCACACCGTCAAGGTCGCGAAGCTCACCAAGGACCAGGTCCGTCAGATCGCCGAGACGAAGATGCCCGACCTGAACGCGAACGACATCGAGGCCGCCTCGCTGATCATCGCCGGCACCGCCCGCTCCATGGGCATCACGGTCGAGGACTGAGGGGGAACGCACAATGGCTAAGTCCAAGGTTTACGAAGCAGCCGCGGCGAAGATCGACCGCGACAAGTTCTACACGTCCACCGAGGCCGTGAAGCTCGCGAAGGAGACGGGGTCGAAGAAGTTCGACTCGACCGTCGAGGTCGCCCTCAAGCTCGCGGTCGACCCGCGCAAGGCGGACCAGATGGTCCGTGGCACGGTCATCCTGCCGCACGGCACGGGCAAGACCGCCCGCGTCATCGTGTTCGCGACGGGCCCGGCCGCCGAGGCCGCCATCGCCGCGGGTGCGGACGAGGTCGGCGGCGCCGAGCTCATCGAGAAGGTCGCCGCCGGCTGGACCGCGTTCGACGCGGCTGTCTCCACGCCCGAGCTCATGGGCCAGGTCGGTCGCCTCGGTAAGGTCCTCGGTCCCCGTGGCCTCATGCCGAACCCCAAGACCGGCACCGTGACCCCCAACCCGGCCAAGGCCGTCGAGGAGATCAAGGGCGGCAAGATCGAGTTCCGCGTCGACAAGCACGCCAACGTGCACTTCGTCGTCGGCAAGGCCTCGTTCACGGCCGAGCAGCTGGAGGAGAACTTCACCGCTGCGGTCGAGGAGATCGTGCGTCTGAAGCCCTCGAGCTCGAAGGGCCGCTACATCCAGAAGGGCGCCGTGTCGACCACCTTCGGTCCCGGCATCCCGCTGGACGTCAACTCCCTCGTCTGATCCTCGGATCGACGTCACGATGGGGCTCCACCTTCGGGTGGGGCCCCATCGTCGTCTCGCGCTCACCCGTCGCGGCGGATCTCGAAGACGCTCGAGCCCTCCTCGGCTCTCTCCGTGACGCGCAGCTGATCGACCCAGCCACCGCGCGGTCCCGTTCGCGCCCACGCCACGACGGCGGCGACCGCGTCGGGCGTGCCCTCGATCTCGGCCTCGACCGTGCCGTCCGCGCGGTTGCGCACCCACCCCGTCGCACCCGCACGGGTGGCCACCGTCTGCAGGGTGAAACGGTAGCCGACGCCCTGCACGCCGCCCGCGGCGATCAGATGAACCCGTGTCATCGGTCCATTCTGCCCGTGCCCCGTCGGACGGTCGGTGCGCGCGACTGCAGCCGCCGTCAATGGGGCAGGACGAGGCTGACCGCCAGCGCCAGCATGACGACGGCGATCGCACCGTCCAGCACCCGCCAGGCCCGCGGCGTCGCCAGGCGTCGGCCCAGGTGGCGCGCGCCGAAGCTGAGGGTGCAGAACCAGGCGACCGACGCCGTGACGGCGCCGGCGGCGAAGGCCCACCTCGTCGAGCCGTGCGTGTTGGCGACGGCGCCGAGGAGGAACACCGTGTCGAGATAGACGTGCGGGTTGAGCCAGGTGAGGGCCAGGCAGGTGAGGATGACCGACGCACGGCGGGAGACGTCGGATGCCGGGCCGTCACCCGTGAGGCCGGCCGCCGATCCGCGCAGAGCCCGCCGTGCCGCCACGAGCGCGTAGCCCGCGAGGAAGAGCGCACCGGCCCACCGGACGACCTCGATCAGGCCCGGGAGCGCCTGCACGGCCGCGCCGATGCCGGACACGCCCAGCGCGATCAGCAGCGCATCGGAGAGCGTGCAGACCACCACCACCGCGGTGACGTGCTGGCGACGGATCCCCTGGCGCAGCACGAAGAGATTCTGCGCGCCGATGGCGACGATGAGGGACAGGCCGAGGCCGAGGCCGGCCAGCGCAGAGGGAAGCACGCACGCGAGCGTAGACCGGGGAGACCCACAAGCCCAGATCATGATTCTGAGGCTGCGTAAGCTGAGCTGATGATCCGCATTCCGGCTGAGCTCGCGCACACCCTCGTGACGGTGCTCGACGAGGGCACTCTGGACGGCGCCGCGCGTCGCCTGCACGTCACCCCGTCTGCGATCAGTCAGCGCATCAAAACGCTCGAGGAGACCCTCGGACGCGTCCTGCTCGTGCGTACCAAGCCGGTGCAGGCAACCGATGCCGCACATCCCGTCGTGCGCTATGCGCGTCAGCTCGCGCTGCTGGAGGCCGACGCGGCGCGGGCGCTGGGCGACGACGCCGCGCCCGTGCGCATGCCGCTCGCCGTCAACGCCGACTCGCTGTCCACGTGGTTCCTCTCGCCGCTGGCACGGCTCGCCGAGCGGCATCCGGTCGTCTTCGACCTGCACCGCGACGACCAGGACTTCACCGCCGCGCTCCTCGAATCCGGAACGGTGACCGGCGCCGTGACCTCGCGCGCACACCCCGTCGCCGGATGCCGCGTGGTCCCTCTCGGTGAACTCGTCTACGAGGCCGTCGCCACTCCCGCCTTCCGCGATCGGTGGCTCGACACGGCGGCATCCGATGCCGCCGCACGATTGCGTGACGCGCCGCTCATCGACTTCGATCGACGCGACGACCTGCAGACACGGTGGCTGCGCACCCGTGGCGTCGATCCGGCGGATCCGCCGCGGCACCGGGTGCCCGCCTCGCACGACTTCGCCGCGGCGGTGCAGCTGGGCCTGGGCTGGGCGCTGCTGCCACGGTTGCAGTCTCAGCACGCGCTGGATGCCGGCACGCTCGTCCGGCTGGAGGGTGCTCCGGTGCGCGTGCCGCTGTACTGGCAGCAGTGGAACCTGCGCTCCGTGCTGCTGGATGCCGTGGCGGAGGAGATCGTCCAGGAAGGGCGCCGGGTGCTCGCTCCGGCGCAGCGGACCGATCCGGTCAGCGGTCGCTGACCGAGAGCACGATCTTTCCCCGCGTGTGGCCGCGTTCGATCTCGCGATGCGCGGCCTCGGCATCGCCGAGATCGTAGACGCGGTCGACGAAGACGCGGATCGCTCCCGAGTCGAGCAGTCGGGCCAGGGTCGCGAGCACGCTGCCGTCGGGTACGACCTTGTACGACGTGGCCCGCACACCGGCCGCCTCCGCAGCATCCGCGTAGCCGGGCCACGCGCCGGTCGGCACGAGGATGTACAGCCCGCCGGGACGCAGGACCGACAGCGATCGGGTTCCGGTGTCATCGTGGACGTTGCCGATGAGGTCGATCACCACGTCGACCGTTCCGACGACGTCTTCGAAGCGGGTCGAGGCGTAATCGATGACGACCGAGGCGCCGAGCTCGCGCAGCCAGGGCAGATTGGCGGCCGATCCGGTCGCGATCACCTGCGCGCCGAAGTACGAGGCCAGCTGCACGGCGAAGTGGCCCACCCCGCCGCCACCGGCGTGGATGAGCACCCGTTGCCCCTCGTGGGCGTGCGCGGTCTCGACCACCAGCCCCCATGCCGTCAGAGCCGCCAAGGGAACGGCGGCCGCCTCGACGTGAGAGAGGGCGGCGGGTTTGCGGGCGACGGCGAGGGTGGGAACGACGGCGTAGTCGGCGTACGAGCCGGGTGAGCGCGGGAAGGCCGTCATGCCGAACACCTCTGTTCCGGGAGGCAGCGGGTGCGACTCGTACGGGGTCGACACGACGACGCCACTGAAATCGAAGCCGAGACTGTGAGGCTGATCGGAGAGGGCGCCGTACACGCCGGCGCCGGAGCGGGTCTTGGCGTCGATCGGATTCACGCCGGCCGCGATCACGCGCACCAGCAGTTCGCTCAGCACCGGTGTCGGCACCGGGACGGTGTCTTCGCGCAGCACGTCGGCCGCGCCGGGCTCGTCGAAGACGATCGCGCGCATCTGCGCCGGGGGTTCGGGAACGGAGGCCTGTCCGGCGGCATCCTTCGTGGATGCCGATCGCAGCGGCCGGAATCTGGTGAGACGGTGAGAGACCATCTGGTCGCTCCTTCCCGTGCGTGTCGGCGTTGGCTGCACGTGCTGCCGCGGCGGCGCGGTGCCCCCGTGAAGACAGTCAACCCCGGAGATGTCTCGACCGTGTTACGCGAGTGCTACCGGGCGACTAATCTCCTCGGCGCCGAGCGGCATCGCCGTCAGCGCCGGGTCACGCTGTCGCCGAGCGCCCGCAGCAGCCGGGTGAGGGCGTTGATGTCGTCCAGCGGCCAGTCCACGATCGCGTCGAGCAGCAGTCCCTGCTGGGGCGCGCGGGCCGCCTCGAGACGGGCAAGACCCTCCGGCGTCGGGGCGAGGAGGCTCGAGCGGCCATCGGCCGGGTCGGGGGAACGGGAGATGAGGCCGAGCGACTCGAGTTCGCGGATGGTCCGGCTCAGCTGGCCCTTGTCCATCATCAGCAGATCGGACAGGGACGACAGCGTCACGCCGTCGCGGCGCGCGATCGTCGTGAACACCTTGTAGGCGCCGGGGAGAAGGCCGGGGCTCACCCGGTTCGCGATCTCGCTGATCACCCGCTGGAAGCGGGTGATCAGCTCACCGAACTCGGACTCCAGTTCCCGCACCGCGGCGGTGCGGGAACCGGAGTCTTCGGTCGTCTCAGCCATCGTTTCGGGTTCCGGCAGGCACGGTGCGCACGGCGCCGGTGGCTGTGAGCGTCTCCATCGCCTCGGGAACCGAGACCGTGGCGAGGTCGGCCTCGCTGGCCTGCATGCGCTCGACGGTGGTCATCGTCGTGAGCGGCTTGTTGGGCAGGAACACGATCGCGATGAGCGAGACCACCGCGAAGGGCACCGCGATCAGGAAGGAGTGCGAGATGCCGTTGGCGTAGATGTCCTCGAACACGACTCGAAGCGTATCGGGCATGGCCGACACCTTGGGCAGCGAGCCGGCCTGCAGCTGCTGGGCCCAGTACGAGGCCTGGTCGCCGAGCCCCATGATCGCGGCGGTGATGTCCTCCTTGCGCTGTGCGACCAGATCCACGACGCGTGCCGCGAGAGCGGCGCCCATCACCGAGACGCCGATCGTGCCGCCGAGGCTGCGGAAGAAGGTGACTCCCGAGCTCGCCACGCCGATCTCCTCCGGCCGGGTGGTGTTCTGCACGACGAGAACGAGGTTCTGCATCGTCATGCCGACGCCGGCGCCCAGCAGGAACATGTACACCGACACGAGAGCGAAGTTCGTGTCGTAGTGGATGGTCGACAGCAGCGCCGACCCGGCGATCAGCAGCACCGCTCCGACGATGAGGTAGGGCTTCCACCGGCCGTAGCGGGTGACGAGGGTTCCCACGCCGACGGAGGCGACCAGCAGGCCGGCGATCATCGGGATGGTCATGAGGCCCGCCTCGGTGGGCGTCGCGCCGCGGGCCAGCTGCATGTACTGGCTGAGGAAGACCGATGCGCCGAACATCGCGATGCCGGTGGCGATCGAGGCGATGACCGACAGGGTGAAAGTGCGGTTGCGGAACAGCGTCAGCGGGACGAGCGGCTCGCGCGAGCGCAGTTCGACGATCACGAACAGCAGGGCCGAGAGGATCGCTCCGCCGACCATCAGCACGGTGGTCAGGCTCCACCAGTCGTTGTTGCCGAGATCCCACCAGTCGCCGGTCGTGGTCGTGCCGGCGTTGGTGACCCAGATCAGCAGCAGCGAGACGGCCGCCGACAGTAGCACGATCCCGAGGTAGTCGATGGTCGTCTTCTTGCGGGGTCGTGCGGGCACGTGCAGAGTCGCCTGCACCAGGACCAGCGCCACGACGGCGACGGGAAGCGACACGAAGAAGTTCCAGCGCCAGCCCCACGCGTCGGTGATGACACCGCCCAGCAGGGGGCCGCCGATCGTGGCGAGGGCCATCACCGCTCCGAACAGGCCCATATAGCGGCCACGTTCGCGGGGGCTGATGATGTCGGCCATGAGCACCTGGCTGAGGGCAGCGAGGCCGCCGGCGCCGATGCCCTGGACCGCGCGGAACGCGATGAGCATCTCGGGGCTCTGCGAGAACCCGGCGGCGGCGGTGGCCAGCACGAAGATGACGATCGCGAGCTGGTAGAGCACCTTGCGGTTCGTGAGGTCGGCGAGCTTGCCCCAGATCGGCGTGGAGATCGCCGTGGTCAGCAGCGTCGCGGTGACGACCCAGGTGAACGCGGTCTGGTTGCCGTCGAGGTCGTGGATGATGACGGGCAGCGAGCTGGAGACGACGGTCGAGGCGAGCATGGAGACGAACATGCCCAAAAGGAGTCCCGACAGGGCTTCGAGGACCTGACGGTGGGACATTCGCGGCGGCGTGCCGGCGGCGAGGGTTTCTGACATGGGGGTACTTCCTAAAGTGCTGCGGTGCGGAGGAGTCGCCGTGGCGGCGAAATGGTTGACGTAAATCAACGGTTGAGCTTGGTCAACCATATTGTCAACGTTGACCTGCGTCAACTATTCCCGGCTGTTCCCGCCGCGGCTCAGTCGCTGAGTGCGAGGGCGCGGAAGGGCTCGCGAGGGCGGGATGCCGCGGCATCCCGCGCTGCCTGCACGTCCGTCCGGCGCAGCATCGTGCGGCGGTAGAGCTCGTCGATCAGCTCGGTCGCCAGGCGTACGAGGTTGCCGATCTCGCGCTCGTCGCGATCGACCCAGGCGCAGCGGGGCTCGTCTCCGACGGGCACGAACCCGTCGTGCTCCTCCCAGACGACCAGTGTGCGCTCCGCGCCCAGAACGTGCTGCTGCCACCAGACCTGGCGAAGGTAGGTGCGGGGGATCGATTTCCACGTCTTGTTCGTGGTCTTGATCTCGGCGAGCGTCACGCGACCGTCCGCGTCGACGGTGATGCCGTCGGGGGTGGCGAGATGACGCTTCTCCACGACCGCGTGGAAGAGCGCCGACGACGGGTGGATGCCGTGGGTCGCCGCGACCCACGCCGCGATCTCGGGCTCGCGACGGCGCCCGTGGTCGGTGAAGGCGTTGCCGGAGAAGCCGCGGCCGGCGCCGAGCTTGGCGTCGGCCGCACGTGCGATGGCGGCGGGGCTCGTCAGCTGCGCGACGTCCGTGGCGGTGATGCCGCGAGATCGCGCCCGCATCCATCCCACGCGATCGCGGGAGTCGGCGACGATCCGCTCTGCCAGCTCCGGCGCGACGCGCGCGAGAGCTTCCGGAGTCATGTCATCGAGGCTAACCCGCGCCGTCGACGTGGACGGACGCGACACCCGAGCCGCCGCCGATTTGGCGCGTCCGGTCGGCTCACGTATGCTGGACGAAGCCAAAGACCGCTGGTCTCGTTGTCCGCTACGGCGGACGCCGACGAAGCTCTGCATCGCAGGGGCCCGCGCAGGTGTCACAGACAGTCTCCGGGAAACCGATTCGAAGCTCCGTGCGCTTGCGCCGGAGCTTTTTCGCGTTGTGGGCGTCGCTCGCGAGAGCCGCGATCACGGCCGATGCTCCGCCACCGCGGAGTGTCACATTCACATCAAGGAGTGACCATGGCGCAGAAGGATGCATCGGTCGCCGAGCTCACGAAGAACTTCGAGGACTCGACTGCCGTACTGCTGACCGAGTACCGCGGTCTGACGGTCGCCCAGCTCAAGCAGCTGCGCAACAGCATCCGTCAGGACGCGAGCTACGCCGTGGTGAAGAACACGCTGACCAAGATCGCCGCGAACAACGCGGGGATCACGGCGCTGGACGAGGACCTGAAGGGTCCCTCGGCCGTCGCGTTCGTGCACGGTGACTTCGTCGCCACCGCCAAGGCTCTGCGTGACTTCGCCAAGGCCAACCCGCTTCTGGTGATCAAGGGCGGCATCTTCGAGGGCAACGCCCTGAGTGCCGACGAGATCAACAAGTACGCCTCCCTGGAGAGCCGCGAGGTTCTGCTGGCGAAGGCGGCGGGCATGATGAAGGCGACGATGGGCAAGGCTGCGGCCACCATCGACGCGCTTCGCGAAAAGCTGGAGACCGCCGAAGCCGCGTAAGCGACCGGCGAGCTCTTTCCCCACACCCCACCTATCTAGGAGATACATCATGGCGAAGCTCACCACTGAGGAGCTGCTCGAGCAGTTTGCCGGCCTGACCCTCGTCGAGCTCAGCGAGTTCGTGAAGGCGTTCGAGGAGAAGTTCGACGTCACCGCTGCTGCCCCCGTCGCCGTTGCCGGCGCTGCGGGTGGCGCGGGTGGCGCGGAAGAGGTCGAGGAGAAGGACTCCTTCGACGTCATCCTCGAGGCCGCTGGCGACAAGAAGATCCAGGTCATCAAGACGGTCCGCGAGCTCACCTCGCTGGGCCTCGGCGAGGCCAAGGCTGTCGTCGACGGTGCCCCCAAGGCCGTGCTCGAGGGCGCGAACAAGGAGACCGCCGAGAAGGCGAAGGCTGCCCTCGAGGAAGCCGGCGCGACGGTGACCCTGAAGTAATCAGCTCTTCTCGAAGAACTGCAGCGAAGGCCCCCGGGATCTCCCGGGGGCCTTCCGCGTTCTCCGCGTTCAGGCGCCGTTCTCGGCGGGGACGATGCCTGCCGTGGAGGCGCGCACGACCAGCCGTGCCGGGATCCGCAGCTCGGTGCGCGCGCGCCCCGGCTCCGCGATCTCGGCGAGGAGGACACCCACCGCTGCGCGCCCCTGCTCCCGCGGCACCTGCTGCAGGGTGGTGAGGGAGAACATCTCGGCGAACTCGTGATCGTCGATGCCCGCGACACTGAGCGCGGCCGGCACCTGGATGCCGAGACGGCGTGCGGCGATGATGGCGCCGATCGCCACTTCGTCGCACACCCCGACGATGGCGGTGGGACGCCGGCGGGTATCGCTCAGCAGGTCGGCGGCGGCGGCGTAGCCGGCGGGCAGTGTCACCTCGGAGTGCGCGTGGCGGATGAAGCTCGCCAGCCCGGCCTCGGTCATGGCGTGCTGGTAGCCCGACAAGCGCTCCTGGTCGACGTGCGCCCAGTGGCTCTGTGGCGCGCCGCCGACGAACGCGATGTCGCGATGTCCGAGAGCGATCAGGTGCTCCGTCGCCCGCCGCGCCGCGTAGTCGTCGTCCACCGCGACGACGCTGGTCAGCTCGCTGGAGCCGACGACGCTGACGATGGGCCGATCGATGCGGGTCAGGCGCTCCAGTTCGTGATCGACCGGTTCGAGTCCGACGGCGATGAGACCGTCGAACCTCTTGCGCGCGAGGAAGTCGTCGAAGATCCGGGCGCGGCCCTCGGTGCCCGGCTTGGCGTCGTAGAGGGTGAGGTCGAGGCCGCGCTCCAGCAGCGCCTGCTGGATGCCTTCGAGCACCTCCGCGAAGAACCACCGGTTGACGTACGGCATGACGACGCCGATGTTCTGGGTGCGTCCCGTCGCCAGTCCCACCGCTCCCGCGGACGGCACGTATCCGAGTTCGGCTGCGGCCGCTCGCACGCGCGACTTCGTCGCCTCCGACACGTACCCGGCGCCGCTCAGAGCGCGGCTGGCGGTCGCTTTCGACACGCCTGCGTGGGCGGCGACTTCGGCGATGCCGGCCATCGGGGCTCCTCCTCGAGCGTTGTGCGCTGACATTCTCACGGCTCAGTATGGAACCGGTTGCTCTCATCTTCGTGTCGCGGGATGCCGCGCGGTAGTGGTTGTTATCGGGTTGTGACAATCCTCGGGTTGTGTCGTGGGAGCGGGTCCAATAGCTTGGCCTGGAATCGGTTCCGGAACGGGGCCGTGTGCACCAGGAATCATCCGAGCACTCAATGAGGAGGAATCACATGGGGATGTCACGGCGGCGCTGGATTGCGCCTCTTGCCGTCATGGGCGTGGCGGCATTCGCACTCGCGGGCTGCGCCGAGGGCGGCAGCAGCGGCGGCAGCGCCAGCGGAACGGGGGCGGCCGGGGGGACGGTTCGCATCTCGGGCGGTATCACCGGCTCCGAGGCCGACGCCCTCCAGAAGGTCTTCGACGACTGGAGCAAGACGAGCGGGATCACGGTGCAGTACACCGGTGACAAGAGCTTCGAGGCCAACATCGTCACGAAGGTGACGGGTGGCGACGCCCCCGACATCGCGATCGTGCCGCAGCCGGGTCTGCTGAAGACCCTCGTCGGTACGGGTGACGTGAAGGCGGCGCCGAAGGGTGTCGAGGACAACGTCGACGCCAACTGGTCGCCGGACTGGAAGAAGTACGGCACGATCGACGGCACGTTCTACGCGGCGCCGATGCTCGCCAACATCAAGGGCTACGTGTGGTACTCCCCGGCGAAGTTCAAGGAGTGGGGCGTCGAGATCCCCAAGACGTGGGACGAGCTGCTCACGCTGACCAAGACGATCCAGGAGAAGACCGGGGCGGCGCCCTGGTGCGCCGGGTTCGAGTCGGGCGGCGCATCCGGCTGGCCGGGCACCGACTGGATCGAGGACCTCGTCCTGCGCCAGTCCGGTCCCGACGTGTACGACCAGTGGGTCGACGGCACCGTGAAGTTCACGGACAAGCCGATCTCCGACGCGTTCACGGCGGTCGGCGACATCCTGCTGAACCCGGCGTACGTCAACGCCGGCTACGGCGACGTCAAGAGCATCAACAGCACCGCCTTCGGTGACGTCGCGGCGAAGGTGGCGGACGGCTCCTGCCCGATGACCCACCAGGCGTCGTTCCTCACGGCCAACTTCCTGACCGTGAAGACGGCATCGGGGCAGACCCCCAAGGTCGCGCCCGACGGCGACGTCTACGCGTTCGTGCTCCCCGGCTACAAGGAGGGCGCGGCCACGATCGAGGTCGGTGGCGAGTTCGTCGCCGGCTTCTCCGACAGCGAGGCCACGCAGAAGGTGCTCGAGTTCATGTCCAGCGCCGACTTCGCCAACGCCCGCGTCAGCGAGGGCGGCGCCATCTCGGCCAACCTCAAGGCGGACCCGAGCAAGGCGTCGAGCGAGTTCCTCACCGAGGCGATGAAGCTGCTGCAGGACCCGAACACCACGGTCCGCTTCGACGCGTCGGACCTCATGCCCGCCACGGTCGGCTCCGGCTCCTTCTGGAAGGGCATGGTCGACTGGATCGACGGCAAGGACCAGGCCACGGTCCTCAGCGACATCCAGGCCGGCTACAACAACTAGTCACACCTGCCGCGTGACACCGCGGGCGGGATGCCGTAGCCTCGGCATCCCGCCCGCGGCGCCCGCGCCCCGTCTTGCCCCTATTCCGCGTCCACCGAAGCACACGGAGGCTCATCGATGTCCGCACCCACCGCCGCGCCCGCGCGAGACAAGACCGACGGGCTGACGCCTGACTCCGGTCCGCGCCGCGCCTTCTCTCCTCGCGTCACCGCCGGCATCGCCACCGGCGCACTCGTCATCCTGCTGGCCCTGGTCGTGCTGCTCCTGCTGAGCGCACCCGTGGAAGACCCCGCGAAGATCGTCATCCCCGGGGTCTCGCTCACCGCCTTCTTCCAGTGGCTCGGCGTGATGGGGCCGATCGTGCAGATCCCCATCATCCTCGCCGTGTTCGCCGCCGTGGTCGGTGTGCTGCTGCTGCTGATCGAGTACGCGCCCCGTCCCGGGCCGGTGTACTTCTGGATCCGCCTCGTGGCCTGCTTCGCGATCCCGGTCCTCGCGCTGCTGCTGCTGCGACCGTACGCGAACGCCTTCATCTACGTGCTCGGCATCGCCCTCGTCTCGGGAGCCGCGCTGTTCGTGCTCGACTACCGTGCGCGCAAGGGCGCCGGCTACCTCTTCCAGCTCGTGCTCTTCGCCGCGCCCGCGGCGGTGCTGCTGCTGATCGGACTCATCTACCCGTTCATCGCCACGTTCGTGCAGTCGTTCTTCGACAAGACCGGTGCCGAGTTCGTCGGCTTCGACAACTACGTCTGGGTCTTCACACAGCCCGAGGGCACCTGGTCGGTCATCAACACCGTCATCTGGGTGCTGATCTGCCCCACCATCGCCACGATCGTCGGGCTCGCCTACGCGGTGTTCATCGACCGCGCGGCGGGAGAGCGATTCCTGAAGGTGCTGATCTTCATGCCCTTCGCGATCTCGTTCGTCGGCGCCGGCATCATCTGGAAGTTCATGTACGACTACCGCCAGGGCGATCAGCTGGGCCTGCTGAACGTCATCATCACGGCGTTCGGCGGCGACCCGGTCGCCTGGCTCAGCGTCACCCCGCTGATCAACAGCCTGCTGCTGATGGTCGTCTTCATCTGGAGCCAGACGGGACTGGCGATGGTCATCCTCTCCGCCGCGATCAAGGCCGTGCCGCCGGAGCAGGTCGAGGCCGCGGAGCTGGACGGCGCGAACGCGTGGGAGCGGTTCAAGAACGTGACCGTGCCCGGCATCCGCTCCTCGATCGTCGTCGTGGTGACCACCATCGCCATCGCGGCGCTGAAGATCTACGACATCGTCGCGGTCATGACCGGCGGTCGCGCCAACACCTCGGTGCTCGCGTTCGAGATGGTCAACCAGCAGCAGCGGTTCCAGAGCTACGGACACGCCGCGGCGCTGGCCGTCGTGCTGTTCATCTTCGTCACGCCGCTGATCGTGTTCAACATCATCCAGATCCGCAAGCAGAGGGAGATCCGATGAGCACCGGAGTCGACATCATCGAGCCCGTCACCGACACCCGCTCGGCCCGACAGGTCTCCCGCGACACGCGCAAGCACGAGGCCATGGCCCGCAAGCGCCTGACCTCCAAGGGCGCGACGATCGCGGCGCTGATCATCGCGATCTTCTGGACCATCCCCACGTTCGGCCTGCTCGTCACCTCGTTCCGCCCCGGATCGGACGTGCAGAGCACCGGCTGGTGGACGGTGTTCACCGACCCGTCGTTCACGCTGGAGAACTACCAGAAGGCGCTGACCTCCGGCGGCACCGCGCTGACGCTGGGGGAGTCGTTCCTCAACTCGCTGGCGATCACGATCCCCGTCGTCTTCTTCGCCCTGGCGGTCGCCTCGCTGCTGGCCTACGCCTTCGCGTGGATCGACTTCAAGGGCCGCAACCTCGCCTTCATCGCGGTCTTCGCACTGCAGATCGTGCCGCTGCAGATGGCCCTCGTGCCGCTGCTGAGCCTGTTCTCGCGCGGCATGACGATCGGCGACGTCACGGTGTTCCCGGCCCTGGACCTTCGCGGGCTGGAGCACAGCTTCGCGACGGTGTGGATTGCGCACACGATCTTCGCCCTGCCGCTCGCGGTGTTCCTGCTGCACAACTTCATCGCGGAGATCCCCAGCGAGGTCATCGAGGCGGCGCGGGTGGACGGTGCCGGCCACGGGCAGATCTTCTTCCGGATGATCCTGCCGCTCGCCGCGCCGGCGCTGGCGTCCTTCGCCGTGCTGGAGTTCATCTGGGTGTGGAACGACCTCCTGGTGGCGACGATCTTCGCGCCGTCCTCGTCGCTGCCGATCACCCAGTCGTTGAACTCGCTGTCGGGCACGTGGGGCGACCAGTGGTTCCTGCAGGCCGCCGGAACGTTCATCTCGATCATCGTGCCGCTGGTCGTGTTCTTCGCCCTGCAGCGCTTCTTCGTGCGGGGGCTTCTGGCGGGGGCGACGAAGGGCTGATTTTCGGCGGGGCCCTTCGGGAGCGGCGCGGAACTCGTGGGCACACGAGCCGCGCCGCTCCTTTAGTGTGATGCCATGACCAGTCTCGCCTCATCGGCGCCCTCACCGATCGAGGAGGTCGATCCCGCGGTCGGACTGCGCGCCGCCGAGGTCGATGTCCGCACGGCGGACGGCCGGTCCAACGCCTACCGCGCCGAGACCAGTCGCAGTGCGCTGAGCATCATCCGCGCGAACGTCTTCACACTGTTCAACGGCATCGTCTTCGCGTGCTTCGGCATCCTGTTCGCGCTCGGACGCTGGCAGGACGCCCTCTTCGGTTTCGCCGCCGTCGCCAACGCGGTCATCGGCTCGGTGCAGGAGTTCCGGGCGAAGTCCGCCCTCGACAAGCTCGCGCTGCTGAACGCCGCGCAGGCGCGCGTGCGCCGAGACGGGGCGGAGCAGGACGTCGCGCAGTCGGCCGTCGTGCTCGCCGACATCCTCGTGCTGCGCGCCGGAGACCAGGTGCCGGCCGACGCGCGGATCGTGCGATCGCGAGGCTTGCAGATCGATGAGTCCATGCTGACGGGCGAGTCGGATGCCGTCGACAAGCACCCCGGCGACGAGGCGCTGTCGGGGTCGATCGTCGTCGGCGGGGAGGGTGATGCGCAGGTCGTCCGTGTGGGCGCCGACGCCTACGCGAATGCGTTCGCCGACGAGGCGAAGCGCTTCTCTCTCGTGGGCTCGGAGCTGCGCGATTCGATCAACCGCGTGCTGACCTGGGTCGGCTGGGCGATCGGGCCGATCGGTCTGCTCGTGCTCAACGCCCAGATGCAGGTCGCCGGCGGATGGCGGGCCGCGTGGGAGAGCGGCAGCTGGGTGCAGGCGGTCGTCAACACGATCGCGTCGCTGACGGCGATGATCCCGCTCGGGCTGGTGCTGATGACCTCGATCACCTTCGCGGTGGGAGCGGCACGCCTGGCCGCGCGACAGGTGCTCGTCAACGAGCTGCCTGCGGTGGAGGGCCTCGCCCGGGTCGACGTGATCTGCCTCGACAAGACCGGCACCCTGACCGAGGGGGAGATCACCTACGACGACGCCCACCTGCTCGACGAGGTCGCCGGCTGGCGGCGGACGCTCGGCTGGTACGGGAGCGCTCCGGATGCGAATGCGACGGCGCGCACCCTCCGCGAGCCGTTCGCACGCGAGGCGGCGGACCGGCCGCGTGCCGCTCGGGAGAGCATCGGGTTCTCGTCCGCGCGCAAGTGGAGCGCCGTGGCGTTCGACGACGACGGCGATCCGGCGGGCACGTGGGTGCTCGGCGCGCCCGAGATGGTGTTCGGTGCCGCCGCGACCGACCCCGCAGACCCGCTCGGAGCGGCCGTGATCGAGCGCGCCTCGACCGGCCGCCGCACGCTCGTGCTCGCCTTCTCGCCGCGGCCGCTCACGGCAGTCGACGTCGACGCGGAGCGTCTGCCGGACGAGCTGGCGGCCGTCGCCGTGCTGACCTTCCGCGAGAAGGTGCGCGCCGACGCCGCGCAGACGCTCGAGTACTTCCGCGCCCAGGGCGTCGGCATCCGCATCATCTCCGGCGACAATCCGCGCACCGTGGCGGCGATCGCGCGGGAGGTGGGTGTGGATGCCGCGGAGGGCTACGACGCCCGCGCGCTCCCCGACGACGATGCGGCGCTCGCCGCGGTGCTCGAGGAGCACACCGTCTTCGGCCGCGTCACGCCGGATCAGAAGAAGCGCATGGTCCTGGCCCTTCAGTCCCGCGGGCACACGGTGGCGATGACGGGCGACGGTGTGAACGACGCGCTGGCGATCAAGACCGCCGACATCGGCATCGCCATGAACTCGGGTGCGGCGGCGACGAAGGCGGTCGCGCGCCTCGTGCTGCTCGACGGGCGGTTCTCGCACCTGCCCGACGTCGTCGCCGAGGGGCGGCAGGTCATCGCCAACATCGAGCGGGTCTCGATGCTGTTCTTGACCAAGACGACGTACGCGACGCTGCTGGCGATCCTGTTCGGCGTGCTCGTGCTGGAGTTCCCGTTCTTGCCCCGCCAGCTGTCGATCACCGACGGGCTCACCATCGGCATCCCCGCCTTCTTCCTCGCGCTCATGCCCAACGCGCAGCGCTACATCCCGGGGTTCCTGCGCCGTTCGCTGAGCTTCGCGATTCCGACGGGCGTGGTCGTCGCACTCACCCTCACCCTGTACACCCTCATCGTGCGCGGCGCCGGGACGCCGGTCGACGAGGTGCGCACGGGGGCGACGATCATCCTCGCCGTCGTGGGCATCTGGATCCTCGCGGTGCTCAGCCGCCCGCTCAACCGGTTCAAGGGAGCCGTCGTGGGCGCGATGTTCATCGCCCTCGTTGTGATCTTCTCGGTGGCCCTGTCGCGCCAGTTCTTCCTGCTGGTCGATCCCGGCCAGACGACGGCGCTGGTCGTGACGGCCGGCTGCATCGGCGCCATCGTGCTGATCGAGATCGTGCGGGCCGTGCAGCGCCGCTACATCGCGCGTGCGCTGCGGGATGCCGCGCCGCACGCCACCTCGCACACCCGGGAGGTGTCGCGGCCGGTGCCGGTGACCATCGCCGTGGCGCTCGTCTACGTCGGCGGCCTGGCGAACGCCATGTTCGGAATCCTCTTCCTGCTCACCCGCTACGACGTTCCCGGATCACTGGTGATGAGCGTCTCGCTGATCGGTGCCGGCATCATCCTCTTCGGGCTGCTGTCGGTGGCCGCGGCCGCCGGGCTCGGACGCGGCAGCGGACTGTCGCGTCTGTTCATCAGCATGCTCGCGGTCGCAATCGTCGGCCTACAGCTGTGGAGTCTCGCCGTCGACCACGACTGGGACGGCTGGTCCATCGGCCAGATCGTCGTCTACGCGGCGGTGCTCGTGGCGGTGTGGGCACCACCGGCGAATCGCTTCTTCCGCCCCGTCCTGCGAGCCGGATCATGACGGCGCTCATCGTCACCGGCGGACCGGTGTTCGACGGGGAGCGGCTCATCCCGGCGCAGGCCGTCGCCGTCCGTGACGGGACGATCGTCGCGGTGGGATCGCTCGCCGCCGCGCGCGCGGCGGTGCCGGGCGCCGATGAGGTGGATGCCGCGGGCGGCGTGATCGCGCCGTCGTTCGCCGACGCCCACGTGCACCTGGGGCTCGTCGCGCTCGAGGCGCTGGATTGCAGCCTCGACGATGCCGGGTCGGAGGCGGCCTGCCTGGAACGGATCCGCGCGCACGCCGCCTCGCTGACCGACCCGCAGGCGTGGGTGCGCGGCGGGGGGTGGCGCGCCGAGTGGTTCGCAGACGGTACGCCCTCGCGGGAGGCGCTCGACGCCGTCGTGCCCGACCGACCGGTGCTCCTGCTGGACAGCGACCGACACGGCGGCTGGGCGAACTCGCGCGCGCTCGCCCTCGCGGGCATCGATCGCACGACGCCCGACCCGCCGGACGGGCGCATCGTCCGCGGTGCGGACGGCGAACCGCAGGGGACGCTGCGCGAAGGCGCGGTCGACCTCGTCGGACGCGTGGCGCCCGAGCCGAGCCCCGCCGCGCTGGCGCCCGGCATCCGTGCCGCCGCCGACCACCTGATCTCCCTCGGCGTCACCGGCTGGCAGGAGGCCGCTCTGGCGTCGTTCGGCAGCATCCCCGACTTCACCGATGCGTACCATCTCGCGCTCGCCGCGGGCCTTCGCGGTCGGCCCACCGGAGCGATCTGGGTGCCTCGCGACCTGACCATGGATGCCGTCGACGCCTTCGTCGCGGGAGTGCGGGCGCGGGCCGACGCGGGGCAGGCCACGGGCTTTTCCACCCGCACCGCCAAGCTGATGCTGGACGGGATCATCGAATCGAAGACCGCCGCGCTCCAGGACGGCTATCCCGACGGCTCCGCGGGCCTGCGCTACTTCCCTGATGAGCTCGTCCGCAGCGTCGTCGCTGCGCTGAACGCCGCCGGTATCGCCGTCCATGTGCATGCGATCGGCGATGCGGCCGTGACCCAGGCGCTCGATGCGTTCGCCGCCGCCGGCACCGCCCCGACCGGTGTGCGCAATCACATCGCTCATCTGCAGGTCGTGAACCCGCACGACGTCCCGCGGTTCGCGGCGACCGGCACCACCGTGAACGCGCAAGCGCTCTGGGCCTGCCGCAACGACGTCATGCGCACGGTCACCGAGCCGCTGCTCGGAGCCACGCGCAGCGGATGGCAGTTTCCCTTCGGCTCCCTTCGCCGCGCGGGTGCGACCCTGGCGATGGGCTCGGACTGGCCGGTCTCGACCCCCGACCCGTGGGAGGCCATCGGTGTCGCCGTCACGCGTCGCGAGGTCGGTGTCGCGGATGCCGCGCCCCTCGGTGCCGGTGAGGAGCTGCCGCTGAGCGCGGCGCTCGCCGCTTACACGAGTGGCTCGCACGAGCTGATCGGCGACGGCGCGGCCGGACGGATCCGTGTCGGTGCCGCCGCCGATCTCGCGGTGGCCGATCGCGATCCCTTCGTCGGTGCGCCCGAGGAGATCGGGTTCACGCGCACCGCATGGACGGTGTGCGCCGGTGAGGTCATCGCCGCCCACACGCATACGGGGGCAGAGCGCGGCCGGGCAACGGCGTGCCCCGCCTGCGCGTGAACGTACGGCGTCCGCGCGTCAGATCGCGCAGCCGAGTCCGGCGCGCAGCGAGTTCATCAGGTCGATCTCGGCGGACTGCGTCGCGATGACGCCCTGAGCGACCGCGAGTGCGCGGGGCTCGTGTCCGAGCTGCCGCAGCGCCTGCGCCATCGGCAGTGCACCCTCGTGGTGGCGGATCATGAGGCCGAGGAACGTGCAGTCGGCGGTGGTGCCGGACTGCGCCCGCATCGCCGCGAGCTCATCGGCGCTCGCCATTCCCATCTGCGTCATCAGCTCCGCGTCGGTCGGGCGCGCCGCGCCGCCGCCGTGCGTGTGGGAGGTGCCCGCGGCATCCATCCACGCCATGAGCGGACCGCCGCTCTGCGGCAGGCCCCACTTGACGAGCCAGTCGTAGAACTCGCCCTTCTGTGCCGACTGCGTCGTCGCGATGTCGTAGGCCAGGACCCGCACGTCCTCGTTCTGCGTCGTGCGGTAGATGTCCATCGCCATCTCGACCGCCTGCCCGTGGTGCAGCTGCATGTCGCGGGCGAACCCGGCCTCGGGGGAGTCGGAGGCGGGTGCCGCCGCAGCCCCGGCCGCGGCGAAGGTGGAGAAGCGGCCGATCGCGAACGCGAGCGCGGCGACGGCGAGCGCGACCAGGAGCACCGCCCACCACGGGGGGAGGGCGCGCCCGTTCGCCGGCTCAGGCGCGGTCACGACTGCTTGCCCGGCCCGTCGACCGCACCACTGCAGGATGAGGTCGGCTCGGGGACGTTCTGGTTGCGCCAGTACTCCTCGAAGAAGGATGGGATGCGGGGGTCGGCCGCACTGTCGAGCTTCAGCTGCGCGTTCCACGCGCTGAGCACGATCGGCGTGGGAAGGCCCTCGTACGGCGAGAGGATCACGTACGACGACGGCAGCTGCGCCGTCAACGCATCGAGATCGGCGGCGCTGACCCGCGTCTTGTCGTACGTGACCCACACGGCACCGTGCTCGAGCGAGTGCACGGCGTACTCGTTCTGCTGGGGCTGGTCGTAGATGCCGCAGTTCAGCCAGTACTGGTTGTGCGGGCCGCCCGCGGGGGGATTCTGCGGGTAGTCCACGGTGCCGGCGACGTGCTGCGTCGTGTTCGTGAACGTCTCGACACCGTCGATGGCGGCACCGGTGCCACCGGCCTGGTAGGTGACCGGCTTCGGCGCGAAGGCGATGGATGCCGCGACGACCGCGACGACGGCGACGGCAGCCGTGGCCCCGACGATCCACCACGTGAGACGGCTGCGCCGCCGGCGCGCGAGCTGACGCTGGTACTCGGCGAGCTTCTCCTGCTTCTGGAGCTCGCGTTGCTGCTTGACGGTCAGCTCGAGGTTCGCGCGCGTGGCGGGGTTGCCGCTCGTGCGCTTCTTGTCGGACGGAGTGGGGGTCATGGGTCCTCGGCTCGATTCGCGGTCGGGGGCTGCTCCCGCAGGGTCAGCATGTCGATCGTATGCGGCTGCATGACTCCGAGGCTGGGGAAAAGGTTAGGATCGAGGTCTGCTCGAATCGTTTCGAGCCCTCTCTGCCGGTGTGGTCGCGCGCCGATCCGCTCGCGGCGACCACTCCCTCCGCTTTCACTCGTCTGGACCCCGTGCGCGAAGATTCTGCCCCCCGACCCGCTCCGACCCGCGTCCCGTCCGGCCCCGGGCGCACCGCCACGGGTGCCATCCGCACTCTCGGCTCGCACCCCGCCACTGCTCCGGTCGTCCTGCACCCCGGTGACGCGATCTCGACGGCACGTCGCGTGGTCTACATCATCCTTCTGGGCGCCCTCACGGCACTGGGGCCGTTCACCATCGACCTCTACCTCCCCGCGTTCCCGACCCTGCAAGCCGACTTCCGCACCTCTGCCGCAGCGATCCAGCTCACCCTGACCGGCACCATGGTGGGCTTCGCGCTCGGTCAGCTGATCGTCGGCCCGCTCAGCGACAAGGTCGGGCGCCGCATGCCGCTGCTCGCGGTCACCGCGTTGCACGTCGTGGCCAGTGTCGCCGCGGCGTTGGCGCCGGATCTGACGCTCCTGGCCATCGCGCGTGTATTCATGGGTGTCGGCGCTGCCGCCGGCGGCGTGGTCGCGATGGCGATCGTCCGCGACCTGTTCGGCGGGCGCCGCCTCGTCGTGATGCTGAGCCGGCTCGCCCTCGTGTCCGGAGCCGCGCCCGTCGTGGCGCCGCTCATCGGCTCCGCTCTGCTGTCGGTCATGCCGTGGCGCGGCATCTTCGTCGTCCTGTCCGTCTACGGTGCCGTCATGCTCGTGGCGGCGATCTGGCTCATCCCCGAGACGCTGCCCGCCGCACGGCGGAAGGAGCGGGGAGCGACCACCGTGCTGCAGCGCTACCGCGCCGTCTTCAGCGACCGCGTGTTCGTCGGCGTGCTCATCATCGGGGGCATGTCCTTCAGCGGGCTCTTCTCTTATCTGTCCTCCTCCTCGTTCCTCTTCCAGGAGACATACGGCTTCGACGCCCAGCAGTACGGGCTGCTGTTCGCCGCCAACTCCCTCGGCCTCGTCGTCGGTGTGCAGGTGGCCGCGCGCCTCGCGGCCCGGTTCGGTCCGCAGTGGGTGCTGTCGGTGTCGACCGGCGTACTCGTGGTCGCCGCGATCGCGATCATCGTGTGCGACCAGCTCGGATGGGGCCTGTGGGGGACCATGGTGCCGCTGTTCGTGTTCATGACGGCGTGCGGCTTCACGTTCCCCTGCGTGCAGGTGCTCGCGCTCGATCGCCACGGCAAGGCCGCCGGCACCGCGGCATCCATCCTCGGGGCGACGAACTTCGGCGTCGCGGGACTCATCTCCCCGATCGTCGGATGGGTGGCGCGCGATGCCGGGATCACGGCGACGACGATGGCATCGGTCATGGTGGGATGCGCGCTCATCGGGGCGATCTCGCTCTGGGCGATCGTGCGACCGTGGACCGTGGAGCGGCTCGCGCCCTGAGCCGCGGGCGTCGGGCACAATGGGGCGATGAGAGCGCCCTTGGACGATGACGTCACCACGGTCATGCTGCAGCGGCTCGTCGTGGGCGTGCTGCTGATCGCGATCACGGTGTGGCTCGGCATCCAGGTGGTGGTCGAGGCCGACGTGAACGTCGACGAATGGTGGAACGTCTTCGTCGACCGCTTCGCGTTCCTCGACGGCGCCGCCCTCGCGATGAACTTCCTCGGCGGCGGCTGGTTCGCGACCTTCGTGGTGCCGCTCGGCGGCGTGGCGCTGATGCTGTGGCTGCGCCGGCCCCGCGGCGCCCTCTTCGTCGTGGTCGCCTCGCTCGGCAGCGTCGCACTCGTGCAGCTGCTCAAGGCGCTGTTCGGGCGCGCACGCCCCGAAGACATGATCGTCTTCTCCGACCACGGCTCGTTCCCCTCCGGACACACCGCCAATGCCGCGACCATCGCGACGATCGCCGTCATCCTCTTTCCGCGGGTGTGGGTCGCCGTCGTCGGCGGCGCCTGGGTGTTCGCGATGGCGTTCAGTCGCACGCAGGTGCACGCCCACTGGCTGAGCGACACCGTCGGCGGAACGCTCGTCGGGGTCGGCGCGACCCTCGTGATCGCGGGGATCTGCGCGCGGATGCTCGAGCGCGAGAACGAGCGGTTGCGCTCGCTAGGCTGAGCGCCATGAGCGCTGTCGATGACGCAGAACTTGCCCGACTTCAGGCCGAGGCAGAGGCGGCGGAGGCCGCGCTGAAGCTCGCCCAGGCCAAAGCCGCGCTCGCCGCCGCCCAGGCCGCGCGCGCCGCCGGCCCTGCGCCCGCCGCCGGCCCTGCGCCCGCGGAGGAGATTTCCGCTCCGGAGGTTGCCGAGGCCGCTTCTGCTCCTCCCGAGGTGATATCTCCTGCCGAGGAGCAGACCCCGCCGGCCGCTCCGGCGGCGGATGCCGCGGCGGCACCGGATGCCGCGGCATCCGGACCTCTCGACGGCGACCAGGTCGCCGCCATCGCGAAGGGGTACGCCTTCGAGGGTCTGACCCTCGATCTCGGTGCCCTGATGAACACCGAGCCGGTGCCGTCGGCGCAGATCCGCATCCCGCTGGCCATGATGAACCGGCATGGCCTCGTCGCGGGAGCCACCGGCACCGGCAAGACCCGCACGCTGCAGGGGCTCGCCGAACAGCTCGCCGCGAAGGGCGTTGCGGTCTTCGCGGCTGACATGAAGGGCGATCTGTCGGGCGTGGCGACGCCGGGCGCGCCGAGCGAGAAGCTGCTCGCGCGGACGGCGGCGATCGGACAGGAGTGGGCGCCCGCGGCATCCGTCACCGAGTACTTCGCCCTCGGGGGCGTCGGCAAGGGCGTGCCGGTGCGCGCGACCGTCTCGGGGTTCGGGCCGCTGCTGCTGAGCAAGGTGCTCGGCCTCAACGAGACGCAGGAGTCCAGCCTCGGACTCGTCTTCCACTACGCCGACGCGAACGGGCTGGCCCTGGTCGACCTGTCCGACCTGCGCGCCGTGCTCACGTGGCTCACGAGCGACGAGGGCAAGGACGAGCTGAAGGAGCTCGGCGGGCTGTCGCCCGCGACGGCCGGCGTGATCCTGCGCAAGCTCATCACCTTCGCCGACGACGGCGCCGACGTCTTCTTCGGCGAGCCCGAGTTCGACGTGCGCGACATCCTGCGCACCGCTCCGGACGGACGCGGCGTGATCTCGCTGCTGGAGGTGCCCGGCGTCGCCGACAAGCCGGCGCTCTTCTCGACCTTCCTCATGTACCTGCTGGCCGAGCTGTTCGAGATCCTCCCCGAAGTGGGCGACCTCGACAAGCCGAAGCTCGTGTTCTTCTTCGACGAGGCCCACCTCTTGTTCCGCGATGCGTCGGAGGCGTTCTTGGCCGCGATCACGCAGACCGTCCGCCTCATCCGGTCCAAGGGCGTCGGCGTCTTCTTCGTCACGCAGACGCCGAAGGACGTGCCCTCCGACGTGCTCGGCCAGCTCGGTTCGCGCGTGCAGCATGCCCTCCGTGCCTTCACCCCCGACGATGCCAAGGCGCTGCGAGCGACGGTGGGCACGTATCCGACGAGCGGCTACGACCTCGAACGGGTGCTGCAGGAGCTCGGCACCGGAGAGGCGATCGTCACCGTCATGAACGAGAAGGGTGCGCCGACGCCGGTCGCCTGGACGCGACTGCGCGCGCCGCAGGGCCTCATGTCGCCCACCCCCGACCCGGACATCGAACGAGCCGTGCACGCCTCGCCACTGCTGGCCCGCTACGGCACGCCGATCGATCGCGAGTCGGCGCGCGAGATCCTCACCGCGAAGATGAACGCCGCCGCGGAGGCGGACGCCGCGGCCGAACAGGCCAAGGCGCAGGAGCAGGCGGCGAAGGAGCAGGAAAAGCAGCGGGCCGCACAGGCGAAGGCGGATGCCGCCGCCGAGCGCGAGCGACAGAAGGAGTACGACCGGATCCTGCGCTCCACCGGCGGCTCGACGCGGACGACGCGCACCTCCCGCGCGTCACAGAAATCGCCCATCGAGCAGGTGTTGAACTCGAAGTCGACCCAGACGATCCTGAACTCCGTCATCCGGGGGCTCTTCGGCACCGGCCGCCGCTGACACATCCCCTTGCGCGCGGCGACCCCGTGCGCAAGGGGATGCGCCGCGCGCAGCAGCCGTCTACCGTGACACACATGAGCGAGCTGTCGAGCCCCACCGGTCGGGAAGAGGAGCTGCGCGCCGTACCCCGCGCGGACGGCACGGCGCCGCGGGCGCTCGTGCTCGGCGCGACCGGCTACATCGGCGGAAGGCTGGTGCCGAGGCTGATCTCCGCGGGCTATCGCGTCCGCGTGCTCGTGCGCGATGCGGCCCGTCTGAGCGCCTTCTCCTGGGGTGAGGAGGTCGAGGTCGTGGTCGGCTCCGCCGTCGACGAACCGGCGCTCGCGCAGGCCTGCGCCGACGTGGACGTCCTCTACTACCTGATCCACTCCATGGCGGCCGGCGCCGGATTCGAGCAGGCCGACCTCGCGGCCGCGCGCGCCGTCGCCACGGCGGCGGCCGCGGCATCCGTCGCTCGTCTGGTCTACCTCGGCGGACTGCACCCGGAGGGCGTGCCGCTGAGCCCGCACCTGCGCTCCCGCGTCGAGGTGGGAGAGGTGTTCCTCGCCAGCGGTGTGCCGACGCTGGTGCTGCAGGCCGGGGTCGTGATCGGGTCGGGGTCGGCGTCGTTCGAGATGATCCGCCACCTCACCGAGGTGCTGCCGTACATGCCCGCCCCCAAGTGGGTGCGCAACTTCATCCAGCCGATCGCCGTCCGCGACGTCATGTACTACCTGCTAGGGGCCGCACGCGTCGCCGCCGACGTGAACCGCGCCGTCGACATCGGCGGCCCCGATGTGCTGCGCTACGGACAGATGATGAACGGCTACGCGGTCGAAGCGGGCCTGCCGCAGCGGCCCATCGCGCCCCTTCCGGTGCTCACACCCGGGTTGGCGTCGCACTGGGTGAACGTCGTGACACCGGTGCCGCGCGCGATCGCCCGGCCGCTCATCGCCTCACTGCAGAACGAGTGCGTCATGGACGACCACGACATCGACGCCATCATCCCGCCGCCCGCGGGTGGTCTCACGCCCTATCGTCGGGCCGTGGCGCTGGCCCTGGGCCGCGTCGCGGCCGACAGTGTGGAGACGAGCTGGCAGGATGCCGAGGTCAGCGGCGTGCCGTCGGATCCGCTACCGTCCGATCCGGACTGGTCGGGGCGCACCGTGTTCACCGACGTGCGCACGGCGACGACGACCGCGAGCCCCGCGCGGCTCTGGGAGGTCATCGAAGGGATCGGCGGCGAGAACGGTTGGTACTCCGCGCCCGTGCTGTGGGCGCTGCGCGGCTGGATGGACCGGGTCGTCGGAGGCGTGGGGCTCGTGCGCGGACGGCGCAATCGCAGCCGCGTGGCCGTCGGCGATGTCATCGACTTCTGGCGTGTCGAGAAGGTCGAGCCGGAGCGACTGCTGCGCCTGCGTGCCGAGATGAAGGTGCCGGGTCTGGCGTGGCTCGACCTCGGCTGCGAGCCGGGCGCCGACGGCGGCGCCGTGTACCGCCAGCGCGCGGTCTTCTTCCCGTCGGGGCTGTCGGGCCGGTTGTACTGGCTGGCCGTGCTGCCCTTCCACGGGTTCATCTTCCGGGGGATGGCCAACCGCATCACGGCGGCGGCCGAACACACCGCTGCCGCCGAGCACGTGGACGCTGCGGCCTAGACTCGCGCCGTGGCCCATCTGCGTTCCTTCCGCCCCGGCGACGAACCCGCCCTCGCCGAGATCTGCCTGCGCACCGCCGACACGGGCAGCGACGCCACCGGCATCCTGGACGACGACGACATCTGGGGGGCGGTGTTCGTGCTGCCGTACGTCGCGCGTCACCCCGAACTCGCCGTGGTCGTCGAGACGGACGATGGGCGGGTCGCGGGCTACGCCGTCGCCACCGACGACACCGACGCATTCGAGGAGTGGTTCCTGAGCGAGTGGTGGCCGCGCTTCGCGCAGCGCTGGCCGAAGCCGGTCGGCGAGCCCGCCACGCGACAGGACTCCGTGCTGGCGTACGCCTACGGGCGCCGCCCGGGCGCTGAGCCTTTCGCAGAGTCCTTCCCCGCACACCTGCACATCGATCTGCTTCCCGACGTTCAGGGGCAGGGGTGGGGGCGCGGGCTGATCACCGCGCTCCTGGAGCGACTTCGCGCCGCAGAGGTTCGGGGCGTGCACCTGGTCGCCGCCGGCACCAACGCCGGTGCCATCGCGTTCTACGAGCGTCTGGGCTTCACGCGTCTGGACGCTCCCGCCGACGTCGCCGCTTTCGGCATGCCGGTGTCTCGGCACCCGGGCGTAGGCTGACGGCGTGGGCAGCCTCGCCGTCGTGATCACCGTCTCGGATCGGTCGGCTGCGGGTGCGCGTGCCGACACAGCGGGCCCGCTGGCCGTCGCGGCGCTGCGCGAGGCGGGGTGGGATTGCGCCGACGCGCGCATCATCGCCGACGGCGCCGACAGCGTCGAGACCGCGCTGCGCGCCGCCCTGGCCGACGGTGCGCGCCTCGTCGTCACGACCGGGGGCACCGGCGTCGCCAAACGAGACGAGACGCCCGAGGGTGCGGATCGCGTCATCGAGCGGACGCTCGACGGCATCCCCGAGGAGCTTCGCCGTCGCAGCGTCGCCGAGAAGCCGGCCGGCATGCTCTCTCGCGGTCGCGCCGGCACCGCGGGGCGTGCCCTGATCGTCAACCTGCCCGGGTCGCCGGCGGCCGTGACCTCCGGGATGCCTGTCATCCTCTCGGTCGCCGGCCACGTGGTGCACCAGCTCGACGGAGGAGATCACTGATGGCTGCCGTTCGCATCGCCCGCATCACCGAGGAGCCGCTGGATGCCGCCGCGCACCTCGCTGCCGTCGACGACCCCCGCGCGGGGGCCGTCACGAGCTTCATCGGCACGGTGCGCGATCACGACCCCGACGCCGCGACGGCCGTCCTCGCGCTGGAATACTCCTCGCACCCGGATGCCGAGGCGACGCTGCACGACATCGCCCTGACCGCCATCGGCGACACGCGCGCGACCGTCGCCGTGAGCCATCGCGTCGGGCGCGTCGAGGTCGGCGAGGCCGCCGTCGTCATCGCCGTCTCGACGCCCCACCGTGCCGAGGCGTTCGAGGTGTGCCGCGCCATCATCGAGGCGATCAAGCGCGAGCTGCCGGTGTGGAAGCGTCAGCTGACGGCCGACGGAGCCGCGGCGTGGAAGGGGATCGGCGGCTGAGCGCTCAGCCGCCGGCGAACGGCGGCAGCACGTCAACGAGGGTATCGGCGCCGAGCGGCGCCGAGCCGTCGGTGCGGCGTCCGTCGACGAGCACGGCGCAGCGGGGGAGGATCCGCCGGAGTGCCGGATACTCCCGCGTGAGCGCGGCGCGCAGGCCGTCGAGATCGGTTTCGGTTCGCGCTTCCTCGTCGCGCCCGGCGAACTCCGCGGCGGCGGCGAAGTAACGGACCCGCGGCATCAGGGCTCCCGCACCCAGTCGCCCGACTTGCCGCCGGTCTTGGCGATGAGGCGGACGTTCTCGATGGCGGTGGCCTTGTCCATGCCCTTCACCATGTCGACGATCGTCAGGGCTGCGACGGAGGCCGCCGTCAGCGCTTCCATCTCCACCCCGGTGCGGTCGGCGGTGCGGACGGTCGCGGTGATCTCGACGCCGTCGTCGGTGATGGACAGGTCCACGCTCGCGCCGTGGACCCCGATCACATGGGCGAGCGGCAGCAGCTCGGGCGTGCGTTTGGCGGCCTGGATGCCCGCGATGCGTGCGACGGCGAGCACATCGCCCTTCGGCACCGCTCCGTCGCGGAGCGCGGCGACGACGGCGGGCGCGCAGCGGACGAGCGCAGCAGCGGTGGCAGCGCGCACCGTCGGCTGCTTCTCGGTCACATCGACCATGCGGGCGTGACCGGCGCCGTCCAGGTGGGTGAAGCTCATGCGTCCCATCCTTCCAGCAGGTGCACCATGACCGGGTCGCCCTCGTGCACCTCGGCGACGTCGGCGGGGACGACCGCGAGGGCGCGCGCGAGCCCGAGGCCGCCCGCGAGGTGCGATCCCGATCCGCCCGCCGTCGCCGGTCGTACGCTCCAGTGGTCGCCCGCGGTGTCGATGACCGCGGGCAGATACTGCCGCCGTCCCTCCGGGGTGCGCCACGACGTCGCGGCGGGCAGGGTGAGCCGGGGGCGCTGGGTCACCCGTCTCCCCTGCATCGCCAGCAGGGCGGGACGGACGAACACCTCGAACGAGACGGCCGCGCTGACGGGGTTTCCCGGCAGGCCGAACAGCAATGCCACGCCCGCGGGCGTGGGCAGGGTGCCGAAGCCCTGCGGTTTGCCGGGCTGCATCGCGACGCGGCTGAAGGTCATGGCCGCCGCCAGCTCGGTGCGCACCACTTCGAAGGCGCCGGCGCTGACGCCGCCGGAGAAGATCACCGCGTCGACGGATGCCGCCAGCAGCCCCGCCACCGCGTCGCGGAGAGCGCCGCCCTCGTCGTCCACGCAGACCTGCGCGATCACGTCGGCGCCAGCCGCTGCGGCCAGGCCCGCGAGCAGGACGCCGTTGGATTCGGGGATCTGCCCGCGTCGCAGTGGTGTCCCGGCCGGGGCGAGCTCGCTGCCCGTCGAGACGACGGCGACGCGGGGCCGGGCCGAGACGACCGCGTGTGTGCGTCCCGCGGCGGTCGCCGCAGCGACCTGGAGAGGTCCGAGCATCACGCCCGCCTCCAGGACCACGTCGCCGGAGCGGAGGTCATCGCCCGCGCGGCGGACGAACGCTCCGACTGAGCGCGGGGCGCGCTGGACCGTCGCGGTCTGCAGGGAGTCGGAGAGCCCGCCGGCGGTGTCTTCGAAGGGGACGATGGCGTCGGCATCCGAGGGCACGGGCGAGCCCGTCATGATGCGCGCCGCCTCGCCCGCAGCGAGAGGTGGATCGTCGGCGGTGCCCGCCGGCAGGTCCGCGACGACGCGGAGGATGACGGGAGCCGCGGGGCCCGCGTGCGCGACGTCGGCGAAGCGCACGGCGAAGCCGTCCATGGCCGAGTTGTCGAAGACGGGGATGTCGAGGGCGGCACGCACCGGCTCGCGCAGTGTCGCGCCGGTCGCCTCCGCCAGTGCGACCCGCGCGGTGGGCAGCGGACGCACGGCGGCGAGCACGTCGCCGAGCTGCTCCTCGACGGTGCGCAGCGGCGCGCCGGCGCTCATGACTGCTGCCACGCGGCGAGACCGCCCACGAGAATGTCGGCGTCGACGCCGCGGGCCCGGAGGGCGTCGGCAGCATGGCGGGCGCGGATGCCGTGCGCACAGATGACGACGACGTGCTCGTCGTCGATCTGCGCCGGATCGTCCAGCAGATCGCCGAGGGGGATCAGGACGGAGCCGGCGACGACGCCGGTCTGTGTCTCCCACGGTTCGCGCACATCGAGGAGGGTGGCGCCGGCCTCCTGCGCGGCGAGCATCTCGCTCGCCGTCAGCTCGCGGATCGCCGCGGGGGCCGCCGCGGCGGGAGCGTCGATCGGCTGCGGCGTCGTCGGAGCGGCGGGAGCAGCCCCGCGCAGCGCGACCTCGCTCTGCGTGCCGCGCAGGGCGTCGATCACGAGCACGCGGCCCAGCAGCGGCTCGCCGGTGCCCACGATGAGCTTGATCGCCTCGACGGCGAGGATGCCGCCCACCTGCAGGCAGAGCGCCCCGAGCACGCCGACCTCGGCGCAGGTGGGCGGCGTGCCGACCTCGTCGGCGGGATGCAGGTCGGACAGCACGACCGGGTCGATCCCGGCCGGTGGTGCGCTCCAGAACACCGTGACCTGTGCGTGGAACTCCTGCAGCACGCCCCAGACGAGCGGGATGCCGAGACTCTCGCAGGCGGCGGCGACCGCTGCCCGGGTCTCGAACGTGTCGCTGCCGTCCACGACGAGATCGGCGCCGTGGAGCAGGTCCTGCGCGTTCTCGGTCGTGAGGCGTTCGGTGACGGGGATGACCACCGTCTCGGGGGACAGGTCGGCAGCGACGCGCTCCGCCGATGCGGTCTTGTGCGCGCCGATGTCGGCGTGTCGGTGAAGAAGCTGCCGCTGGAGGTTGCTGAGGTCGACGACGTCGTCGTCGATGACCGTCAGGGTGCCGATGCCGGCCGCGGCCAGTGCCATGACGACGGGGGAGCCGAGCCCGCCGGCGCCCACGACGGCGACATGCGCGGCCGCGAGTCGGCGCTGACCGAGATCGCCCACGCCGTTCAGCACGAGGTGGCGCTGCGTGCGTGCGCGTTCGGCGGGGCTGAGGTCGGGAGCGGGGTCGACGAGAGGAGGCAGCGGCACGGTGCCAGCGTATCCGCCGTGCCCGTCCGCGGGGCCGTGCGGCCACAAGCGCCTCCCGCTGTCGAAATCCGCAAATGCGTCCTCTGAGGCGGCCTTCTGTCCGCAGATGCGCGCTATCGTCGGCGGTATGCGTTCATATCGTGTCACCGAGGCCGCGCGTCTGCTCGGCGTGAGCGACGACACCCTCCGTCGGTGGGTCGATCAGGGCATTCTTCCGACAACGGGGGCCTCGCCGGTCGAGATCCCCGGCGATGCGCTCGCCGCCCGTGCGGTCGCACTCGCCCACGCCGCCGCAGACCCCGCGGATGTCCTCTCCAGCGCACGCAACCGCTTCGTGGGGCTCGTCACGCGCGTGCAGCAGGACGGAGTGATGGCGCAGGTCGACATCCAATCCGGCCCCCACCGCGTCGTCTCGTTGATGTCGGCCGAGGCGGTCCGCGACCTGGGGCTCGAGCCCGGTGCGCTGGCCGTGGCGGTCATCAAAGCCACCTCCGTCATCGTCGAGACGCCGAAGGAGAGCTGATGCGCACGCGATCGCGGTACGTCCTCGCCGCCCTCATCGCCGCAGCCATGGCGCTCGCCGGCTGCAGCGCCGGCGGGGGATCGGCGGATGCCGGCCGAGCCGCCTCCGGGACGGCGACCGCGTCGTCGGACAGCATGTCCGGCGAGCTGACCGTCTTCGCCGCGGCGTCGCTGAAGGCGGCCTTCACCCGGCTCGCCGATCAGTTCCAGGCGGCGCACCCGGGTGTGACGATCCGTCCCATCAGCTACGACGGCTCGTCGACGTTGGCGACCCAGCTGATCGAGGGCGCCCCCGCCGACGTCTTCGCCTCCGCCGACGAGAAGAACATGCAGAAGGTCGTCGCCGCCGGGCTCGCCTCCTCGCCGCAGCCGTTCGCGACGAACGTCCTCACCCTCATCGTCCCCTCCGGCAATCCGGCCGTTGTGCAGGGGCTCGCCGACCTCGCCAACCCGTCCCTGCGGGTCGTGCTGTGTGCGGCCGACGTGCCGTGCGGCGCGGCCTCGCAGACGCTCCTGCGGAAGGCGGGCGTGACGGCATCCGTCGACAGCTACGAGCAGAACGTGACCGCCGTCCTCACGAAAGTGGCCAGCGGCGAGGCGGATGCCGGGCTCGTGTACGTGACCGACGCCACGACGACCGCCGAGGTTCAGACCGTGGCGACGCCCGGCGCCGATGCCGTGGTCAACACGTACCCGATCGTCGCCCTGGACAACGCTGCGAACCCTGCGGCCGCGCGGGCGTTCGTGGACTTCGTGCGCTCCGATGCCGCACGCGCCACGCTCACCGACCTCGGCTTCGGCACGCCATGACGGTCATCGCGCCGGGGCGGCACGGGCAGCCGCGGGGATTCGTCCCGCTCGCGCTGGGGGTGCCGGCCGTGCTGGGGCTGGCGGTGCTCGTCGTGCCGCTGACCGCGCTCGTCGGGCGCGTCGACGGGGCGACGCTCTGGGGAGACATCACGTCGCCGACGGCGGTGTCGGCGCTCGGGCTGTCACTCGTGACCGGCGCGCTCGCGACCCTCGTCTGCATCGTTCTCGGCATCCCGCTGGCGCTCTGGATCGCGCGGTCGGGTCCGCGCCTGGCGGGAGTGCTGCGGGCGGTCGTCACGGTGCCGCTCGTGCTGCCGCCGATGGTCGGCGGGGTCGCGCTGCTGTTCCTGCTCGGACGCAACGGCTGGCTCGGGCAGTGGCTCGCCGTCGTCGGCGTGCGCCTGCCTTTCACGACCGCGGCCGTCGTGATCGCGCAGACCTTCGTCGCGCTGCCGTTCCTCGTGCTCGCCGTCGAAGGAGCCCTCCGTGCGACGGGCACGGGCTACGAGCAGGCGGCGGCGGCGCTCGGTGCGGGGCGCTGGCGCATCCTGTGGCGTATCACGCTGCCGCTGGCGGCTCCCGGCCTCATCGCCGGCACCGTGCTGTGCTTCGCGCGTGCGATCGGGGAGTTCGGCGCGACGGCGCTGTTCGCCGGCAATGCGCCGGGGGTGACGCAGACGATGCCGCTGGCGATCTACACCGCGTTCAACGGGGCCGGGGTGTCGCAGGGCACCGCGGTGGCGCTGTCGCTGCTGCTGCTCGTGACCGCGCTGGCGGTGCTTCTCGCGGTGCGGGCATGGCGCCCGGGGGCGACCCGGTGAGCGGCGCGGCGATCGAGGCGCACGTCGTCGTGCGACGCGAGGGGTTCGTCCTGGATGCCGAGATCTCGGCATCCGCGGGAGAGATCGTCGCCGTCATGGGCCCGAGTGGTGCGGGCAAGTCCACCCTCGTCTCGGTGATCGCCGGGCTGCTGGCGATCACCGAGGGCCGTGTGCACGTCGCCGGCGAGGTCGTGTCGTCGCCGCGCGTGCAGCTTGCGCCGCAGCGCCGCGGGGTCGTGCTGCTGGGGCAGGATCCGCACCTGTTCCCCCATCTGTCCGCGCGGGACAACGTCGCCTTCGGCGTGCGCGTGTCCGCCGGGGAGGGGCGCGCGGCCGGGAGGGTCGAACGGCGCTCGCGTGCCGAGCGGGCGCTCGCTGAGGTGGGCCTCTCCGGGATCGGGCATCGTCGTCCGGCGGAGCTGTCCGGCGGACAGCAGCAGCGGGTCGCACTGGCGCGCGCACTGGCCACCGAGCCGCGGGTGCTGCTGCTGGACGAGCCGTTCACGGCGCTCGATCCGGTGACGGTCGCGGACATCCGCCGCACGCTCGCCGAGCGGGTGCGCGCGGCGGGGTGCACGACGGTCTTCGTGACGCACGACGTGGTCGACGCCGTCGCCGTCGCGGATCGCCTCGTCGTGCTCGAAGCGGGGCGGGTGTCTCAGCAGGGCCCGGTGCGTGAGGCGCTCACGGCCCCGGCCACGGATTTCGTCGCCGCCCTCGCCGGCGTCAATCGGGTGAACGGGCGTGTGGGGGACGGCGTGTGGGGTGCCGGGGTGCTGCGTCTGCGAGCTGCGGGGGTGCGCGGCGGGGACGCGGTGGCGCTGATCCCGATCGGCGCCGTACGCCTTGAGAGCGAAGGGTCCGGGGCATCGGAGGGCGGGGCCGCGGGGGCCGGCGCCGCCGAGGCGGCGCGGGCAGCCGGCGCCGCGACGTGGACGGCGCGCGTGGAACGCATCGAGGCGACGCCCGCGGGCGCCCGCGTGTACACGGCGTCACCGCCGGTCGTCTGCGAGCTCACCGTCGCGCAGATGCTCGCCGCGGAGACGGCGGAAGGCGACGCGGTGCGCCTGTCGGTGGATGCCGCGGACGTGCGGATCGTCGCGAGCTGAGTGCGCGTCGATGGCGGCGTGCTGTCACGCCCCGCCGTCTGCGGCGACGTCCAGATCTCGCAGGTAGTCCGCGTTTGCGCGCAGCGATGCGCGGTAGCGATCCAGCTCCGTCGCCGGCGCGTGCGCGGCGACGACATCGAGCAGCTCGGCGAAGGCCGCGTGGACCTGGCCAGCGGCGTGGCGGCTGAGGGCCTCGAACACGGCGAGCGAGACCGAGCCGGGAAACTCGCGGCGTGCGTCGGCGAACACCGCGAGAGAGTCGTCGAACCGGTCGAGGTTTCGCAGCGTACTGGCGTACTGGAGCAGGCATCGGCGGCGGGTGTCGCCGCTCAGACCGGCGCCGAGCGCGCGCGGATACAGGACCGCGGCCGCACTCTCGTCACCGGCGGTGTCATGCGCCCCCGCGAGCTCGTACAGGACGCGCGCGTGATCGGGATGCCGGGAGTGGATCTCCTCGAGTGCCGCGATCGTCGGCGCCATCGCATCGCGATCTCGCGCCGCGAAGATGCGGTCCAACTCGGCATCGAGGCTCTCGCTCATCCGTCGATCCTCTCAGAACGGTGGCGGCTCGTCCGCGCCAGGTGCCGGTGTGGTGGTGTCGGGGACGAATCGGACGCGGCTGGGCGGGTGGTCTTCGTAGTGGCGTCCGGTGGGAGAGGTCCATTGCAGGGTTCCGCCTCCGAAGTGCCGTACTCGCCAGGTGGTGTGGTGTTTGAGCGTGTGGTGTCGTCGGCACAGGTGGGCGAGGTTATCGTGCGCGGTCGCTCCGCCGATCGCGGCGGCGGTGGTGTGGTCCTGGTCGCATCGGTGTGCGGGGCGGGTGCATCCGGGCGTGCGGCACCGTTCATCCCGTGCGCTCAGGTAGCGGCGAAGGCCCGCGGGCGGCCGGTATCGGTCGACGGCGACCGGAATGCCGGCGATGGGGTCTGTGAACACCCGATCCCACACGGGTGCGAGCCCGGCGAGTCTTCGGGCGAGGGCGGGCTGGATCGGTCCGTACCCGGTCAGGATCGCCGGACCTGCGTCCGGGTCGCCGGCGAGAGTGGGTGCGGGGATCGTCAACTGAATCTGCGCGATCACCGTCTCGAGCCCCGCCCCGGTGGCTGTGGTGGTGGGAGTGGCGGTGAGCAGCAGGTCGCTCAGGATGTCAGCGCGCACCTGCGCGAGCGTGCGGTGATCCTTCTCCTGCACGCAGGTCGCACCACCGCAGGATGCGGGATCGGTGTCGGCGTTGCCACGGTCGCTGGTGGTGCGAGCCCTCCCCGTGACCACGCTCGGTCCGCCGTTGTCATCACCATCTCCACTGTCTGCATCACCTTCACCGCCGCCGCTCGCGGCCGCACTGTCGGCGGCGCCGTCGGGGTGGTCGAGGATGTTGCGGGCGCGGTTGGTGAGGGCGTCGTGGATCGCGTAGGCGAGGGGTGCGGGAAGGTCGGCGATCAGGCGTGCCATCCCGTCATCCAGGTCGAACAGTCGGACCGAGCGGGTCTCGTACGCGCGGTCGGTGGCGTCGGTGAACGCGTCGGGGTCGATGGTCGCAGCGATGACTTTCAGCGCCGCCGTCATCCGCGCCGGAGACTCCGTGCGAGCGGCCTCCAGGGCGAGGGCTTCGAAACGGGCACGATCGTCGGGCGTGCGAAGCAGCATCCCGGTGCGACTGATCGCCCACGCGTGCGCCGCATCAATGCCGCCGTCCTCCCACACCTTCAAGGTGGTGGGGAAGTGCTCACGCAGCAGGAACGCTTCCGACATGCGCCGCTGCACACCCCGATCCGACACCCGCAGCGCCATCGCGAGCTCCAATGCGACCTCTCGCAGTGGCAGGTCCGCTTCGGACGAGCGCGCGCGTGCCCGCCCCTGTTGCTGTGCTTCCTGCCGCAACAGTTCCACCCGATCCGCAACCAGATCCACCGCAGCCGCCAGCAACCGGGCTTCGGCCGCCTGCGCCGCCGCCGCGCGACGACGCGTGTCGACGACGCCATCGACCAGCTCGTCCAACGCCGGCCACGCCGAACCCGCGGACCCGACCGACTCGACCGGACGAGCGTCCGATATCGCGAGCATGATTCACCCCCTAGAGACCTACAGACTGGCCGGCGCATCGCGGCCGATCTCACCCGCCGCGAGGGGGGACATGCGACGGGTGACTCTCCCCTCCACTATAGAACAAATGTACGAAACTGGCAAGAGACTGCGCTATTCGGCCTTCGCCGTCGATCTGCCGGGTAGCCTCGGTGCATGGTCGCCGTCCCGCTCACGCTGCGCACGGGACACGCCGCGCCCCTCGCGACCTCCGACGCGCCCCGTCGGCCGGGCGCCCCGCTCGTCGACCGTTTCGGTCGCGTGCACCGTGACCTGCGGATCTCGCTGACCGACCGGTGCTCACTGCGGTGCACCTACTGCATGCCCGAGCAGGGCAACGAGTGGCTCGCGCGCACCAGCATCCTCTCGACCGATGAGATCGTGCGGGTCGCACGGCTGGCGGCGGCATCCGGGATCACGACCTTCCGGCTGACGGGCGGCGAGCCGCTGCTGCGCGCCGACATCGTCGACGTCGTGCGGCGTATCGCCGCGATCGTCGGTCCCGACGGCCCCGTCGAGGTCGCCCTCACGACGAACGGCATCCGCCTGGGCGAGGTGCTGCCCGACCTCATCGATGCCGGGCTCGACCGCCTCAACATCTCGATCGACACTCTCGACCGCGACCGCTTCCGCGAGCTCACCCGACGCGACCGCCTCGACGATGTCGTGGCGGGCATCGCCGCGGCATCCGCATCGGGCCTTCACCCGCTCAAGCTCAATGCGGTCGCCATGCGTGGCGTCAACGACCACGAGCTCGTCGACCTCGTCGCCTTCGCGCTCGATCACGGCGCCGAGATGCGCTTCATCGAACAGATGCCTCTGGATGCCGGTCACACGTGGGATCGCGCCCGCATGGTGACGCGCGACGAGATCCTCTCAGCGCTCTCGCAACGCTGGAGCCTCGACCCCGTTCCGGGTCGCGGGGGAGCGCCGGCGGAGCGTTTCCTGCTCGATGGCGGACCCGCCGCTGTCGGCGTGATCGCCTCGGTCACCGCCCCGTTCTGCGGCGCGTGCGACCGCCTGCGGCTCACCGCGGACGGTCAGCTGCGCAACTGTCTGTTCTCCAACGACGAGTACGACCTCATGCCGCTGCTGCGCGCCGGCGCCGACGATGTCGCGCTCGACGCGCTGCTGCACGACTGCATCGCGGGCAAGCTTCCCGGCCACGCGATCGACGATCCGTCGTTCCTGCAGCCTGCGCGCGGGATGAACGCGATCGGCGGCTGAGCTCAGGCGTCGATGCGCCCGCCGGTCAGCCGCACCGTGCGGTCGACGAGCTCGGCGGGGACGTCGACGTGCGAGATCAGCACGACGGCGTGGTCGGGTCCGACGGCACCGAGCAGGTCGGTCAGGAGGGCATCGGAGGCATCCGCGTCGACGCCGGCGGTCGGCTCGTCGAGCACCAGCACGGGGAAGCCGTGCAGCAGCGCCCGTGCCAGCGCGATCCGCTGGGCCTGCCCGCCCGACACGAGGGCTCCGCGCTCCCCGACGCGCGCATCCAGGCCGCCGCGCGCGGCGAGCCAGTCGCCCAGGCCCACCCGCTGCAGCACCGCCTCCAGTTCGGCATCCGTGGCCGTGTCGCGGGCGAAGAGGAGGTTCTGCCGGATGTCCTCGTCGAAGAGCATCGGCTGCTGTTCGCAGAGCCCGACCGTCTCGCGGACGGTGTCGGGGTCGAGGTCGTGCACATCGACCCCGCCGATCGTGTAGCGGCCGGCGGTCGTCTCCAAGAAGCGTACGAGGACGTGCGCCGCCGTGGTCTTGCCGGCGCCGCTGGAGCCCACGACCAGAATCCGCTCGCCCGGGGCGACCGTCAGATCCAACGCGTGCAGGGCATCCTCTGCGGCTCCCGGCCAGCGCGCCGCGACGCCCTGCAGAACGAGGCCATCGCCGAGAGCGGCGTCCGTTCGTGCGTGCGCATCGGCGTCGCGGGCGACCTCGAGCGGGATGCCCGCCGGTGCCTCGTCCGGCACGGCCTCGGCGATGCGTGCGGCCGCGGCGCGCACCTGTCGCCATGAAGACGCTGCCGCCGGAACCGCGGCGAAGACCTCGAACACGGCCATCGGCACGAGCACCGCCACGGCGAAGGCGGGAGCGGTGATCGTCCCGTCGCCGAGCGCCGGAACGGCGGCGAGCACGGCGAAGACCGAGGCCGCGCCGGCCAGCACCGACACGACGGCCGTCGAGCCCGCCTGCGCACCGGCCCGGCGGGTCACCGCCCGCCGCAAAGCGCCATCCGCCGCGGCGATGCGCTGCGCACTGTGCGCGTCGGCTCCGTACGCGGCGAGAACGTCCAGGCTCGCGAGATGATCGAGCACGGCATCGGCGAGGCGTGCGCGCAACGGCGCGATGGAACGTTCGGCGCGCGATCCGGCCACCCATCCCCAGCCGACCGCCACGACCGCCGCCACGAGGAGGCACGCGAGCAGGGTGAGCGCCGCCGGCCACCAGACGATCCCGACGAGCACGACGGCGCCGAGGGCCACCGTCGCCGACGACACGAGCGGCAGCACGACCCGCAGCGGCAGGTTCTGCAGCTCGTCGACGTCGTCGACGAGAGCGCCGAGCACCGAGCCGCGCCGCGTGCGGGTCAGCCCGTCGGGGGCGAGCGGAATGAGCCGGCGCACCAGATCGGTGCGCGTCACCGCGAGCTGTCGCAGCGCCGCATCGTGGCTCGCGAGCCGCTCGGTGTAGCGGAAGGCGGCCCGGCTGAGAGCGAAGGCGCGCACGCCCACGACGGCGGCCGACAGGTACATCACCGGAGGCTGCTCGCTGGCGCGCACGATGAGCCACGCGCTGCAGGCGAGCAGGGCGACCGCCGACGCCTCCGAGAGGAAGCCCGACGCGGCGCCCGGCCAGAATCGGCGCAACGACGGCATCGCCCGCCGCAGCACCTCCGTCGTCGTGGTCATGCGTCGACCTCCGCCGGTGCCGCCGACAGTGTCACGACGCGGTCGGCGATCTCCCGCGCGCTGCGCCGGTGAGAGATGAGAAGCACCGTTGCCCCACCATCGGCGAGATCTCGGATGCCGCGCCACAGGGCCGCCTCCGTCGCGGCATCCAGTGCGGAACTCGGCTCGTCGAGGGCGATCACGGCGGCGCGAGCGCGAAGGTGACGGAACACGGCGCGCGCCACGGCGACGCGCTGGGCCTGTCCGCCGGACAATCCCGCGCCCTGCACCCCGAGCTGCTGATCGGGATCGAGCGCGCCCGCCTGGGCGAGCTCCAGCGCGCGTGCGACCAGGGGGCCCCGCGATGCCGCGGCAGTCTCATCGTCGCCCAGCGCGACATTGTCTGCGATGGTGCCGGAGATCAGTCCCGGATGCTGCCCGGCCCAGGCCAGCCACGTCGCGGGGGAGAGCGCGCTCACCGGCGTGCCGTCCAGCTCGGCGTGCCCGTCGAAGGTGACCGCGCCGCGGAGGGCCGCGAACACGCTCGACTTGCCCGCGCCGCTCGGTCCCTCGATGAGCGTGACGGTGCCGGGCTCCGCGACGAGGTCGACGGAGGGCAGAAGCAGGTCGCCGCGCCGGACGCGCAGTCCGGTGAGCACGAGCCGTCCCGGGCCGGCGCTCACCGTCGCGGCGTCGGCCGTCCGCGGCGCACGCCGTGCACGGGCGGCGAGCTCGCGGGCCTCGTCGAGCACCGCGAAGACGTCGTCGGTCGCGGCCACGCCTTCTGCAGCGGCATGGAACTGCACGCCGACCTGGCGCAGCGGAAGGTACGCCTCGGGCGCCAGCAGCAGCACGAACAGGCCGACCGCGAGCGCCAGCGACCCGTCGACCAGGCGGAAGCCGATCGACACGGCCACGATCGCGACCGAGATCGACGCCAGCAGCTCGAGGGTGAAACCCGACAGGAACGACACACGCAGCACCCGCATCGTCTCGACGCGGTAGGTGTCGGTGACCTTCTCGATCGACCGCACGGCGCGATGCTGACGGCCGAAGACCTTGAGCGTCGACAGGCCCTGGACCGTATCGGCGAAGCGGGCGGCCAGGCGCCCCAGGGTGCGCCACTGCTTCTGCTGCACCGTGCGCGTCGCGAGGCCGATCAGCACCATGAACAGCGGGATCAGGGGGAGCGTGAGCAGCACCGTGAGCCCGGAGATCCAGTCCTCCCACCACATCACGGCGACCAGCACCGGGGTCGCGATCACGGTGAGCACGAGCTGTGGCAGATAGCGTCCGAAGTACGCGTCCAGCGCTTCGAGGCCGCGCCCCGCGGTCACCGCGAGCTGCGCGCTGTTGCGGCCTGCCAGCCATCCCGGGCCCAGGATGCCGACGGCATCCACGAGCTGCGCCCGCAGCTGCGCCTGCACGCGCGCGGCGGCACGCGCCGAAAGGGCTTCGCGTGCCCACAGCAGCAGCGCACGGGCGGTGATGACGGCGGCCAGTGCGGTCAGCAGCGTGGTCAGCTCGGCCCACGGCATCCCGTCGATGGCGCGCGTGATCACGCGTGTCAGGAGCCAGGCGAACGCGACGACGACGGCGGTCTGCAACGCGCCGATCACGGCGATCGCGGCGAAGAACGCCCGCGACGCCGACGCGTAGCGCACCAGTCGCGGGTCGACGGGCCGCACCCGCGTGCGGCCCTGGTCGGCTTCGGTTGCCATTGTTCGATCCTGCCTCATAAACGGACACCGGCCCCGGTCCTCACCCGTGGGGCGAGCGCCGGGGCCGGTGAGGCGGCCTCAGTGGGCTGCGGTCAGTTCCGCCTTCTCGATCGTCGCGCGGGTGACCCGCTTGCGGAAGATCCAGTACGTCCACGCCTGGTAGGCGAGCACGAGCGGCAGGAAGATGAGCGCGGCCCACGACATGATCTGCAGCGTCATCGGCGTGCTGGACGCGTTCGAGATCGTCAGGCTGAACGCATCGTCCGTCGTCGACGGCATGACGTAGGGGAACAGGGCGAGCCACAGCGTCAGCACGGCGAACACGATCGTGACCGCGCCGGCCGCGAACGCCTTGCCGTCACGGTCGGCGATGTTGAACCACACCGACAGCAGCAGGGCGACCGCCGCGATCACGCCGCAGGCGATGACCGCCCACAGCAGCGGGGCGCCGCGACCGGCGGCGAGGAAGATCGTCCACACCACGGTTCCGGCCGCGAAGATCACGGTCGGGATCGCGAGCTTCTTGCCGAGCGCCTGCGCGTCGTGGTGCACCTGGCCGTCGGTCTTGAGGCCGACGAAGTAGACGCCGTGCAGGAAGAACAGCAGCAGCGTCGTCACTCCGACCCAGAGGCCGTAGGGGTTCAGCAGCGTGAAGAGCGAGCCGGTGAAGTTCTTGTCGGCATCGATCGGCACGCCCTGCACGATGTTCGCGACCGCGACGCCCCACAGCAGGGCAGGCAGTGCCGAGCCGACCACGATCATCCAGTCGAAGCGACGCTTCCACCGCAGGTCGTCACGCTGGTGGCGGTATTCGAACGAGACGCCGCGGGCGATGAGGGCCAGCAGGATCAGCAGCAGCGGCAGATAGAACCCGCTGAAGAGCGTGGCGTACCACTCCGGGAAGGCCGCGAACAGGCAGGCGCCGGCGACGATGACCCAGGTCTCGTTGAGGTCCCAGACCGGTCCGATCGTGTTGATCACCTGGCGCCGCGACACCTCGTCCTTGCCGAGGAAGGGCAGCGACATGCCGACACCGAAGTCGAAGCCGTCGAGCACGAAGTAGCCGACGAACAGCACTCCGACGATGAAGAACCAGAGGTAGGCGAGGTCCATGACAGCTCCTAGTACACCGTGGACGGGGTCTGATCGACCGGGACATCGGACGGGTCGGGGTCATCCGGTCCGGGCAGTGGCTGCGGGCCCTCCTTGACCGTCTTGACGATGAGGCCGAACTCGACGACCGCGAGGATGGCGTAGATCGCGGTGAAGGCGATCAGCGAGATCAGCACGGTCCAGCCGGGGACGTTCGGCGAGACGCCGTCCTGCGTGAGCATCAGACCGAACACGATCCAGGGCTGACGTCCCATCTCGGTGAAGATCCACCCGACGAGGATGCCGAGCAGGGCCAGCGGCGCCTGCCAGACGGCGAGCCGCCACATCCAGCCGGCGACCGGGCGCTTCGCGTTCTTGCGGGTGACCCAGAGGCCCGCAGCAGCGATCGCGGTGGAGAGCAGGCCGAAGCCCATCATCCAGCGGAAGGCCCAGTACGTGACCCACAGGACGGGCGCGAAGTTGCCGTTCACCTGGTCGGCGAACTGCGGGAACAGCTGCGTCGTGTAGAGCTGGTTGAGGTCGTTGATGCCCTCGACGCAGCCGTTGAAGTCGTGCGTCGACAGGAACGCGAGTACGTAGGGAACGCGCAACGACCACACTTCACCGGTGCCGTCGGGGGTGCCGATCGAGAAGATCGAGAAGGAGGCATTGGCCCCGCACGCCGAGTTGAACATCGCCTCGGCGGCGGCCATCTTCATGGGCTGCGTCTGGACCATGACCAGGCCCAGCTGGTCACCGGAGAGGAAGACCGCGACGAAGCCGATGATCATCGCCCAGAGGCCGAACTTCAGCGCCGGGCGCAGCATCTCGATGTTCTGCTTGCGTGCGAGGTGCCAGGCGGATGCCGCGATCACGACACCGGCGGAGAACATGAGCGCCGCGGAGATGGTGTGCGGGAACTGCGTCAGCGCGACCGGGTTGGTCAGCACCTGCCAGAAGTCGGCCATCTCGGCGCGGTGGCCCGAGGCGGACATCTGGTAGCCCTTCGGGTTCTGCATGAACGCGTTGGCCGCGAGGATGAAGTACGCCGACAGCCAGGTGCCGACGACCGTCATCCAGATGGTGAGCAGGTGGATGCGGCGGGGGAGCTTGTTCCACCCGAAGATCCACAGGCCGATGAACGTCGCCTCGAAGAAGAAGGCCATGAGGCCCTCGAAGGCGAGCGGGGCGCCGAAGACGTCGCCGACGAAGCGGGAGTAGCTCGACCAGTTCATGCCGAACTGGAACTCCTGCACGATGCCGGTGACGATGCCCATCGCGAAGTTGATCAGGAAGATCTTCCCGAAGAAGCGCGTCAGGTGCAGCCACTTCACGTCGCCGGTGCGGTGCCACACCGTCTGGAAGATGGCGACGAACAGCGACATGCCGAGCGTGAGCGGCACGAAGATGAAGTGATACAGGGTCGTCAGGCCGAACTGCCAGCGTGCCAGCAGTAGCGGGTCCAGGAAGTCCATCGTCATCCTTCCGAGGGCGGGAGTCTTCTTCGTGACTGAAGCTACACAGGGATTTCCCAGCCCCAGGCGCCCTGGGCCGTGAAAAAGAACCGAGGTCTGATCAGGCCGTGGCGCCGGCGAACATCAGCTGGACGACACACTCGCGCGGGTCGCAGGACGGGCGCATGTCATCGACGGCGAGAGGCCCGCCGGCGGCGCTGAGCACGCTCTGCATGAGACCCAGGTGCACGCGGCACAGCACTTCGCGATGCTCGGCCTGGGAGGAGGCGTGTGCGCAGGGGGTGAGGTCGACGGTCAGCTCGCGCTCATCGACCAGTGGATCGAAGCCGGCGTCGATGAGGTCCTCGACGAGGGCGTCGACCTGATGGAGGGCTTCGGTGTCGAGCTCGGGCGCGGCTCCCGGCAGCACGCGGCGCATGAGGTCGCCCCGCTCGGCGGCGGCGCGCACCTTGCGGCGCTGGATGGCGCTGGAGGCCAGGATGCCGTCGGCCGCACTGTAGAGCACGCGCGGGCGACCGCGGGTGGTGCGGTGCTCCGCCGCCGACACGACGTAGCCCTCGTCGATCAGACGCTGCAGATGCTCGCGCACGGTGTTCGGGTGCAGGCCCGTCGCCTCCACGATCTCGGTGATCGTGCGACGCGGCTGCTCCTGGACGAGGTGCAGGATCTCGACACGTGAATAGCTGGAAATGGCGCTGTACCCAACCGGGCGACCTGTGGTCATACCTCATATTATTCACGGTGTCGGTCGTGCGCGCCACCCCCGATCTGCGGGGGTTTCTTCCGGCCCCGCGGAAAGGGACGTTCGTGCCGTATCGCTGCGCGTCGGCATCCGTTCACCTGCCGTCGATCCGGCGTTCTCTCGCACCCGCAACCGTCGGCAGTGCCGCCGTCACCGTGGCCCCGCCGACCCCCTCATCGAGCGTTCGTCTCGAGTCTGGAGCCGACATGTCCTCCTCGCCCTTGCGCCTTCGCGTGACCGCGTTGCTGACCGCCGCGCTCGCCTGCCTGTCGGCGGGCATCGCCGTCGCCCTGCCGGCTGCCGCCGTTGCGACCTCCGATGGTGTGGTCATCAATGAGATCGAGTCCGACGACGGCAAGAACCCCGACTGGATCGAACTGGTCAACACCTCAAGCGCGGCGGTCGACATCTCCGGCTGGATCGTCAAGGACGACGACGACAGCCGTACCGATGCGATTGCGGCGGGGACGACCCTCGCGCCGGGCGCCTTCTATGTGTTCACCAAACCGGCGATGACGTTCGGACTCGGAAAGGCGGATGCGGCGCGTCTGTTCCGTCCCGACGGCACGACCCTCGTCGACTCCTACGGGTGGACGGCTCACGCCACGGTGACCTACGGTCGTTGCCCCGACGGCGTCGGCGGGTTCACGCAGACCACGACGTCGACGCCGGGCGCGACCAACGTCTGCGCCGCAGCCTCGCCCACCCCGACGCCCACCCCGACCTCGACACCCAGCCCCTCGCCGACGAGCGCGCTGCCGCCGTCCGGCGCCGTGGTCGTCAACGAGGTCGAGTCCAACGGCGGTGACCCCGACGACTGGTTCGAGCTCGTCAACACGACGGATGCCGCGATCGACCTCACCGGCTACGAGGTGCGCGACGACGGCGACGCCGCCGATCATCGTTACGAGCTGCCGTCGGGGTCGATCCTGCCGGCGCGCGGGTTCCTCGTCGTGCAGAAGAGTGTCGGCTCCGCGCCCGGGTTCCCGTTCGGACTCGGCGGCGCCGACAAGGTGCGCCTGTTCGCACCGGATCGCACGACGCTCATCGCCGAGGCGGCATGGACGGCGCACGCCGCGACGACGCTCGGTCGCTGCCCCGACGGCACGGGCGAGCTGCGGGAGACGGTCGCGGCGACCAAGGGTGCGGCCAACGCGTGCGGTGTGCCGGTGGCGATCAACGAGGTCGAGTCCAACGGCGGCAGCCCCGATGACTGGATCGAGCTCGTCAACCGCTCCCACGCTGAGATCTCGGTCGCGGGCATGGTCGTCACCGACTCCGAGACCACGAAGAACCGCTACACGATCCCGACGGGGACGACGATCGCGCCTCAGGGCTACCTCCTCCTGCAGAAGTCGGCCTTCGGCTTCGGACTCGGGGGCGCTGATGCCGTGCACCTCTTCGACCGCGACGGCACCACCGAGATCGATGCGACCTCGTGGACGGCCCACGCCGGCACCACCTGGGGACGCTGCCCCGATGCGACTGGTGCGTTCGCCGATACCTCGGCATCCACTCCGGGCACCGCCAACGCGTGTGCCGGCGACCCGCCCGCGGCCGAGGCGTGGCCGGGAGGCGCGAGCGTGCGCGTGCTCGATCAGAAGAACGAGTACCCCGACGCGAACCTCAGCGGTCTCGACGTCGCGGACGGCACGCTCTGGGCCGTCGAGAACGGCCGTGGACGCCTGCACCGGCTCGTCGCCGACGGCGACGCGTGGGGACAGGCGCCGGGGTGGGCGGACGGCAAGGCGCTGCACTATCCGAACGGGTCGGGGCGGGTGGATGCCGAGGCCGTCACCGCCGTCGGCGACGCCGTCTACGTGGGCAGCGAGCGCGACAACGACGACAACAAGGTGAGCCGTCCCGCGGTGCTGCGCTACCAGCCATCGGCAACGGCGAGTGAGCTCACCGCCACGGCCGAGTGGAACCTCGCCGCCGACTTCCCCGGCCTCGGCGCCAACTCCGGCATCGAAGGGCTGACCTGGATTCCGGACGCGTGGCTCAGTGCCCGCGGATTCGTGGACGCCACCACCGGCGCCCCGTACGACCCCGCCCGCTATCCGGGGCACGGCGACGGGCTCTTCTTCGTCGGTGTGGAGGGCATCGCCGCGGTGTACGCCTACGCTCTCGCCACCGACGGCTCGTTCGCGCGGATCGCGACGATCGCCTCGCCGTTCCCCGTCGTCGCGGAGGTGCAGTTCTCTCGAGACCAGCTCTGGATCGTCTGCGACGACGCCTGCGACGGACGGATCGCGACGTACGCGATCGCCGGGGCGGGGGCATCGGCTGGAACATTCCAGCAGACGCATATCTACGCGCGCCCCGCGCAGACGGCGAACGTCGCAAACGAGGGGTTCGCCCTCGGCGACGCCTGCATCGACGGTGTCACGCCCACCTTCTACGCGGACGACGCCCGCACCGACGGGTTCTCGCTGCGCAGCGGAACGCTGACCTGCACCGACGCCTCGCCGACCCCGACTCCGGCTCCGACGGGCACCCCGGCGCCCACGGGCACGCCGCAGCCCACCGGCCAGCCGTCTGCGACGCCCACGCCATCGGCCACGCTCGCGCCGACGGCCGGTGCGGCCCCCTCCGCAGCAGCGCTGACGACGGCGACGCGCGGCGGGCTGCAGGCCCCGGCATCCGCGGTGCCCGGCCAAGCCGTCACGATCACCGTGCCTGCGGCGGTGCCCGGCGAGCGTGTGCACATGTGGATGTTCTCGACGCCCACCGATCTCGGCACGGCCACCGTGAGCGCAGAGCGCACCGTGGCGGCCATCATCCCGGCGGGCATGGCGACGGGCGTACATCGCATCGTGGTGACGGATGCCGAGGGAGCCGTGCTGGGCTGGACCGAGATCACCGTCGGCGCCGCTGTCCTCGCCTCGACGGGCGACGACGGCGCGGCCTTCGCTCCGGTCGCGCTGGCGGCGGTGCTGGCGGTGCTCCTGGGAGCCGGGCTGTTGCGCCGTCGGCGCTCGGTCAGCCTCGTCCTCTGATCTGCGCCGACGCGGAGCGCGTGCGCGCCGCACTCAGCGTCGATGGAGGCTCTGCCCATAGAGTCGGTGCATGCAGATCTGGCAGTTGCCCATCATCGATGGCGCTGTCCCGATCATCGTCTACACCGTCGCGGGAGCGTTCCTTCTGGTCGTGCTCGTGCGTCGCTGGGACAGGCGCACCATTCTGTGGGCTGCGGGGGGCGCGATCGCGGGAGCCGGGCTTGGCGTGGCGCTCGTGCACGTCGTCGACCGGATGCAGCTGTTCGGCCCGGCGCCCCTGCCGGGATTCGTCGTGCCGTGGGCGGCCGGCGCCCTCGCTGCCTCCGGGGTCGCCCTCGGCGCACTGGTGGGTGCAAGGTGGTGGCGGCGGATCGTGTCCGCCCTCGCCGTCCTGGTGTTTCTCGTCGCCGCGGCGATCGGCATCAACGCCGGTTTCGGGTTGAACCCGACCTTGGCGACGCTCTTCGGTGTCTCGGGCTACGACCCGCTCGATCTGCCCGACGTCGGGCCCACAACCGATGTTCCTGCCGTTCCGCTCGCGCAGTCCTTCGTGCCGCCCGCCGGAATGCCGGCCAAGGGGTCACGCGGCACGCAGGTCATTCCTGCCACGGCATCCGGCTTCGCCGCCCGCCCCGCGGGCATCTACCTGCCTCCCGCCGCGCTCGTTCCGAACGCGCCGGCCCTGCCGCTGGTCATCATGATGATGGGCCATCCCGGAAACCCCGACCCGACCGCGATCAGCGACGTGCTGGACGAGTTCGCCGCCCGCAACCACGGCCTGGCGCCCATCGTGATCGTCGCCGATCAAGTCGGCTCCGCCAACGCCGACACCGCGTGCGCCGACTCTGCGGCCTTCGGCCGGGCGCGCACCTACGTGACGCAGGACGTCGTCGCGTGGGCGAAGGCGCACCTGCGCATCATCAACGACCCCGCCTTCTGGACCATCGCCGGATACTCCAACGGAGGAGGGTGCGCGATCTCCTTCGGGGCCGACTACCCCGCGATGTGGAAGAACATCCTCGACATCTCGGGAGAGCCCTTCCCGGGATCCGAGCAGGTCGCCAACATCACCAAGACCGTCTACGGCGGCAGCAGCGCGGCGTTCGAAGCCTCCAAGCCCGTGAACATCCTGGCGGCCGCTCCGGCCGGGACGTACGCCGGGATGACGGCGGTGTTCACGGCGGGATCCGCCGACCCCGCATACATGGCGCACGCCGACACCCTCGCTGCGGCCGCGCGGAAGGCGGGGATGGTCGTCACCCGCTACGACATCCCGGGCGTCGGGCACACCGGGGACGCGTTGAAGCTCGGTCTGGTCGAGGGCTTCACCGTGCTCTATCCCGTTCTCGGACTCTCGGTCGCTCAGACGCGGTAGCGAGCTGTTGACTTCTCGTCAAGATCGAATTCCTCAAGACTTGCGCAAGATCCGTGCGCTCCGAGCGGCTCGCGAGGCCGCAAGAGCGCTCTATTCAACCGAATGTGCAGGTTGGCGCAAGATTGGCCATATTCACTGGGCGTCTGCGGCTCGAAGACGTAGCGTCGTGACTAAGCGATCCGGCGCCCGAAGCCGGGCAGCGATACGATGAAGGCGACTGTCGGTCTGGGGGGATGCGACGGTCGCCTTCATCGTTCATCTTCACCGTTCGTCTCCGCTCAGCCGGATGCCGCTCGTCGGTGCGTGTCGAAGAACGACCACAGCTGCGCGGTGGCATCCCATCCCCGGTAGACCTGCTCGCCCTGGGGCGTGGATGCGCCGTCGGGTGAGGGCCATTCGTGGCCGTATCCGGCGATGCTGACAAGCTGTACCGTGCGGGAGTCGGGGCAGGCGGCGGTCTCGGTGCTCAGCGGCGGCGCCGAGGTGGTGACATCCTCTTCGCACGAGGCCGCCCGTGCCCAGAGCGCGTGCACATCCCGTTGCGCGGTGGCGTCGATCCGCGCGGTGCCCACGGTGGACGCGCCCCCGTCGTAGAGCACACGGGTGTCGTCCACACCGTGCACGGCCATCACCGAGGTCGGGGCGGGAGCGGTGCACTCCAGCCCGACCGGCATCGTTCCTGACACGGGGCCGATCGCGGCGAAGAGCGTCGTCTCGCACGCGAGTCGGTAGGCCATCATCGCGCCGTTGGACATGCCGGCGGCGAAGACGGCCCCGGCGTCGATCGAAACCCGCTTCTGCACATCGGCAACCGCCGCGGCGACGAACGCCACATCGTCGGTGCCGTCGCGGGCGGACGAGCCGCAGCATCCCCCACCTGCATTCCAGGCCCGGCCGTCACCGTCGGGGTAGAGGATGACGACGCCGTGCTCGTCGGCGATCCGGTCCCATCCGTACGACGCCTCGGCCTGCTGAGCAGACCCGTAGCCGCCGTGCAGCATGACGACGAGTGCGGCCGGCGCGGAGGGAAGAGCGGGCACGTACAGCCGATACGACCGCTCCTGGCCGTCGACGGTGAGCTGATGCTCCGACCTGCCGACGGGGGCGCCTGCTGTGGCAGGGGAGGGCGCGGGTGGATCCACCCTAAAGCGTGCGCACGCGGCGAGGCTCGCCACGAGGGTGAGCAGTGCGATGACGGCGATCGCCCGGCGCATCTGCGGCTGCCTTCCCGATCCCTCAGCGGCGGAATGTGAGGTGGGTCACGCCGCTTTCGGCCGCCTCGGCGCGGACCTCGTACCCGTTCTCCAGGCCGCGCAGGTCGTCCCAGAGGCGGATGCCCCGGCCGAGGATGATCGGCACGACGGCCACATGCAGGTCGTCGACCAGTCCGGCATCGAGGAAGGAGCGCGCGGTCGCTCCGCCTCCGCCGATACGGATGTCACCGCCGGCGGCGACGGCGCGCGCCTGGGCGAGGGCATCCTCGGCCGATGCGTCGATGAAGTGGAAGCTCGTGCCGTTGGCCATCTCGATGGGCGGCCGCGGCGTGTGGGTGAGGACGAACACGGGCACCCGGAAGGGCGGCTCGTCGCCCCACCAGCCCTGCCACTGGGGATCGTCGCCGTGTTCGTGCAGGCCGAACATGCCCGCGCCCATGATCTCGGCGCCGAGGTCGGCGAAGTAGCGCTGCGCATACGCGTCATCTACGCCGGTGGTCCCTGCACCCGTGTCGTCGTGCAGGACGCGCGAGCGGAACGTCCGTGTCGCGGTGTAATCGCGGGTGAGGCGTCCCCAGTCCTCACCGAAGGGTTTGTCCGGGGTCTGATCCGTGGTCGTCGCGAAGCCATCCAGAGAGATGTTCAGATCCAGGCGCACGCGGCTCATGACGACCAGCGTCGGTCATGCGCCGCCGCGACGCAAGAGCGCCGGCGCCGGGGACATGGTCAGCGATGCACCGGATGCGGATCCGCGCACCGGATGCGGATGCCGCGGCATCCGCGGTCCGCATCCGGTGCGCATCTCCGAATCTGCGTGTTCGAAACCTCTGCGCGGGAGAGGTCAGGCCGACGCGAGCGTCGACTGCCAGCCGAGAGCCGGCGCGACGTGCGTCGCGAACGACTCGATGATGCGCAGGTTGAACTCCACGCCCAGCTGGCTCGGGATCGTGAGCATCAGGGTGTCGGCGGACATGACCGCGGCATCCTGCAGGAGCTGGTCGACGAGCACGTCGGGCGCGGCGGCATACGTCTTGCCGAAGGTCGAGCGGAAGCCGTCGATGTAGCCGATGCCGTCGCCCTCCTGGCTGTGGCCGAAGTACAGCTCGTCCTCGGCGGTCGTGATCGGGAACACCGATCGGCTCACCGAGACCCGCGGCGTGCCGGCGTGGCCCGCCTCCGCCCAGGCGGCGCGGAAACGATCGATCTGCTCGGCCTGCAGGATGTCGAACGGGCGCCCGTCGGCCTCGGTGACGAGGGTCGAGGACATCAGGTTCAGTCCCGTGCGTCCCGCCCACTCGGCCGTGTCGCGCGAGCCCGCGCCCCACCAGACGCGCGAGCGCAGACCCGGCGCGTGAGGCTCGATGCGCTGCAGTCCGTGACCGCCGCCGAAAGGCGAGTTGGCGTCGCGCTCGGCCAGGCCCTCGCCGTCGATCGCGCGCAGGAACAGGTCCATGTGCTCGCGTGCGAGGTCGGCGCCGCGCGGGTCGGATGCCGTGTAGCCGAACTTCTCGTAGCCGCGCACGACCGTCTCGGGTGACCCACGGCTGACGCCGAGAGCCAGCCGACCGTCGGAGATGAGGTCGACCGCGGCCGCCTCCTCGGCGAGGTACAGCGGGTTCTCGTAGCGCATGTCGATGACGCCGGTGCCGACCTCGATCCGCTTCGTCTTCGCGGCCATCGCCGCCAAGAGCGGCATCGGCGCCGCCTGCTGGCGGGCGAAGTGGTGCACCCGCACCGCGACACCGTTGACGCCGAGATCGTCCATGCCCTGCGCGAGATCGATCGCCTGGTGCAGCATGTCGCCGGCGGTCAGCTCGCGACCGCCGCCGAGCGGGCCGTAGTGGCCGAACGAGAGAGTTCCGAAACGTTGCATGATGACGACAACGCTACGCTTCCGATATCCATTCCACTGAATGGGTCAACGGCCGTCGCGGACGCTGCGCACGAAGGCCTCGACGTTCTCGCGCAACGCGGCGATGCGCGTCGCGCGCGCGGCCTCGATGTCGAACCCGATGTATGCCGACGCGGGGCGGCGTCGCACGTTCTCGTTGCACTGGAAGCGGTCGCAGGCGAGCGTGCCGACTGTGTCGCCGCGCCGTCCGGCGTCGCCGACGCGCTTGGCCGTGAACAGCAGCACGTCGTTGGGCAGATGGATGTCGTTGCACCACGAGCACTGCGCGCGACTCTTCGGTCGTGCGTCGGCCTGTCGCAGCAACAGCCCGGTCGGTTCCCCGTCGAGTTCGACGACGACGTAGCCCACCAGCGCGAGCTTGCGGTCGCGTGCGCCGTAGAACTGCAGCGCGTCCCAGGGCGTGTCGGAGACGCCGTTCGGGAGGGTGAGGTTGCGGCGCTCGGACTGGGTGACGTTGATGAGCGATGCGCGGATCTGCGCTTCGGTGAGTGCGTGCATGAGCATGCCTTTCGTGAGGTCGTAAGGGCGGATGCCGTGGCGGCATCCGTGAAGCGAGGTCGACGTTCGGCGCCGGGCGCGTCTGAAACGCGGCTCACGGCGCCGAGGCGAACTCACCTCTCATCGGCGAAGAGCTCGCCGATGACCTCCCTCTGGCCCACACGTCGGGGGCCGTTCCCGATACTCACCCCTCCAGGCTACGCCTCTGGTCTGCGGTGGTGGCGCGCGGGGGTCGAAGGCCGGTCTCGATCACGATGCGACCGCCCGTGATCACGCCCGGGCCGTCACCGGGAATCGGGGCGGGGGCGGGAGTGATCTGCTCCGCTTCCCACACCGCTTGCGCCTCTGCCGCGCTCGGACGCCAGATCTCGTCGAACCCGAAGGAGCCGCCGGACGGCCGAGAGACGGCCTCGCCTCGCCGGCGTCGGCGCGCCGTGTCCCAGGCGTACCAGCAGAACCACAATGGTGCCGCGCTGAGGATCACCAGGAAGAACCACATGACGGTAGCCCCGATCATGACGTCAGCGTAAGGCCCGGGGAACACGTCCGCCACGCCGGTGGTTGGATCGAGGTATGACCCGCATCGCGCACACCGACATCGACGTCTTCCCCCTCGCCCTCGGCGGCAACGTGTTCGGCTGGACGGCCGACCGCGAGGAGTCCTTCCGGATCCTCGACGCGTTCCACGCCGGTGGCGGCACCTTCATCGACACCGCCGACTCCTACAGCGCGTGGGCGCCGGGACACACCGGAGGCGAGAGCGAGACGATCATCGGCGCCTGGCTCGCCGAGCGCGGCCACACCGACGTCACCGTGGCCACCAAGGTCAGCCAGCATCCGCAGTTCCGGGGCCTCGCGGCATCCACCGTCCGTGCCGCCGCGGAGGCGTCGCTCGAGCGGCTGGGCGTCGAGTCGATCGACCTGTACTACGCGCACTTCGACGACGCCGATACGCCCCTGGAGGAGACGGTCGCGGCCTTCGGCCAGCTCGTGTCCGACGGTCTCGTCCGCTACACCGCCGTGTCGAACTACTCCGCCGACCGCATCCGTGAGTGGGTGCGCATCGCCCGCGAGCTGGGTGTCGCCGAGCCCGTCGCGATCCAGCCCCACTACAACCTCGTGCACCGCGAGACCGAGAACGACATCGTGCCCGTCGCCGAGGAGTTCGGCCTGTCGCTGGTGCCCTACTTCTCGCTCGCGAAGGGGTTCCTGACGGGCAAGTACCGTTCGACGGATGCCGCGGCCCACGACACGCCGCGCGCGCAGGGTGCCGCGGTCTACGCCACGCCGCAGGGCCTGCAGATCATCCAGGTGCTCGAGCGCATCGGCAAGGCCCACGACGTCTCGATCGCCGCGACCGCCCTCGGTTGGCTGCGCGCGAAGCCGACCGTCGTCGCCCCGATCGCGTCGGCCTCGAAGCTGTCGCAGGTGGCCGACCTTCTCGACGGCGGTCGCGTGGAGCTCACGGCGGACGAGGTCGCCGAGCTCGACGAGGTCTCGGAGTGGACTCCGGCTGACATGTGAGCGCGCCGTAGGCTCGAACGGTGTCTGCCGCTCCCGCCGTGCTCAACGTCTCCGCCTACCTGTTCACCCCGCTGACGGATGCCGCGCAGTTGCGCGGGCCGCTGCGGGAGCGGGCGGTCGCGGCGGGACTGACCGGGACGATCATCCTCGCCGAGGAAGGGATCAACCTCTTCCTGGCGGGTGCGCCGGAGCCGTTGCGCGCCTATCTCGACGAACTGCGCACAGACCCCCGGTTCGCGGCGCTGCGGGCCACGGAGAGCTGGTCGTCCGCGCAGCCGTTCCGCAAGATGCTGGTCAAGCTCAAGCGGGAGATCATCCGGATGGACCGCCCGACGATCCGTCCGGCGCGGGGTCGCGCTCCGGTGGTCTCGCCGGAGACGCTGCGCCGGTGGCTCGATCAGGGGCACGACGACGCGGGCCGCGAGGTCGTCATGCTCGACACGCGCAACGCGTTCGAGGTCGACGACGGCGCCTTTGAGGGAGCCGTGGACTGGCGCCTGCAGCGGTTCACCCAGTTTCCGGATGCCGTCGCCGCGCACAGGGACGAGCTGCAGGAGAAGACGGTGGTCAGCTACTGCACCGGCGGCATCCGCTGCGAGAAGGCGGCGCTGGTCCTCCGCGAGGAGGGGGTGGACGCCTGGCAGCTCGACGGCGGCATCCTGGGGTGGTTCGCCGCGCAGGGCCAGGCGCACTACCGCGGCGACTGCTTCGTTTTCGATGAGCGCGTCGCCGTCGACAGCGCACTCGCGCCGACCGCGGCGGGGTGACGGGCGGCGCGCGTCCGCAGCGGCGAGTACGCTCGCGGCATGCATCACCTGAGCCGGGAGCAGGCGCGTCGCATCGCGGTGCGTGCGCAGCTGCTCGACGCCGACCGTCCGGGCGACGTCGTCGAAGTCGGTGAACAGCTCGGGTCGATCAAGATCGATCCCACGGCGACGATCGCGCCCGCCGAGCAGACCATTCCGTTCAGCCGGATCGGGTGGGGTTACGAGCCCGGCCAACTGACGAAGGCGGTCGAGGACGACCGGGCGCTGTTCGAGTTCGACGGACAGTTCCACGCGGCATCCCTGAAGCCCGCGTTGCTCGCCGGCATGCGCGCGCGGGTGTTCCGCGCGCAGGCGGCCGGGTGGTTGGAGGCGAATGCGCGATTCCGTGCCGACGTCATTGCACGCCTGCGGGCCGACGGCCCGCTGCTGGCCGGCCAGATCGACGACACGAGCCAGGTCGCGCACAAAGACGAGGCCGGCTGGTACGGCTCGAACCAGGTGCCGCGGATGCTCGATCTTCTCTCCTACGTCGGCGAGGCGGCGGTCGTCGGCCGCCAGGGGCGACAGCGCGTGTGGGACCTCGGCGAGCGGGTGTACGCCGGCGTGCCCGCGATCGATCCCGACGAGGCCGCGCACGTGTTGCAGCAGCGCCGGCTGCAAGCCGCCGGCATCGCACGACAGAACTCGCGATGGACCCCGGTCGGCGCGGCCGGGGAACCCGCCACGGTCGAGGGTTCGGCGTGGTCGTGGCGGGTCGATCCGGCCGCGCTCGCCGCACTCGACGACGACGCGGGCGGTCGGGTGGCGATCCTCAACCCCTACGACGGCATGCTCTTCGACCGTCCACGGTTGACCGAGCTCTTCGAGTTCTCCTTCGTGCTCGAGCAGTTCAAGCCCAAGACCCAACGTCGCTACGGATACTTCGCGCACCCGATCCTCGTGGGCGATCGCTTCGTCGGCCTCCTGGATGCAGAGCTCGACAAGAAGAAGGAGAACCTCGTCGTCACGGCCGTGCACGAGTTCATTGAGCTCGAACCCGAGGAGCGCGAGATGGTGGATGCCGAGATCGGTGATCTGGCCGACTGGCTCGGTGTTCCCGTCCAACGGGCGCGGTGACGCACGCGGGCCCGCTGAGAGAGGGGTGAGCGCATGATCGACGGCACCGTTCGGGACTGGCTGCTCGACTCGGACCCGACGCTGCGCTGGCAGGTGCAACGCGACCTTCTCGGTGCGTCCCCGGACGTGTGGCGCGCGACGCGCGCGCGGATCGCCCTCGAGGGCGACGGCGCGCGCCTGCTCTCCTACCAGGACCCCGACGGGCGGTGGGCGGGTGGCGCCTTCTTTCCGGGCGGCTTCGATTTCGCCGCGCAGGATCAGATGCCCGGCCAGCCGTACACCGCGACGACCTGGACACTGACGACACTGCGCGAGTGGGGGGTGGATGCCGCCGTGCTCGGCGACACGGCGGACCGGCTCGCCGAGAGCGCCCGTTGGGAGTACGACGATCTGCCGTACTGGGACGGTGAGGTCGATGTCTGCATCAACGCGATGACGCTGGCGAACGGGGCGTGGCTGGGGCGCGACATGACGCCGTTGGCCGCATGGTTCCCGGCCCATCAGCTGGAGGACGGCGGATGGAACTGCGAGTGGGTCGACGGTTCGGTGCGTTCCTCGTTCCATTCGACGATCAACGCCGTACGCGGTCTGCTGGCCTATGAAGAACTGACCGGCGACAGCTCGGTGGCCGCCTCGCGGCGGCGGGGGGAGGAGTACCTGCTCGCCCGGCGTCTGCGCACTCGCCTGTCGACCGGTGAACAGGTCGGGGCGTGGACGGACCTGCTCGTATACCCCTACCGTGCGCCGTTCAGCGCGCTGAAGGCGGCCGACCACGTCACCGCGGCAGCGGTGCACGACGGCATCTCGCTCGATCCGCGTGCCGCGGACACTCTCGAGATCGTGCGCCGCGCCGGTCAGAGCGATGGTCGATGGCTTCAGGGACACGTCTTTCCCGGAGAGGTGTGGTTCCCGCTCGATGTGCCGGTCGGTGAGCCGTCCCGATGGGTGACGTTCCTCGCGCTGCGCGCGCTGTCGCGGGCGGCGGGGGTCTCGATCTGAGCGGGTCGTCACACGACGAAACGCGATTGGTCCTCCACCTCGCCTGACCGCGACGATGGGTCGGTCATCGACGCCCGATCCGTCGATGCCGACAGGAGGACCCCGTGAGCAGGCGAGCATTCACCACACGGCAGCTGCATGACCGCCCGCGCCGAGAGGACGGCACGATCGCGGCGGCCCGCGCGACGCCGATCTACCTCACCGCGGGGTTCGAGTTCGGCGAGTACGACGACGCCGCCGCGCATTTCGGTCGCGGAGAGGGCTACGCGTACACGCGCATCGGCAACCCCACGATCGACGCGGTCGAGCACACCCTCGCCGCGCTGGAAGGCGGCTCGCAGGCGCTGCTGCTGGCCAGCGGACAGGCGGCCACGACGGTCGCGCTGCTCTCGCTGCTCGAGGCCGGCCAGCACATCGTCGCCTCGACGCACATCTACGAGGGCACGCGCGGGCTGCTGCGCGAGAACCTGCCGCGCTTGGGCGTGACGACCGACTTCGTCAGCGAGATCGACGACCTCTCCGCGTGGGAGGCCGCCATCCTCCCGACGACCCGTGCCCTGTTCGCGGAATCGATCTCCAACGCGAGCAATCGACTCGTCGACATTCCGGCACTCGCCGCGCTCGCGCATCGGCACGGGATCGTGCTCGTCGTGGACAACACTTTCGCGACCCCGTACCTCGTCCGGCCGCTCGAACTCGGCGCCGACGTCGTCGTCCACTCGGCGAGCAAGTTCCTCGCGGGCCACGGCAGTGTGCTCGGCGGCGCGATCGTCGACAGCGGCCGGATCGACGCCGCCACGGTCGCGCACCGGTACCCGCATCTGGTCGCGCCGGGTCGCGGCGGCGCGCCGAGCCTCTTCGAGCGGGTGGGACAGGACGCGCGCATCGCTTATGCCCGTGAGTCGGTCGCCCCGCGATTCGGGCCCACGCCCTCGCCGCTGAACGCCTTTCTGATCGGGCAGGGCATCGAGACGCTCAGCCTGCGCGTCGAGCGCCAGAGCGCCAACGCCCAGGCCCTCGCCCAGTGGCTGGAGAGCCGCCCGGAGATCGCCTCGGTCGACTACGTCGGCTTGGCCTCCCATCGCGACCACCAGCTCGCCGTGCGAGACCTCACAGACGGGTTCGGAGCTGTGTTCAGCTTCACCCTCCGTGGCGACGCCGAGACGGCGCGCCGGTTCGTCGAGGCTCTCGAGGTCTTCACGCACATGACGCACCTCGGCGATGTCCGTTCGCTCGTGCTGCACCCGGCATCCACCTCGCACGCGTCTCTGACCGACGCCGAGCGCACCGCCGTCGGTGTGCACCCCGGAACGCTCCGGGTTTCGATCGGCATCGAAGATGTCCACGACCTGATCGACGACCTCTCGCAGGCACTGTCGGTCGCCAGCGACGTTCCCGTCGCGGTGCTCGCGTGAGCCGTCTCCAGCACTTCGGATGGTTCCTCGCGCGCGGCTTCGGCCCGCACGGCTGGGGCCATCCGTACCTGGACTGGAACTGGCAGTGGACGCGTCCCGAGCTCTATCAGCAGTCGGCGCGAGAGCTGGAGCGTGCCGGTTTCGAGTTCGTGCTGATCGAGGACGCCCCGTCGCTCGGTTCGCCCGACACCATCGACCTGAGGGTGCGGCACGCCTTCGGCGGTCCGAAGCTCGACCCGCTGCTGCTGGCCCCCTCCCTCTTCCAGGCGACGACACGCCTCGGCGTGATCCCGACCGTCAACCCCGCGGCCTTTCTGCCCTACACGGCGGCACGCCAGTTCGCGACGCTGCAGCATCTGAGCGGCGACCGGCTCGGCCTCAACGTCGTGACCGACACCGGAAGCGCCCGCCACTTCGGCGACGCCCCGCAGCTGAGCCACGACGCCGCCTACGACCGTGCGGAGGAATGGCTTGACGGCATCCGCGCGCTCTGGAACTCCTGGGGAGAGGGCGCACTCGTGCGCGACACCGCGACCGGCGTCTACGCCGACGGCACCAAGCTGCGTTCGGTGCGCCACCGCGGCGAGTACTTCGCTTTCGACGGTCCGCTCAACGCCGTGCCGTTCGAGCGCGGCGAACCCGTCATCGCCTCACCCGGCGGTTCGGGGCGGGGTTTCGGCTTCGCGGGCGCGAACTCCGACGTCCAGCTCGCCCTGGCGCCTCTCACCGAGCAGAGCGTGCGCGCCTACCGGGCCAAGATCCACGCCGCCGCGCTCGAGCGCGGGCGCTCACCCTCGGACATCACCATCATGTTCGCGATCCAGCCGGTCATCGTCTCCTCGCCGGAGGAAGCCGACCGCGTCGTGGCGGCGTCGGCCCACCCCGACGATGCGGTGTTGCGCGTGATCGCGCAACGGCAGTCCAGCGACCTGGAGACCGACCTCACCGTGCTCGATCTGGACGCCCCGCTGCCGGAGGGACTGTTCGCCGAGCACGTCTCGCAGGGCTCGATCCGCCGGCTGATCGGAGATCGGGATGCCGCGACGGCGCCCCTTCGCGCCCACTTGAGCGCCCTCTCGCGAGCCGGGCGCATCTCGGATCGCAGCGGCTTCGTCGGAACCGCCGAAGAGTTCGCCGACATGATCGAGGAACTCGGCGAGTGGGGCAACGACGGCGTGCTGCTGTGGGGCGACCTGCACCCGGTCACGATCCACCGCACTCTCGACGATCTCGTTCCGGTGCTTCGTCGCCGCGGCATCCTGCGCGACGAGCTGTCGGACGGCGGCCTGCGCGCGAGTCTGCGCTCGTTCTGAGCCGCGACCGGGGGTGCGGCGTTTCGACTCGCTGTGCTCGCTCAACGACCGGGGGTTTGTACCCGGTCGTTGAGCGAGGAGCGCAGCGACGAGTCGAAACGCAGACGAGTCGAAACGCGGCGCGACGGCTCAGCCCAGGCCGTTGGCCTTCAGCCAGGAAGCCGCGATGTCCTTGGTCGACTTCTGGTCGACCTTGGACTCGACGTTCAGCGCGATCAGGCCCTCGGGGGTGAGCTTCGCGTCGACCGCGTTGATCACATCGGCCGCGTCGGAGGGGAAGGAGCTGTTCACGAGCGGCACGACGTGCGACGCGAGGAAGAGACCCTTCGGGTCCTCGAGCGTGACGAGGTTCTTCGTCTTGATGCTCGGGTCGGCGCTGTAGACGTCGGCCAGCTGGATGCCGCCCGCGACAAGCTCGTCGACGGTCGTGTCGGCCGTGGCGCTGAAGCTCACCGTGACGCCGTAGATGTCCTTCAGCCCGGTGGGGCCGTACGGGCGCTGCTCGAGTTCGGGCGCGCCGCCGAGCACGAGGTTGGGCACGTTCGCGAGATCGGCGATGCTCTTGAGGTTGTGCTGCGCCGCGAAGGCCGCCGTCACGTTGTACGAGTCCTGGTCGGTCGCCGAGGCCTGGTCGAGCACGCTCAGTCCTTCGGGCAGTGCCTTCTTGAGGGCCGCGTACACGTCCTCGGTGGTCGTCGCAGTGGTGCTCTTGTCGAAGTACTGCAGAAGGTTGCCGGTGTACTCCGGGGTCAGCGAGATGGTGCCGTTCTGCAGCGACGGCACGATCGCGTCGCGCTGGCCGATGTTGAACTTACGGTCCACTGTGAAGCCGGCGCCTTCGAGTGCCTGAGCGTAGATCTCGGCGATGATCTCGTTCGAGTAGTACGCCTGGGAGCCGATCGTGATGGTCTCGGACGAGCCGGTCGCACCGCCGGTGGCGGCGGGCTGCTCGAGTGAGCTGCTGGAGCCGCAGCCGGTGAGGGCGAGGGCGGTGACGGTGAGCGCCGTGGCCGCCAGGGCCAGGCGCGCTCCGAAGCGGGAGGTGCGCAGTGCGGACATGAGGGGTGCCTTTCGTTGGGTGCTGTGGAGAGGAAGTCAGGATGCCGTGGCAGCCCGGGTCGCCGCCCGCGGCCGGGCGGAGCGGCCGGCGACGCCGCGGGGCACGACGATGCGCTGCAGCAGCGCGAAGACGCCGTCGAGCACGAGCGCGAGCGCGACGACGAGGAGGGAGGCGCCGAGGATCTGCGCGGTGTCGCGCAGCTGGATGCCCTGGATGATGTAGAAGCCGAGCCCCCCGAGGCCCACGTAGGTGGCGATCGTCACGGTGGCGACGACCTGGAGGGTCGCGGAACGGATGCCGCCGATCAGCAGCGGCAGCCCGAGCGGGACCTCGACCTTCCACAGGATCTGGCGGCCGGTCATGCCGACCGCGCGCGCCGCGGAGATCGTGGAGCGGTCGATCGCTTCGAAGCCCGCGTAGGCGCCGGCGAGGATGGAGGGGATCGCCAGGATGACGAAGGCCACGACGGCGGCCTGGCTCTTGTAGACGACGCCCACCAGCAGATACAGCAGCACGACCAGACCGAGCGTCGGGATCGCGCGCGCCGCTCCGGACAGGGCGACGGCGAACTCCCGTCCGCGTCCGGTGTGGCCGATCGCCCAGCCGGCCGGAATGGCGATGAGCGCGGCGAGGAGCACCGAGCCGAAGGTGAACGCGAGATGCTGAGCGACCGCCTCGGGCAGGGGAAGCGAGCCGGTGAGGCGGTCGGGGGAGAAGATCCACGCGAAGGCGTCGACGAAGAGGTTCATGCGACCCCCTCCGACGCGAAGCGCCGCAGCGCGCGACGCTCGGCCCGACTGTCGTCGCGGCGGGGCGCCCAGGGCATGAGCAGGCGGCCCGCCAGGACGAGCAACAGGTCGAAGAGGAGGGCGATCAGCACCACGATCACCACGCCCGCGAGCACTTCGGGGATGATCCGCCGCTGCAGGCCGTTGGTGAACAGGTATCCGAGGTTCTCGACGCCGATGAGGATGCCGACCGTCGCGAGCGCGATCGTGGAGGTGGCGGTGACGCGCAGACCCGCGAGCAGTACCGGTCCCGCCAGCGGCAGGTCGACGGTCCAGAACCGTCGCCAGGGTCCGTAGCCGACCGCGATGGCGGCGTCGCGGGTGGCGGCGTCGACGGAGTCGAGGCCATCGGTGACGGAGCGTGTCATGATCGCGACGCCGTAGACGGTCAGCGCGATGATGAGGTTGTTCTCCGACAGGTAGGGGATGCCGAAGACCGCCCACAGCAGCGCGAACAGCCCCAGCGAAGGGATCGTGTACAGCAGGCCGATCGTGGTGAGCACCGAGCCCCGTAAGGCCGTGTAGCGCCACGCGACCCAGCCGAGCGGGAGCGCGATGACGAAGGCGGCGACGATCGCGATCGCGCTCTGGCGCAGATGCGCGAGGGTCAGCCCGCCGATCAGATCGAGGTTGTTGACGACCCAGTTCATGGCGTCCCGTCGACCAGCACGCCCTGTGCGCGGCCCGCGGCATCCACGAGCACGGTGCCGTGCGCGGTCTTCTTCGCGGTGAGGGCGCGCGAGCCCCGCTCGACGCCGACGAACTCGGCGACGAAATCGCTGGCGGGCGCGGCGATGATCTCGTCGGGGGTGCCGACCTGAGCGATGTGGGCGCCCTTCTCGAGGATGACGACCTGATCGCCCAGGAGGAAGGCCTCGTCGATGTCGTGCGTCACGAACACGACGGTCTTGTCGAGGTCGCGCTGCAGTCGGATGGTCTCGGCCTGCAGCTCTTTGCGCACGATCGGATCGACGGCGCCGAACGGCTCGTCCATCAGCAGGATGTTGGGGTCGGCGGCGAGACCGCGGGCGACGCCGACACGCTGCTGCTGCCCGCCGGAGAGCTGGCGCGGGTAGCGGTCGGCGAGAGCACGATCGAGCCCGACGATGTCCAGCAGCTCGAGCGCACGCTCTCGCGCCTGCTTCTTCGGCGTGCCGTTGAGGATCGGAACCGTGGCGACGTTCTCGACGACGCTGAAATGCGGAAGCAGTCCCGCGTCCTGCAGCACATAGCCGATGCCGCGGCGCAACTGAACGGGGTTCCGATCGCGGATCGGCTCTCCGTCGATCGTGATCTCGCCGCTGGTCGGCTCGATGAGCCGATTGATCATCCGCAGCAGCGTCGTCTTGCCGCAGCCCGAGGAGCCCACGAACACGGTGGTCTTGTGGGCGGGGAGGACGAGGCTGAACTCGTCCACAGCGGTGGTGCCGTCAGCGAAGCGCTTCGTGACGGAGCGGAACTCGATCGCCATACGTCCTCCGGTTCGGATGATCCACCCAACCACATCCCTCCGACACCGTGACAGGGGGTGGAATCTGGCGTCACAGTCGGGTATGCGTGGGGGATGGAATCCGCAGAGTACGACCTCATCGTGATCGGTGCCGGGCCGGTGGGCGAGAACGTCGCCGACCGTGCCGTGCAGGGAGGGCTGACGGTCGCGATCGTCGAGTCCGAGCTCGTGGGGGGTGAGTGCAGCTATTGGGCGTGCATGCCGTCCAAGGTGCTGCTGCGGGCGGGCGCCGCCCGCGCCGACGCCGCCGACGCCCCAGGCGCTCTGTCCGGTGCGCCGTCGGGACCCGTCGACGTGGCGGCGGTGCTCCGCCGGCGCGACGAGATCGTGCATGACTGGAACGACTCCGGTCAGGTCGAGTGGCTCGACGGCGCCGGCATCGCTCTCGTTCGCGGCCACGGGCGCCTGAGCGCGGAGCGCGAGGTCACGGTGCGCCGGGGCGGGACGGATGCCGTCGTCCTGCGCGCCCGCCACGCCGTCGCCGTCTGCACCGGATCGGCGGCGCTGCTGCCGGACATTCCCGGGCTTGCCGATGTCGATCCGTGGACCTCGCGCGAAGCGACGGGCGCACAGCAGGTGCCCGCGTCGCTGGTCATCCTCGGCGGCGGCGTCGTCGCCTGTGAGATGGCGACCGCCTACGCGTCGTTCGGCTGCGCCGTCACCGTCCTCGCCCGCTCCGGCCTGCTGAGGGGGATGGAGCCCTTCGCCGGCGATGCCGTGACCGCGGATCTGCGCTCGGCCGGTGTCGAGGTGCGCACCGGCGCCGAGATCGAGGCGGTGTCGCGGGATGCCGCCGCCGGCACCGTCACGGTGACGCTCGCAGACGGAGCGGTCACGGCATCCGAGATCCTCGTCGCGACCGGACGCGTGCCGCGGACGGGCGACGTCGGGCTGGAGACCGCAGGCCTCGAGCCCGGCTCGTGGCTCGACGTCGACGACACGATGCGAGTCCACGGCAGCGACTGGCTGTACGCCGTCGGTGACGTCAACCACCGCGCACTGCTCACGCACCAGGGCAAGTACCAGGCGCGGGCGGCCGGTGACGTCATCGCGGCACGGGCGCGGGGGGCCGCGGTCGACGATCAGCCGTGGGGTACGCACGTCGCGACGTCCGATCATGTCGCCGTCCCCCAGGTGGTGTTCACCTCGCCCGAGGTCGCGGCCGTCGGTATGACGGCCGCGCAGGCGCAGAAGGAGGGGCTCGCGGTGCGGGTCGTGGATTACGACCTCGCGAACATCGCGGGAGCGAGTACCCGCGCCGCCCACTATCGCGGGCAGGCGCGGGCGGTGGTCGACACCGACCGCGACGTGCTCGTGGGCGCGACCTTCGTCGGGGCCGACACGGCGGAGCTTCTGCAGGCCGCCACGATCGCGATCGTCGGCGAGGTGCCGCTGGCCCGGCTGTGGCATGCCGTGCCGGCCTACCCCACCCTCAGCGAGGTGTGGCTGCGGTGGCTCGAGGCGATCGGGCGCCCGGTCTGAGCGCGGCCGATCGCCTCGAGCCTTCGGTTCAGCCCGCCAGCGCGGCGCGGAACGTGTCGACGACCGGGGTCGTCGGGCGGCCGATGAGGCGCGACAGGGTGCCGTCGGTGTCGGCGAGGACACCGCCGCGGATGCCGTCCTCCATGCTGGCCACGAACTCGGCGGTCCCGGCGTCGAGACCCGAGCCCTGCAGCGCGGCGACGAAGTCCTCACGCGAGACCGGCACGTAGGTGACGTCCCGTCCGAGGGCCTCGCCCGCGGCGGCAGCGAGGTCGGCGTAGCCGAGGCTCGCATCGCCGGCGAGCTCGTAGATCCGACCGATGTGTCCGTCTTCCAGGAGCACGACCGCGGCGGCTTCGGCGTAGTCGGCGCGGGCGGCGGGGGCGACCCGGCCCTCGGCGACCGAGGCCGCGATGACGCCGGACGCGGCGGCACGCTGCACGTCGACGGCGTAGTTCTCGGTGTACCAGTCGTTGCGCAGGATCACGGTGGGCAGCCCGCTCGCGGCGAGTGCCTCCTCGGTGGCCTTGTGCTCGGCGCCCAGCGGCCAGTCGAAGCTCGTGGCCTTCGACACGCTCGTGTAGACGAACTTCGAGATGCCGGCGGCGACCGCCGCGTCGATGACGTTCTTGTGACCGGCGTAGCGGCGGCCCGCCTCCGAGCCGGAGATCAGCAGCACGGTGTCGACGCCGTCGAGAGCCGCCGTGATCGTGGCGGGGTCATTGTAGTCCAGGTGCACGGTGCGCACGCCGCGTGCGGCGAGGTCGTCGATCGCGGAGAGGGTGCGCGCGCCGGCGACGATGTCGGATGCCGTGGCGCCGCGAGACAGCAGTGCGTCGACGACGAGGTGGCCGAGGTGCCCGCTGGCACCGGTGACGAGGATGGTCATGGGAGGTCCTTTCGTTGGGGTCCGAGGAGAAGAACCGTGCCCGGCATCCCATGCATTCCTGAGATCGGGTACCCACTTTTTGGTAAGGTACCTACATGGCGGTAAGTCTCGCGGAAATCCGGACCCAGCACGACCAGGTCTTCACCGAGAACTGCCCCACTCGCACCGTGCTGGATCACGTGATGAGCAAGTGGGGCATCCTCGTGCTGTTGGCGCTCAGCGAGGGCACGGCCCGGTGGGGTCAGCTGCGTCGAGCGGTCGATGGCATCAGCGAGAAGATGCTCGCCTCGACGCTGCGCACCCTCGAGGCCGACGGGCTGGTCGTTCGTACCGCCTACCCCGAGGTGCCGCCCCGCGTCGAATATGCCCTCACCGCTCGCGGAGACGAGCTCATGCAACGAGTGCTGCCGCTGATGGCCTGGATCGCCGACAACGCGGACGAGATCGTCGCGCGCTGAGGACATGCCTCAGCGCGTCGCGCGGGCCAGGTTCGCGCGCAGCTCGTCGGCGCCCTGGCGGACGACGTACGCGGGCTGGTCACGCTCGACGCGCCAGCTCTCGGCGACCGATCCGATGTCGACCGTGTCGAAGCCGAACTCGTCGTAGACGGCGCTCGCAAGGGCTGCGGCATCCGCATGGTCGCTCGCGATGGCGAGAGCCCGGCGACCCGGGGTGCCGGCCGCGGCGCCGTCGGTGAGGATGGCGGCGGCGGGGATGTGGTTGAACGCCTTCACGACGTGCGCGCCGGCGAGGTGCTCCTGCACCATCTGCGTCGTGGTCGTCTGCTTGTCGTCGAGTGCGGCGATGTGCCCGTCGCGCTCCCAGTAGTAGTTGTTCGTGTCGAGGACGATCTTGCCGGACAAGGGGGCGGCCGGGATGTCGTCGATCGCCTTCAGCGGCACGGTGACGATTGCCCAGTCCGCCGCCTCCGCGGCTTCGGCGGGGGTCGCTGCGCGCGCCGTCGCACCGAGCCGGGCGACGAGGTCCGCAAGGGTCTCGGGCCCGCGCGAGTTGCTGATGACCACCTCGTAGCCGCGGGCGACGAGGCCCTCCGCGAGTGCGCTGCCGATGTGTCCTGCTCCGATGATTCCTACTGTCGTCATGTCGGTGGCAACGCCCGGTGTCCGCGCCGGCATTCCGACGCGCTGCCCGAGACCGCCGTTCGACAGGAGGAGGATGGAGGCATGTCGCGATCCGCCTCCGTTCTCCTCTCCTTCGTCCTCGACGCCGCGCTGGTCGTGACTTTCGCGGCCGTCGGGCGGGCGAGCCACGATTCCGACGTGTGGACGGGGCTTGCGATCACGGCGTGGCCGTTCCTGGCGGCTCTGGTGCTCGGCTGGCTGATCGCGCGGGCCTGGAGGGCGCCGCGTGCGGTGGCGCGCACGGGTCTGCCGGTGTGGGCCGTCACCCTCGCCGGCGGCATGCTGCTGCGCGTGGTGTCGAGTCAGGGCATCGCCGTCTCCTTCGTCATCGTCGCGGGCATCGTGCTGGCGGTGTTCCTGCTGGGGTGGCGCCTGATCGCGCTGCTCGTGCAGCGCGCGCTGACGCGGCGCCGCGCGGCGTGAGCACAGGGCCCGAACTACGCTGAGAAGATGCCCGCCTCCGCTGCCGTCCGTGCCCACGCCGACGACCTCGCCGACTTCGTCGCCGCGTCCCCTTCGAGCTTCCACGCGGCCGCGGAGGTCGCACGCTGCCTCGAGGATGCCGGGTTCACCTCGCTCGTCGAGGAAGAGGGGTGGTCGCTCGTTCCTGGCGGGCGCTACGTCGTCGTGCGCGACGGCGCCGTCATCGCCTGGGTGCTGCCCCGCGGGGCAGGCGCGCGCACCGGCATCCACGTCTTCGGCGCGCACAGCGACTCCCCGGCGCTGAAGCTCAAGCCCAAGCCGACCACCGGACGCCTCGGCTGGCTGCAAGCCGGCGTCGAGATCTACGGCGGCCCCCTGCTCACCTCGTGGCTCGATCGCGAGCTGCGCCTCGCCGGACGCCTCGTGCTCGATGACGGCTCGGCCGTGCTGGCCGCGACCGGGCCGCTGCTGCGGCTCCCGCAGCTCGCCATTCACCTCGACCGCGAGGCCAATGACCACCTCGCTCTGCACAAGCAGACCCAGACCCAGCCCGTCTGGGGGCTCGGTGATGCCGCGTCCGCCGACCTGCTCGCCGAGCTCGCCGCCGCCGGCGGCGTCGACGCCGGGCGCATCCGCGGCTACGACATCGTCACCGCCGATGCCGCCCGCGGTGCTGTCTTCGGCAAGGACGATGTCCTCTTCGCCAGCGGCCGCCTCGACGATCTCGCCTCGGTCCACGCCGGCGTCACCGCCCTCGCCGCCGTGGAGCCCGACACCGCGCACATCCCGATGCTCGCCGTCTTCGACCACGAGGAAGTCGGCTCGGCCACACGCTCCGGCGCCGCCGGCCCGTTCCTGTCGGACGTGATCGAGCGGGTGCAGCGCGGGCTCGGGGCCGACCGGGATGAGCAGTTGCGCGCGCTCGCGGCATCCTGGTGCGTCTCCAGCGACGTCGGTCACTCCGTGCACCCGAACTATCCCGACAAGCACGACCCCGTCGTCCAGCCCGTCCTCGGCAGCGGTCCGATCCTGAAGATCAACGCGAATCAGCGCTACGCGACGGATGCCGCCGGCGCGGCCGCCTGGCACGGCTGGTGCGACGCGGCGGGTGTGCTCTCGCAGGAGTTCGTCTCGAACAACGCCGTGCCGTGCGGATCGACGATCGGCCCCATCACGGCGACGCGTCTGGGCATCCGCACCGTCGACGTCGGCATTCCCATCCTGTCGATGCACTCCGCGCGCGAACTCGCCGGCACAGCCGACCTGTTCGCCCTCACCCGCGCGGCGGAGGCGTTCTTCTCCTCCTGAGCGCTGTCGACCTCAGTAGCGGCGGTGCGCCGCCGACGTCGCCAGCAGGTTGACGAGGGCGAACAGGGCGCCCGCGCCGAACAGCAGCGGATAGCCGATCATCGGGCTGAGCGAGGCGAGGACGGCGGGCACGAAGAAGCCGAGGTAGCTGAGCGAGTAGTAGACGGCGGTCAGACCTGCCAGATCGTCGGGGCCGGCGATGCGCTGCACCTCCTGCAGTCCGGTCACCAGCAGGAAACCGTAGGCCGTGCCGAGGGCTGCGGCGGCGATGATCGCGACGGGCAGCGACATGCTCACCGCAGCTCCCGCCGCCAGGGCCAGCCCGATCGTCGTCGCCGCGAATGAGGCGACGATCGTCCGCGCGCTGCCGGCCCGATCGATGCGCCGGACGAGGCTCTGGGCGGCCACACCGCAGCCGAGCGCGATGAGGCACAGCAGGCCCGCGAACCCGACCTCGAAGCCCGGCACCTGGGCGGAGAAGAGCACGGGCAGGATCGCGTAGGCGCTCGCCGCCGTGCCGAACACCCACGGGGCGAGGGGGGCGACGACGAAGAGGAACCGGCGGTGAGCCGCGGCCGGGATCCGGAGGTCGTCGCGCAGTCGACCCGGGTGCGCGGCGCGCGTGCGCGTCTCGGGCGCCGACCACATGAGCGTGAGCGCGAGTGCGCACAGCACGACGTTGACGAGGTAGGGCAGCACTTCCGGAGCCGTCCCCGACTGGGCGATGGCGGCCGCCACCGCCGCTCCCAGGGCGAACCCGACCGTCAACACCAGCGCCGCGCGCCGCGCGCCGGCTCCGGCATCGGCGTCGGTGTCGAACGGGGCCGTCGAGAGCTCCTTGATCCACGCCGTCCCCACGGCCATCACGAGACCGAGTGCGAGGCCGGAGAAGACCCGGCCGACGAACAGTTGCGCGGCCGAGCCGCCCCCGGCGGCGAGCACCGCAGACCCGGTGAGGGCGAGCAGCGGCGCGGGCAGGGCGAGAGCCCGGCGGCCGAACCGATCGGAGAGCGGACCGCCGATGAGCAGGGCCGGCACGATGCCGAGGACATACGCGCCGAGGAGGAGGTTGACGGTCAGAGCGCTGAGGTGCTGCTCCAACCGGTATGTGACCAGCAGGGGGGTGAACTCATTGCCGCCCCACGCGACGGCGAAGACGGCGGCGCTCACCCGCACCCATGGCGTCAGGTGTGTGCGACGGGCGGCCGCAGCGACCGGAATCGGCAGTGAAGAGGTGGCGAGTGACATGCGGTGCCCATCTGTGAGGATGCGGCGCCGTTGTCGCTGGCGGTCGGGGACCGTTCGATGCTACCCCGTTTTCGCGATGTGGTCAGACCACCGAAGATCCTCGTCCGGTACAATCGAGTGTCGTGCTCCCTCGCGGAGCGCGAAGTGCATCTACCTGCTCCACCCAGCCATCCGACCGCGGCGTCGCGGACGGCACCCGGCCCCGGATTCGTTCGGAGGGCAAGGCGGCACGTGAATAACGAGCCCATGTCCCGGAGGAACCCCGTGCACCACCCCTCGACCGCCAGCGGTCGTTCATCGCTGATCGCGCACACCGGCTGGGCCTACTGGCCGATCGCTTTCGTGGCGCGACTGCCCTTCGCGATGATGACCGTCGGCGTGCTCATGCTCGTCGTCCACGCGACCGACTCGGTCGGCTTCGGCGGCCTCACCTCGGCCGCCGTCGGCATCGGCGTCGTGATCGCCGGTCCCGTCATGGGCGACCTCGTCGACCGGCACGGCCAGCGGCGTGTCCTCGTTCCCGTGGGGTTGGCCAACGGCGTGCTGCTCGCGCTGTTCCCGCTGGTCGCGACCGCAGACACGCCCCCCGGGGTGATCCTCGCCGCTGCTCTGGCGATCGGACTGACCGGACCGCAGGCGGCGGCCATGTCGCGCAGCCGGCTGCTGGCGATCGTGGCCGCGCGCATCGCCCCCGAGCGCCGCACGAAGACGACCTCGCGTCTGATGTCCTACGAGTCGGCCGCCGACGAGACGGCCTTCGTCATCGGTCCGTTCCTCGTCGGCATCCTCGCGGCCCTCATCGCGCCGTGGGCGCCCATCGCGGTGGCCGCCGCGCTCAGCTTCGGCTTCGTCCTCGCCTTCGCCCTGCACCCCACCGCGCGCCTGCTGCAGAACCGCGCCGACGCCGCGGCGGAGCGCGCCGCCTTCCGCGCGGTGCTGACGTCGTCGATGCTCGTGCTCGTGGCGGCGACCTTCGGCGTGGGGATGTTTTTCGGATCGGCGTTGACGTCGTTGACCGCCTTCGCGCGCGCCGCGGGCGACGAGGCGCAGGCGGGCCTGCTCTACGGGCTCATGGGCATCGGCTCCGCGGTGCTGGCCCTCGGCGTCGTGCTGCTGCCCGCGCGCTTCGCCCTGCGCCACCGCTGGCTCGTCTTCGCAGGGGTGCTGACCGCGGCATCCGTCGGGTATGCGACATCGTCGAGCCTCGGCGTGGTCGCCGGCTGGCTGCTCGTCATGGGGCTCGGCGTCGGACCGACGCTCGTCACGCTGTTCTCCCTCGCAGGCGAGCGCGCTCCCCGCGGACGATCGGCGACGACCATGACGCTGCTCGCCTCTGCCCTCACGCTCGCGCAGGCGCTCGCCGCGGCGGCCACCGGCTGGATCGCCGAAGAGGTCTCGCTGGGCGTCGCGATGGCCGTGCCCGCAGCGGCCGCGGCGGTCGTGTTGTCGCTGGGCGTCGTCAACATCGCGATCGGCCGCCGCCGCGCCGTTCCCGCTCATCCGGCCGCAGATGTCGCTGCGGACGAGGCGTGGCGACGCGACGGGACGGACGAACACGCCCGCGCGCACTAACACTGCCCGGCAGCGCTGTCAATCCACCTGCGCGGCGGCGCCTCGTCCCCGAGACTGCCGGGATGACCCGCGACCAGTGCACGTTCAGCGATCCGGCCGCCCTCCGCGCCGATCTCTGCGACGACACACGCCGCGGCGCCGGTCGCGTCCGCGGCCATGTCATCGGCGAGACGCCGAACGTCGAGGGCGGCATCCCCTCGCCCTGACCCCTGAACTCCTGTCGGGTCGCGGTCATGCAGGGGGCGGCCCGGCAGGACCCTTCGTCGGCGGACGTAGACTCGCGGGATGACCGAGAACGAGCCCCGCACGATCGTGATCACCGGAGCCAGCAGCGGCATCGGTGCCGCCGCGGCCCGACAGCTGGCCCTCGCCGGGCAGCGGGTCGTGATCGTGGGGCGCGATCCGCGTCGCACGCGGCAGGTCGCCGAGGGACTCGGCGTGCCCTTCCACGTCGCGGACTTCGCCGTGCTCGCCCAGGTGCGTGCGCTCGCCGACGAACTGCGGGCGAGCTACCCGCGCATCGATGTGCTCGCGAACAACGCGGGCGGCATCTTCGGCGATCGTACGGTCACTGTCGACGGGTTCGAGGCGACCTTCCAGACGAACCATCTGGCGGGGTTCCTGCTCACGAATCTGCTGCGCGATCGCCTCGCCGACACGGGGGCCTCGGTCATCCAGACCTCGAGCGTGGCGGCGCGACGCTTCTCGCGTTTCGACATCGACGACCTCAACGCGCAACGCCGGTATTCGGCGAGTTCTGCCTACGGCAATGCGAAGCTCGCCAACATCCTGTTCACGAAGGAGATCGAGCGCCGCTGGGGCGACGACGGCGTCGCCGCGGCCGCCTTCCACCCGGGCGTGATCGGCAGCAGTTTCGCCTCGACGGCGAAGGGACCGTGGCGCTTCCTGTACACCAACCCGATCACGAGCCGTCTGCTGACCTCGACCGACGTCGGCGGGGCACGGCTGGCCTGGCTCGCGTTGGGCAAGCCGGGTCTGGATTGGGCGCGCGGTGGGTACTACATCGCCAACCGCCTCGCGCGGACCTCGCCGGTGGCCGCCGACCCGGTCATCGCCGCGCGCCTGTGGGAGCGCAGCGCGGAGATGGTCGGTCTCTGACCCGGTTCATCCGTCCGCTCCGGTCGCCTCCGGGATGCGAAGGCGGCCAGACGGGACGGATGAACGTGGGTGTCAATCGATGAAGCGCACCCAGTTGGCGCCGTTGCCGGTCTCGGCCCGCTGCAGCAGTTCCAGGCGCTCGCCGTCGACGGCATACAGCGAGACCGTCGTCGACTTCTCGCCGGCGGCCACGAGGTAACGGCCGTCGGCGCTCGTGTCGAAGCCGCGGGGCTGCTGTTCGGTGACGGTGAAGGTCGCGGCATCCGAGAGGCTGCCGTCGGCGGCGACGGGAACCGCCGCCAGGGTGCTCTCCGTGCGCTCCGACGCCCACAGCACGCGTCCGTCGGCGCCGGCGTGCAGGTCGGCGCCCCAGATGTAGTGGTGCGCGAGAGGATCGGCGCCGAACTCGCTGTGGCCGAGATCCTTGGAACGGTCGAAGGCGGATGCCGCGCCCACGAGCTCGAGCGTGCCGGCGGCCGTGTCGCGGGCGTAGTGGAGCACCTCGCCGGAGAACTCGGTCATGACGTACACGGCATCCTGCGCCTCGTTCACGAGCAGATGGCGCGGGCCGCTGCCGGCCGGAGCCGCCGCGGTCGCGGGCTCCAGCGGGACGAGGGCGAGCTCGTCGGCGATCGCGTACTGGGCGACGAGGTCGGCCCCGAGCGAGACGAAGTAGGCGAAACGGCCGTCGGCGCTGGGCAGCACGGAGTGCAGATTCGGGTAGGAGATCTCCGACACCGGCTTGCCGACGGTGCCGTCGGTGACGGGGGAGAGGATGCCGTAGCCGCCGCCGTAGCTTGCTCCGAGCAATGCCGATCCATCACGCGTGAGGGCGAGGTAGTTCATGCCGCCGGCGGGCAGATCGCGGCGCGAGAGGGGGGTGAGCTCACCGCTCGTGCGATCGAGCGAGAGGGTGACGATGCCGGCGGGATCGCCCTTGACCGCCGCGTAGACGAGGTCGCGCGTAGCGTCCACGGCGAGCGTGGAGCACCCCGTCAGCCCCTCGGTCACGGCGATGCGCTCCAGTGCGCCGTCGGTGAGACGGAAGGTCGAGAGGGAGCCGTCTGCAGCGTTGGCGACGAGGACGAGGGCAGTCGTGGCGGTCATGGTTCCAGCGTAGGTGGCGCCGCGTACGCTGGAACCATGGCACGCATCCTCATCATCGGCGGACACGGCAAGGTGGCGCTGAAGACCGAGCCGCTGCTCGCTCGGGCCGGCCACGAGGTCAGCGCGGTCATCCGCACCGCGGACCACGTCGACGACGTGACGACGGCGGGTGCGCATCCCGTGATGGCCGACGTTGCGAGTCTCGACCTCGCCCAGCTGACCGACCTCGTCCGCGGGTTCGACGTCGTCGTCTGGTCGGCGGGCGCCGGCGGCGGCGATGCGGCACGCACGTACGCCGTCGACCGCGACGCGGCGATCCGCACGATCGACGCCGCCGCGACGGCGAACGTCGACAGGTTCGTCATGGTGTCGTACTTCGGTGCCGGGCCCGACCACGGCGTCGACCCCGACAACGGCTTCTTCGCCTACGCCGAGGCGAAGGCCGTCGCGGATGCGCATCTGCGCGCCAGCGGCGTCGAGTACACGATCCTCGCTCCGTCGGCCCTGACCGACGATGACCCCACCGGGCTGATCGAGACCACTGCCCCGTCGGGCACGTCGGTGTCGCGCGCCGACGTCGCCGCGGTGCTCGCGGCCACGGTCGACGAGCCCGCGACGCGGGGGCGCACCGTGAGCTTCAACGCCGGTTCGACGCCGATCGCGCACGCGCTGGCGGACGGCTGAGGGGCGGCATCCGCGCGGGCGCCCGTACGCTGGAGGCATGAGCAAGAGCACCCTCTGGAGCATCGTCGGCGTGATCGTGGCGATCGCGATCGCCTGGGTGATCGTCAACGTCGTCTTCAGCGTGCTGTGGTTCGTGGCGAAGCTCGTCGTGGTGCTGGTCGTCGCGGTGATCGTCTTCTTCGTGCTGCGGCGGCTGTTCGCCCGCAGCGACGGGTGAGTCAGCGCGCCCCTGCTAGCGTCGAAGGGCGCGGCCCGGGTGGGTGCGCGCGGATGCCGAGGGAGGCAACGTGACGGATCGCACCAGCTGGATCCTCGTCGACGGCGAGAACATCGATGCCACGCTCGGCGGATCGATCCTGGGTCGTCGCCCGCAGCCCGACGAGCGCCCCCGGTGGGATCGCCTGCTGAGCTTCATCGAGGAGCGCTGGCAGCAGCCGGTACGCGGCCTCTTCTTCCTCAACGCGTCGACGCATCTGCCCATGCCTTTCGTGCAGGCGCTGCTGGCGCTCGGCTACACCCCGGTGCCGCTGTCGGGTCCGGCCGATGCGAAGGTCGTCGACCTCGCCATCCAGCGGACGCTCCGGGCTCTCGAGGATCGCAGCGGCGACGTCGTCCTCGTCAGTCACGACCGCGACTTCGTCGACGACCTCGCAACCCTCGTCGACGATGATCGCCGCGTCGGGCTGATCGGGTTCCACGAGTTCCGCAGCAGCGAGTTCGCCGCCGTTCCCGGCATCGAGTTCTTCGATCTCGAGTACGACGTGCACGCCTTCGACGCCCAACTGCCGCGCGTGCGCGTCATCCCCATCGAGGAGTTCGACCCCGCCGAGTTCCTCGGCTGAGGACGCGCGAACTCACGGCGCGAACACAGGTGAACGATATATCGTTCACTATCGCCGAGTGGTCGGCGCGATTTCGGGAGGCATCATGAACGGTTCATTCTCCGGTCCGGGCTTCGGCGGACGCGGGTTCGGCTCCGGCCCCTTCGCGGCCGGGTCGGCGGGCATGTGGGACGCGATGGAGAATCTCCGCGCATCCTTCGAACAGCGCACCGGCCCCCGCATGGGACGCGGCGACGTACGCGCCGCGGTGCTGGCCCTGCTCGCCGAGCAGCCGATGCACGGCTACCAGATCATCCAGGAGATCGAGCAGCGCAGCGACGGCGCCTGGAAGCCCAGCGCCGGCTCGGTGTATCCGACGCTGCAGATGCTCGCCGACGAGGGCCTGATCGTCGCCGACGAGGCGAACGGCCGCAAGACCTACGCGCTCACCGACGCCGGCCGCGCCGAAGCGGAGACCTCCGCCGATCGTCCGGCACCCTGGGAGACCCCGGGCCAGCGCGACGGTGGTCGCATGAGCGCCCTGCCCAAGGCCGGCTTCGCGCTCGCCCAGGCCGTCGGGCAGGTCGGGCGCACCGGTACGCCGGAGCAGGTGCAGAGCGCCGTCGAGATCCTCGACGAGGCCCGCCGACGCGTCTACGCGCTGCTCGCCCAGGGCTGATCTGCGGTGCAGTCGGGCTCACGCGCGCGGTACCGGCGCATCCTCCGCTTCGCCGCACTGTCGCTGGCGCAGACCTGGTGGTACGACCTGTTCCTGCCGCGCGTGGGCCTCGGGCGCCTTGCCGAGCGGTCGCGCAGCGCGCGGATGCAGCGCATCGCCCGTCGCTTCCACGCGCTCGCCGTCGACCTCGGCGGTCTCATGATCAAGGTCGGCCAGTTCATGTCCTCGCGCCTGGACGTGCTGCCGCCGGAGATCACGAAGGAGCTGGAGGGGCTGCAGGACGAGGTGCCGCCGGTGCCGTTCGCCGACATCCGTGCCGCCGCCGAGACGCAGCTCGGGATGCCGCTGGAGCGCGCGTATGCCTGGTTCGACGAGACGCCGGTGGCCGCGGCATCCCTCGGTCAGGCTCACCGCGCCCGACTGACGCCGGCCGATGCGACGCTGAGCGGCTTCGGCGCCGTCGTCGTGAAGGTGCAGCGCCCCGGGATCGACGAGATCGTCGACGTCGACCTGGCGGCCCTCCGCCGGGTCGCGGGGTGGCTGAGCCGCGTGCGACTGGTTTCGGACCGCGTCGATGCGCCCGCGCTGGCAGAGGAGTTCGCCGCGACATCGCGGGAGGAGATCGACTACCTCCACGAGGCGCAGAATGCGGAGCGCTTCGCCGCGGACATGGCGGATGACCCTGCCATCGCGGTGCCGGAGGTCGTGTGGGAGCGCTCGACGCGCAAGGTGCTGACGCTGCAGGACGTCACCGCGATCAAGATTTCCGACGTCGCGGGGCTGCGCGCGGCCGGCATCGATCCCGTCGAGGTGGCCGAGGCCTTCGCCACGACGATGTTCACCCAGTTGTTCCGGACGGGCTTCTTCCACGCCGATCCGCACCCGGGCAACGTGTTCGTGACGCCGCGACCGTCCGGTGCCGACCCCGCGGCTCCGCCGTGGACGCTCACTTTCATCGACTTCGGCATGATGGGCACCGTCGACGATCGGCTGCGATCGGGGCTTCGCACCGTGCTGCTGGCGGTCGCGGCCCGCGACAGCAAGCGGCTGGTGCAGGGCATTCTCGACGTGGGCGCTCTTCTGCCCGGCGCCGACACCCGCGAGCTCGAGCGCGCGTACGCGAAGCTGTTCGCCCGCTTCGGCGGCATGGGGTTCGCGCAGCTGCGCGAGGTCGACCCGCGCGAGTTCCGCGACTTCGCGGAGGAGTTCGGCGATGTCGTGCGGAACCTGCCGTTCCAGCTGCCGGAGAACTTCCTGCTGATCGTGCGCGCGATCTCGCTCACCTCGGGCGTGTGCAGCACGCTGGAGCCCGAGTACAACATCTGGGAGAGCGTCGAGCCGTTCGCCGGCCAGGTGCTGCGCGATGAGGGCGGCAACGTGCTCAGAGACGCGCTCGCTCAGATCTCCGAGGTCGCCACCACCGCATGGCGCCTACCCGGCCGTCTCGACGGCCTCATCACCGGGTTCGAGGAGGGGACGGTGTTGGTCGACATGTCGCGCCTCGAACGCCGACTCGACCGCCTGGAGCGGATCGCGCAGCGAGGACTGGCGGCGGTGGTCTTCGGCATCCTGCTCATCGGCGGCATCCTGCTGCGAATGACCGACGAGGCCTTCGGCGTCGCGATGATGATCGCGTCGCTCGTCCCGCTGGCCGTCAGCCTCCTGCCGCGCGGTCGGCGCCGGCGTCGCTAGGGCGCTCAGCCCGTTGCCGCGGTGAGCAGTGCGTCGACGACGGCATCGGTGGCGTGCGGCGCGACGTGCAGGTTGAGGGCGGGCTCGACGAGTTCGACCTCCAGCAGCGCCAGCCCGTATGCGCGCGAGCGCACCGTGTCGACGCGGGCGTACAGGGGGAGCGGGCCGCCGGTGACCGTCTGCACGACCTGCACGACGGCGGTGGCGAAGGCGATCTCGTCGTCGTAGGCGGGCACCTGCTCGGGATGCTCCTCGTAGACGCCGCCGATGAGTCCGCCGCCCACCTCCAGCAGAGCGCCCTTGGAGATGGCGTGCGTGAAACGTCCGTCGATCAGGTAGAGCGCCTTCTCCCACCCGCGTGACAGTTCGGGCACCTCGGGCTGGATCATCGCGGTGCCGCCGGCCTCGATGATCCGTGTCGCCAGTTCGAGCGCTCGCTCGTCGTCGGCGTCGAAGAGGCCGGTGTCGCGCGCCCCCGCCGATACGGCTGGCTTGACGACGACCCGGGCGTGCGCGGCCAGCGCCGCGCGGACGTCGTCGACGCTCGTCGCGTACGCGGTCGGCACCACGCGGATGCCGGCGCCTTCGAGGTCGGCGAGGTAGTGCTTGTCGAGGTTCCAGCGCATCGTCGCCGGAGCGTTGACGACGCGGGTGGATGCCGCCGCGCGCTCGAGCCATGCCTGGAACTCGGCGGGGCGTTCGGGATAGTCCCACGGGGAGCGGATCGCGAGCAGGTCGAAGGCTGCGAGATCGAGGGTGTTGTCGTGCCAGACGACGGCCTCGGCCGCCGCGCCGCGAGCGCGGAGCGCGTCGAGGAGGACCGGCGTGTCGTGGTCGGGGTCTTCGTCGGAATAGAAGGCGGCGTCGGTGACGACGATGCCGATTCGCGGTGCAGGCGAGGTCACGAGAGACCACCCTACCGAGGGCGTTCTCCTTGACCGGGCCCCTGCCGGGCGGCAGGCTGGCAGGAAGAGTACGGAGGTGTTCATGGCAGCCACGGCCGTTCCCCTCTTCGAGAGCAGTACGCTCCCCGGCGTCGTCCTCGTCGAGCGCGTGCGCCGACTCGTCCTGCTGTCGGTGCTTCTCGCGTGCGGCTACGGCATGTTCGTGCGCGGTCAGAAGCAGTCGTGCATCGGGCAGACCTCGGGGCCGGCCGCGTGCACGGAACTCATCATGAGTCCGAGCCCTCTCGTCTTCGTCGCGGCCGCCGTCATCGTGCTCATCTCGCTGAAGCGTGTTGTTCATCACGCGGCATCCGACGACGATGCGCGGCGGATTCTCGGGTGCGCGGCCACGGGCGTCGTCGTGCTCTTCGTCGTCGCGACGGTCGTGTCGCTGACGTGGCTCGCCTTGGTTCCGGTGCCGGACCCCGCCGGGCCATACGCGATCGTCTTCCCGTTCCCTTTCGCTTCGGGTGAGTTCCGTGCGTCGCCGTAGCGGTCGGCGCGTCGTAGCCTGAACGGGTGCCCTCCGACTCCGCCGCTCCCGTCGTCGGGGCACGCGCCGAGCTGACCGCTCTGGCTCGCGATGGCCGGGACTGGACAGTGCCGCTGCGGCACCTACCCGCAGCCGTCTCGCCGCGCGCCGCCGCGGTGCTGATTCTGTTCGGCGTGCTCGATGACGTACCGAGCGCACACGCGGCGCAGGATGCCGCGGTCTCGCGCGACCTCGACGTGCTGCTGCTGGAGCGTGCGACCACGCTCCGCGCTCATCCGGGACAGGTTGCGTTTCCCGGAGGACGCCTCGACCCCGCGGATGCCGGGCCCATCGCGGCCGCGCTGCGCGAGGCCGAGGAAGAGACGGGGCTCGATCCTGCCGGTGTCGAGGTGCTGGGTGCGCTGCCGCCGGTGCCGCTCGAGTTCTCGGGGCACCTGGTGACTCCCGTGCTGGGGTGGTGGCGGCATCCGTCTCCCGTTCGCGTCGTCGACGACGCCGAGTCGGCCGCCGTGTTCCGCGCGCCGGTCGCCGACCTGCTCGATGCGCGCAACCGCGGGGTGACCGTCATCGACCGTGATGGACAGACGTGGCGCGGGCCGGCTTTCGAGGTGCAGGGCCACCTCGTCTGGGGCTTCACCGCGATGGTGCTCGACGCGCTGTTCGACCGGCTCGGCTGGACCGAGCCGTGGGACTTCGGAGCCGACACCCGGCGCATTCCGCTGCCGATCTAGGCTGCCGATTTAGGCGGGGCGCCCTGTGCCCGCGGCGGCGCGGGCCCGGATCGGGGGCGCGATCTGCGGTTTGCGTGACGTCGTGAGCGCCGTTTGTGACCCCGATCGGGTCGCCCGTCGCGCTCTTTGGCGGATCGGTGGCGCGATCTGCGGTTTGCGCGACGTCGTGAGCGCCGTTTGCGACCCCGAGTTTCGGTGGGGTTGCTGGGCGTTTCGCCAGCACGCCCGATGAACCTGCTCGGTCCGTGGAGTTGGCGCGGACCGGCGTGTGACGATCGGCGGGCACGATCGGAGAAGGAGCACATGGACGAACGTCGGCAGGCGCGCGACGCACTCTCGCGACGGAGCCTCCTGACCGCGGGCTTGGGTTCTGCAGCGGCGTTGGCGCTCGCGGCGTGCTCCGCGGTGGCGACGGGCGCTTCTCCGACGCACGACCACGCGACCTCGGCATCCCCTTCTGCGAACGACGCGCCGCTGATCATGCTCATCCGTCATGCGGAGAAACCAGCGGCATCCGGGGCGCCGTACGGTGTGGGGCCCGACGGCTCGCAGGATGCCGAGTCGCTCACCGTCGCCGGATGGCAGCGTGCCGGCGCGCTCGTGGGGCTGCTCGACCCGCGCACGTCGCAGGGCCCGGTGCCCGTGCGTGCGGGTCTCGGACGCCCGACGCGCCTCATCGCGGCCGATCCGGAGAAGGGGAGCAAACGCCCCGCGCAGACGGTGACCCCATTGGCCGCGCGGCTGGGGCTCACTCTGGAGACGACGTGGAAGAAGGACGACACGGCCGCGCTCGCTACGGCCCTGCGCACGACGACGGGGTGCACGCTCGTCGCGTGGGAGCACGAGCTGATCCCCGACATCCTGAGCCGTCTCGGATCGATCGACCCGTCACCGCCGGCCGCGTGGCCCGGGGATCGATTCGATCTTGTGTGGTGCCTCAGCCCCGCGGATGCCGGGGCGTGGCGGTTCACGCAGGTGCCGCAGCTGCTGCTCGCCGGGGACCTTCTCGCGACCGCGTGAGCGACAACGGCCGTCGCGGCGGCTGATAGGATCGTCGACGGAAGTGTGTCCGAGCGGCCTAAGGAGCATGGCTGGAATCCATGTAGGCGGGGTAACTCGCCTCGCAGGTTCAAATCCTGTCACTTCCGCTCAACCGAGAACCCCGTCCACGCGAAAGCCTGGGCGGGGTTCTCGCGTTACGGCGCTCCGTCGGGGCGACGCCGTTCCACCAGGATCGTGTCGCGCCACTGACCCGCCCACGGTCCGTAGGTCATGAGCGCGATGCGCTCCCGGTGACCGACGCGGCGGAAACCCGCCCGCTCGTGAAGGGCGAGGCTCGCGTGGTTGTCCGGGAAGATGCTCGACTGCACGGTCCACGCTCCGGCGGCATCCGTCGCCTCGACGAACGCGGCAAGCAGCGCCCGTCCCACGCCGCCGCCGCGAACCCGGGCGGCGACGTACACGGAGTGTTCGACGACGCCGCGGTACACCGCGCGGGTCGAGACGGCGGATGCCGCGGCCCATCCCGTGACGCCGCCGTCGGCGTCGACGGCGACCAACCGGCCGACGCCCAGCTTGCCGGCGTCGAAGGCGTCCCAGGTGGGCGGCTCAGCCTCGAAGCTGGCGTTGCCCGTGGCGAGTCCTTCGCGATAGATCGCCTCGACCTCCGGCCAGTCCTCGGGCCGCATCGGGCGGATGTCGACAGTGTTCACGGGCGGAGGGCGCTCGCGGCCTGGTCGAGGGCGTCGGTGACGACCCGGAAGTAGGCCCAGCGGCCGCGCTGCTCACGCGTGGCGAGTCCGGCATCCACGAGAAGCTTCATGTGGTGGGAGACGGTCGGCTGGGAGAGGCCGACCGGCTCGGTGAGGTCGCAGATGCAGGCTTCACCGCCCGGCGACGCCGCGATCAGCGACAGCAGGCGCACCCGCGTGGGGTCGCCGAGCGCCTTGAAGGTGCGGGCGAGGGTCTCTGCCTCCTCCGCCGTCAGCGCGTTCGCGGGCGCGGCTGAGCTGCACCCGTCGGCGGTGGTCGTCAGGAGGGGCAGCAGCGTCGGCATCCTTCGATTGTGCACCTCGTATTGACATCTGTCGATGCATGCCGGAATCTTTATCCATCGACAGGTGTCGATACGAAGGAGGAGTCCGGTGGATGACACGCTGCCCGTCGTCGTGATCGGCGCCGGACCCCAGGGTCTCGCCGCTGCCGCCCATCTCATCGAACGCGGGATGCCGGTCGTCGTGCTGGAGGCCGGTGCGACGCCCGCCGCCGCCGTGGCCGAGTGGGGCCATGTGCGGCTGTTCTCCGACTGGTCCGAGATCGTCGACGCGGCGGGTGCCCGGCTGCTGGAGACCACCGGGTGGACGGCGCCGTCGACCGGCTATCCGACCGGCGCACAGTGGATCGGTCGCTATCTCGCGCCCCTGGCCGACGTGCTCGGCGACCGTGTGCGCTGTGGCGCGCGCGTCATCGGCGTCTCCCGCTCGGGACGCGACCGCCTCGTCGATGCGGGTCGTGGCGACCAGCCCTTCACGGTGCACGTCCAGCCGAGCGAGGGCGGCGAGTATCGCCTCACGGCACGCGCCGTCATCGACGCCTCGGGCACGTGGGGTGCGCCCAACCCCGCCGGTGCGGACGGCCTGCCCGCCCTCGGCGAGCGCGCGGCGGCCGACCGGCTCACCTATCGCATCCCCGACTTCCGCGACCGCTCCGGTTTCGAGGGCCGACGCACCGTCGTCGTCGGCTCCGGACACTCCGCCATCACCGCCGTGCTGGCGCTGGCGCGAATGGCGCGCCGCGATCCGTCCACCACGGTGACCTGGGCGCTGCGGCGTGCGAGCGCGGGGAACGCCTTCGGAGGTGGCGAGGCGGACGAGCTGCCCGCGCGCGGAGCCCTCGGCATCCGTGCGAAGGAGTTCGTGGATGCCGGTCTCGTGTCGCTCGTGACGGGGTTCCGTGTCGAGCGCGTCGCGGCGGACGGTGACGGCGTCGTCCTCGTGGCAGAGGATGGCCGTCGCCTCGCTGCCGACCGGGTCGTCGTCCTCACCGGCTTCCGCCCCGACCTGTCGTTCCTGTCGGAGCTGCGCCTGGAGCTCGACTCCACCTTGCAGGCTCCCGTTCGCATCGCCGCCGAGGTGGATCCCAACGTGCACTCGTGCGGCTCGGTCGCCGCCACCGGCGCCGCCGACCTCGCCCACCCCGAACCGGGTTTCTTCATCGTCGGGGCGAAGTCGTACGGCCGCGCGCCGACGTTTCTCGCGCTCACCGGGTACGAGCAGGTGCGCAGCGTCGTGGCCGACGTGGCGGGCGACCACGAGGCCGCGCGGCGTGTCGAGCTGATCTTGCCCGATACTGGCGTGTGCGGCGGTGCCGGGCTCTTCGACGCCTCGGGCGTCTCGCTGGGCGGCGCCTGCTGCGCTCCGCCCCCTCAGCCCGTCTCGATCATCCCGACCGCATCCGCCCTTTCCTGACACCCGAACGAGGAATGCCATGACCGACTCCACCAAGCCCGCCGTTCTCTTCGTCTGCGTGCACAACGCCGGCCGCTCGCAGATGGCCGCGGGCTACCTCCGCGCGCTCGCGGGGGACCAGATCGATGTGTTCTCCGCCGGCAGTGAGCCGGGCAACGCGGTCAACCCGGCCGCCGTGGCCGTGATGGCCGAAGAAGGCATCGATCTGTCCTCGGCGACACCGCAGATTCTGACCACGGATGCCGTGCGCCAGGCCGACGTCGTCATCACGATGGGCTGCGGCGACGCCTGCCCCATCTTCCCCGGAAAGCGCTACGAGGACTGGCAGCTGACCGACCCGGCGGGCCAGCCCGTCGAGGTCGTCCGCGGGGTGCGTGACGACATCAAGGGGCGGGTGCAGGAACTCATCGCCAGCCTGAGCTGAGAAGCTGCGGCTCTCGAGGGGAGCGGGAACCGAGTCCCGACCGCCGGGAATGCACCGGTCATCGCCGTCGTTGGGCTGACGGGCGGTCCGCGCTCGCGTGTCACCCGCGTCATCGTGCGTCATCGTGACTCGCGAGTGCGCCGGCCGCGACGTAACGTCGACACCCTGCGAAGTTCCACCCGGCATCCGCCGAAACAGGAGATATCCCCCCTCATGAGTTCCACCCGCACCACCGCGCCCGCCGCGCGTCCGCCCCAGCCGAAGAAGCCCTTCTACCGCTCGTTCGGCTTCCAGATCACGCTCGCGCTGATCGCCGGCATCCTGCTCGGCATCCTCGCCCTGAATCTGGGTCCGGATGCCGCGGGCAATCCCAACGGCCTGGCCGCGACCCTGTCGACCATCGGCAACGCGTACGTCACGCTGCTGAAGGCCGCCGTCGTCCCGCTGATCTTCCTCGCGGTCGTGGCCAGCATCACGCAGCTGCGAAACGTCACCAACGCCGCCCGCCTGGCGGGTCAGACGCTGCTGTGGTTCGGGATCACGGCACTCATCGCGGTGACGATCGGCATCGTCCTGGGCATCACGATCCAGCCCGGCAACCGCGTCGCGCACGACCAGCTCACGACCGGCGCCCCCTACGCCGTCGGCACGTGGTGGAACTTCCTCAAAGGCCTGATCCCGCAGAACTTCCTCGGCCTCACCGTGTCGAGCTCGGCGAGGGAGTCGACCGGTGCGATCACCTCTACCGTCGGCTTCAACGTGCTGCAGGTCATCGTCATCTCGGTCGCCGTCGGCATCGCGGCGCTCAAGGTCGGCAAGCGCGCCGAGCCGTTCGTCGCGTTCACGCAGTCGTCGCTGAAGATCGTGCAGCGGGTGCTCTGGTGGATCATCCGCATCGCGCCCCTCGGCACGCTCGGCCTCATCGCCTCGGCGGTCGTGCAGTACGGCACCGACAAGCTGCTCACGCTCGTCTGGTTCGTCGTGGCCGTGTACGCAGGCCTCGTGCTGGTGCTCTTCGTCGTCTACCCGATCCTCGTCAAGAGCCACGGTCTGTCGATCAAGCAGTACTTCTCGGGCGTCTGGCCGGCCGTGCAGCTCGGCTTCGTCTCGCGCTCCTCGATCGGCACCCTGCCGCTGACGCAGCGTGTGACCGAGCGCAACCTCGGCGTGCCGCGCGAGTACGCGTCGTTCGCGGTGCCGCTGGGCGCGACGACGAAGATGGACGGCTGCGCCGCGATCTACCCGGCCATCGCCGCGATCTTCGTCGCCCAGTTCTTCGGCATCGAGCTGAACATCGTGTCGTACCTGCTGATCGCCCTCGTCTCGGTCGTGGGCTCGGCGGCCACGGCCGGCACCACCGGCGCCACGGTCATGCTCACGCTGACCCTCTCCACGCTCGGCCTGCCGCTGGAGGGCGTCGGGCTGCTGCTCGCGATCGACCCGATCCTCGACATGGGCCGCACCGCGGTCAACGTCGCAGGTCAGGCCCTGGTGCCGACGATCGTCGCCAAGCGCGAGGGCATCCTGAACCGCGAGCTGTACGACGCTCCGCGCGACGGCGAGCCGTTCGCCGACGACTCCGCCGACGACGCCGACGAGCAGGCCCCCGCGCTGTCGCGCAGCTGACGCCGGATCGCGGCGCGCCGGTTCAGACCGGCGCGCCGCGATCGGCGAATCCCGAGCCCGGCCGCACCACCAGCGACCACGGCAGCGCCAGCGTGCGCGCCCGCCGCGCCGCCGGCATCGCCGCGAGCATGGCGGATCGGATGCCGAGGGCGGCCCTCATCGCCGCGGCATCCGGGCCCCCGCTCGCGGCGCCCGCCGCGTAGTTCGCACGCTCGACGGCGGCCACGAGCCGCGACATCTCCTCCGCGGGCGCGCTGCCGGATGCCACGAGGAAGGCGCCGAAAGCACGCGGAGAGCGCGACGAGGGCACGGGAAGTCCCGCATCGATCGCGGTGTCCTGCACGAGTCGCCAGGCGGCGGCGACCGTTGCGCGCCGGCGCAGCATGAGCCGCCGGAGCGCCCCGGTCAGTCCCGGCAGTGCGGCGAGTACGACGACGCCGCCCAGGACGGTGAGGAGCGGACGCAGGTCGACCAGGGCGGGCCCGGATCCCGCGGCATCCGTCTGCGCCCCCTGCTGCGGGTCGTTCACGTCGGCCGTCGGGGCGGTCGTGGCCGCGGAGGTCGCCTCCGGACGGGGCGACGTCGTCGGCGCCGCGGTCGCGGTCGAGGCGGCGCTGTCGAAGCGCGTCTCGGTGCCGAGGCTCTTGGTCGGCTCGAACGGGACCCAGCCGATGCCGCGGAAGGAGACCTCAGGCCACGCGTGCAGCTGGCGACCCGTCACGTCGATGACGCGCTGACCGTCGATGACCTGGCCGGTGAACGAGCCGGGGAGGAACCCGACGACGATCCGGGTCGGCATGCCGAGGCTGCGTGCCATGAGGGCAAAGGCGCCCGCGAAGTGCACGCAATATCCGGTCTTGGCCTGGAGGAAGGCGGCCACGGCGTCGACGCCCTGCCCGTCGAAGCCCTCCTGCACGGGCGCGTCGAGCGAGTACGTGAACTCCGGACCGCGGAACCAGTCCTGCAGCGCGATGAGTTTGTCGTAGTCGGTGTCGGCCTGCGCGGTGACCTGACGGGCCAGCTGCGCGATGATCGGCGGGCTGCCGGCGGGGAGGGAGTCCACGTCGAGGCTCACACCCGCGCCTCCCGCCGACGACGCGCGGATCTGCTCGAGCGTCGGCTGGGCGATGTCGGAGACGACGGTGTACTCCTGGCCCTGCGTCGCCCCGGCCGCGCCGGCGACGGTGCGGTTGTACGGGGCGAACTGCCACGCGCCGGCCAATCCGTCGACCTCGGTGGCCGGGTACGGGACGGGCGCGTAGGCGGACGCGAGGTTCTTGATCGTGACCGTCGTGCGCGTCGGGGTGACCGCGATGTCCGGGGACACATCGACGGGCTCGAGTGGCGCCGCGCTCAGATCGACGGTGCTCGTGCGGTCGGGCTGCCAGACCGTGCCGTCGAACAGCGACAGCGTCGCCACGCGCAGGTACGGCACGCGGGTGCCGTCGGTACGCAGGGTGAGCACGGTCGCACCGTCCTGACGGCGCAGGTCCTTGCCGAGATCGAGTGACGGATCGATCATCGTGGAGGTGCCGAACCCCGCCGCGGGCACCGACGCCTGCAGCGTGGGGCCGACGGCGAGAGCGGCGATGATCGCGACGGCGCCGATCGCGGTGGCGACGACCGTCACCCCTGCGGCGTTGACCGTGCGCGAGGATGCGCCGGCGGTACGCGCCTCGCGGGTGCGGGTCTCGGCGCGGATGAGCAGCAGCACGGATGCCGCGAGCACCACGAACGCCACGATGTCGACCCCGGCCGGCACGGCGATGGCGGGGATGAGCCAGACGGCGACCAGGGCGATGCTGGCCAGAAGCGGCATCCGCGCCGTGACGACGACGTGATCGAGGGCGACGGTCAGAAGCCCGAGCGATGCGACGATGAGGAACACGAGCGGCTGCGTCGGCGTCAGGGGAGCGACACCGTCCGTGATGAGAGCGGATGCCGTGGTGATCATCCGGGGCAGCGCCTCCACGACGCCGCCGGTCGGGATCGCACCCAGAAGGGCGTTCGCCGGGAAGAAGACGGCGGTGACCGCCCCGGTCCACGCGGCGAGCTCGATGATCGTGACGACGATGACCGGCAGTCGCAGCCGGCGCAGCCCGTAGCCGAGCGCCAGCAGCGCGAACGGCAGGGCGATCGCGCCCCACAGCCACGAGCCGCTCTGCACGACGCGGGTGAGCGGAACGAGCGTGCTCAGGATGCCGAGCCACAGCGCCAGTGCGAGGCGCAGCTCTCCGCGGCGGCGCCGCTCACGAGGCGGCACGGTGCACGCTCCGGGGCTCGCGCGACGCCAGGGCGTCGCTCCAGGCGGCCGCGACGTCGCCGCCCGCGGTCAGCGCGCCGACGCGCCACCCGGTGTCGGCGGCGGCCGCCAGCACCTCCTGTGCCTCCGACACGAGGAGGAGGATCGGCATGGTGCTGTGGTGCGGCACGGGTGCGAGCGCGACGACATCCGCATACGCCAGGCCACCGGTCACGACGATGACGGGACCGGCCGCGATCCCGCTGAACAGCCGTGCGAGTGCGTCGAGGGGCAGATCGCGCCGCGCGGTGATGGTGGCGAGGGTGACGGCGAGATGCTCGACGCCCGCCGTGTCGCCGCCGTCGATCGGGTCGCACAGTACGGCGCCGTCGGCGTCGATGACGGTGACGAGGTAGCCTTCGCGGACCAGTCGCGCCGTCGCCGAGACGCAGGCGGAGACCGCCGTCTCGAAGGCGGGGTCCGCGCCGGCGGCGCGTCCGGCGGCGGGCGACCAGCGCGCCGCGCCGCGATCGAGCACGACCACGGCTTCCGGGGTGGTCTCCTGCTCCTCCTGACGCACCATCAGCTCGTCGCGGTGGGCGCTGGCGCGCCAGTGGATGCGTCGCATCGAGTCGCCGGGCGCGTACGTGCGCGGGATGAGGTTGTCGGCGCCCTGGCCCATCCGATCGGTCACGCTGCGGGTGCTCCCTCCGGCGTCGCCGGGGAGATCATGCAGTTCGTCGAGGTCGACGATCTCCGGCACGATCACCAGCGGCGAGGTGTCGCCGACCGTGCGACGGCGTCGCGTGAAGCCGAACGGATCGGTCGTCACGAGTGCCAGCGGCCCCACACGGCGAAGGCCACGGCGCTCGGCCCGCACGGCATAGTCCACCTCGACCCGCGACGGGCCCGCCATCGCCGACCCGGTCGCCGGCAGCACGCCGCCCGGCGCCGTGTCGACAGCGGATGCCGGGATCACGCCGTCGGGCACGGCGTCTCGCCACCGCGCCTCGCTGGAGGGCAGCGAGGCGCGGATCTCCACGGTGAGCCGTACTCGCACCTCGCTGCCGGTGGCGGCCACGTCGGGGGAGAAGGCGCGGGTCACCCGCGCCGAGCTCGGGAGCAGGTACAGGGTGGCGGCGCTGACGACCACGGCGGACGCCAACAGGGCGCCGACGTAGGCGAGCTCGGCGATGCCGAAGCGCTGGGCGAGCACGCCGCACACCCCCGCGAGTACCAGCGCGCCCACGCCGCGCAGCGTCAGCGGCAGACGGGACAGCAGGGGCCAGCGGGGCATCGCGTGCTCTCGATCAGCGGGTCGCGAGCGGCACGCGCACGGCGCCGACGATCGCGCGCAGCACGGTGCCTATCGTCTCGGCGCCGGAGCGGCCGCGAGCCGATGCGGTGCCGCGCGAGGCGATCAGTCGATGGGCGAAGACGGGCTCGACGAGCGCCGCCACGTCGTCCGGGATGACGAACTCTCGGCCGTCGAGCGCCGCACGCACCTTGGCGGCGCGGACGAGCTGCAGGGTGGCTCGGGGGCTCGCCCCGAGGCGCAGGTCGGGGTGCTCGCGTGTCGCCCGCGACAGCCCCACGGCGTATTCCTCGACGGCGGGGGAGACGTGCACTCTGCGTACCCAGGAGATGAGGGCCCGCACGTCGGCGGCGCCGAGCACGGGCCTGAGCGCGTCGAGCGGGTTGACGCGCTCGCGCTGACGCAGCATGAGGACTTCGCTCTCGGCATCCGGATAGCCCATCGAGATCCGCATCATGAAGCGGTCTCGCTGCGCCTCGGGCAGGGCGTAGGTGCCCTCCATCTCGAGCGGGTTCTGTGTCGCGACGACGAGGAACGGGTCGGCCAGCGCGTGGCTGGTGCCGTCGACGGTGACCTGATGCTCCTCCATCGCCTCCAGAAGCGCCGACTGCGTCTTGGGAGAGGCCCGATTGATCTCGTCGGCGATGACGATCTGCGCGAAGACGGCACCCGGCTTGAACTCGAACTCGCGATCGACCGGGTTGTAGACGCTCACCCCCGTCACATCGCCCGGGAGGAGGTCGGGCGTGAACTGGATGCGGCGCACGCTCGCGTCGACGGATGCCGCGAGCGCCCGCGCCAGCATCGTCTTGCCCACCCCGGGCACATCCTCGATGAGGAGGTGTCCTTCGGCGAGAAGGCAGACGAGCGCGGCGCGCACGGCATCCGGCTTGCCGTCGATGACGCGCGTGATCGAGGACTCGACGGCCTCGGCCGCGCGGGCGAACGATTCGGCGGTGAGCGGGTGGTCGGGCATGCGTCTCCCTGTCTCAGCGGCGGTGCTCGCTCGATGCTAACCCGACTGGCGAGGCAGGAGCCCGTCGTCGGGTAAACTCGCATACAGCTCTCCGCGAGGCGGCATCCAGGCCAACTCCCCCAGGACGGAAACGTAGCAAGGGTAACCAGGCTCTGCCGGGTTCGCGGAGAGTCTTTCTTTTGCCCGGGGACTTTCCGCGCGTGCGTCGGCGTGCGCCACCCGTCCGGATCGCTGCTTCCGTCCCGGCGGAAGGTTTTCTCCGGCAGATCCCTGCCGGGCTCCAGCAACCCCCACCTAGGCTGGAACCCGTGGCGCAGAGCATCTACATCACCTCCACCGAGGGACTGTCCGGCAAATCGACCATCGTCCTCGGAGTGCTCGACGCACTGACCCGCTCCACCCCTCGGGTGGGCGTGTTCCGGGCCATCGCCCGTTCGATCGACGAACGCGACTACGTGCTCGAGATGCTCCTCGATCACATCGGCGTCGACCTCGACTACGAAGAGGCGGTCGGTGTCACCTACGACGACGTGCGACGCGACCCGGATGCCGCGCTCTCGCGCATCGTGGAGCGGTTCAAGGCGGTCGAGGCGAAATGCGATGCCGTCGTCGTCGTCGGCAGCGACTTCACCGACGTCGGCTCCACGAGCGAGCTCGGCTACAACGCCCGCATCGCGGCGAACCTGGGCGCGCCGGTGCTCGTCGTGCTCAACGGCCGGGCCGACCAGGGCGATCGTCTCGGGGTGAGCGTGCCGCGCACGCCGCAGCAGCTGGCACAGGTGACCGAGCTCGCCCTCACCGACATCACGCACCAGCGTGCCGAGCTGTTCGCCGTCATCACCAACCGCGCCGACCCCGCGCACCTCGACGAGATCAACGCGGCGATCGGCGACGTCGTGCGCGGCGTGCCCGCCGTCGACGGCAACCGCGAAGCCGAGGTGGCGGTGTGGTCCATCCCCGAGGACGTCTTCCTCGTCGCGCCTGCCGTGCGCGACATCATGCTCGCCCTCGGCGGCACGCTCCTGCGCGGCGATGAGGCACTGCTCCTGCGCGAAGTGCTCGACGTGGTCGTCGCGGGCATGTCGCTCAACAACATCCTTCCGCGGCTCACCGAGGGTGCCATCGTGATCGTCCCGGCCGATCGCACCGAAGTGCTGCTCGGACTGCTGCTGGCCAACTCGTCGGGCACATTCCCCTCGATCGCGGGCATCATCCTCAACGGACCGTTCCCGCTGCCGCCGGCCGTGCAGGACCTCATGGTGGGGCTCGACTCGCCGCTTCCGATCATCCAGACCGACCTGGACACCTACGACACGGCCGTCCGGGTCATGAGCACGCGTGGCCGCCTCGCGGCCGGCTCGCAGCGCCGCTACGACACGGCGCTGGCCCTGTTCGAGCAGCACGTCGACACCGACGAGTTCACGCGTGCTCTGGGATTGGCCCATTCCACGGTGGTGACGCCCCTGATGTTCGAGTACCAGCTCCTGGAGCGTGCCCGCACCGGCCGTAAGCGCATCGTGCTGCCCGAGGGCGGCGACGACCGCGTGCTGCGGGCCGCGGCGACCGTGCTCGCCCGCGGCATCGCCGACCTGACGATCCTCGGCGACGAGGCCGAGGTGCGCGGTCGCGCCGTCGAGCTCGGTCTCGACCTGAGCGCCGCGCAGGTGCTGAGCCCGTTCGACCCGCAGATCGTGCACCGCTTCGCCGAGGAGTACGCGGAGCTGCGCAAGCACAAGGGCATCACGTACGAGAAGGCGGCCGACACCATCACCGACGTGTCGTACTTCGGCACCATGATGGTGCACCTGGGTCTCGCCGACGGCATGGTCTCCGGCGCCGCCCACACCACGGCGCACACCATCCGGCCCGCGTTCGAGATCATCAAGACCCGTCCGGGCGTCTCGGTCGTCTCCAGCGTGTTCCTCATGGCGCTCGCCGACCGCGTGCTCGTGTACGGCGACTGCGCCGTGATCCCCGACCCCACCGCCGCACAGCTCTCCGACATCGCGATCTCGTCGGCCGCCACGGCGCGTCAGTTCGGCATCGAGCCCCGCATCGCGATGCTCTCGTACTCCACCGGCGAGTCCGGATCGGGCGAGGACGTCGACAAGGTGCGCGAGGCCACGGCCTTCGTCCGCGAGCGCGCGCCCGAGCTGCTCGTCGAAGGACCGATCCAGTACGACGCGGCGGCCGACGCCGCCGTCGCCAAGGCGAAGATGCCCGACTCCGCGGTCGCGGGCCGGGCGACGGTGTTCGTCTTCCCCGACCTCAACACCGGCAACAACACGTACAAGGCGGTGCAGCGCTCGGCCGGAGCGATCGCCATGGGACCGGTGCTCCAGGGACTCAACAAGCCCATCAACGACCTGTCGCGCGGAGCGCTGGTCGAAGACATCGTCAACACGATCGCCATCACCGCGATCCAGGCGCAGAACCAGCAGCAGGGAATCAACGCATGACCGTCGTCCTCGTCATCAACAGCGGCTCCTCGTCGTTCAAATACCAGCTCGTCGACGTCGAGTCCCAGACGGCGCTCGCGTCGGGGCTCGTCGAGCGGATCGGCCAGGAGAGCGGTTCGGCTCGTCACAAGGTGGGGGATGCCGACCACTCGCGCGAACTGCCGATCCCGGACCACACCGCCGGCTTCCGCGTAATGCTCGACGCCTTCGAGGAGTACGGCCCGTCGCTCGTCGAGACCCCGCCGTCGGCGGTGGGCCATCGCGTCGTCCAGGGCGGCGCCCGGTTCTTCCGCCCGACGCTCATCGACGATCTCGTCGAGATCAACATCGACGAGCTGTCGGTGCTGGCGCCGCTGCACAACCCCGGGGCGCTGCAGGGCATCCGCGCCGCGCGGGCCGCCTTCCCGGCGCTGCCGCACGTCGCCGTCTTCGACACGGCCTTCCACCAGACGCTGCCGCCGGCGGCCTACACCTACGCGATCGATCAGACGATCGCCCGCAAGCACCGCATCCGCCGCTACGGCTTCCACGGCACGAGCCACAAGTTCGTCAGCGAGGCCGCCGCGGCCCACGTGGAGCGGCCGCTGCGAGAGCTGAAGCAGCTCGTACTGCACCTCGGCAACGGGGCCTCCATCACCGCGATCGACGGTGGGCACTCCGTCGACACCTCGATGGGGCTCACCCCCCTGGAGGGCCTGGTCATGGGAACCCGCTCCGGCGACCTCGACCCGTCGGTGCTCCTCGTCCTCGCCCGTCGCGAGGACATGAGCCCGGGGGAGCTCGACGAGTTCCTCAACAAGCGCAGCGGTGTGCTGGGCCTGGCCGGCGTGTCGGACATGCGCGACATCGAGGACCGCCGCGCCGAGGGCGCGGGGGCGGCCATGCTCGCCTTCGACGTCTACATCCACCGTCTGCGTGCCTACATCGGCGCCTACATCGCACAGCTCGGCGGCGTGGACGTGATCTCCTTCACGGCCGGAGTGGGGGAGAACTCGCCGCTCGTCCGCGCGGAGGCGATGGCGACGCTGGGTTTCCTCGGCATCCGCATCGACCCGACGCGCAACGAGGCGCGCGAGCGCGGCATCCGCACCATCTCCACCGACGACTCCGCCGTCACCGTGCTCGTCGTTCCCACCAACGAGGAGCTGGAGATCGCACGGCAGACCCTCGCGGTCGTCGCTTCATGACGCGCGGGCCACACCGGGCCACTACGCTGAACCCGTGACAGCCGAGCTTCCCGACCTCAGCGCTCTCGACGGCGTGCTCTTCGACCTGGACGGTGTGCTGACGCCCACGGCCGATGTGCACATGCACGCGTGGCAGTCGATGTTCACCGAGCTGTTCTCGGCCTGGGGCCTCGAGCCGCCGTACACGGAGGACGACTACTTCCGTCATCTCGACGGAAAGCAGCGCTACGACGGCGTCGCGAGCCTGCTGCGCTCGCGCGATGTCGAGGTGCCGTGGGGCGATCCGTCCGACCCGGTGACCGCCGACACGGTCTGCGGCATCGGCAACCGCAAGAACGAGGTGTTCGCCCGGGTGCTGCGCACCGAGGGCATCGCCCCCTACCCGGGATCGCTCGCGCTGATCGAGCAGCTGCGCGCCGCCGGCACTCTGATCGGTGTCGTGTCGAGCTCGAAGAACGCCGAAGAGGTGCTGACGATCGCCGGCATCCGCGACTACTTCCCGGTCGTGGTCGACGGGGTCGTCTCGGCGCGCGAGGGGCTGCGCTCCAAGCCCGCCCCCGACATGTTCGCCGCCGGGGCCCGCCTGCTCGGCGTCGACCCCGCCCGCAGCGCCGCCGTCGAAGACGCCCACTCCGGTGTCGCCTCGGCCGCGGCCGCCGGCTTCGGCCTCGTCGTCGGCGTCGACCGCGGTGCCGGAGCCCAGGCGCTGCTCGATCTCGGCGCGACGCTCGTCGTCGAGGACCTCTCGGCTTTCGTCACCCGATGACCGGCCCCTCCGACGAAAGGATGGACAGGATGGATCGCGACCGCTTCCCGATCGACCCGTGGCGCCTGGTGGAGACGCGCTTCTCGCTCGACGACGTCGGTGTCACCGAGACGCTGTTCGCCCTCGGCAACGGCTACCTCGGCCTCCGCGGCAATCAGCCCGAAGGCCGCCACGCGCACGAGCACGGCACCTTCATCAACGGCTTCCACGAGATCTTCCCGATCCGCCATGCCGAGCAGGCCTACGGCTTCGCGGAGGTCGGCCAGACGATCATCAACGCCCCGGATGCCAAGGTCATGCGCGTCTACGTCGACGACGAGCCGCTGTCGTTCGACCTCGCCGACATCCGCGAGTACGAACGTGCGCTCGACATGCGCAACGGCGTGCTCACGCGTCACGTGCGCTGGATGACGCCCAGCGGCAAGGACGTGGTCATCGACTTCGAGCGGCTGGTGTCCTTCGAAGAGCGCCACCTCGCGGTGATGCGCCTGACCGTGACGGTGCTCAACAGCGATGCGCCCGTGACCGTGAACTGCCAGATCATCAACCGGCAGGACGGCGAAGACGTGTACGGCGGGTCTGCTCCCGGGCGCGGGACGGCGAAGGGCTTCGATCCCCGCAAGGCGGAGAAGATCGAGGACCGTGTGCTCCAGCCCGAGGAGTACTGGCAGGACGGCGACCGTGCCGCCCTCGCGTATCGGGTGACCGCGTCGGGGATGACGATGGCGGTCGTGGCCGACCACGTCGTCGAGACGGAGAACGAGTACTCGTCGCGCACGCTGGTCGAACCGGATATCGCCAAGAACGTGTACCGCGTGCAGGCGAAGGCCGGGGTGCCGACCACGGTGACCAGGCTGGTCAGCTATCACACCTCCCGCGGGGTGCCGGCGCGCGAGCTCGTCGACCGCGGCCGCCGCGCCCTCGACCGCGTCCGCGCGGAGGGCATCGCCCACCAGTTCACGCGTCAACGCGAGTGGATGGACGCGTTCTGGGAGCGCTCGGACGTCGTCATCGCAGGTCACGACGACCTGCAGCAGGCGAGCAGGTGGTGCCTGTTCCAGCTCGCGCAGGCGGCGGCCCGCGCCGACGGTCAGGGCGTTCCCGCCAAGGGCGTCTCGGGCTCGGGCTACAGCGGTCACTACTTCTGGGACACCGAGATCTACGTGCTCCCGTTCCTGATGTACACGACGCCGATCTGGGCACGCAACGCGCTGCGCATGCGCTATCTCATGCTCCCGGCGGCACGGCGCCGCGCGGCGCAGCTGAACGAGGCGGGTGCCCTCTTCCCCTGGCGCACGATCAGCGGCGAGGAGGCCTCGGCGTACTACGCCGCCGGCACCGCGCAGTACCACATCAACGCGGACGTCAGCTTCGCCCTCGCCAAGTACGTGCGCGCGACGGGCGACGACGAGTTCCTCTACCGCGAGGGCGTGGACATCGCCGTCGAGACGGCCCGGCTGTGGGCCACGCTCGGGTTCTGGCGCTACACCGAGGACGGCCAGCCCGAGGTGTTCCACATCCACGGCGTGACGGGACCCGACGAGTACACGACGGTCGTCAACGACAACCTGTTCACCAACGTGATGGCGCGCTTCAACCTGCGTTTCGCGGCGCGTGTGGTGCGCGAGATGGCAGAGGACGCGCCGGAGTACTACGCCCAGATGGTCGAGCGGCTCTCGTTCGACCCCGCCGAGGGCGACGCGTGGGATGCCGCCGCGGAGGCGATGCACATTCCGTACAGCGAGGGCCTCGGCATCCATCCGCAGGATGAGGTGTTCCTCGAGCGCGAGGTGTGGGACCTGGAGAACACCCCGCCCGAGCAGCGTCCGCTGCTGCTGCACTTCCACCCGCTGGTGATCTACCGCTACCAGGTGCTCAAGCAGGCCGACGTCGTTCTGGCGCTGTACCTGCAGGGAAACCACTTCTCCGACGAGGAGAAGCTCGCCGACTTCGAGTACTACGACCCGCTGACCACCGGCGACTCGACGCTGTCGGCGGTCGTGCAGGCGATTCTTGCGGCCGAGGTCGGGTACCAGGACCTGGCGCTCGAATACTTCTCGCAGTCGATCTTCGTCGACCTCGGCGACCTGCACCACAACGCCTCCGACGGCGTGCACGTGGCCTCGGCGGGGGGCGTGTGGACCGCTCTGGTCGCCGGCTTCGGCGGCATGCGTGATCACTACGGCGAGTTGAGCTTCGATCCGCGTCTGCCCAAGGACTGGCCGTCGCTGGCGTTCACCCTGCACTGGCAGGGCACGCCGCTGAAGATCGAGATCACGGCGGAGCAGCTGAGGGTGGATGCCGGGGCCGGCGAGCCGGTCTCCTTCTCGGTGCGCGGCGAGGCGTTCGTCGTGGCCCCGGAGTCGACGTTGACGGTGCCGCTGCGCGGTCAGGGGCCGGAGCTGTCGGGTCGTCCCACGATCAGCGACATCGGCGACGCCCTCCGCGAGGACGGGACGCTCCTGTCGGCATCCGTTCCGACCATGACGACGACGATTCCTGTGATCACCGGGAGCGTGCCGATCGTCGGCGCCTTCCCGCCAGACGACGCCAACCTCGGCATCGACTCCTGACGCGGCTCACGGGCCGGCGGCGTTCGGCCGTGCGCGTCCCCGATCCGGCGCGTCGCTGCGATCGGGGGCGCGAACCGTCGCTACGCCGTTGCGGAGGCGACAGTCTGCGACACTGATTCGCCGGTCACGGAGAGGTCGTGCGCGGACGCGTCGGCCACGATGGCGCGCACCGCATCGCGCCCGGCGCGGTTGGCGCCCACCGTGGACTGCGAGGGTCCGTAGCCGATGAGGAACAGGCGCGGCTCGTCGATCGCGCGACCGTTCGCCACGCGGACGCCGCCGGCTGCGGTACGCAGTCCCAGCGGGGAGAGGTGGGCGATGTCGGCGCGAAAACCCGTCGCCCAGAGGATCACGTCGGCGGGTTCGAACGTGCCGTCCGGCATCCGGACGCCGTGCTCTTCGATGCGTTCGAACATCGGATGCCGCACCAGCACTCCCCGCTCGTGGGCGGCTCGCGCCCACGGCGTCCAGTGCTGCCCCGTCACGGAGATGACGCTCCCGGGAGGGTCGCCGCGACGCACGCGCTCCTCGACACCCGCGATCGCCACCACCCGGGCGGCGGTGTCGAACTGCGCGGCATCCCAGGTCACGTCCTTCCGCGTCACCCAGAACGTGTCGGTGACGCGGGAGATCTCCTCCAGCAGCTGCACGGCCGAGATCCCCGCGCCGACGATGACGACGCGCTGCCCGACGAACTCGTCCGCGGAGACGTAGTCGTGGACATGCAGCTGTCGGCCGGCGAAGTCCTCCTGGCCGGGGTAGTGGGGCCAGAAGGGGCGCCGCCACGTGCCGGTCGCGTTGATGACGTACCGCGCGAACCACACGCCGTGGTCGGTGTCGATGCGCAGGAGCCCATGCGGGTCGTCGTCGACCCTCCGTACCGCCCGTGCGTGCACCGGCCGGTGCACCCGCAGATCGAAGCGACGCTCGTAGTCCGCGAAGTAGGCGGGCAGCACGTCCACGCTGGGCGCCGTGGGATCGGCGGGCGGTACGGGTGCGCCGGGCAGCTCGTGGATGCCGTTGACCGTGCCCATCCGCAGCGACCGCCAGCGATGCTGCCAGGCCCCGCCGGGCGCAGCATCGGCGTCGAGCACCGCGAAGGTGCGGGCGCCGCCGTCGCCCGGGGCGGGGACGAAGCCGCGGCGGCGCAGGTGAAAGGCGGCCGACAAGCCGGCTTGGCCGGCGCCGATGACGAGGACGTCCACCGTCTCGGCGGGGGAGTCGTTGGTCATGCCCCCTTCAACGCGTCACGCCGAAGGATGTTCCCGTCCTGCATGTCGGGAGCACACCGTAGTCTGTTCTGGTGACCACCGCCCTGTACCGCCGCTACCGACCGGAGACGTTCGGCGAGATGATCGGGCAGGCGCAGGTCACCGAACCGCTCATGACGGCGTTGCGCAGCGATCGTGTCGGCCACGCCTACCTCTTCAGCGGCCCTCGCGGCTGCGGCAAGACGACGTCGGCCCGCATCCTCGCGCGCTGCTTGAACTGCGCTGCCGGTCCGACCGACACGCCGTGCGGCGTCTGCGACAGCTGTGTCGAGCTCAGTCGCGGCGGCGGCGGGTCGCTCGACGTGGTCGAGATCGACGCGGCATCCCACAACGGTGTCGACGACGCCCGCGATCTGCGTGAGCGCGCGATCTTCGCCCCCGCGCGCGACCGCTTCAAGATCTTCATCCTCGACGAAGCGCACATGGTGACGGCTCAGGGGTTCAACGCGCTGCTCAAGCTCGTCGAAGAGCCCCCCGAGCACGTGAAGTTCATCTTCGCGACCACCGAGCCCGAGAAGGTCATCGGCACGATCCGCTCGCGCACCCACCACTATCCGTTCCGTCTCGTCGCCCCCGCGGCGATGCTCGAGTACGTCGAGCAGCTCTGCGTCCAGGAGGGGGTGCAGACCGAGGCCGGTGTGCTTCCGCTGGTGGTGCGGGCCGGCGGCGGGTCGCCCCGCGACACGCTGTCGCTGCTCGATCAGCTCATCGCCGGCTCCGACCCCGTCGACGGTGAGAAGGGTGCGACCGTGCGATACGAGCGCGCCGTCGCGCTGCTCGGGTACACCCACGGGGCGCTCCTCGACGAGGTGGTCACGGCCTTCGCAGCGCACGACGCGGCGGCCGCTTTCGCCGCGATCGACCGGGTCGTGCAGACCGGACAGGATCCGCGGCGGTTCGTCGACGACCTGCTCGAGCGGTTGCGCGACCTCATCATCGTCGCCGCAACGGGGGAGGGCGCCGGGGCGGTGCTGCGCGGCATCCCCGCCGACGAGCTCGAGCGGATGGGCCGTCAGGCCTCGGCGTTCGGCACCGATCGTCTCTCCCGCATCGCCGACCTCGTCGTCGGCGCCCTCGACGACATGAACGGGGCGACCTCTCCGCGTCTGCAGCTCGAGCTGCTGGTGGCGCGAGTGCTCGCGCACACCGCCGATGCCGCCGCCGCTTCCGCCCCGGCTGCCGGCGCTCCTGCCGCGGCTGCCGCCGCTCCCGCCCCGGCTGCCGGCGTTCCTGCCCCGACCGCTCCCGCCGCGGCTGCCGCCGCTCCCGCCCCGGCTGCCGGCGTTCCTGCCCCGCCCGCTCCCGCCGCGCCCGCCTCCGAGGCGCCGACGACTCCGGTCGTTGAGCGAGCGAGCGCAGCGAGCGAGTCGAAACGCCCCGACCCCGCGCCGGCCGCCGCCGATCCCGAGCCCACGCCCGCATCGCCCGCGCCCGCCCCGGTCGCGCCGAGCGGTCCGGTCACCCTCGCGCAGGTTCGCGACGCGTGGCCCGAGATCCTCCAGCGCCTCGAGCCGGTGAGCCGGTCGTCGTGGATGATCGCCGTCGACGCCACCCCGGTCGCGTTCACCGACGACGTGCTGACGTTGAGCTTCCGCACGCAGGCGGATGTCGCCGCGTTCAAGAAGCTTGCGGCCGGCAAGGGCCCCAGTGAAGACCTGCGCGGTGCGATCCGCGACGTTCTCGGCATCCGTGTGAAGTACGTGGCGCGTTTCGATGCCGATGCGCCCGCGGGTCCGTCGGCCCCGGGCGGTGCGACGGCGTCGGACGACGGGCCGCGCACCGACGACGGCCCTTCCGGGTCTGCTCGCGCCGACGGCGGCGAGCGGCCTCGATCGACGCCTACCGTCGCATCCTCCGCAGCCGCTCCGGTGACGGAGTGGGCGGTGGCGCGGATCCCGAGCGACCCCGCGCCGCGCGCTTCGGCGCCGAACGATCCTGCTCCGGGTGCACCGGCGGCATCTGCACTCCTCGCCCCTGCCCCGGCGGCGGTCGGGCTGGCGGTCGACGACGAGCCCGAGGACGCCACCGCCGAGACGGTGCGCACGCTGACGATCCCCCGGGACGGCGCCGTTCTGCCCGCCTCGGTGGAGTACACGCACACCGACGACGACGCCCCGGAAGAGGATGAGTTCCCGCCTCCGCTCGAGGACGCTCCGCTGCCGCCGCGTGCTCCCGTCGCGGTCGAACGCCCTGCGCCGCCCCGCGTGCCCCGTCCCGGTGGCATCGAGCGCGTCGGTGAGGCCGTCGTGCGGCAGGTGCTGGGGGCGACATTCGTGCGCGAAGAGCCGTACACGCCCCCGACGAGGTTCAACTAAGCCATGTACGACGGCATCGTCCAAGACCTCATCGACGAGTTCGGCCGCCTTCCCGGCATCGGGCCGAAGTCCGCGCAACGTATCGCGTTCCACATCCTTCAGACTCCGACGTTCGATGTCGCGCGTCTGTCGCAGCTGCTCGGCGAGCTGCGCGAGCGCGTGCGCTTCTGCGAGATCTGCGGCAACGTGAGCGAGCAGGAGCGGTGTGCGATCTGTCGCGACCCCCGCCGCGATCAGACCTTCATCTGCGTGGTCGAGGATGCCAAGGATGTCTCGGCCATCGAGCGGACGCGGGAGTTCCGGGGGCTCTACCACGTGCTCGGCGGCGCCATCAGCCCGATCGCCGGCATCGGGCCCGACGACCTGCGCATCACGCAGCTGATGCAGCGCCTCGCCGACGGCACGGTGCAGGAAGTCATCCTCGCGACCAACCCGAACCTCGAAGGCGAGGCCACCGCGACCTACCTCAGCCGGCTGCTGCACACCCTCGAGATCCGCGTGACACGGCTGGCGTCCGGTCTTCCCGTCGGCGGCGACCTCGAGTACGCCGACGAAGTCACCCTCGGCCGCGCCTTCGAAGGGCGCCGGAGCATCTGATCGCGGTGCCGGCGAACCGGTCCGCCGCGCCCTCGCCCTGCCGGGGGTGGGTGTCGGCCAGCTGAGGCGCTACTCCTCGTCCGCCAGATCGACGCCCGGCGTTCACCGGTGCGTCCGGTCGGTGTCGCCTTGGGCCGCCACTCTTCCCTCGCGGCCGTGTGCACGATCTCCGGTGTCGCGAAAGGGAGAACCATGTCCGCGCGTCTTCTCTACGCGCATTTTCCCGCGGCCTCGCACAAGACCGCACTCGAATGGATGCGCGTCGTCGCCGAGATCGCGGCCGGGCATCCCGGTGTCGGGCCCTTCGCGAGCGGACAGGAACCGCTTCCGGCCGTCGAACCCGCCGTCGCCTGGCGGCTGGTGAGCGAGAACCGGCGCGAGATCGCGCGAGGATGCCGCGTCTTCACCGACGAGGCGGTTGCCCGCGCCGACCTGGCGCAGGTGCTGCGCGCGGCGTCGACGTTCGAGATCCACACCAACCCGGCGCCGCGCTTGCGCAGCACGGGGTGGTTCGTCAGCGCGCGCGGCTCGCTCGTGATGATGGGCGCCCGCCGCTATGAGAAGCGCTCGGCGGCCGAAAGCGCGGCGGCTCTCGCGGTGCGCCTCATGCAGGAGCTGGCCGCCACCTCATCGGGCGGCGCCGACCTCGGGCTCAGCCGGCCGGCGCCGGTGGATCCGCTGATCCTGCAATGAGCGACGGCCTCATCGCCGGGCGGTTCCACCTGCGGAATCTGCGTGGAAGCGGCGGTACGGCCGCCGTGTTCGAGGCCGACGACACGGTGCGCGCGCAGCGCGTGGCGTTGAAGCTGCTGCATCCGCACCTGGCCGTCGGGCCGGCCGCGTGGGAGGCGTTCTTCGAGGAGGTGCGAGCTGCCCAGGCGATCGCCCACCCGAACCTCGCCGAGGTGTACGACGCAGGCCTCGCGCCCGGTGACCCACCCGTCGCGTGGATCGCGATGGAGCTCATCGACGGTGTCAGTCTCGCCGACCACGTGCGTGAGCGCGGGCCGCTCACCGTCACGGATGCCGTGGCCGTCTTCGCCGCCGTGGTCGACGCGACCGGCGCCGCGCACACGGGCGGCATCGTCCACCGCGACATCACGCCCTCGAACATCATGTTCACCCTCAGCGAGAGCGACGACGCGGACTTGCGGGTGAGCGGCATCCGGCTCCTCGATTTCGGGCTGGCCGACGTCCCGGGGCGCACGACGCGCGGCGGCGACGCGTTGCTGAGCGGCGCGGGATCCGACGCGGCGGGTGCGGGCGTCGTCGCCAGCGTCCCCTACGCCTCGCCCGAACAGCTCTCGGGCGCGGCGATCGGGGAGTCGAGCGACCTCTACCAGATCGGTGCCACGCTCTTCTTCGCGCTGACGGGGAGTCCCCCGTTCGAGGGCGAGACCGCGGCGGTCGTCCGTGCGCATCTGTCGTCACCGCCGCCGGTGCCCTCTGCGCGCCGTCGCGGCATCCCGCCCGCTCTCGACCGGGTCGTCACGACAGCCATGCTGAAGCGTCCCCAGGACCGGTACCCGGATGCCGCGGCGATGCGCTCCGCGCTCGACGCCGTCATCGGGGCGTCGTCGGACGCGGCGATGGCCCCATCGACCACGGCCGCGACGCGCGTGTACCGCACGCGGCTGCCCGGTGTCGACGCACCCCTCAGCCCTCCCCGCCCGACGGTTGCAGCGGAACCAGCGGCGTCGTCCCCTTCCCTCCCTCGCGCGCGCGGAGCCTGGCGGGCGCCCCTCATCGCCGCCGCCCTCATCGCCGCCGTGACCGCCGCCGCCGGCTGGTCGGCGATGGCGGCATCGACGGGGGGGAGTCCGACGGCGACGGCGTCGGCCTCGCGGACGGCGTTGGCGACGCCGTCCGCGAGCGCGGCGCCGACCGACACCGCGACGGCGAGCACGCGACGGGTGGTGCCGGAAGTCCGAGGACTCGCGGTCGACGAGGCGGTAGGCGTGCTGGAACGGGCCGGCTTCACGGTCGGCGACATCGGCCGCGACGATGGGCCTGCCGTGCGCGACATCGTGCTCGCGTCCGTGCCCGCCGCGGGCGACCGCGTGTCTGCGGGGGCCGTGATCGCCCTGCGCGCGGCATCCGGCCTGAACGCCGTCCCCGCCGTTGCGGGCATGGCCCTCGCGGAGGCGCAGGGCGCGCTGTCGACCGCCGGCTTCGCGTCTCGCGTCGCCGTCGGCGGATCGGGCGCCCCGGGCGTCGTGGCCGCCACCGTGCCGACGTCCGGACAGTCGGCGCCGGTGGGCACGGTCGTGGTCCTGCAGGTTCCGGCCGAGACCTCCGCGACGCCGAGCGCATCGGCGAGCCCGTCGATCACGCCCGTGCCGTCGTCGAGCCCCACCGCGACTCCCGCGGCGATGGAGCCCCCGCGACCATGACGGATACCTCCCGCACGCGAAGCGGTCACGTGTGCGACACGATCGCAGCGGCCGTCGTTCACCCTCCCGCGTCATCCTGGCTCCGCGAAGCCTGTCCCGAGGGCTCCGCCGCGCACGCGCCCCGGAACGACAGGCGTCGCTCGGTCCCGAGATCCGCTCACCCGTTCCGCACGCCAGGGAGGCGCCATGACCACTGACTCCGTCACGGAGGTCATCCCCGCGGCCCCGACCCCCCGGCCGCGCTCGCTCGTCTCGCGGCCCGTGCAGGCCGACCGGGTCTTCCGTGCCCTGTGCTACGCCGCCGGCGGCATCACGGTCGCGATCATGCTCGCGGTCGGGGTGTTCCTCTCCGGCCGAGCCGGGGAGGCGCTCGCCCGGTCGGGCCCCGCATTCCTGTGGACCCAGGCATGGTCGCCGGAGGGCGGAGACGGCCAGTTCGGCATTGCGGCGGTGCTCTTCGGCACCGTCACGATCGCGTTCATCGCGCTGTCGATCGCGCTGCCGCTGTCGCTGGCGACGGCGCTGCTGATCAGCGAGGTGGTGCCGGGGCGCATCAAGTCCACGCTCATCTCCCTCGTCGACCTCATGGCCGCGGTGCCGAGCGTCGTGTTCGGCCTGTGGGGCGTGTTCTTCCTGCAGGCGAACGTGATCCCGGTCTCGCAGTGGATCTCCACGTACTTCGCGTGGATCCCCCTCTTCGCCGTCACCGATCCCTCGGGAGCCCGCGTGACGGATGCCGGGGCCTTCACCTCTTCCGCCTTCATCGCCGGCATCGTCGTCTCGCTCATGATCGTCCCGACGCAGACCTCCGTCATGCGCGAGGCCTTCTCGCAAGCGCCGTTGGGTGAGCGGGAGGGTGCGCTCGCGCTGGGATCGACCCGGTGGGGGATGATCCGCACGGTCGTGCTGCCGTTCGGGCGCGGCGGCATCATCGGCGGCACGATGCTCGCGCTCGGACGAGCGCTCGGGGAGACGATCGCCGTCGTCATGATCATCTCGCCGATCTTCACCATCAACTGGCAGGTGCTGAAGACGGGTACCAACTCCGTGTCCGCGCTCATCGCCCTCCGCTACGGCGAGGCGAGCCAGTTCGGACTGTCCGCCCTCATGGCCGCCGGTCTCGTGCTGTTCATCATCACGCTGATCGTCAACTTCACGGCATCCACCATCGTCGCCCGCAGCCGCTCGGGCGCGGAGAGCAACTGATGACGATCGTCGACGCAGCGCCGCGCTCTCCGGCCGCGCAGGAGCAGGCGCCGGCCGCGCGCACGGAGATCCCCGTCCGACACGAGGCGGTGGGAGAGCGCCGTGACCTGCGCAGCGTGCCGCTCGACGACGCGTTCAACGTGGTCGGCGCGGTCGCGGCGGGCATCGCGGTGGCGACGCTGCTGTTCGGCTGGCTGACGCCGATGACCGGGTTCATCGGGTGGCTGGTCATCTCCTTCATCGCATTCCTCGGCATCTACGCGGTGCTCTCGTCGCTGCGTGCCGACCGGCTCACCGTCAGCGAGCGGATCATGACGGCCCTCTTCTACTCGGCCGGCGCGATCCTGCTCGGCGCCCTCGTGTTCGTGCTCGGGTACACGGTGGTCCGCGGTGTTCCGGCGCTGATCAACCCGAACTTCTTCGTCGAGACGATGAAGCTCGCCGGTCCGCTCGAACCGCTCAGCGTGGGGGGCATCGCGCACGCGATCGTCGGCACGCTGATCCAGATCTCGATCGCCCTCGTCATCACGATTCCGCTCGGGATCACGACGGCGGTGTTCCTCAACGAGGTCGGTGGACGCTTCGCGAGGTTCGTGCGGACGATCTCCGACGCCATGACCGCGCTGCCGTCCATCGTCGCCGGCCTGTTCATCTACGCCGCGATCGTCACTCTCGTCACGCACCAGCGGTCCGGGTTCGCGGCGGCGCTCGCGATCAGCGTCATGATGCTGCCGATCATCATCCGCGCCTCCGACGTCGTTCTGCGGCTCGTGCCCAACAACCTCCGGGAGGCGTCGTACGCCCTCGGCACGACCCGGTGGCGGACGGTCTGGCACGTCGTGCTCCCGACCTCGCGCTCGGGACTGGTCACCGCGGTCATTCTCGGCACCGCGCGGGGTGTCGGCGAGACGTCGCCGGTGCTGTTGACCTCGGGCGTGACCGCGGAGATGAACCTCAACCCGTTCAGCGGGCCGATGATCTCGCTGCCCCTGCAGGTGTTCGACTTCGTCAAGTCGCCCGAGCCGAACATGGTCGCCCGCGGCTTCGGTGCGGCCGCGACCCTCGTGCTGCTCGTGCTCGCCCTGTTCTTGATCGCACGCCTCATCGGCGGGCGTGGGCCCGGGCAGCTGAGCGACCGGCAGCGTCGGGCTGTCGCGGGCGCGTCTGCCCGCGACCTCCGACGCATCGAGGATGCCGGTGCACGCCGAGAGCGTGCGCTGCCCTCGGCATCCGCATCGACAGAGCCCACCCATCCGATCGAGGAGAACCCGTCGTGACCGCGCGAGCCCGCTGGTACCGTTTCGCCGCCGCGACCGTCGTCGCCGCGCTGATCGCGCTGATCCCGCTGCCCGCGCAGGCGGCCGAGTCGTATGTGCCCATCTCCGGCTCCGGATCGACGTGGTCGCAGAACGCGCTGGATCAGTGGCGCAAGAACGTCGCCGGCAACTACGGCATGACGGTCAACTATTCCGGCACGGGCTCGTCGGCCGGTCGGCAGGACTTCATCAACCAGACCGTCGACTTCGCGATCAGCGAGATCCCGTTCCAAGCGCGCCCGGAGGACGGATCGGCGCCCGAGGTTCCGGCCACGACCTACTCCTACATGCCGATCGTCGCGGGTGGAACCTCGTTGATGTACAACCTCAAGATCGCGGGCAAGCAGGTGACGAACCTGCGCCTGTCGGGCGAGGTCATCGCGAAGATCTTCACCGGTGCGATCACCAACTGGAATGATCCCGCCATCCAGGCCGACAACCCTGCCCTGGCCATGCCAGACAAGTCGATCACGCCGGTCGTGCGTTCGGACGGGTCGGGCACGAGCGCCCAGTTCACGCTGTGGATGTCGTCGCAGTTCCCGAGTATCTGGACGCGAGGCATGACCTCGCAGTTCCCGTCGCTGAGCGGGGCGTTCAAGGCGCAGAGCGGATCGCTCGGCGTCGCAGGCTACGTCAGCCAGAACTACGGCGAGGGCGCGATCACCTATGTCGAGTACTCCTACGCCCTGAAGTCGGGCTTCCCGGTCGCCAAAGTCCTGAACAAGGCGGGGTACTACGTCGAGCCGACCTACCAGTCGGTCGCGGTCGCGCTCATGGGAGCGGCGATCAACTCCGATCTCACACAGAACCTCGACGGTGTCTACAACAACGCCGACGCGCGCACCTACCCGATGTCGAGCTACTCGTACATGATCGTTCCCACCCAGCCGACGAAGGTCTTCACCGCGGAGAAGGGGAAGACGCTGAGCAAGTTCGCGGACTACATGATCTGCGAGGGGCAGCAGCAGGCGTCCGCGCTGGGGTACTCGCCCCTGCCGATGAACCTCGTGCAGGCGGCATCCGACGTCATCAAGACCATCCCCGGAACCGTGGGCGGTGTCGACTTCAACAGCTGCAACAACCCGACCTTCAAGCCCGGCGACTCACCGTCGGACAACCAGCTCGCCGCCACGGCCCCGATGCCGGCCGACTGCGACAAGCAGGGAACGACGCAGTGCGCCACCGGCACGGGGGGAGCGACCGTCGACACGCCCGTGACGGGTACCGGCGGATCGGGGCAGGCGACGAGCGGCTCCGGGGCAGCCGACGCCGCCGCTCCGGCGGCCGCCGCTGGCGCTGCGGCGAGCGGGGCCGACCCGGTCTACGACGCGAACGGCAATCTCGTTTCCGGCTCGACGGGGGGAGGTGCGAAGGCGGTGTCTTCGCCGTTCACCCTTGCCGCCGGTGACTGGGGGACCCCGCAGCTCACGATGCTCGCTGCCGCCGCCCTGCTTCTCGCCGCGATCGTTCTGCCCCCGCTCCTGTCGCGCCGCCTTCGCGGGCCCAAGCGGTAACACCGCGTCTCTCCTCAAAGCGCACTCGCCTCGCCGGGAGTGCGCTGCACTGCGCTGGAATTTTTCGGCCGCTGATCTGGGAATTAGAGAGTTCTCATGTTGAGTACGAGTCGGAGCAGGCTCGTTCCCAGTGGATTCATCTGATGTCCACAACCCGCCCATACCTTGATCACATCCGGCGCAGGTCGCCGCGAATCCCTGGAGAAAACGTGAACGTGTTGCCGCGTGCCCGACGCCGCACGTGGGTCGCATCCGGTCTCACCGGCGTGCTCACCGCGGGTGTCGTCTTCGCCTTGGTCGCGGGTCCCAGCGTCGTCGTCGCCACCGCCGCTCACGCCGATGAGGTGACCTCCAGCGCCGTGACGGTCACCGCCAAGGACCAGGACCCGACCGGCTATCAGGACGCGCCGTTTCCCGATCTTGCGGTAACCGTCTCGCAGACGAAGGGACTGATCGCGCAGGGCATCACCGTCAGCTGGACCGGCGGTCTGCGCTCGACGGAGCCGACGGCGGGCAACGGGGGAGCGAACTTCCTCCAGGTCTTTCAGTGCTGGGGTGACGACCCCGGCTCACCGCGCACGCCCCGGCCGGACCGCACGACCTGTCAGTACGGCGGAGCACTCACCGCGGGGGGCATGCGTGACTCCACGCGACAGATCCCCTACTCCGACATCCCCCTCCAGGATCAGCCCTACTCCGTACCGGGCCGAGGGATCTTTCCGCCGTACACCTCCATCCCCTTCGTCGCCCGTGACAAGACCGTCGTGTCCTCGATCGACACTGCGGCCGACGGGACGAAGCAGGTGAACGCGACGAGCGTGAACACCAACCAGTTCTTCACCAAGTACACGACGAACGAGGTTCCGTGGGCGGGATCGAGTGCGGACGGGGCGGGATCGATCTCCTTCGAGGTGCAGACGGCGGCGCAGTCGCCCGGTCTCGGCTGCGGCAACGCCGTCACGGAAGCGGGGACGACTGTCGGAGCATCGTGCTGGCTCGTCATCCTTCCGCGCGGCACCGCCGACAACGGATCGACCGCGATCACGGACTCGGGCCTGTTCTGGGATTCGTGGCGGCACGCCCTCGCCGTGCGGCTCGGGTTCCAGCCGATCGACGCCCGCTGCCCGGAGGGCGCTGCGGAGCGGCAGTTGGCAGGAAGCGAGCTCGTGGCGCTGGCTGTGACCTCATGGCAGCCCGTTGTCTGCAACCAGCAGGGCGGGTCGGTGTATGCCCTTCTGACGCTTCCCGAATCCGACGCTCTCGCGACGGCCAATCGTGCGGACAGTGCGGCTCCGATGGCTCTCACGAGCCGGTCCCTCCCGTCTGATGCCGGGCCAGATCGGCTGTCTTATGCTCCCGTCGCCCTGACCGCACTGACGATCGCCTTCGGTATCGATCGCGCTCCGTCGCCCTTCGGCCATGTCGACGACAAGTACCGGGCGCGCGCGCGGCAGCCGTTCACGTCGCTGAATCTCACACCGCGCCTCGTCGCGAAGCTGCTCACCGACTCGTACAAGCGAGCGATCCCCACCGGCGCTGACCTCGCCTACCTCGGTAAGAACCCGGAGGTCATCACCTCCGATCCCGACTTCCTCGCCGTGAACGATCCGGAGTGGGCATCGCAGCTGTATCAAACGCCGGCGCTCGCCGACGTGATCTCACCCCAGGGGCGTTCGGACGCCGCCTGGGCACTGTGGAGCTACGTTCTCGCCGACCCCGAGGCCGTTGCGTTCCTCAACGGAGAACCGGATCCGTGGGGAATGCGGGTCAACCCCTGGTACTCGACGTCGGCGGCGGTCAACGCCGGCGGGACTGCGCTCACGCTTCCGCGCGAGGACTTCCCGCGCGCCGACCCCGTCGAAGTCCGTCCTGAAGGGCAAGCGCCGATCAACCTGGTCGCCTGGCGGCCCTACGCGAACGACCTCGACAGCGTCAGTGGTCTGGTTCTGCGAGGTGACGGCTTGACGCTCGGACAATGGGATCCCACGAAGCAGCCGCCCGGCTACTCCAAAACGGGTCGCACGACCGCCGGGTATCACGCATTGATCGGCGTGAGCGACTTCGCCGCCTCGTCCCGGTATCAGGTGATGACGGCCTCGCTGCGAAATCCGGCCGGTGCCTTTGTCGCCGTGTCGGAGAAGTCCTTGACCGCGGCGGCATCCGCCATGACCGGCGCAGGGGCCGGCGGAGCCGTGCTCGCATTCGACAGTTCTTCGGCGGAGGCGCGCCGGGCCGCCGACGCTTACCCCCTGGCCCTCCCCGTGTACGCGGCGGCATCGCCGCGTCTCACTGATTCGGTGCTGCGGAAGTCGTACGCGGACTTCATCCGCTACGCGGCAGGGGTCGGACAGCGCCGAGGTCCCGACGTCGGCCAGCTCCCCGACGGGTACGCACCGCTTCCACAAGCCTGGGTCGACCAAGCGCGGGTGGCGGCTCAGGCCATCGAGGACGGTGCGACGGCACTCGCCACACCCGTCGCGACGTCGACGGCATCGTCTGTCGCGACTCCCCTTCGGGCCGCGACGGCCGTGTCCGCAACTGGTGATTCGGGGCAACCGTCGGTGGCGCCCGCCCCTGTGCCCAGTGCCACGGGTGCGGCCTCAGCGGCCCTCGCAGGCGCGAAGACCCCCGACGATCCGGGCCCCGGAGCTCTCGCCGCCGCCGTACCCGGCAGCCTGCTCGCCGGTGCCGGTGGAGCGGTCGCCGTGCCCCTCATCTCCCGCCTGCGCAGGCGGGTCCTGTGAGTCCTCGTGCTCGCGATGGCTCACCTGCATCACCCGACAAGGAAAAGGAACTCATGAAAATCAAGAAGATCGCTGCGTTCGGCGCTGCGTTCGGAATCGTGATCGCCGGTCTCAGCGTCGCTTCGGCTGCCAACGCAGACCCCGTCACCGACGGCTACGCGTTCGTCGGCTCGGACACACTTCAGGACGCCGTCGGCGCCCTCGCCAACGGCACGAACGTGACGGGTCCCTCGGTCCGCACCCTTGGTGCGGGCAAGTTCGTCGCGTCCTGGAACGCCTTTACGCCCGGAATCTCCGGCGGGCGCGGTCTGATTCAGACGAAGTCCGGCACCGCGGCGTTCCCTCGCCCGACGGGCTCGGGTGACGGAAAGAAGTCGCTCCTGGCCTCGATCGGCGGCGTGACCGGCACCAACCACACCTGGGCGGCCCCCACCTACACCTTCAACGGTGCGTCCGACGGGCTGAACGGCAACTACACGATCAACACCAACACCGTTGACGGGGCGCGTAGCTCCGACGGGCCGACCGCGGGCAACGAGTCCGACGGCGTGCTCTACTACGTGCCCTTCGGCCAGGATGCCGTGACGTATGCGCTGAAGGTCGGATCCAACGTCGACGCCTCGGCGGTGAGCGCTGCGCAGTCCCTCACGGCGTCGCAGCTCGAGGCCATCTACAAGGCGTCGTCGCCGACGCCGATCGGCAGCTCCGACGATGTCATCGTGCCGGTCGAGCCGCAGGCGGGTTCGGGAACCCGGAAGTTCTGGAACAAGGCCCTCAACTCCGCCGACCACAGCACCGAGATCTCGATCGGTGCTGCCGTCGTCAGCGGCGGACCCGAGAACGACGGCACCAACTCGACGCTCGCCGCCGCCGCCGGCGCCGACAAGATCGCGATCATCCCCTTCTCGGTCGCGTCGTACATCGCCCAGAACAACCTGGACAACACGCAGTCCGGCTTCGCTGCCAAGGGCATCGTCAACACCACGACCGGGCTCTCCCTCGGAAGCCTCGGTGGCGTCGCCGGTTACACCGGCAGCGGTCACGCGCTCACGCCGAACACCAGCTACTACAGCGGCTCGAACCCCTTCAGCCGCACCACCTACGTCATCGTCTCCTACGACCGCGTCAACCCGAGTTCGAGCAACTATGACAAGGGCCTCGCGAACGCCGTCGACCCGACTATTCCGACGAGCCTCGCCTACTGGAGCGCGGGCGACAACGGTACGGCCGCGACCTCCGAGAAGGTCAAGAAGACCTTCGGCTTCGCCAAGCCGGTCAGCGCCGCGAAGCGTTCGAACTGATTCCCGCAACCCGCATCACACGAAGAGGAAAACCTGCAATGAAGAAGTCTGTGAAGAGCACCCTCGCCGCTGTCGCGGTCGGGGTCTCGATGACGATGCTTGCTCCGCTCGCGGCGCACGCGGACACCTCGACGCCTCCCCCCATCGGAACCGGTGCCGGGCAGAGTGCGGACAACGTCTACCTGTACAACACCGCCGACTACTCCAAGGTCACCGCGACGTCCCTGCCGTGGGGTGCGTCGGTCGTCGGGGCGCCTGACTCGACAGACGCGAACGTGCCGTTCTCCACCCCCGACTATCTCCAGGGGTTCATCTTCATCTCCCCTCGAGGTCACGAGAACCACAAGACCGACTGGAACTCTTACCTGGCGTTCGCGATGGATGGCGGGAAGGTCTACGCTCCGAGCCTGACGCCGGAGAACACCGCCACGGTCGGTGAAGCCGCCAGTGGCGGACCGGTCGGCGCGGCGGCCGTCAAGGCCGCCGGTGGCGACTACTCCCTTGGGTTCGCCGTCTACGACAACGCGACCTCGACGATCAAGTACGAGTCCTTCCTCTACATCACGGTCACCGCGGGCACTGGAGACTGGACCTACTCGACCCCGGCTCCCGCCGCGACCGCCCCGGCGATCACGACGCAGCCGGCCGACAAGACGGTGCTGCCGGGCCAGTCGGCCGTGTTCACGGCCGCGGCATCCGGCTCGCCGGCGCCGACGGTGACCTGGCAGTCCTCGACCGACGGCACCACGTGGTCGGATGTGGCGGGCGCCACCTCGGACACCCTCACGGTGTCCGACGTGCAGCTGGCGCAGTCGGGTACGAAGTACCAGGCCGTCTACACCAACTCGGCCGGTTCGGCGACGACGACCGCCGCGACCCTCACGGTGACCAACGTGGTGCCCACCGAGCCGACCGGTTCGGACGCGGGCAAGGTCACGATCGCCGACCCTGCCGACGGTGCGACCACGGTGACGATCCCCGCCGGTGTCGGCCTCAAGGCTCAGACGCTGACCGCGTGGGGCTGGTCCACCGCGACCAACCTCGGTCAGGTCACCGCCGACGCCACCTCCGGTGACGTCGTCGTGAACATCGCCGCGCTGGCTCCCGGTGCGCACACCATCGCGCTGACCCAGCCGGGCAGCTCGACGGTCGTCGTGTGGGGCACCTTCACGGTCCCCGTGCCGAGCTACCCTGCGAAGACCGACACGGTCGACCTGCAGGCGGCGGTCACGGCCAGCGACCTGTGGTCGTTGAACGCGGCGCAGACGGCGATCGACTTCGGCAACGTCGCGCGCAACACCGCGTCGACGAAGTCGCTCGGCAAGGTCACCGTCATCGACGACCGCAAGGTGCTCAAGGGCTGGACCCTCGACGCCGCGTGGTCGAAGTTCACGGCGGGCTCCGACGAGATCCCGGCCTCCGCCCTGACGATCACGCCGAAGGCGTTCGACAACGGTTCGCTGCTGCCGGGCGTGACGCTCGGCGCCAACGGCACCAAGATCGCCGAGAGTACGGCGGTGTCGACGCTCACCGACGGTGCGCTGCTCGATGCCGACCTGAAGTTCGCGGCGCCGAAGGATGCCGCGGCTGGTCAGTACCACTCGACGCTGACGCTGACGCTCACCTCCAAGTGAGCCCTGCAGCCCGGCGCTGAGCCGTGTGGGGAGGTCGTTCGCGACCTCCCCACACGGTGCGTTCACGATGCGATCGGGCCGACGCGGCATCCGTCATCTTCCGGAGCCGTCCCGATCACCCCTCGTTCATTCCCGCGACCACCCCTCGTCGCCCATATCTGCGGAGATTGACCGTGCAGTTCTCGACCACCCGATCGGGAAGGCGCATCCGGCACACGTTCGGTGCGTTCTTCTTCGCGCTCGCTCTCGTGCTCCCCGTCGTCGCGGGTGCGTTGCCCGCCCGAGCCGACGACGCCCCCGCGGCGGCTTCAGTGGGTGTCGCAACCCGCCCCGCGGGAGCGGACGGACGCCCCGACGGACGCACCCGGTTCGCGTACGCAGCAGACCCGGGCCAGAGCGTGACCGACCAGGTGCTGGTCGGCAACACGGGCACGCAGCGACAGGACTTCACCGTCTACGCGACCGACGCCTACAACGCGACCAGCGGCGAGTTCTCGCTGCTCGCCACCGCCGAGACCCCGCAAGCCCTGGGTACGTGGGTGCGATTCGAAAACGGCCAGGACCGCATCCAGTTCTCCCTCGAGCCGCAGGAACTGCGTCTGCTCAGCTTCACCGTCGCCTTCCCCGCCGACGCCACCCCTGGTGACCATGCGGGCGGGATCGTCGCCTCGGTCACGGATGAGGGGCAGCAGGTCAGTCTCGATCGCCGGGTGGCGACGGCGCTGTTCGCCCGCGTGTCCGGCGATCTGCAGCCTCGACTGACCCTCGCGAGCTTCGACGCGACCTACCAGGGTGACTGGTGGAACCCGTTCGGCGGCACTCTCAAGGTGCTCTACACGGTCGACAACCCCGGCAACGTCGCGCTCGCGGCGAACGTCTCCATGGGGGCGGTGACGTGGTTCGGCATCCCCGCCGCCGACACGCAGGGTGGAGCGATCCCCGTGCTGCTTCCGGGCAACTCCGCCACGTACGAGTTCGATCTCGTCGGAGTTGGACAGTGGGGCTACCTGAACCCGGCGGCGAAGCTCATCCCGTTCGTCGACGCTCAGGATGCCGCGATGCAGGTCGCGGTCGCGCCGGTGACCCGCGACACGGTCGTCGTCGCCGTCCCGTGGATGCTGCTGATCGCCGCGGCCGTCGTCGCGGCCATCGTGCTGTTGCTGCGCTGGCGGCGGCGCCGCGACGAGGCGCGCGCCCAGGAGTGGATCGCCTACACCGAGCAGCAGGCGGCCGCCGCGGCCGAGGCGAGGGTGCATGCCGCCACGGCGACCGCCCCGGCGGATTCATGACCGGGGTCGTCCGCGCACTGGCGGCCGCGGGAGTCGCGCTCGGGTTGCTGCTCGTGCCCTCCACGCTCGTCCACGCCGCCGACGACGACGGCAACGACGGTGCGAACCTCACCGTCACTGTCACCGACGGATCGACCGCCAGCCCGACGCCGCGACCCGCGTCTTCGTCACCCGCACCCACCCCTTCTGCCTCGTCTGGCGGGTCGGCGCCGAGCAAGGGTGGGACGAGCGGGGGCAAGGGAACCGGCGCTGGCGACGGAACGGGCGGCGGCAGCGGCGCGGGCGCCGGCGGCGGCGCGGGAGCGGCCGGCACCGTCAGTATCGCCGGGATGGTCTACGTGAGCGGCGTGAACTCATCGGTTGCGCTGTCGCCCGATCCCGCGCAGGGGGATGTCACGCTGTGGCTCTCGGTGCGAAACGCGTCCTCGAGCGTGATCGATCTGACCGCCGACTTCTGGATGGACAGCGTGCTGTTCGGCACGGCGCTGGACTCGGCATCCGCCGTGCCTGTGACGGGGCTTCAGCCGGGCGAGACGCGCCTCATCTCGGCGCGTCTGCACGGCGCCGGGCAGTGGGGGCTGGTCAACACTCACGTGACGATCACGCCGCCCGCCACCGTCGACGGCACGCCCCTGACGCCCGTCACCCGCGACGCGCTCGTCGTCGTCTTTCCGTGGCTGAGCACCTCGCTGGCGGCGACGCTGGCGATCGCCTTGCTCGCGTGGCGCGCCGTCGCGCTCGCCCTCGCCGCGAAGCCGTCGGAGGCCGCGGTATGAGCGTCGTCGACGACGCGACCCAGGTCGTCGCGCCGGTCGCGGTATCCCCGGCATCCGCTCCGCCTCCGCCTCCGCCGCGTCGTCCCCGCCGGATGCCGCGGCCCGCGCCGCAGTACGCGCCGCTCACGCCCGGGCAGGCGCTTGCCCGCGGCATCCTCTCGCTCATCGCCGCGCTCGCTCTCGCCTTCGTCTTCCACCTCCTGGTCCTCAGTCACGTGCTCCACTTCGCCGCCCAGCAGCAGCTCTCCGACACGTACCGGGCGCAACTGGCTGCCGGCACGGCGCCGGTCAGCGAGGGCGACTTCAACGACGTCCTCCTCGCCGACGGCGCGCCGGTCGGCATCATCGACATCCCGCGGCTCGGGGTGCACGAGGTGATCGCGGAGGGGACATCATCGGGCGTCCTCGCCGGCGGCCCCGGCCACCGCCGCGATACGGTGCTGCCGGGCCAGGTCGGTGTCAGCGTCGTGATGGGTCGCGCCGCAGCTTTCGGCGGTCCGTTCGGGCGCTTGCAGTCGCTGCAACCGGGGGAGCGGTTCGAGGTACGTACCGGGCAGGGCTTGAACACCTTCGAGGTGCTCGGCGTCCGCTACGCGGGCGACCCGACGCCGCCCGCGCCCGTCCGCGGAGAGAGCCGTCTCATCCTGCTCACGGCGCGCGGGGCGCCCTACGTGCCGACCGGAATCGCGTACGTCGACGCCCGGCTCGTCGACAAAGGCCAGCCCGCGGGGGCCCGCCAGACCACCCCGATCACGCTGCCGCCGTCCCACGCGGCGCTCGCGACCGACACGACGACCGTCTGGGCTCTCGTCTTCGCGCTCCAGTTCCTCGTCGCCGCCGAGGTCGCCGCCGTCTGGGCGTTTCGCCGTGTCGGTGCGCAGAAGACCTGGATCGTCTTCGTGCCCATCCTGCTGCTGGCGAGCGTCTTCGCCTGCGACCAGCTCGTCCGCCTCCTTCCCAACCTCCTCTGACCCTGACCTCCTCTGACCCTGACCTCCTCTGACCCTGACCTCCTCTGACTCGGAGCCTCCGCCATGACTGACGATCTCGACCCCTCCGCCTCTCCCGAGGGACCGACGGGACGCGCCGAGCACCGCGCGCAGCGTGCCGAGGGCACGCGAGGGCCACGGTTCCTGGGTCGTAAGGCGGGGCGCGCTCCGGTCGTCTCCGAGACGCTGGTGGTCAGCGGTCAGGGGGCACCGGAGGGGCACCGTGGCGTCAGTCCCGCACTCGCCGCGCCCGCGCCGGTGCTCGTCTCAGCGCCGGCATCCGCGGTGGCGCTCCTGCCGCCGTCGCAGCTCGAAGCCCGCGCCATCTCCGCGTGGTTCAGCGACCACCAGGTGCTCCACGACGTGTCGCTGCAGATGCCCGCCGGCCAGGTGACGGCGCTCATCGGGCCGTCGGGGTGCGGCAAATCGACGTTCCTGCGCATCCTCAACCGCATGCACGAGCTGGTGCCCTCGGCATCCCTCGCCGGTGAGGTGCTGCTGGACCACGACGACATCTACGACGCTGGACACCGTCTCGTGGACGCCCGCAAGAAGATCGGCATGGTCTTCCAGAAGCCGAACCCCTTCCCGGCGATGTCGATCTACGACAACGTCGTCGCGGGGCTCAAACTCGCCGGCATCCGCTCCAGCCGCAGCGAGAAGGACGAGCTCGTCGAGACGTGCCTCACCAAGGCCGGGCTCTGGCGCGAGCTCAAGGACCGCCTGCGCGCGCCCGGCGGCGGCCTGTCGGGCGGGCAGCAGCAGCGCCTGTGCATCGCGCGTTCCCTCGCCGTACGGCCGCGCGTGCTGCTGATGGACGAGCCGTGCTCCGCGCTGGACCCGACCTCCACGCGCGTCATCGAGGAGACGATGACCGAGCTCGCGCGCGAGGTCACGATCGTCATCGTCACGCACAACATGCAGCAGGCGCAGCGGGTCTCCCAGCAGTGCGCGTTCTTCCTCGCCTCGCAGGGCCAGCCCGGCCACATCGTCGAGCACGGCGACACCGACGCGATGTTCTCGGCGCCGATCGACCCCCGTACGTTCGACTACGTCAACGGCCGGTTCGGCTGAGGCCGGTGCGAGTGGTCGCGCGGTGCTCGTGGCGCGAGGGCGGGCTCGCGCTCGGCGCTGCGGCGCTGCTCGCCGTGTTCCTCGGCGGCGTGATCGCCCACGTCGACGTGGCGTCGTCCGGCCTTGCCGCATCGCCCGCAGCAGCCCGCATCGACTCGCTCGTGGGAGCGTCCGCGAGACGGGATGCCGCCGCCACCGCACCGGCCGCGGGTGATGCGGCCGTCGTCTCGTCGGCCCCGGTGACGCCCGGTCCTCGCGTGGACCCGGTCTGGCTCGCCCGCGTCTCCGCGGCCACCGGCATCCCCGCCCGTGCGCTCCGGGCGTACGCGGGTGCGCAGCTCACGATCGCGGCCGAACAGCCCTCGTGCGGGTTGGGGTGGAACACGGTCGCCGCGATCGGGGCGATCGAGTCCGATCACGGACGGCACGGCGGCGCGGTGCTCGGTGAGAACGGGTACTCCACTCCCGCCATCCGCGGGCCGTCCCTCGACGGTGACGGCGTCGCCGCGATCGCCGACACCGACGGAGGCCGCTGGGACGGCGACACCACGTGGGACCGTGCGGTCGGGCCGATGCAGTTCATTCCCGACACGTGGGACCGTTGGGGCGCAGACGGCAACGGCGACGGTGTCGCCGACCCGAACCAGATCGACGACGCGGCGCTCGCGACGGCGCGCTACCTCTGCGCCGCCGGCACGATGACGGATGCCGCGGGCTGGCGCGCCGCGGTGTTCGCCTACAACCACCTCGACGTCTACGTCGACGACGTCGCCGCCGCCGCGAACCGTTACGCCGCTGCCGTCGCGACCGCTGCCCGCTGACGCGTCCGAGCTTGCGAGGCAGCAGTCACGAACTCCGCAGAAGATCACGTACTCCGCATCCCGCGCGTCATTCGGCTGCGGAGTTCGCGGCATTCTGCGGAGTTCGTGCGCAGGCGCTGCGCGTCGGGGCCGTCGTCACATGGCTCGGGGAGCATGCGCCGATCCCTAGGATGGGGAGGTGGGCGCGGCATCCGAGTGCCCGTCGACATGTCTTCAGGAGTTCCACACGTGGCGCTGATCGTCCAGAAGTACGGCGGCTCGTCCGTCGCCGACGCCGAGAGCATCAAGCGGGTCGCCAAGCGCATCGTCGACGCGCGCCGCGCCGGGCACGACGTCGTCGTGGCGGTGAGCGCGATGGGTGACACGACCGATGAGCTGATCGACCTCGCCTCGCAGGTCGCGCCGATCCCGGCACCCCGCGAGCTCGACATCCTGCTGAGCTCCGGCGAGCGCATCTCGATGGCGCTGCTGGCGATGGCGATCCACTCGATGGGCTTCGAGGCGCGCTCGTTCACCGGCAGCCAGGCGGGCATGATCACCACCGCCGATCACGGCTCGGCCCGCATCGTCGACGTGACCCCGGTGCGGCTGCGCGAGGCGCTCGACGAGGGCGCCATCGTCATCGTCGCCGGCTTCCAGGGCTTCAACCGCGACACCCGCGACATCACCACGCTCGGCCGCGGCGGCTCCGACACGACCGCCGTCGCGCTCGCCGCGGCGCTCGACGCCGACGTCTGCGAGATCTACAGCGACGTCGACGGCATCTTCACCGCCGACCCCCGCGTCGTGCCGAAGGCCCGCAAGCTCGATGTCATCTCCGCGGAGGAGATGCTCGAGCTGGCCGCCAACGGTGCCAAGGTGCTGTACATCCGCGCCGTCGAGTACGCGCGTCGCCACGGCGTGATGATCAACGCCCGCTCGACGTTCAGCTCCGGACGAGGCACGTTCGTGCTCGGCCCGGGCATGAGCGTTCCCGATAGCCTCGCTCCCGACAGTACAGAGGAGTCCTCCATGGAAGAGCCCATCGTCGCCGGTGTCGCCACCGACCTCGGCCAGGCCAAGATCACGGTCATCGGCGTGCCCGACGTTCCCGGCAAGGCGGCGGAGATCTTCACCGTCATCGCCAAGTCGGGCGCCAACGTCGACATGATCGTCCAGAACGTGTCGGGAGCAGCGACCGGTCGCACCGACATCTCCTTCACGCTGCCCAAGTCGGATGCCGCGACCGCCCTGCGGGCGCTTGCCGCCGAGCAGGCGGGCATCGGCTTCGAGAGCCTCGTGCACGACGACCAGATCGGCAAGCTGTCCGTGGTCGGCGCCGGCATGCGCACCCACTCCGGTGTGTCCGCGACGCTGTTCGAGGCGCTGTCGACGGCGGGGGTGAACATCGAGATGATCTCGACGTCGGAGATCCGCATCTCGGTCGTGCTCCGCGGTGACGAACTCGCTCAGGCCGCCCGCGTGGTCCACACCGCCTTCGGGCTCGACAGCGACACCGAGGCCACGGTCTACGCCGGCACCGGTCGCTGACAGTCCTGCGCCGTATCCTCGGTTCATGGCGCCGCGATCCGACTCTGATGCCGCGGCGCACGACGCGGCATCCCGCTCCAGCATGGGGCGCGGCTTCGACGTGCTGTCCGCCCTCGCGGGGCTGACCGCAGAGAACGCGGCGGGCGCGAGCGTGCAGCAGGTGGCGCACGCGCTCGGTCGTGAGCGCTCGCAGATCTCCCGCACCCTCGCGGCGTTGCACGAGCGGGGTCTCGCGGTGCGTGACGATGACGGGGGGTATCGCCTCTCGTGGAGCTGGTACGCCGACGCTCAGGAGCTCGTGCACCGACGGCTGCGCACCGACGGCCTCGCCGTGCTCGACGCCCTGTCGGCGACGACGGGCGAGGCCTGCTTCCTCGGTGTGCTGGCCGGGGACGCGACGGTCACGATCGTGGAGAGCATACCCGCCGGCTCCCGCATGATCGGCTCGTGGATCGGGCGGGCCTACCCGGCGTTCTGCAGCGATGCGGGACGTGCCGTGCTGTGGGATGCCGACGACGACGAGATCCGCGCGGTGTTCGCGGACACGGATTTCGCGAGCGGCGGCCCGCGGGCTGCACGGTCCGTCGACGAGTTCCTCGGCCGGCTGGCGGAGAGTCGGCAGCGGGGCTTCGCGATCGTCGATGAGGAGGCGGAGCCCGAGCTGTTCTCGGTGTCCGCGCCCGTCTGGGACTTCCGGGGCGAGGTCGTCGCGGGGCTGCAGATCGTGGGGGAGCGCGCCGCGCTGTCCGCCCGCGTGGATGAGCTCGGTGCGCGCTGCATCGCGGCGGCGAGCGCACTGTCGCACGCGCTGGGCGCGCGCGCCGCCTCGATCTAGTCCGCGTCGCGGGCGATCGCGCTCAGGCGGTCGGCGATGCGGCGCAGTGCCTCGCGCGTCTCGCGCGTGCGCCGGGATCCGCGTGGGGACATGGACACGGCGACGGCGCCGACGATCCCCGATCCGCCGCGCAGCGGGAGCGCGTACTCCTGCACGCCCTCGACGTACTCCTGCGCGGCGTCGACGATGCCGCTCTCGCGGTCGCGCGCCTGCAACCGCAGCACGTCGGCGACCGATCGGGCCGCGGCGGGCCCCCCGACGCCCACGAACTGCACGTCCCGCAGGAGCACGGCGATGTCGGCATCCGTGTTCTCCCACAGCAGCGCGCGGCCGGCACCCGTGCACCAGATCGGCACGCGCGCACCCGGGTGGAGGTATCCGCCGTCCGCGCCGTTCGGCCTCTCGACCCGCAGCAGCACGGCCGCGGGCCCGTCGGCCGCGGCGATCATGCCGGTCACGCCCTGTGCCCCCGCGAGACGGCGCAGGTCTGCCCGCGCGGCGCGCAACCACGGCCGGGTGAGGGCGGATGCCGTCCGGAACCAGTCCGCGCCGGCACCGAACAGGGCGTCGTCGTCGCGTTCCAGGAAGCCGACGTCGCGCAGCTCCTGCGTGAGCCGGGAGACGCGGCTGCGCTCGATCCCCGTCGCCTCCGACAGCCGCGATGCGTTGTGGACGAGGCGTCCCGACCGCTCCCGCCGCACGACCTCGTCGACGAGCGCGAGGCCCTGCAGGAAGGACGACGGTGATGACATGGGGTGCTCTCGCGGGCCTCAGACGGGAAGGGGCAGCGCGCGCCGCGGCATGAGCCGGCCCCAGGATGTATAGAGGTTAGCCGCGATCTGCCCGCTCGCGCGTTCCAGGTCGGCGGCGTCGATGTGCCCGGCGCCCTGGCGCCCGTACAGCACGACCTCGTCGCCGATGGCGGCGTCGGCCGCATCGCTCACGTCGACGAGCAGTGTGTTCATCGCGAGACGGTCGACGACCGGCATCCGGCGGCCGCGCACGAGCACCTCGGCACGGCCGCCCAGGGCGCGCTGGTAGCCGTCGGCGTATCCGAGCGGCACCGCGGCGAGGCGCGCCGTCCGGTCGAGGCGGTGCGTGCGGTCGTAGCCGACGGTGCGCCCCGCCGGGTACGTCGAGATCGCCGCGATCCGCGACACCAGCCGCATCGCGGGGCGCAGGCCCGGCACGGACGCCGAAGTGTCGCCGTACAGTGCGGCCCCGATCCGCACGAGGTCGAACCGCGAGGCGGGAACGGTCAGGGCGGCATACGAGGTCGCGCAGTGCCGTTCGAGCGGACCGGATGACAGCAGTGCGCCGGCGAGCCGGGACTGCGCGTCGAAGGCCCGCGCGCCGGCGCGCACGTCGTCGGCGTCCTCGCAGGGGAAGTGCGAGGCGACGCCGACGACCGTCAGACGTCGGTCCCCGCCGATCGCGGTCAGCTGCTCCGCGGCGTCGGGCAGGTCGAGGTCGATGCCGTCGCGGCTGATGCCGGTCGCGTTGATCGAGACGTGCACCCGGGGTCGTCGCCCCGTCGCGGCGCCCGCAGCCGCGACGACGCCGGCGTGCGCGGCCCCGGCGACCCACTCTTCGATGTCCAGGTCCGCGGCATCCTCGACCTCGTCGCGAAGCGCCGCGCGCAGGCGCAGGATGCGACCGAAGAACCCGGCCGCTCGCGCCGTGCGGGCCTCATCGTTCGACGTCACCCCGATGCACGCGACGCCGTGTGCGGCGAGCACCGGCACGATCAGATCGGCGCCATGGCCGTAGGCGTCCGCCTTGACCACGGCGCAGATCGGGGTGTCGGGGCCGAGGCCGACCCGCACCGCCGCGAGGTTGTCTGCGACGGCCGCGGTGTCGACCTCGACCCAGGCAGGGCTCGAGCTCACGCCGAGGCGCTGTCGTCGACGCCGACCGGGGCCTCCTCCGACACGGGAGCCCGGTGCGCCGCGCCGCGCCGCCCGTAGCGCCACCAGAAGAACAGGTAGCAGGCGGCGACGAAGGGGATGCCGAAGTACAGCGCGGCGACCTGGTTGGGATCGAACGCGATCGCGACGATCGAGATGAACAGCAGCGCGAACGCGACGATCGGCACGACCGGGAACAGCGGCGTGCGGTAGGCGAGGGTGCGGATGTCACCGCCTTCGCGGACGAAGCGGCGGCGGTGGAAGTACAGCGACGCGACGATCGACATCCACACCGCGACCACGGCGAACCCGGCCACCGAGACGAGCACGAGGTAGACGGTGTCGGCGGCGATGATGCTCGAGATCAGCGAGACGAGCGCGAGCGCCAGGCTGACGCTCAGGGCGACGATCGGGATGCCGCGCGAGGTGAGGCGCATGAGCGCCTTCGGCGCGTGGCCCTCCTCGGCGAGCGAGAAGAGCATGCGCGCGCAGGAGAACAGTCCGCTGTTGCCGGCCGACAGCAGCGCCGTGATGATGACGAAGTTCATGACGTCGGCGGCGAACGGCACGCCCACGTACTGGAAGACGTCGACGAACGGGCTGCTCGTCAGGCCCGCCTGGTCGTAGGGGAGGATCGCGGCGATCACCGTGATGGAGCCGACGAACAGCACGAGCAGGCGCAGCACGGTGGAGCGCAGGGCCCGCGGGATGTTCTTCGCGGGGTCCTTGGTCTCGCCGGCGGCGACACCGATCAGCTCCGAGCCGCTGAAGGCGTAGAAGACGGCCAGGGCCGTCACGACCACGCCGCCGACGCCGCCGGGGAACAGGCCCCCGGGCGTCTGGAAGTTGCTGAAGAGAACCGCCGCGGGGTGCTCGGTCGACAGGGGCGTGAAGCCGAAGATCGCGGCACCGCCCAGGACGATCAGGGCGACGATCGCGAGCACTTTGATGAGCGACAGCCAGAACTCGGTCTCGCCGAACACCCGCGCCGAGATGGCGTTGATCGTGAAAAGGGTAGCGGCGAAGATCAGGCACCACACCCACACCGGCACGGTCGGGAACCAGCGCTGCATGAGGATGCCGGCGGCGACGAACTCGGAGCCGAGGGCGACCACCCAGCACAGCCAGTACAGCCATGCGGTCGTGAAGCCCGTCGCGGGACCGATCGACCGGGCGGCGTAGATGTGGAACGCGCCCGAGACGGGGTAGGCGATCGCCAGCTCGCCGAGGCACGCCATGACGAGGTAGACGACGATCGCGCCGACGAGGTAGGCGATGATCGCGCCGAGCGGTCCGGCCTGGTTGATCGTGTAGCCGGAGCTGAGGAACAGGCCCGATCCGATGACGCCGCCGAGGGCGATCATGATCAGGTGGCGGGCGTCCATGGAGCGCTGCAGACGGCGCAAGGGCACCTGCGTCGCGGTGGTGTGGGGCAGGACGTTCGGGAGGTCCTGCGCGGAGGTGGGGCGCATGTCGGTCTCTCAATCGAGTCGAGGTCGTGAGGATTGGAGGTGCTGCATTTTCACATCGTTGTGATGATGATGCACACCACGTGTTTCCGGGAGATTACTGAGGCGAGCCGTCGGGCACAAGGGTTCGCACCGAACCGGACAGCGCATTCTCGCAGACCGACGAAATGTCAGCCGCGCGGTCAGGTTGTCAGTCGGCGCGGGCGCACCGACAGGCGCGCACCGACATCGGCGCGCAGAAGACTGATCGGGCCCGTCCCCGACCTCACCCCTGACCTGAAGGAGCCCGACGTGGACCGACACGACATCGCACTGATCGGATTCGGCGGCGTGAACCGCGCCCTCGCCCAGATCGTCCTCGACCGCGGCGACGCGCTCGCCGACGACCTCGGCTTCACCCTCCGGATCGTCGCGATCACCGATCTGCGCCTCGGCTCGCTCATGCAGGCCGACGGCATCGACCTGGCGGCCGTCTTCGCGATGGATGCCGACGACACCTTCGCCGGCTGGCGCGGCGGCACCGCGGTGCCTCAGAACGAGTACGTCATCCGCCACACGACGGCCGACATCGTCGTCGAGGCGACCTTCACCAACCCGCGGGACGGGGAGCCGGGCATCTCCCACGTGCGCGCCGCGCTCGAAGCGGGCAAGAGCGTCGTGACGACCAACAAGGGACCGGTCGCGCTCGCCGCCGCCGAGCTCAACCGCATCGCCGCCGCGCACGGCGTCTTCTTCGCATACGAGGGCTCCGTGATGAGCGGCACGCCCGTGCTGCGCTTCGCGAGCGAAACGCTGAAGGGCCTGCGCATCTGCGAGGTCCAGGGCATCCTCAACGGCACGAGCAACTACGTGCTGGGTCGCATGGAGGCCGGCCTGTCGCTCGACGCGGCCGTCGCGGAGGCGCAGGCGCTCGGCTACGCCGAGGCCGACCCGACGGCGGACATCGGCGGCTCCGACGTGCAGTTGAAGGTCGTCATCCTCGCCAACGAGATCCTCGGCGCCGACATCACCCCCGCCGACGTCGAGCGCGTGGGCATCACCGGGGTGAGCGCCGACGACATCCGGCGCGCCGCCGCGGACGGCGCGCGCTGGAAGCTCATCGGCTCTGCCCGGCGCGACGCCTCCGGTGCGGTCGTGGCGAGCGTGCGCCCGGTCGCGCTGCCGGGGACCCACCCGCTGGCCGGCATCTCCGGGGCGACGAACGCCGTCTCGTTCGACACCGACCTGCTGGGGACGGTGACCGTCTCCGGCCCGGGCGCCGGACGCATCGAGACGGCCTACGCGCTGCTGTCGGACATCATCGCGATCGACGCGAAGCGCCACGCCGCGCTCGAGGTGGCCTCGTGAGCGCCCCCGCGATCGACCGGGCTCCGGCGGGCCGGTCCGACCGGCCGGAGCCGCTCGTCGTCACCGCCCCCTACGACGGTCGCGTCATTGGGACGGTTGCCCAGAGCGTCCCCGCCGACGTCGACGGCATCCTGGAACGCGCCCGCACCGGCGCCCGCATCTCGCGCGGGCTCTCCCGCTTCGCGCGACACGAGATCCTCGACCGCGCGACCGCCCTGCTGCGCGAGCGCGCCGAGGAGGCCGCGACGCTCATCGTCGCCGAGGCCGGCAAGACGATCCGCCAGGCCCGCAAGGAGGTGCGCCGCGCCGTGATGACGATCTCGCTGTCGGCGGATGCCGCGCGCTCCCACCCCGGTGAGGTCATCGCCTTCGACGCGTTCGAGGGGTCCGAAAGCCGTCGCGGGTGGTTCACCCGCGAGCCGCTGGGCATCATCCTCGCGATCACCCCCTACAACGACGCGCTGAACCTCGTCGCCCACAAGCTGGGGCCGGCCATCGCCGGCGGCAACGCCGTCGTGCTCAAGCCCTCGCAGCTGACGCCGCTGACGGCCCGGTTCCTCGTCGACCTCCTCGTCGACGCGGGCCTGCCGGACGAGATCGTCACCGTCGTCCACGGCGACCGGGACCTCGCGCAGGCGCTCGTCGCGGCGCGCGAAGTGCGGATGGTGTCGTTCACCGGCGGTTTCGCGACGGGTGAGGCGATCGCCCGCGGCGCCGGGCTGAAGAAGCTGGCGATGGAGCTCGGCGGCAACGCGCCGGTCATCGTCTTCGCGGACGCCGACCTCGACACCGCCGCCGAGGCGTGCGTATCGGGCGCGTTCTGGGCCGCAGGGCAGAACTGCGTCGGCGCCCAGCGCCTGCTCGTCGAGCGTTCCGCGTACGACACGTTCCGCGAGCGGCTGGTCGCCTACGCGGTGGCCCTGCGCGCCGGCGACCCGAGCGACGAGGCCACCGACGTGGGACCGATGATCTCCGCGGAGGCCGCGCACCGGGCGGAGCGGCTCGTCGACGACGCGGTCGCCGCCGGAGGCCGCGTGCTCGTCGGCCACCGTCGCACGGGTGCGGTGTATGCCCCCACCGTGGTGGAGGACGTGCCCGCGTCCTGCGAACTGTGGGCCGACGAGGTGTTCGCGCCGGTCGTCGTGCTCACCGCCTTCGACACCGAGGAGGAGGCGATCGCCCGTGCCGACGACACCGAATACGCGCTGCACGCCGCGACGTTCACGTCCGACATCGCCCGCGCGCTCCGCGTCGCCGACCGACTTGAGGCCGGCGGCGTGATGGTCAACGATTCGTCCGACTACCGCGTGGACAGCATGCCCTTCGGCGGGGCGAAGTACGGGAGCATGGGGCGCGAGGGCGTCCGTTTCGCCTACGAGGAGATGACCCAGCCCAAGGTCATCTGCATCAACGCATGAACGCCGTGCGCATCGAGCACGACGGGCTCGGCCGGCGGGAGATCCCCGCCGATGCCTACTGGGGCATCCACACCGCCCGCGCAACGCGGAACTTCGCGATCAGCGGGACACCGATCTCCCGGCATCCCTCGCTCGTCGTGGCCCTGGCCGAGGTCAAACTGGCCGCCGTGACGGTCAACGCGCGGCAGGGCCTGCTTGAGCCGGTGATCGCGCAGGCCATCGCTCAGGCCTGCCGGCGCATCATCGGGGGAGAGCTGCACGACCAGTTCGTCGTCGACGTCATCCAGGGCGGCGCCGGCACCAGCTCGAATATGAACGCCAACGAGGTGATCGCCAACGCGGCCCTCGAGACGCTCGGCATCGCGCGGGGCCGTTACGACGTCGTGCATCCGATCGACCACGTCAACCGCAGTCAGTCGACGAACGACGTCTATCCCACCGCCATTCGTCTCGCGACGGTCCGCGGTCTTCACCGGCTGTCGCCCGAGCTGACCGCCCTCGCCGCTTCCTTCGAGGCGCGCGGCGACGCGTTCGCGCCGATTCGCAAGGTGGGCCGCACCCAGCTGCAGGATGCCGTGCCGATGTCGCTCGGCGATGAGTTCACCGCCTTCGCGGTCGCGATCGCCGAGGACGTCCGCCGGCTCGAGGAGACCGTGCCGTTGCTGCTGGAATGCGCCCTCGGGGGCACCGCGATCGGCACGGGGGTCACGGCGCCGGACGCGTATCGGGAGGAGATCGTGGCGGCGCTGGCCGCGGCATCCGCTCTGCCGGTCACCCCCGCCGCGCACCTGTTCGAGGCGAGCTGGGACACGAGCGCGTTCCTGCAGACCTCGAGCCTGCTGCGGCGGATCGCGGTGAAGCTGTCGAAGATCAGCAGCGATCTGCGGCTGCTCTCCAGCGGCCCCCAGACCGGGCTGGGCGAGATCCGCCTGCCCGCGCAGCAGGCGGGCTCCTCGATCATGCCCGGCAAGGTCAACCCGGTGATCCCCGAGGCGATGAACCAGATCGCCTTCGCGGTGATGGGAGCCGACGTCACGATCGGGATCGCCGCCGAGTCCGGCCAGCTCCAGCTCAACGCGTTCGAGCCGGTCATCGCGCACACTCTCCTCCAGGCGATCGCGTGGCTGACCAGCGGTGCGCGCATGCTGCGCGAGCGCTGCGTCGACGGCATCCGCGCCGACGAGGACGTGCTGCGGCGCAACGTCACCACCGCGGTCGGCGCGGTCACCGCCCTGGTGCCGGCCATCGGCTACGAGGCGGCGGCACGCGCGGCGCGGCAGTGCCTCGCGACCGGCGAGCCGCTGGCCGATGCGGTCGCCGCCCACGCGGGCCTGCAACGCGACGAGGCGGCCCGGCTGCTGGCCGCGGTGTGAGCCGGGTGTCGACCGCTGCGGGGGCGCCGTCAGGACCGGTCGATCGCGCGCGTGAGCGACACGGCGGTCACGGTGTTCTCGACGCCCGGGAGGGCGGCGATCTGCTCCCAGATCTCGCCGATGCGGTCCATGCTCGCCGCGTGGAGGGTGACGAACAGGTCGTACTCGCCGGAGAGCACGTCGCAGCGGACGACCTCGGGGATGCCGCGCAGGGCGCCGACCACGCGGTCGTCGCGCATGCGATCGGCGCGGTAGATCATCACGATGGCCGTCACACCGCGTGCCGCCGCGGCGCCGGGCACGACGGTGTAGCCGGCGATGACGCCGTCGCGCTCCATCCGCTCCATCCGCTGCTTGACGGCGTTGCGGGACAGGTGCACGCGCGCGGCGATCGCCACGAGCGGGATGCGCGCGTCCGCGGTGAGTGCCGCGAGGATCTCGCGGTCGATGCCATCGAGGGCGCTGCCGATCATGCGTTCTCCGTGCATTAAAGACAATTGTGAGTGCTGATGAAGCACAGTACCGTGTACCGTGAGCGTTCGGAAGATCCGCACCGCCCGGAGAGGAATCCCATGACCGCACGTCCCGACCGCCGCCGCGCCGGCACGCTCTCGGATCTCAGCCTCGCCGTGCACGGCGGCATCCACCTCGACTCCACCCGGGCCCTTCGCACCCCTCTCGTGATGGCGAACTCGTACGAGCTGCCCGAGGATCCGAGCGAGATCAGCTGGTCGGCGACGGCCCCCGGCCTGTACACCCGCAACACCGGCACCAACCAGCAGGCGCTGCAGGACAAGCTCGCCGCGCTCGAGGGCGGAGAGGATGCCGTCGCGCTCGCCTCCGGCGTCGCGGCGCTGCACGCCGTGTTCTTCACCCACGTGAAGGTCGGCGACCACGTCGTCGTCAGCGACGAGACCTATGAGGCGACGTGGCGGCTGTGGACCGAGCTGCTGCCCGGGCGCTACGGGATCGAGGCGACGTTCGTCGACGTGAGCGATCTCGACGCCGTCCGCGCCGCGATCCGGCCCGAGACCCGTCTCGTCTGCATCGAGGCGATCGCGAACCCGACGACGAAGGTCGCCGACGTCGCCGCGCTCGCCGAGATCGCACACGAAGCCGGCGCCCTTCTCATGGTCGACTCGACCTTCACACCCCCGCCGCTGTACCGGCCGCTGGGCGACGGCGCCGATCTCGTCGTCCACTCGCTCACCAAGTACATCAACGGTCACGGCGACGCGATGGGCGGTGCGGTCATCGGCGCACGGGGGCTCATCGAGCCGATCAAGGCCGATGCGATGGTCGACGTCGGCGGGGTCATCTCGCCCTTCAACGCCTGGCAGATCCAGCGCGGCTCGGTCACGCTGCCGCTGCGGATGCGCCAGCACCTGGCATCCGCTCAGGAGATCGCCGCCTTCCTCGAGGGCGACCCGCGGGTCGCCTTCATCCGCTATCCGGGCCTGGAGAGCCACCCCGAGCACGCGCTCGCGGAGCGCCAGTTCGGCGGGCGTGGCTTCGGCGGCATGATGGCCTTCGCCGTCGACGGCGACCCCGACACCCAGAACCGCTTCGTCTCGCGGCTGCGCCTCATCACGTCGGGCTTCTCGCTCGGCCACGACGATTCGCTGATCGTCCACACGGGCACCGGGGGAGGGCGGGTCGCCGCCTACCCGGAGGAGTTCCGCCGGTGGGGACACCTGCGCCTGTCGGTCGGGCTCGAGGACACCGCCGATCTGCTGGCCGACCTCGCCGCGGCTCTCGACGAGACGTTCCACCGGCGCTGAGATCGGCAGGAAAGCGCCCGCACCCGACCGGATGCCGCCGTCACACGGCGCCGGCCCCCGATGCGCGGCCGGTAGAATCTCGGCATCCGCCCGTTCGGGCACCACTCCGCACCGCTGCAAGGATCTGCCATGACCCGCATCTCTGACTCAGGACTCTCTGTCGCCGTCGTCGGCGCCACCGGACAGGTCGGCACGGTCATGCGCGAGATTCTCGCGGAGCGTGCGTTCCCGATCCGCGAGCTGCGCCTGTTCGCGACGGCCCGTTCGGCGGGCACGGCGGTCGAGTTCGGCGGGCAGACGGTCATCATCGAGGACGTCGCCACCGCCGACCCGGCGGGCATCGACATCGCGCTGTTCAGCGCCGGCGCCACCGGCTCCCGCGCGCACGCCCCGCGCTTCGCCGAGGCCGGTGCCGTCGTCATCGACAACTCCAGCGCGTGGCGCATGGACCCCGAGGTCCCGCTCGTGGTGAGCGAGGTCAACCCGCACGCGACGGTGAACCCGCCGAAGGGCATCATCGCCAACCCGAACTGCACGACGATGGCGGCCATGCCCGTTCTCAAGCCGCTGGATGCCGCGGCCGGCCTCGAGCGCCTGATCGTCAGCACCTACCAGGCCGTCTCGGGCTCGGGTCTGGCGGGGGCGCAGGAGCTCCTCGGCCAGGTCGAGGGCGTGCTGGCCCAGGGGCACACGCTCGACCTCGTGCACGACGGGTCGGCCGTCGACTTCCCGCAGCCGGAGAAGTACGTCGCCCCCATCGCGTTCGACGTGATCCCGTTCGCGGGAAACCTCGTCGACGACGGCGACAACGAGACCGACGAGGAGAAGAAGCTCCGCAACGAGAGCCGCAAGATCCTCGAGCTGCCCGACCTTCGCGTCGCCGGCACGTGCGTGCGCGTTCCCGTCTTCACCGGCCACTCGCTGTCGATCCACGCGGAGTTCCGCGACGACATCACGCCCGAGCGGGCGCGCGAGATCCTGGCATCCGCTCCCGGCGTCGTGCTCGAGGAGGTGCCGACGCCGCTGCAGGCCGCCGGCAACGACCCCAGCTACGTCGGCCGCATCCGCGCAGACCAGTCCGCCCCCGAGGGCAAGGGTCTCGTGCTGTTCATCAGCAACGACAACCTGCGCAAGGGCGCCGCGCTCAACGCCGTGCAGATCGCCGAGATCGTCGCGGCGCGTCTGGCCGCCCCCGCCGCCTGACGCCGGTCCGAGCCCGAGCACCGCTCACCGCGAGACCGCCTGACTGCGAGACACGGTCCGCGCACCGAAACACCGCCGGACGGCGCGTGTCTCGGTGCGGAACTCGTTTCTCGCGGAATTGAGCGAGGCGAAAGAACCGCAAGAGTTGACGGCGGTGGATGCCGCGCCTCGCGGAGGCCGTGGAAAACGGCGCCTAGACTGGGTGATCGTGAGTGAACCCGTCGACGTCGTCCTGATCGGCGGTGGCATCATGAGTGCCACCCTCGGAACCCTGCTGAAGCAACTGCAGCCGGACTGGAAGATCGTGGTGCTCGAGCGCCTCAGCGACGTCGCCGAGGAGTCCTCGAACGCCTGGAACAATGCCGGCACGGGGCATGCGGCGCTCTGTGAGCTCAACTACATGCCCGAGGCCAAGGACGGCTCCGTCGACCCCGCCAAGGCGATCTCGATCAACGAGCAGTTCCAGCAGAGCCGTCAGCTCTGGGCGAGCCTCATTGAACGCGGCATCCTCGATGCGCCGTCCACCTTCATCAACGCGACCCCGCACATGACGTTCGTGCGCGGGGAGAATGACGTCGCCTACCTCAAGAAGCGCTACGAGGCGCTGCGCACGCAGCCGCTGTTCGAGGGCATCGAGTACTCCGAGGACTCCCGCGTCATCAACCAGTGGGCGCCGCTGCTCATGCAGAAGCGCAAGAAGTCCGACGAGCCTTTCGCGGCCACGCGGGTGCCCGCCGGCACCGATGTGGATTTCGGCGCGCTCACGCGACAGCTGTTCTCGCACCTCGCCGACCAGGGCGTCGACGTCGTCACCAATCGTGAGGTGCGAAAGCTCCGCAAGAACGCCGACGGCACGTGGAACGTGTCGTATCGTCACACGCTCGGGCGCACCCCGGGGAGCCTGTCGGCCCGCTTCGTCTTCGTCGGCGCGGGCGGCTGGGCGATCAAGCTGCTGCAGTCCTCGCGCATCCCGGAGATCGCCGGCTACGGCGTCTTCCCCATCGGCGGGCAGTGGCTGAAGACCTCCAACCCCGCAATCGTCGCCCAGCACAAGGCCAAGGTCTACTCACAGGCCTCGGTGGGGGCGCCGCCGATGTCGGTGCCGCATCTGGACACCCGCGTCGTGGACGGCGAGACGTCGTTGCTGTTCGGGCCGTTCGCGACCTTCAGCCCCAAGTTCTTGAAGAACGGCCGCATCACCGACATCGTCGCGCAGGTGCGTCCGGGCAACATCGGGCCGATGCTCAAGGTTGCCGTCGACAACCCCGGCCTCATCAAGTACCTCGTCAGCGAACTGCTCAAGAGCCACAAGCGCAAGGTCGACTCGCTTCGCGAGTTCATGCCGACCGCGAAGGCGGAGGACTGGGAGCTGCTGCAGGCCGGCCAGCGTGCACAGGTCATGAAGAAGGATCCGCAGAAGGGTGGCGTCCTGCAGTTCGGCACCGAGGTCGTCACCTCGGCCGACGGGTCGATCGCCGGCCTGCTGGGCGCCTCCCCGGGCGCCTCGACGGCTGCATCCATCATGCTGGGCCTGTTGAAGACGTGCTTCCCCGACCGCATCTCCGCCTGGGAGCCCGAACTGAAGGCGCTCATCCCGAGCTACGGGTCGACCCTCAACGGCAACCCTGCCGCCGCGGACGCGTCGCTCGACGCCACGGCCGGCGTGCTCGGCATCAACCGCTGAGCCGGATCGGGGCTGCACGCGCATGGCGAAGCTGTACTTCCGCTACGGAGCGATGAACTCCGGCAAGTCGACGGCTCTGCTGCAGGCGGCCTTCAACTACGAAGAGCGCGGGCAGCACGTTCTGCTGGCCAAGCCCGAGATCGACACGAAGGGTGCCGATCAGATCTCCAGCCGACTCGGCGTGGAGCGCCAGGTCGACTTCCTCATCGCTCCGGATGCCGATCTGCGCGCCCTCGTCGCGGAGCACGCCGCCCGCTACGGCGGACGGGTCGCATGTCTTCTCATCGACGAGGCGCAGTTCCTCACACCGGCCCAGGTCGACGACCTGCTGCGGATCGTCGTCGACGACGGCATCCCCGCCCTCGCGTACGGCATCCGCACCGACTTCCAGACGCGCGCCTTCCCCGGCTCGGCCCGGCTGCTGGAGCTCGCCCACAGCCTCGAAGAGCTGAAGACGATCTGCCGCTGTGGGCGCAAGGCGCTGTTCAACGCGCGCCTGGTCGGAGGACGATTCGTCTTCGACGGCGATCAGGTCGCCATCGACGAGCTTTCGCACGAGAAGGTCACCTACGAGTCGATGTGTGCAGAGTGCTACCTGCGCGAGTCGGGCGGCCGGCTCAGCTGACGCGCGCGCCGTCTCGGCGGCGCGGCAGCGGCATCAGCATCGAGGTCGTCCGCCGATACTGCGCGTAGGCGGGGTACTTCGCGGCCGAGATCGACTCGGTGAACACGGTCGATCCGACGAACAGGAGTGTCAGCAGGATCGCGCCGATGATGGTCGGGTTGATCACGCCGCCCCACACGCCCGCTCCGGAGGCGACGGCGGCGGTGGCACCGAACGCGTAGACGGCCCACCACTGCGCCTGCTCGAAGAAGAAGTTCGGATGCCGACTGTAGGCGAACAGGCCCGTCGTGAGGAAGCCGTCGGCATCGCCGCGCGCCTTCGCCCGATGGAAGTTCCACTGCTGCTGATCGGCGACGCTCTCGCCGAGGAGAAAGCCGACGAAGAGCACGGCGATGATCACATCGGCCGCTGTCAGCGGAGCCGGATGAGTCCGCGCCATCGCCGCAGGGAGCGTGATGAGCACGAGCAGCGTCATCTGGTAGAGCACGATGAACAGCAGGTTGAACACCTGGAACAGCGCCGGCGACATGCGCCCGCGCAGGATCGCCCAACGGTAGTCCTCGACGCCGGAGTAGCCGCCCTTGCGCGCGAAGTTGAAGGTCAGTCGCGCACCCCACGCGGTCACGAGGACGGCCATGACGACCAGGCGCGCGGCATCCTGAGCCGAGGCGAGGGCGGACGCCGCGAACACCCAGACGTACGCCACGGGGACGATCGACCACAGACGGTCCACCCAGGAGGTGTCCCCGCTGACGAGCGACGCCACCCAGCAGAAGGCGGACGCGACGGCGGCGAGGACGATGACGAGCAGGAGGGGGTCCATGGTCCGAGAGTAGGCCCGTGTCTTCCCCGTCCGGCGATTATTGCCGGTCCGTCGCCGGTGCGCTAGTGTGGCCTGACCATATAGGGATGACGGAATGAGAAGCCGACGATGACGGAGAACACCCCAGCCCGCGCCTGGCGCGTCGTGCTCGAGAAGATCGAGGCCGACCTGCTCAGCGGCGCCCTCGGGCCGGGCGACCGTCTGCAGCCCGAGCGTGAGCTGGCTGCCACCCTCGGCGTCGGCCGCTCCAGCGTCCGCGAAGCCCTCCGCGTGCTGGAGGTCATGGGGCTCATCCGCACCGCGACGGGCTCAGGCCCCACCGCGGGCGCGATCGTCACCGCCACCCCGCACGGTGGTCTCGCACAGTTGCTGCGTCTGCAGGTCGCGGCGCAGGGCTTTCCCATCCCCGACGTGTACGAGACGCGGCTCCTGCTGGAGGAGTGGGCGGTCGCCCACCTGGCCGATCTCGACGAGCCCGATCTCGCCGAAGCCCGGGCGACCCTCACCGCCATGGAGGACGAGCAGCTGACGGCAGACGATTTCCTCGCGCTCGACGCGCAGTTCCACCTGCGTCTGACGGATGCCGCGGGCAACCTCGTCGTCGCCGCGACGATGGCCGGTCTTCGCACGACGATCGAGAGCTACATCCGCGCCGGCGCGCGTCGGATCTCCGATTGGGACGCGACCGTGGAGCGACTGCACCGCGAGCACGGCGACATCCTCGGCGCGATCGAGTCGGGCGACGCGGAGCGCGCCCGTGAGCTCGTGCGCGCCCACATCACCGCCTACTACGCCGATGCCGGTATGCCGGCCCCGTCGACCGCCGTCGTGGCTGTCGACGGCTGACGTCAGCGACGCGCCAGCGTCGGGATGAGGTCGGTGAGATAGGCGGCCGTGTGCTCCCAGCCGTCCACGGCCTGGCAGGTCACGCCCATCGCCAGGACCGGGTAGTCGTTGCCGTGCTCGTCGAGACGGTCGCCGACGAACAGCATGTCGTCGAGGGGGATGCCGGTGACTTCGGCGAGCTTGCGCATGCCGTACGCCTTGTCGATCCCGCGGTGGGTGATGTCGACCGACGTCGAGCCGCCGGAGCGGACCTCGAGATCGGGAATGCGCGCGGCCACCGCGTCGCGCAGCGCGTTCTTCTTCTCGCCCGTCGGGTCCCAGGCCATCTTCGCCTCCAGGGGAGCGCTCTGGCCGAGAGCCGAGAAGGTGATCTGCGAGCCGCGGTCTTCCAGGATCTCGCCCCAGGGCTCGGCCTCCCAGAGGCCGAGGCGGCGCGCCTCCTCTTCGACGGCAGCGAGCGCGCGGGACTTCTCGTCGTCGGTGAGCGCGTGCGCGTACACCGTGCGGACGCCGCCCTCCTCGAGCCGGTAGTACTGCGTACCGCAGGTGGGCATGAGGTGGAAGCGGTCGAGGGTCTCGGCATCCGCTGCGGGCAGCCGTTCGACGACCTGCGACTGGAACTGCTGGAGCTGGCCGCCGGAGATGATCGCCACCTCGACGCGCGCCGCGAGCTCGAGCAGGAGCTCGCCGATGCGGGGGTTGATGGCGCTCTTCGAGGGGGCGAGCGTGTCGTCGAGATCGAAGGCGATCAGGCGGGGGGTGGTCATCGGGTGCTCCCATCCGGTGAGTGATCCGCGAAAGGCTCCGCCCGGATCTCTCCAGGCGGAGCCTCTCTGCTGTCGGGGTGACAGGATTTGAACCTGCGGCCTCTTCGTCCCGAACGAAGCGCGCTACCAAGCTGCGCCACACCCCGTGGCAACCCTCCGAGTCTACCCCGTCGATGCCCCTCGTGACGAATCGAGCAGGCCGTCGTCGTCACGCCGTGCGCGCAGCGTGAGCACCGACGCCTCTGGGCGGCATCCGAAGCGCACCGGGGCATAGATCGAGTGTCCGAGCCCGGCCGAGACGTTCAGCGGCACACGGCGTCCGGCGGCTGTCCATGTGCTGAGACCGCGCGCCTGGTCGAGGGGGATGTCGCAGTTGGCGACCAGCGCGGAGGGGGAGAAGGGGACGCGCACCTGACCGCCGTGCGTGTGCCCGGCGAAGATGGCCTGGGCGCCCAGCTCGACGAACCGGTCCAGGACGCGCTGATACGGCGCGTGCGTCACGCCGATCACGAGATCCGCATCGCGCGCGGCGTGGAAGGGGCGACCGCGTCGCGCGGCCGCGATCGCGGCGGGCAGCGCGGGCAGATCGTCCCACTCGCGATGCGCGTCACTGACCCCGAAGGTCTCCAGCCGCAGGCCACCGGCCTCGACGACGGCCGCGGTGTTGTTCAGGTTCGTCCAGCCGAGCTCATCGGTGAAGTAGGCGTCCATCGCCGCCGTGTCGAGTCTCTCGACGTTGTGCGGGCCGCCCGAAGGGCCGCGGAAGTAGTTGAGAGGATTCCGGGCCGACGGTCCGCTCACGTCGTTCGAACCGTGGACGAAGACGCCCGGCACGCCGCGCAGAGGCGCGAACGCGGAACGGATGCCGCGGAGCCCCTCGGCATGGCCGAGATTGTCTCCCGTGTTCACGACGAGATCCGGTCGGACCGCGTCGGCGAGCAGAGCGATCCACTGCTGCTTTCGATGCTGCCACGGCGCCATATGGGCATCGGAGAGGTGGAGCACCGTCAGTGAGGCAGACCCGGCCGGCAGGATGTCGAGCTCGTGGCGACGGACCGTGAACAGGAAGCGCTCGATGCACGTTCCCCAGATGGTGGCGCCGACGGCCACCGCCCCCGCCGCCGATACGGCGGCGAGGGCGGTGCGTGCCGACGTCACGGACGTCCGCCGCAGTTCTTGGCCTGGTACTGCACGGTGATCTGCGTGCCGCGGTTGACCACGGTTCCCGCGGCAGGGTCTGTTCCCGTCACGGTGCCGTTGTCATCAGCCGTGGGCGAGGCGGTGCACTGCTGGCCCACATTGCTGAAGCCCTGCGCCTTGAGGTTGGCGACCGCGTCGGCGGGCTTGCCGCTCACGGCCGGAACGGCGATGCCCTGCCCGTTGCTGGGGCGGATCGTGACGGTCGTTCCGCCGGCGACCTTGCCCGCACCGGGATCCTGCTGGATGATCGTGCCTGCGGCCTCGGTTCCGTCGACCGGGTCGCCCACCGTCACCGAGAATCCGGCCGTGCTCAGCGTCTGCTGCGCCTGGCTGACGGTCATGCCGATCACCGACGGCAGGTCGGTGAGCTGACGCTTGGTCAGCGCGGTATCCGGGTCGGGGAAGCGGTCGCCGCCGTACTTGGCGTTTGCGGCTCCCTGCATCGCGGGCCAGATCGAGTTGCGGATCCGCGACAGGACGTAGCCGTTCTCGGAGTGGTCGCTCAGCAGGTCGGTGCCTTCGACGTTTCCGACCCAGACGACGGTCGCGACCTTGGTCGATGAGCCGTCCATCCAGGTGTGCAGGTACTCGTGGATACCGGTCTTGCCGAAGACCGGGATGCCATCGCCGATCTGGGCGCCCGAGCCGGTTCCGGTCATGACGCCCTGCAGCGTGTACGCCGCGGTGGCCGCGACCGCTTCGCTCATCGCCGGCTGGCACGTGATCTGCGGGGTGATGTCCTTACCCTGCGCATCGATCGCCTTGTCGATCGCCTTCGAGGGGCACAGCGTTCCCTTCGCGGCGACAGAGGCGTAGACCTGGGCCATGTCGATGGGTGCCACGGCCTGGTCGCCGAGCACGTTGTAGGCGTAGTTGGTCGTATCCAGCGCCCCGCCGCTGCCCGTCATGACGCCCATCTTCATCGCGAGCCGGTTCGTGCTGCAGACCGAGATCTTCTCCGCCATCGTGAGGAACCCGGAGTTGAGGGAGTCTCTCGTGAAGTTGTAGACCGTGCCCACGTAGCCCGAGTTGTTCTCGAAGTTTCCGATCTGGCCGTTGCCGTTGTTGCCGGCGACCACGTTCTGGATCGTCCCGTCGCACTGGTCGACCTTCTTCGGGCCGATGCGCCCGTTCAGGGTCTCGTTGACGGAGTGACCCTGCTCGAGCCAGTTCAACAGGCTGAAGATCTTGTAGGTCGAGCCCGCGGAGTGACCTCCGCCGCCGCCGTTTTCCTCACGCACGTTGTAGTTCACCTGCGTGGTGGGGGCGTTGACGGCGGCATCGTCCGTCGAGAACGGGCGGTTCTGCACCATGGAGAGGATGCGTCCGGTGCCGACCTCCACCTGCACGGCAGAGGCTCCGAGGTTCATGTAGTCCACGTGTGCCGGCACGATCGAGATGGCCTTCAGGCCCTCGTCCTGCAGCGTCGGGTCGAGCGTCGTGTAGATCTTCATGCCGCCGCGGCGCAGGTTCGCCGCGCGCGTGTCGTCGTCGGCGCCGAAGGCAGGGTCCTTCAGAAGGATCGTGCGCACGTACTCGCAGAAGAACTCGGCACCCGTCGCGTTCTGGCAGCCTTGGCTGCGGTTCGTGATGTTCGGCGTGATGGGCGAGGCCATCGCGTCGTCGTACTCCTGCTGCGAGATCTTGCCGTTGGCCAGCATCCGGCCGAGAACGTAGTTGCGTCGATCGAGGGTCAGGGAGTAGCCGTCGGCCTGACTGTTGACCGGGTTGCCGGCCTTGTCGGTCGTGGAGCCCTCTGGCATATCGATGCGGTAGACGTTGGGCGCCTGCACCATGCCGGCGATGGTCGCCGCCTGCGCGATCGTCAGATCGGCGGCAGAGACGCCGAAGTAGTGCTGCGCCGCGGCGCCGATCCCGTAGACCAGGCCACCGAAGTTGGTGATGTTGAGGTAGCCCAGCAGGATCTCATCCTTGGAGTACTGCTTCTCGAGCTGGATCGCGTACCGCATCTCCTGCAGCTTGCGCTGGTATCCCTCGGACCCCTGGTTGGCCGTCGTCGTGGCGTAGCATGCGGCGACTTCGTCGGAGTTCTGCGCCTTGCTCTCACAGTTCTGCTGCAGCACGTTCTTGACGTACTGCTGAGTGATGGAGGAGCCGCCTCGATTCGAGCCGTTGGAGGCGTTGCCCACCAGGGCGCTCAGCGTCCCGACGAGGTCGACGCCGCCGTGCGTGTAGAAGTTCTTGTCCTCGCTGGAGGTGATCGCGTCGTACATCACCGGGTTGACCTGGTCGAAGGTCACCGGAATGCGGTTCTGGTCGTAGAACTCCGCCATCAGTGCATCGTTGCCGTTGGCGTCCTTGCGGTACATCTCGGTCGGCAACATGAGCGGATCGATCTGGAGGAAGCCCGGCATGTTCTCGAACGTGTCGAGGGCGCTGGAAGCGGCGTAGCCGGAGACCGCGATCGCCGGAGTCACGGTGGCCGTGACGAGGATGCCGGCGATGGCGCTCAGACCGACGAGTCCCGCGATGCCACCGAGCACACCGGTGGCCGTCCGTTTGAGTTGGGGCATAGGGTTGATCGTAAGGGAGAACCCTGGGGGATCCCTCGGTGCACCGGGGCGCGCCCCCGTACGCCGCGCCGATTTCCGGGAGTTCGCATGACCACGTGGGAGTACCTCACGACCCCGCTGTTGATCCACAACACCGCCGCCATCCTCAACAACTGGGGAAAGCAGGGGTGGGAGCTCGTCCAGGTCGTCCCCGGCCCCGAAGGCGGGCTCGTGGCCTACTTCAAGCGTCCCACCGGGGGCGGAGCGGCCAACGCCGGTCTCGGAGCGGCCGCCGTGGCTGCCCAGCAGTTCGGAGAGGGAGCATGAGCGTCTCCACCCGCCTCGTCGAGCTCGGCATCGAGCTGCCCGCTGTCGTCCCGCCGGTCGCCGCGTACGTCCCGGCGGTCGTCCACGGCGACCTCGTCTACACGTCCGGTCAGCTGCCGATGGTCGCCGGCGCGCTGCCGGCCACCGGCAAGGTGGGGGAGCGCGACGGGCTCGTCGCGGCATCCGAGGCTCAGGGGCTCGCGCGCCAGAGTGCGCTGAACGCGCTCGCGGCGGCCGCCGACGTGGTCGGCGGCGTCGACCGCCTGACCGGTGTCGTCAAGGTCACCGGCTTCGTGGCATCGGTGCCGGAGTTCACCGGACAGCCCGGGGTCATCAACGGTGCCAGCCATGTGCTCGGCGAGATCTTCGGCGACGCCGGGCGTCACGCCCGATCCGCCGTCGGTGTGCCGGTGCTGCCGCTGGACAGCCCCGTCGAGGTCGAGGTCGTCTTCTCCTTCGCCTGAGCGCCCGCACCGCAACGCCGCGGCGCCACCCGCGGCGCCCGTGACAAGTGCCCATCGTCGATTCCGACGGTGGGCACTTTTCTATGGCTCAGAATTAGGTTAGCCTTACCTAAGAGCTTGGTGAGAGCCGGGGCGGCGACTGTTGGTAGCGGCAGCCGCCCCGGCACCTCATCGGCTCATCGAGCGCCCGCACGAGTGCGGGCGTTCCACCGAGTGCCGAGAGGCACTCCAACCCTAACGATTGGAGTACTCCCTGATGTCCCGAACTCTGCGAAAGCGCACGATCGCCGCCTCGATCGCCGGGCTGAGCCTCGCCCTCGTCGGACTCGTCGGCGTTCCCGCCTTCGCCGCGACCGACCTCAGCCCCGCACCGGCGGTCGACGCCGCCGGCGCGCGCTACTTCGTCGACGGCGATGCCACCACCACGACGGTCACCGGCCTCGCGGCGAACACCGAGTACTACGTCGGGCTGTGCGCGAACGCCTCCTACCTCTTCGGCATCCCCGCCTGCGCCGGCTTCCAGTCGGTGACGACGGATGCCGCGGGCTCGCTGACCGCGACCGTCGTGCTGCAGAGCAACGGCGCGAACACGCATGCCAAGGCGCCCGGGCAGCCGGCGAGCGTGGACTGCACGGCGACGGACGCCTGCGCCATCAAGGTCGCCACCCACGGCAGCAACAAGCAGATCGTCGACGAGAGCGTCTCGTTCCGCGTCGACCAGTAGCCGACGCCCGACCTTCGCGGGTGGGGTCGACCGCTCGACCCCACCCGCCGATCCGCGCGTCGTCACGTCGTAGCGGCATCCGACAGCTTTCACACCCGACCGAGGTATTCCCGCATGTCCGCGCTCCGCCGCATCCCCGTCTTCGCCGCCGTCCTCGCCCTCATCGCCGGGCTTCTCTCCGTGCTCGCGCCCTCGCCCGCCGTCGCCGCGACGACCGACATCACCTCCGGAACCGTCCACTGGGGCGTCAAGGAGTCCTGGCGCAACTACATCGGTTCGGGTGTCATCATGACCGGCGGCGTCACCCGCGCCGACGACGGTGCTTTCGACTTCCCCGTCGCCGAGGGCGCGTTCGACGACGCCGGCAACGCGCTCACGCTCCGCCTCGCGGGCACGGTGCGGTTCGCGGCCTACTGCGACGACGCATCCGCGTTCACCGGCTGCCTGCTGGACTCGACGTTCTCGAACCTGCGTCTCGTCCTCACCGCCGAGCACCAGGAGATCCGCGGCGACTACGACGGCATCTCCCGCGACACCCCCGGCGGCGCGATCACCCACTACGGCGACGTCGTGATCGCGACGGTCGATGCCCTTGGCGCGACGCCGACCACGGAGGGCGGCGCCACGACCTGGCCGGCCCTGCCCACGGTTGCGGGCGACGGATTCCCCCTGTACCCCGTCGGCACCACGATGGACCCGGTGTCGCTGACCTACACCGGTCCCGGCGGCGCGCCCGACCTCGGCGAGCACTGGAGCACGCCCGGTGCGCCCGCGTTCACCGCGGGTGCGACGTGGGTGGGCGCCGCCGACCCGGCCGGCCGCGACGTCCTCGTCGGTGCGCACGCCGTGCACCTGGTGGAGCGCGCCGGAACGACCGCGACCAGCATCAGTGTGCGAGCCCTCGACCCCGCGACGCTCGCGCCCGTCGCCGTGACGCAGATCGCACTGGCGGCATCGGCGACATACGCGGTCGTCAACGACCCGGCATCCGACCGCGTGTTCGTCCTGACCCAGGTGCGGACGAACGTCGGCGGCGTGCGCGGCGGCGACGCGACCCTCACCGCGCTCACCCTGAGCGGGGACCACTACGACGCCGCCGTCGTCGGAACCATCACCGGCAGCGCGTACACCCTCAACGCGATGGCGTGGAACCCGGTGGTCGGTGAGGTCGCCATCGTCACCCAGACCCGAGGCACCGCGGCCGAGCGGTTCACCCTCACCCGTTCCGCCGGCGGCGACGGGGCGCTCTCGTCCGTTCCCATCGTGCTGCCCGCGTCGCTGACGACCGCGCAGCGTGCGGCCGCGCTGTTCGGCGCGAACACGGCGAAGGCGGGCGGCGCGCTCATCGCGCTCCGCGACGGCAGCTACCTCGCCGTCGGCGGCCTCGCCGACGGCAGGCCGCTGCCCGCGCGCCATCTCGTCGCGGCGTCGGGGTCGGCCGCGGTGTCGCTCGTGGACGGCAGCGTCCCGACGGTCCAGCCGTATGTCGCGGAGTGGAACCAGTACTTCGCGTACGAACTCGCGACCCGCGCCGCGGACGGCGGCGTGCTCCTCTACGGCGCCAACTGGACGGGCGTGGTCGGCTATCTCGACGTCGTCGACGGGACGCCGCGCATGCTGGCGAACGACGTGGCCCTCGGCATCCAGGGGTACGCCGATCAGGCGGGCTCCGACCCCGCCCACGGGCTCGACTACGTGCTCAGCCAGACCTCCACCGCCATCGACGTGCTGCGCGAGCACCGTCTGATCTCGAGCATCCCGATCGCCGGCTACGCCCGCGACGCGCTCAGCCGCGACGTGTTCGCCGTGCTGCCGGACGGCGCCGTCATCGTGCAGGTGACCGATGCCGCGACCTCGCGGCGCGCGATCCAGCGCCTCGATCTCGTCGGCACCGCCCCGGTCGTCACTGCCGACCCCGCGGACCGGACGCTCACGCTGCCCGCGGGCACCGCGGCGGCTCCGATCGCCTTCCAGGCCACCGGCTCCGGGCAGGTGCAGTGGCAGCTGCGGCCCGCGGGGGCCACGCGCTTCAGCGACATCCCCGGCGAGACCGCGCCGCTGCTCGCGCTGAACGCGACCGTGAACAGTGACGGCACCCAGGTGCGTGCCGTGTTCACGACCGCCGGTGGCCGCGTGGCCAGCGCGGTGGCGACGATCCGGGTGACGACGGCGCCGATCATCGAGGCCCAGCCGACCGCGACGACCGTCTACGCGGGTCAGCCCTACGAGTTCTCGGTTCTGGCGACCGGGAACCCCGCGCCGACGGTGACGTGGCAGCGCCGGACGGGCGACGGGTGGACGGATGTCGTCGAGGGGGTGGACGGCACGCGCCTGCGGATCGCCGCCGCCGCGGCGAGCGACGACGGCGCGGTCTACCGCGCCCGACTGACGAACAGCGTCGACACCGTCTACAGCGCGGAGGCGAGCGTCACCGTGCGCGAGCGCCCCACTGTTCCCGAGACGACCACCTACTCCGGGGTCGCCCTCGAGTGGACGGGTGCTCCGGAGTGGCAGCACCGCCCGCCGAACGGCAGCACCGCGAACTACTTCTCCGCCGGCGTCTCCGACGGCACTGCGACGACCTACCGCGTGTCCGCCGACGGTATCGAGATCCTGCAGCGGGCGTCCGACGGCGCGAGCACCGCAGCGACCTGGGACACCCGCGGTGCGCACATCGGCGCGGGCGGGCAGGCCGCTCAGGTCATGCGGTTCACCGGCGGCACGGCGGTGATCGAGGCAGGCGGGGCCACCACCATCGCCTGGCCGGGGACGGCGAGCGTCAACTTCTACGACGGTCTCGTTCCATTCACGCTGACCGCACCGCGGCTGGCCGTCGCGGCAGACGGCACCGGCACCCTGACCGCCGACCTGTCCGGCTACGCGGGGGACATGGCGAACCCCGACAAGCCCAAGGAAGCGGTCGCCGCGCGCCAGGGCGTGACCGTCGCGACGTTCCGCGGCGTCGTGGTCGACCCGCAGCGCGGCATCGTCGTCACTCCCGACTTCGCGGGCGTCGAGATCGATCCTCGCGGCGGCACCGCCCAGGTGCGGACGGGGTCGGGGTGGGGCGCGTGGCCGCAGTCGTTCGTCGACTTCCACACGACGACGCACCTGGCGGCGTACTTCTACTCCACCGGCGGATCGATGGATGCCGCGAAGCGCCCGGCATCCTTCGCGGTCGGGTTCTCGGGCGCCGGCATCCCCAGCACACCCGTGACGCCCGAGACGCCGGTGGTGACCCCGCCGGTCGTCGCGCCGAGCGCGCCGACCACGGTCGTCGCCGCGCGCGAGGGCGCGCTGCTGTGGGGCGTGAAGAGCTCGTTCCGCAGCTACATCACCGGGCCGATCGCGAAGGGGGCCATCGCGGTGTCCGGCGGTGCGAGCGCGGAGGACGGCCTCTTCCGCTTCGGCCAGACCGCCAGCGCCCTGACCGACGGGCGCGGCACCGCCAGCTACGGCGGATCCGTCCGCTTCACCGGCCACGCCGGGGTGCTGGATCTGACGTTCTCCGATCCGCAGGTGCGGATCGACTCCGCCTCCAGCGCGGCCCTCATCGTGAGCGTCGGGGGGCGGCGCACCGAACTGGCCGCGCTCGATCTGTCGGCCGGCACGCGCAGCGACGCGGAGGGCGCGATCGCCTACTCGTCGGTGCCGGCGACCCTCACCGCGTCCGGCGCGGGCGTGTTCTCCTACGGCTCGTCGCAGTTCTACGCGCCCGGCACGGTGATGGATGCCGTCACGTTCGTCGTCGGCGCGGATGCCGCCCCCGGCGCCGGCGGACAGGCGCGCACCGTCGCGGCGGCCAGCGCCGTCGCCGCGTGGGCGGCACCGGCCGACCCGCCGTCCCGGACCGGGCTGACGATCGACGCGAGGTATGCCGCGGGCGTGCCCGCCGGCGGCGAGATCTCGGCGTCGGGCGCAGGGTTCGCGCCGGGCGAGACCGACATCAAGGTCGTCGTGTACTCGACGCCGGTCATCCTCGAGCAGGCGCTCACGGCCGATGCCGACGGTGTCGCGACGTGGCGCGGACTGCTGCCGGCGACGCTGTCGCCGGGGGAGCACACGCTCACGTTCCAGGGCAAGGACCTCGCGCTCGGCGCGCCGATCACGGTGCTCGCGCCCCTGCCCGTGAGCGGCTGCACCGTGCAGGACGCGTCGATCGACTGGGGGTTCAAGGAGTCGTTCCGCTCCTACATCTCCGGATCGATCGCGCACGGCACGTGGGAGGTCTCCGACGGCGCCGCCTACACGACCCCGGTGTTCCAGTGGCGCGGCGGAACGGGCACCGCCGAGCTCACGGCCATGACCGGACAGGTCGACTTCGCCGGAACAGTGACCTTCACCGGCCACGACGGGCTGCTGCGGACCACCGTCGGAAACCCCCGCATCCGTCTCGTCGACGACGCGCACGCGCAGCTGCTGCTGGACGTGTCGGGGGTGACGATGGAGGACGCGCTCGCCGGGCGCACCGACCACGTCGTCACCGTCAGCGCGGTGCCGTTCGTCGACATCGATCTCTCGCAGGCGCAGCTCACGCGCGATGGCAGCACGCTCACCGTCACGGGTGCTCCCACGACGATCACGGCCCAGGGCTCCACGGCGTTTCCGAACTACCCCGCGGGCACCGCGTTCGACCCGATCGCCTTCTCCATCACGGTGACCGACTGCGCCGCGCAGGCGCTGCCCGGCGACAGCGGGGTCTCCGCCTCCGGCGCCTCCGCGGACGCCGCGGGGTCGGCGATGCCGGTGTGGGGATGGGCGCTGATCGGCGCCGTGGCGCTGCTGTTCGCGGCCGGGGGATCGGTCGTCACCAGCGTGGTGTCGCGGCGGCGCAGGAACACGGAGGCGTTGCAGTGACGCGCGAGCGACGACAGAGTGGATGTCATGCCGACCCTCGCTCTCCTCGTCTTCGTGATCATGGTGCTGGCGCTGATCGACGCGATCACGCGCCGTGACGACCAGGTCCGCCACCTGCCCAAGTTCGCCTGGATCGTCTTCATCGTCCTGTTGCCGCTCGTCGGCTCGATCCTCTGGTTCGCCCTCGGGAGGGAGTGGGCGCCGGCGTCGGAGGCCATGAGCTTCGGTGACCCGCGGCGATGGTCGCGCGAGCCCGAGCCGGATGCCGCGCCATCCCGCCCGCGGGACACGCGCAGCACCGAGCAGCAGCTCGCGGACCTGGAGCGCGAGGAGCGCGCGGCCCGGCTCGAGGCGGAGATCCGCCGTCGCCGGGCCGCGCAGGAAGGCGGCGGGGACTGAGCCCGCCGGCCGCCGGCGCTACTTCTTCGTGATCTTCGACTGGATCGTGCTCATGACCATGGTGTCGGCCAGCGTCGTCGTGTCGCCGACCTCGCGCCCCTCGGCCACGTCGCGCAGGAGCCGTCGCATGATCTTGCCCGAGCGGGTCTTGGGCAGCTCGGTCACGATGTAGACGTCGCGCGGTCGGGCGATCGGGCCGATCTGCTCGCCGACCCATCGGCGGAGGATGTCGACGATGCCGTCGACGTCGTGAGCCTTGAGGAACGACTCCTTCAGCACGCAGAACGCGACCACCGCTTGGCCGGTCGTCTCGTCGGCGGCGCCGACCACCGCCGCCTCGGCGACAGCCTCGTTGCCCACGAGCGCCGACTCGATCTCCGTTGTCGACAGACGGTGCCCCGACACGTTCATCACGTCGTCGACCCGGCCGAGGAACCAGACGTCGCCGTCCTCGTCCAGGCGCGCGCCGTCGCCGGCGAAGTAGAAGCCCTTGTCGTGGAACTTCTCCCAATAGGTCTCGACGAAGCGCTCGGGGTCGCCCCAGATGCCGCGCAGCATCGACGGCCAGGGCTGGGTGATGACGAGCAGCCCTCCGTTGCCGTTGCCGACGTGCGTGCCTTCATCGTCGACGACGTCGATGCCGATGCCGGGAAGCGGCACCTGAGCCGATCCCGGCTTGGTCTCGGTGACGCCGGGCAGTGCGGACACCATGATCGCGCCCGTCTCGGTCTGCCACCACGTGTCGACGATGGGGGCAGTCTCGCCGCCGATGATCGATCGATACCACATCCACGCCTCGGGGTTGATGGGCTCGCCCACCGAACCGAGCAGACGGAGCGAGGACAGATCGAACCTCTGCGGGATCTCGCGACCCAGCTTCATGAACGAACGGATCGCCGTGGGGGCGGTGTACAGGATCGTGACACCGTACTTCTCCACCAGTTCCCACCACCGACCCGGATGGGGGGTGTCGGGCGTGCCCTCGTAGAGCACCTGGGTGGCGCCGTTGGCCAGCGGGCCGTAGGTGACGTAGGAGTGTCCGGTGATCCAGCCGATGTCGGCCGTGCACCAGAACACGTCGGATGCCGGGTGAAGGTCATGCACCACGCGGTTCGTGAACGCCGCCTGCGTCAGATAGCCGCCCGAGGTGTGCAGAATGCCCTTGGGCTTTCCTGTCGTTCCCGACGTGTAGAGGATGAACAGCGGGTTCTCCGCCGGGAAGGGTCGAGCGTCGTGCTCGGCTGATGCCGCGGTGACCGCCTCGTGCCACCAGATGTCGCGCCCCTCGGTCCACGAGATGTCGTTCTCGGTGCGGCGCACGACCAGCACATGCTCCACGCTCTCCTGCGGTCCGGCACCGCGGTCTCCCAGCGCCTGATCGACGGCCGGCTTGAGAGGCGATACGCGTCCCTTGCGGTAGCCGCCGTCCGCGGTGATGACGAGCTTCGCTCCCGCGTCGTCGATGCGCGAGCGCAGGCTGTCGGCCGAGAAACCCCCGAAGATCACGGAGTGGATGGCGCCGATCCGGGCGACGGCGAGCATGGCGGCGATCGCCTCGGGAATCATCGGCAGGTAGATGGCGACGCGGTCTCCCACGCCGATGCCGAGCCCTTCGAGCACGTTCGCGGTCCGCTTGACCTCCTCGGTCAGCTCCGCGTAGGTGATGCGTCGCTCGTCGCCAGGCTCGCCCTCCCACAGCAGCGCGACGCGGTCTCCGTTGCCGGCCGCGACGTGGCGATCGAGGCAGTTGTAGGCCACATTGAGCTCGCCGTCCGCGAACCACCGTGCGAACGGCGGGTTGGTCCAGTCGAGGACCTGGGTGAACGGGGTGTGCCAGTGCAGGCTGCGAGCCTGCTCGGCCCAGAAGCCGTCGCGATCGGCATCCGCCTGCGCGTAGAGATCGGCGGTGGCGACGGCATCCGCGGCGAACTCAGGGGAGGGGGCGAACCGGCGGGTTTCATTCAGCAGGTGGTCGATCTGGCTGCTCATCTGCGCGCTCCTTTGCGGCGGTGACGGGATCGGGTCCCGGACGATTCACGAAATCTAGCGACGACGCACGACACGGCACTACCTCCGGAAGGAGGGGGCGACGGCGCCCCGCGGTGGGTCGGTGGTTCCACCGATATATCAGCTCCGACACGCCTTTTCGAGTGGAGTGGTGCGGATCGTCTGCGTAAGCTCAATGCGGCCGAACTTTGATTCAGGCAGCGCGACTCCCGACCACCCCCGATTCCGGGATGTCGCGTGGCGGCATCCCATCTCCCCCTATGGGATGCCGCCCTCTCTCTTTTCGCCCACGGGTTCCTCCCCAGGGCCGGCGGTCGATGCGTTCCTCCACGGATGCCGCCGTTCGCTGTCCCCTCGGAAGGGGCGCTCTTAGCGTCGGGGTATGTCCGAGCCGTTCATCGCCCATCGCCGCGGCGCGCGTCGCGCTCCGGAGGCGGTGCGCCGGTTCCCCGTCGACGGATGTGGCGTTGAGGCCGTCGCGGGTGCCCCCGCCGCCGCGGCGGTGCCCACGACGCCCTCAGCGCCGGTTCCGCTGCGCCGCGCGCGCCGCCGGCGCCTTCCCGATCATCCGGCCCTCGACCCGCTTCGTCACCTCCTGAGCGATCCCGACGTGACGGACGTGTTCATCAACGGCACGGACGGTCTGTTCGTCGACCGTGGGGCCGGCGCGGTGCAGGTGGTCGGATGGCGGGCGGATGCCGAGGAGCTGCGCGAGCTCGCCGTCGCGCTCGTCGGCGTCGGCGGGCGACACCTCGATGACGCGTCCCCCGTGGTCGATGTGAGGTGGGAGCACGGCGCGCGCGTGCACGCCGTGCTCCCACCCGTCTCGTGCACGGGCGCGGCCATCTCGATCCGTCTGCCCCAGGTCGAGGTTCCGGACCTCGACGAGCTCGCTCGGCGCGGCCTCTGCGATTCTGAGACCCGCCGGCGGCTCGAGCAGCTGGTGACGGAGCGCCGCAACATCCTCGTGTCGGGTGCGACGGGGGCGGGGAAGACGACGCTGCTGTCTGCGCTGCTGGGCCGCGTGCCCGCCCACGAGCGGATCGTCACGATCGAGGACGTCGCCGAGCTGCGGGTGGACCATCCGCACCACGTGCGGCTCGAGGCGCGCCAACCCAACCTCGAAGGGGCCGGCGCCGTGTCGCTGTCGCGCCTCGTGCGCGAAGCCCTGCGGATGCGGCCCGATCGCCTGGTCGTGGGGGAGTGCCGGGGCGAGGAGGTCCGCGAGCTGCTGACCGCGCTGAACACGGGCCACGAGGGCGGAGCGGGCACGGTGCACGTCGGCCGCATCGTCGATCTTCCGGCTCGACTCGAAGCGCTCGGTGCGCTCGCCGGGATGGACGACCGGGCGCTCGCCCGCCACGTCGTCAGCGCGATCGGTGTGATCGTGCACGTCGAGCGCGGTGCGGATGGCATCCGTCGCGTCGCCGGCTTCGCTCGGCCCGCGCTCGACGTGCATGGTCGGTTGGAGATGGCGGCGGTGCCATGAGCGTCCTGACGGTCGGGCCCGCGGATGCCGCCGAGACGCTCCAGCGGCTCGCCGTTCTGCTGGAGGCCGGTGTCGCGCCGGCGCGGGCGTGGACGCTGTTGGCAGAGGACGGTGATGTCACGGCGCAGCGGATGCTCGGAGACGTCGCACCCGACGGTGAAGGTGTCGGAGGCGCCCTCCCGCGTCCGGATGAGCACCCGCTGCTCGATCCCGCCGAGAGCATGCGTCGCCTCGGAGGCTGCTGGGCCGACGTCGCGGTGGCCTGGCGTGTCGCCCAGACGGTGGGGGCTCCGCTTGCGCCGAGCCTTCGTCAGTTCGCCGGCGCTCTGCGATCGGCCGCAGAGGTGCGCGACGACGTCGCCGTGGCTCTGGCCGATCCGCGGGCGACGGCGCGCCTCGTCGCGTGGTTGCCCGCTGTCGCGATCGTTCTCGGGCTCGCTCTGGGTTTCGACGTGGCCGCGGTCCTCGTGCATCCGGTCGGCATCGGCTGCGTGGTCGCCGGTGCCGCGCTCATGCTCGCGGCGCGCCTCTGGACGGTGCGCCTCGTCGCGCGGGCCGAGCCCGACCCGCGTCTGGCGGGACTGCAGAGCGAGATCGTGGCGATCGCTCTCAGCGGGGGCGTGTCCCTCGAGCGTGCACTCACCGTGACCTCCGCTGCAGGCGCCGGCGAGATTGAGACGGAGGTCCGTGCGGTGCTTCGGCTCTCGCAACGCGCCGGTGCGCGCGCCGTCGAGCTGCTGCGCGCAGACGCGGCCGAGCAGCGTCGCAGTGCGCGCACGCAAGGGCGGCTGCGCGCCGCTCGACTCAGTTCGCGGCTGCTGTTGCCGATGGGCGTGTGCACTCTGCCCGCGTTCCTTCTGCTCGGCGTCGCCCCTCTGCTGATCTCGGTCCTCAGCGGGTCGACGCCCCTCCTCCTCACGTCCGCGGGACTCGCCGCGGCCTGACGTGCCCCCGTCCATATCGAGAGAAAGCAGGAGTTCGCATGTTCCATCCTTCGCCCACCACCGTCACGATCGGCGGGCCCGTCGCCCTGCCGCCGCTCACGCTGCGACGCGCGCGCGAGCTGTACGCCGACGAGTCCGGAGCCGCCACCGCGGAATACGCCGTGGCCACCATGGCCGCCGTGGCTTTCGCTGGCCTGCTCGTCATGATCATGCGCAGCGATGAGGTCCGCGGCATCCTCACCGACCTCGTCCGCCGCGCGCTGACCGTCGCATGATCCGCCGGTGCGATGATGGCGGATCCGCGACTGCCGAGTTCGCCGTCATCGTGCCCGCGGTGGTGCTCCTGATCGCCCTGACCGCGGGGTCGCTGAGCGTGGTCGGTCGCCTCGTGCGGCTGGAACACGCGGTCGCGCAGGCCGCGCGACTCGCCGCTCGCGGGGAGCCCGGTCGCGTTGCAGAAGTCGTCGCGGCCATCGCGGATGCGCGTGTCGATGCGATTGCCGCGGAGGGTGACCTCGTGTGCGTGACGGCGTCCGCCGTCCCCGGCGTGCCGCTTCCGCTTCCTGAGCAGAGCGCGCGTTCCTGCGCACTCGTGGGAGGACGGTGACCATGACGTTCGCGGGTACGGATGACCTGTGCGCCGGAAGGGTCACCTGATGGCCGGGTCCGCCGCCGCCATCGGGGCCCTCGCGGTCGCCGCCGCCGCTGCGATGGGAGTCGGCGCGGTCGGCGCTGCGTCGGTCCACGCCGCACGTGCGGCGGGGGCGGCGGATGCTGCTGCTCTGGCCGCTGCGGACGCCGCGACCGGAGCAGCCACCGGCGTGCCGTGCGATCGTGCCGCCGAGGTCGCCGCCTCGGTGGGGGCGGATCTGATCGCGTGCACGCTCGCCGAAACGACCGCCACCGTGCGCGTCCGCGTCGGCGCCGGCCTGCTCGGCGGCGAGGCTCGGGCGCGTGCCGGACCGCCGCCGGGGCAGGAATGACCGGCCCGCTCCCAGCGTCTTCTCCATCGGGCGGTGTGTATGGTGTGCATCGGAGAAAGGACGCCACGTGGCAGCTGTCAAGAGTGCTGGGGGCAAGAAGCTCGTCATCGTCGAGTCGCCGACGAAGATGAAGTCGATCCAGGGATACCTGGGCGACGGATACGAGGTGCTCAGCTCGGTCGGTCACATTCGTGACCTTGCGGACAAGAAGGACATCCCCGCTGAGCTGAAGAAGACCTCGGTCGGAAAGTACTCGATCGACATCGAGAACGGCTTCACTCCTCTTTACGTGGAGAGCGAGCGCGGCAAGAAGACCGTCGCCGAGCTCAAGCGCGCCCTGAAGAACGCCGACGAGCTCCTGCTCGCCACCGATGAAGATCGCGAAGGCGAAGCCATCGCGTGGCACCTGCTCGAGGCGCTCAAGCCCAAGGTCCCCGTCAAGCGCATGGTGTTCCACGAGATCACGAAGGACGCCATCCGCGCCGCCGTCGACAACACCCGCGAACTCGACCTCGCGCTGGTCGACGCTCAGGAGACCCGCCGCATCCTCGACCGTCTGTACGGGTGGGACGTCTCTGACGTCACCCGACGCAAGGTCGGTCAGGGCACCTCCGCCGGGCGCGTGCAGTCGGCGGCCACCCGCCTGGTCGTCGACCGTGAGCGTGAGCGGATGGCGTTCGTCTCCGCCTCGTACTGGGACGTGGAGGCGCTCGCCGCCTCTGGACAGGAGTCCTTCGCCACGCGACTCGCCCGCCTCGATGGTGCGCCGCTGGCCCGCGGCACGGACTTCGACGACGCCGGTCAGCTCAAGAAGGCCGTCGTCGTGCTGACGGAGACGCAGGCGCGCGAGCTCGCCTCCGCTATCGAAGCGCGCGGCGACGCCACCGTCACCGCGGTCGAGGCAAAGCCCGGCACACGCAGCCCCAAGCCCCCCTTCACCACGTCCACTCTCCAGCAGGAGGCAGGACGCAAACTCTCGATGAGCGCCAAGCACGCCATGGGCGTCGCGCAGCGGCTCTACGAGAAGGGCTTCATCACCTACATGCGCACCGACTCGACCGCCCTGTCGACACAGGCGGTCACGGCGGCGCGCACGCAGGCCGTCGCCCTGTACGGCGACAAGGCCGTGCCGGCGAACCCGCGCAGCTACCGCAACAACAGCAAGAACGCGCAGGAGGCTCACGAAGCGATCCGACCGTCGGGGGAGTCGTTCCGCACCCCGGCATCCGTCGCGTCCTCGCTCGACCGCGACGAGCTTCGTCTGTACGAACTCATCTGGAAGCGCACCGTCGCCTCGCAGATGTCGGACGCCAAGTACGAGACCACCACGGTCACCCTCGAGACCGAGGCCGCCGGCCGCGTGGCCGCTTTCACCGCGTCGGGAACCGTCTACACCTTCAAGGGCTTCCTCGAGGCCTACGAGGAAGGGCGCGATGAGAAGCGGGGCGACGCGGACAAGTCCGACGATCAGTCGCTTCCGGCGCTGGCCGTGGGCGACGTCCTCTCGCTGCGCGACGTCGAGCCCAAGGGCCACGCGACGAGCCCGAAGCCCCGCTACACCGAGGCCTCGCTCGTCAAGGCGCTCGAGGAGAAGGGGATCGGCCGCCCGTCCACCTTCGCGAGCATCATCGACGTCATCATCAACCGCGAGTACGTCACCAAGCGGGGTCAGGCGCTCGTTCCGAGCTGGCTCGCGTTCAGCGTCGTCCGGCTGCTCGAGGAGCATTTCGCCGACCTCGTGGACTACGACTTCACCGCCGCCCTCGAAGACGACCTCGACGCGATCGCCCGCGGCGAGCAGCAGCGCGTGGCGTGGCTGCAGGAGTTCTACTTCGGCTCCGAGAACCACGTCGGCCTCCGTCACATCCTCGACAACCTCGGCGAGATCGACGCGCGCGAGATCAACGCCACCAAGATCGGCGACGTCGCGACCCTCCGCTTCGGACGCTACGGGCCGTACCTCGACGTGCCCAACGACGACGGAACGACCCGCATCGTCAACGTCCCCGGCGATCTGGCCCCCGATGAGCTCACCCCCGAGAAGGCGCGCGAGCTCATCGACGCCCCGATCGCCGGCGACCGCGTGCTCGGGCAGAACCCGGACAACGGGCGCGACATCGTCGTGAAGGACGGACGCTTCGGCCCCTACCTCGAAGAGGTGTTGCCCGCCGAGCCCGAGCCCGAGCCCGAGCCGGTGGTGGCTGAGGGGGCTCCGAAGAAGCGCGTCGCGAAGAAGAAGGTCGAAGCGCCGAAACCGCGTCGTGCGTCGCTGTTCAAGAGCATGTCGCCCGAGACGATCGACCTCGAGACCGCTCTGAAGCTCTTCTCGCTGCCGCGCACCGTCGGCGTCGACCCCGAGACGCAGGCGCCCATCACGGCCCAGAACGGTCCCTACGGTCCGTACCTGAAGAAGGGGACGGACTCGCGGTCGCTCACGAGCGAGGACCAGATCTTCGACATCACGCTCGAGCAGGCTCTGGAGATCTACGCGCAGCCGAAGTACGCGAACCGCGCCGCGAGCTTCCTCAAGGAGTTCGAAGCCGACCCGGTGTCCGCCAAGCCCATCCGCATCAAGGACGGCCGGTTCGGCGCGTACGTCACCGACGGCACCACGAATGTCACCATCCCGCGTGGGCAGACCGCCGATGACATCACGTTCGAGGTGGCTGTGCAGATGCTGGCGGACAAGCGCGCCAAGGGCCCTGCGCCCAAGCGCACGACCCGCCGGGCGACGACCACGCGCAAGCCGGCCGCCAAGAAGAAATGACCCGGGGGCTCTGGGTCACCTTCGAAGGCGGCGACGGCACCGGCAAGACCACGCAGGCCACGCGGCTGGAGACCTGGCTGCGCCAGCAGGGGCGCACGGTCGTGCGCACCCGCGAACCCGGCGGCACCGAGGTCGGCGTCCTCATCCGAGACATCGTCCTTCACCATCGGGGTGAGGTTTCGCCGCGGGCCGAGGCCCTGCTGTACGCCGCAGATCGCGCCCAGCACGTCGCCACGCTCGTGCGGCCCGCGCTCGCGCGCGGCGAGGTGGTGATCCAGGACCGCTATCTCGATTCCTCCGTGGCTTACCAGGGCGCCGGACGAGTGCTGGATGCCGAGCAGGTGCGCGATCTGTCGATGTGGGCGACCGAGGGAGCATTGCCGGATCTGACCGTGCTGCTGGATCTCGATCCGGCGACCGCGCGGCGCCGTCTCGATGCGGCCGACAAGCCCTTCGACCGCCTCGAGGCCGAGAAGAGCGAGTTCCATGAGCGCGTGCGCTCCGCGTTCCTCGCCCTTGCGGCGGCGGACCCCGCCCGCTTCCTGGTGCTGGACGCCGCGCTGCCCGCCGACGAGCTCGCCGCCGCCGTGCGCGCCCGTCTCCACCACCTCCTGTCCTGACCCCGCCCCCTTCGCCGAGCCGCTGTCTTCTCGCCGAGCCGCCACGCTCCGGTGCGCATGATCATGGCGGCTCGCGGGAGGGCGGGCGGGGGGACGGGGGCTTGTCGGTGCGGGCACGTAGGCTGGGGGCATGACGGCGGAGGCGGCGATTGCCACGGGGCGGGAACCGGGCGGTGGCGTGCGTGAGGTGCCGTGGGGCGAGGTGTGGGGACAGGACGAGGCGCTGCAGCAGCTGCAGGCCGCGGCATCCGATCCCAGCCAGCTCGCCCACGCCTGGCTGATCACGGGTCCGGCCGGATCGGGCCGCTCGACGCTGGCGGCGGCCTTCGCCGCCGCGCTCATCGCCGAACCGGGCGACGAGGCGGCCATGCGGCAGGTGCTCGCGGGAACGCACCCCGACCTCACGGCGCTGCGCACCGAGGGCGTCATCATCTCCATCAAGGATGCGCGGGCCCTCGTGGAACGCTCCTACTTCTCGCCGTCGCTGGGTCGGTACCGCGTCATGGTGATGGAAGATGCCGATCGCATGATCGAACGCACCAGCAACGTGCTGCTCAAGGCACTCGAAGAGCCTCCCGAGCGCACGGTGTGGATCCTCTGCGCGCCCAGCGAGGCCGACCTCCTGCCCACGATCCGCTCGCGCGTGCGCACACTGCGCCTGCGCGAGCCCGACATCGCCGACGTCGCCCGGCTCATCGTCGCCCGCACGGGTGTGGACGAGCAGACCGCCGAGCAGGCGGCGCGCCTGTCGCAGCGTCACATCGGCATGGCCGTGCGCCTCGCGACGGATGCCGACGCGCGGGCGCGCCGTGACGAGACCCTCCGCGCCGTCATGTCGGTGCGCGGAGTCGGGTCCGCGGTCGAAACAGCGGCGCGCATCGTGCAGCTGGCCACCGACGACGCGAAGGCGCTGACCACCGAGCGCGACGAGGCCGAGCGGGAGGGACTGTTGCGGACGCTCGGCATCACTCCGGGAGCCGCGGTGCCGCCTGCCGTGCGCAGCCAGCTCAGCGCGCTGGAAGACGATCAGAAGCGCCGGGCCACCCGGAGTCTGCGTGACGGCATCGACCGCGTCCTGACCGATCTCGAGTCGATGTTCCGCGACGTCCTGATGCTGCAGTTCGGCCGCGACGACGATCTCATCAACCGCGAGTTGGCCGACGCGCTGGCAGCACTCGCGGCCGCGTGGAGCGCCCCGCGGACGCTCGTCGTGCTCGACGCGATCGCCGCCACCCGCACCAACCTGGAGGGTAACGCCGCCCCCGCCCTGGCCCTGGAGAGCATGCTCGTGACCGTCGCGAGCGGGAGGACCCTGTGACCGAGACACCCCGCCGTCCCCGCCGAACCCTCATCCGCCGTGCGCTGATCGCGGTCGCATCCGTCGCCGCGGCATCCACGATGCTCACCGGATGCCTCTATGCGGCGATCCCGCCCGAGAGCGCGGCCACGCCGGCGCCGAGCCGCCAGCCCGACGTCGAGGGCGTTCCGGCCGGGTTCGAGCAGTTCTACGCGCAGACGCTGGACTGGAAGGCGTGCACCGGGAGCGATGCCGGCCGCTTCGACTGCACCACGGTGACGGCCCCGCTGGACTGGTCCGACCCTGCCGTCGGGACGATCGATCTCGCCGTCATCCGACGCGCCGCGACGGACGGGGCGCCGATCGGCTCACTCCTGACCAACCCGGGAGGTCCGGGCGCGAGCGGGTACGACCTGATCGCCCAGTCCTCGTCGTTCGCGGTGGGCTCTGCGCTGTCGAACGCCTACGACGTCATCGGTTTCGACCCCCGCGGCGTCGGCCGCTCGACCGCGGTGCGGTGCTTCGACCCGTCAGCGATGGACGCCTACCTCTTCGACATTCCCGCCGATCCGCGCGGCAGCCAGGGGTGGACCGACGAGCTGACAGCACGAAACCGCGACTTCGTCGCGGCCTGCGAGGCCAACAGCGGCGGCATCCTGCCGTACATCACGACCGACAATGCGGCGCGCGACATGGACCTGCTGCGTGCGGTCTTCGGAGACAGCAAGCTCAACTACCTCGGGTACTCCTACGGCACGTTCTTGGGCGCCACCTACGCGAAGCTGTTCCCCGAGCGCGTCGGGCGGCTCGTGCTCGACGGCGCGATCGACCCGTCGGTCTCCGGGCTCGACGTCAGCACGACGCAGGCGATCGGATTCGAGTCGGCGCTGCGGGCGTACATGGCGGACTGCCTGCAGAGCCGCAGCTGTCCGTTCTCCGGCACGGTCGATGAGGGCATGGCGGCGCTCGGCACCCTGTTGGCCAGCGTCGACCGCGTGCCGCTCACCGCTTCGGACGGCCGCAAGCTCGGCGCCGACACGCTGATGACGGCGATCATCGCCGCCCTGTACTCGCAGGACAGCTGGACGTATCTGTCCACCGCTCTGTCGGATGCCCTCGCCGGCAAGCCCGACACGGCGTTCCAGCTCGCGGACTTCTACTACGCGCGCTCCAACGGCACCTATCAGGACAACTCCACCGAGGCGTTCCGTGCCTACAACTGCATGGACTACCCGCTCGACACCGCGCAGGCCGACAAGGATGCCGCGGACGCACTCGTGAAGCAGAAGGCGCCGACGATCGCCCCGTACTGGCAGGGCGTCGACGTCTGCGAGGTGTGGCCGTATCCGCCCACCGGCGTGCGTGAGAAGATCACCGCCGATGGGGCGGCTCCGATCGTCGTCGTCGGCACGACGAACGACCCGGCCACCCCGTACGAGTGGTCGGTGTCGCTCGCGCAGCAGCTGTCTTCAGGCGTGCTGATCACCCGCCAGGGCGAGGGTCACACCGGATACAACAAGGGCAACGCCTGCGTCGACAAGGCGGTGGAGTCCTACCTCGTCGACGGCACCGTTCCGACGAACGGCCTGACCTGCTGACCGCTACCGGCGCAGCACGCGGCGGGCGAGCCCGTTGCCGAGGAACTGCACGAGCTGCACGATCACGACGATGACGAGCACCGCCGACCACGTCACCCACGGGTTGAACTGCTTCGAACCGTAGTTGATGGCGAACTCGCCGAGGCCGCCCGCGGCGACCACGCCGGCGATCGCGGTCATGTCGACGAGGGCTACTACGACGAACGTGTAGCCGAGGATGAGGGGACCCAGCGCTTCGCGCGGAACGAGGCGGAAGAGGATTCGCGACCGGCTGGCACCGGCCGCGCGCGCCGCCTCGATGACGCCGGGGCGCACCGTGAGCAGGTTCTGCTCGACGATCCGACTGATCGCGAACAGGGACGCGATCGTGATCGCGAAGATCGCGAACGGCACCCCGATGCCGGGCAGGCCGATGCCGCGTGCGACCGGTTGGATCGCGAGCAGCAGGATGATGAACGGGATCGGTCGGAACGTGTTGACGATCACGTTCAGGATGCCGAAGACCACCGGGTTCGCGAAGAGGCTGCCCGCGCGAGTGGCGTACAGGGCCATGCCCAGGACGAGGCCGAGCGCTCCTCCGAACAGCAGCGCCGCGGTCGCGACGTAGAGGGTCTCGAGGGCCGCGTCCCACAGCAACGGCAGGAGCTCGATGAGCCTATCCACGGGTGTCCTCCTCGATCAGCGGTGCGTGGACGGATGCCGCGACGAGCGCGGAGGCGACGGCATCCTCGTCCCCGGTCACGGCGAGGGTCAGGTGGCCGAACACCTGCCCGGCGATGTCATTGATGCCACCGTGCACGACCTCGAAGCGCACGCCGTGGGCGGACAGTGCGGCGAAGACGTCGGCCTGCGCTGCTCCTTCCGTCACGTTCAGCGTGACGATCCGTCCGTCGTGGCGTGCCCGGAGCGCGGCGAGCTCGTCCCCGCGGGGAACATCGTCGATGACGCTCGCGACGAAGCAGGCCGTCGCGGGGTGCTGCGGCGCAGAGAGGATGTCGAAGACGGGCCCCGTCTCGATGACTCGGCCGTGTTCCATCACGACGACCCGGTCGGCGAGGCTGCGGATCACCTCCATTTCGTGCGTGATGAGCACGATCGTCACACCGAGCTCGCGGTTGATCCGCCTGAGCAGGCCGAGCACCTCCTGTGTGGTGTCGGGATCGAGCGCGCTCGTGGCCTCGTCGGCCAGGAGGATGCGGGGATTCGTCGCGAGCGCACGGGCGATGCCGACGCGCTGCTTCTGCCCGCCCGAGAGCTGCTCGGGGTACGCGCGCGCACGCGCCGTCAGCCCGACGAAGTCGAGGAGCTCCGCGACGCGGTGACGGATCTCGTCGCGCGGTCGGCCGGCGACCTCGAGAGGGTAGGCGACGTTGCCCGCGACGGTGCGGGAATCGAAGAGGTTGAACTGCTGGAAGATCATGCCGATGTCGGCCCGCAGGCGACGAAGCTGCCGCTCGCCGAACCGCGTGATGTCCGCGCCGTCGATCTCGACCGTCCCCGACGTCGGGGTCTCGAGTGCGTTGAGCAGCCGCAGCAGGGTGGACTTGCCGGCTCCCGAATAGCCGATGACCCCGCACACCTCCCCGGCGGCGATCTCGAGCGAGACGTCGTCGAGGGCGACGACCGGTGCGGCGCCCTTCGTCTGCGGGGGATAGGTCTTGGTCGCGGAGGTCAGCCGGATGAAGCTCATGAAATCTCGCTCGGGTCGGTGGTCGGCACGCACGTGTGTGCGGCCCGGCGAGAGAGCCCGGCCGCACACCGCGATGGTCACTGCGTCGCGCGGATGTCGTCCTCGGTCTTCTTGAGCGCGCTGACGAGGTCGGCGACCGGCGTCTTCAGCAGCACGGCGCTGCCGCCGGATGCCTCGAGCACACCCTGCTGCACCGATGCCGTCTCCTGGTAGATCTTCACGAGCTTCTGGTACGTCGGGTTGTCGGCATCCTTCGCCTTGGCGGCGAAGATGTTGATGTACGGGAAGGCCGCGGGATCGGACGGGTCGTCCTGCGCGAGAAGCTGGTCCTTGGCCAGTCCGGACTTCGCGACGAAGTCGTTGTTGACGACGGCTCCGGCGAAATCGGGGAGGGAGGATGCCGTGAAGTCGGCGGCCACGGCCTCGACCTTCGCCTTGGACCCGGGCTGGATGTCGGCGGGGGTGGAGAAGATCGAGCCGCCGTCCTTGAGCGAGATCAGCCCGGCCGACTGGAGCACGAGAAGCGCGCGGGCCTGATTGGATTCGTCGTTGGGGATGGCGATGGTGCCGCCGTCGGGGATGTCGGCGACGCTCTTGTACTTCGTCGAGTACAGGCCCAGCGGGTAGATCGCGGTCGCGCCGACCGGAACCAGATCGTCGCCCGCCTTCACGTTGTAGGTCGCGAGGTAGATGATGTGCTGGAACTGGTTGAGGTCGAGTTCGCCCGCGGACAGGGCCGGGTTCGGCTGGTCGTAGGCGTCGAAGTTCACGATCTCGACGGTGATCCCTTCGGCGGCCGCGGCATCCTTGTACGTCTGCCAGTACGGGTCGCCCGCGCCGACGACACCGATGCGGACGGGACCCTGCGCGCCGGCGGTGCCGTCGGCGGGAGCGGCGGCACCGGACGCGCAGGCGCTCAGCAGCAGGGCGAGGGGAACGGCCAAGATGGCGGCCAGGGACTTTCGGGACATGGTGGTGCTCCTTGTGGATCGGGGCACCGCATCGCGCGGGATCTCTCGGCTGTCCGCGCTCGCCTCGTTGCGGTGCCTGATCGACGGTAGGCAGAGTTCATCTGCGCTGCAGAATCGCTGCGTAACATGGCGACACCGCCCGGGTGGGCCCGTCGTCTTCGTGGTTCGCGACGAGGCTTGAGACCCTGTAAGATCGATCATCGTGCATGGCGCTCCGGCTCCTTGCGCCGCCTTAGCTCAGACGGCAGAGCGATTCACTCGTAATGAATAGGTCAAGGGTTCGATTCCCTTAGGCGGCTCCACTTCTTCACCGACATCGGGGAGACCCATGGATCACGCGATCGACGCGCTGATCGAGATCTTCACCTGGGTGGGTTTCGGTGCCTTCTTCGTCCTCGCGATCGCCGTCGTGGTCGCCTGGGCGGCAGACGGGACGTGGCTGCCGGCGGAGGCCATCATCGACCGTGACGGCGGTGATCCGATCGTCCGCTGGTTCGACGCAGACGGTGACGCCAACAGTGCGCCGTTGTCTGCGTCCGACGCCGCGGTCATCGGCGACGTCGACGCGGCATCCATCTGGTATCGCCATGGCTGGCAGGGGCGCATGCGCCTGCAGCGACGGCCCGCCGGACTGCGCGCGCTGACGTGGTCGGCAGCGGGCATGCTCGCGTTGGGGGTCGTCAGTCTCGTCGCGGGATGGGTGCTCTACTTCGCCCGCGGCTGAGGGCGGCGCGCGCCCGCAGATCGGGGTGGCGCACTCGGATTATTACTAGATAAGCTAGCGACATGACTGGTCGCACCGACACCCCCACCCGCTGGCTGCGTATCGGCATTCCTGTGCTGCTCGTCCTCATCTGGTTGGTGGGCGGCTCCATCGGTGGCCCGTACTTCGGCAAGGTCGACGAGGTCGCCACCAACGACCAGTCCTCGTTCCTGCCGTCGTCGGCGGAGTCGACGCAGGTGCAGGAGCGGCTCTCGCAGTTCACCGGCGGCGACAGCATCCCGGCCGTGGTCGTCGTCACCGGTGAGGGAGCGCTGAGCGCCGCACAGCTCACCCAGATCAGCGAGCTGGCGACCACGATCTCCGGTGTCGACGGCGTCGAGCAGGTCTCGCCGGCCATTGCGTCCGAGGATGGCGAAGCGGTGCAGTTCTTCGTGCCGATCTCGACCGCCGGCGACGTCGGTGAGACGGTCACCGCGGTCCGCGAGAGCATCGAGAAGAACCTGCCGACGGGTCTGGAGGCCTGGGTCACCGGGCCCGCCGGCTTCACCGCCGACCTGGTGGCCGGGTTCCTCGGCATCGACGGGATTCTGCTCGCCGTCGCGCTCGGCGCCGTGTTCATCATCCTGGTGATCGTCTACCGATCGCCACTGCTGCCCATCCTCGTGCTGCTCACCTCGACGTTCGCCCTGTGTGTCGCACTGCTGACGGTCTGGTGGCTGGCCAAGGCCGGCATCTTCGTGCTCAACGGACAGGTCCAGGGCATCCTCTTCATCCTCGTGATCGGTGCCGCCACCGACTACGCCCTGCTCTACACGGCACGCTTCCGCGAAGCGATCGGCACGGGGGCGAAGCGCTGGGATGCCGCGCTCATGGCCTGGCGCGGCGCCTTCGAGCCGATCATCGCCTCCGGCGGCACCGTCATCGCGGGCCTGCTCTGCCTGCTGCTCAGCGACCTCGCCAGCAACCGCGCGCTCGGGCCGATCGCCTCGATCGGCATCGCCTTCGCGGTGCTGTCCGCCCTCACCTTCCTGCCCGCGCTGCTCGCGATCTTCGGCCGGGCGGCCTTCTGGCCGTTCATCCCGAAGGGTGCCGACGGTGACCCGGGCGACAACGCCGAGCGTCTGGTCACCGACCCGAACGCTCCTGTCCGCGGCTTCTGGGGTCGCCAGGCGCGCCTGGTCGCGCGCCACGCGCGGCCGGTGTGGATCATCTCGACGGTCGTGCTGCTCGCGGCATCCGTCGGGGTGCTGCAGCTCAAGGCCGACGGCGTGCCGCAGAGCGACCTGGTGCTGGGAGCCTCGCAGGCTCGAGACGGGCAGGACGTCCTCGCGCAGCACTTCGCTGCGGGGTCGGGGAGCCCCGCGTATGTCGTCGTACCCCAGGATCGCGTCGCGGATGCCGTGACCGTGCTCGAGAAGGCGCCCGGCGTCGAGTCCGTCGCGGCGACCGCCAAAGACACCGCCTCGGGTCAGGTCGGCGTCTCGGTGCAGGGCGGCACCCCGGTGTACACGCTGGCCGGTCCGCCGAGCGCCACCCCGCCTGAGCCGACGGTGGTCGACGGTGACGTGCTGCTGGTGGCGACGCTGTCGGATGAGGCCGACTCGCTCGCGGCGGAGCAGACCGTGCGCGACCTGCGGACGACCTTCACGAGCGAGCTCGGCGCGAACGTCGCACTGGTCGGTGGCCCGACGGCGATCGATCTCGACACGAACGACACGTCGATCCGCGACCGCACTCTCATCATCCCGGTGATCCTGGCGGTCATCCTCGTCATCCTGATGCTGCTGCTGCGGGCGGTCGTCGCCCCGGTCATCCTGATCCTGAGCGTGATCCTCTCGTTCGGTGCTGCGCTCGGAGTCAGCGCGCTGGTCTTCGACAACCTGTTCCACTTCCCGGGAGCCGATCCGGCGGTGCCCCTGTACGGCTTCGTCTTCCTCGTGGCGCTCGGCGTCGACTACAACATCTTCCTGATGTCGCGCGTGCGGGAGGAGTCGAAGCGTCACGGCACCCGGCCCGGCATCCTGCGCGGACTGGTCGCGACGGGCGGCGTGATCACGTCGGCCGGACTCGTGCTGGCGGCCACCTTCGCCGCGCTCGGGGTGATTCCGATCCTGTTCCTCGCCCAGCTCGCGTTCATCGTCGCCTTCGGGGTGCTGCTGGACACCTTCGTCGTGCGCTCGCTGCTGGTGCCGGCGGCGACCTACGACCTCGGGCGGCGGATCTGGTGGCCCTCGCGGCTCGCGCGCTCGGACCTCGACGCTGCTCCGAACTCCTCCATTCCGGCGGCGGAGGCCGCGACACGCAGGTCGCGGCGGCAGAACCGGAACGACGCCCGGGAGTTGTGAACGGGCAGCGCTGACCGCAGCGGTGTCGAAGGGTTAGCCTCGGTGGTATGACCAGAGCACTGTTCATCGTCGATGTCCAAAACGACTTCACGGAGGGCGGAGCGCTCGCCGTCGCCGGTGGCGACGCGGTCGCGCGCGGCCTGACGGCATACCTGTCCGCCCACGCCGGCGACTATGACCTCATCATCGCCTCGCGCGACTGGCATGAAGGCCACACCGACAACGGCGGTCACTTCGCGACCGATGCCGCCCCCGACTTCGTCGACACCTGGCCGGTGCACTGCGTCGCCGACACGCCCGGGGCCGACTACGACGCCGAACTCGTCACGGATGCCGTGACCCACCATGTGAAGAAGGGACAGGGCATGCCCGCCTACTCGCTGTTCGAAGGAACCACGGATGCCGGTGAGAAGGTGTCGTCGCTGCTGAGCGTGCACGGCGTCACGGACGTGGACGTCGCGGGGCTTGCCACCGACTACTGCGTGCGCGCGTCAGCGCTCGACGCGATCGAACACGGACTCCACGTGCGCGTTCTCACGGAGCTCGTCGCGGGTGTCGCGTCGGAGACCTCCGCTGCTGCGCTTGCTGAGCTCGCTCACGCGGGCGCCGAGCTGGTCGGAGTGGCAGCGTGAGCGCCCCGGCCGGCTGGTACCCCGACCCGGCCGACGCCGCGGCCCGCCGCTGGTGGGACGGGACGCAGTGGACGGCGCAGACCGCCCCGGCGCCCCGGTTCGGCGAGTATGCCCCCACGCCCGGAGCGCCGACCAGCGCCGTCGCCCCTGCAGCGCCCGTCGGGCCGCCGGCTCCCAACCCGCAGGCGGCACCGGCCGCGGGTGGCTCTGCGGTGTATGCCGCCGCACCCGCCTACGTGGGCCCGGGGTCCACCCCGCCTGTCGTCGATGTTCCGACCAGTACGGTGTGGGTGTGGCTGGCGATCGCCGCATCGGTGCTGCCGATGCTGTCGATCTTCCTCATCGACTGGAACGGCTACATCTCGGCCGTCGTGGCGATGTCGCGCGAGGCGTCGTCGGGCATGACCGGCGTGCCGACGGAGCTGATGTCGTGGGAGGCGCGCACGATCGGGATCTCGCTGATCGGATGGCTGTTCTACGCCGCATTCGTGATCTTCAGCTGGCTCGACTGGCGTGAGCTGAAGCGTCGCGGCGTTGTCGCTCCGTTCAGCTGGGCGTGGTCGTTCTTCGTGCTGGTCGGCCTCGGGTCCGCGGTTTACATGATCGGCCGCGCCGTGGTGCTGCGCCGACGCACCGTGGCCGGTGGCTGGGCGCCGCTGTGGACGTGGATCGCCGCCACGGTCATCGCCTTCATCGCGTCGATATCCCTCGTCGTGTGGGTCATCGGAGAGATCGTGCAGGCGGTGTCCTTCACCGTCCAGGGCAGCTGATCGCGGCATCCGAACCGGGGCAGGCGGTGCTCAGCCGCCGCCCTTGCCCGGTCCGCCGCCTTTGCCGCCCCCGTTGTTGCCTCCCGGGCCGCCTTTATCCTTGCCGTTGTCCTTCGGGGCTACCGGTGTGGCCGGTTTCTCCTCGGGGTTCGAGACGGTGTTCGCGTCGGTCGCGGCGGGCGTCGGTGTCGTGTCGACGACCCCCGTCGGCGAGGGCTCGCCGGTATGCGCACCGGACAGTCCCGACCACGCTGCCAGCGCGATGACGACCGCGGCCACCGCCGCGCCGGCGCCGACGAGCACGCGGGTTCGACGCCACCATGGCAATGCGGACGGCGTCGCCGGAGCGAAGCGCGCGGCCGCGGCGGCTGCCGGCTCGGCGGGTGGAGCCGGTGCGGCGAGAACGCGGGTCTCGTCATCGCCGGCGCGGCGCGGGGGAGCGGTGAGCGTGTCGGAGATGGCCGCCGCGCTCGGGCGCGCGGCCGGGTCGCGGCTGAGCATCGCCGGAAGCAGCTCCGCCCACAGCGGAGACAGGTGGTCGGGAACCGCGGGATCCTGCGCGAGCCTTGCGAGTACCTGTGCTGCGCCCTGGGCGGAGGGGAAGGCGCGTGTCCCGGTGAGGGCTTCGAGCAGGACCAGTCCGAGAGAGTAGACATCGGATGCGGGAGCGGGGGCGTGCCCGAGCGCGACCTCCGGGGAGAGGTAGGCGGCGGTGCCGATGAGGGTGCCGGGCTGGGTGATGCGGTCGGAGCCGAGCAGGTGCGCGATGCCGAAGTCGGCGAGCTTCGCCCGCGGCGGACGGTTCGGCGTCGCGCCGGGGGCGAGCAGGATGTTCGACGGTTTGATGTCGCGGTGGACGACGCCGGCGGCGTGCACCGCGCTCAGCGCTTCGGCGAGCTCGCCGGCGATGCGGGTGACCTCGGCATCCGTCATGGGGCCGTCCGCCAGTCGCGCCGACAGCGACGGGCCGTCGACGCGTTCCATGACGAGGTAGCGCGGGCCGGGGCCGGTCAGGCGCGCATCGTGCAGAACGACGAGGTTGGGGTGGGTGAGGGCGGCGAGTGCGGCCGTCTCCACGCGGACCCGCTGTCCGGCATCGAGATCATCGCCTGTCGCCGTGATGATCTTGATCGCGACAGTACGACCCAGCAGGAGATCCTGAGCCGCGTAGACGCGGGACATGCCGCCGGTGCCGATGAGCGCGTCGATGCGGTAGCGCTCGTCGAGCACGGTCCCGGCATCGACGTCCGGTGTCTGATCGTCCACGTTCCGAGAGTAGTCGGGCGATGGATGCCGTGGTGCTGCGCGCTTGCTAGGCTGATGCCGCCCCTATAGCTCAGTTGGTTAGAGCAACGGACTTCAACAGAACACAATGGAGCGCCAGCGTAGAAATGCGTTGGATGACCGCCGCTATATGCTGGAACGCCCTGAGAGCCCGAGGTACTCGCCGGATGCTGGTCATCTGGCAGTGAAAATCCGAGGGATTGGGTAATCAGCAGGTAACCGCAAGGGAACCTCAGAGACTACACGCGGCGCACCTGACCGGTCAGGCCGAAGGTGAAGATATAGTCCAGACTGCAAGCCGGTAGAACGGTGGCGGGGGAAACCTCGTGCAGCAGGTTAATCCGTGGGTCCAGGGTTCGAGTCCCTGTGGGGGCACCACGCAGCGATGTCCGACGATGGTTGTAGACCACCTGTCGTGAATGCAACCGTGCGTCTTCGCGGCGCTACTACGCGGAGCATCGCGAACAACATGTTCGCGTCGTCGTCGCGCGCACCGCGAGGCGTCGGGTCGAGGCGAAAGAGCACCTCCTCGCCTACCTGCGTTCTCATCCGTGCGTGGACTGCGGGATAGGGGACATCCGTGTTCTCGATTTCGACCACAGGCCCCAGAGCTCCAAACGCAAAGACGTGATGCAACTGGTGAAAGAGGGCTTCAGCATCCGGATCATTCAGGACGAAGTCGACAAGTGCGACGTGAGGTGCCGAAACTGCCACGCGATCGCCACCCTCGAGAGGGCCCCACAGAACTGGCGTTCGTGTGCGGAACGAGCACGCTGACGCGACGAGGCCGCCGGCGCGCAGTGCGCCGGCGGCCTCGTCCGGGGGGATGACCGAAACGATCAGTTGGTGGGCATGAGCACCGAGTCGATCAGGTACACCGTGGCGTTGGCGGTCTGAACGCCACCGCAGATGACCTTGGCGCCGTTGACCATGATGTTGTCGCCCGAGCCGGTGACGGTGACGTCGCCGCCCTCGACGGTCTTGTGGGTGCCGTCGATCTCCGACGGGGCGAGCTGGCCGGGAACCACGTGGTACGTGAGGATCTTGGTCAGCGTGGCGCTGTCGGTCTTCAGGGAGTCGATCGTGGCGGCGTCGATCTTGGCGAACGCGTCATCGACGGGCGCGAAGACCGTGAACTGGCTGCCGTTGAGCGTGTCGACCAGGTTCACGTCGGGGTTCAGCTGGCCGCTGACTGCGGCGACGAGCGTCTTCAGCAGCGGGTTGTTCGAGGCGGCCGTCGCGACGGGGGCCTGCGACATCCCCTCGACGGAGCCGGAGCCGGACGGGACAGCCTCGGCGTAGGCGGCGCAGCCCGGGCCGACGAGGTTGGCGGCCGGGTCCATGGTCGACGGAGACGGAGCCATCGACTGCGTCTCTTCGCTCATCGCGGGCGGCGTGGTCGCCGACGTCGACGAGGAACCCATCGAACATGCCGACAGAGCGAAAGCGCCGGCGAGGGTGAGTGTCAGAGCGGCAGTGATCTTCTTCGTCTTGCTGAGCATGATGTCCTCCATGTGAGCGGAATGGTTAGTCCTGCCGAGCCGCGTTGTGCGGTCTCGATAGGTCCTTCGGAGCCCGAGAGATATCGGATGGGAGAAAGTTCGGATCCGTTCGATCTGGTCCGAGATCAATCCGATCGGTCGGTGCCACCGAACAACGCTCGGGCTCCGAGAATCTGCCGGCAGACGGGCGCTCAGCGCCGGGAGGCGCGGTCGTAGCACACGCGGTCTTTCCGCGCCACCCGCGCGCGGGCTGCACGACAGGAGGACGGTGATACGGCATGCTGAGAGAGATGGTCATCGACGGTGTGGACGTACCCGAGGATTCGCCGGCACGCGATCACGCCGGGGAGCTTCTGGTGCGCGTCGCCGCGGGCGACCGCGCCGCGTTCGGACAGCTCTACGACATGCTCGCGCCGCGCGCGTTCGGACTCATTCTGCGGGTGCTGGTCAACCGTGCGCTCAGCGAGGAAGTTCTTCAGGACGTGTTTCTCGAGGTGTGGCAATCCGCTTCGGGCTTCGCTCCGAACAAGGGACAGGGACGGTCCTGGGTCCTCACCATCGCCCACCGTCGCGCCGTCGATCGGGTGCGTTCCACACGCGCCAGCACCGAGCGCGACGAGAAGGCGGGACTGCGCGAACTGAACAGCGGCCAGGACAGCGTCGACGATCAGGTCGCCCTGCGTATCGAAAGCAGGCGCGTCGCCCGAGCGATGGACGCACTTCCCGATGCGCAGCGCGAAGCACTGCTGCTGTCGTATGTCGGGGGATATTCTCAGAGCGAGATCGCCGCACTGGTGGGATCGCCCCTGGGGACGATCAAAACAAGAATGCGCGACGGTTTGTCGCGCCTGAGGCAGGAGATGGGGGTGACGTCATGAACGACCGCGAGTACCGAGACATCGGAGCAGACGAGTTTGCCGAGCTCTCGGCAGGGCACGCGCTGAATGCGCTGTCGCTCGACGACGAGCGCGCCTATCAGGCTGCCCTGGCCGCGCACCCCGAGTGGGAACAGGTCGCCCGCCTCGACGCGGCCACCATCGACGTCCTGGCCGACGGCATCCCGCCCGTCGCTCCGCCGATGGATCTCCGCTCGCGACTGATGCGGGCGATCGACACCGACGAGTCGCCGACCGCGGCGGATGCCGCGGCATCCGCCGTCGAGGAGGAGGAGCGCGCCGCAGCCGCTCCGGTCGCGCCGCCGACAGAAGTGGTGCAGGCGGTGCAGCGTCGAAACTGGACGCGCGGACTTTTCGCTCTCGTCGCCTCGGTCGCACTGCTCGTCGCAATAGGGTGGGGCACCGGAGCCGTCACCAACCTGTGGCGTACGCCGGCCGCGGTGACCGCGCTGGAGCAGATCCAGTCGGCCCCCGACGCCTCGTCGGCGCAGGTCAGCTTCCAGGGCGGCGAGGCCACGGCGCACTGGTCGGCCAGTGTCGGAAAGGTGGTGCTGGTCGCCGACGGGTTGCCCGAGCTGCCGAACGATCGCACCTTCGAACTGTGGTTCGTGCGCGGAACCCAGCCGATCGCGGCGGGCACCTTCGACGCGTCCGGCTCGGTGACCACCGCGGAGCTCAGCGGGACGATGCAGCCCGGCGACACCATCGCCGTGACCATCGAACAGGCCGGAGGCTCGCCCGACGGCAATCCGACCACCAAGCCCATCATCGCCATCCCGACCACCGCCTGAGCCCACCGCTGCGGCCGCCGGTAGCCTGGAACGATGAGCGACGAGCCCCGGGACTATCACCGCCCCGTCCATCGGCCGGCGGACACGTTCGACCGTCGGTTCGGCTCCACCGACCCGGCCGACGTGTCGCGGATCGCGCACGCCACGGCATCCGCCCTGATCACGCGCGTGCGCGACGAGCCCACGGATGCCGTCGTCGAGCGGCTGATCACGTTCACCGACGCCCACGGCCTCGAGACCGTCGCGGAGCTGTGGTCGCACTCCCCGGCGAAGTCGCTGCCCGGGACGCTGTGGCGTCTCTACCTGCTGCAGCTGATGGTGCGCGACGATGCCGCGACCGCCGCCCTGCTGTACGAGCGGGGGCGCACGGTGCTGCACTCGGTCGACGATGTCGTCGCGGGAGCTCCGACACCGGCCGGGCCGGAAGAGCTGATGACGCTGGTCGATGAGATCCTGCGCGGCGTGTTCACCGGCGACTTCGCCGTCGCCCTGGAACGCGCCGCCTCGTTCTGCCGCGTCGAGGCCGCCGGCGCCGCGGACCTCGCCGACGACTACGACGACACCGAACCCAGCCGCGCGAGTACCTTCACCACCCGGGCGCTGCGCCTGGACACCTACGCGGGCGACCTCACGGCGTGCGCCGGGCTGTGGCGGCGTGACGCGCTGACCTGACCGGGCGTGCGGCGTCGCGTTGGGCGCGGGGCGTGGGGGGTTTCGACTCGCTGCGCTCGCTCAACGACCGGGAGTCGGTCGCGCATCTTCGATCGTTGAGCGAGGAGCGCAGTGACCGGGGGCGGGCGCCTCACCCGGTCGTTGAGCGAGGAATGCAGTGACGAGTCGAAACGGAGCGTTCGGACGTCCGGGCAGAGAAGTGCCGGGCCGCAGAACGCCTCTCGGCGCGAGGCCGCTCGGAGCGGCGAAAGATGGAGCCCGGGGTTACTGCGGCCCGGCTGTTCCAGTGTAACGGACCGCCTCTGCGAGCTATTCCCGCGGTCTAGGCTCGGGTCATGGCTTGGCACTTCGCGCTGATGATCGACCCCGCCGACAGTGGCGATACTCGCTCCGATTTCGCGGGCACGTTCACCGAGGTCGATCCGGCCGCCCCGGCACTGACCGTCGGGGAGCTCAGCACTCAGCGCGGCGACGGCATCTTCGAATCGATCGGGGTCGTCGACGGTCACGCGCAGGAGGTGGAGGCGCACCTGTCACGTCTCGCGCACTCCGCCCAGCTGTGCGATCTGCCGCATCCCCACCTCGAGCAGTGGCGTCAGGCGGTCGCCCTCGCCGCCGCCGCGTGCGGTGCAGGGGAGGCCGTGATCAAGCTCATCCTGAGCCGAGGGATCGAGCACGGACCGACCCCGACCGCCTGGGTGACGGCGGCGCCCGCCGCTGATTTCTCGGCGGCGCGCACGCGCGGCATCCGCGTCGTCACGCTCGATCGCGGGTACGCGCTCGACACCCCCGCGCGAGCGCCGTGGCTGCTGCTGGGAGCGAAGACGCTGTCGTATGCCGTGAACATGGCTGCCCTGCGCGAAGCGCACCGTCGCGGTGCGGACGACGCGATCTTCATCACGAGCGACGGCTTCGTGCTCGAGGCGCCCACCGCCTCATTGATCCTTCGCCGCGGCGACAGCTTCGTCACGCCCGCGCCGAACGCCGGCATCCTGCATGGGACCACGCAGCTCAGCCTGTTCGAGCACCTCGAGGCGCGCGGATTCGAGACCGGCTACGAGACGGTCCCCGTATCGGAACTGCAGACGGCCGACGCCGCGTGGCTCGTGTCGAGCGTGCGCCTCGCCGCGCCGGTCACGGCGGTCGACGAGCGCGAACTCGCGGGGGATGCCGCCCTCACGGCATCCATGAACGCGTACCTCCTGAGCCCGCGCGACTGACGCCCGCGCGTCCCGCGTCCCCCGCGTCCCCGGCGGTATGACGGATGCCGAACTGCGAGGTGTCGGCGGCGACGCGCCGCCCGTGGCCGTCGGTGACCGGCGTGTCGAGTTCTGCGCCTTGCAGTTGCGTCGCGAGCAGAGGAGGCGAGGAGCGCAGCGGCGGCGGGGAGGCGGGCGTCAGATGGTGACCCGGGGCGCCTGCGCGAGCGTCGCGAGCATGCCGACGATCGCGGCTTCGACGAGATCCCAGTCGTGCACGATGAGGGCATAGTCGAATCGCAACGTCACCAGGCCCCAGGCGGCCGCGTTGGCATCGCGCACGAGATCCTTGTGGCGGTGCGATGGACCATCGTGATTGTCGACGCCATCCGCTTCGATGAGAAGTCGGTTCCCGATCAGCAGGTCGACCCGCCCGACGCCCACAACAGTGCGCTGGGTCTGCACCCGCAGGTCGAGGCGGCGAAGGCGCCAGCGCAGCAGCGACTCCAGCCCGCTGTCGGCATCGTCGCGGGCGAGGGCGAGAGCTTCGCGCCCCGCGGCATCGACCCGCTCGTGCAGCCACCGCCGACCATCGTCATCGATGAGACCGAGTCGCAGCGCCGATTCGAGCACGACGAAGAACTCTTCGACGCCGTGGCACCGCTGGATCTGCAGCAGGACGCGCGGCACGGACGCGCTCGTCCCGGCACGTCCGAGGGGGCCGTCATCCCAGTGTTCGACACAGCCGCATCCGCGGGGATGGTAGGTCCGCTGTCCGTCGCAGAGCCACACGTGCGTCCGCGCATCGTCGGTCAGAACCCAGAGCCCCAGGTGCCGAGCCGCAGTGACGCAGGCGAACCGTCCGCCGTGGGCGCCTATGTCTCGTGCTGCGTCGCAGGCACCGACGGTCGCGTAGACGCCTCGGCGGCATCGGTGGAACGTACCCCCGCTGATGTGTTGTCGCAACTGGCTTCGCGACAAGCCGCCGCGCAGGAGAGCGCCGGTAGTGAAGACGGCCTGGGACGCATCGCACATGGCGACACCCTGCACAGTTCGCACGCGCATGACCGCTCGCTTCTCGGCATCCGTGGACAAATCCGCACACCGCACGGCCTGTGCAGGACGAGTTGCCGACGGCCGCCGCGTGCCGAACGGCAAGGCCCGTCAGGCGACACGCCGGGCGGATGCCGCCGCGCGCGGCGTGTCGTTACGAAACCCTTGCAGTTCGGTTGCGGTGGCCGTTCTCCGCCGGGCGACTCAGCCGAAGCGGCCGGAGACGTAGTCCTCGGTCGCCTGCACGGACGGGGCCGTGAAGATGGTGTCGGTGTTGTCGTACTCGATGAGCTTTCCGGGCTTGCCGGTGCCGGCGATGTTGAAGAACGCCGTCTTGTCGGACACACGCGACGCCTGCTGCATGTTGTGCGTCACGATGACGATCGTGTAGTCGGTTTTCAGCTCCTGGATGAGCTCCTCGATCGCGAAGGTCGAGATCGGGTCGAGCGCGGAGCACGGCTCGTCCATCAGCAGCACGTCGGGGGAGACCGCGATCGCGCGCGCGATGCACAGGCGCTGCTGCTGGCCGCCCGACAGGCCCGCACCGGGCTTGTCGAGGCGGTCCTTGACCTCGTTCCAGAGGTTCGCGCCCTGCAGCGAGCGCTCGACGAGGGCATCGGCGTCGCTCTTGGAGATGCGCTTGTTGTTGAGCTTCACACCGGCCAGCACGTTCTCCTTGATCGACATCGTCGGGAACGGGTTGGGGCGCTGGAACACCATGCCGACGTGACGACGCACGAGCACGGGGTCGACACCGGCGCCGTAGAGGTCGTCGCCGTCGACGAGGACCTTGCCCTCGACGCGGGCGCCGGGGATGACCTCGTGCATGCGGTTGAGCGTGCGCAGGAACGTGGACTTGCCGCAGCCGGAGGGGCCGATGAACGCCGTCACGGCGCGAGGCTCGATATCCATGGAGACGCCCTCGACGGCGAGGAAATCGCCGTAGTAGACGTTGAGGTTTTCGACTTCGATGCGCTTGGACACAGGGGCCTTCCTTGCTTAGCGTGCCTTCGGCGCGAAGACCATCGCGACGATCCGGGCGATCAGGTTGAAGATGACGACGAGGATGACCAGCAGCAGCGCCGCACCCCAGGCCTGGGCCTGAGAGGCGTCGATGTCCTGCCCCGGGAAACTGTAGGCCGTGTAGGCCATGACCGGCAGGGTCTGCATCGCACCGTTGAACGGGTCGGCGTTGAAGTTGTCGGTGAAGCTCGCGGCGATGAAGATCGGTGCGGTCTCGCCGATGACACGGGCCACGGCGAGCACGACGCCGGTGATGATGCCGCTGGCGGCGGTGCGCAGCACGACCTTGATGATCGTGATCGATCGCGGCACACCGAGGGCGAACGACGCCTCGCGCAGGTCGGCGGGTACGAGACGCAGCATCTCCTCGGTGGAGCGGATCACGATCGGGATCATGAGCACCGAGAGGGCGATGGATGCCGAGAACCCGCTGAATGCCTTCGGACCGACGATGAGGGCGAAAAGCGAGAAGGCGAACAGACCGGCGACGATCGAGGGGATGCCGGTCATGACGTCGACCAGGAACGTGATCGTGCGGCGCAGCGGGTTCTTCGGCTGCGCGTACTCGACGAGGTAGACCGCGGCGAGGATGCCGATCGGCACCGAGATCAGCGCCGCGATCCCCGTGATGATGAGCGTTCCGACGATCGCCTGCAGTGCGCCGGGCGTCGAGACCACGGCCAGGGTGTTGGGGTCGAACGCGGTCCCGCCCACCTTGGTGATGAAGTCCCACGACATGACGCCCATGCCCTTGGAGAACACGGTCCACAGCGTCGAGATGAGCGGGGCCACGGCCAGGACGAAGGCCACCGTGACCAGACCGCGCACGACGCGGTCGGTCGACTTGCGCCTGCCTTCGACGATCGCCGAGAACACGCCGATGGCGAGCAGGTAGACGATCGCGCTGAGGATGAGCCAGGTCGCGACGTTGAAGCCGCCGAGCACGAGCTGGAGGGCGGCGATCACCGCGAGCGAGACGACGAGCACGATGGGCTCGATGAACCGCGGCAGCTGACCGCTGGTGAGCGACAGCGGCGGCGTGGAGGTCGTGGCCACGGGGGTGGTGAGCTCGCTCACGAGCGCTTTCCTCTCTTGCGGCCCTTCGCGCCAGGACCCGTGGCCGCGATGATGTAGCGGGCCAGCATGTTCACGGCGAGGGAGACGACGAACAGCATCAGACCGGTGCCGATCAGCGCGGAGCGCTGCAGGTCGGTGGCGATCGGGAAGTTGAGCGCGATGTTGGCGGCGATCGTCTGCGAGTTGTAGCCGTCGGTGAGCAGGGCCACCGAGAAGATGAGGCTCGGCGAGACGATCAGGGCGATCGCCATCGTCTCACCCAGCGCGCGGCCGAGCCCGAGCAGTGTGGCCGAGACCATGCCGCTGCGGGCGTAGGGGAGCACCGCGAGGCGCACCATCTCCCATCGCGTCGCGCCGAGGGCGAGGGCCGCCTCCTCGTGCAGACGCGGCGTCTGCAGGAAGATCTCGCGCGTGATGGAGGTGACGATCGGAAGGATCATCACGGCGAGCACGACCCCACCGGCGAGCATCGTGGAGCCGGTGCTGGACACCGGACCCCGGAACAGGGGGATCCAGCCGAAGTACTGGTTGAGGAAGTCGGCGAGCGGCAGCAGCAGCGGGCGCATCACGATGATGCCCCAGAGGCCGAAGACGATGGAGGGCACGGCGGCGAGCAGGTCGATGATGTAGCCGAGCAAGCCGGCGATGCGTCTCGGTGCGTAGTGCGAGATGAACAGGGCGATGCCGATGGCGACGGGTGTGCCGAGGACCATGGCGATCAGAGCAGCCCAGATGCTTCCCCACAGCAGCGGTGCGACGTAGTCCCAGAAGCTCGACCAGTCGGCGTTCTGGTATCCGGCGAGATCGCCCTGTGACCAGTTGGCGGTGATGGCCGGAAGGCCCTTGAGGATGAGGAAGATCGCGACGCCCGCGAGGATGATCATGATCGACACGGCGGCCGCGGTCGACAGACCCAGGAACACCGAGTCGCCGGCGCGACGCTTGCCGACGATGTTGGATGCCGGCTTGTGCGCGGGTGCGGTCTTGACGTCAGCCACGACGGCCCTCCGGGTCGGGCAGGGTCATGTGTACTCCTCGGGTCGGGATCGCTGAGTCCGGGTGTGTGTCCGACTCAGCAGGGTCGTCGATCGCGGATCGACGACCCTGCTCAGCCAGGTCCGGTCTGCGCAGCGTGAGCCGCGCAGACCGGACCGGGACGAGGTGTTACTTGATCGCGGCGAGGGTCTTCGCGGCGGCTGCGAGGACGGAGTCCGGCAGCGGCGCGGAGCCGGCGTTCTTCTCGGCGACCGACTGGCCGAGCGAGCTGGTCACGAAGCCGAGGTACGACTTGACGAGCTCGGCCTGCTTGGCGTCCTTGAACGTGGAGCAGACGACCGCGTAGGAGACCAGCGGGATCGGGTAGGCGTCGGCGGTCAGCTTGGTGTAGTCGAACTTCTTCGACAGGTCACCGGGGACGCCGTTGGAGTTGTCGACCGCGGCGACGTCGAACGTCTTCGAGACGGCCTCGCCGCTGAAGGCGACGGCCGTGCCGTTGGTGACGATCGAGGCCGCGTTCAGCGAACCGATCGCGGAGTGGTCGGCGTAGCCGATGGTGCCGGAGCCCGCCTTGACGGCCTCGACGACGCCGGAGCCGCCCTTCTGCTTGGACACGTTGCCCTGGACCGGCCAGTCCTTGCCCGCCGGGAAGGTCCACACCGACGACTGCGTCGCGGCGAGGTAGTTGGTGAAGTTCTGGGTCGTGCCGGAGCCGTCCGAACGGGCGACCGTGGTGATCGCGCCGGCCGGCAGAGCCGTGCCGTTGTCCTTCGTGATGGCCGGGTCGGACCAGTCGGTGATCTGCAGCGCGAAGATCTTGGCGATCGTCTCACCGCTGAGCTTGAGCGAGGTGACGCCCGGGATGTTGAAGATGACGGCGACACCGTCGAGGTAGATCGGGATGTTGATGCCGCCGTCGGTGCACAGCGCCTTCGACTGAGCCGTCTGGTCGGCGTTGAGGGGCGAGTCCGAACCGGCGAAGTCGTACGCGCCGCTGAGGAAGTTCGTGACGCCGCCGCCCGAGCCCTGCGACTTGTCGTAGTTGATCTTCACGTTCTTGGCGGTCGCGTTGTACGCGGTCGTCCAGGCCTGCTGCGCGTTGGACTGTGCGCTCGATCCGCCGGCGGTGATGGTGCCGCTGAGGCTGGGGTCGATCTGGAAGGCGACATCCGAGCTGGTGGCGGTCGGGCTCGCGCTCTCGGCCGGCGTGTTGCTGCCGGACGACGCGCAGCCCGTGAGGGCGAGGGCGGCGACGGCCGCGATGGCGCCCAGCTGGGAGATACGGGTGAGCTTCACTGTGAATCCTTCACGTTGTGTGGGAAATGCGGGCCCGGTGCAGGGCACGCCCCGACGCTAGACAGCCACTCTTACCGGCCGGCGGTGCAGAGGTGAACGAGAGGTTAACGATCGCGAGCGATCGTGTGCGGGGCGCGGGCCGGAGGGCATCGGTTCCCCGGTGGTTCACATGGCACCCCTACGATGTGGGCCATGGGTACGACGAGCAAGAGCGAACGCGCCGCGCGCGATGCCATCACCGACGCGTCCGCGGCGGCCAAGACGGCGGCCAAGACGGCCAAGAACCTCCCGAAGAAGCTCGCGGCCGGGCTCGAGGAGTACATCGACGAGGCACGCGACGCCGCCGATGTGTCGAAGAAGAAGCTGCGCCGGAAGCCCCGCGCGGTGACGAAGCACGCGGAACGCGCGGTGCGGCGCCTGGAACGCGCCGTTGCGAAGGCCGTCGCCGCCGCCGATCGCAAGGCGCGGCTGCGGGCTGAGGCCCGCCGTGCGGCACAGGAGGCGGAGGCGTCCGCTGCACGCGCCGCGGCCGAGGTCGCGGAGGCCAAGGCCCTCAAGAAGGCCGCGCGCCGCGCGGAGGCCGCCGCTGCTCGTGCCGAGCTCGACGCGCGTGCGGCCGACGAGGCGCTCGCCGCCGAGCTCGCCGTTCCCGCGGACGGCGGCGCGCCGCAGCCCGCGGACGACGAGGCGGAGCTGACCGCGCTCACCGTCGCGCAGCTGCGAGAACGAGCGCGTGCCGCGGGCCGGACAGGCTACTCACGCCTGACCAAGGCGCAGCTGATCGACCTGCTCTCCTGACGTGGACGACTCACCTCGAGCGGTCCTCGGTCGCGCGGATGCCGCGGCTCCGGCCCGCACCCTGCTGGACGTGCTGCGCGCCACGGCGCGCGCGTTTCCCGAAGCCTCCGCGATCGACGACGGATCGGGCGCGCTGAGCTATCGCGAGCTGTTGGCCCGGGTCGGCGCCACGGCGGCGCGCCTGCACGAGGCGGGCGTCCGACGCGGCGATCGCGTCGGAGTGCGGATGCCGTCGGGGTCGAAGGAGCTGTACATCGCGATCCTCGGCATCCTCGCCGCCGGCGCGGCGTACGTGCCCGTCGACGCGGACGACCCCGACGAACGTGCACGGCTCGTGTTCGGCGAAGCGGCCGTGCGTGGCGTCATCACCGGGACGGGCACGTACGCCCCGGCATCCGGAGAAGCCGTCCTCGACGAGGGACTGTTCGACGGCGAGGCGCCGCACCCCGCGACACAGGCGATCGTGGCGGTGCCTCCGCCGAACGTCGACGACGACGCCTGGATCATCTTCACGTCCGGCTCGACGGGGGTGCCCAAGGGCGTTGCGGTCACTCACCGCGCGGCGGCCGCGTTCGTGGATGCCGAGGCCCGACTGTTCGTTCCCCACGCGCCGCTGGGACCCGATGACCGCGTGCTCGCCGGGCTGTCGGTGGCCTTCGACGCCTCGTGCGAGGAGATGTGGCTCGCGTGGCGTCACGGTGCGTGTCTGGTCCCGGCCCCGCGATCGCTCGTGCGCTCCGGCGAGGATCTCGCACCGTGGCTGCTGCGCCAGGGCATCACGGTTGTCTCCACGGTGCCCACGCTGGCCGCGATGTGGCCGGCGGAGTCCATCGAGAACGTACGCCTGCTCATCTTCGGCGGCGAGGCGTGTCCGCCCGAGCTCGCCGCGCGCCTGGTCGCCGACGGACGCGAGGTGTGGAACACGTACGGCCCCACCGAAGCGACGGTCGTGGCGTGCGCGGCTCCGCTCGACGGGTCGGTGCCGGTGCGCATCGGCCTTCCGCTGGACGGGTGGACGCTTGCGGTGGTCGACGGTGACGGACAGCCCGTCGGCGAGGGTGGCGCCGGCGAGCTGATCATCGGCGGCGTGGGTCTCGCGCGCTACCTCGACCCGGCGAAGGATGCCGAGAAGTACGCCCCCTTCCCGACACTCGGCTGGGACCGCGCGTATCGCTCCGGCGACCTCGTCCGCTTCGAATCCGACGGCCTCGTCTTCCAGGGTCGCGCCGACGATCAGGTGAAGGTCGGCGGGCGACGCATCGAGCTCGGCGAGGTGGAGGCCGCCCTGCAGGATCTGCCGGGAGTGACCGGCGCCGCGGCCGCCGTACGCACCACCGAGGCGGGGGTGCCCGTTCTCGTCGGCTACCTCGCGGCACCTGCAGACTTCGACCGTCTCGCGGCGCGGGCGGATCTGGCGGCGCGTCTGCCGGCTCCCATGGTGCCGCTGCTGGCCGTGGTCGATGAGCTGCCCGTGCGGACGTCCGGCAAGGTCGACCGCGCCGCCTTGCCGTGGCCGCTGCCGAACGTGGAGCTTCCGGCATCCGATCTCTCACCGGGGGAGGCGTGGCTCGCCCAGCAGTGGCACGCGGTGCTCGGCATGCCGGTCGTCGACCGCAAGACCGACTTCTTCGACATCGGCGGCGGATCGCTCGCCGCGGCGCAGCTCGTGTCCCGCATCCGCACGCGCGTGCCCGAGTTCTCCGTCGCCGACATCTACGACGTGCCGCGACTGGGGGCGATGGCCAAGGCCCTCGGCACCGGTCTGCAGGAGGATGCCCCTGCCACCTTCCACCGTCCGGAGCCGACGCCGCGACGGGCCCAGTGGGCGCAGACGCTGCTGGCGGTGCCGCTGTTCATCCTCTCCGGTATCCGCTGGATGCTCTACCTGCTCACCGCATCCGCCGTCCTGCGGCTCTTCCCCGGGTTCGACGTGCTGCCCGAAGCGCCACTTCCCCTTCTTGCTGTCGGACTGCTCGTGTTCGCGACGCCGTTCGGGCGCATGGCGATCGCAGCGGCATCCGCCCGACTGCTGTTGAGGGGCGTGCGACCGGGCGACTATCCGCGCGGCGGCTGGGTGCACATCCGGCTGTGGCTGGCCGAGCAGATCGCCGACCAGGTGGATGCCGTGGGGCTGGCGGGGGCGCCGTGGGTCAGCTACTACGCTCGCGCCCTCGGCGCGCGCATCGGCACTGGCGTCGACCTGCATGCGCTGCCGCCCATCACCGGCATGCTCGAGATCGGAGACGGTGCCGCGATCGAACCCGAGGTGGATCTGTCGGGGTACTGGATCGACGGTGATGTCGTCCGTATCGGCGCCATCCGCATCGGCGCCGGCGCCACCGTGGGCTCGCGCAGCACGCTCGCTCCCGGCACCCGCATCGGCCGCCGCGCCGAGATCGCGCCCGGCTCCGCCGTCTTCGGACGGGTGCGCGCCGACCAGACCTGGGCCGGCTCGCCGGCGGTCCGCGTGGGCGGGAAGTCCGCGAAGTGGCCGGCCGAGCGGGCACCCGCGCCCACCCGCTGGCTGTGGGCGTACGCCGCCTCCGCGCTCGCCCTGGCGCTCCTGCCGCTGGCGGCGTTCGCCGCGGGCGCGCTCGTCGTTGCGCGCGGTGTCGCCGGCGCGGCCTCGCTCCTGGAGGCGCTCGGCGGGGCGCTGGCATGGCTCGTTCCCGGTGTCGTGGTCGCGGGTGTCTTCTTCGCCGGCGTCGTCGTCGTGACGGTTCGTGTGCTCTCGATCGGGCTGCACGAGGGCGTGCATCCGGTGCGCAGCCGGGTCGGCTGGCAGGCATGGACCATCGAGCGCCTGCTGGACTCGGCGCGAACGATCCTGTTCCCGCTGTACTCGAGCCTGTTCACCCCCGTGTGGCTGCGCCTGCTCGGCGCGCAGGTCGGCCGCGATGTCGAAGCGTCCACGGTGCTGCTCATTCCGTCACTGACCCGTATCGAAGACGGCGCCTTCCTCGCCGACGACACCATGGTGGCTTCCTACGAGCTGCACGGCGGCTGGATGCGCCTCGGGCCGGTGCGCATCGGCAAGCGCGCCTTCCTCGGCAACTCCGGGATGGCGGCGCCCGGACACCGCGTTCCCCGGGACGGACTCGTCGCGGTGCTCTCGGCGGCGCCGGTCAAGGCCAAACCGGGTTCATCATGGCTCGGATCACCCGCCGTGCGCCTCCGGCGCCGCTCCGCCGAGGGTGATGAGTCCCGCACGTATCAGCCGCCGGTGCGCCTGCGCGTCGCCCGGGCGCTGTGGGAGCTCGGTCGATTCGTGCCGGTCGTGGTCACGTGTGCGCTGGGCCTGGTCGTCGTCGTGACGCTCGCCGCGTTGATCGACGTCGTCGGACTCGGCGGCGCGATCCTCCTCTCGGGAATCGTCATGCTCGCCGCCGGCGCGGTCGCCGCCGCGATCTCCACCGCGGCGAAATGGCTGATCGTCGGTCCGATCCGCGCGGGCGAACAGCCGCTCTGGTCCAGCTTCGTCTGGCGCACCGAGGTCTCCGACACCTTCACCGAGATGGTCGCAGCCCCCTGGTTCGCCCGGGCGGCAGCGGCGACTCCCGCGCTTGCCGTCTGGCTGCGTTCGCTGGGTTCCACCGTCGGTCGCGGCGTCTGGTGCGACAGCTACTGGTTGCCGGAGCCCGATCTGGTCACCCTGGGCGACGGATCGACGGTCAATCGGGGATGCGTCGTGCAGACGCACCTGTTCCATGATCGAATCATGAGCATGGACACCGTCGAACTCGAGGCCGGAGCCACGCTCGGCCCCCACAGTGTCATCCTCCCCGCCGCCCGCATCGCCGCCCACGCGACCGTGGGCCCGGCATCCCTCGTGATGCGCGGCGAGACGGTTCCCCTCGGCTCGCGGTGGAGCGGCAACCCCATCGGCCCCTGGCACGCGGTCAAGGTGCGCGCCTACCAGTCCACCTCGTGAGCGGGCACGACCCGTACGCGCCCGAAAGCGGCGATCCTTCGTTCGACGTCGACTCGTACGACGTGGCGATCGACTATCGCGTGCGCACCAACCGCCTCGAGGGACGGGCGACGCTCAACGCCGTGGCGGCGACCGCGGTGTCGGCCGTGAGTGTCGACTTCGTGGGCCTGCGTGCGACGAGGGTGCGGGTCGACGGCGATCGGCGCACCCGGTTCTCGCAGGGCCCGCGGAAGCTGCGGGTCACGCTGCCGCATCGGCTGCAGCCGGGGGAGCGGTTCTCCATCGAGATCGTCTATGCCGGCGCGCCCGCACCGCGTCGTTCCCGCTGGGGCACGATCGGGTGGGAGGAGCTCGAGGACGGCGCCCTGGTGGCGTCGCAGCCGACCGGCGCTCCGACGTGGTTCCCCTGCAACGACCGCCCCGACGCGCGCGCGCCGATGCGTCTGTCGGTGACGACGGATGCCGGGTACCTGCCGGTCCTCACCGGCCGCCCGACCGGCACGACGACGGCGGGCGGTCGGGTCACGGTGACGTCCGAGTCGACCGTGCCCGTGGCCACGTACCTCGTCGCGGTGCACGTCGGCCCCTACGAGCAGACTGCGCTCGAAGGCGGCGAGGGTGTGCGGGTGTTCGCTCCGGCACAACTGCGCCGCGACGTGACGCGGGCGTTCGCCGACGTTCCGCGCATGCTGGCACTGTTCGACGACTCCTTCGGGCCGTATCCGCAGGAAGCCTGCACCCTTGTCGTGACACCGGACGAGCTGGAGATCCCGCTCGAGGCGCAGGGGCTCGCGGTCTTCGGCAGCAACCATCTGGTCCCCGACGAGCAGCGGCTGATCGCCCACGAGCTCGCCCACCAGTGGTTCGGCAACAGTGTCGGCATCGGCCGCTGGCAGGACATCTGGCTCAACGAGGGCTTCGCCTGCTTCGCCGAGTGGCTCTGGTTCGAGCGCTCCGGCGCAGCGAGCGTCGCCGAGAAGGCGGCGAAGCACCACGCTCGTCTGCGGGCGCTGCCGCAGGACCTCGTGCTGTCCGACCCGGGTCCGGACCTGATGTTCGACGACCGGGTCTACAAGCGCGGCGCCCTCACCCTGTACGCCCTGCGATGCGCCGTCGGCACCGCGGTGTTCACACGGGTGCTGCACGAGTGGGTGGCGACCTATCGGCACGCCCTCGCGACGACCGACGATTTCCGCGCGCTGGCCGCCCGCGTCGCCGGCCGCGACCTCGACGACGTCTTCACGCCGTGGCTCGACCGTGTCGAGCTACCCCCGCTGCCGCGCCCGTAGCGGTCACGAGAGCGGCGTTCCCGCCTCATCTGGCGCTCATCGACGCCGTGTCGACCATCGTGTCGACCACGGTGTCGACCACCGCGGCAGAGAGGAGGATCCCCGGCGGGCCGTCGAGATCCAACCCGTGAACGGTCCTCGCCACCCCGGGAACATCGGCGAACCAGCGAGCGCCGTCGGCTGACTCCTCGAGCCTGACGGATGCCGCGTCGATCCGCAGTCCCGTGCCGACGGCCTTGAGCGCGGCCTCGACCCTCACCCACCGGCGCACCCCACCCGGGACGCCGCCGGCGGCTTCGCGGACCGTGTCGTGGAGCGGTTCCGCGTCGACGGCGAAGCCCCCACCGGCGCCCGGGACAACGCCGACCACAGCGAAACGCCCGGCGTACGTCACCCCCGCTCGCCACGCGGCATCCTCCACCCGCACCGGGCCATGCGGGCCCCCGCACTGCGGACACGGGTTCGTCAGCCGCGCCTCCGCCACCGCTTCCGCGCGCAGAAGGTCGCGGATCAGCCCCCATGCAACCGCCCGTCGGCCGTCGCGCGAGGAGGGGGCCGGCGCCCACGCTAGGCGGAGCCCCTCCACGATCTACAGCTTCGGCTCGTGCGTCTCGATCGCGATGATGCCCGAGCCCGGGTTCGTCGCCGACAGGTGCACCACCGAGAAGGCGCCCGTCTCGAGCGCGGACGCGCTGCCCAGGTACGAGCCGTGCAGGGTTCCGGTCGCGAGGGCCAGTTCGGACAGGATGCCGGGGAGCACCGGTCCGTGACTGCACAGCACAGCGGGCTTGCGGGAACGCACGCGCCGGCCGATGACCGCGCGGACGTCGGAACTGCCGTCCTCCCAGGCGTCCTGGCTGAGGGCGGTCTCGCGGTGGATCCGCTTGCCGAGCGCGGCAGACAGCGGGGTCACCGTCGTCACACAGCGCACGGCATCGCTGGAGACGATCTTGCGTACGCCGAACGCGCGCAGCGGGCCGACCGCCGCGGCCGCCTGCTTCGCGCCGCGTGCGGTCAGCGGTCGCGCGGCATCCGTGCCGTCCCAGTCCTCCCGGTCCAGCGCCTTCGCGTGACGCAGCACCACGATCGGGAAGGTCGCCAGCACGCCGTCGTCGACGTAGCGCAGGAACTCCTCCATGATCTCCACATCGACCGGGTACGACAGCTTGGCGAGCGCCTTGCGCGGCGAGAGCCATTCGATCGCGGCGATCTCCTTGTTGGGGACGAACGCGGAGGCGCGGATCGCGTCATCCGTCGCCTCGGCCGACCAGTAGTGGACGATCTTCTGTCGTTTGTTGGGCATCCGGTAGCGCGAGACGCCGACGGGGATGCCGAGGGCCACCTGGATGCCGGTCTCCTCGAAGATCTCGCGCACCGCGGTCTCGGCCAGGCTCTCGCCGGGATCGACCTTGCCCTTCGGGATCGTCACGTCGGCGTAGGCCGTGCGGTGGATCACGAGGACGCGGAGTTTGCCGTCGACGACGCGCCACACCACGCCACCGGCTGCGTAGACGGCGGTGTCGGTCATCGCACCGCCCGAGCCCGACGGCGGCGCTGCACCTGCGCCATCGTGCGGTCCTGCAGGTCGACGAGAGGCTTGCCGTCGGCATCCGTGCTGTGGCGCTTCCACTCGCCGCTGTCCTCGAGGTGCCACGAGCTCGTCTCGTCGCTCATCGCGAGGTCGAACAGATCGACGAGCTCCTTGATCTGCGCAGGCGCCACGACGCGCACGAGCGCTTCGACGCGGCGGTCGAGGTTGCGGTGCATCATGTCGGCGCTGCCGATGAACACCTGAGGATCGCCGGCGCCGGCGAACGCGAAGATCCGCGAGTGCTCGAGGTAGCGGCCCAGGATCGAGCGCACGGTGATGTTGTCGCTCACGCCCGCCAGGCCGACCTTCAAGGAGCAGATGCCGCGCACCCAGACGTCGACGCGGACACCGGCCTGGCTCGCCCGGTAGAGGGCGTCGATGATCTGCTCGTCCACCATCGAGTTGACCTTGATGCGGATGTGAGCCGGCTTGCCCTCCAGGGCGTGGCGGCGCTCGTTCTCGATCTGACGCAGCAGCCCCTTGCGCAGGTGCAGCGGCGCCACCAACAGGCGCTTGAACTTCTTCTCGATCGCGTAGCCGCTGAGCTCGTTGAACAGGCGCGTGAGGTCGCGGCCCACCTGCTCGTCGGCGGTGAACAGGCCGAAGTCCTCGTAGATGCGACTGGTCTTGGGGTTGTAGTTGCCGGTGCCGATGTGGCTGTAGCTGCGCAGCATGCCGTCTTCCTCGCGGATGACGTGCAGCAGCTTGCAGTGCGTCTTCAGACCCACCAGGCCGTAGACGACGTGCACGCCGGCCTTCTCGAGCTTGCGCGCCCAGACGATGTTCGCCGCCTCGTCGAAGCGAGCCTTCACCTCGACGAGGGCGAGCACCTGCTTGCCGCGCTCGGCCGCGTCGATCAGCGCCTGAACGATCGGGCTGTCGCCGGACGTGCGGTACAGGGTCTGCTTGATGGCGAGCACGTGCGGGTCGCGCGCGGCCTGCTCGAGGAAGCTGACGACGCTCGTGGTGAACGACTCGTAGGGGTGGTGGACGAGCACATCGCTCTTGCGGATCGCGGCGAACAGGTCGGCGCGTCCGTTCTGCTCGGCGGGCTGGAAGGCCGGGGCGGTGGTGGGAACGTGCGCCGGGTAGTGCAGCTCCGGGCGATCGATGCGCGACAGGTCGAACAGGCCGCGCAGGTCGAGCGGGCCGGGCAGGCGATAGACCTCCTGCTCGGTGATGTCGAGCTCGGCGATCAGCAGATCGAGCGTGACGTCGTCCATGTCCTCGGTGACCTCGAGGCGGATCGGCGGACCGAAGCGGCGTCGCAGCAGCTCGGCTTCGAGCGCCTGGATGAGGTTCTCGGTCTCGTCCTCCTCGATCACGACGTCTTCGTTGCGAGTGAGGCGGAACGTGTGGTGCTCGAGGATCTCCATCCCCGGGAACAGGTCGCCCAGGTGGTTGGCGATGAGCTGCTCGAGCGGCAGGTACCGTGCGCGGCCCGCCTCTCCCGGCACCGCGACGAAACGCGGGAGCATGGGCGGCACCTTCAGGCGCGCGAACTCCTGCCGACCGGTCTTCGCGTTGCGGATGCGGATCGCGAGGTTCAGCGACAGGCCGGAGATGTACGGGAAGGGATGGGCGGGGTCGACCGCGAGCGGCATGAGCACCGGGAAGACCTGCGTCTGGAAGTACTCCGAGAGATCGTTGCGGTCATCCACCGACAGGTCGTCCCACGACACCACCCGGATGCCTGCATCGGCCAGCGCGGGCTGGACCATGTCGAGCCACACGCTCGCTTGGCGCAGCTGCAGGGCGTGAGCCGCATCGGAGATGTCTGCCAGCACGTCCTGCGGGGCGCGACCGACGTTGGTCGGCACCGCGAGACCGGTCACGATGCGGCGCTTGAGGCCGGCCACGCGCACCATGAAGAACTCGTCCAGGTTGCTGGCGAAGATCGCGAGGAAGTTGCTGCGCTCCAGCACGGGCAGCGACGGGTCCTCCGCGAGCTCCAGCACGCGCTGATTGAAAGCGAGCCAACTGAGCTCGCGATCCATGTAGCGGTGCTCGGGGAGCTGGGCGTCGCCGTCTTCGACCATCTCGTCGAAGTCGTCGTCGTCCTCGTCGCCCAGTCCGGTGTCCAGAACGTCGGTGTCGATCATTCCCTCATCATGTCAGGGCCAGGTGACCGACGCGTTAACCACGGCGTTGCGCGGCGCTGGCCGCCCCCGTCATCACGCCGAAGAGGCCTCATGCGGTGAGGGGATCTGGTCGTCCTCGTAGACGTTGAAGCGGTAACCCACGTTGCGGACCGTGCCGATGAGCTGTTCGAGGTCTCCGAGTTTGGCGCGCAGGCGTCGTACGTGCACGTCGACCGTCCTCGTGCCCCCGAAGTAGTCGTAACCCCACACCTCGCTCAGCAGCTGCTCGCGTGTGAACACGCGCGAGGGATGCGTCGCGAAGAAGTGGAGCAGCTGGAACTCCTTGTAGGTGAGATCCAGCGGCTTGCCGTGCACCTTGGCCGAGTAGGACGACTCATCGATCGTGATGCCAGAGGTCTGGATGCGGCTGGAGACCTGGGATGCGGATTGGCGTCCGACCGCCAGCCGGATGCGCGCGTCGACCTCGGCGGGGCCGGCACCGACCAGGATCACGTCGTCGATGCCCCAGTCCGTCGACACCGCCGTGAGGCCCCCCTCGGTCACGACGAGCACCAGCGGTGCGTCCAGGCCCGTCGTGTTGAGGATCTTGCACAGCGACTTCGCCCCGACCAGGTCGGCACGGGCGTCGACGAAGATGACATCCGAGCTCGGCGCGTTCACGAGCTGGGCCGGCTCGGCGGGAATCTGCCGGACGCGATGGCTGAGCAGCTCGAGCGCAGGCAGGACGGGGCCCCCGCCAGGGGCGGAACTCAAGACGAGAAGCTGAGCCAATGGGGGTCCCTTCCGGTTCGGATGCCCCCGAACCGTGCCCCCATCTTAGAACCCGCTCGCACAGGCGCCGTGCGCGGGTGGCTCGGACGACGTGCGCGGAGTGCGCGCGTCGGTGACAATGGGAGGATGACGCTTCCCGGATTGGCGCCCCGCGCCGAGTACGGCGGCATCGTCGGAGTCTGGGCCGCCGGCGCGGTGATCGCGATCGTGATCGGCGTCGTCGCTCCGGGCGAGTGGCGCGCCGCATGGATGCCGGTGGGCATGGCCGCCTGCCTCATCCTCGCCTTCGTCGTGCAGTTGGTTCAGGGTCACTCGCAGGGCTTCGTGCGCCGGGTGGCGCTGAGTACCCTCGGCGCGTTCGTGATCATGGGCCTGATCGGGCTCGGTCTCGGACTCTCCAGCATGTTCGCGTGACGGTAGAGTGAGGACATGGACCTGCTCGCGCTCGAACTCTTCTTCGTCGGGTTGCTCGCGCTCGCCTCGCTCGCGATCGTCTTCGTGTCGGGTGTCGTGATCAAGAACCTCTACCGCGGCCAGCGCTGATCGGCATGATCGACCTGCCGACCGACCTGCCGGCCGATCTCGTTCCGCTCTCGTGGCTGCTCGGTGTCTGGGAAGGCACCGGCGTCATCGACTATGAGGCCGACGGCGTCGCCTTCCGCGGCGAGTTCGCCCATCGGGTGAGCTTCAGCCACGACGGCGGCGACTACGTCAACTACGCGGCGAACGCCTGGTTCGTCGCCGACGACGAATCCCGCACCCCTTTGGTGGCCGAGACCGGATACTGGCGCCTCGCTCGCCCGCTCGAGCAGGCCGACGCCGGCCCGGCGCTGCTGCCACCGTCGGCGGTGCGCGACACCGCGCGCACGGCCGACGACGTCGAGACCCTCCGCAATGCGGAGGGCGGTTTCGATCTCGAGGTCGCCATCGTCCACTCCGATGGCATCAGCGAGCTCTACGTGGGGCAGGTGCGCGGTCCGCGCATCGACCTTGCGACGGATGCCGTGGTGCGCCCCGCGAGCGCGAAGGTCTACACCGCGGCGACCCGTATGTACGGCCTCGTCGACGGTCACCTGCTCTGGGCATGGGACATCGCCGCGCTCGGCGGCGAGCTCGGTTCGCACGCGTCGGCGCGACTGGCGCGGGCCGAGTGAGCATGTCCGACCTGCGTCCGTCTGCGCCCGCCGCCAGCCCCTTCACCATCGTTCGCGGTGCCGTCGTCGACGAGCGTGGGCTGGCGCATGTGGCCGCGCCCGCGCGTGAACAGCGCGATCTCATCGCCGGACGGGCACTTGCGCCCCTCGAAGACCGGGTCGTGGTCGCGGTCGACGGTGTCGACCGCCTCAGCTGGCTGGACTCCATCACCTCGCAGGCGCTCACGGCGCTCGCACCGGGAACCAGCACCGAGCTGCTCGTGCTCGACCCGCAGGGCCACGTCGAACACGCCGCGGGAGTCGTGGACGACGGTGAGCGCACGTGGCTGATCGTCGATCGGTCCCGCTCCGCGGCGCTCGTGACGTGGCTCAGTCGCATGCGGTTCCGGTTGCGGGTAGAGCCGCAGGACCTCTCGGAGGAGGTGCGCGTCATCGGCGGCACCGCGCAAGCGGTTGCTGCGCTCGACCCGCTCGCGATCTGGCACGACCCGTGGCCTGCGGTCGGCACCGGCGGGTGGGGATACGCCCCCGCCGACCCGCACCCGGGCCAGTCGTACGACTGGGCGGAGGCGATCGTGCCGGTCGATGCGGCGTCCCGCCTCGCCGAGGCCGCGGCATCCGGTGATCAGCCCGTCGCCGGATGGATGGCCGTCGATGCCGTCCGCGTCGCCGCCTGGCGTCCTCGCGCCGCGACCGAGGCCGACGGACGGGCGCTGCCGCACGAGGCCGACTGGCTGCGCACGGCGGTGCACCTGGACAAGGGCTGCTACCGCGGTCAGGAGACGGTCGCGAAGGTGCACAACCTCGGTCATCCGCCGCGCCGGCTCGTCGCCCTGCAGCTGGATGGCAGCGACGCCGACCTGCCGATGAGCGGAGCCGAGGTCTTCCTCGGCGACGAGGCGGTCGGCGCGGTGACCTCCGTCGCACGCCACTTCGAGGAGGGGCCGATCGCCCTCGCATACGTCAAGCGCACGGTTCCGGTCGAGGCCGATCTGACCGTCGCGGTGGACGAGGGGCGGATCGCGGCAGGGCAGGAGGTCATCGTCCCGCCCGACGCCGGGCGCACCGCATCGATCCCGCGGATGCCGCGGCTCTCCCGGCGCCGCTGAGCACGGTGACGTCCGCGCCGCCGCCCTCGGAACGCCCCGGGAACACGGCTGCGCAGACCGCCGCCATCCCGACCGGGTGGCGTTCCCGCTGGCATCCGCGTGTCGGCATCGACCGTGTCATCGTGTCGGCTCCTGCGATCGCGCAGATCGTGATCGCAGCGACCGCGGCGTTCTCGTTCGCCCATTAAGTGCTCGGTCACGCGGCGCCTCTGCTGGCGGCCACCGTCACGGTCTCGAGCCTCGGTCTCGTGAGGGACGCCCGACCGCGCCGGGTGCTGGAGACGGTGATCGGAATGGTCGTCGGAATCCTCGTCGCGGAGCTGATCGTCTTCGTCGCGGGCATCGGGTGGTGGCAGCTCGGCATCACGCTGACGGCCTCGCTGATCGTCGCGCGGTTCCTCTCGCCGCAGCCGGCGTTCGCGATCGCCGCGGCGATGCAGTCGGCGATCGTGATGGTCATCCCGGTGAGTGTGCCGTTCCTCCGGATGATCGACGGTCTCGTCGGGGGTGTCATGGCCCTGCTGGTGACGGCATTGCTGCCGCGCAGCCCGCTGCGTACGGTCGCGCGGGAAGGAGCGGCGCTGTTCTCGGCGTTCGACGGCGCCGTGTCCACCCTCGTGCAGGCCCTGCGCCGCGGTGACGCGGTGCGCGCAGAGCGCGGACTCGCCAAGGCGCGCGCCCTTCAGGGGCTGGTCGACCAGTGGCGCGCCGGAATCGAGTCGGGTTCGGAGATCGCCCGCATCTCGCCGTTCCTGCGCCGCCAGCGCTCGGAGTTCCAGCGGCAGGAGCGCATCCGCCTGCACCTGGACCTGGCCACCCGCAATCTGCGCGTGATCGCCAGACGCGTGGTCTACCTCTGCGACGACCGGCAGCCGCGTCCCATCGCCGCCGATCTGCTCACCGAACTCGCGGCCGGTGCGCGCCTCATTGCGGAGTCGCTCGGCGACATCTCCTACGAGCCGGCCGCCCGCGAAGCCGTCCGTGCCGTGGCGGCTCGTCTGGATCCCACCGTTCTCGCCGATCGCAGCTCGGCCGTCGATCAGACGCTCATCGGTGCGCTGCGCCCGCTGGCGGTCGACCTCATGACGGCGGCGGGGATGCCCGCCGACGAGGCGCGCGCCGCGATTCCGCGCGTCTGAGCCGCCGGCCGCCCCGAACCGCCGATGGCGCGCCCCCGATGGCAGGCACTGTGCCGGGGAGAGGCAGAACGGCGCAGAATCGGCCTGTGCCGGGCAGATCGCCTGCGCTCGGTTGGCCGTTCGCCGACGGGCGCCGGTCAGACGGCGGGAGCGACCAGGCTCCAGGGCACGGTGACCTCGCCCAGCCGCCAGCGCGCGCGACCGCCCACAGGCCAGCCCGCCGCGTGCATCGCGTCGAGCGCGGCGCGCCAGCGCTGCACCGGTCCGAACGACGCGGTGCCGACGGCGCGTGTCCACTCCTCGTCGAGAGTGCGCAGGAAATCGTGCACCGGCTCACCGGGCACGTTGCGGTGGATGAGGGCCTTCGGCAGCCGCTCCGCGGCGATCGACGGAGAGGCGAGCTCGCTCAGACGCAACGACAGCGTGAGCGTTCGTGGCGCGGCGTCGGCGCCGATCTCGACCCACGTGCAGATCCGGCCGAGCTCGTCGCAGGTGCCTTCCACGAGGATGCCGTCGGGATGCAGGCGCCGCGTCATGCGCGCCCACGCATCCTTCACCTCGTGCTCGTCGTACTGCCGCAGCACGTTGAACGCCCGCAGCACCGCAGGTCGGCGCCCTTGCGGCGTCGGCACCTCGAACCCGCCGCGGGCGAAGGACACGTGAGCATCGGGCGAGAACGCCGTGTGCCCCGCGCGCACGTCGAGCAGCTGCGTGCGGGCCCGCTCGACCCGGGCCGGATCGATCTCCAGCCCGAGCACATCGACACCGGGGCGGGCGCGCCGCAGCCGCTCCTCGAGCTCGAGCACGGTGACGGCGCTCGCGCCGTATCCGAGGTCGATGACGAACGGATCGGCGGCGCGCCTCAGCACGGGATGCCGGGCGATCCAGCGGTCGATGCGGCGCAGCCGGTTGGTGTTCGTCGTGCCGCGCGTGATCTGACCGACCACCCCACGGGCGGGGGCTTTCTCCGGCGGCATTCCCCCATGATGCCAGCGCGCGCGCCGGTAGGATGACGAGCATGACCGCGCCGTACACGCTGATCCTCCTCCGCCACGGGCAGAGCGAGTGGAACAAGACCAACCAGTTCACCGGATGGGTGGACGTCCGCCTCACCGAGCAGGGTCGCGGCGAGGCCGCGCGCGGCGGTGAACTGCTGAAGGATTCCGGCATCCTGCCCGATGTGCTGCACACGTCGCTGCTCAGTCGGGCGATCCAGACGGCCAACATCGCGCTGGACGCGGCCGACCGTCTGTGGATCCCCGTGAAGCGGTCGTGGCGCCTCAACGAGCGTCACTACGGCGACCTCCAGGGCAAGGACAAGGCAGAGACGCTCGAGCAGTTCGGTGAGGAGCAGTTCATGCTGTGGCGCCGTTCGTTCGACGTGCCGCCGCCCGCCCTTCCCGACGACTCGCCCTACAGCCAGGTGAACGACCCGCGCTACGCCGGCATCGACGGCGAGGTGCCGCGCACCGAGTCGCTGAAGATCGTGATCGACCGCCTTCTGCCGTACTGGGAGAACGAGATCGTCCCCGACCTGAAGGCGGGCAAGACCGTTCTGGTGACCGCGCACGGCAACTCGCTGCGCGGCCTGGTCAAGCACCTCGACGGCATCAGCGACGCCGACATCGCCGAGCTGAACATCCCGACCGGCATCCCGCTCGTCTACCGCCTCGGTGAAGACCTCATGCCGCTCGAGCCGGGTGCGTACCTCGACCCCGAGGCCGCCGCTGCCGGCGCCGCGGCTGTCGCGAGCCAGGGCAAGAGCTGAGGCTCAGCGGCCGTACGAACGCGAGAGGGGGATGCCGACCGGCATCCCCCTCTTCGTTTTCCGCCTCCGCCGCGGCGGAGGCGACGTCTCACTCGACGCCGTCGACCGATTCGCCCTCGGCGATGATGACGGCGATGGTGTCGGTGTCGGGCGTCCAGTCGCCGGTAGCGAGGTAGGCCACCTTCTTGGCCACCGAGACGGCGTGGTCGGCGAAGCGCTCGAGGTAGCGGCTGGCCAGCGTCGCATCGACGGTGGCTCCTGCCTCGCCCTGCCAGTTCTCACTCAGCACCTTCTCGAAGACCGCGAGGTGGTGGTCATCGACCTTGTCGTCGAGCGTGCGCAGCGTTTCGAGGTAGCTGAGGTCTTCGGTGCGCAGCAGCTCGGTGAGGGTCTTCGCGACCTCGACGTCGAGCTCGCCCATCTTGGTGAAGGTCCCCTTCAGGCCCTTCGGGATGGCGCGCTCGGGGAAGCGCATGCGGGTGAGCTGAGCGATGTGCTCGGCGATGTCGCCCATGCGCTCCAAGGAGGCGCTGACGCGCAGGGCCGCGACGACGATGCGCAGATCGCGGGCGACCGGCTGCTGACGAGCGAGGATCTGGATCGCCAGCTCATCCAGTGCGATCGCCTTGTCGTCGATCGTCTGGTCGGCTTCGATGACCTCTTCGGCAAGGGCGACGTCGCTGGTGCCGAAGGCGCGGGTGGCCTTGTCGATCGCCTCCGTGACCAGCTCGGCGATCTCGACGAGACGCGATTGCACGTCCTCGAGCGACTGGTGGAACACTTCGCGCATGAGAGGGCCTCTCTTCCGGCAGGCAGGCACGGTGCCGCCTCCTGACCCGGTGATCATCGCGGGCCAAGGTTAACGATCGGTGCCGCAGCGATGAACGTTGCCGACGCGGTTTCCGGCGTTGATCCGTATCGTGAATCTGCGGTGTCCAACCACCCTACGCTGGGAGCCATGGAGTCCCTGCAGCCGGCGATCGCGCTGATCCTCGGCCTCGTCCTCGGCGGCGGAGTGGCCACGCTCGTGCTCATCGCGCTGCGAGCGCGTGACCGCGCGCGTGTCGCGGCATCCACCGCCCTGCCCGACGGGACGGCGGCGGTGCTCCAGGGGATGGACGAAGTCGCGGTCGTCGTCGACACGTCGCTGCAGATCGTCGCCGTCTCGGCGCCCGCGGAGTTGTTCGGCATGCACGAGGACTACGCGCTTCCCGGCGATGAGCTGCGCGCCCTCGCCCGGACGGTCCGCCGCACCGAGGCGCCGGAGACGCAGACGATGCGCCTCAAGCGCGGCGTCGAGCCGCGACTGGTCTCGGCTCGGGCGAGCGTGATCACGCCGCGGCTGATCCTCATCGTCATCCGTGACATCACGGAGCGGGAGCGCGTCGAGGAGATGCGCCGTGACTTCGTCGCCAACACCAGTCATGAGCTGAAGACGCCGGTGGGTGCGGTGAGCCTGCTCGCGGAGGCGGTCGAGTCGGCCGCCGACGACCCCGACCAGGTGCGTCATTTCGCCAGTCGCCTCAGCGCCGAGGCGGCGCGGCTCAGCCAGCTCACGTCGCGCATCATGAACCTGTCGCGGCTGCAGTCTGCCGACGATCTGACGGAACTGCGCGACGTGTCCGTCGACGAGGTCGTCGCCGCCGCCATCGAGTCGCAGTCGGTGGCCGCGGACTCCGCCGCCATCACCGTCGCCCGCGGGGGTGAACGGCACGCGTACGTGCGCGGTGACGTCCAGGTGCTCACCGAGGCCGTCGCCAACCTGGTGGCCAACGCGATCGCGTACTCGCCGCAGGGCGGTCAGGTCGGCGTCGGCGTGAAACTCGACGGCGGCGTCGTCGAGATCGCGGTCACCGATCGGGGGATCGGCATTCCCGAGGACGAGCAGGAGCGCGTGTTCGAACGCTTCTACCGAGCCGACCAGGCGCGCTCGCGCCGCACCGGCGGCACGGGGCTGGGGCTGTCGATCGTCAAGCACGCGGTGCAGCGGCACGGGGGAGAGGTCGAGGTCTGGTCGCGTCCGGGGCGAGGCTCGACCTTCACCGTGCGACTGCCCGCCGTCCCTGCGCCCGACGACCTTCCCGTTCCCAAGAAACGCAAGAAGAAGAAGGCCGCCCGCGATGGTGCGCGGGCGAAAGGAGAGAAGAAGCGATGACCCGCGTCCTGATCGTCGAGGATGAGCCCGATCTGGCCGATCCGCTCGCCTATCTGCTGCGCCGTGAGGGATTCGAGGTCGAGATCGCCGAGGACGGCCCCGCTGCCCTCGATGCGTTCGCCTCGCGCGGCGCCGACATCATCCTGCTCGACCTCATGCTCCCGGGGATGCCGGGAACCGAGGTGTGCCGTGTGGTGCGCTCGACCTCCAAAGTGCCCATCATCATGCTGACAGCGAAGGACTCCGAGGTCGATATCGTCGTCGGTCTCGAGCTGGGCGCCGACGACTACGTGACGAAGCCCTACTCGTCGCGCGAACTGCTCGCGCGGATGCGGGCGGTGCTGCGACGCAGCGAAGGACCCGAGCTGGGACTGGACGACAGCGTCGTCGACGGCGGAAGGGTCGTGCTGGACATCGATCGGCACACCGTCGCCGTCGACGGTGAGACCATCCCGATGCCGCTGAAGGAGTTCGAGCTGCTCGAGGTGCTCATGCGCAACGCGGGGCGCGTGCTGACGCGCGGCCAGCTGATCGACCGGGTCTGGGGGAGCGACTACTTCGGCGACACCAAGACGCTCGACGTGCACATCAAGCGCATCCGGTCACGGATCGAACGCAATCCGAGCGAGCCGGTCATGCTCCTGACCGTGCGCGGGCTCGGCTACCGCTTCGAAGCCTGACGCGCCCTTCCCCGCGATACGAAGATCGGCGGCGCCCCTCGTGAGGAGGGGCGCCGCCGATCTTCGTGAGCGCGATCAGCTCGCGGGAATGAAGTCCTTCAGGTACGACAGCGTCCCGTCCAGGACGGGAACGCGGTCTTCGACGGCCTCGCCGGTGCCGGACTGGAACGTCGTACGAACGTCGGTGCCGGGCTTGGCGGACAGGCCGGTGAACAGGAGCGGCTCTGCACCGTCGAAGCCGAGGCTGACGGTCGAGTGTGCGGCGACCCGCACCCGCTGCGTGTCGCCTTCGACGCCGACCAGCAGCGTCTCATCGGTGTCGGTGTCGTTGACGATCGCCGCGAGGAAGTTGGCTTCGGTGCCCTTCTCGTTGGCGACGAAGAGCGCGTTGCGCACCTTCAGCGGTGCCGAGTGCACGATGTTGACACCTTCGGCGGCCGAGTAGCTGATGGTCGTGGCTTGCGGCGAGATCATGCTGCAGCCGGCGGTGGAGAGGACCACAACGGCGGCGAGGGCGACGGACGCGAGACGGCGCGTGTTCACGGATCCTCCTGGACGAGTCGGTGTGTGCTCATTCTATGCCGGGACGGGGTAGCGCCCCGTCGCCCATCGCCGCAGGTGCTCAGCCGGCGAACCTTAGCGTATGTCGCCTGTGGTATTCTGGACTTTGCCGAAAGGACATAACTGCATGCTTTTTGAGGTTGGCGAGACGGTCGTCTATCCGCACCACGGGGCCGCGACGATCATCGAGGTCAAGGACCGGATCATCAAGGGCGAGACCAAGAAGTACCTGAAGCTGAACGTCACGCAGGGAGACCTCATCATCGAGGTCCCTGCCGACAACGTCGACTTGGTCGGCGTCCGTGACGTGATCGGCAAGGACGGTCTCGAGAAGGTGTTCGATGTGCTGCGCGCACCGTTCACCGAAGAGCCCACCAACTGGTCGCGCCGTTACAAGGCCAACCTCGAGAAGCTCGCCTCCGGCGATGTCATCAAGGTGAGCGAGGTCGTCCGTGACCTGTGGCGCCGTGACCAGGACCGCGGCCTGTCCGCCGGTGAGAAGCGCATGCTTGCCAAGGCGCGCCAGATCCTCGTCTCGGAGATCGCGCTCGCGCTCAAGGCCGACGAAGACCACGCCTCGGGCGTGCTCGACGAGGTCCTCGCCAGCTGATCGCTGCGCGGGTTCGCCCGCGCGGACGCGGCTCGGTAGGGTCGCGATGTGACCTCAGATCTGCTCCCCGTTCCCCGCGTCGCCGTGATCGTCGTCGCCGCGGGATCCGGCCAGCGCCTCGGTGCCGGTCGGCCGAAGGCGTTCGTCGGTCTCGACGCGCACACGGTGCTCCGCCACGCTCTCCTCGGAGTCTTCGCCGCGCCGCCGGCCCAGGTGGTCGTCGTCGCTCCCGCAGACCGGGTGGGCGACGCGCTCACCGAGGCGCGGACGGTGGCCGGTGACCGGCACGATCTCGTCTCTGTCGTGGCGGGGGGCGCGACACGACAGGAGTCGGTCGCTGCGGGTCTCGAGGCCGTCTGGCCGGATGTCGACTGGGTGCTGGTGCACGACGCCGCCCGTGCGCTCACTCCTCCCGCGGTGTTCGCGCGCGTGATCGCCGCGTTGGAGAGCGGCAAGGATGCCGTGCTGCCCGTGCTTCCGGTCGTCGATACCGTGAAACGCGTGGCGGGCGACGTGGTCAGCGAGGCCGTCGATCGTTCCGATCTCGCGGCGGCGCAGACGCCGCAGGGCTTTTCGCGGGTCGTCTTGGATGCCGCGTACGCTGCGGCATCCGCCGATCACACCGACGATGCCGCCCTGGTGCAGAGCGCCGGCACGGACGTCTGGACGGTGCCGGGTGATGAGCGAGGGTTCAAGATCACGACCCCCGCCGACCTCGACCGCGCGCGTGCGCTGCTCGGCGCGGCGCCGGTGTCGACCGTGCCCTCACCGCCGCGGGTGGGCGTCGGCACCGATGTGCATGCCGTCGGCGGCGAGGGCGAGTTGTGGCTGGCGGGACTGCAATGGCCCGGTGAGCCGGCTCTGCACGGTCATTCCGACGGGGATGCCGTCGCCCACGCGATCGTCGACGCCGTGCTCGCCGCCGCCGGACTCGGCGACATCGGCACCCATTTCGGCACCGACCAGCCCGAGTACGCCGGTGCGCACGCCGAGGCGTTCCTCGCGCGGACGCGTGCCCTCGTGACCGAGGCGGGCTTCGCGATCGGCAACGTGTCGGTGCAGGTACAAGCGCGCAATCCGCGGTTCGCGCCCCGCCGTACCGAAGCCGAGCGCGTCCTGTCGGCGGCGTTGGGTGCTCCGGTCTCGGTATCTGCGACGACGACAGACGGCCTCGGGTTCACCGGGACGGGGGAGGGCGTCGCGGCTTTCGCCGTCGCGGTCGTCATCCCCCGCTGAGGCGCCCCGAGGGGCGCGGTGCCCGCGGTGCTAGATCTCCTTCGTCATGAACGTCGAGAACGGGTCGGGCGCGTAGTCGCCGAACGGGCCGCACACGACGAAGCCCTCGCTGGCGTAGAGGTGCCGTGCCGCGGCGAACTCTTCAGTCGTGCCCGTCTCCAGCCACAGGCTGGACATGCCCGATGCTGCCGCCTCGGCGGTGATGTGGCGAAGAAGCGCGCGGCCGACCCCGAGACCCAGGAACCGCTCGGCGGTCCGCATCGACTTCAGCTCGCCGCGGTGTGCGTCGCGTCGCTTCAGCGCACCGATCCCGGCGATCTCTCCGGCGATCCATGCCGACCAGAACGAGACGGCGGGATCTTGCAGCGCGTCGATGTCGAGCGCGTGGACGCTGCAGGCGGGGGATGCGGCGTGCATCCCGCTGAGGTGCGCCGCAACCAGAGCGCGGGTGGCCTGCCCGGTGAGGTCGTCCGGGCGGATGATCACGGCATCGGGGGCGTTCATCGTCCGTCAGTGTCCCACACCGCCGTCCGCCGGCGCCTGCGCCGGTAGGCTGGAGCGGTGACGGTCCGGCTCTACGACACCCAGGTGCAGGCGTTGCGCGACTTCGCGCCGCAGGATCCGGCGAACGTCACGATGTACGTGTGCGGTCCGACCGTGCAGTCGGGTCCCGGCATCCATCATCTGCGTGCGGCGCTCGCGTTCGATCTGCTGCGTCGCTGGCTCACCCGCCGTTTCGGACGCGTGACGTTCGTGCGCAACGTCACCGACATCGACGACAAAGTCCTGCAGAACGCCACCGCTGATGAGCCCTGGTGGGCGCTGGCGTATCGCGTGGAGCGGGAGTTCGCACGCGCGTATGGCGCGATCGGCATTCTCGCGCCGACGTACGAGCCGCGCGCCACCGGGTCGATCCCGCAAATGCAGGAACTGATCGCAACCCTCATCGAACGCGGTCATGCCTATGCTGCGGCCGGTGACGTCTACTTCGACGTGCGCTCATGGCCCGCCTACGGCGCGCTGACCCATCAGAGCATCGATGCGATGGAGCCGGCGACCGATGCGGACCCGCGCGGCAAGCGCGACCCGCGGGATTTCGCCCTCTGGAAGAGCGCGAAGAGCGACGAGCCGGCGGATGCCGTGTGGGAGAGCCCCTGGGGGCCGGGCAGGCCCGGCTGGCACATCGAGTGCTCCGCCATGAGCCGCCGTTACCTCGGCGACTCCTTCGACATCCACGGCGGAGGCATCGACCTGCGCTTCCCGCACCACGAGAACGAGTTGGCCCAGTCGACCGCGGCGGGAGACGCGTTCGCGCGCTACTGGGTGCACAACGGACTGGTCACGGTGGGCGATCAGAAGATGTCCAAGTCGCTCGGCAACCATCTGCTCGCGCTCGACGTGCTCGCCGACCGCGACCCGCTCGTGGTGCGCTACGCGCTCGGCGCCGCGCACTACCGGTCGACGCTGGATCTGACCGCGGCATCCTTCGACGAAGCCGAGACGGCTCTGGAGCGCATCCGGACGTTTCAGCAGCGCGCCGCGCGGATCCTCGGCACCGCCCTGCCGTTGGTGGCCGCCGACATTCCCGAGGCATTCGCCGCAGCCATGGACGATGACCTCGGCGTGCCGCAGGCGCTCGCGGTCGTTCACGAGACGGTGCGGGCCGGAAACGCCGCGCTGGATGCGGGTGAGCGGGATGCCGCGGCGCGCGCTCTGGTCGAAGTGGGCCGCATGATGGGCGTTCTGGGCATGAACCCGGCCGACCCGCAGTGGCGGCCCGCGGCCGACGGTGCCGAGGCGCGAGCCCTCGATGCCCTGCTGCAAGCGATGATCACCCAGCGCGCCGAGGCGCGCGCGAACCGAGACTGGGCGAGCGCCGATCGTCTCCGCGATGCGATCGCGGCGGCCGGCGTCGTCCTCGAAGACGGTCCCGACGGGACCCATTGGAGTCTGAACGATGGCTAAGCCGGGCAACCCCTCCGCGGGCAAGGGCAAGAAGAAGGGCCCGCTCAAGGGCACGGGCGGCAACGGACGCAAGGCGCTCGAGGGCAAGGGGCCGACGCCCAAGGCCGAGGACCGCAGCTGGCACGTCGCCGGCAAGCGCAAGGCGGCCATGGAGCGCTACTCTGCGGCCGGCGGCAAGGGCCGGCCGGGTCAGAAGCCGGCGTCCTCCCGCGCGCCGAAGGCGAAGGCCGGCGACGACACCGAGAACGTGACGGGGCGTAACTCGGTGCTGGAGGCTCTGCGTGCGCGCATCCCCGCGACGGCGTTCTACATCGCCCAGCGCGTCGAGATGGACGATCGCGTCAAGGAGATGCTGTCGATCGTGACCCAGCGCGGCATCCCCGTGATGGAGGTCACCCGTCCCGAGCTCGACCGCATGGCCGGCTTCGACGGCGTGCACCAGGGCGTCGCGCTCAAGGTGCCCCCGTACGAGTACGCGCACCCGCAGGACCTGCTGGAGGAGATCATCGGCAAGGGGCAGACCCCGCTGATGGTCGCGTTGGACGGCATCACCGATCCGCGCAACCTCGGCGCGATCATCCGCTCCACCGCCGCCTTCGGCGGTCAGGGACTCATCATTCCGCAGCGCCGTTCAGCCGGCGTCAACTCGGCCGCCTGGAAGACGAGCGCCGGTGCTGCCGCGCGCGTGCCGGTCGCGATGGCGCCGAACCTGACGACGACGCTGAAGGAGTTCAAGAAGCAGGGCGTGTTCGTGCTCGGTCTCGATGGCGGCGGCGACGTCGCGCTGCCCCAGCTCGAGCTCGCAGATCGTCCCGTCGTCATCGTCGTCGGCTCGGAGGGCAAGGGCTTGTCGCGGCTGGTCACCGAGACGTGCGATCAAATCGTGTCGATCCCGATCTCCTCCACGACAGAGTCTCTCAACGCCGGCATCGCGGCATCCGTCGCGCTGTACCAGGTCTCCACCATCCGCGCCGCGTCCGAGTGACGCCCGTATCGCCCGTCCGCGTACACGAAGGGAAGCACTGACAATGGCCATCATCGCCGTTCTGGGAGGCACCGGTTTCGCCGGTCGCCACATCGTCTCCGAGGCTGTGGACCGTGGGCACACCGTGCTGTCGGTGTCGCGCACCGTCGCTGCCGACCGTGTGGCGGGTGCGACCTACGTCGAGGGGACGCTGCTGGACATCCCCGGTCTTCTCGCGCAGGTGGAAGGCGCGGACGTCGTGATCAGTGCCGTCGCGCCGCGCGGTGTGATGGAAGGACTCGTCCGCCCCAACCTCGAGGCGCTCAACAGCGTGCTCCCCGAGAGCGTGCGGCTGGGGATCATCGGCGGCGCCGGCGGTAGCCTCGTCGCCCCCGGCGGCCCTCGCGTCGTCGACGGCGACTTCCCCGACGCTTTCAAGGCCGAGGCGTTGGAGATGATCGGCGTGCTGGAGGACCTGCAGGCCGAGCAGAGCGATCGCGACTGGTTCTTCGTGCACCCTGCGGGCGGCTTCGGCGGGTTCAACCCGGGGGAGCGGACGGGGTCGTACCGGGTCGGCGGTGATGTCATCGTCACGGATGCCGAGGGGCAGTCCTACATCTCGGGCGCCGACCTCGCCGTGGCGGTGCTCGACGAGATCGAGAACCCGCAGCACTCGCGCCGGCGTTTCACCGTCGGGTACTGACGCCGACGCGGACTCAGACGAGATCGCGCCAGTCGACGTCCTCGTCTTCGTCGTCGTCGATCGTCGAGATCGCCGACGTGATCACCGGAATCGCCATCGTCTCGGTGGGCGGGCCCATCACAGTAGCCTCGTCGCGGCGATGGCGCAGCACGTCGTCGATGTAGGACGAGACGACCTCGGCGATGGGAACAGACTGCCCGCGCGCCTGCGACATGTACCAGCGGTGCTCGAGAACCTGGTGGAACACCTCGGCCGGTTCGAGTTTGGCGCGCAGGTCCCAGGGGATCGCCTTCACGACCGGTTCGAACACGCGCGTGAGCCACTCATGCGCCACCATCTCCTCATCGGAGCCGAGGCGTGAGACGCGGGCGCGGAACGCATCCATATCGTTCAGCAGGCGCCGCGCCTGGTTCTCCTCGACGTCCAGACCCGTCAGGCGCAGAAGGCGGCGCTGGTGGTGGCCCGCGTCGACGACCTTGGGCTGGATCGACACCGTCGTGCCGTCCGGGGTCGTGCGGATCGACATCTCCCCGATGTCGAAGCCGAGGTCGTTCAGGCGCTTGACTCGTTCGGTAATGTGCCAGGCCTCGCCGGCGGCGAAGGTCTCCTTGTCGGTCAGCGCCGCCCACAGCGAGCGGTACGACGACATGATGCCGTCGGCGATGGCGACGGCATCCACCCCTCCTTCGAGGCGGCCACCGGCCTCCAGGTCCATGATCTCGCCGGCGATGTTCGTGCGTGCGACATCGAGGTCGTGCTCGCGCTGCCCGCGGGTCAGACCGCTTTCGTGCAGCTCGCCGGTCTCGGCGTCGACGAGGTAGGCGGCGAAGGCCCCGGCATCGCGTCGGAAGAGGGTGTTCGACAGCGACACGTCTCCCCAGAAGAAGCCGACCGTGTGCAGGCGCACGAGAAGAGCGGCGAGGGCGTCGACGAGCCGGCCGGCGGTATCGGGCCTCAGCACCTGGGTGAACAGGGCGCGGTAGGGGAGGGAGAACTTCAGATGGGCCGTGACGAGGGCGGCCGGCAGTGGTTCGCCCTTGGGTGTGCGACGACCGTCGATCACCGCGACCCGTTCCACACACGGGACGTCGAGGCGTCCGAGGGAGCCGAGCATGTCGTATTCGCGGCGGGCCATCTCGCCGGTCGTCTCTTTGACGGCGACCACGCGTCCGGACAGGTCCGCGAAGCGGACGAGGTGGCGGGAGAGGCCCTTGGGCAGCGAGACGATGGTGTCCTTGCCCCACTCGTCGAGGGGCGTGGACCAGGGCAGTGCCAGCAGGCCTGCGTCGACACTGCTCGCGGTGATCGTGAGGGAGTGGGCCACGCGGGTCTTCGCTTTCGTGGGGGGATACGCCGCGGCGCGGGGGTCCGGTCCGTGGAACCGGGCCCCCGCGCCGCGTCTGGTCGGATCAGGCCGAGGCGATCGCCTTCTTGGTGAGACGCTCGCCCGACTCGATGTCGAACGCGTGCACGTGGTGCGGCACGGGGGCGAGCACGACGGTCTCGCCCGCGTTCGGGTGGTTGCGGCCGTCGACACGCGCGACGATGTCGGTGCGCTTGCCGGCGATCTCGGTGTGGCCGTAGAGGTAGCCGTCCGCGCCGAGCTCCTCGACGAGGTCGACGGTCACCGACAGGCCCTGGCCGTCGGCCGGGTTCACGATGATATCCTCGGGGCGGACACCGGCGGTGACCTGCGTCGCGCTGGTGGGACGGTCGATGTCGGCGTCGACGACGGCGGTGCCGAACTGGATGCCGCCGGCGCTCGCAAGGTCGACCTGGAACAGGTTCATCGCGGGCGAGCCGATGAACCCGGCGACGAAGACGTTGTTCGGCTTCTCGTACAGGTCACGCGGCGTGCCGACCTGCTGGAGCAGACCGTCCTTGAGCACCGCGATGCGGTCGCCCATGGTCAGAGCCTCGGTCTGGTCGTGGGTCACGTAGACTGTGGTGACGCCGAGGTTGCGCTGCAGCGACGCGATCTGGGTGCGCGTCTGCACGCGCAGCTTCGCGTCGAGGTTCGACAGGGGCTCGTCCATGAGGAACACCTGGGGCTTGCGCACGATCGCACGGCCCATCGCGACACGCTGACGCTGACCGCCCGAGAGGGCCTTCGGCTTGCGCGTCAGGTAGTCCTCGAGGTCGAGGAGCTTCGCGGCCTCGAGCACGCGCTGGGCGCGCTCTTCCTTGCCGACGCCGGCGATCTTCAGCGCGAAGCCCATGTTCTCGGCGACCGTCATGTGCGGGTACAGCGCGTAGTTCTGGAAGACCATCGCGATGTCGCGGTCCTTCGGCGGGATGTCGGTGACATCGCGGTCGCCGATCAGGATGCGGCCGGAGTTGACCTCTTCGAGGCCGGCCAGCATGCGCAGCGACGTCGACTTTCCACAACCGGACGGGCCGACGAGGACGAGGAACTCGCCGTCACCGACCTCGAGGTTGAGCTTGTCGACGGCCGGGCGGGTGCCTCCCGGGTACAGACGGGTTGCGTTGTCAAAGGTGACGGACGCCATGTTTTCTTCTCCTTCACCGGCAGGTACGTGCCGGACGATCCGTAGTGATGGAATGAGCGGGGGCTTGGCCCGCACGTCCTTCGATGGACGCGTTCTCAGTATCGCACGTTCTCCTGTGCGCGGAAGGGGCCTCGTCTGGGCATTTCACAGGCTCGCTGGCTAGCATCGACACATCGCCTTGCTCCGTCCGCGACGCTGGACCCGATCCGGATCGTGACGACCGGGATGCACCGCGATGTGCCCTCGAGCTGCCTCCCACAGAAGGTCCCATGTCCCACGACGACGCCCCGAACGAGCCCACGCCTGCCGGCCGCCGTGATGCGGTGCGCGAGAAGGCGCAGCTCGTTCACGCGAAGCAGTCGCGGGCACGCGTGCTGCGGCGCTCGGCGCTCGCCGTCGTCGCCGCCGCTGCCGTCGTCGCGGTCGCGGTCGCGGTGTCGTGGGCGGTGCGCTCCAACAGTGACCGTCCGCAGCTTCAGCCGGCCGACGCCACCGCCGACGGCTTCCGGGTGACATCGGTGTCATCGGTCTCGCCGGGAACCCCGATCGACGGTGCGAGCCCCGCGCCCACGGCGGCGGCAGAGCCGCAGGCCACGCCGTCGCCGTCGACCTCGGCATCCGTCGTCGACATCCACGTCTACGTCGATTACCTCTCGCCGGCGGCCCGCCAATGGCAGCTCGCCAACGCGAAGCAGCTGGCGTCGTGGGTGTCGGACGGGGCGGCGACCCTCACCTACCACCCGGTCTCGATGCTCACCGCGAAGTCGAACGGAACGAAGTACTCGTTGCGCGCGGCGAGCGCGGCTGCGTGCGTCGCGACTCTCGATCCGTCGAAGTTCTTCAGCTTCAACAACGACCTCCTCACGCGTCAGCCGGCCGTCGACTCCGACGGCTTCTCCGACAAGGAGCTCGCCGACATCGCCCAGGCGAATGGGTCGGATGACCCGAAGCGGCTTCGCGACTGCATCGAGACCGAGTCGTACTCGTCATGGGTGAAGGGCGCCACCGAACGGGCGATCAGCGGCATCCCCGGGACGAAGGGGCTCACCCTCACCGGAACGCCGATGGTCGTCGTGAACGGTCAGCAGTACGTCGGCGACATGACCGATGCCGCCGAGTTCTCGCAGTTCGTGCTCACGAGCGCGAGCGGGGCGTACTACAAGTCGCAGACCGCGACTCCCACCCCCACCGTCACCCCGACGCCCGCGCCGTAACGCGCGACGCGGCCCCGATAGACTGGGACCCGCTTTGCCGGCTTGGCGCAATTGGTAGCGCACCGTACTTGTAATACGGGGGTTGCAGGTTCAAGTCCTGTAGCCGGCACCGTTCTCTGACACCCTGACCAGCTGAGTTCCGCGAAATCACGCGGAAGGAGGGTGATCGGTGATGGAGCGAGCGCCTCGGCTCATGGAGGACAAGCTGCTTACGGGTGGCGAAGGGGTGGCGAATAGGGCCTATCTTGAGGGCGTTCGGCGACCCCTCGCGCATACGTCGCCGTACCTGACCAGGCTTCTCCGACACATCTCGTCCAGCGCCGTGCATGTGGTGGGTATGAGCGATACGAGTGTTGATCTGGACCCGTTCGAGATGTGGGACGAGGTGGAGCTGTCCGCGCGCACGGGCTTCCACGTCCGCCAGATCCAGCTGGGCGACAGGCCGCTGCGATCACTCTACTCAGACATAATTCCACTTCATCAGATGTTCTGATTCGACAGAGTAATCATCTGGTACCGTGCGTGACATGAGCGTCACTGATCTGCAGTTCGCTGTGCTGTCCTCGCTGGCCTCGGGCCGCAGGCATGGCTACGGTCTTTTGCGCGATGCGGAAGACCAACTCGAGAAGTCCCTTCCCATCGCCACTCTCTACGCTGCGCTCGATTCCATGGCGAGTAAGGGCTGGATTCTTCCCGACGGTGAGGAAGTCGTGCACAACCGCACGCGGCGCTACTACGTGCTGTCCGCAGACGGGATGCAGATACTGAAGCGGCGCGCCGACCAGCTCGCAGCTCAGGCTCAGCTAGCCCAGCAACGACTTCGGGAGGGTAACGGAAAGGCGGTCACGGCATGAGAACCATAGAGCGGGATATCGAACGGATGCTCCGCTGGTACCCGCGGCGGTGGCGCGAAGCCCATGGGGCGGTGCTCATCGATCTGCATATGGAACGTATCGAGCACTCCGGCTCCCAGCTGCTCAGTCAAGCAGACAAGGCAGCGATGCGAGCTGCTGGTCTCTTCGAGCGCACTCGCCACCTCCTTCCGATCGCCGCGTCTGCGCTCGGAACGGTTGCCCTTGCGGTGGGGTACGTCCTTGCGTTGGGCGGCAACAGCGCTGTCGGTAATGCACTGTGGCTCTTCGTCGGTCCGCTCCTGCTCAGCGTCTCGGTCTGGAGCCTTCGTGCAGCTACTGAAGGGCGATGGAGCGTCCGCACCGTTGTGCCGGCGCTCGCGTCTGCATTCGCAGCGCTCGCGGCCTTGGCGACCCTGAACCTTGCAGCTCTTCGAGATGGCGGCGGCGTCATCCCAAACGTGGAGAGCCTGTGGGCGGTGGGGGCATTGAGCGCTGCATTCGTCGGCATTGCCGTGGCTGTAGCGACCGCTCCGAGTCTTCAGCGCGGCGGAATGACCCGAGACTGGGCCCTCACTATCGGCTTCGTCGCTGGTTTCCTAGGCACGGTGCCCCTCTACCTCGGCCTGCTCGCCGCGCCTGCCGCCGTCCTAGCCGGTGTCATCCTGTTCGGGCTCGAAACTCGTTCCGCGGCCCGTAGCCGCAGAGCGGCAGCCGCGACCGCGGTGTAGACCAGAACGACCGACGATGCGTGCGCGAAACCTCACCGGTTCGTTGGTTCTATCGGGTGAATGGTTGACGACGAGGGCCCCAGTTGCGGGCCCTGATGAATGACGTTCTTCTCGACCTGCTCGACGCCGCGGAGCTGACCGGTGACGACCTCTCGGTCGTCGAGATCAGCGGCTCTCCCGCCGCACGGCTCGCGCTCCTGGAGAGTCCTGTCAACGCGTCCCGCTGACGAGGACGGCGGATCGTCGGGGCAGGGACATTCACGGACAGGAGACACACGGCGTTAACGACGCGACCGATTGCTGTCGATATCATCGCGGCATGGCCTATCGCGACCTACCCGCTTCGGAGCGCCGACTCCTGCTGTGGCAACTCGTCGGCGTGGGTGTGCTGATGGTCGGGGTCGGCGTGCTGGTGTGGGCGGCGGTGCTGTACTACCAGGCCGCCAGCGTCGGGTGAACAGGACCGAGGCTCGTCCTGCGTTATCCACGGCGATGCGCTCGGCATCCGCCGGCTCGCACCTCTAGATTGAGTTGCGTGGACGAGCACGAGCCGCGTACCGAACCCGACACCGTCACCGAAGCGATCTGCATTCTGGGCTACGACTGACCGATCGGCTCCTCTCCCACGCGCACGGCTAGGCTGAGGAGTCGTGACCGCACCGACGACGCCCCGGCTTCCCGCCGGTGTGGCTCTTGGCGGTGCCGTGCTGGTGGGGGTGCTGACGGCGCTCCAAGCCCGCATCAACGGGCAACTCGGTCTGCGCATCGGCGACGGATTCGTCGCGGCGGTCATTTCCTTCGGGTCGGGTCTGCTCGTGCTGGCCGTGTTGTCGGCGCTGCTGCCGGCGGGCCGCCGAGGCTTCGGCGCGCTGGTCAGCGGCGTCCGCGCACGCACGATCCCGTGGTGGATGCTGGGAGGCGGGCTGGCCGGAGCGCTCACCGTCGCGACCCAGGGCCTCGCCGTCGCTGTGATCGGCGTCTCCCTGTTCACCGTCGGGGTTGTGGCCGGGCAGACACTGAACGGCCTGGTGCTCGACCGCATCGGGTACGGTCCCTCCGGCGTCGTCGCGGTCACCATGCCGCGCGTGGCGGGCGGTGCGCTGGCCCTCGTCGCCGTCGGCATCTCCCTGCAGGGCGGTGTGCTGGAGCGTGTGCCGGTGTGGATGCTGGTGCTGCCGTTCCTGGCGGGCGTCGGCATCGCGTGGCAGCAGGCGACCAACGGGCGGCTGCGCCAACGCGTGGGGACACCGTTGACGGCGACGTTCGTCAATTTTCTGGGGGGAACGGTGGTGCTCGCCGTCGCCGCCGTCGTCCACGTCGCGTTCGTCGGTGTGCCGCCGGCGCTGCCGACCGAGGCGTGGCTCTACCTCGGCGGCGTGGTCGGCGTGATCTACATCTTCCTGTCGGCGGCGCTCGTCGCGCACACCGGGGTGCTGCTGCTCGGCCTCGGCGTCGTGGTCGGCCAGCTCGCCACCGCGTTCACCCTGGACGCGTTCTGGCCCGCGGATGCCGGTCCCGGCTGGGGAACCGAACTGTTGATGGTCGCTGTCGCGGCGAGCTCGGTCGTCGTCGCTCTCGCGCCCTGGCGGCGACGACGAACCTGAGCGGACGACGGGAGTGTCAGCTCTTCTTCTTGTCTTTCTTCGCGCCGGTCTTCGTCGCCCCGCCGTCCTTGTCGGCGCCCTTGGCGGGGGCCGGCATTCGACTGAGATGCGCACGGGGATCGACGCTCTTGCGGCGACCGGGTCGCGCACCGGTGGGCTTGCCGCCGACGTACAGCCAGCCGAGCAGCTCCTCGTCCTTCGCGAGTCCGTGCGCCTTGGCCACCGCCTTCGCCCGCGTGTAATGACCGGTGCGCCAGATGACACCCCATCCCGCCTCATCCAGCAGAAGGCTGAGCGTGTGGGCGACACCCGAGGCGACCGCCTCCTGCTCCCAGCGGGGAACCTTCTCGCTCTTGCGGTAGCTGGCGACCACGGCGAGCAGCAGTGGCGCGCGCAACGGCTTCGTCGACGGTTTGTCGTCGCCCTCGGCCTTCGCGATCGCCGCCCCGAGCGTCGCCCGGTCCTCGCCACGCAGCTCGATGACGCGCCACGGCCGCAGGGACGAGTGGTCGGCGACCCGCCCCGCCGCCGCGATCAGGGTGAGAAGCTCGGCGCGGGTGGGCGCGGCATCCGTCACCTTCGACCAGGAGCGACGGTTTCGCACCGCCGCCAGGGCCGGGTAGTCCGTGACCGTCTCGATCACGACGCATCCGCCTCCGGGGCCGGGGTGAACGACAGCGACAGCGAGTTCATGCAGTACCGGTCGCCCGTGGGGGTGCCGAACCCGTCGGGGAAGACGTGTCCGAGATGCGAGCCGCAGTTCGCGCACCGCACCTCGGTGCGGACCATCCCGTGGCTGCGATCTTCGATGAGCTCGACGGCCTCGGGGCGCACCGACTCGTAGAAGCTCGGCCACCCGCAATGCGAGTCGAACTTCGTCCCGCTCTGGAACAGCTCGGCGCTGCACGCGGCGCACGTGTAGAGGCCGGCACGGCTCTCGTCGAGCAGTTCGCCGGTCCAGGCGCGCTCGGTGCCCGCCTCGCGGAGCACCGCGTACTGGTCGGCGGTGAGCTCCGAACGCCACTCGTCGTCGGTCTTGGTCACGCGGTAGGTCATGTCTGGCTCCTTACTCCACCCACTATTCAACCCGACGCGGGCCGCGGTCGGCTCAGCCCGCGAGAATGTCACCCATGAGTTCGCTCCCAGAATCGGTGTCGGCGCGCTACGCCCGGTTCGCCCGCGACGAGGCTCCCGGTCGTTCCGCGCTGTACGGCGAGTGGGCCGTCGGAATCGCCGCGGATGCCGCGGTGCAGGAGGTGCTGGAGAGGATCTCGCCTTCGCATCGTCAGCCGCCCCTCGTCTTCGCCGTCGCGCGGATGCTCGGATCCGGCGAGAGCGGGTACCCCCAGTGGCGGGAGTGGGTGCTCGCCCACAGCGACAGACTGGTCACGGAGTGCGCGGCGCGGTCTCTGCAGACGAACGAACCCCTGCGGTGCGCCGCTCTGCTGCCCGCGTTGGCCGGCATCGACGGGCCGATCGCGCTGCTGGAGGTCGGCGCGAGTGCAGGACTGTGTCTCTACCCCGACCGATACTCCTACCGCTATCGCGGCGTCGCCGGCGAGATCGTGCACGACCCTCGCGGCGGCGCATCGTCCGTCGTGCTCGAGAGCGAGCTTCGTGGTCTGCACGTGCCGCCGCTGCGGCATCCGGAGATCGTCTGGCGGGCGGGCATCGATCTCGCACCGCTGGATCCATCCGACCCGGCCACCGAATCATGGCTGACGGCTCTGGTCTGGCCCGGCGAGACCGGACGCGCCGATCGGGTGCGTTCCGCCCTGCGCATCGCGGCAGCGGAGCCGCCCCTCATGTTCGCGGGTGACGGCGTCGACCAGCTCTCTCACGCCGTCGCGGCGGCGCCGCCCGAGGCGACGCTGGTCGTTCAGACCCCCGGCGTGCTGGCGCACCTCGGCTGGCACGCGCGCCACGCGCTGATCGAGCAGGTATCCGCCGTGGGCCGCTGGATCACCCTCGACGCGCCCTCGCTGCACGAGGGATGGCGCGGCGGGCGGATCGCATCGAACGCTCCCGCTGAGGGCTTCGCACTCGCGCGCGACGGCGTCGTCCTCGCCCACGCCGACCCACTCGGGCGATGGCTGGAGTGGCGTCCCGGCGAGCGCGCTGCGCGGGGTTAACGTGAGCAGGTGCCCCTCTCCGAGCGTGATCGCCTCCTCCTCGACTTCGAGTCGCGGTGGACCGTGCACGACGCCGTCAAGGAGGAGGCCATCCGTGCCGAGCTCGCCCTGGCGCCCGCCCGGTACTACCAGCTGCTGGCTCGCATCATCGATCAACCGGATGCCGCGGCGCACGACGCCATGCTGGTGCACCGCCTCCGTCGGCTCCGCGATGCGCGCGAGAGCGAGCGTGCGGGACGCGCGGCCGTTCCCGCCGTCCGCACCGGAACAGGCCGGTAGCATTCTGGGGTGCCGAGTACGCCCCCGCAGAAGGACCGCTTCGATGATCTCGCCCTCGAGGGGGGACGCATCGGCGCGCATCGCGCCGAGAATCCGCGCCTGCGGGGAGGAATCGTGGTGCTGTGGTCGGTCATCGCGATCGTCGTGCTGGTCGCGCTGGGCATCTTCGGCACGCTGATCGCCACCGGGCGCGTCACCCTGTTTCCCACACCGAGCGCCACGCCGACGACCATCTCGACCGCCGAGCCGGTCGTCGACACGTCGTACCCGGTCACCGTTCTCAACGCGACGACACAGTCTGGTCTGGCCGGCTCCCTCGCGCAGACCATCGTCGGGGCCGGCTGGTCGCCCGACAGCGTCACGGCCGGCGACGCCAGCTCCAAGGACTTCCCGACCACGACGGTCTTCTACTCCGACCCCGCCGAAGAAGGCGCGGCGCGGGGACTCGCACAGGTGATCGGCGGGGCGGCCGTGACGCTCAGCGATGCGTACAAGGGCCTCGCGAGCGGCGACGGCGCCAAGCTCCTCGTGGTCGTGATCGGTGCCGATCGCACGGATGCCGGGGCCACTCCGGCCGGCTGACCACCCCGCCCTGCGGGTATCGGCGGGGAGCGTGTTTCGCGCGTGTGAACAGTTTGATGCGCCTGTGTCAACACTTGCCGGAACGGCGATTTCGCCGCTCTCACGCTGGTTAGCATTGCGACGTCCCACCGCAGCATCAGGAGATTCGCATGGCCCAAGGTACCGTCAAGTGGTTCAACGCCGAGAAGGGTTTCGGCTTCATCACCGTGACCGACGGCCAGGACGTGTTCGTCCACTACTCCAACATCGACATGTCGGGATTCCGCGTCCTGGAGGAGGGGCAGACGGTCGAGTTCACCGTCGGCGCCGGTCAGAAGGGCCCGCAGGCCGAGTCGGTCCGCGTCGTCGCCTGACGTCGTTCGGCCCTCCCGTCGCGCCCGCTCGGCGCGGCTTGCACTCGTCATGCCAGAGTGCCAGAATGAGTTAGCACTCAATCATCGCGAGTGCTAAAGACTCATCCTCACGTCCGGGAGGGACGACACACTTATGGCAAAGATCATCGCTTTCGACGAGGAGGCCCGCCGTGGCCTCGAGCGTGGCCTGAACATCCTGGCCGACGCCGTCAAGGTGACCCTGGGCCCGCGCGGTCGCAACGTCGTGCTCGAGAAGAAGTGGGGCGCCCCCACGATCACGAACGACGGTGTCTCGATCGCCAAGGAGATCGAGCTCGACGACCCGTACGAGAAGATCGGCGCGGAGCTCGTCAAGGAGGTCGCCAAGAAGACGGACGACGTCGCCGGTGACGGCACCACGACGGCTACCGTCCTCGCCCAGGCCCTCGTGCGCGAAGGGCTGCGCAACGTCGCGGCCGGCGCAGACCCCATCTCCCTGAAGAAGGGCATCGAGAAGGCCGTCAAGGCGCTCTCCGACGAGCTGCTCGCCTCCGCGAAGGAGGTCGAGACCAAGGAGGAGATCGCCGCCACGGCATCCATCTCCGCCGCCGACCCCGAGATCGGCGCGCTGATCGCCGAGGCGATCGACAAGGTCGGCAAGGAAGGCGTCGTCACGGTCGAGGAGTCGAACACGTTCGGCACCGAGCTCGAGCTCACCGAGGGCATGCGCTTCGACAAGGGCTACATCAACCCCTACTTCGTCACGGACCCGGAGCGCCAGGAGGCTGTCTTCGAGGACCCGTACATCCTCATCGCGAACCAGAAGATCTCCAACATCAAGGACCTGCTGCCGATCGTCGACAAGGTGATCCAGGAGGGCAAGGAGCTCGTCATCATCGCCGAGGACGTCGAGGGTGAGGCTCTCGCGACCCTCGTTCTCAACAAGATCCGCGGCATCTTCAAGTCGGTCGCCGTCAAGGCTCCCGGCTTCGGTGACCGTCGCAAGGCGCAGCTCCAGGACATCGCCATCCTCACCGGCGGCCAGGTCATCACGGAGGAGGTCGGTCTCAAGCTCGAGAACGCCACCACCGACCTGCTCGGCAAGGCACGCAAGGTCATCGTCACCAAGGACGAGACCACGATCGTCGAGGGTGCGGGCGAGTCGGCGCAGATCGAGGGTCGCGTGACCCAGATCAAGCGCGAGATCGAGAACACCGACAGCGACTACGACCGCGAGAAGCTGCAGGAGCGCCTCGCCAAGCTCGCCGGCGGCGTCGCCGTCATCAAGGCGGGTGCGGCCACCGAGGTCGAGCTCAAGGAGCGCAAGCACCGCATCGAGGACGCCGTTCGCAACGCGAAGGCCGCCGTCGAGGAGGGCATCGTCCCCGGTGGTGGTGTCGCCCTCATCCAGGCCGGCAAGCGTGCGTTCGAGAAGCTCGAGCTCACGGGTGACGAGGCGACCGGTGCGAACATCGTCAAGGTCGCCATCGAGGCGCCCCTGAAGCAGATCGCCCTCAACGCCGGCCTCGAGCCGGGTGTCGTCGCCAACAAGGTGTCGGAGCTTCCCGTCGGCCAGGGCCTGAACGCCGCCACCGGTGAGTACGTCGACATGTTCGCCGCGGGCATCATCGACCCGGCCAAGGTGACGCGCTCGGCGCTGCAGAACGCTGCGTCGATCGCGGGTCTGTTCCTCACCACCGAGGTCGTCGTCGCCGACAAGCCCGAGAAGGCCGCCGCTCCCGCGGGCGACCCCACGGGTGGCATGGACTTCTGAGTCCGGATCTCAACGGAAAGGCCCCTCTTCGGAGGGGCCTTTCTGCGTGGAGCGGTGCTCAGTCGGGCGGCCTCAGCGGAACATGCTCGCGGCGGCGCTCTCGGTCTGCGCGTACTGTGCGCCGGCGTGACCCAGCGCCGTACCGATGTCTCCGAGCGCGCTCTCCAGCTCGGTCTGTGCAGCCCGCCACCGATCGACCAACCCTTGGAAGGCAACGGCCGCGCTGCCCGTCCACGCACCCTGGAGCTGGGTAAGTTGGCCGAGCATCGCGGCGGTCTCTGACTGCAGGCGATCGGCGGTGGCGCGGATCGCGCCGGTTGCACTGAGTACGGCTTCCGAGTCCACACTGAACGCGGTCATGGTGACGTCCTTTCGTCGGTGTGGGTTCACGCTAGCCAGCGGTGGGCAGGCCTGAGATGGCCCAGGGCGCGGGTGTGCACAATGCGGTCGCGGAGGGGCTCTGGGGAGGAAGCCTCGAGCGGAGCTCGCAGCCTCGGTGCCTTAGGAGTCGATGTGCAGCCGAGGCAGGGGCTGCGTCTCGATGAAGAGATGCTCCGCGGCGTCGCGGCGCTGCGCGAGCGGGAACGCCACGCGGAACGTGGCGCCGCCGCCGGGCGTCTCGCTGACCACGATCGATCCGTGCAGCGCGTCGACCACCGACGCCACGATCGACAGACCCAGGCCGGAGCCGCCCGTCTCCCGCGTGCGCGAGGTATCGGCACGCCAGAACCGCTGGAAGATCTTCTCCCGCAGCTGCGGGGCGATGCCTTCGCCGTGATCGATGACCGAGATCCATCCCATCCCACCGGACTCGTCGACGCCCACGGCGAGCTCGATGGGCGAGCCGTCCGGCGTGTACCGGCGCGCGTTGCCGAGCAGGTTCGCGACGACCTGACGGATGCGGTTCTCGTCGCCCAGGACCACCGGTTCGCGCTCCGCCAGCAGCGGTGCCTCCGCGGGCGTCGGCGGTGCGCTCACGAGAGCGTCCTCCGCGCGGGGACGACGCCGCAGCAACGCGCCGATCGTGGCCGTGGGCGGGCGCTTGCGGGTCGGGGTGCTGCTGGTCGGCGGCACGGATGCCGGGCGCAGCATCCGCGGGCGCGGCGCATCGTCGCGGAACGACACCGTGCGCTCGGGTGCGGTCGCCCGCGCGTCGAGCACCGCGTCGCGGGCGATGGGGCGCAGATCGACGGGGGCCACGACGATGTCGCGACGTTCGTCGAGCCGGGCCAGGGCGAGCAGATCCTCCACGAGGCCGCCCATCCGGATCGCCTCCTTCTCGATGCGCTCCATCGACTGGGCCGTCTGCTCGTCGCCGGAGATGGCGCCCATCCGATACAGCTCTGCGTATCCGCGCACGGTGACCAGCGGGGTGCGCAGCTCGTGGCTCGCATCGCCGATGAAGCGTCTCATCTGCAGCACCGTGGCGTCACGCTGGGCGATCGCTTGGTCGACGCGATCGAGCATCGCGTTGATCGCGGTCTTGAGCTTTCCGACCTCGGTGCCGGGGGCGATGTCACCCATGCGCTGGCCGAAGTCTCCCCGGGCGATCGACATCGCCGTCTGCTCGACCTGACCGAGGCTGCGGAAGGCCAGGGTGACGAGCCAGCGGGTCAACAAGGCGCTGACGAGCACCGTCAGCACCGCGAGGATGCCGTAGATGCCCACGAAGCTCGCGACCGTCTGGTTGACCGGGGTGAGGGGGAGAGCCAGTAGCTGCACGTTGTTCTCGCGCGCCCCCGGGATCTGCAGGATGTCCACCGCCGCGTGGAAGGTCGTCTTCCCGTCGGCGGAAGTGAGATCGAAGGGGGCCGTGCCCTGCATGAGGGTGCGATCGAGTCCGAACGTCGCCGGGAAGACCGGACCCCCGTCAGCGGTCGGTCCGCCACGGGCCAGCAGCGTGCCGTCGGGTCCGTAGACCGCGATGTAGAAGGACGTGAGCGGTGGATACTCGGCGGGTTCGAACTGTGCCACGCCGTCGACGACCTGCACGCTCAGCAGGCTGCTGGCCTGGTCGAGCGTCACGGTCTGGCTGATCGACTGGTCGCGCTCGGCGATCTGGGCGTTGCGGAGGAACACCGCCGTCCCGAACCCGGCGACGAGCAGGCCGACGGTGAGCACGGCGACAGTGACGCCGGTGACCTTCGCGCGCAGACTGAGGCCGCGCCACCACGAGGTGAGGCGGTCGTTCTTCTTCGCGTGGGCCGCGTACACGCCGTCCGCCGTCATCGCGCGCGGATCAGGTGGTCTTGCCGGCCTTCAGCATGTAGCCGAAGCCGCGCTTGGTCTGGATGAGCGGCTCCGACGAATACGGGTCGATCTTGCGGCGCAGGTACGAGATGTAGCTCTCCACGATGCCCGCGTCGCCGTTGAAGTCGTACTCCCAGACGTGGTCGAGGATCTGCGCCTTGCTGAGCACGCGGTTCGGGTTGAGCATGAGGTAGCGCAACAGCTTGAACTCGGTGGGCGACAGGTCGATCGACACATCGCCGACGGTCACGTCGTGCGTGTCCTGATCCATCGTCAGCTCGCCCGCGCGGATGGTCGACTCCTCGTCGGCCTGCATGGTGCGACGCAGGATCGCCTGCAGGCGCGCGACGATCTCGTCGAGGGAGAAGGGCTTGGTGACGTAGTCGTCGCCGCCCGCATTGAGTCCCTCGATCTTGTCCTCGGTCTCATCCTTGGCCGTGAGGAAGAGGATGGGGGCCGTGTAGCCCGCGCCGCGGAGGCGCTTCGTGACGCTGAACCCGTTCATGTCCGGGAGCATGACGTCGAGGATGATGAGGTCGGGTTCCTCCTCGAGCACGGCCGAGATGGTCTGCGCGCCGTTCGCGACGGCGCGCACCTGGTAGCCGGCGAACCTGAGGCTCGTGACCAGCAGGTCCCGGATGTTCGGTTCGTCGTCCACGACGAGGATGCGCGGTGCGGTCATAGCCCCATCCTGGCATCGCAACCCTTCCCTTTGCTGGATATCGGAGAAGATGGATGGATGACGACGCCCGCGCCGCAGGTCCCCGTCCCTCAGCCAACACCGCTGTTCGCGCCACCGATGTCACCCATCGCGCCCGCGATCTCCCGCGCGGCCCGGGCTCTGCCCGCCGACGCCCTCGTGGGCGGTCTTGCCTTCCACCGCCTGATCTTCGCGCGCCGACGCTCGGGATGGTGGACGCCGCTGGTCACCGGCATCCTGGGACTCGCGATCTACCTCGGGTTCCTGGTCTTCGTCATGGTCGTCATCGGCATCGCGCTCCTCCGCGATCCGGCGCGCCTGGACGACCTGGCGCGCCTCGGTCAGTCGGGCGGCGTCGACATGGGCGACCCGCTCATGGTCGCGATCCTGCTCGGCACGATCGCCCTCATGCTCCCGGCCTACATCCTCGCGTCACTGATCGTGAACGGACCGCGGGTCGGGCTCGTCTCCTCCGTCGCGGGGCGGCTGCGCTGGCGCTGGATGTTGCTCTGCGGTGCGCTCGCCGTCGGCGTGTCGGTCGTGCTGACCGCGGTGGGCTTCCTCCTTCCCGGCGCAATGGAGGAGCCCGGGACGCCCGTCTCGACCTCGACCTGGCCGATCACGCTGCTGGTCGTGCTGCTGCTCGTTCCCGTGCAAGCGGCCGCGGAGGAGTACATTTTCCGCGGGTACCTCATGCAGAGCATCGGGCGCTGGCTGCGGCATCCGGCCTTCGCGATCCTGCTGCCCGTGCCGTTGTTCATCCTCGGTCACGGCTATGACCTGCTCGGTCAGGTCGGTGTGGGGCTCTTCGCCGTCGCCGCCGGCTGGCTCACGTGGCGCACCGGCGGACTGGAAGCGGCGATCGCCCTCCACGTCGTGAACAACCTGTCGGCGTTCCTGCTCTCGCTCGCGTCGGGGTCCAGCCCCACCCAGAGCACGACCGGACTGGTCAGCTTCCTGTGGTCGTTCCTGCTGATCGCCGGATACGTCGCGCTCGTCGAGTGGATGCTGACGCGTCGCCCCCTGCCGCGGACGCTCGTGCTGCCGCCGCCGGCTCCGGTGTGGGGGAACTACGCGGCGGCGATGCCCTCGGCATCCAGGATCGTGTAGCTGTACCCCTGCTCGGCGAGGAAGCGCTGCCGGTTCTGGGCGAAGTCCTGGTCGACGGTGTCGCGGGCGATGAGCGTGTAGAAGCTGGCGGTGTGCCCGTTCGACTTCGGACGCAACAGGCGGCCCAGACGCTGCGCCTCCTCCTGGCGCGAGCCGAAGGATCCCGACACCTGGATCGCGACCGACGCGTCGGGCAGATCGATCGAGAAGTTCGCGACCTTCGAGACGACCAGCACGGGCACGCGGCCCTCCCGGAATGCGGCGAACAGTTCCTCGCGCTCGTCGACGGGCGTCGCGCCGGTGATCTTGGGGGCGTCCAACGCCTCGGCGAGCACGTCGATCTGGTCGAGGTACTGCCCGATCACCAAGATCTGCTCTCCGCTGTGGCGGGCCACGAGGTCCTTCACGACGCCGATCTTGGCGTGCGCGGTGGCGGCCAGGCGGTAGCGCTCGTCATCGGCGGATGCGGCGTATTCGAGGCGGTCGGAGGGCGGCAGGTCCACGCGGACCTCGTAGCAGACGGCGGGAGAGATGAAGCCCTGGGCCTCGATCTCCTTCCACGGCGCGTCGAAGCGCTTGGGGCCGATGAGGCTGAACACGTCGCCCTCGCGGCCGTCCTCGCGCACGAGCGTCGCCGTCAGGCCCAGGCGGCGGCGCGCCTGCAGATCGGCGGTGAGCTTGAACACGGGCGCGGGCAGCAGGTGCACCTCGTCGTAGACGATGAGTCCCCAGTCGAGCGCGTCGAGCAGCGCGAGGTGGGCGTACTCGCCCTTCCGCTTCGCCGTCAGGATCTGGTAGGTCGCGATCGTGACCGGCTTGACCTCCTTGGTCTGGCCGGAGTACTCGCCGATCTCCTCGGGCGTCAGCGACGTGCGCTTGAGCAGTTCGTCGCGCCACTGGCGGGCGCTGACGGTGTTGGTCACGAGGATCAGGGTGGTGGTCTTCGTCTCGGCCATCGCGGCCGCGCCGACGAGGGTCTTGCCCGCACCGCAGGGGAGCACGACGACGCCGGAGCCGCCCTCGCTGAAGATGTCGACCGCCTGGCGCTGATAGGGGCGGAGGGTCCAGCCGTCCTCGTGCAGGTCGATCTCGTGCGGTGTCCCGGGCGTGTAGCCCGCGTGGTCCTCGGCCGGCCAGCCGATCTTCAGCAGCTCCTGCTTGATGTGCCCCCGTGCCCACGCGTCGATGAGGTACGTGTCGGGGGACGGGCGACCGACCAGCAGCGGCTGGATGCGCTTGTTCTTGCCGACCTCGGCGAGCACCGCGGGGTCGGTGCCGCGCAGCACGAGCGCGCCCTCGGCATCCCGCTCGATGACGAGCCGTCCGTAGCGGTTCACGGTCTCGCGGATGTCGATCGACACCGAGGCGGGCACGGGGAAGCGCGACCAGCGATCGAGCGTCGCCAGCATGTCGTCGGCCGTGTGGCCGGCCGCGCGCGCGTTCCACAGCCCCAAGCGCGTGACGCGATAGGTGTGGATGTGCTCGGGTGCGCGCTCGAGTTCGGCGAAGATCGCGAGCTCGTGTCGCGCCGTCTCCGCCTGCGGGTGCGCGACTTCGAGCAGCACGGTGCGGTCGCTTTGCACGATGAGGGGGCCGTCAGCCATAGCGTCCCAGTCTACCGACCTCGCAGCGCCCGGGGCTTCGCGTCGCCGGTACCGCGTGTGTGTGGAGGCGGTCAGAGAGCACGGATGCCGCTGATGCTGGACACCGGCAGGGTGCGCTCCACATCGACGGTGCGATCGAGTCCCCGCAGGCGTCCGCCGCCGAGGCCGGTCGCCTCGATCGTGAACTCGCGCTCGGTGCCGTCGGGCATGCGCACGGCGACGATGATGGTGGCGCGCGCCTTGACGGCGTGATCCAGTTCGCGGCCGAGCCACGCGGCGTCGGCATCGTCGGTGGGAGCGGCGCGCAGCCGCGCGAGGAGCGCGGCGTACGTGTCGCGATCGGGTGAGGGCTCGGTCGGTGTCGGCGCCAGGCGATGGCGGTCGAGGCGTCGGCGTTCGCCGTCGGCATCCACCGCGACGACCGGATATCGGGCGTCGGCGATCATCCAGAACGCCGTGTCGGCCCCGCTGCGGGTCACGAGGCCGTCGCCGTCCGGCACGAGCCCGAGGGGACGAAGAGCCTGATCGACGGCGAGGGTGCGCAGCAGCGCCTCGTCGTCGCTCCAGACCCGGGTGCGGCCCTCGTCGTCGGGACCGACGCGGACCATGCCGTGCGTGCGAGAGGTGCGTTCGATCTCGTACGCCAGCGGCTGGGGCAGGCCGGTGAGCGAGAGCTCGGTGAGAAAGGCGCGCAGCGACTCGGCGCTCTCACCCGCCGTGAGGGCGTCGGCGATGCTCTCGGTCGTGAAGCGGTAGCTCGACGCCTGCGCGCGCGACTCCCGCCGCGCCATCGACCGCAGCCGCATGTCGAGGTGCGGCGACAGCGGCCCGGGCGCGATGGCGGTCAGATCGTTCTGCAGGTACACCCGGTCGACCTCGCTCGGCAGCAGCCGCGAGAGTGCGTCGAGGGCCGCGGAGGAGAACGGTGCGCTCGCGTCGTCGAGGAACGTGTCGCGCGCCCACGAGGTGGGGCGGTCCGTCTCGTCCAGGACGCCCCAGCGTCGAAGGAGCGCACGGAGATTGGTCGCCCTCTCCGGCCAGAGCGCATCCAAGGGGTAGGCCCGCGTCCATGCCGCGGGCGGGAGCCAGCCGCCGGCCGGTCGTCGCAGTCCACGCGGCAACCCCTCGACAAGCGCGGCGGCCACCTCTGTCCACCGCGCGATCGTGTCGGAATGCAGCCACTGAGAGCCCCGGGTCGTGACGAGCCAGGTCTTCTCCCGACCCGACAGCAGACCCGTCCGTTCGGCGATCACGACCAGTTCATCGGCGGCGGCGGCATCGTCGACGATCCCGTCCTCGATGAGGCGGCGACGGTCGGCGGCGCCCAGCGTGCCGGAGCCGATGCGGCCGAACGGATGCGTCAGCGCGGCGTGCAGGATGTCGCCGAGCGAGCCCAGCGAGGAGAACGCCCGCTCCGCCGCACCGGCGTCGTCGGGCCGGGCCTCGGCATCCGTGCCCTCCTGCTCGTCGAGCCCGAGCCCGGCCCCGGGCATCGGTGCCGTGGTGAGGGCTGCCAACGCGGACGACACCGCGTCGTACACTGCGCCCTCCTCGTCCACCAGCGCGAGCTCCTGCAGCCGCGAGCGGACGCCGTCGTCTGCGGCCGGGACGGAGTCGGTGAGGGCCGAGATCTCGCTCGAGGTGAGGCCTCGCAGAGTGCGCTCGATCGATGACGGGTCCAGAAGCGCCTCGGCGGCGTCGAATGCGTCGCTCCAGCTCGCCGTGGGCGACACGTGGCGCGCCGCGAACAGGGCCGTCAGGGCGTCGTCGCTGCGCTGCACGAGATGCTGTGCGAGAGCGCGCGCGTCCGACCCGGTCACGTCAGCGGCCCTTGCCGACCCGGGCCTTCCGCACGAAGGTCATGATGAGCACTGCCATGAGGAGGATGAACGCGACGATCGGCGCGATATAGACGAGCGTGCCGACCAGCGGCCACACGCCCTGGCCGAAGTCGTCGTGCTTCATGCCCGCAGCCGAGCCGATCATGATCGCGACGAAGCAGATCACGGACAGCAGCAACAGGCCCAGGGACATGAACGCGAGGACGCGGTCGATGCGGCGGACGGGAAGATCGTCGGCCGAGCCGGGGGTGCGAGAAGACGAAGAGGGCATCGGGATCACCCTACTGCGTCCCCGCGTCGGGCGTGGCGGTGTCGTAGGCTGGAGTGGGCATGATGCCCACCCTCGTGCCCGCGCGGCACGGGTCACGATGTCACCGCGCCCCAGGGCGCCGACGAGCGAGGTTTTTGCGATGCCCACCGGCAAGGTCAGGTTCTACGACGACGAGAAGGGGTTCGGCTTCATCACCACCGATGACGGCCAGGACGTCTTCCTGCACGCCACGGCCCTCCCCGCGGGCACCGAGGGGCTGAAGGCCGGAACGCGCCTCGACTTCGGCGTCGCCGACGGCAAGCGCGGGTTGCAGGCGCTGGCGGTGCGGGTGCTCGACGCTCCCGTGAGCCTCGCCAAGCGCAACCGCATGAAGCCGGATGACATGGCGATCGTGGTCGAAGACCTCGTCAAGCTGCTCGACAAGGTCGGCGGCGACCTGCGTCACGGTCACTACCCGAACGCGGGACAGGGCAAGAAGGTCGCCGCGATCCTGCGTAAGGTCGCCGATGAACTCGACGCCTGAGTCGGTCGACTCCGGCGCGGATGCCGAGGGCGAGACGCCGGTGATCGTCGCCGACGACCGCCTGCTCGCGGCCCACGACCTGGCGCTGTCCGCGCTGCGCGAGATCACGCCGGCGTCGACGATCGGCGACCCCGCCGGATACACGCTCGAGGCGGACGGCGTCGTCTCCTTGCGTTTCGCCACGACGATGGAGGGCTATCCCGGCTGGTTCTGGACGGTGAGTCTCGCTGTCGTCGACGACGCCGAGCCGACCGTGCTCGAGGCCGAGCTCCTTCCGGGTGAGGGCGCCCTCCTGGCACCCGAGTGGGTGCCGTGGGCGGTGCGTCTGGCCGAGTACCAGGCCGCGCAGGCGGCGCTCGCCGCCGAGCGCGGCGTCGAGGCCGAGGACGCTGCCGACGCCGATGACGAGTCGGACGATGATCTCGACGACGACGACCTCGACGACGTGGACGATCTGGATGCCGCCGACTTCGACGACGACGGCTCGCCGATTCTGCACGCCGGCGACGTCGACGGCGTCGACATCGACGTGCTGGACGACGACACCGACGACACCGACGACGAGGACGACGACACCGACGAGGACTAGCGGCGTTTCGACTCGCGCCGGCGGCGCGCGCTCAACGACCGGGTGTCAGAACGCGACGGTGAACCGCGCGGACTGCAAGACCTCCTCGCGCGACGCCGCGATCCTCGCCGTCATGGACGGCCTGCAGGCGCAGTGGCTGATCGAGCCCGATGCGCTCGATCTCGGGACGGCATCCGAATTCGCGATCGAGGCCATCGTCGCGGCCGTGCGGGACCCACGGCCGTCACCGCTGGACTGAGTCCGCGGCGCGGGGCGGTCGGTCTCAGCCGCGCATGTGCTCGATCGTGTAGTCGATCGCCTTGATGAGCTGGCGGACATCGTCGGGCTCGATCGAGACGAACGTGGCGATGCGCAGCTGGTTGCGTCCGAGCTTGCGGTACGGCTCGGTGTCGACGATCCCATTGGCGCGCAGGCTCGCGGCGACGGCCGCGGCATCCACGCTCTCGTCGAAGTCGATGGTGACCACGACGGGGGAGCGGTCGGCCGGATCGGCGACGAACGGAGTCGCCGCCGCGGAGCCTTCGGCCCACTGATACAGGGCCTGCGACGACTCGGCCGTGCGGGCGGCGGCCCAGCCGAGGCCGCCATTGCCGTTGATCCACTCGAGCTGCTTGTCCAGCAGCACGAGGGTGGCGACCGCGGGGGTGTTGAGCGTCTGGTTGAGTCGCGAGTTGTCGAGAGCGTTCTTCAGGCTCAGGAACTCGGGGATGTAGCGGCCGGATGCCGCGACGCGCTCGATGCGCTCGATGGCGGCGGGGGAGACGGCCGCGAACCACAGGCCGCCGTCGGAACCGAGGTTCTTCTGGGGCGCGAAGTAGTAGACGTCCGTCTGCGACACGGCGAAGTTGATGCCACCGGCCGCGCTCGTCGCATCGATGACGGTGAGCGCGCCCTCGTCTCCGGCGACACGGGAGATGGATGCCGCGACACCGGTGGAGGTCTCGTTGTGCGGCCAGGCGTACACGTCGACACCTTCGACCGCCTCGGCGACCGTGCGCGTTCCGGCATCCGCCTTGCGCACGTCGGGCGCTTCGAGCCACGGCGCGGCGGCCGCAGCGGCGAACTTGCCGCCGAATTCGCCGAAGACGAGGTTCTGCGCGCGGCGCTCGATGAGACCGAACGCGGCCGCGTCCCAGAACGCCGTCGAGCCGCCGTTGCCGAGGATGATCTCGTAGCCGTCGGGAAGACGCAGCAGGTCGCTGAGGCCCATCCGCACCTGGCCCACCAGGTTCTTGATCGGGGCCTGTCGGTGCGAGGTTCCCATCAGCACCGCACCGGGGCCCGCCAGGGCAGCGAGCTGCTCCGGCCGGATCTTGGACGGGCCGCAACCGAAGCGACCGTCGGCGGGCAGGATCTCGCGGGGCAGCGTGACGTGGGCCATGCTCCCGATTCTAGGGTCAGCGCCGCCGGCGCCCCGCCGCGTCGCCGTAAGAAACGGATAGGCTGAGAACACACCCACGAACGTGCACGAGGCCTGCCCATGACGGATCTGATCGACACCACCGAGATGTACCTGCGTACCATCCTCGAGCTCGAGGAGGAAGGCATCGTCCCCCTGCGTGCGCGCATCTCGGAGCGTCTCGGCCACTCAGGTCCGACGGTGTCGCAGACGATCGGACGCATGGAGCGCGACGGTCTGGTCGTGGTCTCCGACGACCGCTCGCTGGAGCTCACGATCCCCGGGCGGCAGAAGGCCGTCGACGTCATGCGCAAGCACCGCCTCGCGGAGCGACTGCTCAGCGACGTGATCGGTCTCGACTGGGCATACGTGCACGAAGAGGCCTGCCGCTGGGAGCACGTGATGAGCGAGCTCGTCGAGCGTCGCCTCATCGAGCTGCTGGGCCATCCCACCGAGTCGCCCTACGGCAACCCGATCCCGGGCCTCGACCAGCTGGGCGACGTGCCGGCCCGCACCTTCGATGACGGCGTGGTTGGTCTCGTGCGCCTGCTGAATGAGACCGGCGGTCCGGTGCACGGCACCGTCCGGCGCCTCGCTGAGCCGGTGCAGGTCGACCCCGAACTCCTCGAGCAGCTGCGCGACGCCGGCGTCATGCCGGGAGGCGTCGGCGACTTCCGGTTCAGTGAGGGCTACGTCCTCGTGCAGATGGCCGGCAAGGTCGATGGACTGGAGCTTCCGGTCGAGGTCGCCTCGCACATCTTCCTCGTCGACGCGGTCCCGCACGCCTGAGCGTCACCCGGGAAGCGCCTGGGCATGAACACCTGTGCGTGACTTATTCGTTACCTTCCGGTAGCCTCGAAAAGTCCACGTGGCGAGAAGCCCGCCACGGACCTCCGCACGGATTGCCTCATCGGTTCGTCGTTCGCGCGGTGACACCCGTACATCTGTGCCCTGACACCGAGTGCCGACGAACCAGCGGACCGTCCCGAGCGGGATCGCAGAGGCGCCGGAGGACAATTGGCTGAACAGTACGACCCGTCGCAGGAGATTCCCGAGTCCGAAGCGTCGACACCGACCCGGCGTAGCCGCGCGCAGCGTGGCGCGTTGACCCGCTCCACGGGCTCCGCCCCTGCTGTGCGAGGAACGGCTGTCTCGACGGCCGCCGCGCCGCGCCGCTCACGCCGCACAGGCCATCCGGTCCGCAGCTTCATCACGGTCGCCGCCGTCGGCGGTCTGATCGCCACCGTCGCGATCGCGCCGGCCTTCGCCGCCTCGACCTCGAGCCCCGCCGAAGCGGTCACGCTGCAGCAGGTGGCCGCGGAGAACGCGCAGTCGCTCGTGATCGCGTCCGAAGCGACGCCGGCGGCCCTGGCCCGCGACAGCTATTCGGCGACGACGCCCGAAGAGATCCAGACCAAGAAGAACGAGGATGCCGCCAAAGCCGCGGCAGCTGCCCGCATCGCGGCGGCATCCACCGCGTCCGCCGATGCTTCGGTCTACTCCGGCTCGCTCGCCGAGACGATCGCTCCGGCCGGCTCGGTCGTGCGCCCCCTGCCTTTCTTCAACCACTTCGGTGAGCCGTACCCGGGCCACAAGGGCACCGACTACATGGTCGACCGCTACACCCCGATCTACGCGATCGCCGACGGCGTCGTGGTGGAGTCGAGCGAGGACGGTCCCGGATGGGGCGTCTACGTCAAGATCGCCCACAACATCGGTGGCAACACGGTGACCTCGCTGTACGCGCACATGTCGTACGGCACCCGTCGCGTGGTCGTCGGCGACACCGTGCGCGCCGGACAGATCATCGGCCAGGTCGGCGACACGGGCCGCGCGTTCGGCACCCACCTGCACCTCGAGATCTACGTCAACGGATCGTGGACCAACGCCGAGGACTTCCTCGTCGCGAACGTCCGCTGACGCTGTCTGCGTCGACACGCGGCATCCGTTCACCTCTGATTCGCCCAGGCGGGCTCTGCGTGCATTAGCCTGATGCCGACGCTCGCACAGCCGAGGGGGAGCCGCATGGACACAGGATCTCGCATTCGAACCGTGAATGCGGTGGGCCGCTATGTCCTTCGGCATCGTGTGCACGACTGCCGCGACATTCGTCGTGGTTTCAAGGCGCTGTCTTCATGACAGCGCCTTTTTTCGTGCCTGCGCCACCGCGCCGGAGCCGCGTCGACAACGGAGAGCCGTCGAAGCCATCGACGGCCGTTCGAGAGGAACGCGCATGCGCACACTGGTGCTGAACGCCGGATACGAACCCCTGGCCGTCGTCTCGTTCAAGAGAGCCCTCGTGCTCGTCATGAACGAGAAGGCGACCGTCATCGAACGCATGGAGGGCAATCCCGTCTGGGGGATCCGCGGATCCTGCGACCGTCCGGCCGTCATCGTGCTCACGCGCTACGTGCGCGTGCCCGGGGCGCGGCGGGTGCCGGTCACGCGCCGCGGGGTGCTTCGCCGCGACGCCCACCGGTGCGCCTACTGCGGCAAGGGTGCCACCACGATCGACCACGTCCTGCCGCGTTCACGCGGCGGCGCCGACTCGTGGGAGAACCTGGTGGCCGCATGCCTGCGCTGCAACAACATGAAGGGCGATCGGACCCCGCAGGAGATGGGGTGGGAGCTGCGGTGGGCGCCGCAGCCACCGCGTGGACCGCAGTGGACCGTCCGCGGCACCGAGCGATCCGAGCCGGCGTGGGAGCCGTACCTGTCGCTCGCTGCGTGACGGGCGCGCCCGCCCGCCACGCGGCGGGCGGTCAGCCGGGCAGCGCCTGGAGAGTCCAGCGTTCGCCCTCGCGCGTGTAGGCGATGCGGCGGCTGGCGGCGAGCGGGTTGGAGACCCAGAACACCAGGCGGTGCGGGGTGACCGCGAACCCGGCCCACGCCTCGGGCGGCATGAAGGAGGGGTCGTCGGGACCTCCGTGGGCCCGCAGGAACTCATCCCAGCGGGCGCGCCGCTCGGCGAGCGGCAGCTGCGCGAACGCGTCGGTGTTCTGCCATGCGAGCTGCTGGAGATAGGCAGAGCGCCGGCGGTAGGCCTCGTCGGACTCGGCGCGCGACGAACGCGCAGCCGTGCCCTGCACGACCAGCTGGCGTGTGAACCCGGGCCACAGGATCGTCAGCGCGACGCCGGGCTGGGCGGCGAGCTCGGCGGCCTTGCGGCTGTGGGCGTCGGTGTGGAAGTAGAACCGTTCGCCGTCGAAGTCGCTCAGCATGGTCGTGCGGGCATCGGGCAGCCCGTCGAGGCCGATGGTCGACACGGTCATCAGCAGGCGGTCCTCGCCGGGACCGGGAAGCCACTCGCCGGCGAGGGCCAGGGGGTCGGCGAGGGGAGCGTCGGACTGCACCGGATCGCTGTCGTGATCGATCACGACGGGCGCGGGCGGGATGCCGGGAGCGTACGAAGCCGTCATCCGAACACGAACCCGTCGATCTCGGCGAGCGCCTCGCACACGAAGTCGACGCCGCGCTCGTAGAGCTCCTTGCCGTGCGCGGCGTTCGCGCCGGTCGCGTCGCCGATCACGCCTTCCGGGCCGAAGTCGTCGCTCGTCCAGCCGAACATCACCGGCTTGCGGTTGAAGCCGATGTGGGTGAGGGCGGCGATGTGCTCGGGGATGTTGCGCGCCGGCATCTCGGGGGCCACGAGGTGCGGCGCCAGGTGCATCACCAGGGAGGTCTCCGAGAAGCCGCCGTGGATGCCCTGGCCCTTCTCGTCGGGGCGTCCGTCCAGACCGTCGCCGGCCCCGGCGGCGGTCGCGGGCATCGAGAACGTGCGCAGGCCGAAGCGGCGGCGCAGCTCGCGGTTCGCCCATCCGAGCAGCATGACGTTGCCGCCGTGCCCGTTGACGAACACGACGGTCTTGGCGGGGGTCATGGCGATGGATCGGCCGATGTCCACCAGCGTGTCCAGCACCGTGGTGCCCTCGAGCCAGACGGTCCCGGGCGCCCAGTGGTGCTCGTCGGACTTCGCGTAGCTGATCGTCGGCAGCACCCATGCGTCGATCCCGTCGGCGGCAACGCGTTCGACCGCTGCGGTGGCGATCGTCTCGGCGACCAGGGCGTCGGTGCGCAGCGGCAGATGGGGGCCGTGGTGCTCGATCGCACCGATGGGCACGACAGCGATCGAGCGCTCCGTGAGCGCAGCCGTGAGCGCCGGCCCGGACAGATCGGCCCAGTGGCGGGAGGTCGGGGTGAACGGGGGCGTGAACGCGGCGGTCATCGGATCGATCCCTTCACCGGACCGGTGTAGTCCGGGTTGAGCTTGCCGGGGTTCAGCAGGCCCCGCGGGTCGGTGCTGCGGGCGAGTGCGACCGTCTCGGGCAGGCGGAAGTCCACGTTCCACTGGTGCGGGCTGTGCACACCGACGCCGAGGTCGGTGAGCGCTGCGATGCCGTCGGCGACCTGCTCCGGGCTCTCGTACACGCCGGCGAGCATGCCGATCGGACGCAGCGCGGTCGCTTCGATGTGCAGGTGCGCACCGGGATAGACGGCCATGACCTCGTCGTGGCGGTCGATGAGCGCGTCGCCGCCCACCTCGACGTGGAAGTAGACGCCCGGTTCGGACTTCTGCAGCCACTCGATCGGATGGTTGTAGCTGAGCACCGAGATCGCGGCCGACACCTGGGGGCCCTCGCGCACGTCTTCGATGCGTCCGCCGGCGCCGGTGATGATCATCGACGCCTCTTCGACGAGGCTCGCATCGATGATCGTCCGCAGCGAGCTGCGGCCCTCGGGGAAGGCCGGGTCGGGTGGCAGCTGGGCGCTCACGTGCGGGTCGTCGGCGGAGACGAGGCGCGGCGTCGGGGTGAGCGCCGCGAGGCGCTGCAGCACCGACATCGAGCCGGTGAAGTCGTCGAAGGACGCGTAGAGCCCGCGCCAGTCGTTCATCCGCTCCAGCCGCACCGTGGCGCGCGCGATGATGCCGGCCGTGCCGTAGTTGTGGACGTACCCGAGCGCCTCATCGCCCTCCACCCGGACGAGCTCGCCCTCGGATGCCGGGGTCACGACGTCCAGCGCGAGGACGAAACCCTCGTGGTTGGCGCCATGCGCGATCGAGCCGGTGCCGCCGGATCCGCCGGAGAGGAACCCGCCGAGCGTCGAGTGGACGGTCGAGGGGTACATCCACAGTTGCTGGCCGTGCTGTCGGGCGGCGAGCTCGAGGGTCGCCATCGGTGCTCCCGCCTCCGCGGTGATCCAGCCGTCGCCCACCTCGACGACGGCCCGTGCGCGCGAGGTGTCCAGGACGAGTCCGCCCGGCATGGGGATCGCCTGACCGTAGTTGCCGGTGCCCTTGCCGCGCGGCGTCACCGGTGCGCCGTGGGCGACGGCGATGCGGACGGTCTCGGCGATCTGGGCGGCATCGGCGGGAAACGCGACGAGGTCGGCCACGCCGAGCGGGAGCTGCTCGGCGATGATCGGTGACATGCGCGCGCCGTCGACCGAGGCCTTCTCGCGCTGACGCGGGTCGCTGGAGACGCCGCGGGGCCCGAGTGCGGCGGCCAGGTCCGCCTCGAGGGCGGCGTAGTCGGGGGTGGAAGCGGCGCCGGTCGCCGCGGGATCGAGGACGTCGGTAGGGGTCGCGCCGGTCATCTCGGTTTCCTTTCGTGTGTCATAGTCTTCAGTCATGTCGGATGCCGTCTCCTCGCGCCGTGGCGCCAAGGGCGACGACGGGCCCGCGTCCGCGTCGCGCGCGCTGGGCGCTCGGATCCGGGCGCTGCGCCAGAGCCGCGGGATGACGCTCACCCAGGTCGCGGTGCAGGCGGAGTTGTCGCACTCGTTCCTGAGCCAGGTCGAGCGCGGGCTGGAACGGATGAGCATGACGTCGCTGTTCCGCGTCGCGCAGGCGCTGGGCACGACCCAGCAGGCGCTGCTGACCGACGACGCCGACGCGGCGCCGCGAGGGGCGGGCAGCTTCCACGTCTTCCGGGCGAGCGAAGCGACGCCGCTGGATGCCGGGGGCAGCCCGATGCGGGTCCTCGCCCGCGACCACCCGCGCTTCGTGCCGATGGTGATGTCGGGAACCTTCACCGATGATCTGTGGTGGGTGCACGACGAGGAGGAGTTCGTCTACGTGCTCCAGGGCCGCCTCATGGTGGTGCTGGACACCGACGAGTTCGCCCTCGAAGCCGGGGACGCGGTGTATTACCAGGGCGGCATACGTCACCGGTGGCGCACCGAACCGGGCGAGAGCGTGCAGGTCCTCACCGTCAAGGAAGGCAGCGCCGGCGCGCACTGAGCGGCCGATCACGATCCGCCTCCGAGTTCCCGTGCGACCGTGGCGAGGTCGGCGGCGTACGCGGCCTCGCCTCCGGGGCGGGCTCCTCCGGCGATGACCACACCGCCGACGGCGCCCGTGGCGAGCAGTTCGCGCCCGTACGCGACAGCGAGGCGGATGCCCTCCGCGCGCACGTCCCGCGCGGCGAAGAGGCGGTCGATGAAGCCGGAGGGCAGCTTCGCGGCGTGGAAGGACGCGAGCAGTTCGGCGCCCTCACGGTCGACGACGAGGGGCACGCCCGCGAGCACGGGCACGTCGGCGCCGGCCGCACGGCACAGCGCCACGAAGGCGGCGACCTCCTCGGCGTCCCCGGCGTACTGCGTGAGGCACATCCGGCCTCCGGCGCGCTGCTTCTCGGCGACGCGTGCGCCGCGTTCGGCGACGGGCGGGGCGGCGGGTGACTCGGCGAACGAGGTGAGAAGCCCGAGGGCGGCGGCTCGGGGCAGCGTCGTGGTGGATTCGAGGTCGAAGACGGGGCGGGCATCGGGCCGGTCGCCCGTCTGCGTGTGATCGCCGGTGACGCAGTGCACCCCGGCGACACCCAGTGCGCGCAGCGACAGCAGTTCGCGCTCCAGGGCGGTGCGGTTGCGGTCGCGGGCGTTGAACCCCATCCACACCCGCAGCCCGGTCGCACCGATCAGCGCCGCACGGTACGACGGGGGGAACTGCACGCGGGAGCGTCCGGCGTCGCCGGAGAGGACGGCGTCGACGCTGCCGGCGAGCGCCTCGGCCGTCGGCCCCACGGCATCGGCACGCAGGGCGCGCACCGGAAAGCCGGTGAACACGAGCGGCCTGCGCGCGGCGATCTCGACCAGTTCGCGCCCGGCGGGCGTCGCCGGCCTGGAGGGGTCTTCGGAGACGGCGTCCGAGGGTGTCTCCTCGGTGGCCGGGCTCGCCCAGCGCACCGGGAGGTCGCGGGTCAGGAACACGCACGGAGTCGGGTGCACCTCGCACGTCCCGTCGGCGTTGACGCCGCCGCAGGGACCGTAGGCCATCGACTTCGGGCACCCGGCGATGCGGCTGGCCGCTGTCGCGGGCGTCGGCGTCACGGCGCTCATGCGGTGCCCGCCGTCTCGGCGGTGATCGTGTCGGCGGAGATCGCGGTCCGAAGCCGCGCGGCCGCCGATGCCAGCGCGTCGACCGCGGCGAGCTCTGCGGCATCCGCCGCCCTGACAGTCGGAGCGGAGGCGGCAGCGGTGATCGCCGACAGGTGGATGCCGACGACGCCGGGGATCGCGAGCGCGCGGCGCGCCCACGAGACCGCGGCGGCGATACCGGCGTCCACCGGGTCATCGGCGCCGGCCACTGCCCTGACGAGCTCGTCCGGCAGGCCGACCCCGGGAAGCGCGGCCAGTCGTCGGGCCGTCGCGACGGAGGTGAGCACCGGCACCGACACGAGGACCGGCACGGGGGCCGCCGTCGCTGCGAGGGCGGCGGTGAAGCGGCGGATCTCGTCGAGATCGCCGCAGAGGTTCAGGATGCCGAGTCCCGCCCCGGCCTGCGCTTTGCGGGCGAGACGGGTGGGACGGTAGTCGACGGGCGGTGCGGAGGGCTGTTCGGCGACCGCGACGAAGAGCCCGGCCCGGCGGGCGAGAGCCGTCAGACGTGTCGCGTCGAGGTCGAAGACCGGCTGCGCCTGCGGGAGCGCGGTCGACGCCGGGTGGTCACCGGTCACCGCGAGGACGCCGGACACGCCCAGGTCGGCGAGGGCGGCCAGCTCTCCCTCGATCGCCACCCGGTTGCGGTCGCGGCAGGTGAGACCGGCCACCACACGCGATCCGGCGGCGGCGAGCAGGAGGGCCTTGTGGGTCGGACTGAGCGCATCGCGCAGCCCCGGCGGCTCGCCGGCGATCACGGCGGTCAGCTCTCGCAGTCGCACGCCCGCCTCGGTGATGACGGCCGGGTCGGTGGAGCGCACCGGGAGGTCGGCCGTGATCACGGCGCCGGCCTCGACGAGGGCGGCGAACGCCGTCGACGCCTCTCCTCGTGGGCGGACCGCCAGCGCGTCGCCGCTCGCGCGGGCCGCGTTCGGAGCGTCCACCTCGGCGGCGGAGAACTCCAGATCGTGCAGCACCGCGGGGTCGTCGACGAATGAGCATCGGATGCCGGGCACTTCGCAGCCGCCGTCGATCGCGACACCGCCGCAGGGCCCGTGGACCATGCGCTTCGGGCAGCGCCGTGTTGCTTCGCGCAGGCGCAGGGGAGCGGTCACGGGTGCTCCTCTCGCGTTCGCGGATCGGTCCGGCGATGTTGGCCTCGCCAACAATGCCACTGTAGAAGTCCGCCGTTTCGCCGGTGTTACGGTCGCGTGTGCGTCGATGTCGCCGCGGAATCACGCGGCGCGCGGGGCTCTAGAGTGAGGCCCATGCCGACGCCCGCGCTCGCCGCCACCCGCCTCGACGACTGGCTGCAGCAGTTGTCCGCGCCCGTCCCCGATCCCGGCGGCGGCGCCGCCGCGGGGATCGTGATCGCCACCGGTGCCGCGCTGGTCGCGATGGCCGCCGGCTACGCGCCGGCCGAGGCTGCGGCGGAGATCGCGGCCGCGGCGACTCGGGTGCGCGGCGATGCGCTCGCCGCCGCGGAGCACGACGGGCGGATGTCGGGCCGGCTCGTCGCGGCCTTCCGACGCCCCATCGACGACCCCGAGCGCCGCGAGGTGCTGCGCGCCGCCACCGTCGCCGCCGCTGACGCCGGCGCCGACCTGGTCGCACTCGCGGCATCCCTCGACGGGCCCCTCCTCTGGCTGGAGCGCTTCGGCGAGGAACGCCTGGCCCCCGATGTCGCCGTCGCCGCGCGGATGCTCGCCTGCGGCATCCGCTCGACGGCCGTGAACATCCGGGGAAACACGACCAGCGCCGCCGCCGCGGGAGTCGACGCCTTGACCCTCGAGCGCCTGCGTGACGCGTGTGATCGGGCGACGCAGGCCGCCGCCGACCTGGACGCGGTGGCAGAACGGGTGACCGCGGCGCTCTGAGCACACGCCGATGCCCTGACCCCCGCGGGGGAGTCAGGGCATCGGCGGTGAGGGCGGTCAGTTCATCTTGATCGACGTGTCGATGAACTGGTTCGTGTAGAGCGCGGACGGATCGATCGCCGAGGCGGCGGCCTGCGTGATGCTGCCGGCGGTGACGAGGAAGGGCGTGAAGTCCTTCACGATCGACCCCATGCGGTCGGGGTCGAACTGCCCGAACACGCCCGATGCCTTGTCGTTGGCGACGAGGCCGAGCTTCTTCTGCTGCTCGACCGAGAACTGCGCGACGCCCTCGGAGTAGGTCCAGCCCGTGTCGTACTTCTCGACGAGATCCAGGATCACGGCGTTGCCGTGCTCGGGGGAGTTGAGGAAGTCGATCTGCGACTGCTGCATGATCGGGACGAGCTTCTTCAGGCAGTCGGCCTTGTCGGTGACGTCGGCCTTTCGCACCGCGAGCGGCTCGGGGTAGATGTTGTAGCCCAGCTCGGACAGCAGCTGGTAGCCGACGTCCTTGCCCCACTGCGAGATCTCGTTCTTGTAGATGTAGGGCTCAGCGGTCGCGAAGCCCTGCTGCAGGATCTTCGGGTCGGAGACGAAGCGCTGCGGGGTGCCCTCGTAGCTCGTGTCGATCTGCGACTTCGTGATGACGCCCTGCGAGAGCAGGAGGTTCGGGATCACGTCGCCGGAGGTGACGATCGGGTCGCCGCCGGAGGCTGCCTCCTTGATCGTCGTCGCGCCGTTGTGGCTGGCCGGGTCCCACATGAGGATCTGCGGGCTGAAGGTCAGCTGCGAGGTCACCGCGACGGTGGGCTGGTCGGCGTTCGCGACGATCGCCGCGTCGGTGTTGACGGCGCCGATGAGGATGTCGGTGTCGAGGTACATCAGGGCGGGGACGGGCTGGAAGTTGACCGCAGGGCCGCCGGAGCGCACCTCGATCTTGACGCCGGTGTCGGTGCCGTTGACGACGAGCGGGCCGGTGACCGTCTTTTTGTCGGTGTCGACGGTGTAGCCGTCGCCGACGAGGTTGTACATGGCGCCGTGCTCGGACTCGGGCTGCCAGTCCTGCTGCATGACGACGGTCGCCGGGCAGACGCTCGCGAGGTCGAGCGGGCCGCCCTTCTCGGCGACGTTCGCCGCCGAGGTGGTCGCCGGAGCCGCGGCGTCGGTGCTGGAACATCCCGCGACGGCGGCGACGGTGGCGGCGAGCGCTCCGATCGCGACGGTGCGTGCGATCACGCGGCGGGAGAGAAAGGCGGGCTGTGACACGGTGTCCTCCTGGAAGGCTTCGGGTGCGGTGTGGACAGGCGGGTGGTGCGTGTTCGTGGTGCGGGAAGGAGAAGAAGAGGTGGTTCAGCGGGTGGCGACGCCGAACAGACGACCGACGACGACGCGGTCCAGTGCGGCGAAGATCGAGAAGACGATCACGCCGAACAGCGCCGTGAAGATGATCGCGAGGAACAGCGGCTCCATGTTCAGACGCAGCGTGTAGGTGCGCAGCAGTCCGCCGATGCCCTGGCTGCCCTGCTGGAAGAAGAAGTCGCCGACGATCGCGCCGATGACGGCGAGGCCGGCCGACTGGCGCAGGCCCGTGAAGATCGACGGGATGGCCGCGGGCAGCATGAGCTTCGTCATCCGCTGCCACTTGGTGGCCTTCTGCAGCGTGAACAGATCGTGGGCGGCGGGCGTGGCCGACTGCAGGCCGAACAGCGTGTTGGAGATCATCGGGAACACCGCGATGATGACGCAGACCACGATGCGGGCCGGCAGCCCGTAGCCCATCCAGATGCCGATCAGCGGGGTGAGGGCGAGGATCGGGATCGTCTGCAGGATGACGGCGTAGGGGTAGAGGATCTTCTCGGCGAGGGTCCACTGCGACATGACGATCGCCCACCCCATGCCGATCACGACGGCGATCGCGAGGCCGATGAGGGCGACGGTGATGGTCTGACCGAGCGCGGCGATCATCGGCCCGATCACCTTGTCGTTGCCGATGGTCTCTGCCAGCACCTGATGGGGCGGAGGCAGCAGGAAGCGGCGGCTCTCGCTGAGCAGCAGGTACGACACGGCGTACCAGATCGCGATGATGCCGAGGAGGGCCGCGACGATCGGGAACGCGCGCGACCAGGCGCGGCGGGCGACGCTCGCCGCACCGCTCGGGCGGGCCGGACGGGCGGCCATGATCGCGGTCGTCGTCTCGGCGGATGCCGCGGCATCCCCGACGGGCGCGGAGGGTGCCGACTCGGCGAGCGATGCCGGGGCCTTCAGGGCGAGGTTCTGGCTCACGAGTGCGCCTCCAAAGCGTGCGAGAGGTGTCCGACGATGCGCCCGAACTCGGGTTCGTAGCGCAGCTCGGGGGATCGGGGATAGGACCAGGGCAGCTCGATGTCGTCGACGATGCGGCCGGGCCGTCCACTCATCACGAGCACGCGGCTGGAGAGGTAGACGGCCTCCGAGATCGAGTGCGTGATGAACATCGCGGCGAAGCCCTTGAGCTGGAACAGGCGCTGCAGTTCGGTCTGCATCTTCAGGCGGGTGATCTCGTCGAGGGCGCCGAACGGCTCGTCGAAGAGAGCGAGCTGCGGCTCGGCGACGAGTGCGCGGGCGATCGAGACGCGCATGCGCATACCGCCGGACAGCGCACGCGGATGCTGGTTCTCGAAGCCCTTCAGCCCGACCAGTTCGAGGGCCTCGGCGGCGCGGCGGCGTCGCTCGGCCGCTCCCACGCCGGCGAGCTCGCCCACCAGCTCGACGTTGCGCTGGGCTGTGCGCCACTCGAGCAGTGTCGCCTCCTGGAAGACGAAGCTGGTCGTGTCGGCGCGGACGTCGACCGCTCCCTCGGTGGCGTCGTCGAGGCCGGCGGCCAAGCGCAGCAGAGTCGACTTTCCGCAGCCGGACGGGCCGACCACTGACACGAACTCGCCGGGACGGACGTCGATCGACACGCCCTCCAGAGCGCGGGTGCCGGTGGCGAACACCTTGGCGACGTCGGTGAAGGCGAGCGTCGGTGCGGTGGTGGGATCCACCGCTGTCGCGGCGGTGGCCGGCGCGACAGCGGATTCGATGGTGGTGCTCATAGCAGGGCTCCCTCGGAGGTCGGGGCGGAGGGCGGGGTGGGCAGGGCGCGCAGGTCGAGCACGCTGCTGACCACGCGGCGGCGGACGGCGATCACGCGCCCGTCGCGGATGACGATGCGCTCGGGGGCGCGCTCGGCGAGCGCCTCGGCGGTGTGCGCGGCGCGCACGAGCACGACGTCGGCGACATCGCCGACGCGACCTCGAGCCGGTGGCAGTCCGAATGCGGCGCGTCCGCCGTGCGAGCTGACGTGCCATGCTTCGGCGGGCGTGAGGTGACCGGCGACGACGAGCTCGGAGGCGACATCGACCATGTCGGCGTTGCCGAGCGGGTTGAAGGGGTCCTGCACGTTGTCGCCGCCGGCGGCCAGCGTGATGCCGGCGGCGAGGATCTCGCGCAGCGGCGGGATGCCGCGGGGCGTGGCGACCGGGTGCTGCCAGCCCTGCAGGTAGAGGTTGGTCAGCGGATTGGTGATGATCGAGACGCCGGCCTCGGCGACGGCGGCGAGGGTGCGGGCGCGCGTGGCGGCATCCTGCGTGGACAGGCTCACGCAATGACCCGCCGAACGGATGACACCGGCCGGCCAGTGGCGTGTGCGGGCGGCGAGTTCGGCGAGACCCGTGGATGCCGGATCGAGCGTCTCGTCGGTGTGCAGGTCCATGCCGAGGCCGAACTGCTCAGCGAAGGCGGCGTTGCGCTCCAGATCGGCGCTCGGGTCCTCGGCGAGGTGGGGGAAGCCGCCGATGAGGTCGATGCCGAGGGCGACCGCCGCGCGCCCGAGGTCGTCGGGGCCGTCGGAGGCGCCGGGGCTGGCGACGATCTGCAGGTCGACGATGCCGGCGAACTCGTCGCGCAGCTCGACGAGGGCGCGCACCCCGCGGAGGGGGTCGTCGCCCAGGTGGTAGTTCGTGTGCGAGCGCACGGCCGTGACACCGGCGTGCAGCGCGGCCACCAGGTGCCGCCGGGCGCCGGCCTTGATGTCGGCGGAGGAGTGGTTCTCGCCGTGGTCGATCCAGCACGCGATCGCGTCGTCGAGCGATCCCTCCGGCTGGCCGAACGAGGTCCAGGTGTAGCCCTTGTCGAGGTGCGCGTGCAGATCCGCCAGCGGCGGCAGGGCGATCCAGCCGGTCGCGTCGACCGTCTCGCCGTCGGTGTCGCCCGCGAGGTCCGACGCGTCCGCATCGACCACGACGCCTCCCGCGAAGGCCAGGCTGTCGCCGATCTCGCCGCACGGGGTGAGGCCCGTCAGGGCGGCGATGCGCTGGCCCGGCTCCAGGAGTTCGGCATCCATCTGATCGTCCTCCTCGGGGTCTGCGGTGTCGCGTGATGTTGTTGGTATGGCCAACATCGGGTGAGAATCAGTAAACGCTCGACGTGTTTCCTGCCAGGCCTGTCGGGATTGCGGCCGTGTTAAATCCGCGCGAAGAGTGCGGCCGGTCGGCGCCCCCGCGCATAGGGGGCGTTGTGCGAGCGGAGAGAGTGGGAGCCATGAGCTACTTCAGTGACGTCGAACGCGACCTCGTGGTCGCCGCCCGCACCGTGCTGGCCGACGGGGTCGTGGCGCTGGACCTCGTCGCGCACAATGGCCGCGACCTGCCGGTCTGGGAGCCCGGGGCGCATGTCGATCTGATCTTCTCCGACGCGCGCGTGCCCGCGGCCGAGCGCGTCGAGCGGCAGTACTCGCTCTGCGGCGACGCGGCCGATCGTTCCACCTGGCGCGTCGCGGTGCTGCGCGAAGACGAGGGGAGGGGCGGATCGGTGCGGGTGCACGAGGAGGTGCAGGTCGGTCAGCGCCTGCGCGTGCGCGGACCACGCAACCACTTCGCCTACGAGATCGTTCCCGCCGTCACCCACCGCTTCGTGGCCGGCGGCATCGGGATCACACCCATCCTCGGCATGGTCCGCGCGTCGGCGCACGCCGGCGCGGAGTGGACCCTCGATTACGCCGGACGATCGCTGTCGACGATGGCGTTCGTCGACGAGCTGCGCGCCCTCGACGCCGGCGCGGGCCGGGTGCGCTTGTACCCTGCCGACCGCGGTGCGCGTCTCGACGTGGCCGGGGTGGTGGATGCCGCGGGCGACGGCGGTCCGGTCTACGCGTGCGGGCCCGCCCGGCTGATCGCCGCCCTCGAGGACGGCTTCGAGGCCGCCGGGCGCGCGGGGGCGCTGCACGTCGAGCGGTTCGAGGCGATCGAATACGGCGAGCCGGTCTGGCCGGATCCGTTCGAGGTCGAGCTCGCCCTCTCGGGCGAGATCGTCACCGTGCAGCCGGGGCAGTCGGTGCTGGAGGCGATCGAAGAGCAGAGTCCCACGACGATGGTGCTCTCCAGCTGCCGGCGCGGCACGTGCGGAACCTGCGAGGTGCCCGTCCTGGAAGGCGAGATCGAGCACCGCGACTCCGTGCTCACGCCGCTGGAGCGCGAGCAGAGCGCGGTCATGATGGTGTGCGTCTCGCGCGCGGCCTGCCCGCGGATCGTGCTCGACGCCTGAGTCGACGTCTGAGCCGATGTCTGAGTCGCGCCGCGGTGTTCAGCGGCCGACGCGCTCCCGGAGGGTCGCGGTGAGGGCGTCTTCGTCGGCGGTGACGAGCCGGTAGTCGCGGACGACGACACGTCCCGCGACCACGACATGACGGGGCCGACGCCCCGGGTGGGCCCAGAGCAGGCCCGCGACCGGGTCGGCCACTCCGGCGTCGGCGACCCCCGAGACGTCCCAGACGCAGAAGTCGCCCGCCGCGCCCGGGGTCAGGATGCCGAGGTCGGCGCGACCGAGGCCGCTCGCTCCGCCGGAGGTGGCCATGGCGAGCACGTCGCGGGCCGGCAGGGCGGTGCCGACCAGGCCCGACACCTGCATCGCCAGGCGCGCGTCGGCGAGCAGGTGCCCGGCGTCGTTGGAGCCGCCGCCGGAGGTGCCCAGTCCCACGGCGATGCCGGCCTCCTGCAGGCGGCGCACCGGCGCGATGCCCCAGCCCATCGGCACATCGCACCCCGGGGCGTGGGTCGCGGTGATGCCGGCGGCGGCGAGCCGCGCGATCTCCTCGTCGGTGACGTCGCACAGGTGCGCGATCGTCACGCCCGGCTCGAGCCAGCCCCATTCCTCGAGGAGGTCCAGGGGTCGCCGCCCGTAGCGGGCCAGGGCGATCTCGGTGTCGACCTGCTCGTTCGCCTGCGTGCGTCGGCGCAGACCGTAGCGCCGGGCGATCTCGCCCAGCGCGCGGAAGGTCTCCTCGCTGTCGGAGTGCACGCCGGCGGGGCCGACGGCGAGCTGCAGCATGCCGTCGGCGCTCGTGCCCCCGGAAGACGACGCTGCAGCCTCGGGCAGCAGGGCGCGCACGATCGCGTCCGCGCTCGCTGCCGCGGCATCCGGCGCATCGCGCGCCGAGCCGCGCACGAACACGAGCCGGGCGCCGAGCGCCGCGGAGGCGGCCGCGATCGCACGCGCGATGTCCACGGTGTCGCCGACCGGGTCGTCGCTTCTGGCCGGGTCGGGCCAGTTCAGCTGATGGTCGGCGACCGTCGTCACCCCGCTCAGCAGTGACTCGGCCACGCCGACGCCGGCGGTCGCGCCGACCAGGGATGCGTCGATATGGGCGTCGGCGTAGGCGGCGGCCATGGCCGGCAGCCACTCGCGCATCGGCACGCCGCGGGTGCCCGGGAGGGTGCGAAAGCCCGACTGCAGCAGGTGGTGATGCGCGTTGACGAGGCCGGGGGTGACGATTCCGCCGTCCGCGTCGAGGGTGTCGATGCTCTCCTCCGGTGCGGGTGCGGATGCCGTGCCGGCGACCCGTCCGCGTCGGATCACGAGGTCGCCGCCGCGGTCGCGGGCGGGGTCGTCGAAGCGTTCCACGATGCGCGCGGCGCCGGTGAGGATGAGCGATCCGGTCATGCCGTCCGTCCTATCAGCCGCATGTTTCGGGCAGATGTGCGGGCCGACGCGCAATGTCCGAACCCGTTCCTATCTTCGAGACAAGCACATTGAAGTAGTCGAATACATGTTCTAATCTGTCGAAGTGAGGCCGATCGTGGGGACCGTTGCTGCCGCGGATGTCGCGGGCACCGTGAGCACCCTGCGCGCTCAGATGGAGCGTATGCAGGGGCGTCGCCTCGACACGCCCGTGCTCCCCGTCGCCCCGGCGCTGGCGGAGCTGCTGCCCGGCGGCGGCCTGCGAACAGGGGGAGCCTACGCGCTCGGGCGGTCGATGGCGCTGCTGTTCGCCCTGCTCGCCGAGCCCTCGCAGGCCGGGTCGTGGTGCGCCGTGGTCGGCATGCCGCACGTGGGCGTCGAAGCGGCCCGCGCCGCCGGGGTCGATCTGTCGCGGCTCGTGCTCGTGCCCGACCCGGGAGAGCGGTGGCTGGCCGTCACCTCGACCCTCGCCGACGTGCTGTCGGTGGTCGCGGTGCGCCCGCCGTCGCGGGCGAAGGACAGCGAGGTCGCCCGGCTGGCCGCCCGCATGCGCGAGCGGGAGGCGGTGCTGCTCGTGCAGGGGCCGTGGCCGCAGACCGAGGCGATGATCGATGTGTCCGATCCGTCGTGGTCGGGCCTCGGCGAGGGGCACGGCATCCTGTCGGGGCGCGAGCTGACGGTCACCGTGACCAGCCGCCGTGCGCCGGTGCCGCGCTCGCGTCGCCTGATGCTGCCCGACGATCGGGGGCGCCTGGGCGGCGGGTCTCAGCCCACCCGCACGCGCCTTCCCGAACCCCTGCCGATGAGACGGGCGGTGTGAGATGGGCGTCGTCCCTGCGGGCACCCCGCCGCGGAGCCTGGTCGTCTGGGTGCCCGACTGGCCGATCGTCGCGACCACCCGCGACGGCGACGAGCCCCTCGACGCCACGGAGCCGATCGCCGTGTTCGAGAAGGGTGCCGTCATCGCCTGTTCCGCGGCGGCGCGCGCCGCGGGTGTGCGCCGGCGCATGCGCCGCCGCGATGCCCAGGCGCGCTGCCCGCAGCTGACGGTGGTGGATGCCGACGCCGTGCGCGATCACCGCGCGTTCGCTCCGCTGATCGCGGCGATCGAAGAGGTCGCGCCGAACGTGCAGGTGATGCAGCCCGGGCTGTGCGCGCTGCGTGCCCGGGGTCCGGCGCGCTACTTCGGCGGCGAGGCGGCCGCCGCCACCGTGCTGGCCGGAGCGATCGCCGCGCTGGGCGTCGACGACGTGCGCGTGGGCATCGCCGACGGCACCTTCACGGCCGAACAGGCGGCGCGCTCCGGCACCCGGCGCGAGGATCCGGTGCGGATCGTGCCCGCCGGCACCGCGGCGGACTTCCTCGCACCGCTGCCGGTCGTCGTGCTCGATGAGGAGCTGGCCTCGCTGTTCGGCCGGCTCGGTGTGCAGACGGTCGGCGAGGTCGCCGCGCTCGGCGCCGACCGCCTGGTCGAGCGCTTCGGTGCCCGCGGCCAGTGGCTGTACGCCCTGTCATCCGGCCGCGATCCCCGACCGGTCACCGCCCGCACGCCCCCGCCCGAACTGCACCGCGAGGTGGCGTTCGAGCCGCCGGTGGAGACCGCCGATCAGATCGCCTTCGCCCTGCGGGTTCCCGCCGCGGAGTTCGTCTCCCGTCTGGGTGCGCAGGGGTTGGTCTGCACCGAACTGCGCGTCGTGCTGACCGGCGATCGCGGCGAGCGCAGCGAACGGGTCTGGCTGCACCCGGGGGCGTTCGATGCGGCCGCCGTCGTCGACCGGGTGCGGTGGCAGCTCGCCGAGCAGGGGCCCGGCGGAGCGAAGAGCGTGGCGCCGTCGAGCCACGTGCCCGGGCAGCTGCGCAGCGCCGTGGCGCGGGTGCGCATCGAACCCGAGGCGGTGGATGCCGCCGCGCACCACACCGCACGTCTGTTCGGATCGGGGCCCGAGGAGCGCGTGCACCGCGCGCTCTCGCGCGTGCAGGCGATGCTCGGCCATCAGGGCGTGCTGACGCCGGCCGTCGGCGGAGGGCGCTGGCTGGGCGAGCGGCAGCGCCTCGTGCCGTGGGGCGATGTCGCGGGCGACCTGCAGGCAGGAGAGCGGCCCTGGCCGGGGAGCCTTCCCGATCCGCTGCCCTCGGCGGTGTTCGCCGAGCCGGTTCCGGTGGCGGTGCTCGACGACGACGGCGACATGATCGCCGTCGATGCGCGTGGCGAGCCCACGGCGACGCCCACCGTGATCGAGCTCGGAGGCAGACGCCGCGGCATCCGCACCTGGGCCGGGCCGTGGCCGGTCATCGAACGCGAGTGGGATCCGGCGCGGGCGCGGCGGGCGCATCGCTTCCAGATGGTCGACGATGCCCAGGGGGCGTGGCTGCTGGTGTGCGAGGAAGGCGTCTGGCAGATCGAGGGGAGGTACGACTGATGGGGTTCAACAATCCGTCGGTGCGCTGGTCCGAGATGGCGCGGCTGCTGGGCTCTCCCGATATCGGCGGCGACACGCAACCCGACGGCGGTGACGGCCCGGCTTTCTCGCGCAAGCGGGGAAAGTACGAGCCGCCTCCGATCGAACGTCCCGCGGATGCCGTGCCCTACGCCGAACTGCACGCGCACTCGTCGTTCTCCTTCCTCGACGGCGCCTCCTCGCCGGCGGAGCTTGCGGAAGAGGCCGAACGGCTGGGGTTGCACGCGCTCGCGATCACCGACCACGACGGGTTCTACGGCATCGCCCGCTTCGCCGAGGCGGCGGAGCAGCTGCAGCTGAAGACCGTCTTCGGGGCGGAGCTGACGCTCGCCGCCGGAGGCGACGGGGACGTGAGCGCGTCGCCGGCCGGACTGCTGAGCGGACCGAGTCCGGCCCGGTCGGGGGCGGCCGATCCGCAGGGCTCGCACCTGCTCGTGCTGGCCCGTCGTGAGGAGGGGTATCACCGTCTCGCCGCGGCGATCACGCATGCTCAGCTCGCCGGCGGCGAGAAAGGGCGTCCCTGGTACGACCTCGACGACCTCGCCGATCGCAGCGGCGGCCACTGGGCGGTGCTCACCGGATGCCGCAAGGGCGCCGTGCGGCAGGCGCTCGCCGCCGGTGGCGCGGAGGCGGCCGCATCGGCGCTCGACCGGCTCGTCGCCCTGTTCGGCTCCGAGGCGGTCTTCGTCGAGCTGATCGACCACGGGGCGCCGACCGATACGCGCGACAACGACGTGCTGGCCGCCCTGGCCGCCGCGCGCGGGCTGCCCGTGCTGGCCAGCAACAACGTGCACTATGCGGTTCCCGAACGTGTGCACCTGGCGGCGGCGGTCGCAGCGGTGCGGGCGAATCGGGGGCTGGACGAGCTCGACGGGTGGCTGCCGTCGCATGCGAGCGCCCACCTGCGCTCGGGCGCCGAGATGACGCGCCGATTCCGGCGCTATCCCGGCGCGGTCGTCCGCACGGTCACCCTCGCCGACGAGCTCGCCTTCCCGCTGCGCCGCGCCAAACCCGCGCTGCCGAAGCTCCCCGTCCCCGAAGGGCACACGCCGATGTCGTGGCTGCGCCGGCTCGTCTGGGATGCGGTGCCGCACATGTATCCCGACCTCGACGGCGACGGGCGGGCGCGCATCGAGAAGGAGCTCGGCGTCATCGAGCAGAAGGACTTCCCCGGCTACTTCCTGATCGTGCACGGCATCGTGGCCGAGGCGCGTCGACGCGGCATCCTCTGTCAGGGGCGGGGGTCGGCCGCCAACAGTGCGGTCTGCTATCTGCTGGGTATCACCGCGATCGACTCGATCTTCTACAACCTGCCCTTCGAGCGCTTCCTGTCGGCGATGCGGGAGGAGGAGCCCGACATCGACGTCGACTTCGATTCGGATCGGCGCGAAGAGATCATCCAGTGGGTCTTCGACACCTACGGGCGCGAGCGCGCGGCGCAGGTCGCGAACGTCATCCAGTACCGGCCGAAGAACGCGGTGCGCGACATGGCCAAGGCGCTCGGGCACTCACCCGGGCAGCAGGACGCCTGGTCGAAGCAGGTGGAGCGGTGGGACGGCGCCGTCGCCGGTGCGCACGACATCCCCGACCGGGTGCTCGCGTACGCCGGCGAGCTGCTGAAGGCCCCCCGCCATCTCGGCATCCATTCCGGGGGCATGGTGCTCACCGAGCGGCCGGTGGGGGAGGTGGTGCCCATCGAGCATGCGCGGATGGAGAATCGCACCGTCATCCAGTGGGACAAGGACGACGCCGCCTGGATGGGGCTCGTGAAGTTCGACCTGCTGGGACTCGGCATGCTCGCCGCCCTGCAGTACTGCTTCGACCTCATCGCGGAGGCGACGGGCGAGACGTGGACGCTGCAGAGCATTCCGAAGGAGGAGGCGGCCGTCTACGACATGCTGTGCCGCGCCGACTCGATCGGGGTGTTCCAGGTCGAATCGCGCGCGCAGATGGGCCTGCTGCCCCGGCTGCAGCCGCGACGGTTCTACGACCTGGTGATCGAGATCGCGCTGATCCGGCCCGGGCCCATCCAGGGCGGCGCGGTGCACCCGTACGTGCGGCGCAAACTCGGGCTGGAAGAGCCGACGTACGCGCACGAGAAGCTGATCCCGGTGCTGGAGCGCACCCTCGGGGTGCCGGTGTTCCAGGAGCAGCTGATGCAGATGGGCATGGCCGTCGGCGACCTCACCGGTGAGGATGCCGATGTGCTGCGCCGGGCGATGGGCTCCAAGCGCGGCATCGAGCGCATCGAGTCGGTGCGCCAGAAGCTCTACGACGGCATGGCACGCAACGGTCTGGTGGGAGCCGTCGCCGACGACATCTACGCGAAGATCCAGGCGTTCGCGAACTTCGGCTTCGCCGAGAGCCACTCCCTGTCGTTCGCGCTGCTCGTCTACGCGTCGTCATGGCTCAAGCTGCACTATCCCGGGGCGTTCCTGGCGGCCCTGCTGCGGGCGCAGCCGATGGGGTTCTACTCGCCCGCGACCCTCACCGCCGATGCCCGCCGCCACGGTGTCGTCGTGCGTCGTCCCGACCTGCACGCCTCCGGGGTGGATGCCGGGCTCGAGCCCCTCGACGCCGACAGCAGCGGTCCCTCGCCGGCTGCAGGGTCTCCGGTCGTTGAGCGAGCGAGCGCAGCGAGCGAGTCGAAACGCATCCCCACCGGCATCCCCTCCTGCACCGATCGTCACCAGCCGCCCGTGCCCCCGTTCGACATCGGAGCTCCCGATGTGTCGGCCGCCCACCGCCGCGACGCCGGTCACGCCGTGCGGCTGGGGCTCGCGGCGGTCACCGGGGTGGGAAAGCGGCTCGCGGAGCGCATCGTCGCCACCCGCGACGCCGAGGGTCCGTTCCGCGACCTGCGCGATCTCGTGCGGCGCACGGGCGCCACCGCCGCGCAGGTGGAGGCGCTGGCGACGGCGGGGGCGTTCGAGAGCATGGGCATCAGCCGCCGCGAGGGCATCTGGCTGGCCGGCGACGCGGCACAGGATCTGCCCGAGTTCCTGCCCGACTCGCTCGTCGCCGTGCAGCCGCCGTTGTTCGGCGACCCCTCGACGTACGACGTGCTGGCCGCCGATCTGTGGGCCACGGGCATCTCGACCGACGATCACCCCCTCACGCACTACCGTGCCCCGCTGGATGCCCGCGGCGTGCTCACCTCGCGAGAGCTCCGCACGCACGAGGTCGGCCGCCGGGTCGAGGTCGCGGGTCTGGTGACCCACCGGCAGCGGCCGGCGACGGCATCCGGCATCACCTTCATCAACCTCGAAGACGAGCACGGTCTCGTCAACGTCATCTGCTCGAAAGGCGTCTGGGATCGTTATCGCCGCGTGCTGCGCGACGCGCCCGCCCTCATCGCCCGCGGCATGCTGGAGCGCTCACCCGAGGGCGTCACCAACCTCGTCGCCGACGCCTTCGAAGACCTGCGCGTCGGCGTGCGCCACCGCTCCCGCGACTTCCGCTGATGCCACCGCCGCGCCGAGGCGTCAGGGGCGCCCGGCGTGCTGCTCGGTCTTGGCGAGTTGGTCGGCCAGGTCGTCGGGGGACAGGGCCGCCTCGCGGAACTCTGTGGTCAGCGGCAGACGCAGGTGCAGGTCGGTGCACAGGCACAGCTCCACCGTGCCGTGGTTCAGCACGAAGTCGAGCACGTGGCCGCCGCGCGTGCGTCCGTCGTCGATGAAGTGCGCGTGGCATCCGGGAACGCCGATGCCCTGCTCGTACAGCGGGGTGCGGAAGGCGACGATCGTGCCGTCGACCTCGTCGAACTGCAGTACGGCATCGTCATCGGTGGCCTCGGTCATCGGGCGGTACGGCTTCTGCTGGCGGGTGACCGTGCGTGCCGTTACGCGGCGGAAGCGCCCCGTGATCCGCAGGGCGTACATGTAGTTGGCCGACGCGGTGATCGCGTCGATCGCGGCCGACGCCTCCGCGCGCGTGACGCCGTCGGGGAGCGTCCGCGTGATGGTGGGCACGAAGTCGGTCACCACCGCGTACGGCGTGGCCGAGTCGGCGGATGCCGCGGCGGCGGTGCCATCGCCGCGCAGGCGGTACGCGACGCCGTCGACGACGACCATCTCGCCGTCGAGGGCATTGAACGTGCCGATGCCGAAATCGCCGTGGCCCAGCAGTTCGCCGACCGTCATGTCGTCTTCGTAGATGCCGTCCAGGAGTGCGGCCATGAGGCTCGTCTGGAACAGGGTGTGACGTTCGGCGCTCATGCGCGGTCCTTTCGGGAGGAGGGAAGGAGGATGCCGGGCGCGGGGAGTCCGCTCACAGCAGCACGTCGGCGAGCAGGTCGCCGCCCAGGCGGTGCAGGTTGTCGCGGTAGTCGACGGGGACGTCGATCACCGAGGGGCCGGGTTCGGCGATGGCGGCGAGGATCGTCGGAACGAGGTCGTCGATGGATGTGACGCGGTGGCCGTGGGCGCCGAACGACTCGGCGAACGCGACCACGTCGTAGGCGCCGAGCTCGACCGCCGCGGTGCGCCCGTACTTCTCGACCTGCTGGAAGGCGACCATGTCGTAGGCGGAGTCGTTGAAAACGATGTGGGTGAAGCTCGCGCCGACCCGCACGGCGGTCTCCAGTTCGACGGCGGAGTAGAGGAACCCGCCGTCGCCCGACACCGACACGACCGGTGCGCCCTCGTCGGCGAGGCTCGCCGCGATGGCCCACGGCAGGGCGACGCCGAGCGTCTGCTGCCCGTTGGAGAACATCAGCGAGCGGGGACGGTAGGTGCGGAAGTGGCGCGCCATGTAGAGGTAGTTCGATCCGACGTCGCAGAGCACGGTGGCCGCGTCGGGGAGGGCGGCGCGGATGCCGGCGACCACCGCGACGGGGTCGAGGCCGAACGCGTCGTCGTGGTCGGGGTCGCCGAGATCGGTGTTCTCGGCGAGGCGGGTGCGCTCGCGGTCGACGATGCGGGCGGTCTCGGCATCGCGCTCGAGGGGAAGGCCCGCGGCATCCACGGCGAGGAGCAGATCGACGAGGGTGGTCGCGAGGTCGCCGACGAGTTCCACCGTGGGCCGGTAGTCGTTGTCGATGTCGGCCGGCACGGTGTCGATGTGGACGATGCGGCGGTCCTTGCCGGCGTTCCATTCCGCGGGCACGAACTCGACGGGGTCGTAGCCCAGCGTCAGCACGAGGTCGGCGCGGTGCAGCAGCACGTCGCCGGGCTGGTTGCGGGCGAAGCCCACGCGTCCGAGGTAGTGGTGTTCGAGCTCGCGCGAGATGATGCCGGCGGCCTGGAAAGTCTCGACCACCGGCAGTCCGGTCGCGCGCAGCAGCGCGTGCAGGGCATCGACCGTGCGGGGATCGCCGCTGCGGGCTCCGGCGAGGATCACGGGAAAGCGGGCCTCACGCAGCAGTGCGGCGGCGCGATCGACGGATGCCGAGGCCGCCCCGCCGGTGACGGCGGGCACGATCGCATCGCGGAAGCCGATCGCGGTCGTCGCGGTCGAGACGTCGTAGGGGAGCACGACGGCGGCCGCGCCGCGGGGCTCTCGGGTCGCGGCGCGGAACGCGTTCACGATCGCCTCCGCGACGTTGTCGGCGGCGGTGACCTCGACCGCCGAGACCGTCACGGTCTGCAGCATGCCGACGGCATCCATCGCCTGATGCGCGCGCTTGAGGTGCTGCGTGCGCGACACGGCGCCGCAGATCGCGACGACCGGGTCGCCCTCGGTCGTCGCGGTGAGCAGCCCCGTCGCGAGGTTGGCGGTGCCGGGGCCGCTGGTGACCAGCACGACACCCGGGATGCCGGTGAGCCGGCCGACCGCGGCGGCCATGAAGACCGCGTTCTGCTCGGTGCGGCACGTGATCAGCTGCGGCGCCCCGGCGACGCCCTGCACCGCCGCGAGCGCGTCGAAGACGGGATCGATCTTGGCGCCGGGCACGCCGAACACCCACCGCACGCCGTGGGCCATGAGCACATCGACGACGCGATCCGCCGCGCGACGTCCCGCGGGCGGCGTCGGCAGGTGCGTGGCGGAGGACGACGTGGGGGGAGTGGCGACCGTGGCGATACTCATGACTCCATGCTCCGTCGCCGGCGTCCGGCGAGGAAGACGGCATCGATGATGCGAGTCATCTGATTCGCAGATGATTTCCGTCGCGTCGGTGAGCACGGCATGATCGAGGCATGGATGTCCGCCACCTCTCCGTCTTCGTCGCCGTCGCGCGGGAGATGAGCTTCACGCGGGCGGCTGACAGCCTGCTGCTGGCGCAGTCCGCGGTCTCCACCACGGTGCGGGAGCTGGAGCGCGAGCTGGGTGTCGAACTGTTCGACCGTTCTCATCGGCAGATCAGACTGACCGGCGCGGGGGAGGAGCTGCTCACGCGCGCCCGGGCGGTGCTGGAGCAGATGCGCGAGATCGGCGAGGCGGTCTCTACGGCGGCGACCGAGCTGCGGGGGGCCGTGACGATGGGCTTGATGACGGGCGTCGACCTCGTCGATGTGCCAGGGCTGCTGGGCCGTTACCACGAGCGGCATCCGGCCGTCTCGGTGCAGCTGCGGGCGACGGGGCTGGGCTCGTCGGGTCTGGTCGCCCAGCTCGAACGCGGCGAGATCGACCTCGCTCTGCTCGCGGTCGTCGATGCGCTTCCGGCGAGCCTGCGGGGTGAGGTCGTCGCCGCATCGCCGTACGTGTTGGTCGTGCCGGGGACGCACCGGCTCGCGGATGCCGACGGCGTCACCCTCGCGATGCTCGAGGGGGAGAGCTTCGTGGACCTGCCGCCGGGGTACGGGTCGCGGCGCATTGTCGACGACGCCTTCGCCCATGCCGGGGTGTCACGCCGCGTGCTCATCGAGGTCGCCGATCTTTCCACGGCCGCCGCGTACGTCCCGCAGGGACTGGGCCTGGCGATCGTGCCGCGCTTCGCGGCGCTGGCGGCCTCGTCGGGCTCGGGGCGTCCGTTCGCCGACCCCGCCCCGCGGATGCCGGTGCGCATCGTCCCGCTCGACGACGCCGTTCCGGCGTTCGAGGTGTCTCTCGCGTGGTCGCGCCGTCGCCCCCTGACTGCCGCTGCGCAGGGCCTCGTCGACCTGCTGCGCAGCGAACTGCTGCCGGGCTGACGGGCCTTCCGTCCTCGGCGCGGCGTCACTTGCCGCAGCGCCACCCGACCTCGGTGATGTCGGTGCCCACCGGACGTGCGCGGACGTCGTGGAGGCTCACCGCGCCCGCGCAGGGAACGGCGAGAAGATCCCCCTCGCGCAGATCTCCCGGCAGGCAGCATGTCGCGGAGGCGGTCCGGTCGAGTTGAGCGAGACTCGCGCCGTCGCGCGCGGCGCCGAGGAGATCGACCGGTCGTGGGCGTGCGGTGGATACCCGTCCGATGAGTCGGCACTCGCCCCAGCGCGCGGGAAGTGCTGCCAGCTGAGCGTCGACCGCCGCGCCGTGCCGATCGTCGCCTTCGTCGAGCGATACCACCCGCATCACGACGACCGTCACGTCCGTGCCGACGCCCCGCGCGCGGGCATCTCGCGCCTTCGGGTGGTACAGGTCTCCCGTCATCACACACGGCGTTCCCTCCCATTGAGCGAGGCGGACGAGCGAGACGGCACCCACGATCACGTCGTCCACAGCGGTCACCGTGTGCTCCGGCCAGAGCCGGTGATCGAGGGGGTCGGGAAGGCTGCGACGGAGCGAAGGAAGAACGGCGGTCAATGTCATGTCGTCCTTCCTACGCCGGCGAGGCACGGCCGCCGAGAGCACTCACGAAACACATACGGGTATCCCGCTCCCACGCTCATGAGGTGGTGTGCATCGCGATGTCGATCCACTCAGAGGACGAGCGCGCCACGGCCTGCGATGACCTCGACCACGGCGAGGACGAGGCCGAGGCTGAGCGAAGTGAACGAGGCGAATGAGACGATCTGGAAGGCCGCGGTCGTCGCAACCGTCCGCGAGAACGCCATGGGGACGAAGGTGGCCGGATTCACCACGCCCCCGATCAGGACCAGGATCGCGGTGAAGACGTTCATCTGCGGCACGGCGAGTGCGGTTGCTGTCATCACCGTGCCCATGATGATCCAGTCCAGGTGCACTTGTCGCACGCGCGCGGGGTCCACGATCCCCATCTTCCGCAGGCGCTCGGGGTAGTCGACCGCCATCAGCAGGATGAAGCCGGAGAGGGCGCCGAGGGCCAACGAGATCATTCCCGCGAGCAGGAGCACGGCGCTCATCCGCGCTCGCCGTCGGTGAAGTGAGCGGACGCGCGGCGCCGCCGGTCGACGCGGAGATCGAACACGTCGGAACGGGAGTAGTGCCCGGCGACGTCGAGGTCCAGGCTCATCCGGTCTCGCTCGTGCAGCGGCAGTATCGCGTGGATGGTGGTGGCCTCGCCGCGCACGGGTGGCACGATCCAGGCGCCGTCGGGCCCGATGACGCCCGAGCCTCCATCGAAAAGGACATGCGCGTCGCCGATGCCGGGGCCGACACCCGCGCGGAAGAGGCCGAGCAAGTCGTCGGGAACGTCGTCGACGGTCAGGTACTGTCCCGCGGCGAGAACGAAACACCGTCCTTCCGCCGCGTACATGCGCGATGCGACATGGTGCATCTCGGGCATGTCCGGCCACGCAGCGATATGGATCTGCTCGTCCTGCGCGTGCAGGGCTTGACGCGCCAACGGGTGGAAGTGCTCCCAGCAGATCAGCCCGCCGACGCGCCCAATGGCGGTGTCGAGCACCCGGAGGCCGGCACCGTCGCCCTCGCCCCACACGATGCGTTCGGTGTGGGTCGGTGTGAGTTTGCGGTGCACATTGAGCAGCGTTCCCTCGGGTCCGATCGTCACCAGGCTGTTGTACACCGTGCCGCTGGTCGGCGACGGTCGCTCGTTGATGCCGACCACGACGGTCGTGGCGTTGCGTTGCGCGGCTTGTCGCAGGGGTGCGAGGTCGTCGTCGGCGTCGGAAGCCGAACCCAGGACGAGGGCGTCGGCGAGGAGGCGAGCATGCCAGTCGCGCGCCAGCGGATCGTCCCATCCGGCCGCACCGAACGCCCACGCCGGGTAGCACGAGACCCATGTCTCCGGAAAGACGATGAGCTGCGCGCCGCGCTCGGCGGCATCCGCGACGTGTCGGGCGCCGCGGCGCATCGTCTCCGTCGCGTCGAGGACACACGGGGGCTGCTGGACGAGGGCCACGTGCACGCTGTCGCCGTTCATGCCTTCACCGCTTCGATGATCTGGAGTTCCTCTTCGCTGCGAGCGATCGCGGCGGCCTCGCGGTCGGCATCGATGCCCCGCGCCAGGAGAGCGTACAAGCCACCCCCGACGAGCAGGCCGGGGATGAAGGCGATGTCGGCGCCGCCGAGAGCCGCGGCGATCGGGCCCGTATAGAACGGGAGGGCGAAGAAGGGAACCATGGCCAGGAACCCGAGTGCGTACGCCAGGATGCCGCGCCACGCCCACGTGCCGTAGACGCCGTGCCGGGCGAAGATGTCGGTGATGGCGTAGTGCCCGCGCCGAACGAGGTAGAAGTCGACCAGATTCACCGCCGTCCACGGGACGAGGAAGTAGAGCATCAGAGCGACGAACCCGTTGAAGCTCGCGAGGTAGGATTCCGGGATCGCGAGTGCGATGACGGTCGACACGACGCCGACGAGTGCGAGGCCGAGGATGCGGACGCGCAGCGTGGGCCGTACCGGTACGAAACCGTCGATGGCAGTCAGTCCGGTGAGCATCGTTCCGTAGCAGTTGACCGCCGTGACGGTCAACTGCGCGATTGCCCCCACCACGACGACGACGAGCCCGAACCCCGGGAAGACGAGATCGCCGGCGGTGGTCAAAGCGGAGATGGCGTCACTCTGCTGCAGATAGCCGCCGAGCAGAGCTCCGAGGGACATGAGCCAGATCGCGGACCCGGCCGCGCCCACGTAGGTCCAGCCGATCAGTCTGGGAGCCGAGGAGTCGGCGGGCAGGTAGCGCGAGTAGTCCGAGACGTACACGGCGTAACTGATGTTGTATCCGGCGGCGAGGGACAACTGGATGAGGAAGGCGGGTCCGTTCCAGGTGTCGGGTGCCGTGATCGGTGTCGCCGTCGAGGGCAGCGTGACTGCGGCGGCGACGGTCAGCAGGCCGAACGCCGCGATGAGGACGTAGGTGAGCCAGCGCTGCACGAAGTGCAGCAGGTCGTACCCGATGATCGCGATGAGGATCGCGATGCCGATCACGAGGGGGTACCAGAGGAACTTCGACCCGGGGAGGAAGAGCTGGATGACCTGCGTGACGAGGACGGTTCCGAATACGGTGAATCCGATGTAGACGAAGATCGTCGCGATGAAGGGGATGATCGCCCCGCGCAGGCCGAACTGGGCGCGCGACTGGATCATCTGGGGTAGCCCCATTCGAGGGCCCTGGTTGGCGTGGAATGCCATGAAGAAGGTGCCGAAGCCGGCTCCGAGCGCGACGGCGAGCATGCTCCATTGCACGCCGAGCCCGAGGGATGGGCCGATGAAGCCGACGACCATCGTCAGGAAGACGAAGTTGCCGGTGAACCAGAACGGGCCCTGGTGCCAGACGCGTCCGCGGCGTTCGTTCTGCGGGATGTAATCGATCGAACGCCTCTCGAGGGCGATTGCGCCCGTCGTCAGGGCAGCGTTCGTGGGGGCGGGTGAAGATGTCATGATGCGTCTTCCTTTCGGCTCCGCGCCATTGCGGAGATGATCTCGTAGGCCACGTGGCTCGCAGCGACGGCCGTCACCTGTGCGTGGTCGTAGGGTGGTGACACCTCGACGACGTCGGCTCCGACGATGCGGTGCGTTCCGAGCGCACGCAGGAGTCCGAGCAGTTCACGGCTGGTGAGCCCACCGGCCTCGGGCGTTCCGGTGCCAGGAGCGTGAGCGGGGTCGAGGACATCGATGTCGACCGAGACGTACACCGGACGAGCTCCGACGCGCCGGTGCAGTCGATCGATCGCGTCGGGCAGACCGTGCTGCTGCAGATCGTCGCTCGTGATGTGCGCGAAGCCGAGGCGGGCGTCGTCGGCGAGATCCTCCGCCGCGTACAGGGGGCCACGGATGCCGATGTGAAGGCTGGCTTCGAGATCGATCAGCCCTTCCTCGGAGGCGCGCCGGAACGGCGTGCCGTGGGTGAGCGGTGCGCCGAAGTAGGTGTCCCACGTGTCGAGGTGCGCATCGAAGTGCACGACGGCGACCGGACCGTGTCGCTCGGCGGCGACGCGGAGCAGCGGAAGAGCGATGGTGTGGTCGCCGCCGAGGACGACCAGCCGGTCGGCCACGCTCGCGAGCTCCCGCGCGGCGGCTTCGATCTGGCCGACGGCCGCGGCGATGTCGTAGGGGTTGATGTCCATGTCGCCCGCGTCGGCGACCTGCTGGGCACGGAAGGGATGAACGTCCACGGCGGGGTTGTAGGGCCGCAGGAGGCGGGACGCCTCCCGGATGTGGGCGGGCCCGAATCGCGCACCGCTGCGGTAGCTCACGCCTGCGTCGAAGGGCGCTCCCACGACCGCCACGTCGGCCCGGCCCACATCGCGCAACGTGGGGAGTCGCGCGAAGGTGGCAATGCCGGCGAAGCGGGGGGTGATGCTGGCATCGATCGGGCCGACGGGCGGGGGCGGCGAGGACGGGGAGGGGGACGGGGGCACGGCTCTCCTTGTGACACTAATACGCAACGAATGATGCGTAATGGAAAACAAGGTCAGCATGGCGGATGACGGCTTCGACCGCAAGTACTTTCTCGTCCGGTGCGACGTTGCCGGGCGTCAGGCGCTCCACAGCGCGGGTGCGAGCACCCAGATCACTTCCGCCGGACGGCCGCCTCTGGCCCGCCACGTGTGGGGTTCTCGACCATCGAACGTGAGGGAGTCGCCGGCTTCGAGCGTGAACCGCTTGTGGGAGAACTCGACCTCCAGTGATCCCGACAGCACGTGCACGACCTCCACCTCGGCAGCGAGGGAGTACCTCTCCTCACCGCCGTGCCCGTCGGGTCCGATCTCGGAGCGGACGACCTGCACCCGCGACTCGCGCCGGGGGGTGACCAGCCGGTCGGTGCTGTCGACGCCGCCGAGATTCAAACGCAGTCGCTCGTCGTTCCGCACGAGGTGCACCTCGGGCGCCTGGAAGAGCGAGCCGACATCGAGGGAGAGGACATCGCAGAGAGCGATGAGGGTGGCGACGCTCGGCGACGCGAGATCGCGCTCCACGCGGGAGAGGAAGCCCCGCGTGAGTCCGCTTGCCTGCGCCACGTCGTCAATCGTCATCTGCTGCTGTTGACGGGCGGCGCGAATGCGTGAACCGATCTCGATCCGGTTGTTGCCGGCTTCGATGGGCGCGGATCTCATAGGGGCATCGTAGCGGCGCGGTGCCGCGGCATCCCGGGCCCCACCGCTGGTCGACGGGTGGTGTCGACACGCGAACGAGAGCGGACTCGACGATCGTCCAACCCCGTGACGCGGACAAGCGGCGTAGCGTCGAACCCATGGCGAACGTTGCAGACTTCTTCATCGACACCCTCAAGCGCGCCGGCGTCACCCGCATCTGGGGTCTTCCCGGCGACTCGCTCAACGCCTTCACCGATGCGCTGCGGCGCGACAGCGGCGACGACGCGATCCGCTGGATGCACATGCGGCACGAGGAGGCCGCCGCCTTCGCCGCCGGCGCCGAGGCCGAGCTGACGGGCGAGCTCGCCGTCGTCGCGGGCTCGTGCGGCCCCGGCAATCTGCACTTCATCAACGGTCTGTTCGACGCCAACCGCAACCGCGTGCCGCTGCTGGCGATCGCCTCGCACATTCCGTCGGCCGAGATCGGCAGCACCTACTTCCAGGAGACCCACCCGCAGGAGCTCTTCCGCGAGTGCAGCGTCTACACCGAGCTGGTGAGCGATCCGGCGCAGCTGCCGTGGGTGCTGGAGATCGCCATGCGCGCCGCGGTCGAAAAGCGCGGCGTCGCGGTCGTCGTCGTTCCCGGCGACGTGTTCTTCGCCGACGCTCCCGATCGGCGGCCGACGGCTCCGATCCGCGCCGCCGGCTCGACGGTGCTGCCTTCGGCATCCGCTCTGGCCGCCGCCGCTACCGCGCTCAACGACGCCAAGAAGGTGACGATCCTCGCCGGGTCGGGTGTCGCGGGCGCCCATGACGAGGTGCTCGCCCTCGCCGAGACGCTGCGGGCACCGATCGTGCATGCCCTGCGCGGCAAGGAGCACATCGAGTGGGACAACCCCTACGACGTGGGGATGACGGGGCTGCTGGGCTTCTCGTCGGGGTACAAGGCGATGGAGTCGTGCGACACCCTGCTCATGCTCGGCACCGACTTTCCGTACCGGCAGTTCTTCCCGTCGAAGGCGACCGTGATCCAGGTCGACATCCGCGGCGAGCAGCTGGGGCGGCGTACCCCCATCGACGTGGGCCTGGTCGGCGGCGTGAAGGAGACGGCGAACGCGCTGCTGCCGCTGCTGCGGGGCGACCGGTCGTCGAAGCATCTGGACGAGAGCGTCGCCCATTACCGCACGACGCGTGAGCGGCTCGACGACCTGGCCATCGACGACGGCAAGGCTCCGGTGCGACCGGAGTACGTCGCGCGCGTGCTCGACGAGCTCGCCGACCAGGATGCCGTGTTCACCGCCGACGTCGGAAGCCCCGTGATCTGGGCGGCGCGCTACCTGCACATGAACGGAAAGCGCCGGCTGATCGGGTCGTTCGCGCACGGGTCGATGGCCAACGCGATGCCGCAGGCGCTCGGGGTGCAGGGCGTCGACCGCTCGCGCCAGGTGATCGCGCTCGCCGGCGACGGCGGGCTGGCGATGCTCCTCGGCGATCTGCTGTCGATCCGCCAGAACGATCTGCCGGTGAAGATCGTCGTGTTCAACAACTCGTCGCTCAACTTCGTCGAGCTCGAGATGAAGGCGGCGGGCATCGTCAACTTCGGCACGGGGCTCGACAATCCGAGCTTCGCGGCGATCGCCGAGGCGATGGGCATCACCGGCATCCGTGTGGAGAAGGGCAGCGAGCTGCGCGGAGCGATCGCGCAGGCACTCGCGACCGACGGGCCGGTGCTCGTCGACGTCGTCACGGCGCGTCAGGAGCTGGCGATGCCGCCGTCGATTACGCTCGCTCAGGCGAAGGGGTTCTCACTCTGGGCGCTGCGCACCGTGCTGTCGGGGCGCGGCGACGAGCTCATCGACCTCGCCGACACGAATGTCTGGCGTCGCCTGTTCCACTGACGCGGCCTGCTCCGTCGCACGTCGGGCCAGGCGGTGGCGACGCTCGATCGCCTGCCCGGCGTAGCTCGCGCCGACGATGAGTGCCGCCCCCGCGACGCCGACAGGCCCGATCGCCTCGCCGCCGATGGCCACGCCGACCACGAGTGCCCAAACCGGTTCGGTGCCCATGAGGATGCTCGCGCGTGCGGCCGACGTGCGCCGCACCGCCCAGAGCTGCACCGCGAAGGCGAACACCGAGCACAGCAGCCCGAGGAACAGCACGTCGGCGAGGGCCGCGGCATCCAGTCGGGAGACCGCGACGGGCAGGGCGGGCCCCGCGATCGCCGAGAACACGACGCTGCCGACCACCAGCTGCACGACGACCACGCCGAGCGAGCTGTCGCGGCGCCCGCGGGTGAGGTGGCCGCTGGCGGTCACGTGCACGGCGCGCACCACTGCCGCGGCGATGACGAGGGCGTCGCCGGCGGTCGGCAGGTGGATGCCGTTGCCGGAGACGAGCAGCGCGACGCCGACGACGGCGGCCACCGCGGCGACGAAGTACGAGCGCGGCAGCCACACGCGCGACGCGATGCCCTCCAGTGCCGGCGTCATGACGAGGGCGAGGCTGATGAGCAGGCCCGCGTTGGTGGCGGAGGTGAGGCTCACGCCCCAGGTCTCCAGCCCGATGACGGCGGCCTGCGTGCCCCCGAGCGCCACCGCGATCACGAGCACGCGTCCGCGGGGGAGGCGCTGTCGGGTGAGGGCGCAGAGGATGCCGGCGCCGGCGGTGGCGACGAGGAACCGCAGCGCATTGGCGGAAGCGACCCCGGTGAGGCTGATGAGGTCTTTGGCGACGAGGAAGCTGGCCCCCCAGACGGCGGCGACCGCGAGGAGGGCGAGGTCGACGAGCAGGTCGGAGCGGCGGGTCATGCGCCCAGAGTGACAGGCGTTGTCGTGAAGAGCATCGGGCAATGTCTTCATCGATGTGTTAGAGATTGCTTATGGATCCGATGCGGCTGCGGCTGCTGCGCGAGCTCGACGATCGCGGCAGCGTGTCGGCGGTCGCGGCGGCGCTGCACGTCAGCGCGTCGGCGGTCTCGCAACAGCTCGCGATTCTGCAGGCGGACGTGCCCGTGCCGCTGACGGTGAAGCAGGGGCGTCGGCTGGTGCTGACGGATGCCGGGCGCGCACTCGCGGCGGCCGGGGCCCGGGTCGACGAGGCGCTCGTGCTCGCGCGGGAGAGCGTCGGAGCGTTCCTCGCCCACGATGCCGCGCCGGTGCGCGTGTCGGCGTTCCACAGTGCGGGCGTCGCGCTGTTTGGACCCCTGTTGGCCGCGCTCGACGGCGTGCCCGTCGCGCTCGCCGACGAGGACGTCGCGCGCGAGGAGTTTCCCGGACTCGTGGCCGCGCACGACCTCGTCATCGCGCACCGGCTCGCGCACGACCCGGATTGGCCGCGCGAGCGGATGGTGGTCACGCCGCTGTTCGTCGAACCGCTGGACGTCGCGCTGCCGCAGGCGCACCCCCTGGCATCCGCCGACCGAATCGATCCCGTGGCCCTCCGCGGACAGACGTGGATCTCGACGCACGAGGGCTTTCCGCTCACCGGCGTGCTGCAGGCGATCGCCGCCCTCAGCGGCGAGCCCCCGATCATCGGCCACCGGGTGAACGAGTTCTTCGTCGCCGCACAGATCGTCCGCGCCGGGGCGGCGATCGCCGTCATGCCGCGGTTCACGGCGCGCGCCCTGGCGACCGACGGCATGGTGCTGCGTCCGCTCGCTGGGGTCACCCTGAGCCGTCACGTGGACGTGCTCGCCCGCCCCGACGCGCTGGCGCGCGCGGCCGTGCGCCGCGTGCGGGCCGCGCTCGTGGATGTCGCCGCCGACCTCGCGCGGTGAGACCGCAGGCATTGCCCTCGCCCTGCTGCCCCGTCCGGTTCGGGGTCGCCTCTGGTCGCTCAGCGTGGGCGAGAACGACCACATGCGACCCCGAACCGGCGGGAGGGGGCGGTGTCAGCCTCCCTGGCGGCGGGCATCGGAGCGGGGCATGCTGGAGGCATGTCCTTCACCATCTGGAACGTGCTCGTCCTGGTCGCGGTGCTGGCCGGGCTCGCGCTGTTCGTCGCGGCGGTCGTCAGCATCGCGTCGTCGGCGGCGACGAGCCTGGAGAAGATGCTCTGGATTCTCGTGACGCTGATGTTCCCCCTCATGGGGCCGATCGTCTGGCTCGCAGTCGGGCGGCGCTCGATCGTCGCGAATCCGGCCGATCGCCGGTGAGGCGCGCGGCTGTCAGCCGGCGAGCGCGAGACCGCAGGCCTCGATCGTCCACCCGATGAACGCCTCGTCGTTCGGGTCGCTGCCGACCGACACCTCCCGGGTGATCCCGCGGTGAGAGCGCTCCCGTAGGCTGGAGTCGACCTCCTTCTCCCCTTTTCAGAACGACTGCGTTCCCGTGCCACTTCGTCGCGACATCCAAGGTCTGCGCGCGCTCGCCGTGCTGGCCGTCATCGGCGCGCACGCCGCCGGCTGGCCGCGGGGCGGCGTCGCCGGTGTCGACGTCTTCTTCGTAATCTCGGGCTTCGTGATCACCGGGATGCTGCTGCGTGAGCAGCGGAAGGACGGTCGCATCCGCCTGGCACGGTTCTACGGCAGACGCGCTCGCCGCCTCGTGCCGGCCGCGCTCGTCACGGTCGGTGCCGTCGTCGGCACCGCCTATGCCCTGTTCGGACGGGCACGCGCGGAGCAGATTCTGTGGGACGGCATCTCGGCACTGCTGCTGGTGTCGAACTGGCGTTTCACGCAGCAGGGCACCGACTACTTCGACGCGGGTGACGCCGTCTCGCCGTTGCAGAACTTCTGGTCGCTTTCGGTGGAGGAGCAGTTCTACCTCGTCTGGCCCGGGTTGCTGATCGTGTCGATCCTGTTCGTGCCGGCCGTTGCGCGTCGCGGTCGGGCGGCTGCCGCGGTCGCCGCCGGGTGGGCGGTCGTCGTGATCGCGGCATCCTTCGGCTGGGCGCTGCCGCAGAGCGCGTCGGCGCCGACGGCGGCCTACTTCTCGACGGCGACGCGCGCGTGGGAGTTCGCACTCGGCGCTCTGGTCGCGGCGGGCGTGCCGCTGCTGCGACGGCTTCCCGCAGCTCTCGGGGCGCTGCTCGCGTGGGTCGGTGTCGCGGGCGTTGTCGCCGCGCTGGTGCTCATCGACCCGGCCGCCGTGGGCTTTCCGGGGCCGTGGGCGGCAGCGCCGACGGTCGCGACCGCGCTGGCGCTGGCCGGCGGCGTCGTTGCGCCGCCGCCGGCGCTGTTCCCGTGGACGAACCCGATCGCGGTCACGATCGGCAACGCGTCGTACTCCCTCTATCTGTGGCACTTCCCGGTGGTCGTGTTCGCCGCCGCGCTGCTGCCCGCGTCGCCGTGGTCGCTGCCGCTGACCCTGGCGATCATCGCCGTCGTCGGATTCGCGTCGTACACGATCATCGAGCAGCCACTGCGCTACGCGCCGTTCCTGGGTGGGCGGGTGCCCGCGACGGCAGCGGCCGAGCCTGAGGAGCCGGCGGTCGAGGCATCGGATGCCGCCGCGCCCGCCATGCCTGCCGAGGCTCCCGCTGTGGCGCCGCCGGTACGCACCCCCGAGATCGCGACGCGGCGGCCCGCGGGGTGGCAGCCGGGCACGCGCTACTTCCCGGGCAGTCCGCGGGTGGCGGCCCAGAGCGCGGGTGTCGAGCCGGTCGCGGTGGCGGCGGCATCCGTTCCGGAGGTCGTGCCCGTCGAGCAGCCCGTGATCGCTCCACCGCCGGTCGAGGTGTCGGAGGTTGCGGCGCTCGCGATGAGCGACAGCGTGCCGGTAGCGAGCGTCGCTCCGATGGTCGCCTGGCGGGAGCGTTTCCGCGCCCAGGTCTCTCTGGCCGCTGCCGGTCTCGTCGCCGCCGCGCTGCTGGTCGTGCTCGTCGTGCAGGTGCAGCAGCCGCGCCCCTTGCCCCCGACGGCCGGGGGTGCGGATCAGGCAGCGCCCGCGATCGAGGATCCGACGGCGGCGCTGCAGGCCGATCTTGCGGCGGCGGTGTCGGCGACGACCTGGCCCGATCTGCACCCGTCGCTCGACGAGGTCATGGCGCAGTCGTCGGGAGCGAACCCCGCGCACGACTGCTTCGCGCCGACGCCGCAGCCGGATGTCGCCGCGTGCACATGGGGGAGCGGTGATGCTCCGCGGCACCTGTACCTCGTGGGCGACTCGACCGCGATGGCGTATGCGCCGGCGCTGAAGGCGCTCGCCGAGCAGAGCGGGGGAGCGATCCGCGTCACGACGGTCGGGCTCTACGGATGCCGCTTCACCGACGTGCTGGTGCAGAACGACGACCCCGCGGTGATGCAGGCGTGCACGCAGCGCAAGAACGACGTCGCCGCGATGATCGCCGCCGACCACCCCGAGAAGGTGCTCGTCTCGAACGCGTACACGCTGGGGCGCACGGTGGACGGGCGCGACCTGAGCGCGACAGATCTGATCGCGGCCGAGGCGGCCGAGATGGCGCGGTATGGGATGCCGGGCCGCGTCGTCTACCTCGAGGCGCCCCCGGAAGGCGCGCCCCTCGGCAACTGCTACACGCGGGTCGGGTCGCCGTATGCGTGCGCGACGAGCATCACGCCCGTGTGGCGCGACATGCAGGCGGCGACGGCGGCCGCCGCAGCGGCGTCTGGCGATCGCGTCGTGGACGCGCTGGGATTCACGTGCTGGCAGGACGTCTGCCCGGCGTTCGCGGGGACGCTGCCGATCCGCTATGACCAGACGCACCTGACCGTCGCGTACTCCGCGCACCTTGCACCGTACCTGCGGTGGGCGTTGGACGGCGCCGTCGCGGCCGGGGCCCCGGCGCCGCCCGGCTAGAATCGTTGCGCCAGCCTCTGTAGCTCAGTGGAAGAGCCACTCCGTCCTAAGGAGCGGGTCGGGGGTTCGAATCCCTCCAGGGGCACCACTTCTTTTTTCTCCTGACCTGGTATTTCTTCCGCGGTCACGCCTCTCAGAGTCGTTTTTGCCCGCTTTTTGCCCGCATTTATAGACGCTGTGAATGGAAACAGAGCCCGTCAGAGCGCTCCATCCGGCGTCCCCGAACGCCAAAATGGCGCCTTCCGTGCGGCGCGGAGCTCGACGAGAAACTGAGCAATCTGCTCTCTACGGCCGGGTCGGCGACACGTAGCCCGTCTGCGGACGCGCCGGCAGCGCGACGAGCGGCATCTGGGCGTTGAGTCGTGCCGCGACGGCATCCAGATCATCTTCGAAGAGGTCGGCGTACGTGTCGAGCGTCATCGCCGCCGACGCGTGCCCGAGCATCCGCTGCACGGCCTTTACATTCGCGCCCGAGCTGATCGCGAGTGACGCGGCCGTGTGGCGGAGATCGTGCGGTGTGAGCCGCGGGATCGACGGGTCCACCGTCTGTGCGCGCTGCACCGCGTTCGCGAACCAGCCCTGGCTGCCGGAGTTGCGCACGTGGTGGACGCCGTCTCCGCAGAGCAGCCCTTCGGAGCCTTTGCCGTAACAGGCTTGCTCGATCATCGGAGCGAGGTGATTGGGGTAGGGGACCGAGCGCTTTTCGTGCATCTTCGATGTGTCGACGTGGATCTCGTAGCCTATTGTCACCGCGTTCTCCTCGATGACGACCGCTTACGCAGCCGGTTGACGCTGCGCACCCGGAGCCCCGTCGCCTCGCCCCAGCGGAGGCCTGTGTAGCCAGCGTCAAAACGAATGTCGGATGCGTTGAGCACGCGGCCAATGTCGCCACCTGATCGTGCGAGAGGTAGACGCGCCGCATGCCCGGCCCCCTTCGAGGGAGATTACGGATGTGACGGGTCGGCCCATCTCGACCTCCGCCCGCAGTCTGGTTGACCGTGAGTATGGCGACAGTGTCGAACACTCCGGTGGCCTCGTCAACGCCGCGGAAGATGTTTGTGGATGGATGGCGCCAATCGCCGTTGGCCGCTTTTGGTTCGACGGGGGCGGTCCTGCCGAGACCGCAGCACATCGGCAGGTCAAGTTTTTCGTTGACCGAGCTCCCCACCCACTAAGCTCGGCCACACCCGGATAAATCCGGCTCAATCCGCATGGGGGCGTGAATGTCCGAGCCGTGGCTCTCTGCCGACGACATCGCAGAGCACTTGGGCGTCACGAAGGACACCGTCTACGCCTGGATCGCCGATAAGGGGATGCCGGCGCACAAGGTGGGTCGTCTGTGGAAGTTCCAGGTGAGCGAGGTTGACGCCTGGGTGCGCGGCGGAGGCAGCGCAGGGAGCGTCGCCTAGTCATGCGGATCATCGACAACGTCTCCGACCTGCTCGGCGACGACCTCAAATCCGAGATCAGCCGCGGCTCGAAGGTGCGCATCGCCGCGTCGACCTTCTCGATCTTCGCGTTCGAAGCACTGCGTAAGGAACTCGAACACGTCGACGAACTCGAGTTCATCTTCACGTCCCCGTCATTCAGCAACGGTCAGGCTACGGACAAGCTGCGCAAGGACCGGCGCGAGTTCTTCATCCCGCACGCCGAGTCATCGCTCTACGGGTCGGAGTTCGAGATCCGCCTCCGCAACAAGCTGACTCAGCGCGCGATCGCCCGCGAGTGCGCGGCCTGGGTGCGCGACAAGGTCACGTTCCGTTCGAACGCCACCGGCAGTCAGATGCAGCAGTTCGCTGTGGTCGACGATCAGGCTGCCTACCTCCAGCTCCAGGGCCTCACCACGGCAGACCTCGGCTACGAGCGCGGCAACTCCGTATCCAACCTGGTCACAAAGCTCGAGGGACCGGCCGAGACCCAGGCGTTCCTCGCCGTGTTCGACCAGATTTGGGCCAACCCCGCTCAGCTGAACGATGTCACGCAAGCCGTGTACGACCACATCGCGAGTGTGTACGCCGAGAACTCCCCGGCGCGCATCTACTTCCTCATCCTCTACAACCTCTTCGCCGAGTTCCTCGACGACATCAGCGAGGACGTGCTCCCGAACGACCGCACCGGCTATCAGGACACCAAGGTCTGGCAGAGCCTGTACAACTTCCAAAGGGATGCCGCGACCGGCATCATCAACAAGCTCGAGACGTACAACGGCTGCATCCTCGCCGACAGCGTCGGCCTCGGTAAGACGTTCACCGCGCTTGCGGTCATCAAGTACTACGAACTCCGCAACAAGTCCGTCCTCGTTCTCGCGCCGAAGAAGCTCGCCGAGAACTGGACGAACTACAACGCCAACCTCACCACGAACGTCTTCGCGAGCGACCGATTCAACTACGACGTCCTCGCCCATACCGACCTCTCCCGAACCCGGGGTGAGTCACTTGGCCTCCGGCTCGATCGCATCAACTGGGGCAACTACGACCTCGTCGTGATCGACGAGTCGCACAACTTCCGCAACGCCGACTACGCCGAAGAAAAGGAGTCGCGGTACCAGCGCCTCATGCGGCAGGTCATCCGCGAGGGCGTGAAAACCAAGGTGCTGATGCTCTCTGCGACGCCGGTCAACAACCGCTTCAACGACCTCAAGAATCAGTTGCAGCTGGCATACGAGGGCGAGAGCGACACCCTCGCCGCGAAGCTCACGCTCTCTACATCGGTGGAGCGGGTGTTCCGCGACGCGCAGACGGTGTTCAACGAGTGGTCGAAGCTCCCCGCGGAGGAGCGCACCGCCGACCGCATCCTGCAGATGCTCGACTTCGACTTCTTCGAGCTGCTCGACGCGGTCACCATCGCGCGCTCCCGCAAGCACATTCAGGCCTTCTATGACACGAGCGAGATCGGCGCTTTCCCGCGGCGCCTGCCGCCGGAATCCGTCCGCGAGCCACTCACCGACCTCGCGGACGTCCCCTCGTTCAACGAGATTTTCGAGCAGCTGCAGGTGCTGACGTTGGGCGTCTACACGCCCCTCGCCTACGTGTTCCCGAGCCGCATCAGCAAGTACGAGGACCTCTACAACGTCACGACCGGAAGCGCCCGCTCGAACCTCGGTCAGAAAGGTCGCGAAGAGGGCCTGAAGAAGCTCATGACCGTCAATCTGCTCAAGCGTCTCGAGAGTTCGGTCGAGGCCTTCCGCTTGACGTTGGCGAAGATCGAGTCCGCCGTCGACAGCACCCTCACGCGGCTCAGCAACCACTCCGGCACCCTCCCGGAGATCCGCGACATGGACGATCTCGACTTCGACCTCGACGATGAGGACGATGCCAACGTCGAGGCGCTGTCGTTCGGAGAGAAGATTCGCATCGACATCGACGACATCGACGTCGAATCGTGGCAACGCGACCTCTGGCATGACCGCGAGACACTGCGCGAACTCCTCGACGAGATGGGCAAGGTGACCCCGGCGCACGACCTCAAGCTCCGCAAGCTGCGGCACCTGGTCCAGCAGAAGGCCGACCACCCGCTCAACCCGGAGAATCGAAAGGTACTGATCTTCTCCGCCTTCGCCGACACCGCGAACTACCTCTACAACGAACTCGCGCCCGCGCTCCAGCAGGCAGGGCTGGAAAGCGCGGTGATCACCGGCGGCAGCCACGGCGCGAAGTCGACAATCGGTACCGGCTTCGACTTCCAGCAGGTCATGTCGATGTTCTCGCCACGATCCAAGCAGCGGCACCTCACCATGCCGAAGGAGACCCGCGACATCGACGTCCTGATCGGCACCGACGTCATCAGCGAGGGCCAGAACCTGCAGGACTGCGACTACCTCATCAACTACGACATCCACTGGAACCCCGTGCGGATCATCCAGAGGTTCGGCCGTATCGACCGCATCGGCTCGACGAACGAGGTCATCCAGCTCGTCAACTTCTGGCCCGACATCTCGCTCGATGAGTACATCAACCTCAAGGAGCGCGTCGAGAACCGGATGGTGATCGCCGACCTTGCCGGCTCAGCCGACGACAACGTGCTGAACCCGGAGGACTCGGATGCCGCGTTCCGCAAGGAACAGCTGCGCAAACTGCAGAACGAGAACATCGAGCTCGAAGACGTCCGCGCAGGGATCTCGATCACGGATCTCGGCCTCAACGACTTCCGCATGGACCTGCTCGCGTACATGAACGAGTACGGAGACATCGCTACCGCCCCGCGCGGCTTGCACACCGTCATCCCCGCAGACCCTGCCATAGGCCTCATACCGGGTGTGATCTTCGCGCTCAAGAACGTCAACGCTGACCCTGCCGTGAACCGGGGCAACCGGCTCCACCCGCACTACCTCGTCTACGTCGATGACGATGGAAGTGTCATCGCTGATCACACCGAAGCGAAGCGCCTCCTAGACCTCATTCGCGCCGGCTCGCGGCCTCACGACGAACCCGTCGCCGACGTCACTCGTGTCTTCAACGAAGCCACCCACGAGGGCGCCGACATGAGCAAGTACTCCGCGCTGCTGACGGATGCCATCCACTCGATGATCGACGTCACCGAAGAACGCGACATCGACAGCCTGTTCAGCGGTGGGCACACCACCGCGCTCACGCAGCAGATCGCAGGGCTCGACGACTTCGAACTGATCGCGTTCATCGCCGTCGTCGACCCACGGGGCGACTCATGACCGACATCCTCTACCAATGGCCGGCCGGTGCACGCTTCGGCGCACGCGTCCCGAAGGAACGGTTCTACGAACGCACCGCCTCGACCGCCGCACTGCGTGAAAGGTTCGTCGCGGAAGTGAACCGCATCAGCTGGGCCTACAAGCTCGCTGCGGAGACCATCAACCTTCCAGGCTCGTCAGAAGTGCCTGAGATCGAGGTCATTCAGATAGACGCTAAGGCGAACGACATCAGCACCCAGGTGCTTGCATCGATTGACAAGGCGATACCGAACCCGGTGATCTTCGAGATCCACCGCGACGATGCCCACGGCGGCGCTGTGCGGATGACCGCCGCACACAAGCCGGTCGGCACGCCTGCGCCGAAGCCCGCCAATGCCTACTTCTCAACGGGCTGGATGCGAGGCGACGCGCCGCGCGCTTCTCTGCCAACCGCGATCTCGATGACGGCCCTGTACTCAGCGCTCCTTGGCCCACTCATGCCGCTCGCGCCTCGGCCGGGCGAGGGTCTCGCCGTTGTCGGCGAGCGGCTGGATGCCGTGCGCCGGCTCGAGCGCGAGATCAGCGCCCTGGAACGCAAGCTTCGGTCTGAACCTCAGCTCAATCGCAAGGTGGACCTGCGGCGTGAGCTGAAAACCAAACAAGCCGAGCTGGATCAGACGAGGTAATCCATGAAAAGACTCCGAATGACATCTCCCGATCTCACCCGCGCCAACATTGACAAGATCGCAGATCTCTTTCCGACTGTTGTCACCGAGACGCTGGACGCCGACGGTGAACCAATGCGCACCGTCGACTTCGACATGTTGCGCCAGGAGTTGTCCAACTATCTCGTCGACGGCCCCCAAGAGCGCTACCAGCTCGATTGGCCCGGCAAGCGTGCCGCCGCCTTCGCTGCCAACGCACCGATCGCGAAGACCCTTCGTCCGGTGCGTGAGGAGTCTGTCGACTTCGATACGACGAGGAATCTCTTCATCGAAGGCGACAATCTAGATGCCCTGAAGATGTTGCAGGAGTCGTATCTCGGCAGGGTCAAGCTGATCTACATCGACCCGCCTTACAACACGGGAAACGACTTCGTCTACGAGGACGACTTCGCTGAGTCAAGCGCTGACTACCTTGCGCGTTCCGGCCAGAAGTCCGAGTCTGGCGAGCGTCTCATCGCGAACACGGAGTCGAACGGACGCTTCCACTCCGACTGGTTGTCGATGATGTACCCGCGGTTGAAGCTAGCGCGCAACCTGCTCTCGTCGGACGGCTTCATCGTAGTGAGCATTGACGATGCCGAGGTATCGGCGCTCGAACTACTCCTCGACGAGGTCATGGGAGCTGAAAACAAGCTCGCCGTACTTGTCTGGGACCGAAATCGTAAGAACGATGCTCGCTATTTCTCGGTTGGCCATGAATACATGCTTGTCTACGCCCGTGATCGGGAGGTGCTCCAAGAGAGCGGCCTACGACTTCGTGAACCTCAGGCCGGACTTGAAGAAGCGCAGGTAGCGTTCGCTGAGATGCAGGCCCGCCATGGGGTGGACTGGGCGGCGATCCAAGCCGAGTGGCGCAAGTGGACCGCATCCTTTGCCGCGAGCGACGAACGACGGAAACTCGGCAGGTTCACCAAGGTCGGTCCGCGTGGCCCTTTCCGCGATGATGGGGACATCTCCTGGCCGGGTGGTGGCGGCCCGAAGTACGAAGTCCTCCACCCGGTGACGAATAGGCCAACGAAGGTACCTGCGGGCGGCTGGGTATATCCGGCTAAGTCATCCTTCGACGCAGCGGTAGCTTCGGGGCGGGTCGTGTTCGGACCTGACGAAACTACGCTTCCTAGGCAGATGCGCTACCTCTTCGATTCAGCCGGACTCGTGATGCCGTCTGTGCACTATAGCTACGCTCAAACTGCCGCCGTCGAGTTCCACGCCCTGATGGGTGGCCGCGTCTTCGATAACCCCAAGAACTGGAAGGACCTCCGCCGACTCATCGACTACCTGACCCAGCCTGGCGATCTCATCGTCGATTTCTTCGCTGGATCTGCCTCGACAGGCCACGCAGTGTTTGATCTCAATGCCGTGAAAGGCAGCGACAGGCAGTTTGTCCTCGTGCAGCTCGATGAGCGAGTTTCAGCCAAGTCGCCCGCCGCTGCCGCCGGCTTCGGGTCTATCGCCGACATTGCCCGCGAGAGGCTGAAGCGGGCCGCCGCCACGTATCCAAGCGGGAGCGATCTCGGCTTCCGTTCATTCCGCGTCGACACGACGAACATGAACGAGCACAGACGCGCGCCAGACGATCTGGTGCAGGCTGCTCTCATCGATCAGACCGACAGCGTGAAATCGGACCGCACCGACGAGGATCTCCTCTTTCAGGTGCTCCTTGATTGGGGGCTCGACCTTTCGCTGCCGATCCTGCGCGAGACCATTGCCGAGACCGAGGTGTACTCGGTCGACGATGGTGCTTTGATCGCCTGCTTTGCCTATGCCGCGACCGGCGCGGTCATCAGAGCCATCGCGGAACGCCGCCCACTTCGCGCCGTATTCAGGGACTCCGGCTTCGTCGACGATTCTGCACGCGTCAACGCTGAGCAGATCTTCCGCGAAGTGTCGCCCGAGACCGAGGTTAGGGCGATCTGACGCGATGAAACTCCAGTTCAAGGTTCAGCCGTATCAGACTGAGGCCGTCGAGGCGGTGTTGGATGTGTTCGCCGGACAACCGTACGCCGATGGCGTGAGGTACCGCATCGACCCAGGCAGAGACACTGGGCGCGTTCTCGTTGAGGACGCTGGGTTGCGGAATGCCGAGATCGCGCTAACCCCGCCACAGCTACTGACGAACGTGCATGGGGTTCAGAGAGCGCGCGGGCTCGAGCTATCGAAGCATCTCAAAGACGAGTTGAAGAAGTCGGCGGCCCCAATCAATCTCGACGTCGAGATGGAGACTGGCACGGGCAAGACGTACGTCTACATCAAGACGATCATGGAGTTGCACAAGCGGTACGGATGGTCGAAGTACATCGTCGTCGTGCCATCGATTGCGATCCGTGAGGGTGTGAAGAAGTCCTTCGACATCACCGCCGAGCACTTCCAGCACTTCTACGGCACCAAAGCACGCACCTTCATCTACAACTCCTCGCGTCTTCATGAGATCGAGCGCTTCTCATCCGACGCCGGCGTGCAGGTGATGATCATCAACGTCCAGGCGTTCAACGCCACCGGCAAGGATGCCCGCCGCATCTACGAGGTGCTCGACGACTTCCAATCACGGAAGCCGATCGACGTGATTGCAGCGAACCGGCCGATCCTCATCATTGATGAGCCGCAGAAGATCGAAGGCGACGCGAAGAAGCCCTCGAAGTCGTTGGAGGCTCTGGCATCGTTCAACGCCCTCTTCGCGCTGCGCTACTCCGCGACGCACAGGATCGAACGCACCAAGGTGCACCGACTCGACGCCATCGACGCATACAACCAGAAGCTGGTGAAGAAGATCGCGGTGCGTGGCATCACCGTCAAACACCTCGCCGGCAGCCGCGCGTACCTCTACGTGGACGGCCTCGAGATCGGCAAGGGTGCCGACTTCCCGAAAGCCCGAGTCGAGCTTGAGGTGCAGACCGCCCAGGGCATCAAGCGGCAGGTGAAGCGCCTCAGCCAGGGAATGAACCTGCATGACGTCTCCGGCGGTATCGAGGCGTACAAGGACCTTTTCATCCGGGAGGTCGACGCTACCCGCGACATCATCGAGTTGAGCAATGGCGAGATCATCGCCGCCGGCGAGGTCACCGAGGACGTAGCCGAGGACCAAAAGCGACGCATCCAGATCCGCGAGGTCATCCGCGCCCACCTCGCCAAGGAACGCGAGCTGTTCGCGCAGGGGATCAAGACGCTCTCGTTGTTCTTCATCGACGAAGTCGCCAAGTACCGCGACTACGAGCGCGAGGACACCCTCGGAGAGTACGCCCGAGCGTTCGAGGAAGAGTACGAGGCCGTGCTCGCCGACTACCTCAGCGAAATCGACCTGGATGAAGCGGCTGAACGCTATCGAGACCACGTCAAGGCGATCCCGGTGCGCTCGACCCACGAGGGGTACTTCTCAATCGACAAGAAGACCAGACAGTTCGTCGACGGCAAGATCGCAGCCCGTGGCGACTTCGCAGGTCAATCGGACGACGTCGACGCCTACGACCTGATCCTGAAGGACAAAGAGAGGCTGCTCTCGTTCGAGGAGCCGGTCCGATTCATCTGGTCACATTCCGCGCTCCGCGAGGGCTGGGACAACCCGAACGTCTTCGTGATGGGCATGCTCAAGAAGAGCGACAACACGACGACGCGCCGGCAAGAGATCGGCCGTGGTCTGCGACTCTCGGTCGACCAGCACGGCGAGCGAATGGACAACCCCGTCACCGTCCACGACATCAACGAACTCACCGTCGTCACCGACGAGTCCTACACCGACTTCGTGACCGCGCTCCAGAAGGAGATCATCGAATCGCTGTCCGCGCGGCCACGCAAAGCAAGCGTCGAATACTTCGCGGGCAAGTCGATCACGCTGGGCGACGGATCCACAAGCGCACTCGAGAAGACTGTCGCTCAGGCGCTCTACTTCCACCTGATCAAGAACGACTACATCGACGAGTCGGGCCTGGTCACACAGGCCTACAAGGATGCGCGCGCCGACGGAACCCTCGCGACGCCGACCTCCGAGGCACTCAAGCCCATCATCGACTTCGTTTGGCCACTCGTCGACGCCCTCTACCTCGACGTGCCGAAGCCGACCGACGGTCGCAAGCCGAAGAAGATCCCGCTCAACGAAGCGAACTTCAACAAGCGCGAGTTCCAGGAACTCTGGGGACGCATCAACCACAAGGCCGTCTACCAGGTCGACTTCGACTCCCAGGAGCTGATCGACAACTGCATCCGCGTGCTCGACACCTCGCTCAACGTCACGGTCATGCAGTACCTCGTCGAAAGCGGCAACCAAGTCGTCGGCCTCCAAGTGGAGCAACTGGAAGCGGGCACGGGTTTCAAAGTCTCCGAGACGAAGGTCGAGCACTCGGCCGTGTCAGCTGGTTCGACCGTCAAGTACGACCTCCTGGGTGAGATCGCGGCGAAGACGCAGCTCACTCGCCGCACGTGTGCTGCAATCCTCACAGGCATCCACCCGGGCACGTTCGCGAAATTCAAGCAGAACCCCGAGCAGTTCATCACCGAGTCTGCCCGACTCATCAACGAGCAGAAGGCAACCGCCATCGTCGAGCACCTCAGCTACGACCCGCTCGACGATCGATACGACTCATCGATCTTCACGGAGAACCAGACCGCACAGGATCTATCCAAGGCCGGTGACAAGTTGAAGAAGAGCGTCTACGAGTACGTCGTCACCGACTCCAAGGTTGAGCGATCGTTCGTTGAGAAGCTCGACGTGAGCGACGAGGTCGTTGTCTACTCGAAGCTGCCCCGCGGCTTCTTTATCCCGACTCCGGTGGGCGACTACAACCCCGACTGGGCGATCGCGTTCCGCGATGACGACACGAAGATCAAGCATGTCTACTTCGTCGCCGAAACCAAAGGTTCGCTGTCCACTCTTCAGCTGAAGGGCGTCGAGAACGCCAAGATCGAGTGCGCCCGCAAGTTCTTCGCCGCGCTCAACGCGAAGACCGATCGAAACGTCACTTACGACGTCGTCTCCGACTACTCCGAGCTGATGCAGTTGGTGACGGCATAGAGGGAACGCCCATGGCAAAGTACAAAGTGACTCAGTCGGCTGTGAGTCAGCTCCTCGAAGACGTCAAGCGTGAGCAGATCGCGATTCCCGAACTCCAGCGGCCGTTCGTATGGGACAGCGTCAAGGTGCGCGATCTGATGGACTCGCTTTACAAGGGGTACCCGGTTGGATATCTCATCACCTGGCAGTCGGTTGGGGCGCATCTCAAGGGCGGTCATGTCGCCGCACACCAGCAGATCCTGATCGATGGCCAGCAGCGGATCTCCGCATTGCGTGCAGCAGTGGCAGGTCTTCCGGTGATCGACAAACGATACAAGCAGGTCCGTATCAAGATCGCATTCAATCCTGTGACGGAGGAGTTTGCGACCCTGACCCCCGTCATCGGCAAGAACCTTGAGTGGATCTCTGACATCAGTGAACTCTTCAACGCCAGTTCTAGTTACGGCTTTGTCAAGGCGTATTTCGAGGCAAACCCCTCGGCTGAGGCGGCGGTCATCGAAGCGAACATCGCACGTCTCGAATCGATCAAGAACGCGCAGATCGGCATCATCTCTCTGAACGACGATCTTGACGTCGAGACGGTTTCGGAGATCTTCATCCGGATTAACTCCAAGGGTGTATCCCTCAGCAGTGCGGACTTCGCGATGAGCAAGATCGCTACGTATGGCGATAGAGGCCGCAATCTCAGGAAGCTCATCGACTACTTCTGCCATCTCGCGATCGCACCGCATGCGTACGCCGACATCGAAAGGAACGACGCCGATTTCGCCAGCAGCTCGTATCTGCAGCGGATCGCTTGGCTTCAGCACGAAGCCGAGGACCTCTACGACCCCGGATACAGCGACATCATCCGTATCGCTGGACTGGTCGGATTTAGTCGTGGCAAGGCGTCTTCAATCGTGAGTGAGTTGTCCGGTCGCGACCCTGAGAGTCGGAAGGTCGACGAGTCGCGAATCCCGCTGGCTTACGACAGGCTGGAGTCCGCCCTTCTCGAGATAGTCAAGAAATACCACTTCGAGAACTTCCTGATGATCGTGAAGTCCGCCGGGTTCGTCAACGCGGGCATGATCGGGTCGCGGAACGCTCTGAATTTCGCGTATGCACTCTATTTGCGTCTGCGAGCTGATGTCGAGTTGGCGGAGGGAGAGCGCAAGCGAATCGTTCGTCGTTGGTTCGTGATGTCGATGCTCACCAGTCGTCACTCGGGGAGTTTCGAGTCCACCTGGGAACAGGACATTCGTCGCATCACTTCGATCGGCGCAGCCGCGTACCTGCGACAGATCGAAGACTCAGATCTCACTGATGGTTTCTGGAACGTGGCTCTTCCGAGCGCGCTTGAGACCACGAGCACGGCGAGCCCGTACTTTCAGACGTTCCTGGCCGCTCAAGTCGCCGGCCACGCTCGGGGGTTCTTGTCGGGAAGCATCACCGTCGCCGCGATGCTCCAACAGTCAGGTGACATTCATCACATCGTGCCGAAGGCTTACCTGCAAGAGAACGGTTACGCGGACCGCGCCGACTACAACCAGGTTGCCAACTTCGCCCTGACTGAAACGTCGATCAATATCAGCATCGGGAAGCGTCCGCCGACGATGTACATGGCGGACGTCGCTGACCAGATCGATTCCGGCGTCCTCCGCTTGGGGGAGATAACGGACCGCGATGCCCTCGTAAGCAATCTCAAGGAGAACGCTCTTCCCGGCAACATCGCAACCGTGACCGCGGCCGACTATGAGGCGTTCCTGCATGAGCGTAGGCGACTGATGGCAGCGACGATCCGGACATACTTCGAGGCACTTTGAAGCTCGTCTGCGGCGAGACGCGAGCAGAGTCTGAGCGAGAGCCCAAAGCAACCCGAGGATCCTCTGCACGGGCGGAACCTCGGTTACAGCCGGTGCGCGGACCCCGCACGCTCTATTCGTTGACCACCGACGTTGGGAGCAGGCGGACTAGTTTGATTGCGCGGGTTTGAGTTCACTCTTCGTTGCCCGCGATGAGGTCGTCGTCTCTTGCGCGGACAGTCAGGCTATCGCGTCGTGAGGGAGCCTTGATCAACTGTCTGGCAGCGGCTATCGCAGGCTGAACCTCTCGGGACACCCGACCGTCGAGGCGACCCCCGAGATCCTCGGCCCTCTCGAGACTCTGTTCTCGAACTGCTCGTGGCGTGCCAGGCGCAACGGCTTCCGAAAGGTACTCAAAGATCATGCCCAGTGCCTCCTCGCCGCCCGACGGATGTCGTCGACCGCCACCGACGAAGGGCGGGTCTAGGCCTGGAGGAAGGACTGCCGAGTACCCGCGCGGCTCGCGGGCGAGGCCCTGTACTATGCCCAGAACCTCTTGGAGGAGCTCGCGGTCGGTCGGGGCTCGCGGAACACTGCTGCCCCCGCCTGCCCTGTCGATGCCATCAATGAGCGGTCGCAACGACGGCCACCATACGTCAAACAACTCGTCGACATCTACCGATACCGGTGAGAGATCCGTGATGGACTTCACGAGCTTCCGGATCCCGATTTCGTCCGCGGCAACGCCGTTGAACTGATTCAGCGGCGAAGCAAGCTTGCTGGGTTCAAACCCTAGAGTCACCGGGACGACCCGGCTGTCGCTCGTTACTCGTTTCGCGAGGGCGCCTGCCTCGAAGTTCAACCAAGGTGATCCGACGTTCCCGGGCGTTACACACAGAATCCCGAAGTCGGTCGCTTCCAGCTCGGTGTTGATTTCGTTGTTCCAGCGCTGACCAGCGCGGATGCCGTCGTCAGAGTAGAAGCACTCGACAGATTGAATCACTTTCGGTAGCCAACCCTTGAGCGCTTCAGCCAGCTGTTTGCTTCGCCTGCCTGACCAGCTGATGAAGATCTTCACGAGCTCAGAGTAGCGGGACCAGCCCACCGAGGGTCCCAGCACCGGCTCGAGCCGCGAGCGAGCCGACCGTGAAACCGATCCACGATGCGGTCGGCGGACTGAGAACGATGTGCGTCTACTTGTCCGAGTCACAACCACTGGTCGCCAACAGTGCGTGGCGCGATGATGAGCCGTGGTCAGGGCGCGGCCCGTCGGCCGTCGAAGAAGGGAATCGATGTTGAGCGGGCGAAGGTCCATTATGAGTGGCGCCGCAAACGGAGTAAGGACAATGACGCAGGCATCAGAGCCGATTCGTGAGACTACTACGTTGATACCCCGAGAACGGCATCGCAGCCAGTGGACGGGGACAAGCGCATAACCACGGTGGACGAGGCCCGCGACGACATCGGCGCGGAGGATGCGATGATTTCGAATGTGCACTCAACGAACAAATCTGGCGACCTCGCGGCGCCCACGCGACCTCGGACCGCAGAGGAGGAGTGCGCGGCCGTTGCTGCGTCCATCGGACACAAGGCGGACGGGAATAAGCGCCGCGCGCGCGCCATGACGATCGCCATGACGGTCACCACGGCGGCAATCCCGGTCCTGATCGGCCTTTCAGGAAGTGATTTTTGGTGGGGAAAGTTCGCGCCGAGTGTGCTCGCGGCGATATCCGCGTTGCTGGTTGCTCTAAATGGACTCGAGCGCCCCCATGAACGGTGGGTCCTTTATCGGCGTTACCAACGGCTCGTTCAAGCGGAAGCCAAGAAGTATCGCTTCAACGCTCGACCCTACGATGGGCGAAAGCGGGACCGGCTGCTCGCATCGAACGTTGCCCAGCTCGAAATCGATCTGCAGATGGAGTGGGAGGGTCTGATTCCGAGCCGGTCCGAACTCGCGTCCGCCGGTTCAACCGTGCGGGGCCAGAGCGCATGATGAGTGAGACCTTCGAACACGCGTCATGCGACTTCAAGAGCCACTATGGCCTCGGGACACTACATGTCTATAGCTTCGGACCTCATGAAGAGGACAACGTCCTATGCATCGAAGTCCCTCCGGCTGACTCGACAGTGGGTGATCCGCTCGTACGGGTACAGAGCGCGTGCTACACAGCTGAAATCTTCCGGAGCACGGACTGCGACTGTCACGAGCAGTTGCACGCCAGCCTGGAAGCGGTCTTCGCCCGAGGTGGCTACGTCGTGTACATGATCTGCGACGGTCGAGGCGCCGGTCTCCTCACCAAAGTCCGTGGTCTTTCTCTCGGTGACAGCGAAGGACTCGACACTCACGACGCCTACAAGCGACTTGGGGTGAGGGTTGATCCCCGCGACTATAGTCGTGTCGCCATGGTCCTGCACGATCTCGGGGTCGACCAGCTGCGCCTGTTGACCAACAATCCGAAGAAGGTGGATGGGCTCGAGGCTACGGGGATCCGAGTCGATCGGGTTGAACTCCAGATCGCCCCCACGCCCGACTCGTGGCGCTACCTGGATACGAAGCGCGCGAAGATGGGCCATCTCTTGGACGCTGTGCTGATGCCTGAGGGCTTGTAGACAGATCCTGCTGTCCCGGCACGATGGCCAACGTGCCGCCCCTCCGCGTCGCCTGAACCCGGTTCCCGGACGGTTTGGGCCATGACCCGGTTTACCGGAACGATTGGTTGCCGTCGTCATCACCCGTCGCGGCAGCCGGGGCACTGCTTCCGGAGAACACTCGCCGCATCACCGTCAGCGGCGGGATCAAGGTCAAGGGCGTGAAGTTCCAGACCGCCGGAACGCTCGTCACCATCGTCCGCGACAAGGCGACGATCGCCTTCTACAGCGTCAACACCGGCGAACTCCTCATCGAACACCCCTGGCCCGAACCCGGCATCCGCTACGTCAGTAACGGACACCCCCGCGGCCCCCGAAAAACCCCGACGACTACGACCGTCACCGAAGTCCCGACACACCAAGCGTCACCGATCTCCTGAAGCACATTCGTCACCGAAGTCCTGAGGCATCACAATCCTTGCTTGAAGAACGGAAAGAAGGTCAGGCCAATTCAGACAGCGCCTGTGGGTCCATCGGCTCAGCCTACGAGCAGGTGGCGCACGGGGAGGGGTACAAACCTGGAGGGCCTCACTCGGCTCGCGTCGCCGCGACGACGTGGGTGGCCCAGACCGCACCACCCTGCGCCGCCGCTCCGACGCTAGGTTCGGTCTCGTGAGTGATAGCCGCCGTGTGCCCATTTCGCCTCAGAGTGTCGATGCTCCGTTGACGACGTCGGCGGTCTTCCTGGTCGTGACAGTGGGCGACGATGCCGACGCGATCGCCACCGCGCGCTCAGCGCTGGCCGACCTCTCGGGACTGCTCAAGACCGTCGGCATCCGCGATCTCGACGCCGCCCTCGCGTGCACGGTCGGCATCGGCGCGCGCGTCTGGCCGGCGCTCACCGGGCGCCCGATGCCGGCGGAGCTCCACGCCTTCCGCCCCGTCGAAGGTGCGGTGCATCGCGCTCCGAGCACCCCGGGTGACCTGCTTTTCCACATTCGCGCGAACCGCCGCGACCTGTGTTTCGAGTTCGAGAGGCTGTTGCTCGACGCGCTGGGCTCGAGCGCTGTCGTCGTCGACGAGACCGAGGGCTTCCGCTACTTCGACATCCGCGACCTGCTGGGGTTCATCGATGGCACGGCCAACCCGGTGGGCCTCGACCTGCCCGAGTCCACTCTCGTGGGCGACGAAGACCCGGCCGGACGCGGCGGGAGCTACGTCGTCGTACAGAAGTACGTGCACCCGCTTGACCGGTGGAATGCGCTTTCCGCCGAACAGCAGGAAGCGGTCATCGGGCGACGCAAGTTCGACGGCGTCGAACTGGACGACGCGGAGTCGGGCCAGAAGGCGCACAAGACCCTCGCGACCATCGTCGACGACGACGGTGTCGAGCACGACATCCTCCGCGACAACATGCCGTTCGGCAGCCCGGCCACCCAGTTCGGCACCTACTTCATCGGGTACTCGCGCCGGCTCTGGGTGATCGAGAAGATGCTGGAGCGGATGTTCATCGGCGACCCGCCGGGACTCCACGACCGACTGCTCGACTTCTCCACTCCGCTCACCGGCTCCACGTTCTTCGTGCCGTCGGCCGACGTCCTCGACGTCTTGGGCGACTCCGCCTAGCCTCGCTCCGAGCTCCGCGGCTCAGCGATCAGTGTCTCGATCCTGGCGAGGCGCTCTGCGGGCGATCCCGTGACCTCCGTCACCGTCAGGCCCGCCGGGATGACGTCAGAGTCGTCGAGAAGGTCCAGCAGCACGTCGTTCATGGTCTCGCGCAGCGCGGCATCCTCGTCATCGCCGACGTGGATCGGATGAGCAGCCGTCAGCGGGAGCACGACGAGGTGATCGACCGTCGCCAGTGCTGTTCGCGTGCGGTCAGCCGCGCTTGAAAGCGTCGAGCGGTCGAGCACCGTACGCCCGAGCTCATCCAGTGCCAGCAGATACGCCAAGAAGTCGAGCGGACCACGCTCGGCGATGAGGTTCTCACCCGATTCTCCCTCGATCAGCCGGCCAGCTGCGATTCGCAGCTGCGAGGCGAACATCGCCGCGGCCGGCCGATCGTCCGACTCGTCGATGAGCTCGAACGGGTCGGCGAGGACGAGGTACTCCGGATGCCGCCGCGCAAAGTCGGCGATGAGCGTGCTCTTGCCGCTGGCATGGGTTCCCGAGACGACGATGCGCACGTGCTGACACTACGCGACGAGCTGAGACCGCCGGGCCGGCAGCTCAGCCGCCGAACTCGGCCTTGATGAAGTACGGCGTCTGGTTCGCATTGCACGCGGCGCCGATCTGCGCCACATCATCCGCAATGCCCGCCTGTGCGGTGCCGGGCTCGGTGGCCGTCGACACCGTGTGCGACATCGACGTGAGCGGCCCCTTCAGGCTCGACGTGGAGGCGGCTGCGAGCGCAGCGAGCTGGGATGATGCCGCGGCGACCCGCGCCGTCCAGGTCGCAGCATCGAACGCCTTGTACTGGGCGTACCCCTGATCCGCATTCATGAGCGCGCTGTACACGTCGACGAACGCGGCGCAGTCCGCGGTGACCGCGGCATCCCGAACGAACTCCTTGGTGGAGAACAGCGGCGTCGCCGTCCAGGGGATGCCGTCGTCCACCGTCACCGCGATAGAGGGTTGGGTCTTCGCATCCACCGGCCACGCGAGCGCCGCCGGCGCGCCGCACGTTCCGCTGATCGGGGACGTGTTCTCCGCCATCGCATCGCCGAACTCGACGACGTAGTGCCCGACGCCCTCGCACGTGAAGTCGATCGACACCGAGCGGGCGCCCGCGGGAACGGGGAAGTCCAGCCCCGGCCATCCCGTCGCGCCCGTCCCCGTCACGGTGGCGCCCGCCGTCGATGTGGCTGTGGCCTCGTCGCCGGCAGAAGAGCTCGGTGACGGTGCTGCACCGGTCGTCGTCGCGCAGCCCGACAGTGCGAACGCTGCGGCGATGAGAGCGCCGAGGACCGTGGTCGTGTGCGTCGTCGTTCGCGAGAGTGTCATCTCTGATGTCTATCAGCGGTGGTCCGCCGGTACCAAGGCCACCGAGCACATCGTCTTTCGCCGCGTCGCACCACTGGTCGTCGCGATCACCAGGGATGCATCGTGCGGAGGGAACGCTGCGCGTCTACTGCGGCGCGCGCACCGAGCTGAAACGTGTGCGGCGACGCAGCGCGAAGCCGAGACGTTCGTACGCGGCGATCGCGCCGGTGTTGGATGCCGCGGCATGCATCAGCGCCCGGTCGCCGCGCTGCTGGATATGGAAGGCCACATCCAGCACGAGCCGCGAGGCCAACCCCTGACGGCGGTGGTCCTCATCGACCGCGACCGCGCTGATCTCGGTCCAGCCCGCGGGATGCAGGCGCTCGCCCGCCATCGCCACGAGACGCCCGCCCCGGTGGATGCCGATGTAGCGGCCGAGCTCGTGGGTGCGCGGGCGGAACGGACCGGGTTGGTTGCGGGCGACGATCGCGAGCATGTCGTCCACATCGTCGGCACCGAGCTCCACAGCTTCTTCGTCCGGGCGCGTCGACAACACTGGCGTCTCGATCAGCTGCACGCCGTCGCCGCCGCCGACGAACTCCCACCCGGCCGGCAGCTCGCCGTCGAAACCCGACAGACCGAACTGCTCCCCGGCATCCACGATCTCGCGCAGAGCGTCCCAGACCGCGGGGTCGTCCCACGTGCGCACGGCGACGAAGGGCGCGACATCGTCCGGGTAGCGGCGAGCGAGGTCACCGCCGATGGCGAACGCGGCGTGCGGTCCCGTCAGCGACGACCACGCCGCGTTGTCCAATACAGCGTCCCGCGCAGCGGCGTCGTCGGAGAGGTCGGGAGCGGGAAGATCGATCGAGACATCGGGCACCACACCACTGTCCGCCGCAACGCGCGAACACGCAAACCGACGCGACCTCGCCACCACGCCGAGGCGCCGTCCACGCACGCGCAAGCCTGCAAGACTGTTCGCGTGCCGGGTTTCCATCACGTCGAGCTGTGGGTCGCCGACCTCGCAGAGGCTCGCCTCGAGTGGGGCTGGTTGCTGCAGCAGCTCGGGTTCGCCCGCGAGAGCGAGTGGCCGGAGGGGGAGTCGTGGAGCGCGGGCGGGGCGTATCTCACGCTCACCACCTCGCCGAACCTCTCGCGCGCGACGCACGATCGCCGCGCGCCCGGCGTGAACCACCTCGCTTTCCACGGGGGAACCCGCGAACGCGTCGACGCCGTCATGGCGGCGGCCTCCGAACACGGGTGGGCGCCTCTGTACCACGATCGGTATCCACATGCGGGTGGACCGGACCACTACGCCGGCTGGCTCGAGAACTCCGCCGGCGCCAAAGCCGAGATCGTCGCCGACGGCTCCTGACGGCGTGCGGCTGCGAGGATCGAGGCATGGCGAGCTCATTCACGGTCATCACCCGCGCACGCGTCCCTCGTGAGCAACTTTTCGACCTCTCGCTCGACATCGATGCGCATCTGGCGTCGATGTCGGCATCCGAGGAGAGCGCGATCGGGGGTGTGACCGCCGGCGGGATCGGGCTGGGGGAGACGGTCACCTGGCGGGCGCGCCACTTCGGCGTGTGGTTCACGATGACCTCGCGCATCACGGCGCTCGACCGGCCCGCAGGGTTCGTCGACGAGCAGACCCGCGGGCCGTTCCGGTCCTTCCGGCACGAGCACGTGTTCGAGGACGACGGCGACGGCGGCACGGTGATGACCGACACCCTCACGCTCGCCTCGCCCGTCTTCGGGGCGCTCGCCGAGCGGCTGATCCTCGCGCCCTACCTGCGGAGGCTGATCGTGGAGCGCAACCGGCACCTCGTCGACGCAGCTGCCGGGTGAGGTAGCGAGGGTCGTCACACGGGGTGCGGCCGAGCTCGTGGCCGGTGATTCGTCTCGCGAGGAAGAGAGGCAGGACGCCGAGCATGAGAGCCGCCGGCTGCCGGGGGACAGCCGAAGAGCCGTGTCCGGCGGCGGCGGATGCTTCAGCCGGCGTCAGCCTGCGTCCTTCACGAAGAACGGCACCACCTCGTCGCTGTCACCCTCGCCGGACTTCTCGAAGGCGACAACGACCGCTTCGCCCAGCGGATTGTCGTCGGCACCGAACCCGCGCAGCTCGGTCCACCACCACGGGCCCTCCTCGAGCTCCACGATGCCGACAATCGTGCGCATCGTGGAACCGTCCGGCAGCCGGTTGTGTGGCGCCGCCCACGAGACGACGTGTCCGCGCCCGGACGCCGGTTCGGGCACGAAGCGCTCCCGATCGAAGGCGATCTCGGTGTGCGGGTCGCACAGTTCACCCGTGGTGGTGTCGCGCAGCAGCAGGAACTGCCCGCGTGCGGTGCCATCGAAGAACGCCGCAGTCGCCGCGTCGCGACGTACCGGAATCATGGCCATGTCATCCTCCTTTTCGGACCGTGCCGAGTTCAGACCGTGCCGAGCACGAGGGTCGCGTGGTGATCGAGGGTGCCGCCGTTGCCCGAGACGAGAATCCGATCGTGCTTCTCGACCTGGCGTTCGCCCGCCTGCCCGCGCGCCTGGATGACGGCTTCCGACAGCGGTGTCATGCCCCAGAGGTAGTACGACGACAGCTCGCCGCCCCCGGTGTTGACCTTGAGTCGGCCGCCGACGCCGAGCATGCCGTCTTCGGCCAGGGCGGGTCCGCCCTCACCCTTCGGCACGAACCCGTAGTCCTCCAGCGTGACGAGGGCGGTGTAGGTGTAGCAGTCGTAGACTTCGACGACGTCGATCTCGTCCAGGGTCGTATCGGCCATGCGCAGGGCGGCGGGGCCGGACCGGGCGGCTCCCGTCACGAGACCGAAGTCGTCGTTGCGGATGCCGCCTCGGCCTGGGTGGGTCTGCGCCCACCCCAGAACCTCCACGGGCGGCTGCGGCAGCTCGCGGGCGCGATCGAGCGAGGTGATGATCATCGCGATCGCCCCGTTGGAGACGAGGCAGCAGTCGAGCAGGTGGAACGGCTCGCTGATCCAGCGTGACGCGTGGTAGTCCTCGCGCGTGATCGGCGTGCGCAACTGCGCCAACGGGTTGAGGCTCGCCCACTCGCGCTGGGCCACCGCGATCGCCGCGAAGTGATCGTTGGTCGTGCCATAGTGCTGCATGTGCCGCCGGGCTGCCAGCGCGTAGGTCGTGTTCGCGCTGACGATGCCGCTGGAAGCGAGCATCCCTTGCCATCCGCCCGGGAGTCGGGCCGACGCGTAGGCGGCGGCCCCACCGCGGTCGGCCGTCAGCGGGTCGTCGGCCCAGACGATCGCAACCGTGCGTGCGGTTCCGCTGTCGATGGCCATCGACGCGTACTGCACCATCTGCGCGGCCGTGGAACCGTACCCCTGCATCACGGTCAGCAGGTTCAGGTCGGCGAGCCCGAGCGAGACCTGAAGGTCCAGCCCGACGCCTCCGCTGAGGCCGCCCGACACCAGCAGGCCGTCGATCTCGCCGAGGGCCAATCCCGCGTCCGCAGCGGCGTTGCGGACGGCGATCGCGGCGAACTGTGCGGCGGTGTAGCCGTACACCTTGCCGAGCGCGCTCATTCCGAGACCGGCGATGGCGGTGCGTGTTCTGGTCATGCTCACTTTCCTTCCCAGCGGGGCGCGCGCTTTTCCGCGAAGGCGCGCAAGCCCTCACGGGCGTCCGCGCTCAACATGATCGTGGCTACCTCGGCGTTCGAGCGCCGCCAGTCGTCGCTCTCGTCGGCGATGACGCCTGCGCTGATGCCTTTCGCGATGCGCTTGCTCATCTGCACGGCGAGCGGCGCGTTGCGCACGATGTCGTCAGCCAGCGCGAACGCCGCCGGCACCAGCTCGGCGAGGGGAACCACGCGATTGACCAGGCCGAGCTCGAGAGCGCGCTGCGCGGTGATCGGCCGGCCCGTGAGGATCGCCTCCAGGGCGACCTTCTCGGGAATCGCCCGCGGCAGGCGGAAGGCGCCTCCCGCGCCGGCGACGATGCCGCGGCTGACCTCGGGCAAGCCGAAGGCCGCGCTGTCGGCGGCGACGGCGAGGTCGCTGGCGAGCGTGATCTCGGTGCCGCCGCCGAGCGCGAAGCCGTTGACGGCGGCGATGATCGGTGTCGACACGTGATGCGCGACGAACCCAGCGAAGCCCCACGCGGCGCGCCGCTCGTCGCCCTCAGCCCCGAGCTCGCCGGCGGCCGCCGCCTTCAGATCGGCGCCGGCGCAGAAGGCCCGGTCACCGGCGCCGGTGATGATGACGACCCAGATGTCGCTGCGTTCGTCCGCGATCTCCAGAGCGTCTCCAATGCCGATGGTCGCAGCACGGTTGATGGCGTTGCGTGCCTCGGGCCGGTCGATCGTGACGAGCAGCACGTGGCCCCGCAGCTCCGCGCGAACGGCGCCGTCGCCGCCGATAGGAACGGGCTCGGCGGGCAGATCGAGGGTGGGGATGGTATCGACGGTCGTGGTCATCTTCTCTGCACTTTCGGTTCTCGCGGTGGTGACGGTTCAGGCCGTCGTGGTCGTGGTCGTGGTCGTGGTCGCGGTCGGGGTCGGAAGCGGGGCCTGTGCCGCGGGGTGCTCTTCGAGGTCCCCGGCATCCAACAGTCGTTGGATCTCCTCCGGCGCCATATCGAGCACGTCCGCGAGCACGGCGCGGGTGTTCTCCGCCGCCAGCGGCGCCGGAGCGAGCGCGGGCTCGGCGAGGGTCATCGTGCGCGCCTCGCCCAAGTTGGTGGGAAGCGGCTCCGCGAACTGCGGCTGCGCGAGCTGGCCGAACGCTCCCCGCAGGCGCAGATGCGGGTCGGTCTGGATGTCGTCGAGGCGGAGCATCGGCCCGGCGGGCACGCCCGCCGCCTGGAGGGATGCCGCGGCATCCGCTCCGCTGCGCTCGTGCGCCCAGGCGGCGAGCAGCGCACGCAGCTCATCCCGGCGCTGCCAGCGGGCCGCCGCGATCGCCAACGCCGGATCCGCCGCGAGGTCGGGGCGCCCGATCGTGCGGCTGACCGCCGCGAAGCGTTCGTCGCCCTGCGCGTCGACGACCAGCCATTCGTCATCACCGGCCGCGCGGAAGACGCCGCGGAACGCATCGCCGCCCCGGTCGTTGCCCTCGGCCCGCGGCGCCGCGTCCGGCTGCAGCGAGGCAGCCGCCAGCGCATCGCCCATCGCCCCGAAGATCGCGTCGACCTGTGCGGTGCTGACGCGGCCGCCGCGGCCCGTGCGGTCGCGGCGCAGCAGCAGCGCGACGATCGCCGCGGCGTTCAGGCGCGCGACGACGTGGTCGGGGAAGATCGTGATGGCGTCGCTGTAGCCATCATCGTCGCCCGGGTAGGACCACAGTGTCGACAGCCCCGCGCTCGCACGCACGAGCGGGCCGTAGCCGAGCCGCCGACTCCACGGGCCGTGGTTGCCGAACGCGCTCGATTCCGACAGCACGATGCGCGGGTTCAGCCGCAGCAGCGTGGGCATGTCGAAGCCCAAGGAAGCGAGAGTGCCGGGCTTGAAGTTGGTGAGGATCACGTCGCTGACCGTGACGAGCTCGCTGAACAGGCGCCGTCCCTCCTCGGAGCGCAGGTTCAGTCCGAGGCTCCGCTTGTTGCGCATACCCCAGCTCGAGCCCTCGCTGATAAGCTCGCCGCCCATCGTCTGACGGGAGCCGTCCGGGAAGGCACTCGACTCGATCTTGATGACCTCGGCGCCGTAGTCGGCGAACAGGCGCCCCAACTCGGCGCCCACGACGATCACGCCCAGGTCCAGAACGCGCAGCCCCTCGAAGGGTGCGCGCCGCGCGTGGGCTCCGGGCTGGAGGGTGGGGGAGCTCTCGCGCGGAGTGAAGGCGAAATCCGCGGCATCCACCGGTCGGGTATCGACGGGCTGAGCGCTGACACGCTGGTCGTCGATCTCGAACCAGCCCGCGGGCGCTACGGCGCCGGCGGCGAGGTCGGGCGCGTCGACGAACGAGCCGCTCTCGCGGAAGGCCTGCTGGGCGAGCACGTCGGCCGCCTCGGCGAGAGCCGCGGTCGGAACGCCCCGCTGCTGGCCCTGCTCGACGGCCTCCTCCATGGTGAGACCGGCGAACATCGACCCGATCATCGGGTACAGCGTCGCGGCGGCGGCGAAACGCGTTTGCGTGTTGTCGTAGCGCGGGTCTGCGAAGGCCTCCGGCCGCCCCAGCCACTCGAACATGCCCTGCCACTGACGCTTCGCGAGCACACAGATGCGCACCCAACCGTCCGTCGTCCGGAAGATCGGATACAGGTGCCGCGCGTCGGGCCGGCCCCGCGGCAGGTCGCTGAGGGGCACCCCGGCGCGCGCGCTGCCGCCGATGCCGAACACCGGATCCAGAATCTGGATGAGCGCCTCCTGCACCGAGAAGTCCGCGATGTCGCCCTCGCCGCTGGCGCGCACGTGCGCCAGCTCCAGCAGCACCACCCACACCGCCTGGATCGCCGCGGACTCGTACGCCAGGAACTCCGGCGGCAGCAGCGGCTCGTCGATGTCGGGCAGCCCCGACCGGGAGAGCACGGTGCTCAACGCCGCATGCACGTCCGGGGTCGCGTGCCACGAGGAGCGGTCACCGAAGCTGCCGAAGTCGCTCATCTCGACGACGACGAGTCGAGGGTTCGCCGCGCGCATCGCCGCCGCCGACAGACCTCGGTCCGCCCAGGTCCACGCCGATCCGTCCCGGATGACCACATCGGAGGATGCCGCGAGACGCAGGAACTCGGCGGCTCCCGGACCGCCGGTCACGTCGACGGTGACATGCCGCTTGCCCCGGTTCTTCAAGCCGAAGGTGAGGTTGTCGGTGCCCACGAACACGCCCTCGCGGCGCGCCGGAGATCCACCGGGCGCCTCGATGCGGATGACCTCGGCGCCGAGGTCGGACAGGATCCGTCCGACGGTCTGCAGCGGCCCGTCTACTGCGTCGACGATGCGGATTCCGGTGAGGGGGCGATCCAGCGCAGGTGAGGAAACGGCATCCATCGTCACTCCTTCGTGTCATGTGTGCCGGCCGAGATGGCCGCCGCGGCGTCGGGTGCGCCGCGGCTTGCTGCCACTTTTGTCACTGCCGCGCCTCACGCCCAGCGCAAACCCGGTCGCCCGCAGCGTGCCCCGCGCGCGCGGTACCGGTACCCCCACCGACGCCGCTGCGCTTCGCGTGAGCCGCACGTTGCACCGGACCGAAAGCGCACGCTGAAGGGGTGAACATCGGACCCGTCGCGACACGAGGCCGATGCGTAGAGTGAGCCCGTGGAGCTTTCGCAGGTGAGGGCGTTCGTCGCGGTGTCGCGTCTGGGCACGATCAGTGCCGCCGCCGACGAGTTGCACGTCACGCCGTCGCCGCTGAGCCGCACGATCCGCGAGCTGGAGCGCCGCCTCGGCGGTGACCTGTTCGAGCGCACGTATCACCAGCTTGAGCGCACGCCTCTCGGTGAGAGCTTCCTGCCGCTGGCGGTGGAGATCATCGCGCAGGCCGACGAGGCCGAGGCGCTTTCCGCGGCAGGCTCCGTCCCCTTCCGCGTCGGAGGAACACCGTGGACCTCGCGCGTCCTCAACCAGCGTCTCGCGGAGGTCAGTGAAGAAGTCGCGGGCAGGGCGCTCGGCTACGCGTCGGAGTTGTCGTCCTCACTTCTCAGAGCGCTGCGACACGGCCAGCTCGATCTCGCGCTGGTCCATCTTCCGACCGACGCCCTCGGCATCTCGTCGCTGCCGCTGGCGCAGTACGGCTACGTCGTCGCGGTCGCCGACGGTGACACGTCGCTCGATCTCGCCAGGCCGCTGCACCTCACGGACCTCGCCGGCCGGCGTATGCTCACCCTGCCGCTCATGATGCAGCCGACGGCGATGAACGCGTTCGTCGATACGATCCGCGCCGCAGGTGTCGAGGCGGTCGAAGAGATCGATCTGCGCGAGATCGTCGGTCTGCGCGGACGCATGGCGCGGACGGGAGAAGTCATGCTGATCACGCACAGTGACGAGTTGCCTACGGCCGCGTTCTTCGATCTGAACACTGCGGCGACCTACCCACTCGCCTCAGGCGAGATCTCCCTGCAGGTCGGTCTGGCGTGGCGCAGCCGCGACATGCTGCACCGCGATCTGATCGAACGAATCGCAGCCAAGCTCTCACCGCCGGCGGGTGAGCTCCCGTACATCCACTAGCCAGAGGCCCTTCGAGAGGGGCATCGGGTGGGTGCTCATGCCACCGCGAGATCCCCGCGCACCAGAGCCCACACCTGCTTGTCGTGGAAGACGCCGCCGTTGAGCCACGCGCCCCGCAGCGTGCCGTCGAGGGTCATCCCGAGACGGCGGGCGACGGCGGCGCTGCGCTCGTTGTCGGCCCGGCAGCGCCACTCTGCCCGGTTCAGACCGCGCTCGCGGAGGGCGTAGTCGACGAGCACCCGGGATGCCGCGGTCACCAGCCCCCGCCCCTCGGCAGCCGGTTCCAGCCAGCATCCGATCTCGCACTGGCCCGCCGGGGCGCTGAAGCTCACGAACATCACTCCGCCGACGAGTTGCCCGTCGCTCCAGATTCCGTAGAGGCGCCCGCCGTCGTCGGCCGCGCTCTGCGCGTACCGCTGCAGGGTGGCGCGGGCGCCGTCGACGGTGTCGGTGACGAACGAGGCGCCGACCCACGGGCGGATGTGCTCGCGCGCCCGGTCCAGGTGTGCGGCGAACTCCTCGGCATGCCAGACCTCGAGCGGTCGCAGCTCGGCTGTGGGGGTGAACTCTCGGCGAAACATGGCACCTTCCGTAACGATCGTTATGTGCGGCAGTCTAGACCCATGCCCCCCTCCGAGCGCTCGCGCCTCGACCGTCAGGCCGAGGTGGCCGAGGCGGTGTGGCGCGTGCTCGACCGCGACGGCTTCGTCGGGCTGTCGCTGCGCGTCGTCGCCGCCGAGATGGATGCCACCACCGGCACGGTCACGCACTACTTCCGCTCCAAGCGCGAGCTCGCCGACTACGCGCTCGAGATGCTCGCCGCGCGGCGAGCCGAGGAGGAGGCCACCGCTCAGGAAGAACCGCTCGCGGCGCTGCGGATGGCGCTGCTGGGCATGCTGCCGCTCGATTCGGCATCGCGGTCGGCGACGCGCATCTGGGTGAGTTCGTGGGATCCGGCGCTCGCCGACGCGGGGCGCGCGAGGGCCCATGCTCGGCGCTATCGCGACAGTCGCGACAAGCTCGCGGGGCTCGTCGCGGCCGCCCTCAGTGCGCGCCCGCAAAACGCGGATGTCGACGGCGACGCGGACGCGGTCGCCGAGCTGCTGCACGCGGCGATGTTGGGTCTTGCGACGCAGGCCGTTCTCGATCCCGCGGCCTACCCGCCGGAACGACTTGCGCAGCTCGTCGACACCGCCATCGCCCGCGGGATCACCGGCCCGACCACCGCCGGTGCCCCGCCGGGCGACAGCACGCCGGCTCAGGCGAGCGGTTCGTAGACCTCCGTGACCAGCTCGTCGGCGCTGACTTCGGCGGGCGTGTTCAGGTAGATGTTGAACGCACGTGCGGCGACCGTGTCGTCGCTGCGCACGCGCAGTCCGTCATCGGCGATCCGCCGGTTGATCAGATCATGGGCTGCCGTGATCTGGTCGTACGGGCCGACCACGCGCGCCACGAGGCAGTCGCGCGCCGGAAGCTCGACGATCTCGAGGGGCGCGTCGACCCGCGTACCGGGCGCGACCGGAACGAAGATCGACAGGTCGACGTCACGCTCGGTGTACTGATCATCGTGTTCGATGACCCCGCAGGGTCCGATCGGCGTGATCGACTGGGCGCTCAGCGCGGGCATCATCCGCCCCCAGAGCTGACCCTCGTCGGAGTAGGTGGGGACGGTGCCGCGGAGACTCGCGAGGGTCATCGCGGGGACGGTCGTGCGGCTGACGGTGATGGACATGGTGGCTTCTCCTTGCTCGAGCAATCTGTTGATGAGAGAGACACGTCCCTGGGCCGCGTGCTGTTCCTCGAGCAGGCTCTCGCGCTGCAGGCGCAGGGCGTTCGTCCACTCCGGGGTGTGGCGGGCGGCGAGGAGGATGCCGATAGCGGAGACACCGAATCCGATGTCGCGCAGGTTGCGGATGTCGGCGGCATCCTGGAGCTGGCGTGCCGCGTACCGCCGATACCCGCTCGCGGGCTCGACGTGCGCGGGAACGAGAACTCCGTGGAGGTCGTAGTGGCGCAGCATGCGCACGGACAGTCGGCTCAGCGAGCTGAACTGTCCGATCGTCATGAGATCCGTGGTCTCGGTCATGTACGCCATCGTGGCGCCTGACACGGTGTGAGAGTCAAGCTCACAGCCTCGTGAGAATCAACCATCCCACGAGGATGCCGATGACCAGCGACCCCACCCAGGCCAGCGCGGCCGACGAGTACCAGTTCTGGCGAAGCTGCAACCCGAGATAGGCGGGATCGTCCCGTGATGCGCGGCGGAGTGAGCGGCCGGTGACCAGTAGCGCCGGCACCATCAGGACGACGACCAGCACCAGGGCGGACAGCTGCAGGACCGCGGTCGACGATCTGCCCCCGGGAGCGACGGTGCCCCAGAAGGCGGAGAGCGCCGACACGATGTCCTGCGGGCCGCAGATCGCGATCAACGCGACCGCGCCTGCGGCCATCACGATGGTCCGGACCGCGGCATCCGCCGTCGTGGCTGCGACTTTCGGGGGGATGCCGCCGTGTTCCGCACGCCAGAATTCGAGGTAGGCGCGGCGGCGCAGGATCGGCCACAGCACGAGTCCCGTGAACGCTGCCATCAGCCACGCGAACACTTGGTTCGGTGACATCTCGATGCCGGCGTTCTTCGTCAGCAGGATGCCGCCGATCCACGCGGCGAGTGCGAGCGGAACCGCCACGACGATGGCGACGATCAGAACGAGCACGTTCACCCCGGGCCGTCTGCCTCGTGGATCGTCCTGGGTGGGAGTCGGTTCGAAGGCCACGCCGTCAGCCTAACGTGGCCCGTTCGGCGCACCTGGGGTACATGTGGCAGGGCGGAATGCAGGAAAGAGCCCGCCTCGACAGCAGTCGGGACGGGCTCTTTCGTGACTCTGGATCAGAGGGCGCGGATGTTCGCAGCCTGCATGCCCTTGGGGCCACGCTCGGCGTCGAATTCGACCTTCTGGTCTTCGCGCAGCTCCTTGAAGCCGTCGCTGACGATTGCGGAGAAGTGCGCGAACAGGTCGGCGGAGCCGTCGTCCGGCGCGATGAAGCCGTAGCCCTTCTCGGAGTTGAACCATTTCACGGTGCCAGTGGCCATCGTGTCTTTCCTTCTGTTTTTCGGGCCGCCGGAGCGACCGGGTGTGCCGCGTCGACGAATGCGATGCGGACGTGTGTGGGTCGAGGTGGGGGCTGCGAGCGCTGCGGTGACGGCTGCGCGCGCGGCGTCCACGTCGAGGTGGATGCCGAGGTCTTGCCCCTGGGCGCCGCAGGCGCGCGCCCCGGCATCCGTCTCATGGACGAACCCGGCGTACTCGCCGAGCGCCGTCGCGACGTACACGTCGTGATCGGCCTGGCGCCAGGTGACCTCGTGCGAGGTGAGGAGAATCATCAATCGTTTCTGTGCGCACCGCCACAGGATGCGCAGGCGGCGAGAAGATGCCGCGGGTAGAAGGTGGTGGTCCGAGTGGTGAGCTCTCGGCGTCGAGAGGGGTGGGACGGACCCGTGCCCGAAATGCGGGACGACTGAGCTTAGCACCATCTGCCCGTGGGTACGCTGGACGTCTGTCGTAGGGTCGAAGCATGCGACGGCCCCTTCCTCTTGTGTTGACCCTCGGTGTTTTCGCCTGCGCCCTTGCGCTGAGCTCCTGCTCCGCGGGGACCCCGAACCCTGCCGGCTCCTCATCCGATGCCGCCGCGCTGACGACCGCCACCGCCTCTGCGTCCGCGGCGGCCGGCGCCGCACCCATCGCCGCCCCGACCGTCTGCGACGCCGTCGACCTCACGGCGGACGCCGCTGTCACCGGCGCCGACCTCGCCGCGTGCGTCGTGGCGTTCTCGAAGGCCGCCGGCAGCGGGCACGAGACGTTCTCGGCATCCGACGGCACGACGGGGACGGCGGACTTCGTCTTCGGTGACGCTCCGGCGCTGTCCGGAACGGTCACCAGCAGCGACGGCACGACGTCGTTCGTGCTCACCCCCGACGCGTCGTGGGTCACGATCGACGGAGCCTGGGTGCAGGGAGACGCGACCAGCTCCGATCCGAAGAAGATGCTGGCGGGCACGATCGGGCAGGCCTACCGGGCGTTCGCCGACCCGTCGGCCACGGCATCCCTGATCGCGTCGGCGCCGTCGTGGACCGTGCAGAAGGATCAGGATCTCGTCGACCTGCCCGACGGCACGCAGGTGCGCGCCTGGCGGGTGCAGGCCGACGCGCCCTTCAGCGCCGTCGGCGCCGACGTGCAGGAGATGACGCTGTGGTTGACGTCCGGGCACGTGCCCGCCGGTGTCCAGGCCACCGTGTCGGTGGCCGGCACGCAGACGACGAGCACGCAGCACTTCTCGGGTTGGGGGATGCCGGTGAGCATCGCCACGCCGCAGCCGTGAACGCCGCGGACGGCGCGCGCGGCGGAAGAGGGAGCGAGAACGGCATCGAGGTCGCCTGGTCGACGTCGCTCGTGTGAGCCGCATTGGTGCGCGGCGGTGTCGAGCCGGTCAGGGGTGCATTCCCCGCCGCAGCCGCAGCGCCCGGTAGCCGACGCCGACGCACGCGACCACCACGCCGCCGACGATCGACGGCCAGGGCAGGGTCGCCACCAGCACGACGCAGCCGATCATGCCGACGATCTGCAGCGCCCGCGGAAAACGGCGGGCCGCGGCATCCTGTCGGAACGCGGCGATGTTGGCGACCAGGTAGTACAGCAGCACGCCGAACGACGAGAACCCGATCGCGGATCGCAGGTCGGTCGCCACGATCAGAAGACTGACCACGGCGGCGAGCACCAGCTCCGCGCGGTGCGGAACGGCGTAGCGCGGGTGCACCGCCGAGAGCCACTGCGGCAGGTCTCCCGTGCGGGCCATCGCCAGGCTCGTGCGCCCGATGCCGGCGACGAGAGCCAGAAGGGCCCCCAGGGATGCCGCCGCCGCCCCGACACGCACGACCGGCGCGGTCCAGGTCCACCCGCCCGCCGCCGCCACCTCGGCCAGCGGTGCCGACGAGGCGGCGAGGCGCTCGGGGCCGAGGGTGGCGAGCGACACGAGGGCGATGGCGACGTAGACGAGCAGGGCCAGGCTCAGTGCGATGACGATCGCGCGGGGGATCGTCCGGCGGGGATCGCGCACTTCCTCGCCCATCGTGGCGATGCGGGCGTACCCCGCGAAGGCGAAGAACAGCAGCCCGGCCGACTGCAGCACGCCGTACCAGCCGTGGGGGCCGGGATCGATCACGAGGTTGTCGGCGGAGCCGGCGCTGGATGCCGAGGCGGCCACGACCACGAGCGCGAGCACCGCCAAGACGACCACCACGATCACCTTGGTGAGAGCCGCCGTGCGGGTGACCCCGACCGTGTTGACCGCCGCGAGCACCAGGACCGCCATGACGGCGACGGGCTTCTCCCATCCCGCGGGGGCGGCATACGAGGCGAACGTCAACGCCATCGCCGCGCAGCTGGCCGTCTTGCCGATGACGAACGACCAGCCGGCGAAGAACCCCGACCACGGGCCGATCATCTCGCGGCCGTAGACGTACGTGCCCCCGGACGTCGGAAACTGCGCGGCGAGCTGCGCCGACGACGTCGCATTGGCGTAGGCCACCACCGCCGCAAGGGCCAGGCCGATCAACAGGCCCGAGCCGGCCGCCGCCGCAGCGGGCGCGAACGCGGCGAACACGCCCGCGCCGATCATCGAGCCCAGACCGATCGCGATCGCATCGACGAGGCCCAGGCGACGGGCCAATGCCGCGGGGGCGCTCATCGGGCCCGGGACGACGTGCGCGGAGGAATCACGCCGCGATTGTAGTGCGCACGCCGAACCCGCCGGTGAACGAGCCAAGGCTCGAGCTCAGGGCCGGTGGCGAATCCAAACGCTCTTCTCGCGCGTCCACTGCTCGAACGCGCGGAGCGATTTCTCCACCCCTCCGAAGCCCGACTGCTTCCACCCGCCGAAGGGCATCGCCAGGTCGCCTTCGCTGTACGCTCCGACCGAGACCAGTCCGGCCTCCACGCCGCGGGCCAGCGCCAGCGCGTCGTCCAGCCGCGTCGTCCACACCGAGGCCGCGAGACCGTAAGGGATGTCGTTGGCCAGAGCGATCGCCTCGTCGCGCGTATCGAACGCCTGCACCGTGACGATCGGTCCGAACAGTTCCTGGCGGGTGATGTCCGACCCGGGCGCCACGCCGGTCACCACCGTCGGCGCGACATAGTGGCCACCGGGCACGACATCGATCTCACCGCCTCCCGTCACGACCGTCGCCCCCTCGCGGAGCGCCTGCGCCACGGCATCCGTCATCCGCCTGGCCGCGGCCGCGGTGAGCACGGGGCCGAGCTGCGTCGCGGGGTCGGCGGGATGCCCGACGCGCAGGGCGTCAGCTGCGGCGGCGAACCGCGCCACCACCTCGTCGTGGATCGAGCGGTGGACGAGGATGCGCGAGCCCGCCGTGCAGTTCTGTCCGGAGGTGAGGAACGCCGACTCGACCATCCCCTCGATCAGCTCGTCGCCGAAGGACAGAGCGTCATCCATCAGAATCTGCGGACTCTTGCCGCCCATCTCCAGGCTCACCCGCTTCAGATTGCTCGCCGCGGCGGCGGCGAGAATCGACCGTCCGGTCGCCGTGGACCCCGTGAACGACAGGGCGCCGATGATCGGGTCGTCGGCCAGCGCCGCCCCGGTCGTCGGCCCGTCGCCGGGCAGCACCTGCAGGACCCCGTCGGGAAGTCCCGCCTCGGCCGCGAGGGCGGCGAGATGCTGCACCGACCGCGGCGTCGCGTCGGCGGGCTTGAGGATGAGGCTGTTGCCGGCCGCGAGCGCCGGGCCCACCTTCCACGCGGCCATCGCGAGGGGGTAGTTCCAGGGGAGGATGGCCGCGACCACGCCGAACGGCTCGCGTTCGGTGAAGGCGAGCACGTCGGGTCCGGATGCCGTCGTCGTGCCGTACTGCTTGTCGACGGCTTCGGCGAACCAGCGGATGGACTCGATCGCCGACGGCACGTCGTTCTCGCGGCACTCGGTGATCGGCTTGCCGGCGTCCTCGCAGTCCAAGCGGGCGAGCGTCTCGGCATCGCGCACCATCAGATCGGCCAGGCGCAGCAGCACCGCGGCGCGCTCCCGGGGCGTTCGTCCCGCCCACACGCGAGAGCGGAAGACGTCGTCGGCGCGACGGGCCGCGGCATGCACCTCTGCGGCCGAGGTGACCGCCGTCTCGCCGAGGACGGTGCCGTCGGCGGGGGAGCGGAGGATGAGGGTGGGGGAGGTCATGCGGTCTCCTTCAGAACGAGGTCGTCGCCGTCGCGGACGACGTGACCGTCGCGCTCCAGCTGGGCGAGGTAGCGGGCCATGCCCCGCTCGCCGCGACGGCGGAAACCGCGCATCAGCTGCGGCAAGGCGTTGGGGACGAGCATGGCGAGGCGGATCAGCACCGACTCCGACGGCTTCGGGTAGATCTCCAGTCGCGGCCGGTCGAGCATGCGCATCATCGCGCGGGCGACCGCCCGGGGCGGCTGGGGCGGGTCTTGGAACTGCAGCGAGTTGCCGCCGTCGATCGCCTCCTGCCGCAGCATGCGCGTGTCGGTCGCCGACGGCAGCACGGAGCCGGCGATGATCCCCTTCTGGCGCAGGTCGAGCCCGATCGAGAGCATCGCGCCGCGCAGCCCGAACTTCGACGCCGTGTAGATCGGGGTCTCACCCAGGGGGAAGATGCCCCCGAGTGAGACGGTCGTGATCACGCGCGGGTCGCGCGAGCGGTGCAACAACGGCAGCGCCAGGCGCGTCAGCACCAAGGGTGACAGGAGGTTCACCTCCGTCTCGAGTCGGATGCTCGCCACCGACCGGGCGTCGAAGCGTTCCGCGCTCGTCATGCCGACGTTGTTGATGAGCACATCGATGCGGCCGTAGGCCTCTCCGATCTCGCCGAGCACACGCTCCACCTGGTCGTCGTCGGTGAGATCGCCGGCGAAGCCCCGATGGCCCCGACCGGGCAGCGCGGCGGCGGCACGTTCGGCTGCTGCGGCGCGGATGTCGACGAGAGCGAGCGCCGCGCCGCGGTGCGCGGCCTCGCCGGCGAAGGCGCGGGCGATGCCCCCGGCGCCGCCCGTGACGACGATGACCTTGTCGCGGTAGTCGAAGCTCACGCCGCGACCTCCGCTGCCCGCGCGGTCCGGCGGCGCGCGGCATCCGGAGCCTCGCCTTCGAGGGCCCAGCCGAGGCGGCGGGCCAGCTTCTTCACGTACTTGACGTACGCGTCGGCGTCGACGTAGCCGCGATGGCGCGGCGAGGAGTCGAAGTGCAGACCGCCGGACAGATCAGGGGTGTCGGCGATGCGCAGACGCTCGAACTCGGACGCTGCGGCATCCCCCGTGCGGCTACCCGCGATAAACGACGCCAGCAGGTGCGCCTGCTGGTCGAACAGTCCGTATGCGCCGCTGTTCGTCTCGATGAAGCCGACGCCGTAGAGCCCGGCGTGGTCTCGGGAGACGCAGTTGAGGTACAGATCGGGGTGCTGTTCGTCACCGAAGTAGCGCTGGGCCACCGGCACGCGGTGCCGGTACCCGGTCGCCATGAGGATGACGTCGAACTCCTCCCGCGTGCCGTCGGTGAACTCCACCGAGAGCTCGTCGGCGCGGCGGATGCCGGGACGCGCGACGATGTCGCCGTGCTGCAGGTAATGGAACAGCTGCGAGTTGAGCACCGGGTGGGTCTCGAACAGCTTGTGGTCGGGCTTCTGCAGGCCGAGCCGGGTGGGATCTCCCGTCAGCAGCTTGAGCACCGGCTGCAGAATCGCCCGCTCCACCGGCTTGGGCAGGAACGACCCCTTGCCGCCGACGATGTCGGAGGGCATCCCGAACACGTGCTTCGGGATGAACCAGTACCCGCGACGCATGCTGATCGCGGCGCGCTGCGCCGAGCGCGCCGCGTCGCACGCGATGTCGCAGGCCGAGTTGCCCCCGCCGACGATCAGCACGCGCTTGCCGGCGAACTCCGACGGTGAACGGTACTCGAGGCTGTGGCGCACCTCACCGGTGTACGAGCCCGGGATCTCCGGAACGAACGGATGCCACTGGCTGCCGGTGCAGACGATGACGCGCTCGTGCTCGGTCGTGGTGCCGTCGTCGAGGGTGACGCGCCAGCGCGGGGCTTCCGCCGCCGAAGAGGGGACCGCGTCGATCGCGCTGACGGTCGAGCCGAAGCGGATGCGGGGAGTGAGCCCGTAGGCGTCGGCGAACGATCGCAGGTAGGCGAGGATCTGCGCGTGACCGGGGTAGTCGGGGTAGTCGTCGGGCATGGGGAAGCCGGAGAAGCCCGACACGGTGCGGCTGGAGATGAAATGCGCCGACTCGTACATCGGGGTGCCCGGGTTCTCGATGTCCCACAGACCTCCGGCTTGCGTGTGGCGTTCGAGGTGCGTGTAGTCGATGCCCTTCTCGCTGAGTGCGCGAGCGACGGCGAGTCCGGCGGGGCCGGCGCCGATGACGCAGACCGTGGTGTCGACAGGTCGGACGGCAGTGGGCGACGTGTTCATCAGCGCTCCTTTGTGCGGGTGAGGACCTCACGGTACGGCGCGCCGCACGGCGCAGGGCGGACGCACGGCATCCAGGAAACGGACACGATCGGCCATCGACCGTGACCTGATCTATCCCTCCGGGTACGCCCGGTCGTTTCGCGAGCCGGTCAGCGGACGATCAGCGGGCGGCGCGCCTCGGCGTGCAGTGCCGCGGGAGAGGAGCCGAACCACCGCAGCGTGCTGCGCCGCAGCGAGCGGTCGTCGCCGTAGCCGAGGCGGAACGCGATCTCGGCTGTCGTCAGCACGGGAGAGGCGAACAGCTCGGCGGCCAGACGCTTGCGCACATCGTCGAGCACACCCGAGTAGCTCGCCCCCACCTCGATCAGTCGTCGCCGAAGCGTCCGCTCGCTCGTCGCGAGTGCACGTGCGTGCGCCGCGAGCGGCAGCACGTCGGGCAGGGTGTCTTCGATCTGCGTCGCGAGCACGGCGACGAGTTCCTGGCGCTCGATGATGCTCTCGGTCTGCGTCTCCAGCAGGGCGACCGTCTCGCGGTGGGTCCAGGCGTCGGCGCTCGCAAGCGCGGCGTGCGCCGATGCGAGGGGCACGTGCCAGGCATTGCGCGCCGCGGCGAACCGCACGGGGCTGCCGAAGTAGTCGCGGTACACCGCGGGCTCGGCCCCCGCCGCGTGTGCCAGCTCGACCAGCTGCGGCGCCGCCAGACCGGCCACATCGCGGGCCATGCGCGTGATGTTCGCGAACCCCTCTTCGATGAGGAACATGCCCACCGGCGAGGCGGGCTCCTGCAGAGCGGCGGTCACCACCAGGCCGCCGGCCTCTTCCGCCGAGCTCCAGCGCACCATCGAGCCGGCGAGATTCTGAAACCGCAGACCCACCCGCACCGCATCGCGCAGGGTCGCGCTCGACATCATGGCGAGGCCCAGCAGTCCCGAGGCGGTGATCGGCTGACGCCGCCCCACCTCGATTCCGAGCGCCGGCACGGGCAGCAGCAGGAGCGCCTGCTCGATGATCACGCGACCCTGCCGGTACGAGACGCGCAGAGCGGGGGAGTCGATCGCGCTCCGGGTCAGGGATGCCGCCCGCAGCGCGCGGTCGAGAGAGGCACCGTGCTCGTCGGCCACCTGCAGCAGGTAGCGGATGATGTTCGGGGTGATGACGGCCGAGGAGGGCGTGACGGCGAGGCGCTCGGACATGGTGGCCATTCTATTTGGCCGATGATGTCCGCTGGCTGGCGGAGGTGGACCGTGACAAATTCCCGCTGATCGCTATCGTCGAGCGCATCCCGTGCCGGCCGGTCGCCGGATGCCCGCGAATCGTCGACGCCGCCGACCCCGAGGAGCCGCCATGCCCGCCACTCCCGCCACTCCCGCCGCCTCCGAACGCCTGATGCGCGCCGTCATCCGCACGCTCGGCGCGCTGCCCGAACCGATCCAGCGGGTCATCGCCGGTCGGCCGGTCGTCGTGGACGGCCAGCGCCTGTACACCGAGGTGCAGATGGCGCTGCGACTGCTCAACGCCCTCCCGGGCTCCGACTTCTCCGACCTGCCGCTGGATCGCGCGCGGGCCCAGATCGATGCCGAAGCCCGCATCTTCGGCGGCTCGCTGCCCGTCGCGAGCGTCGATGACATCGAGATCCCGACGCGCGCGGGGTCCGTCCGGGCACGCCGCTATCAGCACGTGCGCGAGGCCGAAGGCACGGTCGTGTACTTCCACGGCGGCGGCTGGGTCGTCGGCAGCCTCGACTCGGCCGACTCCGTCTGCCGGTTCATCGCGGCCACCAGCGGCCTCGAAGTCATCTCGGTCGACTACCGCCTCGCGCCCGAGCACCCGTTCCCCGCCGGCGTCGAGGACGCCATCGACAGCTATCGCTGGGTGCGTGAGCACCGGCCCGGCCGCCGGATCGCGGTCGCGGGCGACAGCGCCGGCGGAAACCTGAGCGCAGTGGTGAGCCTTGCGACCGTGGGAGATGCGGCGGGCGCGCCCGACTTCCAGGTGCTGTTCTTCCCGGTCACCGATCTGTCCGGCAAGCACCGCTCCTACCGGCTGTTCTCCGACGGCTACTTCCTCACCGAGAAGCAGATGGACTGGTACCGCGGACACTACCTGCCGACGCCCGCGCACGCGCTCGACCCGTTCGCCTCACCGCTGCGTGCCGGGGCGTCCGCGCTCACGAAGCTGCCGCCCGCGCACGTGGCCGTCTCGGGCTTCGACGTGCTGCGCGACGAGGGCATCGCCTACGCCGAAAGACTGAAGGATGCCGGGGTGCCCACGACCCTGCAGGTCGTGGACGGTCACATCCACGCGTTCGTCAACGCGACCGGCGTGGGCCGGCTGAGCTCACGCGCGCTCGCCGAATCGGTCGGCGTGCTCGTCGGCGGGCTCGGCGGGCGCACCGGCATCGCCGACGCCGCCTCGCTCGCACCGTCGAAGCGATGACGCTCCTCCGCTAGCCTGGGTTCTCACCGTGGCTGAGAGGGAGGACCGCCGATGATCGACGCGTTCCTCCTCCTGCTGCGCACGATCGGTGTGGCCGTCGGCATCCTGCCCGCGGGAGCCTCACCGATCACCTCGCTCGCCGTCGTCGCCGCGGTCGCTGCGGGCATCGCGCTCGCCGCGGCCGCCCTCGTCGTGATGGCCGCGGGCGCCGCCACCCGACCCGATCGCTCTGTACACGATCGCATCCATCCGGCACGCAGCGACGTGCTGAGCGCGCCCGTCGCGCAGAGCGACCCCGACGCTCCCGGTCACATCCTCCGCAGAGGTCCGAGCGCGGCCCTTCCGGCCGCGTAGTCACCCCCCCCGTTCGGACGCCGCCCACGGCATCCCTTCGCGGCCGACCAGCTCACCCTGATCGCCTCGTCGGAATGGACATCTCGTGGACATCTTCACGCTGCCGCCCCTGGCGGCTCTGCTCGACCTCTCGGCGCGCGGGCTCATGGCCCTCATCGCCGTTCTCACTCCCGTCGCCGGGCCGGGGGCCGCCGCAGCGGCAGTCGTGCTCGTCACCCTCCTCGTGCGGATGGCGCTCGTGCCAGCCGGGGTCGCACAGGCGAAAGCCGATCAGGCGCGTTCGCGCCTGGCGCCGCGGCTGCGCGCACTGCAGAAGCGGTGGCGCGCACATCCCGAGCGGCTGCAGCGCGAGACCCTCGCCCTTTACCGCGCCGAAGGCGTCTCGCCCGCCGCCGGGTGTCTTCCGCTGCTGATTCAGGCGCCGATCGTTGGGCTCGTGTATGCCGTGTTCCTGCACGGATCGATCGCGGGACACACGAACCCGCTGCTCGGCGAGCACCTCCTCGGTGTGCCGCTGGGGCAGACCGCCGTCGCGGTGGCGACGAGCGGCTTCGACGGGGCGGCCGCGCTGGTGTTCGGCGTCATCGTTGTGCTCATCGCTCTCATCGGCGAGCTCACGCGACGACTGCTGCGACCGGCGGTGGCGATGACGCTGCCACCCGGGCAGCGGCTGCTGGTCGAGACGGCGCCGTTCCTCACCGCCGTCGTCGCGCTGTTCGTCCCGCTTGCGGCGGCCGTCTACCTGCTGACGACCGTCACCTGGACCCTCGGCCAGCGCCTCGTGCTGCGACGGCTGTACCCACCGCACCCGCCGCACCGCGAGTCGTGACGGCGCACCGCGGTCATGCGGACGCCGGCACCGCCCGCGAGGCACGAGCGATGAGTGCCGACCCGGCGACGCTGGCCGCCAACGCGATGACCGCCATGCCGATCATCAGTGCGCCGAACCCGTCGCGGTAGGCGGCCACGGCGGCATCGAACACCTGCGCGTCGGGGCGTGTGCCGTCCTTCGCGTAGGTGCCGACGCCGACCAGAGCGGTGTGCACCGCGGCATCCGACAGTCCCGCCGCCGACAGGCGGGCGGTGATCCCCGAGATCGTGAGCTGGGTGATCACGACGGTCGACACCGCCGTGCCCAGCGAGGAGAAGAGCTGCCCGAAGGTCGTGCGCGAGCTGGTCACCGCCCCGTAGAACTCGGCGGGGGCCTCGCTGAGCACGAGCGTGCCGTAGGGGAGGGCTGCGGCGGTGATGCCGAAGGCGATGAGGATGCCGGCGGGGACGAACGCCAGCGGGGTGGGGGCCTCGCGGGCAAGGAAAGCCGCCCCGAAGCCCGCCGCGGACAGGACGCCGCCCACCAGCAGCGACGTCTGCGGACTCATGCCGCGCGTCATCAGGCGCCCCAGCACGATCGCGCCCACGATCGAGGTGACCGACACCGGCAGCTGCCACACAGCGACGCTGCTGGGCGTCAGAGCGAGAACGTACTGCCACAGGTTCGACAGCTGCAAGAAGGCGACCGCGCCGCCGGCATTGAAGACGAAGCCCGCGCAGAGCGCCGCGAGGAAAAGGGGCCGTCGGAAGAGCGCGACCGGGAAGAAGGGGTTCGCAACGCGTGTCTGCGACCAGACGAACGCGGCGAGAAGCACCACGCCCAGCGCCATGGCTGCCCAGGTCAGCGGGTTGGTCAGCGACGAGGCGAGCTGCGACACGCCGAACAGGAAAACGACCATCCCGGCGATGAGGGAGACCTGCCCGCCCACATCGCGCTTCTCGGCGACGGTGGGTGCGACGGTCGGCAGGAGCACGAGGACGGCGGGGATGCACAGCGCCGACAGCACGGGAACGAGCACGAACGCGAGGCGCCAGTCGATGCCGGCGAGCAAGCCCCCCGAGAAGGTGAACAGCACGCCGGCGGCTCCCGAGCACGCGGCGAAGGTCGCGACGGCGGCGGGCAGCCGGCCCGGCGCGGCCAGAACCTGGATGTACGCGAACGCGGCGGCGTACACGGCGCCCAGGCCGACGCCTGTCACCGCCTGGCCGAGGATGTAGACGAGCGGCATCGGTGCGGCGGCCACGATCAGCTGGCCGACGAGACCTGTCACGAGGGCGGCGATGAGCATGCGGCGGCGACCGATCCGGTCGGCGAGCAATCCGGTTGTGATGACCGAGGCGGCGATCGCGAGGGTCTGCATGGATGCCGCGAGCGCCTGATCGCCGCCGACCATGTCCAGGCCGCGGCTGGCGCCCACGAGCGCGGTCGCCGCGATATTCGGGGCGGAGCCCTGAACCGCGGCGAGCACGCCGAGCAGCGGGATGGCGAGGGTGTGCGCCGAGCGCACGACGAACGTCGGTGATGTCGTGGTCATGAGGGTGCTTTCGGGTGGGGGAGGCGAGCGGAGAGGGAGCTCAGGCGGTGAAGGCGGGAACGCCGTCGATGTAGGTCGCGTGCACGGCGATGCGATCCCAGCTCTCGGGATCACTCGTCCACGGATCGCTGTCCACGACGGCGAAGTCCGCCCGCCGGCCGGCAGAGAGCGTGCCGCGATCGTCGGCGTGGATCTGCCAGGCGGCATCGGCGGTGATCGCCGACAGGGCCTGCGCCGGGCTGACGCGCTCCTCCGGCGCGAGCACCGTGGCGTCGGCCTCGAGACGGCGCAGCACCGCCGTGCGGGCGCTGCGCAGGGGTCGCACCGTCGTCACGTTGTAGTCGGAGTGCAGGCTGGGGCGCAGTCCCGCGCGGTACGCCGAGGCGAGGCGATCGAGCCGCGCGGCGCGCTCGGGGCCGAGGATCGTGTCGCGGAAGGCCGCACCCCAGTAGTAGACGTGGTCCATCAGGAAGCTCGGTGACACTCCGGCCGCCGCCATCCGTACAAGCTGGTCGTCGGTGGTCACCGAGGCGTGCTCGAAGCGGTGACGCAGATCGTTCTGACCGCAGCGCGGCAGCAGCTCCTCCGCCGCCTGGAGGGCGAACTCGACGGCGGCGTCGCCGTTCGTATGGATCATCAGCTGCCAGCCGTCATCGAGACCGGCGCGCATCACCTCGCGCAGGCTCTCCGGCGTCCAGTTCGCGTGGCCTCCCGAGGTCTCGCCCAGATACGGCTGCAGGAAATAGCCGGATCGGCCCTGGTTCGAACCGTCCGCCACGATCTTCCACGCGTCGGCACGGACCATTCCATCTCCGCTGAACGGGGTCACCCCGGCCGCCTTCCACGCCTGGGCGACCTCGGCCGGTGTCGCGCACCCCGCCAGGGAGGAGAACTGCGCCGTCGACACCCGCACCGGCAGCCGTTCGGCGCCGTTGATCTGGTGCAGCAGGGCGACTTCGCTCACCCCGGCCAGCGTGCCGGTCATCGCTTCACGCATCGAGGTCACGCCGGCCGCGGCGAACTCGTTCAGCACCTGACGGATGCCGCGACCCACGTCCGCCGCCGTGGGGCGCGGCAGGTTCGCGAGCAGCATCGTCACCGCGGGAGACTCCCCGACCACGCCGGTGAGCCGCCCGTCGCGCTTTTCCAGCGTGCCCCCGCTCGGCTGCGGTGTGGCATCGGTGATGCCGGCGGCATCCAAGGCCGCGCTGTTGGCGTAGGCGAAGTGCATCGACGCGTTGAGCACGACGATCGGGCGGTCGATCGCGACCCGGTCGAGGATGTCACGTGTGAGGGCCGGCTCGCCGGGGTACAGGCTCGGATCGAACAGCTTCGCGAGCAGGTACTGACCCGCCGGCGTCGCCTGCGCGGCGGCCGTCAATACCGAGACGACGTCGTCGAAGCGCGGGCAGGCGGCGTGCGAGACGTCGGTCCACTCGAGCGTCAGCAGCGACACCCAGATGTGCGCATGCGGTTCGATGAGGCCCGGGATGACCACCCCGTCGGGAGACAGGATCTTCGTCGCGGGGCCGGTGAGGCCGTCCACGTCCGCCGCCGAACCCACGGCGAGGATGCGGCCGTCGCGCACCGCCATCGCCTCCGCGCGCGGAGCGGCGGGATCACCGGTCGCGATGCGGCCGACGATCAGGAGGTCGGCTGTCGCTGTCGTCGTGCCGCGTTCGTCCGAGCGGCTGGGTGCGCCATGGTGGGCGGGTGCGATGGTGACGCCGGCCGCGGCGATGGCGGGCGCGAGGTGGTCGCGGCTCAGGGCAGTGGCGGCGGTGCAGGTGTCGGACATGAGCGGGCTCCTTCGAAGGTGCGCGGCGGCGGCGCGTGGTCAGTGGAAGTCGAGGACCTGATCGCCCCATGCGGCGCGCAGGGCGGCGTCCAGATCGTCGACGACGCTGTCGTGGCGCTCGATCACCAACGTCGCACGGGAGTCGGCAGGATCGTAGGCGGGCCAGTGCGGGGCTCCGGTGACGCTCTCCGCGTCAGGCGTGCGCCCATGAGCGAAGGCGGCCCATCGCTCCTGCATACGGGCAGAGATCGCCTCGCCGGCACGCTTGCCACCGAGGCGGAACGTGAGGTCCTTGGGGCCGCTCGCGAAGACACCCCAGAGGTACGCCAGCTCGCTGCCGTGGGTGGCGCCGAGGCCGATCAGTCGCAGGAAGGGCGCCGCGTGATCGAAGCGGTAGAGCCAGACCGGGGCCGTGGCGGCGTGACCCTCGGCGATCCACACGGTGGGCATGCGGAAGCCGATGTCGCGGGCGACGCCCAGGCCCACGGCGTTCTTGCGCACGTTCTCGTACGCCGTCTGCACCTGGGCGACCGAGGGCAGCTCGACGGTCGGGTTGTCGGCGGCCATGTCGGAGAACATCGTCATGATGCGCTCCTCGGTGATCGGCATGAGGGGCGACTTCATGAACTTGAACAGCGACGCCTCGTCCTTGTTGGTGCCGATCATCAGCGGGACAGGCAGTCCGCGGCCCTCGTGCAGCACGGTCGCCGGAGCCTCCGGCAGCAGGTCGCCGTCGATGATCGGCGCGAACGCGAGCGTGCCGGGCGCCTCGTCGGGCACCTGGGCGTACACGGCCATCCCCGCAGTCACGAGCTCGTCGGCGGATGCCGCGCGCAGCGCCGCGGCGGTGGCGACGGCATCCGTCAGGTCGATGCCGAGCTCTCGCACGAAGCGCTCGGCGACATCTCGCGCCCGGTCGATGCCGTACATGCTGGACGCGGGGGAGGACTGCGCGATCGCCCGGTGGAACAGACCCGCGGCCGAGGGAGTGGCCAGCAGCGTCGTCACCAGGCCGCCGCCGGCGGACTCGCCGAACACGGTCACACGGTGGGGGTCGCCGCCGAACGCGGCGATGTTCTCCTGCACCCACCGCAGTGCCAGCAGCACGTCCTTGAGCGCCAGGTTGCGGTCGAAGCCGCCGTCGGGCAGAAGGCCGGACAGGTCCAGGAAGCCGAACGCGGCCAGGCGGTAGTTGAGGGTCACGACGACCACGTCGCCGCGCGTGACCAGAGAGGTCGCGTCGTAGGTGCGCTGGCTGGACGCGCCGAACGTGTAGGCGCCGCCGTGCAGCCACACCATGACCGGTCGCGCACCCGCCGGGGCGTCGGTGTCGGGTGCCCACACGTTGAGCATCAGGCAGTCCTCGTCGAGGACGGCGTCATCGCCCAGGGCGATCGCGGGTGTGCGCACCTGGGGGCACGCCGCACCGAACGCGGTGGCGTCGACCTCGCCGGTCGCCGGGGCGGCCGGCACCGGGTCGCGCCAGCGACGCTCGCCGACGGGGGCTTCGGCGTAGCGGATGCCGCGCCAGGAGCGCACCGCCTCGCGGACGGCGCCGCGGAAGGTGCCGGCCGGGGTCGTGGCGATGCAGGGGACGGACACGTCGGGGGTCTCGGTGGTGTTCGACATGGGAGGTCCTTTCGGGTCGAGAGGTGTGAGAAGTGGGAGGGGTGGTGCTCAGGCGGCCAGACGGTGGATGACCTGTGCGAGCTCGTTCGCCGCGAGGATCGCGAACAGTACCGTCATCATGGCGGCGTTGTGCGTGATGAGCTGTGATTTCAGCGCCTGCAGGGCGGAGATCACGCGGGCCGTGCCGGTCAGCTGGACCAGCGCCGGGATCACGAGCAGCAGCGAGCCGACCACTGCGACGGCCAGGCACAGGCCGACGGCGGCGAGGGGGGCGAGGTGTGCCTCGCCGATGAGGGCGCCCGCCTTGAGCTCGAGGGGGATGTTCTTCGAGTTGGTCACCGCCATGACGAGGCCCAGACCGGCCGCCGAGAGGGGGGTGACGCTGTCGATGGCCGCGAGCCACTTCGGCGCCGTCGCGGGCTTGCCGGTCTTCGGACGCGACATCCAGCTCACGATGGCGAACACCGTGAAGCCGAGGCCGAGGACGATCGCCAGGATCAGCGAGACCGTCTGCGCTGCGGGGCCGCTCGACGCCGACGCGCGGGCCGCGCCCAGCGCGCCCAGGCCCGTGGCGGCGAAGGCGACCAGCGTGTAGACCGCGGTGTAGACGGGGGCGCAGGCGCGGCCGCGGGGTGCGAGCACGATCGCGACGATGGCCACGATGGGCAGCGGGGACAGGAGCATGCCCACCGCGAGGGGAAGAAGGTTGTGCAGGTCGTTCACGTCGATTCCGTTTCATCGCTTCCCCCGGGCCGGGTGTCCGGGGGTGCGATGACGACGTTATGACGGGGGTGCGGCCTGCTTTTCGGGATGTTCGGCTGACACGACAGGAGTGGTCGGCGGCAGGGCGAACAGCGCCTCGAGCAGCGTGTCGCGACCGTCTGTGCGCAGGCGTGCGCCGAGGTCGCGCGCGTGGGAGGCCGGTCGCAGCTCGGCATCCGGCGCCGTGCGCCCCCGCGAGCGCACGCGAGCGCGCAGCCGGCTGCCCGCGCCCGTCGCGACGACATCGAGGCTCACCTCCGCACGCTTCTCGTCGCTGTGCTTGACGGCGTTCAGAAGTCCCTCGGCGATGACGTCGTACACATCGCGCGCGAGGCGGGGATGCGCATCGAGCACGGACAGCGCCCGGGGATCGAGCGTGGTCTGCAGAACGATCACCCGTCCCCACGTCGCCAGCAGCGCTCGCAGCGCCGCAGCATCCGTGCCGGGGTCGGCTGCCGCGTACGTCGACGTCAGCCGATGCACGAGCGTGAGAAGATCGTCGCGCAGTGCGGAGGCGTCTGCCGGGGACGGGTGCGGATGCGTCAACGCGAACTGCACGCACGCTCCCTGCCCGTCGCGGTGCAGCAGCTCCGCCGTGCGTCGCAGGCCTTCGCGGGCGGGACCGACACCCTCACGGCTCGCGCGCTGAGAATGCGTGATCGTTCCCGACAGTCGACGCTGTTCTCGGCGCAGTCTCTGCACGGCGCCCGCGCACAGGGCGACCGCGAGCGCGAAGGCGAGGTAGTCGATCGCCGGCAGAAGCACGATGAGGCCGCGATGTCCGTAGATGGCTGTCAGTGCGGAGAGTGCGACGCCGCCGATGGCCGCGCCGAGCAGATAGACCGTGGCGCTGAGACGGGCGCTGCGCACGAACATCCGGCGTCGCGCGACATGGTCGACAAAACCCGTCACGGCGACGACGGCGACCAGACCCGCGATCAGCTCGGCGGGGACCGTCGTTCGCAGAGCGTAGGGCAGTGTGCAGGCGATGTAGACGATCGCGACCGTCCCGCGTGGTGGAAGGCGCAGCGGCGGCAGCGCCAGGCCGCGACGGCGAATCGAGATCTCATCCGTGGCGGGTGCGACCCGCGGCGCCGAGGTCGTCGCCGCATCGTCCGCCACCTGTTGCAAGCGGTGGCTCCAGGTGCGGAAGGCCTCCGCCCCGAGCGCGTGCACGCCGCTCGGCCCCGTCGCGGGATCCCACCGATCGATCGCCCGGGTGAGGGCGGATGCCGCGGCATCCACTTCGCGGCGGGCGCGCCGGTCGACGACGACGGCGCGGTCGGGCGCGGCGGCGAGCTCTGCCGCCACCTCGCGCAGCAGCGCGTTGGTGCGACGCAGCGTGTGCACGGCGTTCTCGAGCACGGCGATCATCGCGAGCACGACCGGCCAGACGACCACGTTCGTCGCGATACGGAACGGCAGTTGGGCTGCTGCCGGGATCGGCAGTGCCCACAGTGCGGCCCACGCGTCCTGCACGAGCGGGCGCAGGGCGGCGCACGCGACGATGCCGACGATGAGCACGATCGCGCGCACGAGTGGCGCGGACAGGTGCCGCTCGATCAGCGCGAGGGCCCCGAGCGCAAGCACGAAGCATGTCGTCGTGGCCAGCGTCGCCGGAGCCAGCGCCGCGACATCCACGCCCGCACCCACGGGCGCCATGATGGTCATCGACAGGACGAGGGTCGCCGCGAGCGACCACAGGCTCAGAAACCGTCCGTCGGCCACGACACGGCCGATCGCCGTGGCGAACCGCCTCACTCGCGGCCTCTCACCGGGCGGGGCCGAACGCGGCCAGGTACATCGCCGCAGCGGCGACGCGTGGGCTGACGGTCGGGTCGCCCGTCACATCCAAGCGGTCGAACAGGCGGCTGATCGAACGTTCCACGGCCCGCACGCTCGACGCGGTCTCTTCGGCGATGCGCTCGTTCGACCATCCGCGAGCGACCATCGCGAGGATCTCGAGCTGATGGCGGGTGAGCGCGCCGAGGCCGTCGCGGGCATCGGGTGCAGGCAGAGCCGTCGCCGCCGGCACACGCCGCGTCGACAGCGCCTGCTCCAACGCCGACACGAGCGCGTCGGCCGAGTCGAGATCCTGCTTGGAGACGAAGACCGCATGGGCGATGCCCATCGCCGTCGCGCCGGCCGCGGCTCGTGGATAGCTGCTGAGGAAGACGATCGCCAGATGCGGGGCGAGCTCGGACAGCATGGCCGCCAGTTCCGCGCCGGAGGGTCGGCTGCCGAGGTCGATATCGGTCAGCAGCGCGTCGGGGTCGAACTCGGTGAACAGCTGGGTGGCCGTCGCCGCGTCGGCCGCGGCGGCCGTCTCGAACCCGTGACGCTGCAGCAGCTCGCACACGAGCATGCGCAGGGCGGCCTGGTCTTCGACCACGAGCACGCGACGGGTCCAGTCCGAGGCCACGACATCACCCTAGCGCTCGCGCCGCGCGTCCCGTCGTTGCGCCGACGAGCACCGGTGTTGCTCCCTGCAGTCGTCAGTGAGCGGCGTCGTAAGCCTCGAGAACGGATGCCGGAACGCGCCCGCGCTCGGACACCGTGAAACCGTTCTTGGCGGCCCACTCGCGGATCGGGCCGTAGTCGCGCTGCTGGGAGCGGCGTTGGCCGCGGGTGCCGGCACGGCGCGGTGCGGCGGAGCGCGACGAGACGCTGCGCGCGGCGGAGACATACGGCGCGAGCACATCGCGGAGTGCGGCGGCGTTGTCGGTGGTGAGGTCGATTTCGTACGCGGTGCCGTCGAGCGAGAACAGGACGGTCTCACCGTCACCGACTTCGAGAACGGTGCCGTCCAGGTCATCGACGAGCTGGTGAACGATTTTGCGGGCCATAGGCAGAGCCTACTGATACTGACGGCTGATCAGGGGAGCAGTCCCGCGCGTCGCGCCCGTGTCACCGCGGCGTGACGCGTTCCCGTGTCGAGTTTGGCCATCGCCGACTGCAGATACGACTTGACGGTGCCCTCTCGCAATCCGAGCGCGACCGCGATCTCGGCGTTGGTCTGGCCCAGCGCCGCACACGCGAGCACATCGATCTCACGCGGCGACAGCTTCACGTCGAGCGTCTCCGTGGCCGCACCGTCTTCGCGGGTCAGGTCGGCGAGACGCTGCTCGATCTCGGCGAGGCGGCGCCGGATGGCGGCGTCGGGCACGTCGGCGGCGATGCGGCGCAACTGCGCGTACGTGTCGCGCAGGTGCTCGCGCAGCACGGGGTCGACGCCCGAGGCGGATGCCGGGGCGAGGGTGAGTCGCCGCTGCACTTCTTCTCTGACGCGAAGCTCCGTCGCCAGATCGCTGGCGACCTGGAGCGCCATGCGTGCGGTGGACTCTCCGAAGGGGGACGGCGACCACGAACCGCAGTAGAGCACGCCGCGTGCGCGCCCGGCGACGAGGACGGGAACAGCGAACAGCGTCGAGATCCCCTCGCCGAGGATCGCGCGATCGTAGTCATGGGTGATGTTGCGCGAAGACCGGTAGTCGAGCGCGAGTCGCGGGCGCCGCTCGACGAGCGCCCGTCCGCCGAGGCCGCGGCTGGCGTGCACGACGAGTCCGGACAGGTGCGGAGTCCGGTTTCCGACGACCGAGGTGACCTCGACCGCGTTCGCCCGCTCGAACCCGCCGAAGGCGACGGGAAGGCCCGTGCGGGTGGCCAGATCTTCGACGGCGTGCGCCAGCAGATCGCTGTCGGTGAGCGGGGTCGGCGTCGCCATCTCGCCTCCCTGACCTCGAGGGTGACGGCTGCGTCACCCGTGCGCTCGAGGATATCACCGGGCGTCGTCGCGGGCTCCGCCAGCGATCCACCCGAGCTCCACCCGGGATCCGCCAGCGATCCACCCGAGCTCCACACGGGGCTCCCGCGTTGCGCCGCGGGAGCCCCGTGCCGCGACCGGCCTACACGGCGGCGGATCGAGCGGTGCCGTTTCGTACGACGCGGGCTTCGAGATCGAGGAGGAACCGTTTGCGTTCGGGGTGACCGCCGTACTCACCGATGGAACCGTCGGCACGCACGACACGGTGCGCCGGAATCACGATCGAGATGGGCGTGCGGGCACACGCCGATCCCGCCGCGCGGTGCGCGCCCGGTGAGCCGGCGAGAATCGCCAATTCGCCGTATGAGGCCGTCTCGCCATACGGGATCTCGTCCATCGCCTCCAGTGCCCGGCGCGCGAAACCGTCGACCCCGTGCAGGTCGAGACCGAGCGTGAAGCGTCGCCGCGTGCCCGCGAAGTACTCGTCCAGTTGCGCGGCCACCTCGGCGGTGGCCGCGGCATCCGGCACCACGATGCCCTGGCGGCGGGCGCTGATCGCTTCGAGGCGGCGGTCGGCCGCCGTCAGCGACACATCCAGCACGTCCAGGGCGACGAGGCCCCCATCGGCGACGACGATGAGGGCCTCGCCGATCGGTGTCGGGTGCACCGAGTATGCGGCAGTCGAGGTCATGACTCCATGATGCTCGCGACGGTCGACATCATCGTCGCGCGGTCGCGGTCTGTGGAGGCGCAGAGCCTCCGGGTCGGTTGGGGAGGAGGCTCCACGGTGCCGCCCCACCTGTCACATCAGCCCCAATACCGCGAAAACCCGCCGCGCTAACCGGGAACGCCGTGATCGGGACTTTAGGGTGTCGAGTGTGTGGAGAGCAGACGATGGCGCCGTGCGAGGCGTGGACGACGCCGACCACGGTCATGCGGTGAGCCCGGCGGACCTCGACCTGTCTGAGCCGGGGGTCGTCGTGACCCACGTCGCCGCCGGTGAGCGTGCGCGCCTGCGCGAGGAGTCGGCGTGGCTCGGTGGCCGGTCCACCCTGCTGCACTACACCGACGCCGGCGATGCGGGCATCGACATCACGAAAGCCCATCCCGGCAGCCTGCCCCAGTTCATCACCGGGCGCTCCACGCTGCTGTCCAACCTCTTCCGTGACGAGGTCGCCCTGCGCACGGCCCGCCTGGCAGCCGAGCGCATCGCCGCCAAGGACGTCGAGATGCGCACGACCCGTGGCATCGACACGGTGCACCTGGCGGTCGGCATCGCCGGCTGGCGCATCGGCGGCGTCACCTACGCCGCCCCGGTGCTGCTGCGCCCGCTCGCCATCCGCCGTCACCACTCCGACTTCGATCTCAAACTGCACGGCACCTTCACGATCAACCCCGAGCTCGTCGTCGCCGCGCGCACGCACTTCGGTCTCGTGATCGACGGGCGCGCGCTCGCCGAACTCGCCTACGACGGTGGCGTCTTCAAACCGCAGCCGGTCATCGACCACCTGCGCGCGCTCACCGCACACGTCGACACCTTCACCGTGCAGCCGCGCCTTGTCGTGTCGACGTTCGCCGACGCGTCGTCGCCGATGAGTCGCGACGCCGAGAGCCTCGATCACCCGATCCTGAACGCCCTCGCCGGACACGAGTCCGACCGCGAGGATCTGTCGATCGTGCGGGCGCCCGCCCCGCCCGTCAGCTCCGATGAGCGCCCGCCCGCCGCCGACCGGCTCCTGCTCGATGCGGATGCCGAGCAGGAGGCCGTGCTCGCGCGCATCGCCGCCGGACAGTCGCTCGCCGTGCACACGCTGCCCGGCACGGGCGGCACGCAGACGGTGATCAACGCGGTCGGCGAGCTCGTGCGCGCCGGCAAGCGCGTGCTCGTGGTCAGCGCGCGGCGCTCGACCCTCGAGGGCGTCCGCCACCGTCTCGCCGGCATCGGACTGCCGGGCCTGGCTGTCTCGCCGCGTCATCTCCACCGCGACCTCATCCGCGCGATCACGCGCAACGAGAAGGCGGAACAGCCCAAGGTGGCCGACGTCGACGATGCGCTCGTGCGCCTGCGCACCGTGCTGCGCGATTATCGCGACTCGCTCACGCAGCGGCATCCGCGCGTCGAGGTCTCTCCGCTCGAGGCGTTGCGCACCCTGGCGACGATCGCGTCGATGACGCCGCAGCCGTCGGCGGCGACCCGATTCGACATCGCCACCCTGCAGTCGCTCGGCACCCGCCGTGCCGAGGCGGCGCAGGCGCTGGCGACCGCCGCCCGTCTCGGCGAGTTCCGCTTCGGCCCCGACGATTCGCCGTGGTACGGCGTCGCCTTCGCCTCCACGCAGGAGGCCCGCGACACCCACGCGCTCGCCGGGCGGCTGCACCGCACCGAGGTGCCCGCCATGCTCGAGCGCGGGTACGAACTCATCGCGCAGACGCGCATGCGCCCGTTCTCGACGCTGGCCGAACTCGGCGCCTACGTGCAGCTGCTGCAGGGCATCCGGGCATCGCTCGATCGCTTCAGCACGACCGTGTTCGAGCGCCCGCTGGCGGAGCTCATCCAGGCGCACGCGCCGCGTCGTGACGCTCCCGCGATGACATCGCCCCAGCGCCGGCGCCTGAAGAACCTGTCGCGCGAGTACGTGCGCCCGGGCATGCACATCACCGACATGCACGAGTCGCTGGTGCGCGTGCAGCAGCAGCGTGCGCAGTGGCAGCAGCTTGTGGATCCGGGCGTCATGCCCGAGATCCCCCTGGGCCTCGACGACGTGGCCACGGCGTGGCAGCGGGTGGCCGCCGACCTGGGGGCACTCGATCGCGCACTGGGACGCACCGAACCGCTCGCGTCGTTGCCGATCCCCTACCTGCTGCGCACGCTCGCGGGCTTGGCGGCGACCTCCGACGTCTTCGACAACCTGGTCGAGCGCGCCACCCTGCGCGGCGAGCTCGCCGAGATGGGCCTGGAGGAGCTGCTCACCGAGCTGTCGGTGCGCCACGTTCCCGAAGAGCACGTCGCCGCCGAATTCGAGTTCGCGTGGTGGCAGTCCGCTCTCGAAGCGATGCTGCGTTCGGACCGGGCGCTGCTGGGCGCGAACACGTCGGTCGTCGACCGGCTCGAACGCGACTACCGCCTGGTCGACGAGGCGCACGCCGCCTCGGCGGGTCCGCTGCTGGCGGCGGAGCTGGCGACGACGTGGAAGATCGCCGTCGTCGACGAGGCCGGGGAGGCCGCCGCCCTGAAGCACCTGCTGCGCGGCGGCGGAGCCTCGGCGACGGAGCTGGTCGCGGCGGCACCGAAGCTCGTGCGCACGCTGGCGCCGGTGTGGCTCGCGTCGCCCTACGAAGTGCCCGCCATCCCCGAGTCGCCCCTGTTCGACGTGGTCATCGTCGCGGATGCCGCGGCGCTGTGCCTCGCCGAGGCGGCGCCGGCACTGCGACGCGCCCGCCAGGTGGTCGTCTTCGGCGACCCGGTGACGCAGCGTCCCACCGCGTTCCGCGTCGGTGCCGGGCACGCGAGCGCGGAGGACGAGCCCGACGTGCCGTTCGACGAGGTCAGCGTGTTCGAGCGGCTCACCGAGCTCGTTCCGGTCGAGACGCTGACCCGCAGCTACCGCGCGGGCGGCGAGGACCTCGCCGAGCTCGTCAACGGCGCCTTCTACGAAGGCCGGCTTGTCTCGTACCCGTGGGCGGGCTCGTACCTCGGGCGCGGCAGCCTCAGCGTCGACTACGTCGAAGGGGGCACCGGTACGCCCGACCCCATCACGGGGGCCGTCGAGAGCCCGGATGCCGAGGTCGCCCGCGTCGTCACGCTCGTGGTCGAGCACGCGGTCAACCGTCCCACCGAGACCCTGATGGTCGTGACGGCATCCGTGCGCCACGCGGAGCGTGTGCGCGCCGCCGTCGCCGCCGCCTTCGCGGGCCGGTCGGATGTCGCCGAGTTCGTCGGCCGCGACACGGCCGAGCCGTTCGCCGTGCTCGGACTCGAGGAGTCGGTGGCGGAGAGCCGCGACCGGGTCGTGTTCTCCCTCGGATTCGGGTTGACCAAGCACGGCCGGGTGCTGAGCGACTTCGGCGATCTGTCGGGCCCCGACGGAGAGCGCCTGCTCACGGTCGGTATGACGCGCGCGCGCCGGTCGATGGTCATCGTCTCCTCGATCCGTCCCTCTGCCTTCGACGAGGGACGTCTGGAGTCCGGTGCGGCGACGCTCATGTCGATCCTCGGCGGCATCGCCGCGCGGGCCCGCGAGTCCCGGCTCGAGGACCTCGCCGATCCGCTCACGCTGGCGCTCGCCGGTCACCTGCGCGCGCTCGGCATCGCCGTGGACGTCAACTATCGCGGCATCCTTCCCCTGGTCGCCCAGCACCGCGGCAAGGCGGTCGTGGTGGAGAGCGACGCCGACAGCATGGGGGAGACCCTGCGGGAGAGTCTGCGCTTGCGCCCGCAGGTGCTGCGCCGCCTCGGCTGGCATTACGTTCGTGTGCACGCCTTCGACCTGTACAGCGACCCGGCCGGCGTCGCGGGACGGATCGCGGCGATCCTCGGCGCTTCACCCGAGACTCCGCGCGCCGAGACCGTCACCGAGCCGCTCGATCTGCGCTGAGCGCCGTGGACGACGAGAGCCGTCAGCGCGTCGAGCGCGTGCGCGGGTCGCGCCGGGCACGACTGACTCCGGCGCCCGGGACCGATCCCTCGCCCGACGTCCCCGTCGCACGCGACGATGCCCCGCCACCTGCGGGTGACGGGGCATCGGGGCCTAACGATGAGCGCTTGCGGCGGGACGTGCCGCCGCACTACTAGGGCGTTTCGACTCGCTGCGCTCGCTCAACGACCGGGGCGCGCTCGCCGGTCGTTGAGCGAGGAGCGCAGCGACGAGTCGGAACGCGCTCAGCGCGTGGTGGAGTTCTTCTCCAGCAGGTCGCGGATCTGGATGAGCAGTTCCTGCTCGGTCGGCAGCTTCTCCTCGGCATCCTCGGCCACGCCGAGCTTGGCGGCCTGGCGCTCTTTCCAGACGTTCATGGGGAACACGAACACGAAGTAGACGACGATCGCCACCGCGAGGAAACTGACGATCGCGCTGACGAGGCCACCGATCGGGAACGTCACCGTCCCGCCCCAGACCGCCGGAACGGGGATGCCGGGAACGCCGTTCTCGTCGGGCTTCCAGAACACCTCGATGAGTGGGGTGATGATCGACGCCACGATGGCGTTGACCACGGCGGTGAACGCGGCGCCGATGACGACAGCGACCGCGAGGTCGATGACGTTGCCGCGCATGATGAAGTCTTTGAAGCCCTTGATCACGGTTCCTCCGGTTCTCCGGCGTTCGCCGGTCACGATCCCGACGATGCGGGCGAGGACTTCGCCTCGGATTTCGATGATGTCGAAGTCGATGCGCCCGCGCCAGCGCCCCCGCCGGAGGTGGACGAACGCGAGTCGGTGCGATAGAAGCCGGAGCCGTTGAAGGTCACGCCGACGGTTCCGTACTGCTTGCGCAGCGCGCCGCCGCACTCGGGGCACTGCGTCAACGCGGCATCCGAGAACGACTGCACGGCATCGAAGCGGTGTCCGCACTGCGTGCAGGCATAGGCGTAGGTGGGCATGGTGTCCTCCGGGAAGGGGCTCAGCGTCGCGGCGACGCGAGTTCGACAGTGCGGGTGGGGGTGACGACACCGGTGACCGGCTGGTCGTGGAGGTCGCGGGGGACCTCGTCCAGCAGTTCGGTGTCGAAGACGACGGCGTAGACGGGCGGGCAGTGCTGCATCGAACCGAGGGTCTTGTCGAAGTAGCCCCGCCCCCAGCCGAGGCGCATGCCGGTGCGATCGACGGCGGCGGCAGGGATCACCAGCAGATCGACGTCGTTGACGGACAGCGGGCTCAGCACCTCGCCGACCGGTTCGGGCATGCCGAACAGGCCCTCGGCGATATCGGCGCCGGGCTCGGCGACGACCCAGTCGAGAAGGCCGTCGGCGCGGGTGATGGGCAGCAGCACGCGGATGCCGCGCTCGACGGCATCTGCCACGAACTCGTGGGTGCCCGGCTCGGTCGGAGCCGACAGGAAGCAGGAGATCGAGCGCGCGCCGGTGCGGGCGATCAGCGCGTCGAGCTGCGCCTTGACGCCGGCGGCGTCGGCGGTGCGCATCGCCTCGGAGCGTTGCTGACGGCGCTCGCGCAGGTCGGCGCGCAGCGCGCGTTTCGCATCGTCGATGCCGTCGGTCATGGTCCGATTGTAGGCGGCGCACCGACATGCACGGCCGCGAGGGTCACGGATGTGGCGGCGCGCGCCGGTAGGGTGTGGGTCATGTCAGCTCCTGCGATCAAGGCCGTCATCCCCGCTGCGGGTCTCGGCACGAGGTTCCTTCCCGCCACCAAGGCGATGCCGAAGGAGATGCTGCCCGTGGTCGACAAGCCCGCGATCCAGTACGTCGTCGAAGAAGCGGTCGCCGCGGGCATCGATGACGTGCTGATCATCCTGGGGCGCAACAAGAACAACATCTCGAACCACTTCGACTCGGTGCCCGAGCTCGAGTCGAGCCTGCTCACCAAGGGTGCCCACGACAAGCTGCGCAGCGTCCAGCGCTCGACCGAGCTCGCCGACATCCACTTCGTCCGCCAGGGCGAGCCGAAGGGGCTCGGGCACGCCGTGCTGCGTGCACGCCATCATGTCGGCGACGCGACGTTTGCCGTCATGCTCGGCGACGACCTGATCGACGCGCGCGACGAGCTGCTCTCGAAGATGCTGGCGGAGAACGCGGCATCCGGCCTCACGGTCATCGCGCTCATGGAGGTCGACCCCGACCAGATCCACATGTACGGCGCCGCCGCCGTAGAGCCGACCGATGATCCCGATGTCGTCCGCGTCACGGGGCTCGTCGAGAAGCCGAAGAAGGAGGAGGCCCCCTCCAACTACGCCGTCATCGGGCGGTACGTCCTCACCCCGGGCGTCTTCGACATCCTCGAGCGCACCGAGCCGGGCAAGGGGGGCGAGATCCAGCTGACCGATGCGCTGCAGGAGCTGGCCGTCACCGACGGCGTGTTGGGCGTCGTGTTCCGCGGTCGCCGCTACGACACCGGCGATAGGGTGGATTACATCAAGGCCATCGTGCAGCTGGCCGCCGACCGCGACGATCTCGGTCCGGAGCTGCGACCGTGGTTGAAGGACTTTGCGGAGAAGCTCTGACGCTGATCCTGAGCGGCGGACATGAGGGGTGCCGATGGAACTGACGGCTCCCCGTGAGCACGGTCCGATCGCGATCCGACTCATCAAGCAGCGCGACGCGCGCGTGCTGCAGTCGGAGTTGATGAGCAACCGCTCGTGGCTGCGGCCGTGGGAGGCGACGAGCCCCGACGGGCCCGTCTCGTTCGATATGCGCCTCGGCATCCGTCGCCTGCTGCAGCAGTACCGCGACGGCGGCGGCGTGCCTTTCGTCATGGAGTACGACGGCGAGGTCGCCGGGCAGCTGAACGTCTGGGGGATCGCCCGCGGGTCGCTGTCGTCGGCGACGATCGGCTACTGGGTGAGCGAGCGCTTCGCCGGCCGGGGAATCACGCCGACGGCGGTCGCGCTGGCCACCGACGTGTGCTTCCGTGAGCTGGGGCTGCACCGCATGGAGATCTGCATCCGTCCGGAGAACCGGGCGAGCCTGCGGGTCGTCGAGAAGCTGGGCTTTCGCTACGAGGGACTGCGGCGGCGATTCATCCACATCGCGGGCGATTGGCGCGACCACTATGCGTTCGCGCTGGTGCGCGAGGAGGTACCCGAAGGCGTGTTGCAGCGGTGGCTGCAGGGTGGCGCGCCGGAGAGCGCGGCGACCGTCCCCCTCACGGATCGCCCCGCCGGCTGACCCCGTCGCTGCGCGGGAGGATGCCGCGAAACCTTCAGGTTCGACATGAAGGTCAGACACGCGGTCGGATGTCGCGTGATCGCGTCGGCTCGGCCCTACCGTGGGGGACATGGGTGGACAGGTTCTCGGCGGCGGCGTGGTCGTCCTCGTCGCCGTGGCGCTGTGGATGATCTACCTTCTGCCGTCGTGGCACGGCCGGCACCAGTTCAATGCCGCCGAGCGCAACGCGGTGCGGTTGAACCAGGCGCTGCGTGTGCTCGCCGAGACCAGTGAGACGCCGCAGGAAGTGCGGCTCGAGCTCACTGCGCGCACGGCCATGGCCCAGCAGCGGCTGGCCCGTCAGGCCCAGTCCGAGCGCGAGCAGGCGGAGCTTGCCCGCGTGCGCGCCGAGCTCGAAGTGACCACGCTTCAGGCGCGCGCCGAGGCAGCTGCCGCGCGTGAGGCTGCGGCCCGTGCGGCGGCTCGCGAGCGGGCGCGACCCGAGATCCGTCGCGCCCAGGCCCGTCGCCGCGCGCGTCTTGTCGTGACCCTCATCGCCGTCGCCGCCCTCGCGCTTGGCGCGTGGGGTGGGGTACAGCTGGCCGCGACCGGTGCGCAGCTGTTGCTCTGGCTCGCGGGAGCGCTGTTCGTGGGATGCGCCCTGCTGCTGCAGCGGATGTCGCGCGTCCAGCGTCGTGCTGTCGTTCGTGAGGTCGTTGCGCCGATCGAGCGCGTCGCGGCCGACGTGCAGGACGTCGCCTTGGATGCCGAGCGCACCTCGTGGGTGCCTCGCGAGCTTCCCCGGCCGCTCACCGCGTCGGCCGGCTCGCGTGCCGCCGCCGTGCTCGACGAGGCGGATGCTCGTGAGGCGCTGCGTCGCAGCGCGGTCGAGGAGGCGATGCGCGCGCGTGCCGAGCGTCAGCGTCCCGTCACGCTGCAGCCGCGGCCTGCGGCCCGAGACGACGAGCTCGTCGGCGGTGCCGCCGCGGGTGATGCCGCCATCGAGGCCCACGTGCGCCGCCTGCTGGAGCGTCGCGCCTCCGGCCAGTAGCACCCGGCTGGTGACACCGACCGGTCGGCTCAGCCGACCAGGAGGCGTCCGCCGCCGATGACGACCTCGCGTCGCGGCGTGCGAACGAGGGCGTCCATGGCGTTCTCGGCATCCACGAGCACGATGTCGGCGCGGTCGCCCACCTGCAGGTGATTGGTCGCCACGCCGGCGAAGGGGCCGGAGCCACCCGTCGCGATGTCGACGACGCGGCGAAGGTCCTCGTCGCGCACGATGCTCGACGCGCGGGCGTACTGCCAGGCGATGCCGAGGAGGTCTCCCGTGCCGTAGGGGCTCCACAGGTCGCGGATGCCGTCGGTGCCGAATCCGAACGCGACACCGGCTTCATCGAGCTCGTGCAACGGCAGCTGGGGGAGTCGGAGCGGGGCGACGGTCGTCATCGTGACGCCGAGGCCGCCCATTCGTGCGAGCAGGTCGCTGCGGCGGGCGGCATCGAGCTGGGCGACGGCGAAGCCGTGCGCGATGTTGACGCGGCCCTGCAGCCCCAACCGCTCGACGCCGTCCAGGATGAGTTCGATCTGGAAGGCCCCCAGTTCGGCGGGGTCGTGCAGGTGGATGTCGACGCCGACGCCATGGGCGGCCGACAACGCGAGCAGGGCGTCGACCTGTCCGACGGGATCGCGGTCGATCGTGGCGGGGTCGAGCCCACCGATGTGCTCGACGCCTTCGCGCGCGGCGCGGTCGAGGAGGGCGAGCACGCCGGGGCGGCGCAGCACCCCGTCTTGCGGGAAGGCGACGATCTCGACAGCGAGGGCGCCGTCGTAGGCGGCGACAGCCTCGCGCACGGCCTCGATGCCGCGCAGTTCGAGTCCCAGATCGACGTCGACGTGGGTGCGGATCGCGGTCGTGCCGTGCGCCACGAACTGCTCGAGGACGTTGCCGGTGATCTGTGCCGACGGCATCCCGATCTCGTCTCGGTGGGCGCGCTCGTGACGGATGCGGCCCTCGGTCGTGCCCTCACCGCCATAGGACTGCCAGGGAAGCCCCCACCACGACTTGTCGATGTGCGCGTGTGCGTTGACGAGGCCGGGCAGGGCCAGCAGGCCGCGTCCGTCGACGGCGTGGGAGACGGCGGCATCCTCCGTCGGCGTGACGGCCGTGATCGTCCCCTCCTCGATGCGGAGGTCGACCGAGTCGGCCGGGTGCGACCACAACCGGACGTTGCGAACGAGGTCGGGCGCAGGTGCCGTGGAGCTCATGCCTCCATCCTGCCGGTGCATGCGGTGCTCGAGACGCGTGATAATGTTGAGGACATACAAGGGCCTATGGCGCAGTTGGTAGCGCGCCTCGTTCGCATCGAGGAGGTCAGGAGTTCGAATCTCCTTAGGTCCACCAAGAAGACGGCTGATCGGGCATGAGAAATCATGGCTGAGCGGCCGTTTCTTTTTCCTGCATCCGCCGATCCGGTAGCGACTTTGCTGATTGAAGCGACCTTCACACGTGCGATCGCGTGCGGGGTGAGTGCTCCGAGCGCGCGGCGATCGTCAAGCTCACTGCCCTAGGCTGGATGACGCTCGGCTCTGCGATCGGACCCGATGGCTGGAATGAGCCGCCAGTGTGGTGAGGTGCCGCAGAATGCGAAGATCCACGATCGCTGTGCTTGCAGCGGCATTGAGCAGCCTGGTGCTCTCGGGGTGTTCGTCGTCTCAGCTCTACTTTGGCGCAACGGTTCCGCAGGTGACAGGAGCGTGGGAGCGGAGTTCTGCGCCTCAGGCGAAACTTGTCATTGACGAGAATGGAACCTTCCGAGCGACGGTGTGGCCGGTAGCGGTGGCCTGTGAGCCGGGAAGTGCGCAGACGCTTGATGATCTCGAAGGCGGAGACACCCGTGATCTCTCCGGAACCTGGGCAACCTTCGGAGAGGGCGCCTATCAGTTGGAGTTTCTGTTCGATCGTCACCAGTGTTCCGGTGCCGGATTCGAGGGCTTCATATGGAAGCGCGGTGATGGTCAGCTCGACATCTGCGTCATCATCTCGGAAGCGATCCTCCCGGATGATGCGAAGGCAAGGAACTACCTTGTTCTCCGGAAGCTCCCGGATTGACCTTCGCGACCTGGAGGACAGCGCTGATTTGTCCGGGGCTTTCACCTGCCTTGCGGCCTGATGGTGTCATCTCGCAGGACATCGGTGACGGTTCTGCGTCAGGACTTCGGTGGCAGTTCCGGGGCTGTTCGTGGTGACACTTCCGCCGCTCTGATGTAGGTGTGCGCAGAATCGAGCCTGCTGATCCCCGTGTCCGTCTCGCGATCTCGCAGTGGCTCGAGGACGCGCCTGTCGTCAACGTCTCGGTGTTGGCGCGAAGGGCCGTGTGGGGTGCTTGGGGAAACCCCACACGCGCAGAGAGTCGTGGACGTCATCCGCGATGACGGGTCCCCCGACCCGTCATGCCGAGCGGCCACCGCAGACAGAAGCAGCCGCACAAGTGGAGACGGCGGTCGCCGCATTTCATGACGCGAGTGTGCGGCATCCGTGGAGGATTTTTCGGACCGCCGCCGCTGATGCGCCGGCCGAAAGGTAACACCCGTGAAACACCTCGACGGGATTCACGAAATGTAAAAGCTTTACGTTGGGGGCGTCCCGCGAACGAGATGGAGGTCTCACAGTGACGCACCCGACTCCGCGCGCCTCATCCGATATGGCGCACAGCTCCTCCCGCTCCACACGCTCCGCCCGCTTCACCCGTCGTACTCGCCTCACCACCGCCCTGGCAGCCGCGGTCACCGCGGCCGTCCTGCTCTCCGGCTGCGCGAGCACGCCGGCGGCATCCACCAGCTCCGCCGGCGCCGCCGACTTCGGCACCGGAGGGGTCGCCCTCAGCTGGATCAAGAACTACGAGTTCGCCGGCTATTACTACGCCGACAAGAACGGCGACTACACCAAGAACGGCTTCTCCTCGGTCGACATCATCGCCGGCGGCGGCACCACGAACCCGTGGGACACCGTGCTGGCCGGCAACGCCACCATCGGCCTCGCCTCCGACCTGACCGGCATCACCGGCGCCATCCAGGGCGGCGCGCCGCTGAAGATCATCGGCGCTCAGTTCGTGAAGAGCCCGGTCGGCTTCGTGTCGCTCAAGGCGAACCCGATCGCCTCGGTCGCCGACCTCAAGGGCAAGAAGATCGGCGTCGACGCGGGTGGCAAGCTCGCCGTCGAGGCGGTGCTCGCGGCCAACAAGCTGCCGGCCGACACGGTGAGCTTCGTCTCCGTTCCCAACGGCATCGATCCGCTCATGAAGGGCGACGTCGACGCGCTCGTCGGCTTCCTGACGAACTACCCGATCGCGGTGAAGCAGGCCGGCGGCGACGTCGTCACGCTCAGCTTCAGCGACGCCGGCTACGCCCAGTTCGGCGACGCCGTCGTCGTGAGCGATGACATGCTCACCAATCACCGCGACGAGGTCAAGGCGATGATGAAGTCCGTCATCGAAGGCTGGAACGCGGCCCTCACCGCCGGCCCGCAGGGCATCGCCGACATCGCGATGGAATACGGCGGAAAGGACAACGACCTCGACGCCAAACTCCAGCTGTCCAGTGCGACGGTGCTGCCGAGCTTCATGCTCACCAGCGACACCGTCAAAAACGGCATCTTCACGCTCACCCCCGACCTGGTCACGCAGGCCGTCACCTCGCTCGGCGCCGCCGGCATCACGGCCGACGCGTCGCAGTTCGACACGTCGCTGCTGAGCGAGCTGTACGCCGAGAACCCGGACCTGATCCCGGGCTTCACCGTCCCCGCTGCGCAGTAGCGGTGACATCGACGGATGCCGGGGCGACCCGAACGCGCCCCGGCATCCTTCCCGCCCTCCCCCCTCTTCTCTCGCGACAGGAGATGACATGACCGCTCCATCCCTGCGGCTCACGCGGCCCTCCCGCCCCGCCGCGGCGGCCGCGCTGACCACCGTCGTCGCGGTCATCGTGATCGTCGCGGCCTGGCAGCTCGTCGCCGTCGTCTTCTTCACGCGGGAGAACGGCACGCCCGGCGCGATCCCGCCGCCGGCCGCCGTGCTGGCGCGCGTCGCGCAGAACCTGACGGATGCCGGGTACTGGTCGGGCCTGGCCGCGACCGCCGGCGCCGCGCTGACCGGATACGCGATCGCCGTCGTCATCGCCCTCGTGCTCGGCACGGCCGTCATCCTCATCCCCGCCCTCGAGGCCTTCGCGACCCAGCTCGGCATCATCGCGGCGTGCATCCCGGTCGCCGCCGTCAGCCCCATCGTCGTGATCATGTCGCCGTCGGGATCCCGGGCGGTCAGCGTCGTACTGGCCGTGCTCGCGGTGATCTTCCCGATGATCATCGGCGTGCTGCTCGGCCTTCGCGCCGCCAGCCCCGCCCAGCTCGACCTCGTGCACGTCTACGGCGGCACCGAGCTCACGGCGATCCGCCGGGTACGACTGATCAGCGCGCTGCCGGCCCTGCTCACCGCGCTGAAGATCGGTGCGCCGGCGGCCTTTCTGGGTGCGATGACCGGCGAGTTCTTCGCCGTCGGGGTCGACGCCGGCATGGGGCGCCTCCTCATCTCCCAGCAGTACGTCGGCGACTACGCCGGCATGTGGGCCATCGCCGTCCTCGCCGCCGGCGTCTCCGCCCTCGGGTACGCCCTGCTCGCTACCGTCGCCGCGGTGATCGCGCCGTGGACCCGCCACCTCGGGGGAGGCGCACGATGAACCGTCTGCGCCCGGTCGCGGCATCCGTGCTCACCACCCTCGCCACCCTCGTCGTCCTGCTCGTCGCCTGGCAGCTCACCGTCTCGCTCAGCCACGTCAGCCCGTACCTGACGAAGACGCCGCTCGACGTCGTCGACTACCTCTTCGTCGACGGGCGCTTCAAACCCGCCGCGGCCGCCGATCGCCGCGCGGCACTGCTGCCGATGATCGGCGTGACCCTGCTGCACGCGAGCGTCGGTCTCGTCTGCGGCGTCACCCTCGCCCTCGCCGGCTCGGTCGCCATGTCGCTCTCGCGCGGCCTTCGCACCACGTTCCTTCCGATCGCGCTCGTGCTGCAGACCGTGCCGCTCATCGCCATGGCGCCGGTCATCTACGCCGTCTTCGGCGCGGGCATCGTCACGGCGGCGGTCATCGCCGCGATCGTCACGTTCTTCCCGCTGCTGATGAACGTCACGACCGGACTCGCCTCGGCATCGCCCGAGACGGTCGATCTCGTGCACGCCTACGGCGGCGGCCGGCTCACCCTCCTGTGGCGGGTGCAGCTGCCGAGCGCCCTGCCGTTCCTGTTCGCGGGCCTGAAGATCGCCGCCCCGGCGACGATCTCGGCGGCGACCCTCTACGAGTTCCTGTTCTCCTTCGAGGGGCTCGGCGCGAACCTCCTGACGAGCAAGTCCTACTCCGACTACGGACTGCTCTGGACGCTCGTCGTCGTGACGATCGCCCTCGCCCTCGCCGCCTACGCCGTCGTCGCCCTCGCGGAGCGGCTCGTGCTGTCGGGTCGCTTTCCCCCGCCGTCCGCCGTCATCCGTCGAGGAGCACCGTCATGACCAGAACGTCCTCCGCACGTCCCGCCCCGGCCGCGCCGACCGAGACGCTGCCGGCCGACTCCGGCGTGCACCTGCGCGGACTGACCCGCGAGTTCGCGACGCGCAGCGGCGTGGTCACCGCCGTCTCCGACGTCGACCTCGACACGGCGCGCGGCTCGTTCCTGTCGCTGCTCGGCCCGAGCGGCTGCGGCAAGTCGACCATTCTGCGCATCCTCGCCGACCTCGACACCCCGACCGCCGGCGCGGCGCACATCAACGGGATGACGCCCGCTGCGCTCCGCCAGGCGAAGCAGGTCGGCATCGCCTTCCAGGACCACGCCCTGCTGCCGTGGCGGAGCGTCGAGACCAATGTGCGCTTTCCCTTCGACGTCGCCGGCGTCGACGTCGATCGCGCCTGGATCGCCGAACTGCTCGCGATGGTCGGCCTCACGGAGTTCGCCCGCGCCAAACCCTGGCAGCTCTCCGGAGGCATGCGCCAGCGCGTCGCCATCGCCCGGGCCCTGGCCCTCCGCCCCAGCGTGCTCTTCCTCGACGAGCCCTTCGGTGCCCTCGACGACATGACCCGCCAGCGCCTCAACCTCGAGCTCCAGCGCCTGTGGAGCGAGCAGGGCGCCACCGCGGTCATGGTGACCCACGGCATCCAGGAGGCCGTGCTGCTCTCCGACCACATCGCCGTCATGAGCCCGCGCCCCGGAACGATCAAAGAGGTCATCCACGTGGACCTTCCGCGTCCGCGCACGATCGACATGATGGCGACCCCCGAGTTCCATCACTACGTCGACCGGGCCACCGCCCTTCTGTTCCACTGACCGGTGTTTCACTGACCGGTGCCCGCCGCATCCACCCCTCCCCGCCGCAGCGAAAGTAGGCAGTTCCATGGCTCTCACCCCCGTCGCCGCCACCGGCGCCCCCGCCGATCTCGACGCCGCCGAGCGTGCGTACCGCGCGTTCATGATCGCCCTCGGCCTCGACGCCGATCACCCCACCATCGTCGACACCCCGCGCCGCGTCGCGCAGGCCGGCCTCGACCTCTTCAGCGGTCTGCACGGCGACCCGGTCCGTGCCCTCGGCGGGGGAGAGCCGATCGAAGGCGTCTACCCGGGACCGGTCGTCGTGCGCGACATCCCCTACTCGTCGGTGTGCGAGCACCACATGCTCCCGTTCAAGGGCGTCGTGTCGGTCGCGTACCTGCCCGATCGGATGCTCGCGGGCATCGGCGACTTCGACGCCATGATCCGTGTGCTGGCGGCGCGTCCGCAGATGCAGGAGCGGCTGGCGGACCAGATCGCGCAGACCGTCGTCGACACGATCGGTGCGCGCGGCGTGCTGGTCGTGCTGTCGGCCGAGCAGGCGTGCATGTGGGCGCGCGGTGAGCGCACGGTGGGCTCCGAGGCCTACTCCGTGTCGAGCCGCGGCGTCTACGACACCGATCCGGTGCAGCGCGCCGAGGCCCGCAGCCTCATCGGGTTGCACGGATGAGCCAGCCGACCTGGTCCGACGTCGCCGCCCTCGCCGCGGCCGGCGGCATCGCCGTGCAGCCCATCGGCGCGACCGAGCAGCACGGACCGCACCTTCCCCTCGCGACCGACGCCGTCATCGCGACGGCGCTCGCCGACGCCGCTCGCGACGTGCTCGCGGCGCGCACCGCAGCGGACGTCGCGGGGGTGCCGCCCCTGTGGGTACTGCCGACGCTCGCGTACGGCACGTCTCCCGAGCACGCCGCGTTCGCGGGCACCGTGAGCCTGTCGTCGACGACCCTGCGGGCGATCTGCCTCGACGTGGCACGGTCGGTGGCGGCGGCGGGTTTGCGTACGCTCGTGTTCGTCAACGCGCACGGCGGCAACCCCGAGCTGCTGCACGTGGTCGCGCGCGAAATCCGCGATGAGACGGGCGTGCTGGTCGTCGTCGTGCACGGGCCCGCTCTGCCGCTCCCGCCGGAACTGACGGATGCCGTGCCGCGCCCCGACCTCGACGTGCACGCCGGCTTCTACGAGACCAGTGTGCTGCTCGCGGTCGATCCGGCGTCCGTGCGACCGGCGCTGGCCGCACCCGACGGGGTGTCGCGCACCGATGAGCTCGCCGAGGGCGCCCGCACACCGCTGGTGGGCCCGTTCGCGGCGATCTCGCTGCCCTGGCGCACCGAGGATGTCTCGGCATCCGGCACCATCGGCGACCCGACGGGAGCCAGCGCCGAGTGGGGACGGGCTGCCCTCCGGGTGCAGGCCGACGCGCTCGCCGACGCCCTGATGGAGATCGCCCGCCTGCGTCCGGAATTCCCATGACCGGGCGCGACAGGGGCGAGTCGGGCCTCCTCTACACTCGTGACGGGTCGCGCACCGACGCGGCCGACGCACGCGCGGGAGGTCGGGCGATGGAACGCAGCACGCCGGCGGACGGTCCTGCGCGTACGCCGACATTGCAAGAGGTGGCCACCGCGGCCGGAGTCTCGCTCGCGACGGCATCCAACGCCCTCAGCGGACGCCGCGGCGTGAGTGTGGCGCTGCGCGAGCGGGTGCTCGAGGCGGCCGCCGGACTCGGCTACTCCCGCGGCGGAGGTTCGCGCTCGCGCTCCCGCACCGATCGGGTCACCGTCGGCATCGTGCTGCCCGACGTGCGCAACCCCGCGTACGCCGAGCTGGCGCACGCGTTCGAGCAGGAGGGCACCGCTCGGGACTGGTCGATCGTGCTGGCCTCGTCGGGATACGAGCCCGACCAGGAACTGGACGTCCTCGAGACGCTCGTGCAGACCGCCGACGGCATCATCGTCTCGCCCTCCCGTCCGCCCCGATCGGGACTGCACCGCCTCGCCGCCTCGCCCGTTCCGATCGTCACCTGCGACGAGCCGGCCGACTCCCTGCTGATCGCCGGATCGGTGCGCTCGGACAACTTCGGGGGAGGGCGGGCGGCAGCGCACCACCTCGTGGATGCCGGGGGCACCCGATTCGGCCTCGTGGGAGGACACGGCTACCTGCCCTCGACGCAGGAACGCCGTGACGGCTTCCTCGCGGGGCTGGCCGATCGCGGGGTCCCGGCATCCGCCGTGACGATCGCGGGATCCCTCTACGGAATGGACGGCGGACAGGCGGGCATGGCCGAGCTTCTGGAGGAGGCGCCCGATGTCGACGCCGTCTTCGCCCTCAGCGACATGCAGGCGATCGGCGCGCTGTTCGAGGCGCAGCAGGCGGGCCGGTCCATTCCCGGCGATCTGCTGCTGTGCGGATACGACGGCATCGGGTGGACGCAGCGTCTGTCGCCGACCATCACGACCATCCGCCAGGACTGGCCGGGCATCGCCGCGCGGGCCCTGGAGCTGCTCGACGAGGCCATGAACGGCGCCAATCCGTCCGCCTACGGGTCGGCGCGGGTTCTCGCCGTCAGCCTCGTCGAAGGCGAATCGACGCGCCGGCCCTGAGTAGCATCGCCCCGCGGCCGGTCGGCGGGGAGCCGTCGACCGCGGGGGCGTGCATCCGAGCGCGGGAGAGCGCGTAAGATGTATGCATCTGAATCCAACTTGGAGGGCATCACCCGCATGACCACGTACAACGTCGGCATCATCATCGGCAGCATCTCGTCGACCTCGATCAACCGTCGCCTCGCGAACGCCCTCGTTCGCCTCGCGCCGCAGGCCGACCTCACCCTCACCGAGCTGCCCATCGCCGCTCTGCCGTTCTACTCCGCCGACAACGACGGCGCCGTCCCCGCCGAGGCGGCCGCCTTCAAGTCCTCGATCGAGTCGTCCGACGCCGTCATCATCGTCACCCCCGAGTACAACCGCTCGGTGCCCGGTGTGCTGAAGAACGCGCTCGACACCGCGAGCCGCCCGTGGGGGCAGAACAGCTTCGCCGGCAAGCCCTCGGCCGTCATCGGTGCCTCCATCGGCGCGATCGGCACCGCGGTCGCCCAGCAGCACCTGCGCTCGATCCTGTCGTTCCTCGCCTCGCCCGAGCTGTCGCAGCCCGAGGCATACATCCACCTGCGCGACGGCCTCATCACCGACGACGGCGAGGTCACCGACGAGTCGACCGCCGAGTTCCTCGTGTCGTGGCTGAAGGCCGTGCACACGCACGTCGCGAAGTCGCTCAGCCCCGCCGAGTGATCCTCACTGCTCACTGAAGGGGTGCCCGCCGTCCGGCGGGCACCCCTTCGTGTGTCGTCGGAAGCGGATGCGGAACGTCACGCACCGTCTCGCGCGCGCACGAGCCGGCTCTCCCAGTCCGCCGGCAACCGATCTGCGGGGCCCGGCACCGCCTGATCGAGCGGATGGCTCGTCGGCGCCGCGAGCGAGGGGCCCATGACGGCCGTCTGCGCGGTGTAGTCCCACCACCAGGTCTCGCCCGGCTCATAGCTCTGGACGTACCGGTGCCCGGCCGTCGCCGCGTGCGTGGACGCGTGACGATGCGGCGACGAGTCGCAGCAGCCCACGTGACCGCACGCCGCGCAGCGGCGCAGATGCAGCCACCACCCGCCGACCTCCTCGCAATCCGCGCACCCGTCGCCGCTGGGTGCGGCATCCACATCGATCTGCGGCATCCGTCGACCTCCTTACCGCTGTGCGTACCCGAGCGCTCGCCTCAGCCGATCTCGGCCGGGCCGTCGATCTGCTCGTGTCTCGGTCATGGCGCGCTCCGTCTCTGTGCGGGGCGTCGACCGGATGCCGGGTCGCTCCCGCCGGGCCACCGTAGGCAGCGCCGGCCCGAAGAGGGGAGGGTCGGCTGTCGAAAGAGCGCCTCGACATCTGTCGAAGCCGGGGCGACGGACACCCGGCCGCCGACGCGGGGGACAATGGCAGGTGCCCCGTCGCGCCGCGTCGTGGCGAGAAGGGAGACCCCGTGCCCGCTGCACGTCGTCGCATCGGATTTCTGCTCTTCGACGGAGTCAAGGCTCTGGATGTCATCGGTCCGGCGGAGGTGTTCGCCGAGGCCAACCTCACCGCCGACACGTACGACCTCGTCTTCCTCTCCGCGTCGGGGCGCGACGTCATGACGAGCATGGGCTTGGCCTTCGGCGTCCACGCCGCGGCATCCGACAGCGGTCCGCTCGACACGATCGTCGTCCCCGGAAGCGAGTGGGCGCCCGACGTGTTCGACGACGCCGACCTCCGGGCCGCCATCGTGCTGCTATCGCGTCGGGCGCGTCGAGTCGCGTCGATCTGCAGCGGCGCGTTCGGTCTCGCCGCCGTGGGGCTGCTCGACGGCGGTCCGGCGACGACGCACTGGAAGTTCGCGGACGAGTTGGCCCGTCGCCATCCTGCCGTGCGCGTGGATGCCGAGCACCTCTTCACCCGGCACGGGGAGATCTTCACCTCTGCCGGCGTCGCGGCCGGCATCGACCTCGCGCTGTGTCTCGTGGAGGACGACCTGGGCGCGGACGTGGCCCGCACGGTGGCCCAGGGCCTGCTGGTCTACATGCGCCGTGCCGGCGGTCAGGCGCAGTTCTCGGCACCGCTGCGCGCTCGCACGCCGCGGACATCGCTCGGCGCCGCCATCGCGGCCTACATCGCCGAGAACCCGACGCGGCCGCTGACGGTGGCCGAGCTGGCCGGGCACGTCAACGTCAGCACGCGACACGTGACCCGCGTCATCCGCGAGGAGCTGGGCGTGACGGCGGCGGCCTACGTCGCCGCGGTGCGCCTCTCGATCGCCGTCGGGCTGCTCGAGTCGGGGGCGGCGGTGACGGAAGCTGCGACGTCGGCAGGGTTTCCCTCCGTCGTCGCTCTGCGGCGCGCGTTCGCGGCGCAGTACCGGATGACGCCCTCCGAGTATCAGCGCCGATTCCGACGCACCGCGTCGGTCTAGACCGACGCCTCAGGAGGCGATCTCCTCGGCATCCGCATCATCGGCGACGGTGATCGGGTCGAGCTCGGCGGCGACCACCACGGCCTCCGGTGCGCAACCGTCCGATGGCGCACTGTTCGCGGCGCGGACCAGATCGGCCAGTGCGGCGACACCGGGTGTCTGCGGCTCCGCGAAGAAGAGGGTGATCGTCCACCCTCCCGTGCCGGCGAGGGCGAGCGACTCGGCACGCAGCGTGACCCAGCCGTGGGTGTCGATGTGCACCATCGGCCAGGCGTTGAACTGCGGCCCGACGCCGCACGCACCCCAGATGCGGCGGAATCGGTGATCGGTGCGGCTGAGCTCCGCGACGATGCGGCGGAGCCTCGCATCGCGGGGGTCCGCGTGGTATCTCAGCGACGCGACGAGGGCGCGCGCCGTCCGCTCCCAGTGCACTTCGGAGTGCGGCTGGGGATAGTGGGCGAACACCGACAGCACGAGGTTCATCCCGGGATGGAGCCCGCCCGGAGCGAGCAGCAGTCCGGGCCGGTTGACCGCGACGACGTCCATCGTCGCGTTCGACACGTAGGCCGGGGTGTCGCGGTGCAGCCGCAGCAGGTCGAGGGCGCCCGACGGTATGTCGCCGCTGACCGGTGGTTCGGCATGCCCTGCGGCCAGGGCCGCCATGCGACGCAGGTACTCGTCGCCGTAGTGGTCGAGCCGCAGCGCGCGGCTGAGTGCGGAGAGCACCTGCTGAGACGGCTGGTGGCCGCGGCCCTGCTCCAAGCGGAGGTAGTAGTCCGCACTGATCCCGGCGAGGTGCGCGACCTCGCTGCGTCGCAGGCCGCTCACGCGTCGTCCCGGCTCCACCGGCAGACCCACGCTCTCGGGCTCCAGCGATTCGCGGCGGTCGCGCAGGAACTCGGCGAGGGGATTGCGCGAGCCGTTCATCGTTCTCCTCCGGATTCTGGAGAGGGCACTCCAATTCTGGATGCCGCGGCACGTCCGCCGCGGGGCGCAAACGGACACGAATGCGCCGGATCGGGACGGATACCCGCGGGGGCCGACCGCGGTGGCGGTATTTTCGACACCGTGGGTCGACCCCGGCGATACGACGAGAACGAGCTCCTGGATGCCGCCCAGGAGCTCTTCTGGGCGCGTGGATACGATCGCACCTCCGTCGAGGACATCGCCGCGGCATCGGGCGTTGCCACCAGCAGCCTGTACGCGACGTACGGATCCAAGCGCGACCTGTTCGTGCACGTGCTCCGGCGGTACTGCGCGGGCCGCGTCGACGTCGTGACGGATGCCGTGTCGGACAGCACCGCCGATGGCGATGAACTGCTCGCGAGCTTCCTGCGCCGCGTGGTCGACGACTGTGTCTCCTTTCCCGACCGCCGCGGATGCCTCATGCTCACCAGCCTGGCGGAGCTGCGCGAGCGCTTCCCCGAGGTGGTCGAGATCTCCACTGCCACGATCGCGGCGATGGAGGATGCCGTCGCGAACGCGCTGGTGCGAACCGCCCACCGCGCCGGGCGGCGGGTGCACACGCGCGATGTCGCCGCGCGCGCCGCGCAGGCGGTGCTCGCCTCTCAGGCGGTCATCCACCTCAGCCGGCTTCCCCTGTCGAGGCCGCGACTGCTCGAGATGGGCGAGGCTCTGCTGAGGTCTTGACAGAATCCGTCAGACGTCGAAAGGCGTCGCGGACCTCGCGCGGTAGATTCGCACCAGGAGGCGACCATGGCAGAGTTCAGCAGAGGTTTCGGAGCCCGCCGCCGCGCGTCGGATGCGCAGCTGCCGCCGGGGCAGTACCTCACGACGGACTTCCCGGTGCTGTCGGCGGGACCGACGCCGCGGATCGCGACCGAGGACTGGGAGTTCTCGGTGGTCACCGAGCACGGTCAGAGGGCGTCGTGGTCGTGGGAGCAGCTGCAGGCCCTTCCGATCGAGGACATCCACACCGACATCCACTGCGTGACCCGGTGGTCCAAGCTCGGCACGCGGTGGCGCGGCGTGTCGGTCGACACGCTGCTGGACGGGGTGTCGACGACGGCGGTGTCGGCGATGGCCCACTCGTACGGCGGGTACACGACCAACGTGCCGCTTGCCGAGCTCCGCGGCGGACGCGCGTGGGTCGCGTTCGAGTTCGACGGTGCGCCCCTCGCGCCCGAGCACGGGGGCCCTGCCCGCCTGCTCGTGCCGCACCTCTACTTCTGGAAGAGCGCGAAGTGGGTTCGCGGGCTCGTGCTGCAGGAGCGCGACGATCCCGGCTTCTGGGAGCAGAACGGCTACAACCTGCACGGGGATCCGTGGCGGGAGGAACGCTACTGGTGAGCGCATCCGCTTGGCTTCCGGCGCACGTGGCCGGCGTGGCCGCCCTCACCGCGCACGCGCGGCGGATCTCGCTGGATGTGCCCGACTGGCCGGGCAACCTGCCGGGACAGCACCTCGACGTACGTCTGACGGCCGAGGACGGCTATCAGGCCGAGCGGTCGTACTCGATCGCGAGCATCGGAGAAGGCCCGGTCGTCGAGCTGGCGGTCGATGAGATCCCCGACGGCGAGGTCTCGCCCTATCTCGTGCGCGACGTGCAGCCGGGCGACTTCCTCGAGGTCAAAGGGCCCCTCGGCGCCTACTTCGTCTGGCGTGAGGACGATCCCGCGCCCGTGCAGCTGATCGCCGGGGGATCGGGCATCGTGCCGCTGCTGGCCATGGCCCGCGCCCGCGCCCTCTCCGACAGCGCGGCCCCCTTCCGGCTGCTCTGCTCGACGCGTTCGCCGGCCGACGCGATGTACGCCGACGAGATCTCCCGCCTTCCGCCCGCCGCATTCACGGTGTCGTGGGTCTACACCCGCCGGCCGCCGTCCGGGTGGCCGCGGGAGGCGGGACGCGTCACCGACGCGGAGCTGGCGGCGTTGTGCTGGCCGCCCGCGCGGCGCCCCATCGTCTTCGTCTGCGGGCCGACATCTTTCGTGGAGGCGGTCGCCGATGCGCTCGTCCGCATCGGACACGAGCCCGCAAGGATACGCACGGAGAGATTCGGAGGGTCATCATGACGACGGATGCCGCGGCGCACCCGACACCTCTCGGAACCCGCGTCGCTCGGGTCGACGGCAATGCGCTGGCGGGGATGCTCTCCGGCGTGTTCGCCGGCGACGCGACGTCGATGACGCTCGTCTGCGGCCACTGCGCGGGCTCGCAACCGTTGGCCGAGGCCGTCGTGGAGCGCGACGAGTACGGCGCGATCGTGCGCTGTCGCGGATGCTCCCGGACGCTCATGACGGTCGTGGTCGCGGCGGATTCGGGCCCGGCGATCAGAATCGCCGCCCTCGCCGAGCTGATCACCGCGACGGCCGCGCCCTAAGCCGACACGAGCTCGGGGCGGGCCTGCCACAGCCTCGCCGTCTTCAGTGCGAGGTGCAGGGTGCTGCGCTGCAGGCCGTCGGCCAGCGCCTCGCGCACCGCCGGGGGCATGTGCTCCAGGCGGTAGTAGAGGGTCGTGCGATGGATGTGCAGTCGCGCACACGTGTCCGGCGCCCGGCCCGCTTCGTCGAGGTACGCCTCGACGGTCTGACGTTGCACCTCGTCACCGTCGGTCAGCAGCGCGTACGCGGCGGGGGAGACGAGCTGAAGCAGGCGCGGTGAGGTGGGAACCGACTGCACCAGCATCCACCCCCCGAGCTCTTCCGCACGCGGCGCAAGCCTCTCCGGCATCGCTGCGCGCAGGCGTGCGGCGTCCAGCGCCTGCCGGATCGTCGGCAGCGGATCGTCGCGGTCGGGCGGGCAGTCGGCGGTCGCGAGGGCACGCAGGCGCGCACCGTACGCACGTGTCTCGCGCTCGACGGCGGCGACGCAGAACGTCATGTCGACCGTCGCGGGCGAGATCAGGACGACGGCGTCGTCGATGACGTCCACGAAGTCGGTCGGGGCGGGCAGGGCGGTGGCGAGGTGGCGCCCCAGGGCGATCTGCTCCACGTCGCCGGCCTGTTCCACGAGCACGGCCCAGACCCGCAGCGGTTCATCGGGCGCGACGACCCATCGCCGGGAGCGGAGCTCCCACAGCGCATCGGTGCGCGCGGTGGCATCACCGGCGAGCAGGGCGGCGCAGACGCGCTCGCGTCGGCCGCCGTCGCCGCCGTGTGCGCGTGCCAGCAGATGGACGGCGGCGTCGACCACACCCCAGGCACGCGAATCCAGGTCGCCCGCCGAGCGACCGATGACGCGCAGGGTCAGTGATCCGACACCGACTGCAACATCGACGAACCGCGCACCGGCGACGGGCTCCGATACCGCCGCCGCCGGCTGTCGGTCGCCCGACGCGCTGCCGGTCAGGCGCACCCGCGCCCCCAACGACCGCGCCACCTGGTCGATCACCTCGGTCGTCTGCATGCCCGTCTCCTCGCCTCGCCCCGGTGATGCCACGGTAGGACCGACACGGCCCGTCGAGCGTGGCCCTTTCGTGGCCACCACGGTGCGCGGGCGGCGGGGGCGCCGTCAGCCGGCGTGCTCGCGGGCGCGGAGGTCTTTGCGCAGGATCTTTCCCGACGTCGACTTCGGGATCGCCTCGATGAACTCGACGCGGCGGATCTTCTTGTGGGGCGCGACGTTGTCCGCGACGAAGGCCATCAGCTCCTGCGCGGTGAGGCCGGAGTCGGGCGCGGGGACGATGAAGGCCTTCGGGATCTCCTGCTTGTCGTCGTCGAGCACGCCGATGACCGCGGCATCCATCACCTTCGGATGGCCCAGCAGCAGCGCCTCCAGCTCGGCCGGCGCGATCTGGTAGCCCTTGTACTTGATGAGTTCCTTGACGCGATCGACGATCGAGAAGTAGCCGCCCTCGTGGTACACGGCGATGTCGCCGGTGTGGAGGAAGCCCTCGGCATCCAGGGTCTCGGCGGTCGCCTCGGGCTTGTTCAGGTAGCCGAGCATGACGTTCGGGCCCTGCACCCACAGTTCGCCCGGTCGGGTGCGCCCGTCGTCGTCGATCGCGGTGATCTCCTCGCCGGTCTCGGTGTCGACGAGCTTGCACACGATGTTCGGCAGGATCGTGCCCACCGAGCTCACCGGGATGTCATCGCGCGTGTACGGCATGGCGTGCGAGACGGGGCTCAGCTCGCTCATCCCATAGCCCTGCATCATGCGGGCGTTGATGCGGCGCCCGGCGATCTCGGCCGTCTCGCCGTCGAGCGGGGCGGCGCCGGAGAACACGGTGTGCACCGTGGAGATGTCGAACTGGTCGACGATCGGGTGCTTGGCCAGTGCCACGGCGATGGGCGGCGCGATGTAGAGGTATGTGCAGCCGTAGGTCTGGATGTTGGTGAGGAACTGCACGAGGTCGAACCTGGGCATGGTGACCAGCGTCGCCCGCTGCTTCAGCGCGAGGTTGAGCAGCACCGTCATGCCGTAGATGTGGAAGAAGGGGAGCACCGCCAGGACCCGGTCGGTGTTCTTCAGGTCGATGTTGATGCGGCACTGGGCGACGTTCGCGACGAGGTTGCGGTGGCTCAGCATGACGCCCTTGGGAATGCCGGTGGTCCCCGACGAGTAGGGCAGCACCGCGACGTGCCTCGCCGGATCGAAGGACACCTCCGGCGCGGCGCGGCCCTCACCGAGCAGGGTGCGCAGATCGGGGTGTCCGTCCGCGCCGTCGAGCACGATGACCCGCTCGGCGGGGATGCCGACGGCCTCCGCCGCCTGCTGCGCCCCGGCCAGCAGCGGGCTCACCGTGATGAGCCAGCTGGCCCCGGCATCGCGCAGCTGCTTCTCGATCTCGCCGGCGGTGTACAGGGAGTTGATCGTCGTCACCGTCGCGCCGGCGCGGAGGATGCCGTGGAAGACGGTGGCGAAGGCGGGCACGTTCGGACACAGCAGACCGAGCACGGTGTCGGTGTCGACACCTCGCGCCGCCAGTGCGCCGGCGAACGCGTCGACCTGCGCCTTGAGCGCGCCGTAGGACGTCTCGGCGCCCGTGGCCGGATCGATGAGGGCGATGCGTGCCGCGTCGTCCGCGCTGAGATCGGCGAACAGGTCGTCGTAGATGCTGACGTCCGGGATCTCGACATCGGGGAAGGGGCTGGTGAACACGGCGGTCTCCTTCGACAGCACGACGACCGGCGACGCTGCCGGGTGCGTCCATCATGCCACCGCCGACGCGTGTGCGGCACGCGGTCTCCGTTTCGGGGAGACCGCGTGCCACCCGGCGCCGGCGTCAGACGAGGACGGCGCTGTGCTGCGCGCGACGCCCGGCCGCGAGACGCTCTGCGGCGCGCTCCTCCGCGGCATCCAGTGGCGTGATGCCGCGTGCGGCGGCATCGGCGAAGATACTGCGCACGGTGTCTCCGATCGCGGCGACACGATCCATGATCTGGCTACGTGTGCCCCGCTGCTTCGCCTCCAGGTCCAGGTAGACGACGCCGCCGGCGTTGACGACGAAGTCGGGCGCGTAGAGGATGCCGCGCGCCGCGAGGCGGTCGGCGCCGGAGCGGTGGGCGAGAGGGTTGTTCGCGGGGCCGCAGACGGCGCGGGCGGCGAGGGCGTCGATGGTGTCGGCGTCGAGCACGCCGCCGATGCCCGCGGGCACGAACACGTCGGCTTCGACGAGATGCTCGGAGCCCGGCTCGACCCACCGTGCGCCGAGCTCGGCGGCGAGGCTGCGTGTGGCGGGGTTGACATCGGTCACCGTCAGCGCCGCGCCTTCCGCGCTCAGGCGGACCGCGAGTCGGCTGCCGACCTGCCCGAGCCCGGAGATCGTGATCCGGCGGTCGGCGACCTCGGGCGCGCCGGTCACCTGCTCGAGCGTGGCGCGCAACGCCTCGTACACGCCGAGGCTCGTCGGGCCCGCGGGCTCGCCCGACCCGCCGACGGCGTCGGGCAGGCCGACCACGTGCGCCGTCCGCTCGCTGACCACCAGCATGTCCTCCGTCGTCGATCCGACGTCCTCCGCCGTGCGGTAGCTGCCGTCGAAGCGGTCGACGGCATCGCCGAGATCCAGGTACGCCGCGCGCCGACGATCGGCGTCGAGGGTCGTTCCCGGCGGCAGGCAGATCACCGACTTGCCGCCGCCGGCGTCCAGTCCTGCCGCAGCGTTCTTGAGCGTCATCGCGGCCGAGAGACGCAGGGCGTCTCCGACGGCGTCGCTCCAGTGCGGATAGGTCCACATGCGGGCACCGCCGAGGGCGGAGCCGAGTGTCGAGGAGTGCAGGGCGACGGTGATGAGCAGACCGCTCCGGGCGCCCGTCGTCACCTCCACGCGCTCGTGGGAGAAATCGGGCAGGGGCAGGGTGTGCGTCATCGCATCCTCTTTCGGCGGGCCTTGTGGGCGGTGCTCGGTGGATGCCGCCGCGTTGCGGCATCCACCCCCTATTCTGCCTCCGCCGGCACCGATCCCGCGGGTGCATGCGCGTGAGCGTCGTCGACCGCGCCGGTGGTGCCGCGGTCGGAGAGATCGAACGGGCGTCCCCGCAGCGCGCGCAGCGCGTACAGGATGGTCGCCAGATCGATCACTTCCTGTCCGAGCGCGCCGATAACGGCCGGCACCAGGCCGGTCGTCGCGAGCAGCATCGCCGCGACGCTCAGGGCGATGCCGATCCAGATGGCGACGTAGGCCACGCGCAGGGTGTCGCGACCGATCGCGACCGCTTCGGCCACCTTCGTCAGCGAGTCCTTCAGCACGACGGCATCCGCCGCATCGCCCGCGGCCGTGGCTCCCCGCGCGCCCATCGCGATGCCGATGTCGGCGGCGGCGAGCACCGGCGCATCGTTGACCCCGTCGCCCACCATGAGCACCGGGCGCGGCGTCATCATCGCGGCCAGGTGCACCTTCTCGGCGGGCAGCAGGTCGGCGTGCACCTCGTCGACGCCGACCGACGCCGCCACGGCATCGGCGGTGGGCCGGGCATCGCCGGTGAGCATCGTGACGCGTTCCACGCCGTGTCCGCGCAACCAGCGCACGACGGCCCGCGACTCCGGCCGTGCGCCGTCGGCGAGCACGAGGGCTCCCGCGAAGCGCCCGTCGACAGCGACGTACGCGGCCGCATGCCCCGCCTCCAGCGCGGTGAGCGTGGTGTCGGGCGCGAGTGCCGCGACGTAGGCCGGCTTTCCGACGACGACGCGTCGCCCGCCGATCACGGCGGTCACCCCGTTGGTCGCCTCCTCGTGTGCGTCGTCGGCCGCCTCCACGGCGATCCCACTGGCGGACGCGGCGCGACGGATGCCGTCGGCCAGCACGTGCGCGGAGTACTGCTCGGCCGAGGCCGCCCACGCCAGCAGGCGGTCGGGATCGATGCCGGGCGCAGGACGCACATCCACCAGCACGGGCCGGCCCTGGGTCAGGGTCCCGGTCTTGTCGAAGGCGGCGGAGCGCGCGCGTGCCAACTGCTCGATGACGGCGCCCCCCTTGACGATGATGCCCGCTTTCGCCGCCCGCGAGATGCCGCCGAGGAAGGCGACCGGGGCCGCGATCAGCAGGGGGCACGGTGTGGCGAGCACGAGCACCTCAGCGAATCGGACGGAGTCGCCCGACAGCCCCCACGCCGCTCCGGCGATGGCGAGCGAGACCGCCGTGAAGGGGATCGCGAACCGGTCGGCCAGGCGCACCATCGGTGCGCGCGACTCCTGCGCGGCACGCACGAGCGCGATGATCTGCTGGTATTGGCTGTCGGCGCTGCGCCGCAGAGCCCGCACCCGGATCGCCCGCGATCCGTTGACCGCTCCCGAGAGCACGGTCTCGCCGGCGGTGCGCGTCACCGGCATGCTCTCTCCGGTCAGCGACGACTCGTCGAAGCTCGCCTCGTCCGACAGGAGGACACCGTCGACGGGAACGACCTCCGCGGGGCGCACCAGCAACTCGTCGCCGACGGCGACCTCGTCGGCGGGAAGATCCCGGGTCTCGTCACCGGCGCCCGGACGGCGCACGTGCGCGATCTGCGGTGCGCGATCCAGCAGCGCCGTCAGCTCGCGCGTCGCGCGACGGCCCGCGTAGTCTTCGAGCGCCTCGCCCCCGGAGAGCATGAGCACGATGATCAGCGCCGCGATCGTCTCGCCGACAGCGAGGGTCGCGACCATCGCGACGACGGCGAGCACGTCGAGTCCGACATGACCACGCATCACGTCGCGGACCATGCCGATGATCGTCCAGACGACGATCGCCGAGACGTAGGCGGTGGTGATCGCGGTCGCCCACCCGCCCTGCCCCGCGCCGACCAGTGCAGCGGCGACGATGCCCACGACGACGGTCGCGGTGATCACGGGATACCGCCCGAGGGCGGCGACGATGCGGCGCATGCCCCCAGCATTCTCCTCGTACCGCGGGCCCGCCAGTAAGGCTGGATTGCCTTGCCTGGACGATGTCGGCGACGTTCGCGGGGCGGTCCGCCCTAGGCTGGCGACATGACCGAGAACCTGTCGCCGCGCAGTCGCATCGTCCACGAGGCCCTTCGCTCCGCCGGAGTTTCGGGGGAGATCATCACGCTTCCGGATGCCGCATCGACGGCGGCGCTCGCCGCTGCCGCGCTCGGCGTCGAGGTCGGGGCCATCGCGAACAGTCTCGTCTTCATGTCGGACGGCGAGCCGCTGCTCGTGATGACGAGCGGGGCGCACCGCGTGGACACGGCGGCTCTCGCCCAGCGCCTCGGCCGGCGCAGCATCGTGCGGGCCTCGCCGGATGAGGTGCGCGCCGCGACCGGCCAGGCGATCGGCGGCGTGGCGCCCACCGGCCACCCCGCCCCGCTGGCCACGGTCGTCGACGAGGCGCTCGCCGGGTTCGACGAGATCTGGGCGGCCGGCGGCACTCCCCACACGGTGTTCCCTCTCACCTTCGACGAGCTCGTCCGGCTCACCGGCGGCACCGTGAGCGCCGTGGACTGAACCAGCTCAGTCGCCCCGCAGCACCTCCCAGGCGGTGACCGCGGCGGCCGCCGTCCACGCCTGCGGGCGGCACGCGGCGGGGTAGGGAGCGGGCGCGCGCACCTCGTCGGCGCCGTCACCGGCGTACAGCTCCGGCACGCGGAAGTCGAAGGCCTCGGCTCCGGCGAGCATCTGCGCGACGATCCGTCGGGCATGCCCGAGCAGGCCGGCGCGCAGCATTCCGCGGGCGATGATCGCCGTGTCGTGGATCCAGACGCTGCCGCCGTGATAGCTGAGCGGCCAGTAGCCGCCTGCGTCGGTCGAGAGGGTGCGGATGCCGAAGCCGGACGCCATCCGCGGCTCGATCAGCAGGTCGGCGACGCTCGCCTCCTCCGCGGGGTCGAGGATGCCGGTACCCAGGAGGTGTCCGATGTTGGAGGTGAGCGTGTCGACCGCGCGGCCATCGCGGTCGAGGGCGATCGCCGGGAATCGTCCGGACGGCGTCGTCACCCAGAAGCGCTGCGCGAAACGCTGCTTGAGATCGCGCGCCCACGTGCGCAGCCGCTCGGCGCCGGGCCGGCCGAACCGCTCCAGCAGGTCGGCTCCGCCGATCGCCGCCTCGTACGCATACCCCTGGACTTCGCAGAGCGCGATGGGGCCGGCGGCCAGGGAACCGTCATGCCATTGGATGGAGTCGCCCGAGTCCTTCCACCCCTGATTGGACAGGCCGTGGCCTGTCTCGTCGACGTACTCGAGGAAGCCCGTGCGCTCCGCCGAGGTGACGATCCACTCGAGCGCGGCTTCCATCGCGGGCAGCAGCGCGCTCACCTCGGCATGCGGCATCCGCTCGGCCGTCTCGGCGAGCACGCAGACCCACAGCGCTGTCGCGTCGACGGTGCCGTAGTACAGCGGCGGTAGCACGATGCCCTCACCCGGCATCGTCAACGTCGACGCACGAAGCTCGTGCATGATCTTGCCCGGCTGCTCGGCCGTCGCCGGGTCGTCTCGCGTGCCCTGCAGACGTGCGAGGACGCGCAGCGTGGATGCCGCGAGCCGTGCATCCAGCGGCAGTAGCAGTCGAGCCGCCCAGAGCGAGTCGCGTCCGAACAGGGTGAAGAACCAGGGTGCCCCGGCTGCGAAGAACTCGTCCTCCGGTGCGTCGGGAAGGGTCAGGCGCAACGCGCCGAGATCGTCGAGGGCGCGGTCGAGCCAGCGCGGCAGACGTGGATCAGTCCCCGTGGGTGTCGACGGGCGCTCCCAGGGGATCGTCGCGGCTGCCCCGCGCACCACCAGGGCGGCGTCGGCCAGGATCGCCGTCCACGACACGCTCATCCGCCCTCGCGGCGGGCAGTCCAGGCGCCATTCCACGCTGATCTCGCCGTCGTCGTCGGCGGCGAGCGCGGCACCCGGTGCCGTCAGCTGAACGGATGCGTCGCCCCGACGGACGATGACCGTGCCGTCGGAGATCGTCAGCTCGCCGTGCGTCCGGCCGGACGCACCCGCCTTCACGTCCTGCAGGGCGCCGATGTCCACGCGCACGCGGGCCCGCAGCCGGAGGAGGACCGGTGCGTCGCGGGCGGAGCGCACGGTGAGCGACTCGGTGACGCGCCCCTCGACCACGGTGCGCTCCCGCTGCAGACGCACCTTCGGATCGGGCGTGTCGTCGTCCACGCCACGCAGGAGCGCGTCCATCCGCACGGCGCCGGCCGCGATCGGATCCGTCGCGATGTGTTCCGGGCGACGCCATGCGCCGTCGGCGCCGGCATAGTGCACGTCCAGACCCCGGACGAACCGGGTGTCTCCGTGGTAGATGCCGTCGATCGGGGCCGCCCCCATGTCGCCGTCACGCCCCGACCATGCCTGGGTGGGCGCGGCGAGCGCAACGATCCGGTCGGACAGGAATGGCTGCAAACCGGCCGTCATCCCTTCACTGCTCCTTCGCTGGTGTTCATGATCTTCCTCTGGAAGATGAAGAAGAGGACGGCGACGGGGATCGTCATGATCGCCGCGGCCGCGAGCTTGAGAGGGTACTGCGTGCCCTGGCTGAGCTGGCCCGAGGCGAGCGACGCGACGCCCTTGGTGAGCGTCGTGAGCTCGGGCGACTGGGTCGACACGATGAAGTGGCTGAGTTCGTTCCACGAGCCCTGGAACGAGAGGATCACGATCGTGATCAGCGCGGGCCGGGCCATCGGCAGCACGATCGACCAGAACACCCGGAAGGTCCCGGCCCCGTCGATGCGGGCCTGCTCTTCGACGGAGTCGGGGATCGACTCGAAGAAGTTCTTCATGATGAACACGCCCGCGGCGTCCACCAGCAGCGGCAGGATCATGCCGGCGTACGAGTTGTAGAGGCCGAGCTGGTTCAGCACGAGGAACTTCGGGATCAGCAGCACGACCGTGGGCACGGCCATCACCGCCACGACCAGGGCGAACACGACGCCGCGCCCTCGGAAGCGGAGCCGCGCGAGCGCGTACCCGGCCAGGGAGACGAAGAACACGCGGCCGACGGTGACGCAGAGCGTCACGATGGTCGAGTTGGCGAACCACAGCGGGAAGTCGCTGTGCAGGAACAGACGTTCGTACGCGGCCGTCGAGAACGTCGCGGGGATCAGGGAGACCGGGTCGGCGGCGGCATCCGGTTCGGTCTTGAACGAGGTCGCCACCTGCACCAGGAAGGGGTAGATGTAGACGAGGGCGAGCAGCACTAGCATCCCGTACAGCAGCACCTGGCCGGTGAGGCTGCGGGGGGTGATGCGCCGGTGGCGCCGCGGCGGTCGCGTCGGCGGCGCGCTCTGCACCTCGACGGTGCCGAGGGTGGTGGTCATGCGTCGACCTCCTTCGAGGGCGAAGGGCTCGTGGATGCCGCCGCGCGCGGCTGATAGGCGCGGATGCGCCGCTTCGAGACCGGGCGGTCGCGGAGCACCCAGCGCTGCAGGAGCGTGAAGGCGATGATGATGACGAAGAGAATGAAGGCGATCGCCGCTCCCACACCCCAGTCCTGGTTCTGGAAGGCGGAGGTGTACGAGAGGTAGGCCGGTGTCATCGTCGTCTTGGCGGGACCGCCCTGCGTGCCGGTGTAGATCTGGTCGAACACCTGCCAGCAGCCGATGAGTCCGAGCGTGATCACCGTGAACAGCGTCGGCCGCAGCTGAGGGAGCGTGATGTGCCAGAAGCGCTGCCATCCGTTGGCGCCGTCCATCATGCCTGCCTCGCCGAGCTCGACGCCGATGTTCTGCAGCGCGGCGATGAACAGCAGCATGAAGGTGCCGCTCGTCGTGAACACCGCCATCAGCACGAACGCCGACATCGCGACCGACGGACCCGCCAGCCAGTCCCACCAGGAGACCCCGAGAAAACCCGCTCCGGTGAGTGCGTCCGGCCCGTTCGAGACGCCGACCGCCCCGAGTGCGACGTGCACGATGCCGCGGGGATCGTTGAACCAGTTGGGGGCGGCGACACCGATCGCCGACATGATCTGGTTGACGGGGCCGGCGAACGAGAACAGGAACAGCCACAGCACCGTGATCGCGACCGAACTGGTCACCGACGGGAAGTAGAAGGCGGTGCGGAAGAAGCCGCGCCCGCGGAGGATGCGGCGGCTGACCAGGACGGCGAGGAACAGCGACAGCACCGTCTGCAGCGGCACGACGAGCAGCACATACCACGCGTTGTTGCGCAGCGCCGTGCCGAAGTCGCGCTCGGCCAGCCCGCCACCGGTGGTGATCGCGGCGTAGTTGTCCAGGCCGACGAAACCGACCGAACCGGAGAGAGGGCTTCCGCGCCCCGACCAGTCCGAGAAGCTGACCCAGAGCGCCATGAGCACGGGCACGAGCAGGAACACGCCGAGGATGAGGATGACGGGCGACACGAACAGCCAGCCCGCGCCGGCCTCGCCGCGGCGGATTCCGCGGGAGCGCGGATGCCGGGGCGGGGCCGGGCGCGAGGGCGTCGCGGCCGGGGCGACGGAAGCGGACATGATCAGCCGACGACGGCCTCGAGGTTGGACTGCACCGTGTCCAGGATCTTCTTCGGGTCGCCCGTCTTCGGGGACTCCAGTTGCGCGTTGAAGTCCTTGATGACATCGGCCGCACCCTTATTGGTGGGCACGCCCTGCGCGTAGTCGGCGCCGTTCAGGAACGCGACGAGCGACGGGTTGTCGCTCTTCCACGTCTGAGCGGCGGACTGCACCGACGGCATCGGTCCGAACGCCTTAGAGAACGCAAGCTGCTGGTCGGCGCTGGTGAGGTACTCGACGAGGTCGAGAGCGGCCTTCTGGTTCGGGCTGTCGGCGGCCATCCCCCAGCAGTTGGTGAACTGCAGAGTGCCCTTGCCGGCGCTGCCGGCGGGGAGCTCGACGACCTTGGCCTTCACATCGGGGTAGTCGCCGAGGGCGCCGGTGATCCAGTTGCCCTCGATCGTCATGGCGCCCAGCTGCTTGCCGAACGCCTCGCCGCCCCAGCCGGCCCCGACATCGGAGGCGTAGGCGAACGTGCCGTCCTGCAGGTGCTTCTGGACATAGGTGAGCGCCGTCACGTTGGCGTCGCTGTTGGCTTCGGCCGTCTTGCCGTCCTCGGAGACGAGGCGGCCGCCGGCCTGGGCCATGAAGGCGCCGAGACGGGCGTACTCGCCGCCGAAGACGAGCCCCTTCGTGGAGCCGTTCGTGAGCTTCGCGGCCACGGCGGCCAGCTGGTCCCAGGTGGTCGGGATGTCGGCGTCGGTCAGGCCCGCCTTCGTCCACAGGTTCTCGTTGATGACCAGCTGCAGCGTCGAGAAGTCCTTCGGCGCGCAGAAGAAGGTGTTGTCGTAGGTGAAGTTCTTCACGAGCGACGGGTAGAAGTCGTCCTTGTTGCTGAGCTGGTCGCCGTAGGCCTTCAGCGAGCCGTTGCTCGCGAAGCCCGCCAGCTGGTCGGTGCTGAGGTAGAAGAGGTCCGGCGGAGAGCCCGCCGCGAAGCCCTGCGACAGCTGCTGGGCGAGGTCGGTCGCGGCGACGACCGACGCCGACACACCGGATTTCGCGGACCAGGCGGCGACGGCATCCTGCACGGCCTTGGTCTCGGCGTCTCCGGACGAGCCGATCATGATCGTCAGCGGCTTGTCGGACGACGTCAGATCCCCGGCGCTGGCCGAGGGGTCAGAGCCCGACCCGCTGAATCCCTGTCCGCATCCGGTCAGCAGCAGGCTCGAGGCCACGGCCAGGCCTCCTGCCGCGAGCAGCGTCCGTGCTGTGTGTCGCTTCATCGCATCTCCTTCGATCGCGGGGCTCGCGCGTGGGCAGCGCGGCCCATGGTGCCATCCCGCGCGGATCGTCCGTGCGATCCGCCCTTGGATCGATCATTTGATCGTTCAAATTGTGGGATGCTTGAAAAGATAGACGACGAGGCCGAGACCGTCAAGGAGGACCGCGTGAACAGATCGGCGACGATCGAAGACGTGGCGCGGGCCGCGGGCGTCTCGCGTCAGACCGTCAGCAACGTGATCAACTCTCCTCAGATCGTGCGCGAGCAGACCCGCGCGCGGGTGGCAGACGCGATCTCGCGCCTCAACTACGCGCCGCACGCCTCCGCCCGTCGACTGCGCACGCGACGCAGCTCGACCATCGGCATCCACCTCGACCCGTACGCCGGCGGGATCTCGGGCGTCGTGCTCGACCGCTTCGTTCACGCCCTCACCGAGCAGGCGGGCGAGCGGAGCCTGCGCGTCATGCTCTACGCGGCGCGTACCCCCGAGGAGGAGATCCGACGGATGGGGGATCTGCGTGAGGGCGGAGAGATCGACGCGGTCGTCATCACCGGAACCTTCCCGGGTGATCCTCGTGCGGAGTGGCTCCTGGAGCGCGGCGTGCCCTTCGTCTCGTTCGGCCGTCCCTGGGGCCGTGACGACGTGGGCGCCCCCAGCCATCACTGGGTCGACGTCGACGGGGCCGCCGGCACCGCCGAGGCGACACGGCATGCGCTGGCGACGGCGGGCCCGCGCGTCGCCTTCCTGGGCTGGCCCGCGGGCTCCGCAACGGGCGACGACCGCGAACGAGGGTGGCGTCGGGCGCTGGATGCCGGGGACGTGCCCGCGGCCGGATGGACGCCGATCCGTGTCGTGAGCGACGAGAACGTGGCGCGGGCGCGTGACGTCGCCGCCCACCTCGTCGCCTCCGACGAGATCGATGCCATCGTGTGCGTCAGCGACTCTCTGGCGGTCGGTGCGCACCTGGCCGCGGTGGCGGCCGGGCGCCCCGCCCTGCCGATCATCGGCTTCGACAACACCCCGGCCGCCGAAGCCTTGGGTCTGTCCAGCGTCGAGCAGCTGCCCGAGGAGGTCGCCGTCGGCGCCCTGGATCTGCTGCTCGGAGGCGCGGCCTCCATCGAGCACCGTGCCGCCGAACCCGGGAGTGCCCACGTCCTCGTCGAGCCGCGCCTCGTCGTGCGCGAGACGGCGCCGCCGAGCGTTCAGCCGTAGAGCCGGCGCTGCAGTTCGTCCGCCGCCGCCGTCACCGCCGGTGCGAGCGCCTCCGCGGTGTGACCGGCCTCGGCGGGCCACGTCACCGCGATCGCCGCGACCGGCCAGTCGGCGTGGTCGCGCACTGCCACGGCCACCGAGCGGAAGCCCAGGGTGACTTCGCCGTCTTCGCTCGCGAAGCCCGCCGCGCGCGTCTGACGCAGCAGCTCGCGGAGCTCGGCGGGGCGCCGCGGTCCGCGGCCCGTGCGGTCGGCGAAGGCCGCGGCATCCGGGTAGAGCGCGCGCACCTGCTCGCGCGGCAGGGCGGCGAGCATTGCGCGTCCCGTCGCCGTCAGGTGAGCCGGCAGCCGCACGCCCACGTCGGTGACGAGCGCGGGGCGCCGCGGAGCCCGCTCCTCGACGATGTACAGCACGTCGCGTCCGGTCATCACCGCCACGTGCGTGCTCTCGCCGACACGGTCCGACAGGCCCGCCACGAGCGGCCGGCCGAGACGAGCGAGAGGCTGCTGGCGGGCGTAGCCGCCGGCCAGCTCGAACGCGGCCGTCCCCAGCCCCCAGCGCCGATCGTGGGGCAGATGCACCACGAATCCGTGCGCCGCCATCGCCGCCAGCAGGTGGTAGACGCTGGAGCGGGGGATGCCGAGACTGTCGGAGATCGTCCGGGCGGCGACCGGTCCGCGCTGGCGTGCGAGGTAGGAGAGGATCCGCAGCGTCTGATCTGCGGCGGGGACCTGCGCGGGGGCCGGCGACGAGCCCGCATCGCCGGCATTGTCTGGGATCACAGACACAGAATGCCACGCTCGTGTGGCCGCGGGGGCGGAACCGGGATGGAATCGGGACATGACCACCGTCGCCGCTTCGACCCTTGCCGATCACGTCCTCGTCGGCGCGCGCCCCCTGACACCCGCCGAGGTCGTCGCCGTGGCCCGCCACGGCGCCGCGGTCGAGATCGCCGCCGACGCCTGGACGCGGATCGGCGCGGCGCGGGAGCTCATCGAGCGCCTCGCCGATGACCCGGAGCCGCACTACGGCATCTCGACCGGCTTCGGCGCGCTGGCGACGACCTTCATCGCGCCGGAGCGACGCCGTCAGCTGCAGGCGAGCCTCATCCGCTCCCACGCGGCCGGCACCGGTGCGGAGGTGGAACGCGAAGTCGTGCGCGCCCTGCATCTGCTGCGCCTGCAGACTCTCGCGACCGGACACACGGGCGTGCGCCCGATCGTCGTCGAGACCTACGCCGCGATGCTCAACGCCGGCATCACCCCGATCGTGCGGGAGTACGGCTCGCTCGGGTGCTCCGGCGATCTCGCCCCTCTTTCGCACCTCGCGCTGGCGGCCCTCGGCGAGGGGGACGTGCGCGATGGCACGGGCGCGCTCGTGGCGGCATCCGACGCCCTCGCCGCCGCCGGCATCGCGCCCCTCGTGCTGGAGGAGAAGGAGGGGCTCGCCCTCATCAACGGCACCGACGGCATGCTCGGCATGCTCGCTCTCGCCCTCTGCGACCTCGACAATCTGCTCACCGTCGCCGACATCACCGCCGCCCTCTCGATCGAGAGCCAGCTCGGTACCGACGCGGTGTTCGCCGCCGACCTGATGGCGCTGCGTCCGCAGAGCGGGCAGGCGGCGTCGGCGGCGAACCTGCGCGCCCTGCTCGCCGACTCGCCGCTGGTTGCGAGTCACCGCGACCCGGCGGTCTGCACGCGCGTGCAGGACGCGTACTCGCTGCGCTGCTCGCCACAGGTGCACGGCGCCGCGCGCGACACCGTCGCTCACGCCCGTACCATCGCCGAGCGGGAGCTGGCCTCCGCCGTCGACAACCCGGTCGTCACCGGCGACGGCCGCGTCGAATCCAACGGCAACTTCCACGGCGCCCCCGTCGCGTACGTGCTCGACTTCCTCGCGATCGCCGTCGCCGACCTCGCCTCGATCGCCGAACGTCGCACCGACCGGGCGCTCGATCGCACCCGCAGCCATGGTCTGCCGCCGTTCCTCGCCGACGAGGTCGGCGTCGATTCGGGGCTCATGATCGCGCAGTACGCGGCCGCGGGAATCGTCTCGGAGCTCAAGCGGCTGGCGGTCCCGGCATCCGTCGACTCCATCCCCTCGTCGGCGATGCAGGAAGACCACGTGTCGATGGGGTGGGCCGCCGCACGCAAGCTCCGCCGCGCCGTCGACGGACTCGCCCGGGTGCTCGCGATCGAACTCGTCACCGGGTGCCGGGCCCTCGACCTGCGGGCGCCGTTGCAGCCGGGGCCCGCCACCGCCGCGGTCCGCGCCGCGGTGCGCGCCGCGGGCATCGCAGGGCCCGGGCCCGACCGGTTCGTCAGCGCCGACCTCGAAGCCGCCACCGCGCTCGTGCTGTCCGGCGCGGTCGCCGACGCTGCGTTCACAACTCCGGACAACCGTCCCTGATCGAAGGAGATCACGATGACATCACCCGTTGACGCCCAAAACTCCGGAGTTGTGAACCGGGCGGCGCCGAGCCGCGGCCCCGTCCGCGCCCCGCGTGGGGGCGAGCGGACCGCCAAGAGCTGGGGGGCCGAGGCCGCGAAGCGGATGCTGATGAACAACCTCGACCCCGAGGTCGCCGAACACCCCGAAGACCTCGTCGTCTACGGCGGCACGGGGCGGGCGGCGCGGTCGTGGGAGGCGTACGACGCCATCGTCCGCACGCTCGATGAGCTCGAGCCCGACGAGACGCTTCTGGTGCAGTCCGGAAAGCCGGTCGGGGTCTTCCGCACCCACGAGTGGGCCCCGCGCGTGCTGATCGCCAACTCCAACCTCGTGGGCGACTGGGCGAGTTGGCCGGAGTTCCGCCGGCTCGAGCAGCTGGGACTCACGATGTACGGGCAGATGACCGCGGGATCGTGGATCTACATCGGCACGCAGGGCATCCTGCAGGGCACGTACGAGACGTTCGCCGCCGTCGCCCGCTCACTCGGGCGGGACTCGCTCGCGGGGACGCTCACCCTCACCGCCGGAGCCGGCGGCATGGGCGGCGCCCAGCCGCTCGCGGTGACGCTCAACGGGGGAGCGGCGCTGATCGTCGACGTCGACGCGTCGCGTCTGGAGCGCCGGGTCGCGCACGGATATCTCGACGAGTACACCGACGACCTCGACGCCGCCCTCGCGCGGGCGGTGGCGGCGCGCGCGGCGGGACAGGCGCGGTCGGTCGGCCTCGTCGGCAACGCAGCCGAGGTCTTCCCCGAGCTGCTGCGCCGCCGCCGGGCCGGCGCCGCCGCGATCGACATCGTCACCGATCAGACCAGCGCCCACGACCCGTTGGCCTATCTGCCCGTCGGAGTGAGTGTCGGACAGTGGCGGGATGCCGCGGCATCCGACCCGGAGGGCTTCACCCTCCGTGCCCGCGCCTCGATGGCGGCGCACGTCGAGGCGATGGTCGGGTTCCAGGATGCCGGGGCCGCCGTGTTCGACTACGGCAACTCGATCCGCCGCGAGGCCGAGCTCGGCGGCTACGACCGGGCGTTCGCGTTCCCCGGGTTCGTGCCCGCCTACATCCGGCCGCTGTTCGCCGAGGGTCGGGGCCCGTTCCGGTGGGTGGCGCTCTCGGGCGATCCGGACGACATCGCGAAGACCGACCGTGCGGTCGCGGAGCTGTTCCCCGACGACGTCCCGCTGCGCAGATGGCTGGAGAAGGCGGGGGAGACCGTGCACTTCGAGGGGCTGCCCGCGCGGATCTGCTGGCTCGGCTACAAGGAGCGCCACCTCGCCGGATTGAGGTTCAACGAGATGGTCGCCTCGGGCGAACTCGCCGGACCGATCGTCATCGGCCGCGATCACCTCGATGCCGGCTCGGTCGCCTCGCCCTACCGCGAGACCGAGGCGATGGCCGACGGTTCGGACGCGATCGCCGACTGGCCGCTGCTGAACGCGCTGCTGAACACGGCCTCCGGCGCGTCGTGGGTGTCGATCCATCACGGCGGCGGGGTCGGCATCGGTCGCTCGATCCACGCCGGTCAGGTCGTCGTGGCCGACGGCACGGCGCTCGCCGCGCAGAAGCTCGAACGGGTGCTCACGAACGATCCCGGCACGGGGGTCATGCGGCACGTGGATGCCGGCTACGAGCGTGCGCGCGAGGTCGCGCGCGAGCGTGGACTGACGGTTCCGATGCTGCGGGACGACGTGCCGTGAGCACGCTCATCCTCACGAACATCGGTGAGCTCACGACGAACGTCGAGGGCCTGGGCGATGACCCCGCCGACCCGACCGGCCTCATCCGGGGCGCCGCCGTGGCTATCGTCGACGGCCGTGTCGCCTGGGTCGGTCGCGCTGCGGACCGACCCCGCTCCCTCGCCGATGTCTCGGCGGTGGTGGTGGATGCCGAGGGGCGCGCGGTCATCCCGGGGTTCGTCGACAGCCACACGCACCTCGTCTTCGCGGGCGATCGCGCCGACGAGTTCGCCGCCCGCATGGCCGGCCATCCGTATGTCGCCGGCGGCATACGGCGCACCGTGGCGGCGACGCGCGCGGCATCCGACGACGAGCTGCGGGCGCGTCTGAGGGGCTTCGTCGACGAGATGCACCGGCAGGGCACCACCACGTTCGAGGTGAAGACGGGCTATGACCTCACCGTCGACGGCGAGGCCCGGCTCGCGCGCCTCGCGCGCGAGGTCACCGACGAGGTCACCTTCCTCGGTGCGCACGTCGTGCCCGACGAGTTCGCCGGTGATCGCGACGCCTACATCGATCTCGTCTGCGGTCCGATGCTCGACGCCGTGCTCCCCTTCGCCCGATGGATCGACGTCTTCTGCGAGAGGGGGGCGTTCACGCCCGCCGAGAGCCGCCGCATCCTGCTGGCGGGGATCGGCGCGGGACTTCTCCCACGGCTGCATGCCAACCAGCTGGGTCACGGGCGCGGCGCGCGGCTCGCGGCCGAGCTCGACGTCATCTCGGTCGATCACTGCACCTACCTCGATGAGGAGGATGTGCGCCTGCTCGCAGCGAGCGACGTCGTGGTCACGCTGCTGCCCGGCGTGGAGTTCTCGACCCGGCAGCCCTATCCCGATGCGCGTCGGCTGATCGACGCCGGCGTGAGCGTCGCCCTCGCGAGCGACTGCAACCCGGGCACCAGCTTCACCAGCTCGATGCCGCTCATGATCGCGCTGGCCGTGCGCGAGATGGGGATGACGGTCGCCGAGGCGGTCTGGGCGGCCACCGCGGGCGGCGCTCGGGCCCTGCGCCGCAGCGATGTGGGCTCCCTCACCCTCGGCACGCGGGCCGACCTGGTGCTGCTCGACGCGCCGACGCGGACCCACCTCGCGTACCGCCCGGGGGTGCCGCTGGTGCGCGCCGTCTACCGCGGCGGGGAGCTGATCGCGTAGGCGTTTCGGCTCGGCGCCGCGAGTCGAAACGCCCCGTGCCGCACGGCGTCAGGGGCGGTCGAAACTCCACTCCTGCGGATCCGTCGCCGTCGCGACATCCCAGTCGTCGGTGGACCACACGAACGTCGCGACGGCACAGGTCGGCATATGACCGATCCCGCCGCCGGAGAGCCGCTCCGCGAGCGCGGTCATCCCCGGGTCGTGCGCGACGACCATGACGGCCGGGACGCCACGGCCGGCGGCCGCCCGCAGGAGCGTGGCCGCCGCGGCACCGTACAGGTCGCCGTCCAGCTCCGCGTCGAGGCCGAACGCGGAGGCGAAGAAGGAGGCCGTCGTTCGGGCGCGCAGCGCCGTCGACGACAGGATGGCCTCGAGCCGGATGCCGGTGCCGGCCAGCCGCTCCGCGAGCACGGGTGCGTCGCGCAGGCCCCGCTCGTTGAGCGGACGGTCGTGATCGTCGAGACCGGGATCGCCCCAGTCGCTCTTGGCGTGGCGGACGAGCACGAGCGTCGTCATACGGTGACCTTTCGTCGGTGCAGGCCGGCCAGCAGCTCCAGCACACACAGGGCGGCCAGGCGCACGGTGCGCCCGTCGGCCGCGTCGGCCGCGGCATCCACTTCGACGATATCCGCGCTGCGCACGCCGGCGTCGGCGGCCAGGCCCCGCACGAGCGTCCGCAGCTCCCACGCCTGCAGGCCACCGGGAACCGACGCCGGGCAGCCGGGCGCCACGGCACGATCGCAGACGTCCACGTCGATGTCGAGATGGATGCCGCCACCCCCGCGCCCGGCCACCTCGCGCGCCTCGGCGATCACGTCGTGCGCGCCGCGCCGACGAAGCTCGTCGAGGGTGATGACACGGATGCCGAGGTCGGCGGCGCGCTGGGCGTACGCCGCGGAATTGGCGAAGTCGGCGATGCCGATCTGCACGATGCGCGTCGGGTCGAGGCCGTCGTCGACGAGGCGACGCACGGGGGAGCCGTTGGACACGCCGTCGCGCAGGTCGAAGTGCGCGTCCAGCGTGATGAGACCGCCGGCGCCGGCGCCCTGGGCCGTCGCATACGTGATCGAGTTGTCGCCGCCGAGCGCGATCAGCAGCGCGGTGCGCGCCGTCAACGCGGCGGTGCGAGCGCGCACGCGCGCCTCGCCCTCGGAGCCGTCGGGCTCGGCGACATCGCCCGCGTCGGCCAGCCGCAGCGCGGCGGCGAGGTCGACGGGTGGCGGCCCCAGGAGCGTCGGGCTGTACCGGCGCAGCGCCTCACGGACCGCGCCGGGCGTCGCATCGGCGCCGGTGGGTGAGAGCGATGTGCGACAGGCCGGCACACCCAGCAGCACGGCGTCGAGGCGCTCGGCCACCGACGCCTCCTCGAGCGCGGGCCAGTCGCCGGCGCGCGGCCAGAGCGGGTCGTGGGACAGGGCAGCCGTCATCAGCCGACGTACACCCAGGCGGTGCGCCCGCTTCCCAGCGTCACCCGCACGCGGCGGTACAGCGACACTTCGTACTCGTCGGCGGCATCCACTTCATCGGCCGTGAGGTGCAGAACGCGGCCGACCACTTTGTCCAGCGGGCTGCCGGTCTCGCGCAGCACGGGATGCACTGAGGCGCCCGACAGGTCGACGACGCGCTGGTCCTCGATCTCGACGTAGTCGATGGTGTAGCCGGGCAGTACGTCGGGCTCGCCCGCGATCAGGCGCCCGAAGGTGTCCAGCTGCACCTCGGCATACTGGAGCGTGCCGTAGGTGAACAGCAGCTCGTCCGCCGGTTCGCCCATGTCCGTCAGGCTACTGCGCCGGGTCGCGGCCAGCCAGAGGCGCGCGTGCGTTCACCGGCCGTCCCCAACCGTCCCCCGAGCACGTGTGCTCAGCCCAGCAGCGCGTGCGCGACGGCGAAGATGACCAGTCCGGCCAGGGCGCCCACGATCGTGCCGTTGAGGCGGATGTACTGCAGGTCGCGCCCGACCATGAGTTCGATCTTCTCGGTGGTCTCGGCGGGATCCCACTTCTCCACGGTGTCGGTGATGATCGAGGCGATGTCGTGGCGGTACCGATCCACGACGAACACCGCGGCCCCCGCGATGCGATCATCCACACGGTGCTGGAGTGCGGCATCCGTCGACAGGCGCTCGCCGATCTCGACCAGCGCTGCGCTCACGCGTCGGCGCAGCCCGCTGGCGGGATCGGCCAGTGCGGTGAGCAGGCCCGTCTTGGCCGTGTTCCACGCCTCGGCGGCCAGCTCGCGCACACGCGGGCTGTCGAAGACGGCCGACTTGGCCTCTTCGAGTCGCGCGATCGTCGTCGGATCGCTCTGCAGGTTGTCGGCAAGGCGCGCGAGGTAGCCGTCGACGGCGCGCCGCGCGGGGTGGTCGGGGTCGTCCTGGATCGCGGCGACAAACTTCACGGCCTCGTTGTACACGGTGTCATCGACGAGGCGCATCGCGACCGACGGCACCCACGAGGGCAGTCGTCGGGAGACCAGACCGCTGAAGGCGGCGTGGTTGGCGTGCAACCACGTCGCGATGCTGTCCACGCCCAGATCGACCGCGCCACGGTGCGCGTCGGCCTGCACGACCCGACCGAGCCACGCGCCGACGGTCGGTCCCCACTGCGGGCTGAGCAGGTGCTCACGCGCGAGGTCGCTGATCAGATCCTGCACCTCGTCGTCGCTGAGGGCGCGCAGGATGCCGGAGGCCACCGTCGAGGCCTCCGCCGCGACGGTCTCGGCGTGCGCGGGATCGCGCAGCCAGGCACCGGCCGTGCGGGCGATGGGCGTCGACTCGAGCTTCGCGCGGACGACGCCCGCCTCGAGGAAGTTCGTCTCGACGAACTCGCCCAGGGTGCGCCCGATCTCGTCCTTGCGGTGCGGGATGATCGCGGTGTGCGGGATGGGGATGCCGAGGGGGTGACGAAACAGCGCGGTCACCGCGAACCAGTCGGCCAGGGCGCCGACCATGCCGCCCTCCGCCGCGGCGCGGACGTACTGCAGCCACGGGAAGCGCTCCTGCAGGATGAACGCCACGACGAACACGACCGCCATCAGGATCAGTGCGCCGAGGGCGACGCCCTTCATCACGCGCAACGCGCGGCGACGTTCCTGGTCGGCCGGGCTGAGCAGTTCGGTGGGGGTGCGCGCCATGCCCGTAGTCTCGCATGCGGCGTATCCTGGCCGCGTGATCGAAGACATCCAGAAGCGCGCCCTGCATCGCACCCGCATCCTCGAGGGGCAGGTGCGCGGGCTCGCACGGATGATCGAGAACGAGGACTACTGCATGGACATCATCGCCCAGTCCCGTGCGATCCAGCGGGCGCTCGCGTCACTGGACAAGCTGCTGATCGAGAATCATCTGCGCACGCACGTCGCGCACATGTTCGCCGAGGGCGGCGATCAGCGCGAGCTCGCCGTCGCCGAACTCCTCAAGGCGTACGACCTCGAAACGCGCTGACCGCGGCATCCCTCCGGTCCGACCGAATCGCAAGGCCGTCGCCGCGACACGCCGGGTGCGGCGGGATCCGGGCGGCGTGTCGCGCGGCAACCCTTGCAGTTCGGTTCTGAACAGGGCGGATGCCCGGGGTGGATGCCGCAGCCGGATGCCGGGGGCAGCTCAGGAGCTGACGGGGCCGAGCCAGGCGGCGGCGACGGTGGCGTGCGCCGATTCGGGGTCGGACGGGTGGAACATGCCGGCGAGCACGTCGCGGTAGAGGCGGCTGAGCTCGTTGCGCTGGAAGTACGACGATCCTCCGGCGACGAGCATCGCCTCGTCGACGATCTGCTTGGCGGTCACGACCGCGCGGTGCTTCAGACCCGACAGTCGGGGGAACCACTGCCCGCCGTGATCGACGAGGACGTCCACGTCGTGCGCGATCGCCGCGACCTGGGGGAGCAGGCCGTCGTAGGCGAGCGCCATCTCCGCGATGCGCCAGCGGATGTCGGGATCGTCGCTGTACGGGCGCCCGGTCTTCTTCGACGTCCGCGTCTTCGCCGCCGCGACCGCCAGGTCGAGCGCGCGGCGCGCGACGCCGGTGTAGACGGATGCCAGGAGCACCTCGAACACGCTGAAGATGCCGAAGACGATCGGATCGGGGTTCGGGCCGGGCGCGACGCGGCGAACGACACGGTCGGCGGGGGCCACGGCGCCGTTGAGTACCGTCGTGCGCGATTGTGTGCCGCGCATGCCGACGGTGTCCCAGTCGTCACGGGTCTCGACGGCGTCGGTACGTTGCACGAACGCGTAGACCATCTTCGGATCCGCGGGGTCGGTCGTGTCGAGTCCGTGCAGACCCAGCTGCGTCCACACCGGCCCGAGCGAGGTGAAGATCTTGGTCCCCGTGAAGGAGTACGAGCCGTCGGCGGCGGGGACGGCCTGCGTGTCGCTGCCGAAGAGAACCAGATCGTTTCCCGCCTCGCTGATGCCGAACGCGAAGACCTCGCCGGCGACCGCGCCGGTCTGCACGAACCGCAGGTCATCGATGCCGCGATCGGACATCACCTTCGCGACTCCCGTCCACACGAGGTGCATGTTGATCGCCAATGCCGTCGCCGGCGCGGCGCCCGCGAGCCGCTGCTGCAGCACCGCGGCCTCCGCGAGCCCGAGACCTGCGCCGCCCAACGCGGCGGGGACGAGGATCGAGAGGTATCCGGCCGCCGTCAGTTCCGCGAGATCCTCCGTGGGGAAGCGGTTCTCGGCATCCACGGCGGCAGCACGCGAGCGGATGCGCTCGAGCAGGTCGTCCGGCAGGTATGCGGTCGCATCGAAATCGGTCACCCCTCCATCCTGCCCCTCGTCACCTGCCTCAGGGTCGCCGCCGGTCCCGTGGTGCCGCCGACGCGGCAGGATGGAAGCATGATCTCCACCGAGTTGGCCCTCGCCCTGCGCGATGCCGGTCTGCTGTGGCGCCCGGCATCCGGGGACCGATTTCAGCTCGACGAGCCGGAGTTCGAAGCGGATGTCTTCACCGTGAGCGAGATGACGATCGAGCCGCGGCAGTACGCGACCGGGGCGATCCTCGCCTTCAACGGCACGACCGAGTGGGCGCTGGACGCGGTCGCCCAGACCGATGCGCTCTGGCTGCCGCGAGAGGATCAGCTGCGGGAGCTGCTGCGCGGCGCGTTCCGCCGACTGGAGAGGCTGGCCGACACCCACCGCGTCGAGATCGAGTTCGCCGGCGAAACGCACGCGTTCGAGCATCCTCAGCCCGAAGACGCGTACGCCCTCGCGGTGCTGCACGTGCTGCGCCGCATCTCCTGACGACGCCGCGATACGGATGCCGCGGCGTCAGCCGAGGGCGTCGAGGAGATGGCGCATCGTGTCCTCCGGGAGGTCGCGGTGCGGGGAGTGCCCGGCCCCGGTCACCACCGACATCGTGACGAGCGGGTTGCGGAGCACCTCGGCGGCCAGCTCGCCCTGGAAGATCGAGAACACCTCCGGGTCCGCCGCGATCACGTGCGTCGGCACCGAGAGCCTCGCGGCGGCCGCGCGCACGTCCCACGGCGTGTTCTGCAGGCTGGTCTGCTCGACCGCCCAGCGGCTCGCCTGCTGCGCGGCGCGGGCCTTCAGCTCGACGTCGAGCGCATGCCAGCTGGGGTGCTCCGCCCGCACCGCGTCGATCGACGGGTCGGCGAAGGACTGCTCCTGCCCGACGCGGACGTTCTCGCGATCGCGGTCCGCGAGATGGATCGCGGGGTCGATGAGCACCACTCGACGGGTCCAGTCGGGGTCGGCGGCGCTCGCCACGGTGACCGCGGCGCCGCCGAGCGAGTGCCCGATGACGAGGTCCCAGGGGTCGCCGTCGTCGGTGCGCGTCTGGCCCACGTCGGCCGCGTACGCGTCGATGCTGTAGTCCAGCGTGCGCGGCGCGGTGCCGTGGCCGCGCAGGTCGACGGCCGTCGCGAGCCACCCGGCATCCGCCAGGGCCACGCCGTAGCGCCACATGAGGGCACCGGTCGATCCGAGTCCGTGCACGAGCAGTGCGCGACGTCGGGCGCGCACGTCGCCCCACGAGAGCCGGGGCAGGGTCACAGCGGCAGCCATGTCGTCAGCCTACGGTCGCGCGCTGTCCGTGGGCGATGAGGATGTCAGGTGATGACGGGGACGGGTTCGGTGTCGGGGATCGGGCTCGCGTCGCGTCCGCGCAGGTCGGGGAAGCCCCGCACGAAGAGCGTCGAGACCAGCGCGCCCACGATCGCGAATCCGGCCGCGGCGGCGTATGCGCCGGCGGGCCCGGTGCTGTCGATGAGGAAGCCGGCGACGGCCGAGCCGAGGGCCGCGCCGATGAGCTGTCCCGTGCCGATCCAGCCGTACGCTTCGGCGGTCTCGCTGAACTTCACGGATGCCGAGGTCATCGCGAACATGACGGCCAGCGCCGGGGCGATGCCGACGCCCGCGACGACCAGGCAGGCGCCGACCCACCACGGGGTGGACGCTCCGATGTCGCCGACGACGAAGACGGAGGCGACGAGACCGACGGCGACGACGCTCATGCGTCGCGCCATGGCCCACGGCCCCATGGGGATGTGTCCGAAGGCGAGGCCTCCGGCGAGACTGCCGACGGAGAAGACCGCCAGGACGAGACCGGCCTCCAAGCCGCCGTGGCCGAAGGTCGCGACCACAGCGGCCTCGACCGCCGCACATGCGCCGATGAGGAGGAAGCCGATCACCGTGGCGAGGAGGACCACGGGCTTTCCCAGCACCTTGCCGAACGCGCGGCGGCTGCGCGGGATGCGCACGCGCCCGACTTCGGGGGAGAGGATGAACCACGCGCCGCCGGCGACGAGGATCGAGACGATCAGCAGCAGGGCCGGCACCGTGCCGATCTGGGTGGCGACGAGGGTGATGACGACCGGCGCGAGGATCCAGATGATCTCCTGCAGGCTCGCGTCGAGGGAGAACAGCGCCGTCAACTGCCGTGCGTTGACGAGCTTGGGGTAGATCGTGCGCACGGCCGACTGTACGGGAGGGGTGGAGAGGCCCGCGATGAGTCCGAACACCATGTATCCAGCGACCCCGAGGGGGATCAGGGCGAGGGCGAGCAGCGCCGCCGCGCACACGGCGGTCGTGAGTGTGAGGACGCGCCGCATGCCCCAGCGGCCCATCCACCGGCTGGTGACGGGGCCGGCCGTCGCCTGACCCACGGATGCCGCCGCCAGCACCAGCCCGGCGGAGGCGTAGGAGCCCGTCATCTGCTCGACGTGGAGCAGAATCGCCAGGCTCGTCATCCCGTTCGGAAAACGCGCGGTCAGCTGTGCCGCGATGATGCGCGCCACGCCCTGCGTGCGCAACAGTTCCCGGTATCCCGCCACCCCTCCACGGTACCCGTCGGCGCCGACACCGCGACACGCCGGACGGATGCCGCGACACGCCGCAGTCGAGATTCCACAGGCTGATGGATGTCGGAAGCCCCCCGTATCGTCCGGGCTGTGGATGGCCGTCGCGAGGGCGATCGAAATCCGCGCGATTCAGGCTTTTTCCAGGCTTCGCGATTCGCGGCATCCTGTGGATGAAACGGTGGAAAAGCTGTGTTGTACATGGGGAGAGCGGTGCAAAACTACACGGATGTAACTACTAGCCCTTGTGGTGCTATCCAATGTCCGTACCCATATGTAGTATTGGACTCCCGGCGGGGGCACGGCCGGGATCACAGGCGAGAAGAGGGCGGAATCCCAACGGGATCGATCCGCGCAGACCAAGGGGAGAGAAGGAACGACATGGCAATCACCGTCTACACCAAGCCCTCGTGCGTGCAGTGCAATGCGACCTACCGCGCACTGGACTCGAAGGGGATCGACTACGAAGTGCTCGACCTCTCGGAGGACCCGGCGGCGCTCGAGCACGTGAAGTCGCTCGGGTACCTGCAGGCTCCGGTCGTCGTCACCGACGAAGACCACTGGTCGGGCTTCCGTCCCGACAAGATCGACGAGCTCGCGAGCCGTCTGGCCTGACATGCCGACACTGACGAGCGCCCCGCTGCTCGTCTACTTCTCGAGCGTGTCGGGCAACACGGCGCGATTCATCGAGAAGCTCGGTCTGCCGGCCGTCCGCATCCCGCTCGCCCCTGGCGACGCGCCTCTCGAGGTCGACGAGCCCTTCGTGCTCGTGACACCGACCTACGGAGGCGGCCAGGGGCGCGGCGAGGAGAAGGGCGCCGTTCCCAAACAGGTGATCCGGTTCCTCAACGACGAGCGCCATCGTCACCTCATCCGCGGAGTGATCTCCGCGGGAAACACCAATTTCGGCGAGTCGTTCTGTCGCGCCGGTGACATCATCAGCCGCAAGTGCACCGTGCCGCACTTGTACCGGCTCGAACTTTTCGGCACGCCCGACGACGTCGCCCGTGTGAGCGACGGATTGGAACGATGGTGGAAGCTGCAGTGAGCCCGGCGACCTTCAAGACCGACGCACGCTTCGAGGGAATGGACTACCACGCCCTCAACGCGATGCTCAACCTGTACGGCGAGGACGGCAAGATCCAGTTCGACGCCGACAAGCGTGCCGCGCGGGAGTACTTCCTCCAGCACGTCAACCAGAACACGGTGTTCTTCCACTCCCTCAAGGAGCGCCTCGACTACCTGGTCGAGAAGGAGTACTACGAGGGCGCGGTGCTGGAGAAGTACCCGTTCGAGTTCATCCAGCGCCTCAACGACCGCGCCTACGGCGCGAAGTTCCGCTTCGAGACCTTCCTCGGCGCCTTCAAGTACTACACGAGCTACACGCTGAAGACCTTCGACGGCAAGCGGTACCTCGAGCGCTTCGAGGACCGCGTCGTCATGACGGCCCTGGGCCTCGCCGACGGCGATCAGCAGCTCGCCGAGAAGCTCGTCGACGAGATCATCTCCGGCCGCTTCCAGCCGGCCACCCCGACCTTCCTCAACACCGGCAAGGCGCAGCGCGGCGAGCTCGTCAGCTGCTTCCTGCTGCGCATCGAGGACAACATGGAGTCGATCGCCCGCGGCATCAACTCCGCCCTGCAGCTGTCCAAGCGCGGTGGCGGCGTCGCGCTTCTGCTCAGCAACATCCGTGAGGCCGGCGCTCCGATCAAGCAGATCGAGAACCAGTCCAGCGGCATCATCCCCGTGATGAAGCTGCTCGAAGACAGCTTCAGCTACGCCAACCAGCTCGGCGCGCGCCAGGGCGCCGGCGCCGTCTACCTGTCGGCGCACCACCCCGACATCCTGCGCTTCCTCGACACGAAGCGCGAGAACGCCGACGAGAAGATCCGCATCAAGACGCTCTCGCTCGGTGTCGTGATCCCCGACATCACGTTCGAGCTCGCCCGCAACGGCGAGGACATGTACCTCTTCTCGCCGTACGACGTCGAGAAGGTCTACGGCGTGCCCTTCGGTGACATCTCCGTCACCGAGAAGTACCGCGAGATGGTCGACGACGCGCGTATCAAGAAGACCAAGATCAACGCGCGCGAGTTCTTCCAGACCCTCGCCGAGATCCAGTTCGAGTCGGGCTACCCGTACATCATGTTCGAGGACACGGTGAACAAGGCCAACCCGATCAAGGGCCGGATCAACATGTCCAACCTCTGCAGCGAAATCCTGCAGGTGAACACTCCGACGACGTACAACGAAGACCTCTCGTACGCCGAGATCGGCAAGGACATCTCCTGCAACCTGGGCTCGATGAACATCGCGCTGGCGATGGATGGCAAGGACATCGCCGGCACGGTCGAGACCTCGATCCGCGCTCTCACCGCGGTCAGTGACCAGAGCCACATCGCCTCGGTGCGCTCGATCGAAGACGGCAACGACCGCTCGCACGCCATCGGCCTCGGCCAGATGAACCTGCACGGCTACCTCGCGCGCGAGCACGTGCACTACGGCTCCGAAGAGGGCATCGACTTCACGAACATCTACTTCTACACGGTGCTGTTCCACGCGCTGCGCGCCTCCAACCGCATCGCGATCGAGCGCGGCACCGCCTTCGACGGCTTCGCCGACTCGACCTATGCGTCGGGGGAGTTCTTCGACAAGTACCTCGAGCAGGAATGGGTGCCGCAGACCGACCGGGTGGCGGAGCTGTTCGCCGGCATCCACATCCCCACGCAGGAGGACTGGCGCGAGCTGAAGGCGTCGATCCAGGCGCACGGCATCTACAACCAGAACCTGCAGGCGGTGCCGCCGACCGGCTCGATCTCGTACATCAACAACTCGACGAGCTCGATCCACCCGATCGCGTCGAAGATCGAGATCCGCAAGGAAGGCAAGATCGGCCGCGTCTACTACCCGGCGCCGTTCATGACGAACGAGAACCTGGAGTACTACCAGGACGCGTACGAGATCGGCTACGAGAAGGTCATCGACACCTACGCGGCCGCCACCCAGCACGTCGACCAGGGCCTGTCGCTGACGCTGTTCTTCAAGGACACCGCCACCACCCGCGACATCAACAAGGCGCAGATCTACGCATGGCGCAAGGGCATCAAGACGATCTACTACATCCGTCTTCGTCAGATGGCGCTCGAGGGCACGAACCTGTCCGAGTGCGTCTCCTGCATGCTGTGACGCTCGCTCCACGACCGTTCGAAGGAATGACGACATGACCCCGTCCGAGCCGCTCAAGCTCATCGACCACGTCCAGGCGATCAACTGGAACCGCATCCAGGACGACAAGGACCTCGAGGTGTGGAACCGCCTCGTGAACAACTTCTGGCTGCCCGAGAAGGTGCCGCTGTCCAACGACATCCAGTCGTGGGCGACGCTCACCCCCGACGAGCAGACCACCACGATGCGGGTGTTCACCGGACTCACGCTCCTGGACACCATCCAGGGCACCGTGGGGGCGGTGTCGCTCATCCCCGACGCGATCACGCCGCACGAAGAAGCCGTGTACACGAACATCGCGTTCATGGAGTCGGTGCACGCGAAGAGCTACTCGTCGATCTTCTCGACGCTGTGCTCCACGCCCGAGATCGACGACGCGTTCCGGTGGTCGGTGGAGAACCCGAACCTTCAGAAGAAGGCCCACATCGTCATGGATTATTACCGTGGCGACGAGCCCCTCAAGCGCAAGGTCGCCTCGACCCTGCTGGAGTCGTTCCTGTTCTATTCGGGCTTCTACCTGCCGCTGTACTGGTCGAGCAAGGCCAAGCTGACGAACACGGCCGACATCATCCGCCTCATCATCCGTGACGAGGCCGTGCACGGCTACTACATCGGCTACAAGTTCCAGAAGGGGCTCGAGAAGCTGACGCAGCCCGAGCGCGACGAGATCAAGGACTACACGTTCTCGCTGCTGTATGAGCTCTACGACAACGAGGTGCAGTACACGCAGGACCTCTACGACGGCATCGGGCTGACCGAGGACGTCAAGAAGTTCTTGCACTACAACGCCAACAAGGCGCTGATGAACCTCGGCTACGAGGCGATGTTCCCGTCGCAGCTGACCAACGTGAACCCGGCGATCCTGTCGGCCCTGTCGCCGAACGCCGACGAGAACCACGACTTCTTCAGCGGGTCGGGCTCGTCGTACGTCATCGGCAAGGCCGTCGCGACCGAGGACGACGACTGGGACTTCTGATCTGACCGACGTCGTCAGACGGATGCCGCGACGCCCCCGGACTGTGCTCGATGAGCCGGTCCGGGGGCGTCGTCGTCTCCGCATCCCTCCGAGCATCATGCCCGCGAGGTGGTTAGGAGATCACGACGGGCCCGAAGGTCACCGGTCCCGGGCAGGAGCCGCCCTCGGATGTGTAGGGGATCTCGATCTGCAGATCCCGTGTGACGACGCCGTCGCGATCGGTGATCACCACGCGCACCGTCGTGCCGGGCTCGATGCTGACGATGCTCGTGTCGCCGACGTACGGCTGCTCCAGCGGCAGCTCTCCGCGGCCGTCGCCGTTGAGGCGGAGGGTCGCCGGGATGCAACCGTCGCCGAAACAGGCTGCGACGTCACCGACGGTCAGGGCGGGGGCGACCTCGATCGTCACGGGGCCGGGGTTGACGAAGCCGATGGCGGGACACACCGGTACCAGCGGCGCGCACGCCCCCAGTATCGCCGTCGTCGTCAGAGCGGCGAGCGCCACCGGAAGCGCACGGGTCATGACCGTCACCCTACGGAATCGGTCGGCCGGGGATCGCCCTCTCACAGGAAGCGCCCAGGTCGATGGAGCGCCTTCAGTTATGCTGAAGGAATGCTCCGCACTCCGCTGTCACTGTTTCGCACCCTCGCGTTCGCCGAGGCGGTGTCGTGGACGCTGCTCATCGCGGGGCTCATCGTCCGGGCGACGACCGGGTGGGCGCCCGCCGTCACGATCGGCGGCGGCATCCACGGGTTCGTGTTCCTCTCCTACGGCGCCACGGTCGTGCTGGTGGCCCTCAACAATCGGTGGCCGGCGGGGCCGACGGTCGTCGCCCTGATCTCGGCGATCGTGCCCTATGCCACCATTCCGGTCGAGCTGTGGGGGCACCGCCGCGGCCTGCTCGCAGGCGCCTGGCGCGCGGAGACCGACGCCGACGCGGCGGATGCGCGCTGGTACGACGGGCCGCTGGCCTGGTTCCTGCGGCGCCCGTGGCTGCTGTTCGTCGGCATCCTCGTCGCCGTCGTCGGTGTCTTCGCCGTGCTGCTGATCCTCGGCCCGCCGGGCGGCGCCAAGGGCTGAGTGCGCAGGGCACGACGCCTCCCGTGGCGACCGACCTGGAGAAGTCACGGGACGGCGACCCGCTGTGCGCACAGCGCATGGATAGCATGGACCGCATGACTCAGGACGGTCCCCGCTTCAGCCCCGTCATCGCGCTGCTCGCGGTGTCGGCGATGTGGGAGGAGCAGCTGGCGTCGATCCTCAAAGACCTCGGCATCAGCACCCGCAAGTTCGGTCTCCTCGGTCACATCTACGCCGAGCCCGGCATCTCGTTCTCCGAGCTGGCGCGCCGCTCGCACATCACCGTGCAGTCCGCCCACACCGCCGTGCGCACACTCGTCGACGACGGCCTCGTGCAGGATGCCACCGCCCATGCCGGCGCCGCCAGCGATCTCCACGTCACCGCGAAGGGCGCGCGGGTTCTGCAGGACGCTCGAGAGCGCCTCTTCGAGCTCGACGACGTCCTCGCCCAGCGCCTTCCCAAGGTCGCCGATTCGCTCGACGGCATCCGCGCCGGCATCGTCTGAGCGCACGGCCGCGCGCCGCGGGCGCCGCTCAGCGCTTCGTCGACACCGTGACGGTGAACTTCGGGTCGCGGGAGACCTGACGCGTCGGCCCCACGACGCGCTCGAGCGTGCCGCGGTACCGCAGCGGCGAGTTCCACACGCACCACAGCTCGCCACCGGGCGCGAGAACCCGTGCAGCGTCGGCGAACAGACGCTCCGCGATCGTGGTGGTCAGCGCGGCACCGGAATGGAACGGGGGATTCAGGGCGATGAACGACGCGCTCGCATCCGGGCGCTCCTCCAGCCCATCGGCGCGCGCGACGTGCACGCGATCGCCCAGTGCGTTCGCGGCCACGGTCGCCTTCGCCGACGCGACCGCCGCGGCCGACTGATCGCTGGCGTATACGTACGCGAACGGATGCCGCCGCGCGAGCCAGGCGCCCACGATGCCGGTGCCGCAGGCGAGATCGATCCAGGGGTCCTCGCTGCTGCCGCCTCCGGGAGCGTGGGGCGCGGCGTCGAGCGCCGCCAGCAGTGCCCGGGTGCCGATGTCCAGGCGTGCGCCCGCGAAGGCCCCGCCGAAGGCGCGCACCTCCAGCTCGTCGACACGCGACGCCGCGGGCATCGGGTCGCGGCCGTCGCGCGGGCCCCGGGCGATCAGCACCCGCGACTTCTGGCGGGCGTGAGCCACATCGACCGTGGTGAAGAACGCGCGCAGCACCTCGTTCATCGCGACGCTCATGTGCTTGATGCGACCCCCGGCCACCACGACGACGTCGGATGCCGCATGCGCCGCGATCAGTCCGGCGATATCGCGCAGGGCGTCCAACGAGCGCGGCAGGCGCATCAGCACGACGCGCGCGCCGGTGACGAGAGCCGCGTTCAGCGGGCCGGAGGAGACCTGCTCGGCCAGCCCCAGCGCGACGGCGTTGGCGTGCAGTGCCCGTTCGCCCAGGAGGGCGTCCTGGTGCACGCGCACCCCGGCGGCGCCGTCGTGAGCAGCACCGAGGGCGAGGGCGCCGTACGCGTCACCGATGACGGCGATCTGACCGGCCCCGGCTCCGGCGCGCAGAGCGGCCGATTCGTCGAGGATCAGGCGGTCGGCGGCATCCACCGCACCGAGCCCCTCGCCCTCGACGTCGGGCGCGCGTCGAAGCAGCTCGAACGGCATGCTCACGAACCCTCCGCGTAACGCAGGACGGCATCTGCCGGTGTGCACTCATCGCCGATGCGGATGCCGTCGGCGAGCCGTCCCGCCTCGCGCAGCTCCTGCAGTCCGGCGACGGTGCGCCGGCGCAGCTCCCACGGATCGATCGTGTTGACGTAGATCTTCGTGCCGCCCTCGAAGCCGGCGGGAGTGGAGATGCGCCACTTGAGCACCACCCGCCAGGGCATCGGCCACGGCGCGCCGGGCGGCCGGTAGTGCCACTCCTCGTTGGTCGGCACGTGCACACCCGTCGCCGCATGCAGCGCGTGCAGCAGGTCGGAGACGGCGCGCCGCTCGGCATCCGTGTGCTCCTGGGGCAGGTTCGCGGCCGACGTCGAGAAGATCTCGAACGCCGGGTAACGGTGACCGACGCCGGCGAAAGCGACGGCGCCCTCCGTCGCCGCGACGACGAGTCCTTCGGACACCGCCAGATCGGCGATCTCGTGCTGATACAGGCCACGGTCGTGCGAGAGCAGGCGCAGCTCGTGATCGACCTGCGGGCCGTGGTCGTCGATCGCGACGAGCTGCTTGTGGAGGTGCTCGAAGGAAGCTCCCGCCGGCCGCAGCCAGTTCTGGAAGACGCTGACGTATGCGGCGTGCGGCTGCGCCGCCTGGATCTCCGCCAGCGCCTGCACGGTGAAGGCGACGTAGGCTGCATGCTCGTCGGGGCTCAGCGTTCCCGACGATGCCAGCTCGGCATCCGTGGTCGCGCCCTCGACGACGTGACGCCGGGCGACGACGACGTCGTGGGATCCGCCGAGCAGGTCCAGTGCCGCTTCCTCGAGGCTGGTCTCGGTGCCGGCTGCGCGTGCGCGAATCTCGGCGAGCTTTTCCATGTGCACGCGTCCGACGGGATCGGACAGGTACTCCTCGGCCCACTGCACGATCCGCGCCGGCTGGCGGTAGCCGTGGTTCTCGCGCCAGTACTCGGCCGACACGATCTCGAACAGGTTACCGAAGCGGCGGAACTCGGCGACGGAGTCGTTCAGCGCGTGCGCGGGTACCCGGCGCACCTCCTCGAAACGCGGGCCCACCAGTCGCGCCTTCTCAGGCGTGGTCTCGAGGTAGCGGTCGACGCAGAACGCGCAGAGTCGTCGATCCTCACCGGGCCCGAGACGGTGCACATCCTCGCGGGGTGCGGAGAGGGGACGGTTCGCGCGGCCCGGAACCGTCCAGACCCGCGTGCCGGTGAGAGGGCCGATCTGCTTGACGGTGCCGTCGGGCAGGCGCCGGATCGCTCGTGGTGCTCCGTCGCTCATGCCTCCAGCCTATCGAGGCGGAGCATACTGGCCTGATGAAGACGTTCGCGCGATGGCTCCTGGCTGCCGGCATGATGTTCGCCGGCCTGTCCCACCTGTTCTGGGCCCGCAAGGAGTTCCAGGCGCAGGTCCCCGACGTCGTCACCGATGTCCTGCCGATCGACAAGGACGCCGTCGTGGTCGCCTCCGGCGCGGTGGAGATCATGCTCGGGGCCGCTCTGGTCGTGCTGCCGAAGGAACGCAGGCGTGTCGGCGCCCTTCTCGCCGCGTTCTTCATCGCGATCTTCCCCGGCAACATCGCGCAGGCCGTGGATCGGCGTCCGGCCTTCGGCCTGGACGGCGATGCCGCTCGTCTGACGCGCCTGCTCTTCCAGCCGCTGCTGGTCGCCTGGGCGCTGCTCGCGACCCGCGACTGAGACGAGCGGGGGCGGATGCCGCGGCATCCACCCCCGCATCTGCGCACCAAGCGCTCAGCGCGTGGCCTGCACCCGCACCGTTCCCGTCTCGCTGACCAGGCGCTCGCGATCCACGCGGTCGAGTTCGTGCAGGGAGCTGCCCTTGGTCTCGCGCATCGAGACCACCGCGATGAACGTGATCGCGGCGGCGACCGCCAGATACAGTGCGACGGGGATGTAGCTGCCCGAGGCCGACAGCAGGGCCGTCGCGATGATCGGCGCGAGCGAGCCGGCGACGATGGACGTCACCTGGTAGCCGAGCGAGACGCCGGAATACCGCATGCGGGTCGGGAACATCTCCGACATGATCGCCGGCTGAGGGGCGTACATGAAGGAGTGGATCACCAGGCCCAGGCAGATCGCCAGGATGATGATCGCCGGCTCCTTCGTGTTGAACATCGGGAAGGCGATGAAGCCCCACGCCGCCGCGCCGACCGTGCCGATCGCGTAGACGGGCTTGCGCCCGATGCGGTCGGCGAGGGCACCGACCAGCGGGATGACGATCATGTGGACGATGTGGGCGATCACCAGCATGCCGAGGATCTCGGCCGTGTTCACCTCGAGGGCGATCTTCAGGTACGTGATCGAGAAGGTGACCACGAGGTAGTACATGATGTTCTCCGCGAAGCGCAGACCCATCGCGGTGAGCACGCCGCGCGGATAGCGGCGGACGACCTCGAACACGCCGTAACGGTCGTGCTTGTGCTCCTCCGCCTCCTTCTGCGCTTCGAGGAAGATCGGCGCATCGCTGATCTTGGTGCGGATGTAGTAGCCGATCGCCACGATCACCACCGACAGCCAGAACCCGACCCGCCAGCCCCAGGCGAGGAACGCCTCCGCGGACAGGGTGCGGCTGAGCACGAGCAGCACGACGGTCGCGACGAGGTTGCCGATCGGCACAGCCGCCTGGGGGAACGACGCCCAGAATCCGCGGGTCTTGTCGGGGGAGTGCTCGGCGACCAGCAGGACGCCGCCGCCCCATTCACCGCCGACGGCGAAGCCCTGGGCGAAGCGCAGCAGCACCAGCAGTGCCGGGGCCCAGTAGCCGACCTGCTGGAAGGTCGGCAGGCAGCCCATGAGGAACGTCGCCACACCGACGAGGATGATGGCCAGCTGCAGGAGCTTCTTGCGTCCGTACTTGTCACCGAAGTGGCCGAAGACGATGCCGCCCAGGGGGCGGGCGATGAAACCGACCGCATAGGTGACGAATGCCGCGATGATGCCGGCGTACGGGTCGTCGGACGGCGGGAACATGATCAGGTTGAAGACAAGCGTGGCCGCCGTGGCGTAGAGGAAGAACTCGTACCACTCCACGATCGTTCCGGCCATCGAGGCGCTGACGACCCGGCGAAGACCGGACTGCGGGGGCGTGCCGTGCGATGCGGTCGCTGAAACCATGCGCTGATACCTCCTTGTAGAGCGCGGTGCGGCGGGGGATACCGCGCCATGGACGCTACCTGAAAAGTGATTCAGGTACAAGGTTGAATGCTGCACAGCGCCTGTGCGCTCGCGCACCGGCCCCCGCGCGCGGGCTCGGCTACGTGCGGCGCCGCGCGTACCGGTGCTCTGGGCGGCCGGTGGTGCCGTAGCGCAGCCGCACCTCCACGATGCCGCGGGTCGCCAACGCCGCGAGGTGACGCTGGGCGGTGGCGCGGGAGACGCCGGCGCGATCGGCGATCTCCGATGCCGAGGACTCGTCGTCGCCGAGCGCCCCGAGGATCACCTGCTCCGTCGCCGATCGCGACACCGAGGACGTGTCGCTGCCCGCGTTCAGGATGCCGAGGGCCCGATCGATCTCGTCCTGAGTCACCGTGCGCTGTTCGTCGAGCACGTTGCGGAAGCGGGCGTAGCGATCGAGGACGTCGACGAGCGTGCGCCGCTCGAACGGCTTGACGAGGTAGCCGAGGGCGCCGGCGCGCAGGGCGCGGCGCACGCTCGCCGCGTCGGTCGCGGCCGAGAGCACGAAGGCATCGATCGGGGTCTCGCGCACGAAGGCGATCCCGTCGCCGTCCGGCAGATACGCGTCGACGAGCAGAAGGTCGGGGTGCTCGGAGCGGACGGCGGCGGTCGCGTCGGCGAGCGTGCGCGCCGGCTCGAGCGCGTGGTAGGCGGATCTCTCCGCCACGATCTCGCGATGCAGCCCCGCGACACGGAAGTCGTCGTCGACGACGAGGACGCGCAGAGGTGTCGTCATGGGGTGGGATCCCTTCGGTCGGCGAATCCGTCCGGTGCAGGGCCGGGTTCGGGGGAGTCCTCGGCGGGGACGTCGCCGAGAACGCCGTGCAGCCGGGCGCCGAACACGGCACCCGTGTGCGGCGAGGTTCCTCCGGCCGCGATGAGCCACACCTCGCCGCCGCGGCGGCGCGCGAGCTCGCGGGACAACGGCAGGCCCACGCCGAGCCCGTGCACCCGGTCGATGTCGGCGCCGTCGCGGCGGCCGCGTGAGAAGAGATCGATGTCGGCGGCCACCCCTGCGCCGGAGTCGGCGACGGTGAGGACCAGATCGTGCCCGTCGCCGAAGCATCCGATCTGCACACGGCGCGGCGGGGCGCCTTCGACGGCGGCGCGCACCGCGTTGTCGACGAGGTTGCCGAGCACGGCGGCCACATCCTCCACCTCGATCAGCGGTGCCAGCAGCAGCGAGTCCGGGTCGACGGATACGCGTACGCCGCGCTCGCCCGCCTCGAGGCCGTGTGCGCCGATGAGGGCATGCAGGAGGCTGTCGCCGATGCGGTCGATGTTCTCGACCGGGTAGTCGACCGGTCCGCGATGCAGCTGCTCGCCCAGGAACTCCCGGGCCTCGCCCGGGCGGTCGGCGTCGAGCATGCCGACGGCGACGTGGAGGCGGTTGGCGAACTCGTGGCGCTGAACCCGCAGCGCGCCGGTCATGGCCCGCACCGTGTCGAGTCGTTCGCTGAGCGCGGCGACGTCGGTGCGGTCGCGGACGATCAGCACGGTGCCGAGGTCGCGCCCGCCGCGGCGCACCGGCTGCGCATCGGCGTAGAGCACCCGCTCACCCACGACCACACCCTCGCTCGCCGTGCCGTCACGGGCCGCTGCGAGGATCGCGGGGGCGATGCCCAGCTGCTCCAACGTCGCTCCCGTGGGCTCCTCGAGCCCCAGCATCCGCCGCGCTGCTTCATTGCAGAGGCGCACGACGCCGTCGTCGTCGAGGGCCACGACCCCGTCGCCGACCCCGTCGAGGACGGCGGCCTGATTCTGCACGAGAGCGACGAGCTCTTCCGGCTGCAGACCCAACGTGAGCCGTTCCCATCGCCGTCGCAGCATGATCCCGGCGACCGCCGCGAGCAGCACGCCGGCACCGGCGGCCGCGGCGACCCCGCCGAGCAGCGCCGGCAGATCATCGAACACGCTGGCCGGTTCGAACCCCACGCTCACCTCGCCGACCGGGGAGGCGTTCGCCGGGCGGACGCCCTCCGCTCCCGGAGGCCAGATCGGCACCTTCGCGCGTGCCGAGACGCCGAGCGTGCCCTGCTGCCACGTGACGACCTCGTTGCCGGCGAGCACCTCGCGGAAGTCGGTGCTGACCGGCTGGCCGAGCAGGGCGGGATCCGGGTGGGCCAGCCGGATGCCGTGGTCATCGGTGATCACGACGAACAGGGTGCCGGTGCGTGCGGTGACGTCGGCGGCCAGATCCTGCAGCGGAGCGTCCCTCAGGTCCGCGCCGCGGGGTGTTCCGGGATCGGCGCTGATCTCGGCCACCGCCGCGCGCACCTGTGGATCGACGGCGACGGTGCGGGCGATGTTCAGGGCCGATGTCTCGGCCGCGGCCCGCAGCTGCTGGATGCCGAGCAGCACGAAGACGAGGACGCAGGCGGCGACGACGACGGCGACCGTCGCCAGCTGCACGAGCATCACCCGCGTCGCGAACCTCATCTGGTGAGCATAATGCGCTGAACTCGCGTTGCGCGCAGAAGTCCGTGCAATGAGAGATACCGCGCGCGGGCGCGGCGGCATCCCTAGAGTCGCGGAATCCGGTCGACGAGGCGCGTCGGCCGCAGACGAAGGAGTCGAGATGCCCCCTGTTCTCACGTCACTCGCGGCCGCGGCCGACGATGGCTACGACCTGGCGTTCACGCCGTCGGACGGTGTGCTGGTCGTCCTCGGGTTCACGATGGTGCTGACGTTCATGGCGCTGATCATGACGCGCCGACTGACCCCCATGGTCGCCCTGATCGTGGTGCCGACGATCTTCGGCCTGTTCGCCGGCGCCGGCTTCGGTCTGGGGGACATGATCATGGACGCCATCAAGTCCATGGCGCCGACGGCGGCCCTGCTCATGTTCGCGATCATGTACTTCGGGATCATGATCGACGTCGGTCTGTTCGACCCCCTCATCCGTCTGATCACCCGCGTGCTCGGCGACGATCCCGCCAAGGTGGTGCTGGGCACCGCGCTGCTGGCCGGGGCGGTGTCGCTGGACGGCGACGGGTCGACGACGTTCATCATCACGACCTCCGCGATGCTGCCGATCTACCTGCGTCTGGGCATGAGCCCGGTCGTGCTCACCTGTGTCGCGGGACTCATGAACGGCACGCTCAACATCGTGCCGTGGGGCGGTCCCACCGTGCGCGCGGCATCCGCCCTGTCGCTGCAGCCGACGGACATCTTCGTGCCCATGCTCCCCTCGCTCGCGACCGGTCTCGTGATCTCGCTGGCCTTCGCCTGGTTCCTCGGCCTCGGCGAGCGTCGCCGCCTCGCCGGCTCGATCGACACCACCCGCATCGAGTCGACCCGCGGCGACGGCATCTTCGCCGCGCCTCGCCTCTTCCGCGGCGCCGAGCCGAAGCCCGGTGCCGCCGCGACGCTGCGTACCGGCAACATCGTGACCGTCCGGGGTGCGCGCGAAGCGGTCGCAGCCACCGCGCTGGTGGATGCCGCCGACACGGCCATGGCCGACACCATGCTCGACCCGAACCGACCCACGCTGCGTCCGCGTCTGATCTGGTTCAACCTCGCGCTGACCGTCGCCGTCATGGTGCTGCTGGTCCTCGACCTGTTCCCGCTGGCGTTCGTGTTCATGGTCGGTGCGGCGATCGCACTGATCGTCAACTTCCCGAAGCTCAAGAGCCAGGCGGACGAGATCGTCGCGCACGCCCCCTCGATCGTCGGCGTCGTGTCGATGGTCCTCGCCGCCGGTGTGCTGGTCGGCGTGCTCAACGGCACCGGGATGGTGACGGCGATGGCCTCGTGGATCACGGCGGTGATCCCCGCCGAGATGGGACCCTTCCTCGCGGTCATCACGGGCGTGCTGTCGATCCCGTTCACGTTCTTCATGTCCAACGACGCGTTCTACTTCGGCATCCTGCCGGTGCTGGCCGAAAGCGCGTCGCACTTCGGCATCGCACCCGTGGAGATGGCGCGCGCGTCCATCACCGGGCAGCCCGTGCATCTGCAGAGCCCGCTCGTCCCGGCGATCCTGCTGCTGGTGTCGCTGGCGAACGTCAACCTCGGAGATCACCACAAGAAGGTGCTGTGGCGCGCCGCGCTCGTCTCGCTGGCGATGCTCGCCGTCGGCGTGCTCGTCGGGGTGATCCCGCTCGCCGCCTGAGAGGGATCACGGCACGGCCGACGGCATCAGCTCCCGTCGGCCGTGCCGTCGTCGCCGGAGTGGGGACGCACGCGCACGATGTTCGTCGTCTCGTCGATGTCGGCGACGCCGGGGTAGGCCTTCACGAAGTCGGAGAAGGACCGGTGCCCCAGCGCCTTCTCGCTGAAGGACGGATCCATCCGCTTGAGCAGGTTCTTCACCGCCGACAGGTGCACCCACTCGTCGTCGGTGCGCTCCTGCTCCAGACGCAGCGCACGCCCGAGAAGCTCCGCCGTCGGGTCTTCGGTCTTCTTGCGCCGGCGCGACGAGGAGGGGGCCGAGGTGGCGGCGGCATCCGCCTTCTTCTGGGTCGCAGCCGACGCGGGCAGCACCACTCCGGGCAGCGAGTCGTAGGAGTCGAACTGGTCGCACGCCGCTGCGAGCGACTTGGCCGTCGAACCGGCCACGCCGACACCCACCACGACGCGTCCGAGACGCTTGCAGCGCTGGGCGAGCGGGACGTAGTCGCTGTCTCCGGCGACGATCACGACGTGGGTGAGGTCGGGCAGGCGGAACATGTCCTCGACGGTGTCGACCGCCAGGCGGATGTCGGCGCCGTTCTTCGCGTACGCCGCCGCGGGGAACAGCTGCACGAGGTCGACGGCGCGGGCCACCAGCTGCGATCGGTAGAGCGCGTTGACCGGCGACGACCAGTCGGCATAGGCGCGCGTGAGCACGAGGGTTCCGAAGGAGGCCGCGTAGTCGATGATCGCCCCGACATCGATCGTGGCATCCTTCAGACGCTGTGCGATCTCGGGGGCATCGGGGTCGGCGATGATCTTCTGGCGGTCGGCGGCGTAGGAGTTGCGCCCGTGCACGCGGTCGTACCAACTCATGACGATGTTGTCGAAGTCGAGGTAGACGGCGACGCGGTTGCCCTGCAGTTCGACCATGTCAGCGCACCTTCGGGTAGGTCACGCCGAGCTGGCCTCGCACGTCGTCGAGCGCGTGCATGATCGCGATCGACTCCGCGAACGGCAGCAGGTCGCTGTCGGTGCGCCCCTCCCGCAGCAACCGCTCGGCGGCGAGGGCCTGGAACTGCATGCCGCGGCCGTCGACGTCGCCGCGGTACTCCTCGATCACGGTGCCGTCGGTCGCGGTGACCCGGAACGAGGTGGGCTCGTACCAGACGCGATCGATGTCGATCCGCGCGTTCGTGCCGACCACGTGGGCCGTGTTCGGGCCGGCGGCCCGCGAGCTGGTCGCGATCGACGAGAGCGCGCCGCCCGTGTGGACGGCGGCGATCGCGACCTCGGTGTCGGCTCCGGTGTCGCCGAGGCGGCCCACGGCGCGGATCTCGGTCATCGGTCCCAGCACGTCCCACGCGAAGGAGACGGGATAGATGCCGAGATCGAGAAGAGCGCCCCCGCCGAGCTCGAGAGCATTCAGACGATGTGCCGGGTCGGTGGGAAGCGACTGCGTGTGGTCGGCGATGACGGTGCGCACCTCGCCCAGCGCGCCGTCGGCGATGAGCTCGCGGATGCGGACCATGTGCGGCAGATACCGCGTCCACATCGCCTCCATCGCCAGCAGTCCGCGCCCGGCGGCGATGTCACGGATCGCGATGGCCTCGTCGGCATCCAGGGTCACGGCCTTCTCGATGAGAACGTGCTTGCCGGCCTCCAGGGCGAGGATCGCGTGCTCTCGGTGATGACTGTGCGGGGAAGCGACGTACACGATATCGACGTCGGGGTCGGCGACGAGCTCTTCGTACGATCCGTGCGCGTGAGGGATGTCGTACGCGGCGGCGAACGCACGCGCCGACTCCGGGCGGCGCGATCCGACGGCGGTGACGGTGAGCCCCGCCGTCCGCAGGTCCTTCGTGAAGGCGTGGGCAATGCCGCCCGTGGCGAGGATTCCCCAGCGGATGGGCGCGGTCGGCACACTCGTGCCGGGGGCGTTGTCGGTCATGCGACGAGCCTAGCCGCGCGCGCGTAGGCTCGAGCCGTGAGTGCCGACACCGAGGCGTCGATCGCCCGATTCCGTGAGCTGCTGCAGATTCCGACCGTCTCGCACGCGGACGAGAGTCTCGTGGACGCGGATGCGTTCACGCGCTTCATCGACACGCTGGCGCGTCTGTATCCGACGGCGCATGCCGCTCTCGAGCGTGAGGTCGTCGATGCCCACTCCCTGCTGTTCCACTGGGCCGGAAGCGGCGGCGGCAGCGGCGGCGCGGCGGATCCGCTCGTGCTGATGGCCCACATCGACGTCGTTCCCGTCGTGGAGGAGGAATGGGGCCACCCGCCGTTCGGCGCCGAGCTCGTCGGCGAAGGGAAGGATGCCGAGATCCACGCGCGCGGCGCCATCGACGACAAGGGCGCGCTCGTGGCGATCATGGAAGCGGTGGAGGAACTGGCCGCGGAGGGCTACGCGCCCACCCACGACGTGTATCTCTCCTTCGGCCACAACGAGGAGACGGCGGGCGGAGGCGCGCGCGCGATCGTGGCGCTGCTGCGTGAGCGCGGGGTCACACCCGCTCTCGTCCTCGATGAGGGCGGCGCCGTCGTCGAGGGCGCCGTCCCGGGCGTCGCGGTGCCGACCGCGATGGTCGGGGTCGCCGAGCGCGGCGTGCTGACGCTGCGGCTGACCGCGCGCGAGAGCGGAGGGCACGCGTCCACGCCGCCCGCCTTCCCCGCGACGGCGCGGCTCGCCCGTGCGATCGATCGTGTGCAGCGGCATCCGTTCCCCGCCCGCATCGCCCCGCCCGTGCGCGCTCTGTTCGCGACGCTCGCCCCGCACGCCGCACAGCCGCTGCGCACCGTCTTCGCGAATCTCGGAGCGCTCGCCCCGCTGGCCGCGCGGGTGTTCGCGCGCTTCGGGCCCGAGCTGAACGCGATGGTGCGGACGACGGCCGTCGCGACCGAGCTGTCGGGCGCCCCGGGCGAGAACGTGCTCGCGACCACGGCGCGTGCCTCGATCAACATCCGCTTGCTGACCGGCGACACCGTCGCCTCGGCGACGGCGCGGATCCGCCGCATCGTGGCAGACCCCGCCGTCGAGATCGAGGTGCGCCACGGGTCCGACCCCTCGCCGGTCTCGCCCTGGCGCGGCGAGCCGTGGCAGCGCATCGCGACCGCCGTCCACGACGCCCTCGGCACCGACATCGTGACGACGCCGTACATCCAGCTCGGGGCGAGCGACAGCCGCTGGTTCACGGCGATCAGCGCGCACGTCTACCGCTTCACGCCCTTCCACCTGACGCGAGGTGAGCGCGACGCGCTGCACGCGCACAACGAGCGCATCCGCGTCGAGTCGTGGCTGAACGGCATCCGCTTCTACCGCGCGCTGCTCACCGCCAGCTGAGCCGACGCGCATCGCCGCAGATCTTCACGTACTCCGCATCGGATCGGGCGAAACGGTGCGGAGTTCGTGCGATCCTGCGGAGTTGCTGGGTGGGTGGGTGCGTCCGCGGAAGCGGCGGCTGCCGCCTCAGGCGGAGAGCGCCTTCGTGATGCGGGGGAGCGAGACGGGCTCGGCGGTGCCGAGCGCCTGGGCGAACAGGCTGACGCGGTACTCCTCGAGCAGCCAGCGTGCGTGCGCGATCGCGGGCGGCGCATCGGCGGCAAGGGGGAGCGCACCGCCGGCCTCCGCGTAGAGCGCCGCCGCGCGTTCGAACTCGGTCAGACGCTGGCGATCCCGGCCCGGATTGTCGGCGAGTGCACGCACCCGCTCCAGGGCGCCCTGCAGGTAGCGGGGAAGATGACGCAGCCGATCGAGGCCGGTGCGCGCGATGAATCCGGGATAGATGATCCCGCTGAGCTGCGCTTTCACGTCGCCGAGCGCAGCCAGCAGCGTCATCGCGTTCTGCGACTTCACGGCACGCTCGACGTCGCGCTGCAGCGTCAGGATGCGTGCCGTCAGCGAGACCGCCTGGAACAGCTCGTCGACCACGGCCGACGACAGGGCGTCGCGGACGGCGGCGAACTGCTCGGGCGTGCGGACACCGCCCGGGGCGACGCGCGCCATCACCGCGTCCGCGACGGCGACACGCGCATCCTCGATGAGCGCTTTCGCGGACGGGTACGGTGACGCCGCGAGTGAGAGCTTCTCGGCAGCGGTGAGATGCTCGAGCACGTACGCGCTCGGCGAGGGCACGGCGAGCAGCAGCAGGCGACGGACACCGGCGTGCGTGAGGCGTGCGGCACGCTCGGGCGTGGACTCGATGCGCAGGGCGACGGCATCCTTCTGGTCCACCAGTGCGGGGTAGCCGCGCACGACGCCGCCGGCGACCTTCGTGTCGACGACCTCGGGCAGCGTGCCGAGATCCCACGTCAGAATGCCGTCGCGCTCGACGATCTGCGGTGCCCCCGGGGCGGATGCCGTCGCCGACGCGTCGCGGGAAGGTATCCCCGAGGCCGACACCCCTGAGGCGCGGGCGACGCGCCCGGCGGGCTGCTGCTCACGCGTGAGCGTGCGGGCGACCTGTTCGCGGGCGCGGCCGGCGAGTCGGCGCTGCAGCTCGGCGAGGTCGCGGGAGGTGCCGACCGTGCGTCCGCGGTGATCGACGGCCCGGAACGTCATCAGAAGGTGTGCGGGCACCCGCTCGAGGTCGAACTCGTCGGCGGTCACGGGCTGGTTCGCCACGCGCTGGATGCGGGCGGCGAGAGCGCTGCGCAGCGTCTGGGGTGGCAGGCCGTCGTGGTGCTCGGGCCCGGCCGCCGCCAGGTCGTCGCCGAGCTTCGCAGCCCAGTCGGCGGCGGGCACCACGTGCCTGCGGATCGTCTTCGGCAGCGCTTTCAACAGTGCCGTCATCAGCTCCGCCCGCAGTCCCGGCACCTGCCAGTCGAAACCGTCGGGGCGAAGCGCTGCCAGCAGCGGGAGCGGCACGACCACGCTGACGCCGTCTTCGGGACTTCCGGGTTCGAACCGGTACGCGAGCGAGAGCACCTGGTCGCCCTGCTGCCAGCGTCCCGGGAACGCGCGTTCGTCCGAGCGTGATGCGTCGCCCTGCAGATCGGCCTCGGTCATGTCGAGCAGCCGTGGCGTGCGGCCGGAGGCGTCGCGCCACCAGGTCTCGAACGAGCGCGCGTCGAACACATCGTGCGGCAGGCGTGAGTCGTAGAACGCGAACACGGCCTCGTCGCCCACGAGGATGTCGCGGCGGCGCTCCCGCTCCTCCACCTTCTCCAGACGGCGGCGCAGGTCGAGGTTCCGCCGCTCGAACGCGGTGAGGCGCTTGTCGAGGTGCTGGCTGTTCCAGTCGCCGTCCACGAGCGCGTGCCGCACGAACAGCTCCCGCGCGAGCGGGCGGTCGATGCGGGCCAGCTGCACGCGGCGGCGCGGGATGATCTCGACGCCGAACAGGGTGACCTTCTCCGCGGCCACGGCGGCCCCGGCATCCTTCGACCAGTGCGGATCGCTCAGCTGGCGGTGCGCGAGATCGCCGGCGAGCTCCTCCGCCCAGGCCGGATCGATCGCCGCGACCGTGCGGGCGAACAGGCGCGACGTCTCGACGAGTTCGGCCGCCATGACCGCGTCGGGGGTCGCCTTGCGCAGCCCCGAACCGGGGAAGATCGCGAACGATGCCCCACGCGCCCCGCGGAAGGTCGCGATCGGCTTGCGCTTGTCGCCGCCGGTGTTCTTGGCGGCGCCGACGGAGCGGGTGTCGAGGATGCCGATGTGCGAGAGCAGACCGGCCAGGATCGCCCGGTGCACGCGTGCGGGGTCGGCGGCGGCGCCGTCGGAGGTCGAGCCCGTCTTCACGCCCATGAGCTGGCGCAGCTGTCGGTGGACGTCGGCCCACTCGCGCACGCGGACGTAGTTGAGGAACTCGCTGCGGCACAGGCGTCGGAAGGCGCTGGAGCCGAGGTCGCGCTGCTGCTCCTGAAGGTGGTTCCAGAGGTTGAGAAGGGTGAGGAAGTCGCTCGTCGGATCGGTGAAGCGTGCGTGCAGCCGGTCCGCCTGCTCGCGGCCGCCGGGGTCTTCCGCTGAAGGGCGCTCGCGGACGTCCTGGATCGACAGCCCGGCGACGATCGCGAGCACGTCGGGCAGCACCTCGAGGCGGCGCGCCTCGATGAGCATGCGCGCGAACCGGGGGTCGATCGGCAGGCGGGCGATCTCCCGTCCGAGGGAGGTGAGCCGGCGCGACGGCGAGACGGCGCGCAGTTCGCTGAGCAGGTCGAACGCCGCCTTCACGCCGCGGCTGTCGGGCTTCGTCAGGAACGGGAAGTCCTCGATGTCGCCGAAGCCGAGGGCGAGCATCTGCAGGATCACCGACGCCAGCGAGGTGCGGAGGATCTCTGGCTCGGTGTACTCGGGCCGTGAGAGGAAGTCGTCCTCGCTGTAGAGGCGGATCGCGATGCCGTTCGAGGTGCGTCCGGCGCGGCCGGAACGCTGCTGCGCCGACGCCTGCGAGACGGCCTCGATCGGCAGTCGCTGGATCTTCGACCGCGCGCTGTAGCGCGAGATGCGCGCCGTGCCCGCATCGATGACGTAGCGGATGCCGGGAACGGTGAGGCTCGTCTCGGCGACGTTCGTCGCCAGGATCACGCGGCGACGCACGCCGGCGAGCGTGGAGCGCTCGAACACGCGGTGCTGCTCGGCGGCGGAGAGCCGACCGTACAGGGGGAGGACCTCGGTGGGACGGGCGTCCTTCGCGTACATGCCGCGGATCGCATCCATCGCGTCGCGGATCTCGGCCTCACCGGGAAGGAAGACGAGCACGTCGCCGTCGGCCTCGCGGTCGAGTTCGCGCAGCGCCGCCATCAGCGCGTCGACGTCGTCACCGTCGGTGGGCGTGTCGACTCGGCCCTTCGGGTCTCGCGCGGCGGCCGGGGTGTCCTTCGGGTCTCGCGCGGCGGCCGGGGCCTCGGGGACGGCCGGGCGGTAGCGGATCTCGACCGGGTACGTGCGTCCGGAGACCTCCACGATGGGAGCCGGAGTGCCGGCGGCATCCGCGAAGTGCTTCGCGAAGCTCTCCGGATCGATCGTCGCCGACGTGATGATGAGCTTCAGGTCGGGGCGTTCGGGCAGGACGCGCGCGAGGTAGCCGAGCAGGAAGTCGATGTTCAGCGAGCGCTCGTGCGCCTCGTCGATGATGATGGTGTCGTAGCGGCGCAGCAGCCGGTCGCGGTGGATCTCATTGAGGAGGATGCCGTCGGTGACGAGCGCGATCTGGGTGTCCTCCGACACCTGATCGGTGAAACGCACCTTGTAGCCGACGGCGCCGCCGAGCGGCACCTGCAGCTCCTCGGCGATGCGCTCGGCGATCGTGCGCGCGGCGATGCGGCGCGGCTGCGTGTGCGCGATCTTCGTGCGCCCGAGCTCGAGGCAGATCTTCGGCAGCTGCGTCGTCTTTCCCGACCCGGTCGCGCCGGCCACGATCACGACCTGGTGATCGCGGATGGCGCGCGCGATCTCGTCCCGCGCGGCGCTGACGGGCAGCTCCGGCGGATAGGAGATCACGGGGACGACGGGAGGCATAGCCCTCCATCGTATTGCGTGCGCGTCAGCGCGCGGCGGCGCCCGCGGCGTCGACGGCGGTCTCGGGCGCCGAGCGGAACCCCGACACCTCGACGATGGCATCGAAGTAGGCGAGGAGGGCGTTCGGGATGTCTCCGAGCGGGGTGGAGAGCACGACAAGGCCAAGCTTCTTGGAATCCGGCACGGGGTACCAGTACTGCGCCACGAGGCGCCGCTGGGTGAACCGCTCGCCGTTTTCGACCTCGACGGACTCGTCGATCCGATGCGCGCGGACGACCTCGCCGTCCGCGAACGGGCGCCGCACGGCCGTCTCTGCCATCTCGGGAGCGATCCGCGGCAGGGCCTCTTCGAGCACAGCGAGCACACGCTCGGGGTTCGTGCCGATCGAGGGGCTCATCCGGAACCGGTCGTCGTCGAACAGCGTCAGCATCGCGGACATCGGCTCTCCGGGGGTGAGCTCCGTCTGCAGCAGCAGCAATCGCCCGTGTGCCTCGCGGGCGGCACGTGCCGCCGCGACCAAGTCGTCACGCATCCGCCGTCGCGGCGTGGCGTTCTCGTCCGCGGTGCCGAGCGTGCCACGCGCGATCTCGGTGGCCGACGCGCGGGCGGCGTCATCCGAGTCGAGATCGACCCGCCACCATATGCCCAAGAGGCGAAAGGCGAGCTCGGGCTCGTGTGTGGTGCTCATGGAACGCGGAGAATCAGCCGAGCGCGGCAAGATCGCTCATCGGCACCACGAGGCCGCCGTCGATCCAGATCGTGGACAGTCCCGAGGGCAGGCCTCGGATGGCATCGGACAGATCGAGGATCTGCTTCGGGTTCGAGGCGTCGCGCGCGACGAGATCGAGCATGTCGGCATCGCCGTGGGCGGAGTCTCGCACGGCGATCAAAACGGCCGTCAACGTCTGGGTCGACACCGGCTCGCTCCCGGTGATGCGGATGACGACCGTGAGCTGGCGGGCGGCTCCCGAAAGGCTCGAGGTCACGGTGCTGGCGCGCTCGACGCGCGGGTCGGAAGTGGCGATCGCGTCGTACACGGGCTGAAAAGCGTCCACGCTACTCTCCAAGGGGGTCGGGACGGGCTGTGGGGCGGCGAACGGGGAGGAGCATCCCGCGAGAGCGCCCACGGCGAGCGCGGCGATGAGAACACTCGTGAACCGGCGATGTGATGCTCCTGCCGTCATCGTCACTCCTTCCACGTGTAGTAGCTCTCCTCGTAACCATACGCACCCTCATCGCCGATGAAATAGCGGTCGAGATCGTCGCGGGTGGCCGCCGGAACCTGTCCGATGTTGTTCTGCAGCGTGGAGTTGTAGGCGGGCGAATAGTGGATGCCGCCGACGCCCTGCGAGGCGAGGGGCGAGTCCTCCTGAATCGTCGTCCAGTTGGGCCTGTCGGCGGGAGCGTAGCCGCCGGTGCCGACCGAAATGACACTGTCGAGCCGCGGGACGGGATCCCCGTTGTGCTGCACCGAGACGACGGTGGTCGTGGAGGGGATGGGCATGCTGTCGATCGGCGCGCCCGCGACGACGACGGCGTCCCAGTTGTAGTCGTCGTTGTAGGCGGCGAGCGTCCCAGCGAGGATTCCACCCTGGCTGAAGCCCACCAGCATCACCGGGTCGTCGGGTCCCACGCCGGCCTGCTTCATCGCGTCGAGCACGGCGCGCTCGTACTGCGAGCGCAGGGACGGCGTCAGCATGAGCGCCAGGTTGCTGTCCAGATCATTGACCGCGCCCTGATCGCCGTTGAAGCGGGAGAGCCACTCCTGGGTGCTCGGCAGTGTGACGCGCCAGCGCACGACACCGTCGGCATCCACCACCTTCGTCACACTGATCACCGTCTCGTCAGCGGAGTCCTTGGTGTGGTGGCCGAGCGAGTCCACGAGCGTGGTCTCTTTCAGCGCGTGCGCGAGGTCGGTCGGCTGACCGCGGTAGTTGTCGACCTCGGAGTCGGTGAGGTCGCGTCTGCGGACGGTGGGCGTGGGCTTCGTGACGTCCGACAGGATGCTGGCGAGGAGGAACCCTGCGAGCAGGCTGACGACCAGCGCCGCGATGAACGGGCCGATGAAGGGGATCAGCGACAGCAGTGCGTACACGAGCACCAGGATGAGCACCGTACCGATCAGCGCGAGAACGGTCGAGACCAGCCGTTGCAGTTCGTTCCACAGATCCTGGAGGAAGTCGCCGATCCACTTCCCGAGGTCGGCGAAGAACGAACCGATGCCCTCGAAGAAGTTGCCCACCTGGTCGAGCCAGCCCTCGTTGGTGGCGTCGATCGCGCTGTCGATCAACGACATCGCGCGCTGGGCCGCGGCCTCCATGTCGCGGCGCGCCTGCTCGTGAGCCTCGCGTGCCGCCGACGCGGCGTCGTCGTAGCGGCGGGCGGCAGCACGCGCCTCGGCGAGCTGACGCTCGGCCGCTTCGATGTTTCCGGCGGGGGCCGTCGACTGCTCGAGGGTGCGGAGCTGACGGTTGTACGCGGACACCTGCGTGTCGGCGCTGCCGGCGTGTCGCTCGGCGTAGGCCTCGCTCGCGTCGGCGTCGTCGGCCTTGCGGTGGGCCTCACGCAGGGCGGCCGCGTACTCCACGAGCGCGTTCGCCGTGCCCGCGTAGCGTCCGTACGCGGCGCTGAGATCGCCGGCCACCTGGCCGCTGCGCTCGCGGATCGCGTCGAGCGAGCGGGCTGTGCTGGTGTAGGCGAGGGCGCGCAGGTCGTCGGCGGCGCGCTCGATGCGGGTCGCGGACGAGACGTACGTCGATGCCCGCTCGGCGAGGGCCTCGGGGTTTCCGGGCAGCGCCATCAGTTGCCTCCTGCCGCGGGCGGAGTCGGGGAAGGCCCCGGCGACGGGCTCGGCGTCGGCGCGGGGGCGGCCGGGGCGGCGGGTGCGGTGCTCGTGCTGATCTCGTCGTTCAGGTTGTTCGCGGCGGTCTGATCGCCCATCGCCGACTGCTGGAGGGACGCAGCGAGGTCGGTGTCGAGGTCCTCGAACGTGTCGACGACGGCGCGCAGGTAGTCGGCGATGAAGGTGAGGTTCTCCTCGAGTTTGCCCCGGGCGATGTCCCACTTGCCGCCGAAGTCGCGCACCTTTCCTGCCAGTGCGTCGTGGCCGGTGTATCCCGCCGTCTCGTCGGCGATGCGCTCGGATGCCGAGAAGTCGCCGGCGATCCGCTCGGCTCTCGACGCGCTCGCCAGCACCTCACCGACATCGATCTTCAGGTCGCTCATGTGTCCGCCTCCCTGCTGACAACCTAAGCGAACCCTCCGACGGCGCGCGATGGGCAGAACAACCCATGCCGGTGGATGCCGCGGCATCCACCCTCGGTGTCGGCGCGCGCGCCTACGCTGGAGACATGACGATCCCCCTCCTCACCCTCAACGACGGACACACCATCCCGCAGCTCGGCTTCGGCGTTTTCAAAGTCGATCCCGCGCAGACCGAGCGCATCGTGAGCGACGCCCTCGAAGCCGGTTACCGTCACATCGACACCGCGGCCATCTACGGCAACGAGGAAGGCGTCGGACGTGCCATCGCCGCCAGCGGCATCGCGCGGGACGAGCTGTTCATCACGACGAAGCTCTGGAACGACCGTCAGGCTGGCGATGAGCCGTTCGCCGCGATCGACGAGAGCCTGCAGAAGCTGGGCCTGGACGCCGTCGACCTGTACCTCGTGCACTGGCCCGCGCCGGCCAACGGCAACTACGTGAACGCGTGGGAGAAGATGGTGCAGATCCGCGAGGCAGGCAAGGCCCGCAGCATCGGTGTCTCCAACCACCTCCCCGCACACCTGTCCGAGATCATTGCCGCAACCGGCGTCACGCCGGCCGTCGATCAGATCGAACTGCACCCGGCCTACCAGCAGCCTGACGTCACCTCGTTCGCGAAGGAGCACGGCATCCTGATCGAGGCGTGGGGTCCGCTCGGACAGGGCAAGTACCCGCTCTTCGACGAGGCGCCCGTAGCCGCCGCCGCGGCGGCCCACGGCAAGACGCCCGCGCAGGTGGTGCTCCGCTGGCACATCCAGCAGGGCCACATCATCTTCCCGAAGTCGAACAACCCCGAGCGCATCCGCGAGAACCTCGACCTGTTCGATTTCGAGCTGAGCGACGACGAGCAGTCGGCGATCACCGCGCTCGAGCGCGGGGGCCGTGTCTCCGCGCACCCCGACGAGGTCAACTGACCCGCGGGCACCCGTGCGCCGCGCTCACTCGCTGAGCCGGCGGTAGCGCTCCAGGCGCCGTCGCCCTGCGACGTCTGCGCGCGCGGCGGGGGCTGAGGCGAGCGCGTGCAGCGCGGTTTCGGCTTCGGTCGCGTCGAGGTCGACGCCGATGGCGACGAGTTCGCCGATCTCGGGCGGTGACGGCAGTGCGGACACGTGGATCGACCAGCCGACGACGTCGACGAGATAGCCGTGATCGCGGCCGGCGCCTTGCACGCGCACCCGCCCCTTGAGGCGATACGCCCCGCGGGGCGGGTGCTCGAGCAGATCGACGAGCGCCGACGGCGACACGGGAGCGCGCAGCGGCACGGAGGCGGAGCGTGCGTGCTCATGCGCGTGGTGGCCGGGACCGTGGTGCGCCTCGCGCGCGATGCGCGCGAGCGGCAGCTCGTCGATCGGGTCGTCGCGATCGGCCACGTCGAACACGAGGGCCGGGTCGATCGCTCCCGCGCGCGCCGTGGTCAGGTGTGCGCGGGGATTGCGTGAGCGCACACGCCCGGCGATCCGCGCGATCGTCGATGCCCGCTCGGATGCCGGCAGCAGATCGGTCTTGCCGATCACGACGAGCGACGCGGTCGCGTAGCGCGCCGGCACGTCGTCGCCGGCGTCGATCGTCGTGAAGTGGTTCGGGGCGTCGATCACGTCCACCACGCCGCCCGGGCGCACGCGGGCGACGCCGCTGAAGCGGATCAGCCGGGCGAGGGCGGCGGGCTCTGCGACGCCGCTGGCCTCCACGACGATGGCGTCCAGGCGTAGCCGCGGATGGGCCAGCCGGCCCAGCGTATCGTCGAGTCCGCCCGCGTCCGGCAGGCAGCAGACGCAGCCCCCGGAGATCGCGGCCGCCTCATCGACCTGACCGGTCACGAGGGCGGCATCCACGTTGAGGGCGCCGAAGTCGTTCACCACGACGCCGAGGCGAGCGCCGGGCGTGCGCAGCAGGTGGTTGACGAGGCTCGTCTTCCCCGCGCCGAGGTGGCCTGTCACGGCGACGACGGGAACGCGGCCTGCCGCGGTGCCGGCGGGTTCGCGTGTGTGCGGCATCCGTCCTCCCGCACACACCCTATCGAGAATCGTTCTCGATAGGGTGCTAGACCCACCCTTGCATCCAGTTGTGCAGGCGGTAGAAGTCGTAGGGCACCTGCGTCGCAGACCACAGCGGGTACCAGAACGCCGACAGTACGACCGCCGCGACGAGGAAGACGATCACGACCCGCTGCCCGGCCAGTCGGCGCTCGTGCAGCGCGTGCGCCGTTCCGGTGATCTCTCGCAGCGCGAACGTGAGCGCCAGCAACAGGAACGGCCAGATCACGATCGTGTAGAACTGGAACACCGTGCGCTCGGGGTACATCAGCCACGGCAGCCAGGTGGCTGCGATGCCGACCAGCACCACGGCGTAGCGCCAATCGCGAGCGACGGCGAAGCGGTAGACCAGGTACAGGGCGGCGATGACCGAGGCGTACCACAGCAGGGGGTTCGGCATGCTGTACAGCACCTGCAGGCAGCCGTTGTCGCCGCTGCAGCCGTTCTTGCCGTCAGGGCTGGAGAACGCGTACATGGACGTCGGACGCCAGAGGAACGGCCACGCCCACGCCGCACTGGAGTAGCTGTGCGGGGAGGTCATGCCCGCCATCGAGGCGTAGATGGTCTCGTGGTACTTCCACAGACTCTGCAGGGGAAGCGGCACCCAGGAGAAGAACCCCGTGGCGGGGCTGATCTCGGCGACCTTGCGGTCGTAGCCGCCGTCACTGAACAGCCATCCGGCCCACGACCCGAGGTACACGACGAACGCGACCGGCACGAGCAGCACGAAGGAGGCGAGCCCCTGCCGCACGGCATCCATCGGCCAGAAGGTGACGCCGAGTCGTCGACGTTCGAGGGCATCGGTGACGACCAGGTAGAGCCCGATGGCCGCGAGGACCCATACCCCCGACCACTTCACCGCCGTCGCCGCACCCGCCGCGGCGCCGGCCGCGATGACCCACGGTCGGTTCCAGAGCACGGCTCCCCAGGCGAGGGGCGCGTCGTCGACCCGGCGGGCGATGATCGCAGCGGCGAGGCGGTCCAGATGGCGTCGACGGTCCAGAAGAGCGAACCAGAAGGCCAGCAGAATGAAGAAGGCCAGGAACACGTCGAGCAGGCCGACGCGGCTCATGACGATGCCGAGGCCGTCGATCGCGAGCAGGAACGAGGCCACGGTCGCGAACATCGTCGAGTTCGTCAGCGTCTTGGCGACGAGGAAGAGCAGCAGCACGAGGGCCGTGCCGAACAGCGCCGCCATCGCGCGCCACCCGAAGGAGCTGTCGGGTCCGAACAGCCACATGCCGAATCCGATGAGGTACTTCCCGAGCGGGGGATGGACGACGAAGCTCGGATCGGTCGTGAAGATGTTCGGCTCGCCCGCCGCGAATCGCGCATCGGCGCCGTCGGGCCAGCTCGCCGCATAGCCGAGGTTCCACTGACTCCACGCATCCTTGACGTAGTACGTCTCGTCGAAGACCAGCACGTGCGGATGCCCGAGATTCCAGAAGCGCAGGATTCCGGCGAGCAGCGTCACCAGCAGGGGAGCGAGCCATCCGTACAGCCGCTGGAGTCGCGGTTCGCCCGCGACGCGCTCGCGCCAACGGTCGTAGACCGACCGGCGCACGGGCGACAGCAGCGGCGGGATCGGCTCGGCGGTGGTCGACACGGCCACCAGCCTAAGCTGAAGCGGTGATCATCCTCGGCGCGACTCCGATCGGAAATCTGGGCGACGCCTCGGCGCGGTTGGTTGCTGCTCTCGAGCAGGCCACCGTCATCGCCGCCGAGGACACCCGCACGACCCAGCGACTGCTCCAGGCGCTCGGCATCGCCAACCGGCCTCGTCTGGTCGCGCTGCACGACCACAACGAGAAGCAGCGTGCGGCCGAGCTCGTCGCCCGCGCGCGGGAGGAGGACCTCCTCGTGCTGAGCGATGCGGGCATGCCCACGGTCAGCGACCCCGGGTACGGTCTCGTCGCCGAGGCCGTCGCGCAGGGGGTCGCCGTCACCGCTCTGCCGGGACCGAGCGCCGTGGTCACCGCACTGGCCGTCGCCGGGTTGCCGACCGATCGCTTCACCTTCGAAGGGTTCCTGCCGCGCAAGGCCGGAGATCGTGCGCGCGCTCTCGCGCTCGTGGCGAGCGAGCCGCGCACGATGGTCTTCTTCGAAGCGCCCTCGCGTCTGGCCGAGACCCTCCACGCCATGGCCGCCGCCTTCGGCGCCGACCGGCCCGCGGCCGTCTGCCGGGAACTCACGAAGCTGCACGAGGAGGTCGTCCGCGACGGCCTGGCAGCCCTCGCCGACTGGGCGCAGGCCGGGGTCCGCGGGGAGATCGTCGTCGTGGTCGGCGGCGCGCCGGCCCGAGAGGTGTCGGCCGAGGATGCCGTCGCGCAGGTGCAGGCCCTCGTCGCCGACGGCATCCGCCTGAAGGACGCGGCCGCCGAGGTCGCGGCAGCCACCGGCCTGTCCAGCCGCGATCTCTATCAGGCGGTGCTCGCCTCGCGGTGATGCCCGCTCAGACGGCGGGACCGCCCAACTGCGCGAAGGCCTCCGGCGTTGCGACGGACCGCTCCGCACGCGCGGGCGGAGCGGTGACGCCCGGCAGCGTCCAGACGGCGAAGCTCGCTCCTCTGCCGTGCAGGCGCACCGCGCCGTCGTCGGCGAGAAGTTCGACCGTTCCTGCCGCATAGCGCGAGGTTGCCGCCGTCGCCGCGCCGACCAGGGCCATGTCAAGACGGATCTCGACGTCGGTACGAGCGGCGAGGACCAGCACCGCCTCGTCCGCGTTCTCGCGGATGAACACGATCGCATCGTCGTCGGCGTGCAACCATCGCAGGCCGCCGGTCGAGAGCGCCGCGTGCGCTCGGCGAAGGCCGATGAGCTCACGGTAGAGGCCGATGCGGGCGGCGATCTCGGGTTCGCCGACGCGGTCCCAGGGGAGAGGGGTGCGGCTCATCTCACCGTCCACGGCCTCGAGTCCGAACTCGTCGCCGGCGTAGACGACGGGGATGCCGGGCAGCGTCATCGACAGACCGACGGCGAGCGGGATCATCTCCTCCGCGGCGTAGGTGGCGAACCGGGCGGTGTCGTGGGTGTCGAGGGCCGACATCGTTCCGCGCTGCACACGCCACGGAATCTGACTGGTGAAGAGCCGGAGCTGGCGCACGAACTGCTGCGCGGTGTACCGCGGCATCCCGGTGGGTAGTCCGAAGAACCACATCTCATCGCTGACGCCGCCGTCGAAGCCGCGGTGAGGGATGCGTCGGGGCTCCGCGAGCCACGACCACACGCCGCGCGTGAACGCAGGGTAGGTCATGCCGCCGTGCCAGGCATCTCCCTGCAGGTCGCTGGCGGCATCGTTCGTCGACTCGGCGAGCAGGAGCGTGTCGGACGAGACCTCGATCATCGTCCGGCGCACCGTTTGACGTACGACGGCATTGAGGTCTTCGGCGCCGAGACGGCCGGTCATATTGGCGACGTCGATGCGCCACCCGTCGATCCCGTACGGCTCCGCGAGCCAGCGCGCGACGACGGAGTCGGGTCCCTCGATGAACCGACGCCGCAGTTCGGCGCTGTTCCAGTCGAACTTCGGCAGCGTCGCCGCATCCAGCCACGTCTCGTAGGTGGTGTGGGCCGCATCGTGGAAGTAGTAGAAGTCGGCTTCCGCCGCGTCGGGCCGGCCGTACGCGTTGCGGAACCACTCATGGGCGACGCCGGAATGGTTGGTGGTGAGATCGCCGATCACGCGGATGCCGCGCGCGTGCGCTGCCTCGATGAGACGTCGGTAGGCCTCGTCGCCGCCGAGGAGTGCATCGACGTGATCGAAGCTGGCGGCGTCGTATCGGTGATTCGACTCCGCGGGGAAGATCGGCGTGTGGTACAGCGCGTTCACACCCAGATCGACGAGGTGGTCCAGCCGGTCCACGACGCCGTCGAGGTCTCCGCCGTAGAGCTGCCGGCTGCGCCCCGGGTGGGAGGGATCCAGCGGGTCATCCCAGGCTGCGGGGATCGCCCACTCCGGAAGCGGTCGGTCGGCTGCGGCATCCGATCGCGCGAAACGATCGGGGAAGATCTGGTACAGCACGGTGTCGGCCATCCACGGCGGCGGCGGGTTGCCGGCGACGAGGGCGAAGTCCTGGGCGTCGAGGACGTCGACGTCGCTGAGCCCGCCCTGGTTGAGGATCTGTACCGTTGCGTCGCTGCGGACGAGATGGAAGCGGTAGCCGTGGCGCGGGTTGGCGACGACGATCCGCGCCGACCACCAGTGCCACCCGTCCCGTTCGCCGTCGCACTCGGCCTCGACCCACGCCGGCTCGTGGTCGGGGTTGCTGCGCACCACGACCCGGTCGACTCCGCCGTAGGCGCGGGGCACGCGGAGGCGGACGGTCACCTCGTCGCCGAGAGCCGGATCGGGGTGCGAGACGTACAGCGGCGAGCCGTCGTGGTGCGGGCAGGTGGGATCGATCATGGGAACCTCCGTGGAACGCCGACAACACGTCGGCACTGGTGCGACGTGGTTGCACGGACATCCGTGGCAGAGCCCTCTGATTGTGTGGTGTGCGGCCCGGGTCGGGTCGTGCGCTACTTGACCGAGCCGGCCGTGAGGCCGCCGACGATGAAACGCTGGAGGCCCAGGAACAGTGCCATCGGCAGGATCGCCGCGAGCACGGCGCCGGCGGCGAACACGCTCCAGTTGCGCGCCGTCTCCTGCGAGACGAACTGGTACAGCCCCACCGCCAGCGTCTGCTTGTCGGGATCGACGAGGACGACGGACGCGATGAGGAAGTCGTTCATGGTGCCGATGAACGACAGCAGGCCGATCACAGCCAGCACGGGGGCGACCAGGCGCAGGATGATGGTGAAGAAGATGCGTGCGTGTCCGGCGCCGTCGATCTTCGCGGCCTCGTCGATCGAGGCCGGCACGGTGTTGAAGAAGCCGTACATGAGGAACGTGTTCACGCCCAGCGCGCCGCCGAGATAGACCATGATCAACCCGATCTGGGAGTTCAGACCCAGTGCCGGGAAGATGTCGCCGATCGCCGACATCAGCAGGAAGATCGCCACCACGGCGAGCAGCTGAGGGAACATCTGCACGAGCAGCAGCGTCAGCAGTCCGAAACGGCGGCCGGTGAAGCGCATGCGCGAGAAGGCATAGGCGGCGAGCGCGCAGAGGACGACGGTGAAGAACGACGTCGTCAGCCCGATGAACACCGAGTTGACGAACCAGTTGCCGTACGGGCGCAGCGGGTCTTGGAACAGGGCGATGTAACTGCCGATGTCGACCGTGGCGAACAGGCTGTTGGCGGTCAGCAGCGTCCCGCCCGGGTTGAGTGAGGCGGAGAGCACGTAGACGAGCGGGAACGCCGAGAAGACGAGCATCGCGATGCCGACGAGGTGACGCCAGCCGGTCTCGCGGAACCACCTGCCGAACCGGCGACGCGTCTCGTGGGCGACGGTCGGGCTCGGCGGGGTCGCTGCCGTACCGGTGACGGGGAGGGTCTCAGCAGTGGTCATGTCAGTTCAGCTCCTCGAGCACCTTGGTCTGGCGGAAGCTGAGGTAGGAGATGACCGCCACCAGCACGAAGATGATGATCGAGAACGCGCTGGCGAGGCCGTAGTCGCGTTCGGCTCCCACGAAGGCCACCTTGTAGACCATCGAGATCAGAATGTCGCTCGCGCCGACGTTGATCGACGCGTCGGCGAAGCGCGGACCGCCGCCGGTGAGCATGTAGATCAGATTGAAGTTGTTGAAGTTGAACGCGAACGAGGAGATCAGCAGCGGCGCCACCGACACCAGCAGCAGCGGGAACTTGATGTGGCGGAAGATCTGCCACGCACCGGCGCCGTCGACACGCCCCGCCTCCTGGATGTCGTCGGGGATCGCCTGGATGGCGCCCGTCGTGACGAGGAACATGTAGGGGAAGCCGAGCCAGAGGTTCACGACGAGAATCGACACCTTCGCCAGCAGGGGATCCTGCAGCCAGGGGATCGACGCACCTCCGAGGATGGACTGGTTGATGAAGCCGAAGTCCTGGTTGAACATTCCCTGCCAGACCAGCGCCGACAGGAACGCAGGGAAGGCGTAGGGGAGGATCATGATGACCCGGTAGTACTTCTTGCTCTTCATCCGCGGATCGTTGAACACGATCGCGAGGAACAGGCCGAGCGCGAAGGTCGTCGCCACCGAGAGGATGGCGAACACGAACGTCCAGATGAGCACGGCGAGGAAGGGCCCACGGATCGACTCGGTGGAGAACGCCCGGACGAAGTTGTCGACGCCGACCCAGACCTGCCATCCCGTGGCGAGGGTCTGCCCATCTGCGGAGGCGAAGGAGCCGTTGCCGTTGTCCGTGTAGACGACGCCCGTCTGCGTGTTCGTCATGGTGCCTGCGGCGGCATCCCACACGAGCGTGGAGACGTACTGGTAGGCCGTCGAGCCGTCGCGGGTTTGGAGCGTGCCGTCGTTGGGATCGGTGGAGAACGGCACCGCCATCGACGAGATCGTCGCCTGGTTGGCCACGAGCTGAGCGAAGTTCAAGGTGGTGTACCCGGGAAGCGCCGCCGCGCGGCCGCCCGTGAACTCGGCATCCGATGCGGCCTGGAGCGGCCGCTCGGCGCTGCCGATCTCGGCGGTCCCGTCGGGAGTGGTCACGAGGAAGAAGAGGGCGCCGTCCTTCTCGAGGACCGACACCGGGTAGGCGGCCGAGTCCTCGACGCGCTGCTGGTTCTGGATCAGCAGCGCGTTGACGGCGTCGTCCTTGGTCGACACGTGTCCCGACCCGTAGTTCGTGAACGCGATGTAGATGCAATACAGGACCACGAAGATCTGGAAGACGAAGAGGAAGACCAGGCCCGGCGTCAGGTACTTGGCCGGCAGAAGGCCGGGCTTAAGATAGACGACGTTGATCGCGAGGATGCCGAGGGCAACGACCGCTGTGATGACGACGCTGTCCTTGGTCAGCAGGACGAGGATCGCATAGACGGCCATCGCGTCGATGACACCCAGGCACACGATCTTGACCAGCCAGACCTTCCACCCGGCGCCTGCGGCTTCCGCCCAGGCTTCGGCGCGTCGGCGGCGCCGTGCCGCGGCGCGGTCTTCGGGCGCGCGCGTGGGCGGCGCGGCGATCGTGGGGCCAGTCATCTTCGACTCCTGTCGGAACGTGTGGGGATCGGGGTGCGGAGGGGCGAGCGTGAGCCCACCCCTCCGCACGGGGTCAACCGAGCTTGGCGGCGATCGAGTCGGCCATCTGGGTCCACTGGGCGGCGGGGTCGCCGCCGCCCTTGATCAGGGCGGCCTCCGTCTTGCCCCAGTCGTCCCACACCGAGCCCATCTGCGGGATCGACGGCATCGGCACCGCGTTCGCGCCGACCTTGGCGAAGCCGGCGACGATCGGGTCGGACTTGGCGGCGTCGAACGCGGCGGTCAGTGCCGGGGGACGCCCGCCGGCCTTGAAGAGAGCCGTCTGCACGTCGGCGGTGGCGATGTAGTTCACGAGGAACTCGTTCGCGATCAGCGCGTTGGCGCTCTTCGCGCTCACGAAGAACGTCTGCACGCCGGCGAAGGGCTGTGCGTCACCGCCGCCCGCCGTCGGAATCGCGTCGACCGCGACGTCGATGCCGGCCTTCTGGGCGTCGGCGACGTTCCACGGGCCGGTGAGGAAGTACGGCGACTTGCCGGCGTTGAAGGCTTCCTTGGCCAGGTCGCCGGAGAGGTTGAGGTTCAGCACCTTGGTGCCGGTGTCTCCCTGCGCGGTGAGCCACGCGGCGAACTTCTGCCCGCCCTCGTCGCCGATCGTCAGCTTGCTCGCGTCGTACGAGCCATCGGCGTTGCGTCCGAAGACCGAGGTGCCGAAGGACGTCTGGAACGGGTACAGGTGGTACGGGTCGGACGCCTGCGGGTCCAGGCCCACGACGAACGGGTACTCCGTGCCGGCGGCGCGGCCCTTCGCGATCATCTCGTCGTAGGTGACCGGGGTGGAGTCGGCCAGCGCGGTGTTGCGCAGCACGGCGATGTTCTCGATGGCGTACGGAAGGCCGTAGGTCTTGCCGTCGTAGGTGACCGCCTCGATGGCGACCTTCTCGAAGTCGGCTGCCTTGTCGCCCAGTTCGACCGGCGCGACGATTCCGTCCTTGACGAACGCGCCGATCCAGTCGTGCCCGCCGATCGTGATGTCGGGTCCCTTGCCCGTAGGCACCTGTGCGGTGAACTCGTCGCGGATCTTGCCGTAGTCCTTGACGACGAGGTTGACCTTGACGCCCTTCTCCTGCTCGAACTTCTTCGCCACATCCTCGAGCGCTCGAGCACGGTCGGCGTCGACCCATACGGTCAGCTCGCCGCTGGTGGCGGCCTGTGCGTCGCCGCTGGTCGTCGGTTGTGCGGTCGTGCTGCCGGAGCAGCCGGCGAGCGCCAGGATGCCGGACGCCACGAGCAGTCCGAGGGCGACGGCGCCCTTCTTCTTCACCTTCATCGGTGTGCCTCTCTCTGAGATCACAGGGGGAGAGGGGCCGTAGCTCGGCTGCTCCGCCGCCCTGTCGTGATGTCGCACCGGGTGCGAACGCCCTCCATTGTGCGGTCGAAAAGCGCGCGATCACGGGTTCGTTATGGAACTGTGACCGGTTACAGTCAGTGGACTGTGATCGGTTACAGTGAAGGGTGCGGTTGTGGCCGGATTCGTTGTAGACACCGGTAGAGTCGGCTCTCGTGACACCCAGCGATGTGCCGAAGAAGCCGACCATCCGCGACGTCGCCGCCGCGGCCGGCGTCTCGTACGGAACGGTCTCGCGCGTGCTCAACGGAGGGCACTGGGTGTCGCCCGAAGCCCGCGCCGCCGTCGATGCCGCGATCGTCTCCACGGGCTACACGACCAATCAGGCTGCGCGCAGCCTCGCGACCGGAAAGACCGGCTCGCTCGCGTTCCTGCTCACCGAGTCCCAGCACGTCCTGCTGTCGGATCCGAACATGGCGCTGCTGCTGCGAGGGGCGACCGATGCGGTCTCCGAGCGCGGGATGACGCTCGTGCTCCTCATCGCCGACACCGAGCGCGAACAGGCCAACGCGGCCCGATATGTGCGCGCCGGTCACGTCGACGGCGTCCTGCTCGTCTCCTCTCACGAATCCGACGATCTGCTCGGCTCGCTGGTGAACGCGGGCGTGCCGACCGTGTGCTCCGGCATCCCGCTGTGGGAAGGGCGCACCGTTGCGCACGTCGCCATCGACGAGGTCGGCTCGGCACGCACCATGACGCGGCATCTCATGGATGGCGGGCACCGCCGCATCGCGCTGATCACCGGACCGCTCGACACCCCCAGCGGCCGCTTCCGCCTCGACGGCTTTCGCGACGAACTCGGCGACCGCTTCGACGGGGACCTCGTCGAAGTGGTGCCTTTCACCCGTGAGGCCGGCGCGGAGGCGATGGCTCGACTTCTCGAGCGCGCGCCCGACGTCGATGCGGTGTTCGCGGCGAGCGACCTGCTCGCCGTCGGTGCCGCCCAGACGCTCGCCGCGCAGGGGCGACGCATTCCTCAGGACGTCGCGCTGGCCGGATTCGACGACTCGGGGCTTGCGGCGGCGCACACGCCGCCGCTGACCACGATCCGCCAGCCGTGGGCCCAGATCAGCGCCACGATGGTCGAGATGGTGCTGGATGCGATCGCCGGCGGCCATCCGGATGCCGTGGTGCTGCCCACCACGCTCGTCGTTCGCGAAAGCGCCTGAGAACCTCACCGACGCACCGACGGCTCGTCGTCACACGCGGGAGCCGTCGGGCCGGCCGAACTAGACTCGTCGGGTGACATCTGGTCAGTCTTTCTACATCACGACGCCGATCTACTACCCGAGCGATCTGCCGCACATCGGGCACGGGTACACGACGGTCGCCGTCGACACGCTCGCGCGCTGGCACCGCCAGGCGGGCGATGACACGTGGATGCTCACGGGTACCGACGAGCACGGACAGAAGATGCTGCGCGCTGCGGCCGCGAACGGTGTGACCCCGCAGGAGTGGGTCGACAAGCTCGTCACCGAGTCGTGGTTCCCGCTGCTGACGACCCTCGACGTCGCCAACGACGACTTCATCCGCACGACGCAGCCGCGCCACGAGGAGCGCGTGCAGCAGTTCGTGAAGGCGCTCTACGACCGCGGCTACATCTACGCCGGCGAGTACGAGGCTCTGTACTGCGTGGGCTGTGAGGAGTTCAAACCCGAAGCCGAGATCGTCGACGGCACGGGTGCCTTCGAGGGGCTCAAGGTCTGCGCGATCCACTCCAAGCCGCTGGAGCTGCTGCAGGAGAAGAACTACTTCTTCAAGCTCAGCGAGTTCCAGGACCGCCTGCTCGAGCTCTACAAGACCGAGCCCGACTTCGTGCGCCCGGAGTCGGCGCGCAACGAGGTCGTCTCCTTCGTGCGCTCGGGACTGAAGGATCTGTCGATCTCGCGCTCGGCCTTCGACTGGGGCATCACCGTGCCGTGGGATCCGTCGCACGTCATCTACGTGTGGGTGGACGCGCTGCTGAACTACGCGACCGCGGTGGGCTACGGCACCGATCCCGTGCAGTTCGAGCGACGGTGGCCGGCATTCCACGTCGTCGGCAAGGACATCCTCCGCTTCCACGCGGTGATCTGGCCCGCGATGCTGATGGCGGCCGGGCTCGACGTGCCGCGCGGTGTGTTCGCGCACGGCTGGCTGCTCGTCGGCGGCGAGAAGATGTCGAAGTCGAAGCTGACCGGTATCGCCCCGACCGAGATCACCGACGTGTTCGGTTCGGACGCCTACCGCTTCTACTTCCTCTCGGCGATCGCGTTCGGTCAGGACGGCTCGTTCTCGTGGGAGGACCTCTCGGCGCGCTACCAGGCCGAGCTCGCGAACGGGTTCGGAAACCTCGCGTCGCGCACGACGGCGATGATCGAGAAGTACTTCGAGGGCATCGTGCCGCCGCCCGCCGCGTACACGGAGGGCGATCTCGGCATCCAGAAGATCGTGGCAGATGCCGCGACCGCCGCCGACGCCGCGATCGAGCGCTTCCGACCGGACGAGGCGATCTCCGCGATCTGGACCATCGTCGACGCGCTCAACGGCTACATCACCGAGAACGCGCCGTGGGCGCTGGCGAAGGACGAGGCACAGCGTGCGCGTCTCGGGACGGTGCTCTACACGGCCGCGGAGGGTCTGCGTGCGCTCGCGGTGCTGCTGAGCCCCGTGATGCCGATCGCCACCGAGAAGCTGTGGGTCGCGCTCGGGCACGCGGGGCGTCTGCAGGATCAGCCGCTGCGCGAGGCGGGCGCGTGGGGTGTGCTCGTGCCCGGCACCAGCGTCAACGGCCTCCAGCCGCTGTTCCCGCGCATCGAGCAGTGACGCGTCCCGGTCGTTGAGCGACGAGCGAAACGAGGAGTCGAAACGTCATGACCGATCCGTCGACGTACGTGCGCGTGCGCGAGAAGAGCGCTCGGGACGTTTCCTACCCGCCGGCGCCGGAGCCGCTGCCCGTGGCCGTGTACGACAACCACACGCATCTCGAGATCGAAGACGGCGAGGGTCTCCCGCTCGATGAGCAGATGCGGCGCGCCGCCGAGGTGAACGTGATCGGTGCCGTGCAGGCGGGCGGCGACATCGAGTCGAGCCGGTGGTCGGCGTGGGCCGCGGCATCCCACCCTCGTGTGCTGGCGGCGGTGGCGATCCATCCCAACGAGGCACCCGTGTATGCCGAGCGGGGCATGCTGGCCGAAGCGATCGCGGTGATCGACCAGCTCGCCGCGCAGCCGCGGGTGCGGGCGATCGGGGAGACGGGGCTGGACTTCTTCCGGACCGACGAGGCGGGGCGCCCGGCGCAGTTCGAGAGCTTCGAGGCGCACATCGCACTGGCGAAGAAGCACGGCATCGCGATGCAGATCCACGACCGCGACGCGCATGACGCCGTTCTCGAGACGCTGGAGCGGGTGGCAGCGCCGGAGCGGACGGTGTTCCACTGCTTCTCCGGCGACACCGACATGGCGCGCATCGCCGCCGATCGCGGCTACTGGCTGAGCTTCGCGGGCAACATCACGTTCAAGAACGCGCAGAACCTCCGCGACGCGCTGGCGGTGACGCCGCGCGAGCGGATCCTCGTCGAGACGGATGCGCCGTTCCTCACGCCCACGCCGCTGCGCGGTCGGCCGAACGCGCCGTACCTGATCCCGGTGACGGTGCGCTTCATGGCCGAGGAGCTGGGGATGGCGCTCGAGGAGCTGTGCGCACAGTTGGCGGCCAACACGCGCGAGGTCTACGGGTCGTTCGAGGACTGATGTCGGCCGATCACCGGCTTCACGGAGAGTTCGGGGCGGGCAGGTCACGAAGGGCTGACGGAGGAGTTCTCCTACACACTGTGGCGCTACCTCGAGGATCGTTCCGACCCGCGTAACGAGATCGAACTCGACGAGAAGACACGGCGTGCCCTCGAGGACGAACCTCCGTGGGGGCGGCCCGCCTGGCTCGTCGAGTAGGGAACCGCGGCCTGCCGGCTCGGGCGCGCCGGTCCGCGGCTCAGCGAGTGGTCGAGCCGCGGACCAGCTCGAACGGCAGCTCGATCGCGCGCGGCGCCTCGCCGGCATCGAGCGCGGCGAACATCACCTCGGGCGCCTTCTCGGGGTGCAGGCACAGGTGGGTGATTCCCAGGCGGGCGTTCATCTCGCAGTCGATCGTGCACAGCACCAGCAGTTGCAGATCGCGCGGCATGACGGTGTCGATCTGCTCGAGATGCAGATAGATCTCGGGCCCTTCCTCGCAGTAGGCGAAGACGGCGTCGACGTCGGTGTCCAGCAGCTCGTGCAGGGCGGGCACGAGCCGTCGGCGCCCGGCATCCACCCGCGCCACGAGCGGCGTGCGGCCATTCACGGCGCTCCAGGCGAGGTAGGCGCTCTCGCCGAGCTGGTCGCGCGGCACCTCGCTCTCGTCCACGAGGAAGCCGATGCGCTGCGCTCCGGCCTCCGCGAGGTGCGCGAGTCCGGCCCGGACCGCCGCGGCGTAACCGGTGCGGATCGTCAGCACGCCGCCGGGGACGGTGAGATCGTTCGCCGCGACGGGGATGCCGGCGGCCACCGCGTCGCGCAGGATCGTGCGGTCGTCGGCCGGATCCGGAAAGTAGAGCGCATCGATCTGGGCGCCCGCCAGCAGGTCGGGACGGCTGTCGGGCAGCACGGTCACGGTGAATCCGCGCTCGGCTCCGGCCTGCACCAGCGCGTCGAGCTGGCGTGCCCGCTGCAGCGCCCGCCGACCGTCCTGCAGCGAGTTGGCCGCCATCACGAAGCCGATCGACATCGTCCGACCGCTGCGCAGTGCGCTCGCATGCTTGTTCGGGGCGTAGCCGAGCTCAGCGGCGACCGCCTTGATGCGCTCGCGCGTCTCCGCGCTGAGGTTGCCGCGACCGTTGAGGGCCTGGCTGATCGCCGCCGTCGACACCCCCGCCCGCGCGGCGACGTCGCGGAGCGTGACGCGTGTCATCCGCGTCCGCCGTCGCTGTCCCGACTGCGGCCGTCGGTGCCGGCGGCCACGTGGTGGGTGGCGGTGGCAGCGGGGAAAACCGTCTCGACGGCGCTCGTCCATCCCGTGCCCGACCCGGCGGCGGCGAGGGTGTGGCCCTGCGAGATCAGACCGTGCAGCAGCGCACCGGAGAAGTGGCGGAGAGCGGCTTCGGTCTCGGCTCCCGCGCCGCGTGAGCGCGCCCGCTCGATCTCGCGATCGAGCACCGCCTGCACGTGGGTGCGCATCTGGACGACCGCGGGCGCCACCTCGTGCACGCGGCGCGCCATCGCGTGACGCTGAGCGGCGGTCTGCACGATGAGGCGGGCCTCGCCGATCGTGGCGAACTCGTCGATCGGTGCGTGGACGCGGATGGTGTCGAGGTCGAGCAGCTCGATGTCGGGGAGCGAGCGCAGTCCCGGGTCCACGTTGCGCGGCATCCCGAGGTCGATGATCAGCTGCGGCGTCGACACCCCGGACCGGGCAGCGCCGTGACCCTCCAGATCGAGGGCGAAGGTGTCGGTGGTCGTCGTGCAGGTGACGATGACGTCTGCGCGGGCGGCCTCGGCGGCGAACGCGTCGGCCGAAACGGTCGTGAGGTGCTCGCGCTTCGCGAAGCGGTCGCGCCCCGATCGCGAGTGCACGCGGATATCGACGGCGCCGACGTCGCGCAGCGCCGCCAGGGATGCCGCGGCGTAGCGCCCGGTGCCGACGAGGAGGACCCGCGCCTCCTCCCACGACCCGATGCGCGAGCCGGCGAGCTCGACCGCAAGGCGCACCAGGGAGCGCCCCGACTCGCCGAGCTTCGTCGAGTTCTTGACCGCGCGGGACGTCTCGGTGGCGCGCTGGAACAGGTGCTCGAGGGGAGCGGTGGTCACGCCCTCCCGGCGTGCGGCATCGAGCGCGCGCCGCACCTGCCCGGCGATCTCGTCCTCGCCGACGGCGACGGAATCGAGCCCCGACGCGACCGAGAACAGGTGCTGCGCCACGTGGTTGCCGTGCGCGAACTCGACGGTCTCGCGGACGTCGCGGAAGGGCAGCGCCGACAGCTCGGCGAGGCGCTCCATCGCGGCATCCATCGCCGGCAGCGGCGACGCGTCGTCGGGACCGTCGGCGAGATCGAAGTACGCCTCGAACCGGTTGCAGGTCGCCAGGACGACCGCTCCGCGGATGCTCTCGTGCGCGGCCGTGAGGTCGGTCGCGACCGCATCTCCGACCACCGACAGTCGCTCCAACGCCTCGAGAGGGGTGGTGCGCTGATGGGCGGAGAGGCAGACGAGCACGCGGGTCCAGTCGTGAATCGAACGGAAGGGAACGAGGTTAGTATAACGATTAACGCCCACTCGAGTCCGTCCCACGGGGAGCATCATCATCACCTCTGCCACCGCCGCCGCTCATCCTCTGACCGCGCACGGCACCTCCGCCTCACGTCTGGTCCGCGCCCTCCGCGGCGATCGTCCGGAGATCACCCCCGTCTGGTTCATGCGTCAGGCCGGACGCTCCCTGCCCGAGTACCGGGCGCTGCGCGCCACCGGCACGATGCTGGACGCGTGCCTGAGCCCCGAGCTGGCCAGCGAGATCACCATGCAGCCGGTGCGTCGACACGGGGTGGATGCCGCGGTGTTCTTCAGCGACATCATCGTGCCGTTGCACCTCGTCGGGGTGGAGGTCGAGATCGCCGCCGGCCGGGGTCCCGTCTTCCGCAACCCGGTGCGGACGGCGGCGGAGATCTCACAGCTCGTGCGCACCGACCCGGCGCTCGTGGAGGAGCGCGGCGAGGCGGTCGTCGACGCCGTACAGCGCACCGTCGCGATGCTGGCGGAGGAGGGTGAGCGCCGCGGCGAGCCGCTGCCGCTCATCGGCTTCGCGGGGGCACCGTTCACCCTCGCCGCCTACCTCGTGGAAGGCGGCCCGTCGAAGGACCACCTCGGCGCCCGCAGCCTCATCCACTCCGATCCCGCCGCCTGGGCCGACCTCACGGCGTGGCTCGCCGAGGTGACCGGACGCTTCCTCGCTCTGCAGGTGCGGGCCGGCGCCAGCGCAGCGCAGCTGTTCGACTCCTGGGCCGGAGCGCTCGCGCCCACCGACTACCGGCGCGCGGTGCTCCCGGCATCCGCGGCTGCGCTGGAGCCCGTTCGCGCCGTGCGCAGCGAGGGCCTCGACGTACCTCTCATCCACTTCGGCGTCGGCACCGGTGAGATCCTCGCCGACATGGCGTCGATCGGCGTGGACGCCCTCGGCGTCGACTACCGGGTCGATCTCGACGACGCCGTCGCCCGCATCGGCCGCGACGTCACCGTGCAGGGCAATCTCGACCCCGCACTCCTGTTCGCCCCCGAGGACGTGCGCCGCCGGGCCGCGCACGCCGCCCTCGAGTCCGGACGCGCGGCGCGGGCGCACGTCTTCAACCTCGGCCACGGCGTGCCCATGAACACCGACCCCACCGTGCTCACCGACCTCGTGCGCACCGTGCACGAGTGGCGCGCCCCGGAGGAGTCGGCGCGGTGATCGCCTCCGGCGACGTCGCACCCGTGAGCGCTGCCGGCGCCGACGTCATCGTCGTCGGCGCCGGCATGGGCGGGCTGGTCGTGGCACACGATCTCGCCCGCGCCGGGCGCGACGTGGTCGTGATCGACGCGGCGTCGGAGGTCGGCGGGCTGCTGCGGCGCGGGACGCTCGCCGGGGTGGACATCGATCTCGGGGCGGAGTCGTTCGCGACGCGTACCGATGCGGTGGCCGCTCTCGTCGCGGATGCCGGGCTCCCGCTCGAGCTGGTCGCGCCGCGCCCCCAGGGAGCCTGGCTCGCCGTCGCCACGGACGACGGCGTGCGCCGCGCTCGCCTGCCGCGGCGGACCGTTCTCGGCATCCCCGCCGATCCCGACGCCGACGACGTCGTCGCGATCATCGGCGCCGACGGCGCCGCCCGCGCGCGCGATGAGCGACGGGTGCCTCTCACCGCCGACGCCGAGCCGTCGCTGTACGACCTGGTGGCCGAACGCCTCGGTGAGCGTGTCGCCGATCGGCTCGTCGACACGCTCTGTCGGAGCGTCTACTCGCGACCCGCGGCCGACGCGCGGCTCTCCCAGCTGCATCCCGGGATGTGGCGCGAGGTCGTTTCCCGCGGCTCGCTTCTCGAAGCCGCGGACGCGATCGCGACCGGGCAGCGCGCCGGCGCCGCCGTCGGCGGCATCGCCGGCGGAATGTGGCGGCTTCCCGCGGCACTCGCGGAGGCCGCGGAGGCCCACGGTGCGAAGATCCGCACCGGTGTCGCGGTGCGTGCTGTGCGCTCGGATGCCGAGACGTTCACCGTCGAGACGACGAGCGGAGCCCTGTCGGCGCGTCAGGTCGTGATCGCGACGGGGCCCGCGGGAGTCGCGCGGCTGCTGGCGGGGCACGACGTTTCGACGCGCTCGGCGACCGGGGGTGAGCGCAGCGACGAGCCGGCACAGACCCCGGCGGGGGTCTACCTCGCCGCCGCCGCGATCGCGCACCCGGGGCTCGCCGCCGAGCCGATCGGTTCGGGCGTCATCGTCGACGCCGCGCTGCCCACGGCGGCCAAGGCCCTCACGCACATCACCGCCAAGTGGGACTGGGCGCGCGCCGCCGCACCCGACGGCATCCACCTGGTGCGTCTCTCGGCGCGCGACGCCGCCGCCGGCGGGCTGAGCACCCCCGCCGACGTCGCCCGCGAGGTTTCGATCCTCACCGGCGTCGACGTGGCCGCGGCCGATGTCGTCGACCTGGTCGTGCAGGAGTGGACGGATGCCGTGGCCGGCGCCCGTGTCCCCGACGACCTTCCGGCGGGCATCCACGTCGCCGGGGCCGCCGCCGCCGGTACCGGCCTCGCCTCCGTCATCCCGCACGCCCGCGACCTCGCCGCCCGTCTCGACCGCGCGCTCGCGGCATCCCTCCCGTCCTCCTCCCTCCACACCCACCCGGTTTCCTAGGAGCACCGCATGACCGAACAGATCCCGCTCGGATACACCCTCTTCGCCGTCCTGGCCGGACCCCGTCCGCGGGTGGCGCCCGACGCCGCGGCGATCGCCGAGCTGTCCGCCGCCGTCGACGCGGTCACGGCCGGCGGCGTCAGCGTGCGCGGCCTGTACGACGTCACCGGCATGCGCGGCGAAGCCGATCTCATGATCTGGCTGCACACGACGCCGGGTGAGCTCGACGACCCCGCCGTGCTCCAGAAGGCGCTGCGGGCCCTGCGCCGCACCGGCGTGCTGCAGGCCTACACCGCCGTCTGGACCGCGATGGGTGTGCACCGCGAGGCCGAGTTCAACAAGCGTCACGTGCCCGGCTACCTGCGCGGGGAGAGCGCGCGCGGCTGGCTGTGCCTGTACCCGTTCGTGCGCAGCTACGAGTGGTACCTGCTGCCCGAGCAGGAGCGCGCCGGCATGCTCGCCGAGCACGGCCGCAAGGGTGCGCGCTTCACGGACGTCGTCGCCAACACCGTCTCGACCTTCGGCCTCAGCGACTACGAGTGGCTGCTGCCGCTGGAGAGCGACGATCCCATCCACCTCGTCGACATGATGCGCGATCTGCGCGCCACGGACGCCCGGCGCCACGTGCGCGAGGAGGTCCCGTTCTACACGGGACGGCGCCTCGAGCTCGACGAGCTGGCGGAGGTGCTGAGCTGATGGCCGAGAACATCGCCCCGAGCAGCGCATCCGCGCACCCCGCCTTCCGCCCGAAGCCGCCCCGTGCGAGCGCCGCTCCCGTCTGCGGCGACGGATGCCGCGTGCCGGCCGCCACGGCGGCGACGTGCGCCGGCGATCCGCACGTCACCGTTCCCGTCGCCTACGACGGCGTGCTGCTGCTCGGCTTCGGCGGCCCCGAGGGTCAGGACGACGTGATCCCGTTCCTGCGCAACGTCACGGCCGGCCGCGGCATCCCCGACGAGCGCCTCGAAGAGGTGGCGCACCACTACCGTCACTTCGGCGGGATCTCGCCCATCAACGAGCACAACCGGGAGCTGAAGGCGGCACTGGATGCCGAGCTCGCCGCCCGAGGGATCGACCTGCCCGTGTACTGGGGAAACCGCAACTGGATGCCCTACGTCGCCGACGCGCTGCAGGACGCCCACGACGCCGGGCACACGCGCCTGCTCGCGATCGCGACGAGCGCCTACAGCTCGTACTCGTCGTGCCGTCAGTATCGCGAGGACCTCGCCGACGCCGTGGAGGCCACCGGGCTCAGCGGCGCCGTCGAGATCGACAAGGTGCGTCAGTTCTTCGACCACCCGGGCTTCGTCACGCCCTTCGCCGAGGGCGTCGCCGACGGCCTCGCGCGCCTGCACGAAGGCGGGTTCGTCGACGACGAGATCGAGATCCTGTTCTCGACCCACTCGATCCCCAACAGCGACGCCGACCGTTCCGGTCCGCCCGAGCGCGGCTTCGGCGCCGGAGGCGCGTACGTGGCACAGCACACCGCCGTCGCCGAGACGATCATGGCGCGACTGGGCTCCTCGTGCGCCTGGCAGCTCGTCTTCCAGAGCCGCTCCGGCCCGCCGCAGGTGCCGTGGCTCGAGCCCGACATCAACGACGCGATGGCCGAGCTGCCCGCCCGCGGTCGCAAGGCCGTGCTCATCGTGCCGCTCGGCTTCGTCAGCGACCACATGGAGGTGCTCTGGGACCTCGACACCGAGGCGATGGAGACGGCCGACGAGCTGGGGCTCACGGCGATCCGCACGCCCACTCCGGGTACGCATCCGGCGTACGTCTCGGGCCTGGTCGACCTCATGGTCGAGCGCCTGGACGGCACCGCGGCCGCCGACCGACCGCACGAGACCGACCTCGGTCCCTGGTACGACGTGTGCCGCCCCGGATGCTGCGAGAACAAGCGCCTCGGCTTCCAGCCGGCGCTCGCCGGGATCGCGCCGTGACGGCGACCGACGCCTCTGGCGCCGAGCCCCTGCGACTCGGCACGCGCGCGAGTCTGCTCGCCACGACCCAGTCGGGTCACGTCGCCGAGGCGGTGCGGGCCGTGACCGGGCGCCCGGTGGAGCTCGTGCCGATCACGACCGCGGGCGACGTGCTCACCGGACCCCTCGCGCAGCTCGGCGGTACCGGCGTGTTCGTCGCGGCGCTGCGTGAAGCGCTGCTGCGTGACGAGTGCGACCTCGTCGTGCATTCGATGAAGGACCTTCCCACGGCCGACGTCGCGGGTCTCGCGATCGGAGCCGTTCCACCGCGGGCTCCCGTGGCGGACGTGCTGTGCGCGCGCGACGGCCTCACGCTCGAGACGCTGCCGCACGGCGCCGTCGTCGGCAGCGGGTCGCCGCGCCGGGTCGCCCAGCTGCTGCGCCGCCGCCCCGACCTGCACGTGCGCGGCATCCGCGGCAACGTCGACACGCGACTGCGCAAGGTCGACGAGGGGGAGTACGACGCGATCGTGCTCGCCGAGGCAGGTCTGACCCGCATCGGCCGCACCGACCGGATCACCGACCGCTTCGACGCCGACAGCTGGCCCACCTCCGCCGGCCAGGGAGCTCTCGCGGTCGAGGTGCGCGCGGGTTCCCCGGTCGCCGCCGAGATCGCCGCGATCACCGATGCGGATGCCGAGATCACCGCGCTCTGGGAGCGCGCCGTGCTGCGTCTGCTGGAGGCCGGGTGCGCCGCGCCGGTCGGCATCTCGGCCCGGCGTGCGCCGGACGCCGTCACGCTGATCGCGGAGGTCTACGCCCTCGACGGCGCCCGCACCGTCCGGGTCGCGCACTCCGCCGACCCCGCCGAGCTTGCGACGCCGGCCGGGCGCGCAGCGCAGGCCGGTGTCGTCGTCACCGCGCTGATGGATGCCGGGGCCGCCGAGCTCGCCGAGCTCGGTCCGCGACCCGCGGGAGACCCGCGGTGACCGCACTCGCCGGCGCGCGGGTGCTCGTGCCGCGCGGCGGCGCGTGGGGCGAGCACGTCGCGGGTGAGCTGACGCGTCGGGGCGCCGAACCGGTGATCGCGCCCCTGATCCGCACCGCCCCGCCCCGCGACACGGCCGCGCGCGACGCCGCCTTCGGCCGTCTCGCCGACGGTGACTACGAGTGGCTGTTCGTCACCAGCGCCGCCAGCGTCGAGCAGCTCGCGCTGTTCCTGTCGGCGAGCGGACGCGCGTTGCCGACGTCGTTGCGGGTCGCGGCGGTCGGTCAGGCCACGGCGCGCGCCGTCACCGAGCTGGGTGCGAACGTCGACTTCATCCCGCTGGGGCGCTCGTCGGCCCACGCGATGATCGCGCAGTGGTGCGCGGCGCACACGGCGTCCTCGACCGGGCGCTGCCTCGTGGTTCGCTCCGATCTCGCCGGAGCTGTCGTCAGCGATGAACTGGAACTTCGCGGCTTCGCCGTCGACGTGTGCATCGGCTACCGCACGGTCGGCATCGATCTCGCCGCCGACGTGGCTGCCGATCTCGCCGCCGGCCGCTTCGCGATCGTGCTGCTGACCTCGCTGAGCGTCGGACGCGAGCTGCGCCGACAGGTCGGGGCGCTGCCGGCATCCACCCTCGTCGCCTCGATCGGTCCGGGCACCACCCGCGACGCGGAGCGCCTCGGCTTCGTCGTCGGTCACACCGCGCGTACACAGAGCATCGACGCCCTCATCGCCGAGCTCGACACCCTTCCCCGACTCCAGGAGGTCACCCGATGACCGCGTTCCCCGTCCGCCGCCTGCGCCGCCTGCGCCAGAGCCCGGCCCTGCGACGCCTCGTCGCCGAGACCGACCTGAGCCCGCGCCGGCTCGTCCTGCCGGTGTTCGTGAAGGAGGACATCGCCGAGGCGCAGCCGATCGCGAGCATGCCCGGGGTGCACCAATACCCCCTCGCCCAGCTCGCGGCCGTGGTCGATGCGGCAGCGGAGGCCGGCATCGGCGGCATCATGCTGTTCGGCGTGCCCGCCGTGCGCGACGCCGTCGGCAGCGGCGCGACCGACCCCGACGGCATCCTCAATCGCGCGATCGCCGTGGCGGCCGCGGCGGCGAAGGGGCGGCTGACGGTGCAGGCGGACCTCTGCCTCGACGAGTTCACCGACCACGGCCACTGCGGCGTGCTCGCCGCCGACGGGTCGGTCGACAACGACGCGACCCTCGAGGTGTACGCGCGGATGGCGCTCGCCCAGGCCGAGGCCGGAGCCGACATCCTCGGCCTGTCGGGCATGATGGACGGCCAGGTCGCCGCGTGCCGTGCGGCGCTGGATGCCGCGGGGCGCAGCGACGTCGTGATCCTCGCCTACTCCGCCAAGTACGCCTCGGCGTTCTACGGTCCGTTCCGCGACGCCGTCGAGTCGACCCTCACCGGCGACCGTCGCACCTACCAGCTCGACACCGCCAACGGCCGCGAGGGCGTGCAGGAGGCCCTCGCCGACATCGACGAGGGCGCCGACATCGTCATGGTCAAGCCCGCGGGCCCGTATCTCGATGTGCTCGCCGAGGTCGCCGCCGTGTCGTCCGTGCCGGTCTGGGCCTACCAGGTGTCGGGGGAGTACGCGATGATCGAGCACGCCGCCGCCGCCGGTGTCATCGACCGTGAGCGTGCGATCGGGGAGAGCATCCTCGGCATCCGCCGCGCCGGCGCCGAGGCGATTCTGACGTATTGGGCGATCGAGGTCGCCGGCTGGCTCCGAGAGGGACGCGCACTCGCATGACCGACACCAACGACGCCCTGTTCACCCGTGCCCGCGCGGTCATCCCCGGTGGCGTGGATTCGCCCGTGCGCGCGTACGGCTCCGTCGGCGGCACGCCGCGCTTCCTCGTCGAGGCCGCGGGCGCGTATGTGACGGATGCCGAGGGCCGCCGCTACGTCGACCTCGTCGCCAGCTGGGGGCCGGCGCTGCTCGGCCACGCCCATCCGGAGGTCGTCGCCGCCGTCCAGGCCGCCGCCGCGCGCGGACTGTCGTTCGGAGCGCCGACCCCGGCCGAGGCGGAGCTCGTCGAGGAGATCGTGCGACGGGTGCCGGCCGTGCAGAAGGCGCGGCTGGTCTCCACGGGCACCGAGGCGACCATGACCGCCATCCGCCTGGCGCGCGGCGCCACCGGCCGCGACCTCCTCATCAAGTTCGCGGGCCATTACCACGGTCACTCCGACGGTCTGCTGGCCGCCGCCGGGTCGGGGCTGGCGACCTTCGCATTGCCGGGCTCTGCCGGCGTGCCGGAGGCCGTCGCGGCGCAGACGTTGGTCGTCCCGTACAACGACCGTGCCGCGCTGGAGGAGGTCTTCGCCGCCCACTCCGGCCGCATCGCCGCCGTGATCACCGAGGCGGCGGCGGCGAACATGGGCGTTGTCGCCCCGGCATCCGGGTTCTCCACGTTCGTCGCCGAGCTCTGCCGCCGCGAGGGCGCCCTGCTGATCAGCGACGAGGTGCTCACGGGATTCCGCGCCGCCCCGGGCGGCTACGCCCAGGTGCTCGCGGACGCGGGTGAGACGGTCGTCCCCGACCTCGTCACCTTCGGCAAGGTCATCGGCGGCGGGCTGCCGGTCGCCGCGGTCGGCGGACGCGCCGATGTCATGGACATGCTCGCCCCGCTGGGGCCGGTCTACCAGGCCGGCACGCTGAGCGGAAACCCCGTCGCGGTCGCCGCGGGGCTCGCGACACTGCGCCTGGCCGATGCCTCCGCGTACGCCCGGCTGGCAGCGGCGGCCGACGCGGTCGCCGATGCGGCGACGGCGGCGCTGACCGCGGCGGGGGTGCCCCACGTGCTGCAGCGGGCGGGAACCCTGTTCAGCGTCTTCTTCGGCGCCGAGGTGGTCGGGGGTGTGTCGGACTACGCGACGGCGCAGCGTCAGGACACGGCAGCCTACGGCCGCTTCTTCCATGCGATGCTGGACGCCGGCGTCTCGCTCCCGCCGTCGGCGTTCGAGGCGTGGTTCCTCACCGCCGCGCACGACGATGCCGCGGTGGCGCAGATCGTCGACGCCCTGCCCGCGGCCGCCCGCGCCGCGGCATCCGCCTGATCGCGCGCTTCGGTTGGCGCGTGCGCCGAGAACGCCGCGCGCGTTCCCGGTGCGCGCGCCAGGTGAATGCCGGCGTCGTGCGCGCAGCGATGTCGGTGGCCGGGGCTAGCGTCGGGGCATGAACACCGACGAGCTGTTTCTGCGTTCCGACGCGGCCCTGCGCGACGTGATCGACCGGATCGATCCGGCCGATCTCACCCGGTCGGCGCCTGCCGAGTGGACCTCCACGGCGAACCCCACGTTCCGTGACATCCTGCAGGCGCACACGTACGACGAGGCGTGGGTTCCCGACGTCCTGCGCGGACGTGCGGCGGCCGACGGCGACGACCTGCGCGGCGTCGATCTGCTGGGCGACGATCCGATCGGCGCCTACGACGCGCGCAACGATGCCGCGACGGCCGCCGTCCGCGCCGGCGGCTACGCCGACACGTTCCGGTTCAGCTACGGCGACTACCCGGCCGCCGAAGGGCTCGCGCACCTGGCCACATACCGGGCATTCCAGGCGTGGCAGATCGCGAAGCATCTCGGCATCCCGTTCCACCTGTCACCCGAGCTGATCGCCGGTCTCGAGGAACACGTCGTGGCGTTCGCTGACGAGTGGCGCCAGTGGGGCGTGTTCCCTCCCGCCATCACGCCGCCTGCGGATGCCGACGACGAGACGCGTCTGCTCTGTGCCGTCGGCTACTGGGCGCCCTAGGCGACGATCCCGCCGTCGATCGTGGTGCGGGCCCCGCCGGATAGGCTGGAGCGCATGCCCGTGACCCTGCTCGGAGCCGCCGAGATCCGCGCGCTCGCCGCCGACCTCGACGTGACGCCGACGAAGAAGCTCGGTCAGAACTTCGTCGTCGACGCCAACACCGTGCGAAAGATCGTGCACGTGGCGGAAGTGACGGCCGCCGACCGGGTCGTCGAGGTGGGCCCCGGCCTGGGCTCTCTCACGCTCGCGATCCTGGAGACCGGCGCTGCGGTCACCGCCGTCGAGATCGATCATCGCCTCGCCGAGCGTCTGCCGGCCACGGCCGCGTCGCACGGCGTCGCCGCCGGTGCGCTGACGGTCGTGGATGCCGACGCCCTTCGCGTCACCGCGCTTCCGGGTGATCCGAACGTGCTCGTCGCCAACCTGCCGTACAACGTCAGCGTGCCGGTGCTGCTCCACTTCATGGAGACCTTTCCGGGCCTTGAGCGCGGCGTCGTGATGGTGCAGGCGGAGGTGGGGGAGCGGCTCGCCGCTCCGCCGGGATCCAAGGTCTACGGAGCGCCCAGCGTCAAGGCCGCCTGGTACGGCCCGTGGCGGCTGGCCGGCACCGTCTCTCGGCAGGTCTTCTGGCCGGTGCCCAACGTCGACAGCGTGCTCGTCGGGTTCCGTCGCGACCCCGAGCCGCGCGGCGACGAGGCTCTTCGTCGCGCGACGTTCCAGGTGGTGGATGCCGCGTTCCAGCAGCGCCGCAAGATGCTGCGGCAGGCGCTGGCGCCGATACTCGGCGGCTCATCGAGCGCGGCTTCGGCGGTGCTGGAGTCCGCGGGTGTCGACCCGACGGCGCGCGGTGAGCAGCTCACGATCGCGGACTTCGTCGCCATCGCCCGCGTCCCCCGGTAGGCGCCGGAAGGCACGCCGGCGTCGTCGCCGCGAGCCCGCCGACGCTCGATCGGCAACACGACGCGCAATGTTCACCACGCCGTCACGAAACATGCTTGTAACATTGCGCCCATGCGTATGGCCGAGCATCCTGCTCCCGAACGGGTCCTGCTCCATCTCAGCGACACCCATCTGCGCGCCGCCGGCTCGCGCATCTGGGACCGCGTCTCGGGGGAAGAACACCTCGCTCGCGCGTTGGCCGGAATCGAAGCGTCGGGCGTGCGTCCCGACGCGATCGTGGTGACGGGTGACCTCGTCGACCTCGGCGAACGTGCCGCCTATGCCACGCTGCGCGCGATGGTGGAACCCGTGGCCGCACGCCTCGAGGCGCCGGTGGTGTGGGTGATGGGAAACCACGACGATCGCGCCGCGTTCCGCAGCGAGCTCTGGGACGACGAGGATGCGGACCTTCGCCCCGTCGATCGCGTCGACGAGTTCGACGGCCTGCGCATCGTCACGCTGGACACCTCCGTGCCGGGGCATCACTACGGCGAGATCAGCGACGCGCAGCTGGCCTGGCTCGCCGCCGTGCTCGTCACGCCCGCGCCGCTGGGCACGATCCTCGCCATGCATCATCCGCCCGTGCCGAGCGTGCTCGCGCTCGCGGCGAGCGTGGAGCTGCGCGATCAGGCGCGGCTCGCCCGTGTGGTGCGCGGCACCGACGTCCGCGCGATCATCGCCGGGCATCTCCACTACTCGACGTTCGCGACGTTTGCCGGCATCCCCGTGTCGGTCGCCTCATCGACCTGCTACGCGCAGGATCTCACCGTGCCGGTCGGCGGCACTCGTCCGCAGGACGGCGCGCAGTCCTACAATCTCGTCCACGTGTACGACGACACCGTCGTCCACTCCGTGGTCCCGGTCGACGTATCGCGCGTCATGGAGTACACCGACCCCGAGGCGGCTCAGCGACTCCTCGCGGACGCGGGGATCACCGGCGTCGGCGTGCAGCGGCCGTCGGCGCCGCCGACACGCCCGGTGTCCGTGCTGCACTGACCGGCGTCTCCCACGGGGCACGCACCGGGAACATCCGCTCGAGCGTCTCGCGGAGCATCCGCACGCGCAGCTCCTCCGGCACCTCCGTCTCGCCGCCGTCGTTCAGGCAGAACATGTCGGCGTCGCGGCGCTGCTCCAAACGGCGCATCTTCTTCAGTGACGAGGCCATCGTGGTCTGCACGTACTGCACGCGCGGCTCGTTCGTCGCGATCGCGCGTCCGGTCATCAGTGCGTAGTAATGATAGAGGCTGTTGGTCACCGAGACGTCGGTCGCGCTGCGGAAGCGGGATGCCGCCGTGCGCGCGATGTCGTCGGCGAACTCGCGCTCCACCTCCGCGGCCACGCTTCGCCGCATCGGGGCCGCGCAGTGCTCGAGGTCGCGCAGGATCACCCGCCCGAAGCGCTCCCGCAGGAGCTCTCGATTGACGCGCAGCGCGTTGTCGTGGCCGGATCGTTCCGTGCGTGTGGGGCCGGCCCCGATGCGGACGTCGCACTCGACGAACTTGGTGAGACCGCCCGCGGTGAAGAACATCTCCGCCGTCACGGGGCGGCCGAAGAACATGTCGTCGTTCGAGTAGAGGAAGTGCTCGGCCAGCCCGTCGATGCGGTGCAGTTGCGCCTCGACGGCGTGGGAGTTGTGCGTGGGGAGCACGGACGGGTCGGCGAAGAACTCCTCGCTGCGCACGACCGTCACCCGCGGGTGCTCCGCCAGCCAGGCGGGATGCGGCGAGTCGGTGGCGATGAAGATGCGTCGCACCCAGGGTGCGTACATGTGGACGCTGCGCAGCGCATACCGCAGCTCGTCGACGTGACGGTAGCGGGCGGGCCCGTCGTCGCCCTTGCCGACGACGTACTCCTCTTGCTGCGCGGCGCGCTGTCGCTGGAACTCGCTGGCCGATCCGTCGACCCAGGAGAAGACCATGTCGATGTCGACGCTGACCTGGTGGGGGCGTGCGTCGAACATGCCCACCACGGTGCGCCACGACCTGCAGTAGCGCCAGACCGTCGTGGGAACGAGGTCGGATGCCGGGAAGACCCGCCGCGTGAGCGCGTTGGGTCGTGGCGTGTGGACCAGCTCGCCGGCCGTCCGCCACGTCTCCAGACGCACCCCCTGCGCGCTGCCGTAGCGCAGTGATCCGCTCTGCGTGATCCGCGGGCGAAACAGCCGCAGAGCCCACACGGCGTCGGCGTCGGGGAGGGGCAGATCGACGGCGAGGCGGGCGGGACCGCCCGGCGTCTTCGCGTACAGCGGCTCTTGCGCTCCGGTGGCGGCGAGGGCACGCAGGGCCGCGCGTCCCTCCGCGGCATCGACCACGATCACCACGGCGCCGTGGTCGTCTTGGGCGAGCAGCGGATCGATGCCGGCGGCGACCAGGGCGTCGGCGACCAGTCCGATGTCCGCGATGCGCGCCATCTCGGGCGTGAGGTCGTCGTGGACGACGTGGAGGATGCCGTCCACCCAGCGCAGGTCGTCGCGGGCCAGCAGGCTCGACCAGGGATGCGGGTGCGGCGAGAGTGCCTCCAGTGCTGCCATTACGCGGACCGCCCTTCATCGTCGGAGAGCCTCAGCGTACGTTGCCGGCGTTTCCCGCGCGTTTCGGGAGCGACAGGCCCGGTGAGCGGTCGCGGTCGATAGCCTGGACGGGTGACCGACACCTCCGAGCGTTTCCCCGCCTCGCGCGGCGGCGACCTGCACCGTCCGTACGCCGCGGCATCCGACCGCTACTCCGCCTCCGCGTTTCGTCAGGTGGGCTCGAGCGGGCTGTATCTGCCGGCGATCTCGCTGGGGCTGTGGTGGAACTTCGGCGACAACGTGCCCTTCGACAACCAGCGCGCGCTGCTGCGTCACGCCTTCGACCGCGGCATCACCCATTTCGATCTCGCGAACAACTACGGTCCGCCCTACGGCAGCGCCGAGACGAACTTCGGGCGCATGATGCGAGAGGACTTCCGGCCCTACCGGGACGAGCTGATCATCTCGTCCAAGGCCGGGTACGACATGTGGGACGGGCCCTACGGCCAGTGGGGTTCGCGCAAGTACCTGCTCGCCAGCGCCGAGCAGTCGCTGACGCGCATGTCGCTCGACTACGTCGACATCTTCTACTCGCACCGCTTCGATCCGGTCACCCCGATCGAGGAGACGGTCGCGGCGCTGGACACTCTCGTGCGTCAGGGCAAGGCGCTCTACGTCGGCATCTCGTCGTACGAGCCCGAGCAGACGGCGAAGGCGGCCGCGGTGGCGCGTGAGCTCGGCACACCGCTGATCATCCATCAGCCGTCCTACTCGATCCTCGGGCGATGGATCGAAGACGGCCTGACCGGCGTGCTCCAGGAGGAGGGGATGGGGGCGATCGCCTTCGTGCCGCTCGCGCAGGGCCTGCTCACCGATCGCTATCTCGGCGACGGCACCTCGACCCGGTCGCAGGAGCGCTCGTCGCTGCCCGGGCGCCGTCTGACCGATACGGCGCTGGAGGGCCTGCGCGCGCTGAACGTGATCGCCCGTGAGCGCGGACAGAGCCTCGCGCAGCTCGCGCTGCAGTGGGTGCTGCGCGACGGCGTGGTGGCCTCGGCGCTCATCGGCGCTTCGCGCCCGCAGCAGCTCGACGAGAACCTCGCGGCCGTGGACGGTCCCGCCTTCGACGCGGAAGAGCTCGAGCGCATCGACGTCATCTCCGCCGGTATCGGCGAGGTGTGGGCGGACGCTTCGTGACGACCGCTGCGGCGGCCGGTCGCCGGGTGCACGTGCGTGCGCCCGGCAAGATCAACATCGCCTTCGACGTCGGTGACGTCCAGCCCGACGGGTACCACGATGTGGCCTCGGTGTATCAGGCGGTGTCCGCGTACGAAGACGTGTGGGCGCGGGTCGCGGACGACTTCACGCTCACGGTGACCGGCGATCTGGACGTGTCGGGTGTGCCTCTCGACGAGTCCAACCTCGCCGTGCGCGCCGCGCGGCGCGTCGCGGAGCGGCTGGGGTGGCGCGGCGGCATCCACCTCGACATCCACAAGGGCGTACCCGTCGCCGGCGGCATGGGCGGAGGCTCGGCGGATGCCGCGGCGGCTCTCGTGGCCGTCAACGAGCTGCTCGGCGGAGCTCTCACGACCCTCGAACTGCAAGAACTCGCGGCGCCCCTGGGCGCGGACGTGCCGTTCGCGGTGCTCGGGGGGACGGCCATCGGCACGGGGCGCGGCGACGAGCTCGCTCCGGCGCTGGCACGGGGCCGCTTCGACTGGGTGCTCGTGACGAGTGAGGACGGACTGTCGACCCCCGCCGTGTACCGGGAACTGGACCGGTTGAGAGAGCTGCCCGACATCGCGCCCGCCCACGGTGTGCCCGCCGCCGACCCCGTCGTGATGCAGGCGCTGCGTGCGGGCGATCCCGCCGCACTCGCCGTGGCCGTGCGCAACGACCTGCAGGACGCCGCCCTCTCGCTGCGGCCGTCGCTGGCTGAGACGCTGCGCGCAGGTCATCGCGCGGGCGCGCTGGCAGGGCTCGTCTCGGGGTCCGGACCGACCGTCGCCTTCCTCGCCGCCGATGAGCGCGGGGCGTCGGCGCTGGCGTCCGAACTCGCCGCTTCGGCGGCACCGGGATCGCGTGTGCTGCACGTGCACGGACCCGTCCCCGGCGCACGCGTGATCACCTCCTGACCATTGCGCGTCTGCCGCATCGGGCAGACACCGACCGAAGAGCGTCCTCACGAACGGAGACCGCATGTCCGATCGCCACCCTCACCACGATGCGTCGCTGGATCGCACCATGACAGACGATCTCGCCGGCCGCGGGCTCGTCGTGCGTCGGGTCGACGATGCGCTGCGCACCGAGACCGACCCCTGGTTGGAGGCCGTCTCCCGCGGCTTCCTGGGCGGTGAGCGCACCGACGTGCAGCGTGATGCGTTCTTCGCGCACACGGCGTACCGGCGCAAGATCGGCGTGTTCGATGAGACCGCGCCCCAGCCGGACGTGCCGGTGGCGACCTTCGCCTCGTGGGCGGCGGAGCTGACCCTTCCCGGAGGGACCGTTGCGGCCTGTGCGATCAGCTCGGTGACCGTCGCCCCCACCCATCGCCGCCGCGGCATCCTGCGCTCGGTGATGACGGGGGAGCTGCGTACCGCCGTGGAGCGCGGGCTTCCCGTCGCGATCCTCACCGTGAGCGAGTCGACGATCTACGGCCGCTTCGGCTTCGCGCCGGCCGCGCTCGCCGCGCAGTGGACGATCGACGCCCGTCGGGCGCGGTGGGTGGGCCCCGACGCGCCGGGACGCATCGACTTCGTCACTCGCGCGCAGGGGCGCGAGATCGCTACGGCGCTGCACGAGCGCGTGCGCGCGCAGACGCCGGGTGAGATCGACATGCCCGGTGGGCACTGGGACCGCTTCTTCGGCACCCGGGCCGACGTCGAGAAAGCCGAGGAGCTGCGGGTGGTCCAGTACCGCTCCGCAACGGGAGACGTCGACGGCGTCGCCCTGTACAAGGTCACGGAGAACGAGCACGACTTCGCGGCGTCCACCGTCGATGTCCTGCTGCTGGTCGCGGCGACCGACGAGGCGTACGCGGGGCTGTGGCGCTTCCTGCTGACGATGGACCTCATCGCCACGGTGCGCGCCGGCGAACTGTCGGTCGACGAGCCGCTGTGGTGGATGATCGCCGACCAGCGGGCCGCGACCGTCACCGTGCGCGACCACCACTACACGCGGATCCTCGATGTACCGGCCGCCCTGTCGGCGCGCACCTACGACGTCGCCGATGCCGTGACGTTGCGGGTCGCCGACCCGCTCGGCATCGCCGCCGGCACGTTCGTGCTGACGGTGGATGCCGAGGGCCTCGCCGGGGTCGACATCGTCGACGAGCCGCCGGTGGGAGTGCCCACGGCGACGCTCGGGGTGGCCGAGCTGTCGGCCATCCTGCTGGGCGGAGTCTCACCGGTCACGCTGGCGCGGGCCGGCAGGCTCGTCGCCGACGATCCGTCGCGCCTGGCGCGGCTGTTCGCGTCGACGGTGCCGCCGCGTCTGAGCTTCTGGTACTGAGCCGCGGGGCTCAGCCGCGCGGATCGTGCGGGAGGATGATCTCCGCGATCGTGCCGCCGTCGTCGGCGCGGGACAGCTCCACGCGTCCGCGGTGCTGGCGCACGACGCGAACCGCATCCGCCAGCCCGTCGCCGGTGCCGCCGTCGTCCACGTCGGCGTACCGGCCGCGCTCGCCGTCGAGCAGCACGCGCTGCATGTCGTCGGGATGGATGCCGCGGCCGCGGTCTTGGACGCGGATCGTCACGGTGCGATCGGCGTCCACGACGTCGAGGCGAAGGACATCGTCCGAGTACTTGGCTGCATTCTCGATGACGTGCGCGATGGCGCGTCGGAGGGCGAACTCATCGCCGAGCACCGGCCCGCGATCGAGTCTGCCGTAGACGACACGGTTGCCGGCGGCCCCGGGGAGCACCAGTGAGGCCGCGCCGCGCACGACGTCGTCGACGAAGATCCGATGGGGGGCGAACGGTGCGTCGCGCGCATCCACGCTGCTCGACATCTCTTTCGCCATCTCGACGATGTTCTCGGTGGCCCGGGCGACGTGCCGGAGGAGGCGGGTCTGTTCGGCCAGCGCATCTCCGATCATCTCGATGTAGCCGTTGAGCGCGGTCACGGGGGACAGGAGCTCATGAGCGACGCTGCGCTGGTGGGCGGCGCGCTCGTCCTCCCGCTGCTTGTCCGCGGTGATATCTCGGGTGAGCTTGACGAAGCCGACCACCTCTGCGTCGTCTCCGCGGATGGCGGAGATCGTGACGTGCGCCCAGAACTCTCGACCGTCTCGGCGCACCCGCCACCCGGCATCCTCGACGCTGCCGTCCTCGCGGGCTCGGGACAGGAGATAGCCGGGAAGGCCGCGCCGACGATCCTCGTCGCGGTAGAAGACCGAGAAGTTCTGTCCGAGGATCTCGTCCTGCGTCCACCCCTTGATGTGCTCGGCGCCCTCGTTCCAGTCGATGACGGCGCCGTCGCCGGACAGCTTGACGATCGCGACACGGCCGATCTGATGCTCCCAGTGGGGCGGAAGCCCGCGGGAGGGTCCGGCGGAAGGCTGAGGCGACGTCATCGGTGGGTCCAACGTGAGGCGGTCTTGTTCCTCGATTATCCACGCATGCGCCGCTCGTCGCCGGAGGGCGGCGGTTCGCGTGTCCCGCCGACCGCGTAGCCTGGATCCGATATGGCGCATCTGCTCGGGGCTGAAGGCCTCCACCTGGAATTCCCCACGAAGGTCGTCTTCGACGGCGTCTCCCTCGGTGTCGACGAGGGGGATCGCATCGGCATCGTCGGGCGCAACGGCGACGGCAAATCGAGCCTGATGGCGATGCTGGCCGGTCGCCTGGAGCCGGATGCCGGGCGCGTGACGGTGCGCGGCGGTGTGCGCGTCGGCGTGCTCGACCAGGGCGACACCCTCGATGACTCGTTGAGCATCGCGCAGAGCGTCGTCGGCGACCGTGCCGAGCACGACTGGGCGGGTGACGCGGGTGTGCGCGATGTGATCGCGGGTCTCGTGGGCGATCTGGATTGGGACGGTCCGGTCGCCGGTCTTTCCGGAGGGCAGCGGCGACGGGTCGCTCTCGCGCACCTCCTCGTCGGCGACTGGGACGTGCTGGCGCTCGACGAGCCCACCAACCACCTCGATGTCGAGGCGGTGGCCTGGCTCGCCGCGCACCTCAAGCGCCGCTGGTCGGCATCCCAGGGAGCGCTCCTGGTCGTCACGCACGACCGGTGGTTCCTGGACGAGGTCTGCACCAAGACATGGGAGGTGCACGACCGCATCGTCGAACCGTTCGAGGGCGGCTACGCGGCCTACGTCCTGCAGCGCGTCGAGCGCGACCGCCAGTCGGCCGTCATCGAGCAGCGTCGCCAGAACCTGGCCCGCAAAGAGCTGGCGTGGCTGCGTCGCGGAGCGCCCGCGCGCACCAGCAAGCCGCGGTTCCGCATCGACGCGGCCAACGAACTCATCGCGGACGTTCCCGAGATCCGCGACAAGGTGCAGCTGCAGTCGCTCGCCGTGTCCCGACTCGGCAAGGACGTCGTCGACCTGCTCGAGGCGGGCGTGACGTACGGCGACCGAGAGGTGCTGCGGGGCGTCGAGTGGCGCATCGCGCCGGGGGAGCGCACCGGCATCCTCGGCGTCAACGGCGCCGGCAAGTCCACGCTCCTCGGTCTCATCGCGGGCACGGTCGAGCCCACCCTGGGGCGGGTCAAGCGCGGAAAGACCGTGAAGGTCGCGACCCTCACGCAGCGGATGGACGAGCTCGATCAATACCTCGACGATCCGGTGCGCGTGGTCATCTCGGGGCTGCGCACGAGCTACACCATCGGAACGGGCTCCAAGGCGTCCGAGCTCACGCCGGGCCAGCTGCTGGAGCGCATGGGCTTCAGCTCCGCACAGCTGTCGACGCCCGTGAAGGATCTCTCCGGTGGTCAGCAACGGCGCCTGCAGCTGCTGCTGATCCTGCTCGATCAGCCCAACGTGCTGATCCTCGACGAGCCGACCAACGACCTCGACACCGACATGCTCGCTGCCATCGAGGACCTCCTCGACTCGTGGGCCGGAACGCTGCTGGTCGTCTCCCACGATCGCTACTTCCTCGAGCGCGTCACGGACCAGCAGTACGCGGTCATGGGCGGGCGGCTACGGCACTTGCCCGGAGGCATCGACGAATACCTGAGGCTCCGCGCCGTTCAGCGCGACCAGCCGGCTGCGCCCGTCGTGGCCGGCTCGGAGGGCGACACTGCTCCGGCGCTGGCCGGCGCCGACCTCCGCGCCGCGCAGAAAGAGCTCGCCGCGGCGGAGCGGCGCATCCAGAAGCTCACCGCGCAGGCGGATGCCGCGCGCACCGCCCTCGCCGACCACGACCAGTCCGACTACGCGGGGCTGGGCGAGAAGATGCGCGCGATCGGCGAGATGGAGGCCGAGATCGCGACGCTCGAGGAACGTTGGTTCGAACTGTCCGAGCTCATCGGCTGACGTCTCGCTCCCGCACAGCGTCACGCCGTCTGCGGGGGATTTGCCTCTGCACGGCGCCTTTGCGAGAATGATTATCAGTACCAGGGCTGCACTCGCGATGGCCCGATCACCGCGATGGAGGCTCCGTGCTCACTCTTGCCGACGTGCGCGTCCGCGCCGCCGACGAGACGACTCCGCTGTTGGAGGTCCCTCGCCTGGAGGTGGCCGCCGGCGAACGAATCGTCGTGCGCGGGCCATCGGGTGCGGGCAAGAGCCTCCTGCTGTCGGTTCTGGCCGGGCGGCTGCTGGGCGGTCTCACCCTGACCGGGCGCCGTGACGCCCCCGGCCTCGAGCGCGTCGGCTTCGTGCCCCAACGCGGCATCGAGGCGTTCCATCCGCTGATCCGACTGGGCCGTCAGCTGCGGGTCGTGACCGGTGCGGATCGCACGCGCGCAGGCGACGCGCTGGCCCGGGTGGGCCTCGGGGATCCGCGTTTTCGTCGCCGCCGCCCCGCCGAACTGTCGGGCGGTCAGGCGCAGCGCGCCGCCATCGCGCTGGCCGTGCTGAGCGGTGCCGGCCTCGTCGTCGCCGACGAGCCAACCAGCGCGCTCGATCCGCAGACCCGCGACGAGGTGCTCTCGCTGCTCACCGGCGCTCTCGCCTCCGGTGCCGCGGGCGCACCGGCCCTCGTCGTCTCCACCCACGATCCCGAGGTCGCCGCGGTGCTCGGCGCACGCCGTCTGGAGGTGCGCGACGGTCGCATCGTCGCCGACATCCCCGCGCCGTGCGCGCCTGGGACCGGCGCATCCCCCGCGGCGGGGGAGGGCTCATGACGGCGCTGGAGGTGCGCGCGGTCACGTTCGTCCACGGCGCCGGCCGCGCGCGGACGACGGCGCTCGCACCGACGGAGCTGACGCTGGAGGCCGGTCAGAGCCTCGCCGTCATCGGACGCTCGGGCGCCGGCAAGTCCACCCTCGCGGAGATCGTGCTGGGGCTGAAGCGCCCGGCCGCCGGGACGGTGCGGGTGCAGGGCGAGCCATGGAACGACGCGACCCGTGGTCCGCGTCGGGCTCGCCGATGCCTCGTCCAGGGGATCCCGCAGGATGCGGCCGCGTCGTTCGTGCCGTCGCGCGCCGTCGGCTCCCAGATCGCCGATGCCCTGCGACGGCTCGGCGTCGCGGACGGCTCCGATGCCGCGGTGCGGGTGCGGCGGGCGGCGGAGATCGCCCATCTCGACCCGTCCCTGCTGGCCCGCCGGCCCGGCGAGCTGTCGGGCGGTCAGGCGCAGCGCGCCGCGATCGCCCGTGCCGTCGCGGCGGAGCCCGCGGTGATCGTCGCCGACGAGCCCACGAGCGCGCTCGATGCGGCGACGGCGGATGCCGTGGCATCCGCCGTCCTCGCCCTCGCCCCGTCCCTCGGCACGGCGCTGCTGATCGTCACCCACGATGCGGCGCTGGCGGCGCGGTGCGACGCGATCCTCGAGATCCTCCCGGCGATGGAGCTCGCGTGAGCGCGTCACCCCGGCTGCGCGTGATGCTGGCCGCGCAGGCCGCCTTCATGATCGGCTTCTCGAGCGTCGTCCCCTTCATCGCGGTGCTCGCCGACGACCGCTTCCACCTCGGTCCCGCCGCGATCGGCGCGATCGTCGGGGCGCGTGTCGCCGTCCAGCAGGGCCTGTTCATCGTCGGCGGCGCTCTCGCCGACCGGCTCGGGGCCCGGACTCTGCTGCTCACCGGGTGCGCCGTGCGGGCGGTGGGCTTCGTCCTGCTGGCGCTGGCTCCGACTCCTGCGGTGTTCGTGATCGCGGTCCTCCTCATCGGTATGGCCGGTGCGCTGTTCTCGCCCGCGGTCGACGCCTATGTCGGGGCCGCGGATGCCGCATCGCGTGCGCGTCCGCGCCCGTTCGGTGCGCGTCGGTGGAGCGCTCCGACCCCCTTCGCCGCGCTCGCGCTGGCGGGGGAAGCAGGAGGCATCGTCGGCGCGGCGGTCGGCGCCCTCTTCATGCCCGCCTGCGCCGTGCCCGTCGTGATCGTCGCCTCCGCGGTCTTCCTCGCCGCGCTCGTCGTGCTCGCGCGGCTGCTGCCCGCGCGCCCGCCGGCGGCCGTCGTGCCCGTCGCGGCACCCGGCGATCACGCGGAGCCCGGGCGCCTGCGGCGGGTGCTCCCCTCCGCGATCGGCGCGGCCACCGTGCTCGCCGTCTACACGCAGCTGTTCTCGTTGCTTCCTCTCGGGATGGCGGCGCGCGGGGTCGGCGGAGGCTGGGTGGGCGTCGTGTCGATCGTCCTGTCCGCGACCATCGTCCTCCTGCAATGGCCGCTGTCGCGGGTCGCGGAACGGCTCACCCGGCCCTGGGCGGTCGCCGCCGGCGTCGCCGCCGCCCTCGCCGCCGCCTTGGCGGGCGCGGTGTCGGCCGACGCGGCATCCGTCCCGGCCTTCGCGGCCCCGGCCGCCGCCGCGGCGGTGTGCACGGCTCTCGCGGTGATGCTCGCCACGCCGTCCGCGCAGTCGCTCGTCGCGGCCGCCGGCCCGGTCTCCCGCCGGGCCACGCGCCTGGGGGCCCTCGCCTCCGCCGGCGGCGTGCTCGCGCTGGGCGCCTCCGCGCTGGCCGGCGCCGTCGCCGGGGCATCCGGTCTCGCGGCGGCGTGGCTGATCGTGGCGCTCCTGCCCGCCGCCGGGCTCGTCTTCGCGTGCATCGGAGCACGCACCGTCCCCGATCCCACCACCAGAGAGGAACACCATGACCACCCCCCGACGATCCCTGAGGATCGCCGCCGTCGCCCTGACCGCCCTTCTCCTGCCGGCACTGAGCGGCTGCTTCGCCGGCGGTGGCGCCGCCCCCGGCGCCGCGTCCGATGAACGCGTGTCCGTCGCCATGCTGCAGCCGCCGCGTTCGGGGCTGTCGCCGCTGAGCGACGACGCGTTCAAACTGTCGCGCTGGAGCACGGCCGAGACCCTCGTCGTCCTCGACGACGATGCCGTCGCCCAGCCCGCGCTCGCGACCGCCTGGACGCAGACTGCCGACACCACCTGGCGCTTCGAGATCCGCGACGGCGTGCGCTTCCACGACGGCACGGCCCTGACGGCCGACGCCGTCGTCGGCTCGCTCCAGCGCGCCGCGGCCGCCAGTCCCGTGCCGCGCATCCTCACCGGCGTGGGGCTTCAGGCCCGGGCCGACGGGAACGCCGTCATCGTGACCACGGCCGACGTCGACCCGCTGCTGCCGCAGCGCCTGTCCAGCCCGCAGCTGTCGATCCTCGCTCCCTCCGCGTACACGGGCGACACCGTCTCGCCGATCGGCACCGGCACCGGTCCGTTCCGCCTCGTCGCGGTCGACGGCATCACCGGTGCCACCCTCGACCGGTTCGACGGGTACTGGGGCGGGCGCGCCAAGCTCGCCGGCATCGACGTCTCGTTCGTGCCGGACGGCACCGCGCGGGCGGCCGCCCTTCGCACCGGCACGGCCGACATCGTCGAGGCGGTCCCCGCCGGACAGGTCGCGACGGTCGACCCGGAGCTGGTCCACGAGGTCCCGATGCCTCGCACGAACACGCTGTACCTGAACACGGCGAAGGGGCCCTTCGCCGACCCGGCCGTGCGCGCGGCGGCGCGCGCCGCGATCGACCGCGCCGCGATCATCGCGTCGGTGTACGAGGGACGCGCCGACGAGGCCCGGGGCCTGCTCGGTCCGGCCCTCGCGTGGACGGTGGGCGCGCGCGACACCACCGCCTACGAGGCGCTGCTGTCGTCGCGGGCGACCCCCGGCAGGGTGGACGCGGTGCCGATCACCCTCGGCACCTTCACCGACCGCGCCGAGCTGCCCGAGGTCGCGGTTCTCGTCGAGCAGCAGCTGGAGGCGGCGGGCTTCGTCGTCACGCAGGACGTGCGCGAGTACCAGTTCATCGAGGCCGATGCGCTCGCCGGTGCGTTCGACGCGTTCATCCTGTCGCGTGCGACGGTGCTCGACTCGGGCGACCCGGTCGCCTCCTTCGCCTCCGACTTCTCCTGCGGCGGCGGATTCTCCCTTTCGCAGCTGTGCGATGCGGAGGTCGACGCGGCCATCTCGACCGCTTCGCAGACGGCACCGGGCGTCGAGCGTCAGCGCGCGATCCTCGCCGCCGAGGCGCGGAGCCTCGCGACCGACGCCGCCGTGCCGATGCTCCACGAGCGCGTCGTGCAGGGCGAGTCGAGGCGCGTGCGCGACGCGGCTCGCGACCCGCGCGAGCGCACCCTTGTGACCATCGACACCTGGATCGATGCGGCCGCGACGGGCGATGCGCAGGGCTGACACGGCGGCGCTCGTCTCGCGGGTCGTCGCCGTCTTCGCGCTGCTGACGATCGCCGGGGCCCTGCCCTGGCTGTCGCAGCGCGACCCGGCGGCGTCGATCCTGCGGGCACGCTACGCCGAGCTCGAGCCGACGCCCGAGGCGCTCGCCTCGATCCGCGCCGAGCTCGGGCTCGACGGCGGCCCCCTGGCCATCAGTGCGCGCTGGTGGTCGGGGGTCCTGCGCGGCGACCTCGGCACGTCGTGGGTCAGCGGCGGCGCGGTCGGGCCGGGAGCCGTCTCGGCGTTCGGCGTCTCGCTCACGCTCGCCGGCTTCGCCCTCGCCGTGGCGCTCATCGTCGCGGTGACGCTCGTCGCACCGGCGTGCCGTCGTGTGCTCCGCGACCGTCCGGTGCGCGGTGCCGGACCCGCCGGCGTCGTCCTCACCGCGATGCCGGAGTTCCTCCTCGCGAGCGCGCTCCTGGTCGTCTTCGCCGTGCAGCTGCGACTGTTCCCGCCCTACGGCTGGCACGGCATGGTCAACGTCGTGCTGCCCGCGCTCGCGCTCGGCATCCCGGCCGGCGGTCTCATCGGACGCCTGCTGGTCGACGCCCTCGCCGGAGCGAGCACCGAGCGCTGGACGCAGATCTGGCGGCTGGCCGGAGCGGCGCCCGCGACCGTGCTGCGCGGTGTCGTCCGGCGCGCTGTCGCCGCCGTCGTGGATCAGGTGGGACTCGTGCTCATCGGGATGCTGGGGGGAGCGGTCGCCGTCGAGCAGGTGTTCGCGATCCCCGGGCTCGGGCGCTACCTGCTGGGCGCGGCCAATGCGCAGGACCTGCCGGCGCTGCAGGCCGGGGTGCTGTTCATCGCCCTCGCGGCGATCGCCGTGGGGGTGGTCTTCGGCGCACTCCGCCTCTGGGCCTGGGGCGGGCCGCTGCCCGAGGGTGCTCTGGCGCCGCCGCCGGAACACCGGCCGCGCGATCGCGTCGCCCTCGTCTCACTCGTCGTCGCCGGATCTCTGCTGGCGCTCATCGTCGCCGCGGGCATCGTCCGCGACCCGTATACGAGCGCGCATCCACGGTTGGCTCCGCCGTCGTGGGCCCTTCCGTTCGGTGCCGACGCCTCCGGGCGCGACCTCCTCGCGCGGGTGGCGCACGGTGCCCTCGGCACCCTGGGCCCGGCTCTGGTGATCGTGCTGGCGAGCGTGCTGATCGGCGTGCTCGTCGCCTTCGCGGGCGCGGCGGCGGAAGGTCCGGTCGAGGTCGCGAACGCGACGCCGCCGATCATCGCGGGCGTCATCGTGGCCGCCCTCGTCGGCCCGACGGCCGGGGGAGCGGCGGCGGCCGTTCTCTGGGTGAGCTGGCCGCCGCTGGCCGCACACGCGCGGAGCCTTCTTGCTGAGGCGCGGGCCCTGAGCTACGTGCGGTGGCTTCCCGTGTTCGGCATGGGGCGCGCCGAGGCGACGCTGCGCCATGTCGTGCCGACGGCGCTGCCGCCGCTCGCGCGCCACGGGATGCTGCGTCTTCCGGGTATCGCGCTGGCTCTCGCCTCGCTCGGCTTCCTGGGTCTCGGGGCGCCGCCGCCGACGCCCGAGTGGGGGCTGCTGCTGGCCGAGGGCATCGCCTACGTCGAGCGCGCGCCCTGGACGACCCTCGCGCCGGCCTCCGCCCTGATCCTGGTCTCGGTCATCGCGGTCGCGGGGGCGAGCCTGCGGATGCCGCCGCGCCGCGGTGCGGTGCGGCGGGAAGCGGCCGGGGTGCTGTGAACGGCAGAAGGGGTGGTGAGGGAGAATCCCTCACCACCCCTTCTGCGTGCGGTGCGCTGAGGCGGGCTCAGTGCTCGTCGTAGTGGTCGCCGTGGGCGGCGTGCTTGTGGCCGTCGTGCACGTAGTCGACGTGGTCGTCGTGCGGGACGGCGTCGTGGCCGCACTCCTCGCCGTGGGCGTGGTCGGCGGAGGTGTGCTCGGCGACGGCCTCGTGCTCGTCGTAGTGGTCGCCGTGCAGGGCGTGGTGGTGCGTGCCGTGCACGTAGTCGACGTGGTCTTCGTGCGCAACGGCCTCGTGGCCGCAGTCCTGGCCGTGGAGGTGCTCGGCGGTCGTGTGCTCGGCGTGGATCTCGGTGGTCATGTCGTGTCCTTCGTGATGTCGATGCTCAGTCGAGAGCGGTGAGGTCGGTGGCCCCGTCACGGTCGGCGGGCTCCTGCACGTGCGTGAGCGCGTCGGCGATCACGTGGGCCACGTGCAGATCTGCGAGGCGGTAGTCGATCTCCTTGCCCGACCGGGTCGCCGTGACGAGTCCGGCCTGTCGGAGCGTCCGAAGATGCTGCGACACGAGGGGCTGGGACATCCCGGTCGCCTCCACGAGGGAGCCGACCGTGGTGGACGCGTCGCCGATCAGCCTCAGGAGGGTCAATCGTGACGCATTCCCGAGCACCTTGAAGAGCTCCGCCGCCTCGGCGAGCCCCGGCTCGGTGTCCATGGATCCATCACACCAGACGTATAAACAAATTGCAATGTGTCTGCGCAGTTGAGGGCAGTTCTCAGATGAGGGCCGTTCTCAGCGTGCGGCGTCGTTCACGCGTCGAAGCCGAGCGACAGCTTGCGCAGCAGTGCGGCGAGGCGCTCGCGATCGCCGCGCGAGAGCACGCTCAGCAGCAGCGCTTCGGCGTCGACGAGGCGTGTGATCGCGGCATCCACGCGGGTCTTGCCCTCGTCCGTGATCGTCACGAGCACACTGCGCCCGTCGCCGGGATCGGCTTCGCGGCGCACGAGGCGGCGCCCGACGAGGCGATCGATACGGTTGGTCATCGTGCCGCTGGAGACGAGGGTCTGCTGCAGCAGCTGCTTGGGACTTAGCTGATAGGGCTCGCCGGCGCGGCGCAGCGCCGACAGGACGTCCCACTCCCAGGGTTCGAGATCGCTGCGACGAAACGCCTCGCGCCGAGCCCGATCGAGGTGACGCGAGAGGCGGTCCACCCGTGACAGCACCTCCAGGGGCGAGAAGTCGAGGTCCGGGCGCTGGGCGCCCCACGCGCCGACGATGCGGTCGACTTCGTCGTGCTCGGTGGACATGCCTCCATTATCTGCGTCCGTCGCTCCGAGTTGCGTCAGGATACCCCTGGGGGTATCCTGACGCAGGAACGTACCGAGAAGGAGAACACATGCGCATCGTGATCGTCGGGGGAGTCGCCGGAGGCATGAGCTGCGCCGCGCGTGCGCGCAGGCTCGATGAGACGGCCGAGATCATCGTCCTCGAGCGGGGTGCGCACGTCTCGTTCGCGAACTGCGGCCTGCCCTACTACGTCGGCGGCGAGATCGCCGAGCAGTCGGCTCTGCTCGTGCAGACCCCGGCCTCGCTGAAGGCGGCGCTCGCGCTGGACGTGCGCCCCGGCCACGAGGTGACCGCGGTGGATGCCGCGGCCAAGACGGTCACCGTCATGAGCGCCGACGGTGTCGACACCCTGCACTACGACGCCCTCGTGCTGGCTCCGGGCGCCGCCGCGGCGACGCCGCCCATCGCCGGACTCGACTCGCCGCGGGTGCGGACCCTGCGCAGTGTCGAGGACGCCGTCGCACTGCGCGACCGCGTGGAGGCCGGTGCGCGCCGCGCCGTCGTGCTGGGCGCGGGCTTCATCGGGATCGAGGCGGCGGAGGCGCTCGCACAACGCGGACTGCACACCACCGTCGTCGAGTTCGCGTCGCACGTGCTGCCCCCGCTCGAGGACGAGCTGGCCGCCCTCGTCACCGCGGAACTGCGCACGCTCGGCATCGACGTGCGCGCCGGGACGGCGGCCACCGCCGTCGAACCCGGCGAGGAGGGCGACGTCGTCGTCCTCGACGACGGCACCCGACTGGACGCCGACCTCATCGTGCTGTCGGTGGGCGTGCGTCCCGACACCGCCGTCTTCGAGGCTGCGGGCGTCGCGTGCGTCCGCGGAGCCATGATCATCGACGAACACGGACGCACCTCGCTGCCCGACGTTTACGCCGTCGGCGATGCGACGGCATCCGTCGACGCCGTCACCGGCGCGGTCCGCCCCGTCGCGCTCGCCGGACCCGCCAACCGCGCCGGACGACTCGTCGCCGACGCGATCCTCCGCCCCGAGCAGGCCCGTCCGCTGCCGCACCCCGTCGGCACGGCGATCGTCCGCGTCGGTGCCCAGACGGTGGCCATGACCGGCGCGAACCGCGCCGCCCTGGCCGCCGCCGGGATCGATGCCGACACGTTGCACCTTCACCCCGGCCAGCACGCCGGGTACTTCCCCGGCGCCTCGCAGATCCACCTCGTCGTCCACATCCGTCGCGGCGACGGGCTGCTCCTCGGGGCACAGGCCGTCGGCGCCGACGGGGTCGACAAGCGGATCGACGTGCTCGCCACCGCCATCCGTGCGGGCTGGGTGGTCGACGACCTGATCGACCTCGACCTGGCGTACGCACCTCCGTACGGGTCTGCGAAGGACCCCGTCAACATGGTCGGGATGGTCGGGCAGAACGTCCGCAGCGGCGCACTGCGCCTCTGGTACGCGCAGGACGTCGACGCGGTCGCCGAGACCGCGCTGATCCTCGACGTGCGCACACCCGCGGAGCTGTCCACCGGGCATCTGCCCGGGGTGCTCGCCATCGCGCACACCGCGCTGCGCGGCCGGCTCGACGAGGTGCGCGCGGCCGCCGCCGGGCGACCCGTGCGCGTCATGTGCCAGTCGGGTGTGCGCTCCGCGATCGCGCACCGCGTGCTCGCGCAGGCCGGCTTCGACTCGGCATCCCTCTCCGGCGGCATGCTGACGCTGCGCGCCGTTCTCGGCGAGCGGGCGGATGCCGTGCTCGTCTCCGACCACGCCCGCATCTGAGCGGCGCGGACTCTTCCCCCTCACGACCGACGAACAACGATCAGGAGAACTCCCATGTGCTCAGCAGTGACCTGCCGAACCTGCGGCAAGACGACGTGGGCTGGCTGCGGCCAGCACGTCGATCAGGTGATGAAGAACGTGCCGGTATCCCAGCGCTGCCCCGGCCACGAGCAGGCAGCCGGCGGCGGCTTCCTCGCCCGCGTGTTCGGGCGGTGACGACGAACGTGTCCACGTCCGACGCTGCGACGGCGCACGACGGCGCCGCGCAGCGCAAGATCGCCAACCGTCTGCGCCGCGCGCGGGGCCAGCTCGATGCGGTCATCGCCGCCGTCGAGGAGGGAAAGCCCTGCCGCGACGTCGTGACGCAGCTGGCTGCCGTCTCCAGCGCGCTGGACCGCGCCGGCTTCGCCATCGTGTCCACGGCGCTGCGGGAATGCCTCGCAGATCCGGAAGGTGCGGCAGCGCAGGACGGCCTCACCGCCGACGAGCTGGAGAAGCTCTTCCTCATGCTGGCCTGAGCCCTGCGATGCGGTCATCCGGGGCCGGGACTGGCAGACTGGAGCGGCACACCCGCCGTCTCGTGGGGTGCGGTCCGCCGTAGTGTAACGGCAGCACGACAGCCTTTGGAGCTGTGAGGTTCAGGTTCGAATCCTGGCGGCGGAGCATGACAGAGAACACGTTGGACGCGTCCCTCGCCGTCGTGATCCTCGCCGCGGGGCAGGGTACGCGCATGCGCTCGTCGCTGCCGAAGGTGCTGCACCGCATCGGGGGTCGCCCCCTCGTCGGGCACGTTCTCGATACGGCGCGCGACCTGTCGCCCGCCCACGTCCTCGTCGTCGTCCGCCACGAGCGCGATCTCGTCGCCGACGCGGTGACCGGCATCTCGCCCGAGGTCGTCGTCGTCGACCAGGACGAGATCCCGGGCACGGGCCGCGCCGTCGAGGTCGCGCTGGATGCCGTGCCCGACTTCGTCGGTGATGTGTTGGTGCTCTCCGGTGATGTGCCGCTCCTCGATGTCGACACGCTGAGCACACTGATCCGCGACCACCGTTCGTCACGGGCCGCCATCACGCTTCTGTCCGCCGTGCTCGACGACGCGACCGGTTACGGCCGTGTCGTGCGCGCCACCAACGGCGGTGTCGAGCGCATCGTCGAGCAGAAGGATGCCACGGCCGCCGAAGCCGCGATCTCCGAGATCAACGCGGGTGTCTACGTCTTCCGGGCCGAGCTGCTGCGCGCGCAGCTGGCGAGGGTCGGCACCGAGAACGCCCAGGGCGAAAAGTACCTGACGGACGTTGTGGGTCTGGCCCGCGCAGCGGGGCACGTTGTCACGGCATCCGTCGTTTCGGACGTATCCCTCACCCTCGGCGTGAACGACCGCGCACAGCTCGCCGAGGCCGGGCGCCTCCTCAACGCGCGCACCGTCCGCCGCTGGCAGCTGGCCGGGGTGACGATCCAGGACCCGGCGACGACGTGGATCGACGTCACCGCGACGCTGGCCCCCGACGTCACCGTCCTGCCGAACACGCACATCCTGCGCGCGAGCGCCGTCGCCGCCGGCGCCACGATCGGACCCGACACGACGCTGGAGGACTGCGAGGTCGGGGAGAACGCCGTCGTCCGCCGTGCCGACGCGACCCTCGCCGTCATCGGCGCCGGTGCCAGCGTCGGTCCGTTCGCGTACCTGCGACCGGGAACCGTGCTGGCCGACGGCGGCAAGATCGGCACGTTCGTCGAGACGAAGAACTCCACGATCGGTGAAGGCAGCAAAGTGCCGCACCTGTCCTACATCGGCGACACGACGATCGGCCGCGGCGTCAACCTCGGCGCGGGCGCCATCACTGCCAACTACGACGACATCGCCAAGCACCGCACCGAGATCGGCGACGAGGTGCACTCGGGCTCGCACAACGTCTTCGTCGCGCCCGTTAGGATCGGAGATGGCGCCAAGACCGGTGCCGGTGCGGTGATCCGTAAGGACGTCCCGCCCGGAGCCCTCGCCTTGAGCGTTGCCCCCCAGCGCAACGTCGAGGGGTGGGTCGAGAACCACCGACCGGGAACGGGTGCGGCTGAGGCTGCCGCACGTTCCCGCACTGCACAGGAAGCGGACCATGGCGCGCAAGAAGCACACGGTTGACCTGGACGTCGAGCGCGGGATCGCCCCCGGGCTCGTCGCCAAGACCAAGAAGCGTCTGGTCGTGGCGAGCGGCAGCTCTCATCCGACCCTCTCGCACGACGTGGCGCAGGCGCTGGGCACCGAGCTGGTGCCGACCGAGCACCGCACCTTCGCGTCCGGCGAGATCCTGACCCGTTTCGAGGTGTCGATCCGCGGCTGCGACGCGTTCATCATCCAGTCCTTCGGGCCGCCGGTGAACGAGTGGCTCATGGAGCTGCTGATCATGCTGGATGCCGCCAAGCGCGCCTCCGCGAAGCGCATCACCGTCGTGGCTCCCTACTACCCGTATTCGCGCCAGGACAAGAAGGGGCGCGGTCGCGAGCCGATCAGCGCTCGCCTCGTCGCCGATCTGCTGAAGACGGCCGGCGCCGACCGCGTCATGAGCGTCGACCTGCACGCCGCTCAGATCCAGGGATTCTTCGACGGTCCGGTCGATCACCTGTTCGCCAAGCCGGTGCTGCTCGACTACTTCCAGAAGAGCCTGTCGGTCGAAGATCGTTCCAAGCTCACCGTCGTCTCGCCCGATACCGGTCGTGTCCGCGTCGCCGACCAGTGGTCGGACTCGCTCGGGGCGCCCCTCGCGATCATCCACAAGCGCCGCGACCCGAACGTCGCCAACCAGGTCACCGTCAATGAGATCGTGGGCCACGTCGATGGCCGCGTGTGCCTCCTCGTCGACGACATGATCGACACCGGCGGCACGATCGTGAAGGCGGCGCAGGCGCTGAAGGCCAACGGCGCCGAGCGGGTCATCGTCGCGGCGACGCACGCGGTGTTCAGCGCGCCGGCGACGGAGCGTCTGCAGGATGCCGCGATCGACGAGGTCGTCGTCACCGACACGATCCCGCTGCCGGCCGAGAAGCGCTTCCCGGGGCTCACCATCCTTCCCATCGCTCCGCTGCTCGCGCGCGCGATCAAAGAGGTCTTCGAGGACGGCTCGGTCACGAGCATGTTCGACGGGGCGGCCTGAGCGCGCGTCGTCCCTGACCGCGCGTCGTCGGATGGCGCCGCCGTTCTTCCGGGCCCGTGGCCAGCGCATCGGCGGCGGTCCTCCTAGGATCGCGATATGACGCCTCACGCCGCGAACGCCGAACTCACCGTCACCGGGGCGCACGGCCGCGAGGCGGAGGAGGTCCGCTCCGCGCTCGGCGTCGGCGTCGACGGGCTGCCGCAGCACGAGGCTCACGAGCGCCGGGATCGGGTCGGTCCGAACCTGTTGCCCGAGCCCGCTCGCACGCCCGCGTGGCTGCGATTCCTGTCGCACTTCAACGACACCCTGATCTACATCCTGCTCGCCGCCGCCGCGATCAAGGCGGTGATGGGCGACTGGCTCGACTTCTGGGTGATCGTCTCGGTCGCCGTCATCAACGCGGTGATCGGCTACGTGCAGGAAGGGCGCGCCGAGAAGGCGCTCGCCGGCATCCGCGGCATGCTGTCCACCGATGCGACGGCGCGCCGGGACGGACGCTGGACGACCGTGCCCGCTGCGGATCTGGTGCCCGGAGACCTCGTGCGGCTCATGCCGGGCGACAAGGTGCCGGCCGATGCCCGCATCCTCGAGGCGTCTCAACTGCGCATCGACGAGGCGGCTCTGACGGGGGAGTCGGTGCCCTCGTCGAAGGATCCGGCCGCCGTCTCCGCGGATGCGGGCGTCGGTGACCGCTCCTCGATGGCCTTCTCCGGAACGATCGTCACCGGCGGGCAGGGGGTCGCGGTCGTCACGGCCACCGGCGGGGCCACGGAGATCGGCAAGATCCAGGCGCTCGTCGGCGACGCCGGCACGCTGGAGACGCCGCTCACCGTCCAGCTGAACGCCTTCGGCAAGAAGCTCACCCTCGTGATCCTCGGGATGGCGCTGACCATGATGGTCATCGGCCGCTACCTGCACGACATGCCCGTGCCCGATCTCGTCTCGGCCACGATCGGCTTCGCCGTCGCCGCGATCCCGGAGGGGCTGCCCGCCCTCGTCACGATCACCCTGGCGATCGGCGTGCAGCAGATGGCGCGCCGGCACGCGATCACCCGCAAGCTCCCCGCGGTGGAGGCCCTCGGCTCGGTCACGACGGTCTGCTCCGACAAGACCGGCACCCTCACGAAGAACGAGATGACCGTCCGCACGATGCTCACCCCTGTCGCGCGCTACGAGGTGTCGGGGCTCGGCTACGACCCGACCGGCGGCATCACGCCGACCGGCGGCGGTGATCTCGCCGCGCTCCTCGCCGTGGCGGAGCTCTGCAACGACGCCTCCCTCGAGCGCGTCGCCGTCGGAGCGGATGCCGAGTCGACCCGCACCGTCGGCTGGTCGCTCGTCGGCGAGCCGACCGAGGGCGCGCTGAAGGTCGTCGCGATGAAGGGCAGCGCGGATGCCGTGGGCACGCGCCGCATCGGCGTGGTGCCCTTCGACTCGGCGCACAAGTTCATGGCGACCCTCAACGAGAGCGCCGACGGCTCGCGCGCGATCCTGGTCAAAGGAGCACCCGACCGTCTCCTGGACCGTGCGCTGACCCAGCGCGGAGCCGACGGTTCGGAGCCGGTCGACCGCGACTTCTGGGAGCGTGCGGTCGACGAGCTCAGCGGGCAGGGCCTGCGGGTGCTGGCCGCCGCACGCAAGCCCACGCGCGCCGACACGCTCGACGTCGACGACCTCGCAGACCTGGAGCTCCTCGGCTTGTGGGGCATCGTCGACCCGCCGCGCCCCGAGGCGATCGTCGCCATCGCCGACTGCCACGCCGCCGGCATCCGCGTGAAGATGATCACCGGCGACCACGCCGGAACGGCGCGCGCGATCAGCCGCGAGATGGGTCTCGTCGCCTCCGCCGAGGCGCGCGTGCTGACCGGTGCCGAGCTGGAAGCGCTCAGCCAGGAGCAGCTGAAGGAGCTCGTGCAGGACGTCGACGTGTTCGCCCGCACGAGCCCGGAACACAAGATCCGCATCGTCCGCGCGCTGCAATCGCGCGGTGAGGTCGTCGCGATGACGGGCGACGGTGTCAACGACGCGCCCGCGCTCACCCGAGCCGACGTCGGCATCGCCATGGGCATCAAGGGCACCGAGGCGACGAAGGAGGCCGCCGAGATCGTCCTCGCGGACGACAACTTCGCGACGATCCGCAGCGCCATCGCCGAGGGTCGGCGCATCTACGACAACCTCCGCAAGTCGGTGGTCTTCCTCCTGCCCACCAACGGCGCACAGTCGCTCGTGATCCTGGTGGCGGTGCTGTTCGGGCTCACCCTGCCGCTGACGCCCGTCCAGGTGCTGTGGGTGAACATGGTGACGGCGATCACCCTGTCGCTCGCGCTCGCCTACGAGCCGGCGGAGCGGGGGATCATGACACGCCCCCCGCGCGCCACCGGCGGCTCGATCGTGTCGGGGCGTGAGCTCGGGTTCATCCTCACCGTGTCGCTGCTCATCGGCGGGGCGACGCTGGCGGTGTTCGGCCTCGCGCTGGCCCGTGGTACCGACATCGACGTCGCGCGGACCGAGGCGGTGTCGACCCTCGCATTCGGACAGCTGGCCTTCCTGCTCAACTGCCGCTTCCTCTCGCGGTCGAGTCTCACGGTGGACGTGCTGCGCGGCAACCCGGTGATGTGGTGGTCAGCGCTCGCGCTCGTCGTGCTGCAGGTGCTCTACACGTACGTGCCGGGTCTCAACCGCCTCTTCGGATCGGAGCCGCTGGACGCCCTCGGGTGGCTGGTGCCGATCGCGGCATCGGTCGCGATCTTCTTCGCGGTCGAGGGGCTCAAGGCGCTGCGGCGCGCCGGGGACACCCGGGCGTAACCCGCGGGTCACGAAGCGTTTACTGAGGACCATTCTCAATGCAAACGCATAAGTAATCCGCGGGGGTGTCCGGCCGCGACGCCAGTAGCGTTGATCGAGCCACCGCGATGCGCCCCCGCGCATCTGAAGCGGCAGGGCACGACAGAAGGAGGACCGTCATGATCCGCACCACCGCCGTACCCCGTTCCGTCCGCGCCGGCGCTGCCGCCGCATCGGTGTTCGGAATGATCGCCCTCGCGGGCTGCTCCGCCTCCACGGCGAGCACCGCGTCACCGACGACCGCCCCCGCCGGGGACGCCACCCCGTCGGCCGCCGCCTCGGCATCCGCGACCGGCAGCGCCGGATCCGCCGCCTCCGGCGCCGTGTACAAGAACGGCACCTACTCCGCCCAGGGTTCGTATTCGACCCCCGAGTCGGTCGAGACCATCTCGGTGACGGTCACGCTCGCCGATGACGTCATCACCGACGTGCAGGTCAGCGGCACCCCCACCAAGAGCGAGTCGAAGCAGTATCAGGGGCAGTTCATCGGCGGCATCAACTCCGAGGTCGTCGGAAAGAAGATCGAGGACATCTCGGTGTCACGTGTCGCCGGCTCGTCGCTGACCAGCGGCGGGTTCAACAAGGCGATCGAGGAGATCAAGACCGAAGCGAAGGCGTGACCGCGCCCGAGGCGGCCGGCTCGTCCCTGCCCTCCGGCTCCCGCTGGGAGTTCGAGGCCATCGGCACGCGCTGGCAGGTCGACACGGACGTGGAGCTGTCCGCCTCCGTGCGCTCCGAGGTCGGCGCGGAGATCGAGGCCTTCGACCGCGCGTGGTCGCGGTTTCGACCCGATGCCGAGATAGCCGCGCTCGCGACGGCCGGTGGTTCCATCCCCGTACCCGTCGACGCGGCCCCGATGCTGGAGCTGTACCTCGCTCTGAGCGCGGCAACAGCCGAAGCCGTCAACCCCCTCATCGGCGACGCGCTCGCGCGCCGCGGCTACGACGCCCACTACGGGCTCGTGGACCGCGGCGCGCAGCCGGCTCCGGCGGGGTGGTCGCAGCTGCTGACGTGGACCGACGACCGGCTCACCCTGCGCACGCCCGCCACGATCGACATCGGAGCGCTCGGCAAGGGGCGCCTCGTCGACCGGGTCCTGCGTCGCGTCGGCGCCCGCGTCGACGGCGCCGTCACGGTCGACGCCGGGGGCGACATCGCCCTCCGCGGCAGCGAGACGATCGCGCTCGAGCACCCGTTCGACCCCACCCGCGCGATCGGGGTGTGGCAGGTGACGGACGGCGCGCTCTGCGCGTCGGCGATCCAACGGCGGGCCTGGCCCGCCGCGGACGGCGGCGGACTGCACCACGTCCTGGACGCACGTACCGGCGAGCCGGTGCGCACGATCGCGGCCACGTGGGCCGTGGCCGCCGACGCGATGACCGCGGATGCCGCGGCCACCGCGCTCTTCTTCGAGGGCGGACCCGCGTTCGCCCATGCTCACGCCGCGGCGTGGGTGCGGATGACCACCGACGGCCGCGTGGAGTGGTCGTCCGACAGTAAGGCAGAGTTGTTCCTGTGATGAGCTCACTCACCGCGGCATGGAACCGCACCCTGGCGGTGCTCGGTCGCGTGTCGATGTACCGGCTGGTCGTCCTGGCGCTGGCCGTCTTGGCCGCGATCGCCCTGGTGCTCTCCTTCGCGGGAGCCGTCGGGCCGTCGCCGTGGGAGCTGCTGGCGACCCTCGTCGTCCTCGCGGTGTGCTGCGCCGCCATCGACGCGATCGCGCACCGCGTGCTCCGCACGGACTGGCGGTGGGAGTCCTCGCTCATCACCGTGCTGATCCTCCTGTTCGTTCTGCGACCCACCGTCGAGCCGGTGGGACTGATCGGCATCGTGATCGCGGGCGTGGTGGCCTCGGCATCCAAATACCTGCTGGTGTGGCAGGGACGCCACATCTTCAATCCGGCTGCCGTCGGAGCGAGCGTGCTCACGGTGCTGAGCGTGTGGCTGCCGGATCTGGGCTCCTCCGCGTGGTGGGTGGGTTCCCCCTTCCTCGCCGGCCCCGTCATCCTGCTCGGCCTCGTCGTGCTGGTGCGCACGGAGAAGGTGCGCATCGTCGCTCTCTTCCTCGTCGTCGCGGTCGCCGTCGCGTTCGTGCGCACCACGCTGCAGTACCAGCAGGCGGGCCTCGAACTCGATGCGGGGACCGTGTTCGGCAACATCCTCTGGTCGTCGCCGTTCCTGTTCCTCGGCGCGTTCATGCTCTCCGAGCCACTCACGCTGCCCCCACGCCGGTGGCAGCAGTTCACGGTGGCGGCGGTCGTCGGCATCCTCGCCGGCTGGCCGATCGACGTCGGCGACGTCAGTCTCGGCCAGGAGCGGGCGCTGCTGATCGGTAACCTCCTCGCGTTCGTGTTCGCCCTGCGCGCGGCGGTACGCCTCACCTTCCAGGGGCGCACCGCCCTCACGCCGACCGTCCGCGAGCTCTCGTTCCGGGCCGAACGGCGTTTCCGATTCGTCGCGGGACAGTATCTCGAGCTCGAGGTGCCGCATCGGCGTCCCGACGCGCGCGGGACGCGCCGAGAGTTCAGCATCGTGTCGGCGCCCGAAGAGCTGCCCGACGTGCGCATCGCGCTGCGTGAAGGGTCGCAGTCCAGCTACAAGAAGGCGCTGGCTCTCGTGGAGCCGGGCGAGAAGCTCGCCGTGACCGGCGTGTGGGGCGACTTCGTGCTGCCGAGCCGCGCGTCGGCGCCCGTGCTCATGGTCGCCGCCGGAATCGGCGTGACGCCTTTCGTCTCGCAGCTGCGCCACCTGCGCCTGTCGGGGGAGCGGCGTGACGTCGTGTTCGTCTACGTCGCCTCGGAGGCCGAGGAGCTCGCCTTCCGCAGCGAGCTCGAAGACGCCGGCATCCCTGTCATCGTCTTCACCCGTACCGAGCCGGCGACGCTTCCGGCGCACTGGACGTGGGCGCAGGGCGTCCGTCTGGATGCCGCCGGGCTGCTGCAGGTGGTGCCCGATCTCGCGACGCGGCACGCGTTCGTGTCGGGTCCGCCGCGTCTCATCGCGGATCTTGCGCCCGCTCTCGAGAAGGCTCGCACCCTGACAACGGACGCGTTCTCGGGCTACTGACCCGCCGCGCGCCGGTGGGCGGCGTCGCGCTGTGGGCCTGGGCGTGCGCGTGCGACTGTGCGTGTGCGTGTGCGTGTGCGTGTGGGCGTGCGCGTGACGGATCGGTGGCGCGGTGCGCGGCCTCAGGTGAGCGGATGCCGCAGTTTGCGCCACCTGCTTCGGGGCGCGGCGGCGAGGCCGTGCGGCTGTGCCGAATCGGTGTCGTGGTCTGCGCGGAGGGGTGGGTGGATGCCGCTGTTTGCGCCACCTGCTCAGGAGCGGTGGCGGGGCAGCCCAGCGCGCCGAGTCGGTGTCGCGATCTGCGCAGACGGGCGCGAGGATGCCGCACGTTGCGCCACCCTTGCGAAATACTCACGTGGGGGTGGGCGTGGGGGTGGGCGTGGGCGTGGGCGTGGGCGTGGGCGTGGGCGTGGGCGTGGGGGTGGGCCTGCGCAGAGGCGGCGGCGTGGCGCGCGCGTCCGCCCGGGGCGCGCCGCTGACGGCGGCCCTGCCGCGTCTCAGCTGAGCTGGCCGCGCCAGCCGCGGCGCTCGAGCACGGCGCGCACGACGCGGGCTCCATCGGCGCCGCGTCCACGGATCTGACTAGCGCCCAGCCGCACGAGTTCGTAGCCGGCGGCCGCGTAGGCGGCGTGCTTCTGAAGGTCGCGCAGCCACTGCTCTCGCGACGTGCGATGGTGATCGCCCTCGATCTCGACGATCACCGCATACCGCTCGTAGAGCGCGTCGGCGATGCCGAGCAGCCGCCCCGACGCGTCTCGGATCTCGGCATCCAGCACCGGCTCCGGCAGCGCCTCGCCGAGCGCGAGAAGACGGAAGTCCGTCTCCAGCGGCGACATGGCGCCCACGCGGATCTCGTCGAGTGCGCGCAGAAGGATGCCGCGACGACGACGGCCGGGTGCCTGTGCCGCGGCGAGAAGCTCCGCCGGGGTCGCCAGTTGCTGCCCGGGCAGACGCCGCGCGCGCTCATCCCGGGGGATGCGGACGATCGCGTCACCGATCCTCACGAGGTCGCGAAACGACACCGTGTCGGCGAGATACGCCCAGGTCGTGGCCGGACTGGTCGCGCGGATGCCGCTGCACATGACCACGCTCGCGAGCGTGGGAGACAGCTTCACGCCGCGCACGCCCGGCCGCCGCGGCGCACGGTGAGGAGCCAGGACACCCACGCACAGCTGGTCGCCGGGATCGCACGGAAGATCCCAGGCCACCGCGGCCGACCGCCCGGCGAGGAAGGCATGGGCGGGCGCGACCGCGAGGCACGCGGCGGCGTCCGAGAGCACGATCGCGCGTCCGCGTCGAGAATGCTCGGCCGCTCCGACGGTGCTCGCGTCGGCGGGCAGCGGTCGTCCGCGTCGGCGGACGCCGTGGAACGGGCGCTCGAGGTCCCGCGACCGCAACCTGGCCGGCGTGATCCCGGCTTCGAGCGCTGCGGCAACGGTGAAGACCTCCCCGAGGTCAGCGTCCAACGGGCCCGGGCGTCTCGACATGACCCGACTCTGGCGCGTCACCGGCGCCGCGAGTCGCGGCATCCCGCGGTCTGTGGATCCCGCGGCTTATCCCCTCGCGGGGGAGGAGCCCACGGCGTGCGCATTCGCGGTGTCACGATCTGCGGCTCGGACCTGCCTCATGCCGCCGAATGCGCCCCCTTTCGGCGCGCGCCGCCCGGCGCGGCGGATGCGGTGTCGCAATCTGCGGGCTCGGATGTCGGGACACCGCAGAACGCGCCACCTCTCTCCGCAGCCGAGGCGCCCGCCGAACCTCGGCGCGCACAGCCGGGTCAGACCGGTGCGTCGGCCGTGCGCGGCACCGCCGGCCGGGCCGGCAGTCGCACTTCGAAGACCGTCCGTCCGGGCGCACTGTCGACGGAGATCGTGCCGTGGTGCGCTGTCATGATCGCCCGTGCGATCGATAGCCCCAAGCCGGTGCCACCGGTCTGCCGCGCCCGCGACGTGTCGCCGCGGGAGAATCGCTCGAACAGCGCATCGACGATGGCGGGGTCGATGCCGGGACCGTCGTCGGCGATCCGCACCACGGCGTCGCTGCCCTCGACGGCCACGCCGGCTGTGACGGTGGTTCCCGCGGGCGTGTGCACGCGGGCGTTGGTCAACAGGTTGGCCACCACCTGGTGCAGACGCATCGCATCTCCGGCGACGACGACCGGCTCCTCCGCGGCATCCAGCTCCCACTGGTGGGCGGGGCCGGCGGCCTGTGCGTCGGCGACACTGTCGACGACGACTCGGGTGAGGTCGACGGCGCCGTAGACCAGCTCTTTGCCCTCGTCGAGGCGGGCCAGCAGCAGAAGATCCTCCACCAGCGCGGTCATCCGCAGCGATGCGGACTGGATGCGCTCCAGGCTCTGCTCGGACTGCTCCGCGCTGATCGCCACCTGTGCCGGTGTCGCCTCGTCGCCCGCAGCCTGCACCGTGCGCAGTGAGCGCAGCGACAGTTCGGAGTAGCCGCGAATGGCGGCCAGCGGGGTGCGCAGCTCATGGCTGGCGTCGGCGACGAACGAGCGCATGCGCTCCTCGTTGCGCTGGCGCGCCGCGAGCGAGGCGTCGACATGATCGAGCAGGGTGTTCAACGCCGCGCCGACGCGTCCGATCTCGTCGGTCGCATCTGCCTCGGATGCCGGGACGCGTTCGGAGATGGTCACGTCGCCCGAATCCAGCGGTTGGCCGGCGACGCGGGTGGCCGTGGCTGCGACGGCGCGCAGCGGACGGAGGGAGTAGCGGATCACGAGTGCGATGACCGCGGCAAGAAGAAGCAGGCCGCCCGTGGTCACAAGGGCGACCGTCGTGAGGATCTGCGCGATGGTCGAGCTCACGGTCGACAGGGGCAGCCCGACCATGATGATGTCGTTGCCGACGCCGGCGATGAACAGACGGTACGTCCCCACGGTGTCGATCGTGACGGTGGTGTACTGCGCGTTGTCCTTCGTGAACGAGGCGATGATCTGATTGACCTGGGCATCGCTGAGGCTGACCACCTTGTCGTTGCCCGACTGGTAGGCGCCGTCGATGCCCGTGATGCGTGATTTCACGACGAGCAGGATGTCCGACGTGTTCAGCCGGCTCTTGGTCAGCACGTCGTACGCGTCGGCGGGACCGGTGAGGTTGGTCTGCCAACCGACGATCTGCGAGGCGACCCGCTGCACGGCGACCTGCACCTGGTTGTCCAGCTGAGCCGAGAGGATGTTGCCGAGGATCGCGCTGGTGGCCACGCCGATCATGGCGAGGATCAGCGCGACCATACCGACCACCGTGGCGATCAAGCGGGTCTGCAGGCTCCACTTCACCCGGCGGCGCGGGTGCGCGGGGGCATCCGCCGCGCCGTTCACTGCGGGGCTTTGATCATGTAGCCCACACCGCGGACGGTGTGGATGAGGGGATCCCGACCGGCGTCGATCTTCTTGCGGAGGTAGGAGATGTACAGTTCGACGACCGATGAGCGCCCGCCGAAGTCGTAGTTCCAGACGCGGTCCAGGATCTGCGCTTTCGACACGACGCGACGCTGGTTGCGCATGAGGAAGCGCAGCAGCTCGAATTCGGTCGCCGTCAGCTCGATCTCCGCGCTGCCGCGCATGACCTCGTGCGAGTCCTCGTTGAGCGTCAGCTCGCCCACGCGCAGCACGGGGTCGGCGCCTCCTGCCGTGGCGGTACCCGCGCGGCGCATCAGTCCGCGCAGGCGTGCGACGACCTCCTCCAGGCTGAAGGGCTTCGTCACGTAGTCGTCGCCGCCGGCGGTGAGCCCCGCGACACGGTCGGCGACGGCATCCTTGGCCGTGAGGAAGAGCACGGGCACGTCGTTGCCCGCGTGACGCAGCCGCTGCAGCACCGCCATGCCGTCGAGGTCGGGCATCATGATGTCGAGCACCATCGCGTCGGGATCGAACTCGCGGGCCTGGGCGAGAGCATCGAACCCGGATCCCGCCGTGCGGACCTCCCAGCCCTCCATGCGCAGCGCCATCGACAGCAGATCCGTGAGCATCTGCTCGTCGTCGACGACGAGGACGCGAAGCGCCGACCCGTCGGGGCGGTGCAGGACAGGGGAGGCGGCGAGAGCGGTCATGGCATCCATTCTCCTGACCTGTCTGTGAGCAGCCTATGGTGCGCGCTGTGAGGAGCCTATGTGTGCGCGAGGCAGCAGCCGAGCAACGGTTGTGCCCGTGTCGACGGCCCTAGGGTTGCTCTCATGGCTCAGCCCCAGTGCGTCGTCTACGACGGCGGCATCGCTCACCCCACCGACGCCGCTCCGGCCGATGCGCTCGCCGAGGCGCGCCGCCGGGGCGGGATGCTCTGGGTCGGCCTGAGTGCCCCGAGTGCTGACGAGGTGAGTGCGCTCGCCGACGTGCTGCAGCTGGAACGGCTCGGCGTCGCGACGGCGCTGCGCACTCATCAGCGGTCGAAGCTCGAGCGCTTCGGCGATCACCTGTTCGTCGTCGTCCAGCCCTCCCAGTACGACGAGCCGACCGAGACGGTGCAGTGCCGCGAAGTCGACCTCTTCGTCGGCCCCGACTTCTTCGTCGTCATCTCCGGCGACGGCGCGGTCGACATCGATCGGCTGCGGGCGCTGCTCGACGAGCATCCCGACATCGCGGCTCGAGGGCCCCTGGGCGTGCTCTGGGGAACGTTCGAGTACGTCACGCGCGGGTACCGGTCCGTCATGGACGAGATCGAGCACGACATCGACGAGATCGAGGAGGAGCTGTTCGGGGAGGACGAGGGCGTCTCCCGGCGGATCTTCGCCCTGCAGCGCGAGGTCATCGACCTGCGGCACGCGACGGCGCCGCTGCCGACCATCATGGATCGACTCGAGCACTACGTGGCGAGTCGCAACCCCAGCGGCGAGGCGCCGGGATACCGGGAGATCGCCGACCGCGCACGCTACATCGACGCCCGCGTGGCGGCGTTCCGCGAGACGCTCGACAACGCCCTCACGATCCACGCGACGCTGGTCGATCAGCGTCGTAACGATCAGATGAGCGAGATGACGCGCCGAAGCATCGAGCAGAACGACCAGGTGAAGAAGATCTCGTCGTGGGCGGCCATCGGCTTCGCTCCCACTCTCGTCGCCGGCATCTACGGGATGAACTTCCAGCACATGCCCGAGCTGGCCTGGCCGTGGGGCTACCCCTTCGCGCTCGGGCTCATGGTCGCGGTGAGCGCGGGGCTCTACCTCGTCTTCAAGAAGAAGGACTGGATCTAGGCGTTTCGACGGGCAGCTGCGCTGCTCGCTCGACGACCGGTGGGTTCCTCTCCCGATCGTCGAGCGAGCGCAGCGAGCCGAAACGTCCTCGCTTGAGCGCGTCGCCGGCGGTCAGTGGGTGTCTTCGGCCTCGACCTCGGTGCGGTCACCCGACCACAGCGTGTGGAAGGTGCCGTCCTTGTCGATGCGCTTGTAGGTGTGCGCACCGAAGAAGTCGCGCTGACCCTGAATGAGGGCGGCGGGAAGGCGGCGGGCGCGCAGCCCGTCGTAGTAGGCCAGCGACGACGAGAAGGCGGGAGCAGGGATGCCGGATGCCGCAGCCAGGGCGACGATGTTGCGCCACGCATCCTGCGCGCGCGTGAGGGCGTCGACGAAGTAGGGCGCCGTCAGCAGAACGGCGAGGTCCGGCTCGGCCTGGTAGGCGTCGGCGATGCGGTTGAGGAACTGGGCGCGGATGATGCAGCCGGCGCGCCAGATCTTGCTGACCGCGCCGAGGTCGATCGACCAGTCGTAGTGGGCCGCTCCGGCGCGGATCTCGTCGAAGCCCTGAGAGTAGGCGACGATCTTCGACGCGTACAGCGCCAGACGCACCTGCTCGATGAAGGCGTCGGCGTCGGCGCCGGTGAGGTGCTCGCCCGTCGACTCGTCCGGCCCGGGCAGTGCGCCCGAGATGGAACGCTGCTCGGGGTGGCTCGACAGCGATCGGGCGAAGACGGCCTCCGCGATACCGGACACCGGCACACCCAGGTCGATCGCGGTCTGCACGGTCCAGCCGCCGGTGCCCTTCGCGCCGGCCTGGTCGAGGATGACGTCCACCAGCGGGGCGCCGGTCTCGGCGTCGACCTGGCGGAGCACCTCGGCGGTGATCTCGATCAGGTAGCTCTCCAGCTCGCCCGTGTTCCACTCGGCGAAGACGTCGGCGATCTCGGCGGGCGACTTGCCCGTGGCGCGGCGGATGAGGTCGTAGGCCTCCGCGATGAGCTGCATGTCGGCGTACTCGATGCCGTTGTGCACCATCTTCACGAAGTGGCCGGCCCCGTCGTGGCCGATGTGGGTCACGCAGGGCTCGCCTTCGGCGACCGCCGCGATCGAGCGGAGGATCGGACCGAGGGTGACCCACGCTTCGTCGGGGCCGCCGGGCATGAGCGACGGGCCGAGGAGCGCGCCCTCCTCGCCGCCGGAGACACCCATTCCCACGAAGTTGAACCCGCGCTCGCGCACGGCCTTCTCGCGACGGATGGTGTCGGTGAACAGCGCGTTGCCGCCGTCGATGATGATGTCGCCGGGCTCGAACACGTTCATCAGCTCGTCGATGACGGCGTCGGTGGGGCCGCCCGCCTTCACCATGATGAGCGCCGTGCGCGGCTTCTGCAGGCTCGCGGCGAACTCCTCGTACGAGAACGCGGGGACGAAGCCGGCCTCGGGGTGCTCGGCGATGAGCTCGTCGGTCTTGGAGCGCGAGCGGTTGTAGACCGCGACGGTGTTCCCCTCCCGCGACGCCAGATTGCGGGCGAGGTTCGAGCCCATCACCGCGAGCCCGACGACTCCGATGTTGGCCGTGGGTGACACGGGCGTGGTGGACTCGGCAGCGGTCTGTTCGGGCACGTCGAACTCCTCAGGGTCGGTCGGGGATTCACGTCTCAGCGTAGTCCGCCCCGGCCGCCGTGGGCGCCCCGAGACGTCTGGCCGTCAGGCGACGCGTGACCGAGATGTCGCGGTCGCCGAGGCCCGCGTCCACGATCTCGTCGAAGAGCGCGCGCAACGCGGGCAGCAGGGCGGTCGCGGTGTGTGTGGATGCCGCGACGTCGGCGGCGAAGCCCAGATCCTTCACCATGTAGGCGGCGGCTCCCGAGGGGCTGTCGTCACCGGCGACGAGGCGGTCCTTGCGGCTTGCCAACAGGTTCGACCCCGCGTAGCCGCCCGCCAGCAGCGACCACAGCGCGTCGAGATCGAGCCCCGATCGCGCGGCGAGCTCTGTCGCCTCTCCGAGAGCGACGATGGTCGCGGCGACGACGAGCTGGTTGCAGGCCTTCGCGACCTCGCCGGCGCCCAGGGGGCCGAGGTGGACGGGCGTGCCGCAGGGGGAGAGGATCTGTGCGGCCAGGGCGGCGTCGGCATCCGTCCCGCCGAGCATGATCGACAGTGTGCCGGCGCTCGCGCCGTCGACGCCTCCCGAGACCGGGCAGTCCACGACCCGCACACGGCCCCCGCTCTGCCGATGGAGTCGTTCGGCGATCGCGCGCACGCCGGTGGGTGAAGAGGTCGAACCGATCAGCAGGAGCAGGTCTCCGGCGCCGGCGAGCAGGCCGTCGTCGCCGTCGAGGAGCTTCTCGAGGTCGGGGAGGTCGGGCAGCATGACGAGAACGGCGTCGCTCTGCGCGGCGAGCTCGCGGGGCGTGCCCGCGGCGCGCGCGCCGACGTCGACGAGATCGGGCCGCGGTGCGCGCGACCAGATCGCCAGCCGCCCGCGGGCGCTGATGAGGTGGTGTGCCATCGGCGTGCCCATGGCGCCGGTGCCGATCATTCCGAGGCGGACGTCCTCCGCTGTGAGAGACGATGTCATGACGACACTGTAGACAAAGTCCAACAGGATGGACAGGGTTCAGTAAAATGAACCTGCGATAGAGTGGCCGCCGACCACGTCCACCCGATGAAGGGAAACGAATGTCGGATCACGCCGTCCGCACACTGCGCGCCGTCGCCGCCGTACCGCTGCGGGAGGACCTGTGCCGACTGATCGAGCAGCTGGAGCCGCGCGTCCACATGGTTCGGGAGCCCGAGCTGCTTCCGCCCATGCGCGGCGCCGCCGACTGGTCCGGCGACCCCGCGTTCCGGCGCACGCCCGCCCAGCAGCGCCGCTTCGACGACCTGGTCGACTCGGCCGACGCCTTGTTCGGCATCCCGGATGTCGATCCGGCGGCGCTCGCACGCACGGTCGCGGCCAATCCGCGGCTGCGGTGGGTCATGACCACGGCGGCCGGTGGCGGCGCGCAGGTGCGGGAAGCGGCGCTTGCGCCCGAGGCGCTGCGGCGCATCGTCTTCTCGACCACCGCCGGTGTCCACGGGGGAGCGCTCGCCGAGTTCGCGGTGTTCGGCGTGCTCGCCGGTGCGAAGGACCTGCCGCGTCTGCGCGCCGACCAGGACTCCCACACGTGGCCACTGCGATGGCAGATGCGCCAGCTCGATGAGATGACGGTGCTGATCGTCGGGCTCGGCGGCATCGGGTCGGCCTGTGCGCGGCGCTTCGCCGCCCTCGGCGCGACGGTGTGGGGCACGACCCGTTCGGGGGAGTCGGTGGAGGGCGTGGACCGCCTCGTTCCGCTGGAGGAGCTCGCGTCGGCGATCTCTCAGGTGGATGCCGTCGTGGTGACGCTGCCGGGCACGACGCAGACCCACCATCTCATCGACGCCGCCCTCCTGTCGGCGGCGCGTCCGGGGCTGATCCTGGCCAGCGTCGGACGCGGCAGCGTCATCGATGAGGCGGCGTTGCTGCAGGCGCTGGACGATGGCACGGTCTCTTTCGCCGCCCTCGACGTCTTCGAGGCGGAGCCGCTCGCGCAGGACTCGCCGTTGTGGTCGCACCCCCGCGTTCTGGTGAGTCCACACACGGCCGCGCTCAACGCTCAGGAGGAGGAGCGGATCGCCCGCCGGTTCGCAGCCGACGCGACGCGTCTGCTCGATGGCGCCGCGTTGCACGCCGTTGTCGATACGGTCGAGTTCTACTGACATCGACGCGCGGCGGCGTGCGTCGTGAAGGAGGACCATGACCGACGACCTCGACGACCGCGCGGTACGCGACCCCGCTCCCGCCGTCACCCGTGGCATCCGCCTGCTCGAACTCCTCGCGGATGCGGGGCGCCCGCTGACGCTGACCGAGATCGCGGGAGGACTGGGCCTGGCCAAGTCCTCGACCGCGAACCTGTGCCTGGCGCTGGAGGCGGCGCGCATGATCGAGCGGGGTGCGCAGGGCTATCGCCTGGGCCTGCGCACCGCCGAGCTCGGCGGAGCCTTCGCCGCGCAGTTCAATCAGGTGCGCGAGTTCTACGGTGTCTGTGACGCGTCACCGGTCCTCGCGGCCGAGCTCGTGCAGGTGGCGATCCTCGACGGGGCCGACGCGCTCTACATCGCCCGGCACGAGGGCTCGCGCGCGGTGCGGATCGGCACGCCGCTCGGCTCCCGCCTTCCGGCGGCCCTGAGTGCGACCGGGCGGGCCATGCTGTCCACGCTCTCGGATGCCGAGGTCACCGCGCTCGTGGGCGCCGATGCCGCCTCGCGGTCCGCCGCCGACCCGGCGGGTCGTGAGCTCAGCGGGCTGCTGCGGCGCCTCGCGGACGTGCGCGAGCGCGGCTGGGCGCTGGATGCCGAGGAATCGTGGCCCGGCATCGTCGGGGTGGCCGTGCCGCTGGAAGGGTGGGCGCCGGGCGACCCGCAGCTCGCCATCGGCGTGGGACTGCCTGCGGGTGAGGCGGACGAGCGCCGCATCGCGGAGGTGGCGGCCGCGCTCAACGACGCTGCGCGCCAGCTCACGAATCCGTTCAGCGCGGCCGCCCGTCGGGAGTGAGTGTCGCGACCGATCGCCGCCGGCGTGAGGTGTCGCAGCCGGGTTCGGAACACCTGAATCCAACATATTGAACATCGTTCACTGGGTTGATACTCTGATCGCACACGCGGCCGTGCCGTGCCGATCAAAGGAGATGGCAGTGACAGACCTTCGAACCCCGGTGGACACCACCTCGGACGACCCCGGATACGCGGCGAACCTGCGACGGGCGACTCTGGCATCCAGCATCGGCAGCGCTCTGGAGTACTTCGACTTCGCTCTGTACGGGCTGTCCACGGCGCTCATCTTCAACGTGCTGTTCTTCTCGCAGGACGATCCGGCGATGGCGACCGTCGCGGCCTTCGCCACGTTCGGCGTGGGCTTCGTGGCCCGCCCGTTCGGTGGATTGTTCTTCGGGGTGCTCGGCGACCGTCTCGGACGCAAGTGGGTGCTCGTCATCACGATCCTCCTCATGGGTGGCGCGTCCACCGCGATCGGGCTGCTGCCCACCTACGCTCAGATCGGGCTCTGGGCACCCGCGCTGCTGGTGCTCATGCGCCTGCTGCAGGGCTTCGGCGCCGGAGCCGAGCAGGCGGGCGCCACGGTGCTGATGGCGGAGTACGCCCCCGTGCGCCGACGCGGCTTCTTCTCCGCACTGCCGTTCATCGGCATCCAGGCGGGCACTCTCCTCGCCGCCGTGGTCTTCAGCCTGATCACGCTCCTGCCGGAGGATCAGCTGCTCTCCTGGGGATGGCGCGTTCCGTTCCTCTGCTCCTTCGCGCTCATCCTGGTCGCGCTGTTCATCCGCATGCGCCTGCGCGAGACCCCGACGTTCGTCGAGCTCGAAAAGCACGAGCAGGTCAGCGACCGTCCGATTCGCGAGATCTTCGGTCACGGGCTGCCGGGGGTCATCGTCGGCATCGGCCTGCGCATGGCCGAGAACGGCGGCTCCTACATGCTGAACACCCTCGCGCTGACCTTCTTCGTCGCCGTCGCGGGATCGGGCGCCGACAAGAGCCTGCTCACGTGGGGCGTCACGCTCGGCTCCTTGCTGGGCATCTTCACGGTGCCGCTGTCGGGGGCCTTGTCGGACCGCTGGGGTCGTCGCACGGTCTACCGGATGGGCGCGCTGTTCCTGCTGCTGTATTCCTTCCCGGCGTGGTGGCTGTTGACGCTCGGCAACTACGCGATCGCCATCGCGGTGATCGCGGTGGGCATCGGATTTGGAGTGAACGTGATGCTCGGACCGCAGTGCGCCCTGCTCCCGGAGATGTTCGGCAACCGCCATCGCTATCTCGGGGTCGCGATGGCGCGCGAGCTGTCGGCGGTGCTGGCCGGCGGGCTGGCGGGCGTGCTCGGGGCCTACCTCATCGCCGTGAGCGGCGGCAACTGGGTGCTGCTCGGCATCTACATGGCCACGCTCGCCCTGATCACGACGGCGGCCACCTTCCTTGTGCCGGAGACTCTCCGGCGAGACCTCACACGCACCGACGACGCGGTGAAGGTGTCGCGAGACGAGGCCGGCGAGGGCGTGTCGTCGACGACGGTGACCATCCGGACGGTGCGCTGGTGATGCGCCGCATCGGAGCAGGAGCGCCCTCGTGCTGATCGGGAGGGCGCTGATCGACGGCAAGAGCGTCGACGTGCGGTGGAGTCCCGAGGGGCCCGTGCCGATCTCGTTCCCCGATGACGGCGACGCCACCGGAGGGCTTCCGCGTGACGTCGCAGCGCCCCGTCCGGATGCCGAGATGATCGCCCCGGCGGCTCCTCTGGTGCTCGTCGGGATCGCGCAGAACGGGCCCGGTCATCCCGCTCCGGTGCAGGCGTGGTTGAAGAGTCCGCGCACCATCGTCCCGTCGGGGCGCTGCGTGCGGTTGCGCCGCGATGCCGGTCGGAGCGTGGCCGAGGGGGAGATCGCCGTCGTGATCGGTCGTGACTGCACGGCTCTGACGGCGGCGACGGCCGACCGGTTCGTGCGCGGCGTGACCGCGGTCAACGATCTCTCCAGTCCCGATCGAGCGGCGATCGACGTCCGCAACTTCGAATCGAAGTCGGGGGTCGGCTACACGCCGCTCGGGCCGTGGATCGATACGCGGGCCGACATCGACCACGTCGCCCTGCGCCTCGAGATCGACGGTGCGGTCGTGGCGCAGACGGATGCCGGGGCCCTGCCCGTCTCCATTCGCGAGTGTCTGGCCTACGTCGCGTCGTGGACGACGCTCGGCCCGGGCGACGTCGTCATGACCGGAGCGCCGTTCAGCGCCGCTCCGATCGAGCCGGGTCAGCGCGTCGACGTGATCGTCGGTGATGTGAGGCTGACCACGCCCACATCCTGATGATGCTGCCCGCGCCTCAGAGGTGGGCGACTTCGCCGGACACGAGCGTCAGGTGCTCGCGTGCCGAGGCCTCGGCGCCCGCGCCGTCGCGCTCCACGATCGCCTGCGCGGTCGCGACGTGCGCTTCCAGGGTGCCCACGCGCGGCAGGCTCGGCGTGAGGCCGCGCACCGCCCGGCCGCGGAGGATCTCGGCGATCGGCTCGCTGAGCTTGCCGAAGAGGGGATTGCCGCCGGCGCGCAGCAGAAGCGAGTGGTAGGCGATATCCGCCTCGAGGTACTCCTCGGAGTCGCCGAGCCCCTGTGCGCCGAGCTCGTTCAGCCGCGTGGCCCAGCTCAGGAGCAGCTCGCGTTCGGTGTCGTCGGCCCGCTCGGCCGCCAGGCGCGCCGCGACGGGTTCCACTGCGGCGCGCAGCTCGGTCAGCTCTCGGAGCACGTCGTGGCGACGCGGACCGTCCAGGCTCCACTCGATGACGGTGGCGTCGAGGCTGTCCCACTCTTCGCGCGGGCGCACGACGAGTCCCACCCGGCGTCGAGACCGGAGCAGGCCGTGGGCTTCGAGCACGCGCACCGCTTCGCGTACGACGGTGCGAGAGGCGGAGAACTCCTGCTCGAGTGCGGCGACCGTCATTCCGGCCCCGGGTGCGAGCGTGCCGCCGGCGATCCGGCGGCCGAGGGTCTCGACGATGTGCGCGTGCGACGCGGTCGGGGCGGTGGTGGGCATCGGCGTCCTTCTGTCACGGGACACGCTACCGGGAGGCGGCGCCTCCCGCGGGGTAAGCGCCAGAAAAGTACGACTATTCGCTTGCGATAAGTACTACTTTTGTGAAACGGTGGTCGCGCCGCCGGGAACGACCCCGGCGTATGGACGATTCATCGGAGAAGCCCCCATGCAAGAGTGGACGCAGACGCTCGGCGCCGTTCCGCTGCTGCTCATCGCAGCCGGCGCCATCGCGCTCATCCTGATCCTCATCATCTGGGCGCGGATGCACGCCTTCCTCGTGCTCGTGCTCGTCTCGCTGCTGACGGCGCTGGCGACCGGCATCCCGATCGACGGGGTAGGCAAAGTCCTCATCGACAGCTTCAGCGGCACCGTCGGCGCCGTCGCCCTGCTGGTCGGGCTCGGGGCGATGCTGGGGGCGCTCGTGGAGACCTCGGGCGGCGCTCGCGTGCTGGCCGAGAAGATGGTGTCCGTCTTCGGCGAGAAGCGGGCAGCCTTCGCGCTCGGCGTTGCGTCGCTCATCATGGGCTTCCCGATGTTCTTCGACGCCGGTCTGATCGTGATGCTCCCGGTGATCTTCGCCGTCGGACGGCACATCGGCGGCAAGCACATGCTGCTGTACGGCATCAGTGCCGCGGCCGCCTTCTCGGTGATGCACGTCTTCGTGCCGCCGCACCCCGGCCCGATCACCGCGAGCGAGACGTACGGGGCGAACCTCGGGCTCGTGCTCGTCATCGGACTCGTCGTGGCCCTGCCCACGTGGTATCTCACGGGCTACCTGTGGGCGAGGTTCACCGACAAGCGCATTCCTCTGGCGATCGTCGACCTCTTCGGCGGCCGCGACGTCGATCCGGTCAACCCGCCCAAGGCCGGCACGGTCATCGGCGTGCTCGCCATCCCGCTCGTGCTGATCCTGCTCAACACGGGGATCTCGGCACTGGTGTCGGCCGGCGTCGTCGAGGGCTCGCTCGTCTGGGTGCAGGCGTTGCGCCTGATCGGCACGAGCCAGATCGCTCTGCTCATCTCCGTGTTCATCGCGCTGTTCGTGCTCGGCACCCGCCGCGGCGTGCACGGGAGCGCACTCGAGAAGATCGTCGACTCCGCCCTCGGGCCGATCTGCTCGGTCGTGCTCATCACGGGCGCCGGCGGCATGTTCGGCGGCGTGCTGCGGGCCTCGGGCATTGGTTCGGCGCTTTCGGACTCGCTCTCCTCCCTCGGCATCCCCGTGATCTTCGCGGCCTACCTCATCGCCGTCGTGCTGCGCGTGGCCCAGGGATCGGCGACGGTCGCACTGGTCACGGCGGCGGGCCTGGTCTCGCCCGCGGTCCTCGCCGCCGGCTTCAGCCCCCTGCAGGTGGCATGCGTCGTTCTGGCCACCGCCGCAGGCTCCGTGTTCGCCGGTCACGTCAACGACTCGGGCTTCTGGCTCGTCGGTCGCCTGATGGGCATGGATGTGAAGACCACGCTGAAGACCTGGACGGTGCAGCAGGCGCTCGAGTCGGTCGTCGGCTTCGCCTTCGTGCTCGTCATCTTCGGGGCGGTGTCCCTTGTCTGATCTGTTCGACCTCACCGGGCGCACCGCCCTGGTCACGGGGTCCTCCCGCGGCCTCGGCCAGAGCCTCGCGGCGGGGCTCGCCGAGGCCGGCGCGCACGTGATCGTCCACGGCCGCAGCAGCGAGGGCGTGGCGGAAAGCGCCGCCCTGCTGGCCGCGCAGACGGGCACTCTTCCCGAGACGGTCGTCTTCGACGTGACGGATGCCGCGGCCGTCGAAGTCGCTCTCGCCGACCTCGTCGCGCGCGTCGGCGTCCCCGACATCCTCGTCAACAACGCCGGCATCCAGCGGCGCGCGCCGTTCGCGGAGTTCTCGGTGTCCGACTGGGACGAGGTCATCGCCACGAACCTGTCCAGTGCGTTCTACGTGTCGCGCTTCGTCGTGCCGGGGATGATCGCGCGCGGCTCGGGCAAGATCATCAACATCGCCTCGGTGCAGTCGGCCCTGGCGCGACAAACGATCGCGCCGTACTCGGCGAGCAAGGGCGGCATCGCGCAGCTGTCGCGGGGGATGGCCGCCGACCTGGCACGCCACGGCATCCAGGTCAACACCCTGTCGCCGGGCTACTTCGCCACCGAGATGAATGCGGCCCTGGTCGCCGACGAGGACTTCACCGCCTGGGTCGCCCAGCGCACCCCGGCGGGCCGCTGGGGCCGTGTCGAGGAACTGCGCGGACCCCTGACCTTCCTCGCCTCGGCGGCGAGCGACTTCGTGAGCGGACAGAACCTGTTCGTCGACGGCGGCATGACCGCGGTCGTGTGATCGAGAGGAGCAACCCATGGATGCGGTCGTGATCAGAGGACGCCAGGACGTCGTGGTCGGACAGGTCGACGTGCCGCCGTGCGCCCCCGGACAGGTGCGCCTGCGGGTCGGTTACGTCGGCATCTGCGGCTCTGACCTGCACTACTACTTCGACGGGGCGAACGGGGCGTTCGTGGTGACCGAACCTCTGGTTCCCGGTCACGAGCTTGCGGGCTGGGTCGACGTCGATCCCTCGGGAACCTGGCCGTCCGGCACCCCCGTGACCGTGCATCCGGCGCGTTTCGGGCACTGTCTGCCCGCCATCGCGCAGGCGCCGCACCTGTGGCCCGGCGGCTCGTACCTCGGCAGCGCCTCGACCACCCCGCACACGCAGGGGGCGATGGCCGACTACCTCGTGGTCGACGCCGCGATGGTGCGTGTCCTGCCGGACACTCTTCCGGTGCGGCGTGCGACGCTGGCGGAGCCGCTCGCGGTGGCGCTGCACGGCGCCGGCCGCGCAGGTGATCTCCAGGGGGCCCGCGTGCTGGTGTGCGGGGCCGGGCCGATCGGACTGCTCGCCGTGGTCGCCGCCCGCGCGCGCGGCGCGGCCGTCGTCGACGTCAGCGACCTGCTGCCCGAGGCGCTCGATCGCGCCGTGGCACTCGGCGCCGATCGCACCTGGCGCGCCGGCAGCGACGATGTTCCCGTGGAGGCCTACGACGTGGTGCTCGAGTGCTCGGGCGCGGCGGCCGCGGTCAACACCGCCCTCGGCGCGGTGCGTCGGCGCGGCGTCGTCGTGCAGATCGGGATGCTGCCGAACGAGCCGCGTCCGATCAACCTCGCCCCCGTGGTCGCCAAAGAGGTGACGCTCACCGGTGCCTTCCGTTTCCTCGATGAGATGGAAGAGGCGATCGCTCTGCTGGATGCGCAGCCCGGCGTGGAGAGCGTCATCACGCACGAGTTCGCGCCCTCGAATGCCGAGGCGGCGTTCGAGACCGCTCGCGACTCGGCATCCAGCGCCAAGGTGATCGTGGCCATGGCGTCCGCGCGAGAGGCAGGGGAGTGAGCATGGCCTCCCGCGCACCGCGCATCGTCGTGATGGGCCCGAGCGGCTCGGGAAAGACCGCCGTCGGGGCCGCGCTGGCGGTCGACTTCGGCGTCGACTTCGTGGATGCCGACGACCTGCACCCCGCACACAACGTCGCCAAGATGGAGTCGGGCGTGCCGCTCGACGACGACGACCGCCGTCCCTGGCTCGACGTCGTCGGGCAGCGCCTGGCCTCGTCGCCCGGACTGGTCATGGCCTGTTCCGCTCTCGCGCGTCGCTATCGCGATCGCATCCGCACGGCCGCGCCCGATGCCCGCTTCGTCGAGCTCGTCGTGTCGCGCGAAGAGCTCGACCGCCGGATGCGCTCGCGCCAGCACTTCATGCCGGTGGCTCTCCTGGAGTCCCAGCTGGCGACGCTCGAGCACCTCGGTGCGGACGAGGACGGGGTCGCCGTCGAGAACATCGGGGGCATCATCGAGGTCGCCGCTCGCGCGCGCACCGCTCTCGACCAGGCAGACCGGCGATAGCGGGCACGGGTGGCGATGCGCGGGCGAGGTACGCTCGCATCGCGGGTCCGAGCGGTCGGTCCCGACGGGGCAGCGGAGGTGAAGATGGCGCGGGTCGTGCTGATGGGTTCGTCGGATGCCGCGGTCGAGCTCACCGGAGCTGCGCTCGCCGCGCGACTGCGCTCCCGCTACATCGACGGCGACGAGTTGCGACCGCCCGCGCGGCGACGGCGCCGGCGCGGTGAGACGATGCCGATCCCGTCCGACGCCGAGATCTGGCTGGACGCGCTTCGTCTCGTGCTCGTGGAGGCGGCCGCCGTCGTCGTGACGACCGGTCCCCTCACGCGCGTGGCCAGAGACGCCGTTCGCGCCCGTGTTCGCGACGTCGTGTTCGTCGAACTCGTCGGCCGAGACAGTGTCGGCGAGCCTCTGACGCAGGACGAGGCGGGCTTCCGTGTTGCCACGGGGGCTGATCTGCAGGTCGTCGTGGACCGGATCGCCGATCTGCTCACGGCGCGGTGATCTCGACGCCGCGTCGCGGATGCGGGCCGCGGCGGGAGCGGATCAGTCCTTGCGGTAGCCGGAGCGGCCGAGCGTGAAGAGTGCTCCGACGACGGCGACGGTCGCTCCCACCGACATCAGGCCGATGATCCACAGGAGTGCGTGCGACATCCAGCCGTAGTCCATGGGTTCCTCCGGAGTGAGAGACGAGTGAGCGGGGCCTCGGCCGCGCAAGCGCGCCCGTTCGGGCACCGTCTCCATCGTAGCGGCGTCGCTGGTAGACTGATGTCCTCCCTCGGCGAGGGATGCCGCGCGTTCGCGCATCGGCATCCGTGATCGACGCGGTGATGCGGGCCCACGCGGTTCGGACGCACAGTCCGGGCGGGCTCTCCTCACGTGACCACGTTCGAGTCGAGACCCAGACCCAGACCAGGGCGAGATGCCCGCAAGGAGAATCCATCATGTCGACCGAGACCGACACCAAGGTCATCGCCGAGCTTCGCGAGAACTTCGGCAAGGGCTTCGCCCGCCGCCTGCGCGCCGCGGGCAAGATCCCCGCCGTCATCTACGGCCACGGCACCGACCCGGTGCACGTCGCGCTGCCCGGCCACCAGGTCGCGCTGCTCGTGCGTCGCGCCAACGTCGTGCTCGAGCTGGAGATCGCCGGCGCGCAGCAGCTCACGCTGGTCAAGGACGTCCAGAAGGACCCCGTGCAGCAGATCATCGAGCACATCGACCTGCTCGTCGTGAAGAAGGGCGAGAAGGTTCAGGTCGACGTTCCCGTCGTCGTCGTCGGCGAGCCCTTCGCCGGCACGATCGTCAACCTCGACAACACGACCGTGTCGCTCGAGGTCGAGGCCACGCACATCCCCGAGAACGTCGAGGTCGACGTCGACGGGCTCGAGGAGGGCACGCACATCACGGCCGCCGACCTGAAGCTCCCGCGCGGTGCGGTGCTGGTCACCGACCGCGAGACCCTCATCGTCGCGATCTCCGCGCCGGCCACGGCCGAGGCCGACGAGATCGAGGCGGCCGACGAGGCCGTCGCCGAGGAGCAGTCGGAAGAGGCTGCCGAGTAATCGACGCATCATGAACGAAGCCCGTCGCCGCCGATACTGGTGGGGCGGGCTTCGTCGTGGATCGACCGGTGAGGATGTGAGCATGGCCGAAACGTGGCTGGTGGTGGGCCTGGGCAACCCCGGCGTCCGCTACGAGAACACGCGTCACAACGTGGGGCAGATGGTGATCGGTGAGCTCGCGTCACGGCGGGGGGAGACGTTGCGCGCGCACAAGGCGCACGCGCGTGTCGCGGAGAGCTGGCTCCGTCCGGGGGGTGCCAAGCTCGTGCTGGCGACCCCCAACTCGTACATGAACGTGTCGGGCGGGCCCGTGTCGCAGCTCGCGCGCTTCTACGACGTGCCCGCCGAACGCATCGTGCTCGTCCACGACGAGCTCGACATCCCGTTCGACACCATCAAGCTCAAGACCGGCGGCGGACACGGCGGCCACAACGGCATCCGCGATGTCGCCAAGGCCCTCGGCACGCCGGACTTCCCGCGCGTGCGTGTGGGGATCGGCCGCCCTCCGGGACGGCAGGATCCGGCGGAGTGGGTTCTCGATCCGTTCTCATCGACCGAGCGGGCCTCGCTGGCGCTGCTGATCTCGGACGCTGCCGACGCGGTCGAGCTGCTCGTCGAGGAGGGGCTGCTCGCCGCGCAGCAGAAGCATCACGCGCCGCGCGCCTGAGCCGACCGGTTCCGCCCGCCGAGCGGTCTGGAGACGTCAGGAGTAGCTGGGAATCGCGGCGACGACGCCGGCGAGAACGGCGAGCGTGACCGCGACGGCATAGACGATCGGCCCTGCCGCGGCGACGATGACGGCGCCGACGCCCTGCCCCCGTCCGCGACGGCTCGAGATCGCGACGATGCCCTGGATCAGTGCCCAGATGCCCAGGGCGGTTCCGGTCCAGAACCCGATCTCCGCCCACAGCACGAGCCCGCGCACGGGGCTCAGCAGGGCGAGGGTCTGATCGTCCGAGAGGTGTTCGAGGGAGCTGGTGGATGTCAGGCCGGCGTGGGCGACGGCGCCCGTCGCGGCGGCGAAGCTCGTGGTCGCGCTGAGCACCGAGGCCACAGCGACGGCGCAGATGGCGATGATCACCGCGATCGTGCCCAGAGCCTTCGAGGGGGCCGGCGGGGGCGTCGTCGCCGATGGCGGCAGATAGACCGGAGGAGCACCCGGCACGGACTGGACGTAGCCGCCGGCGTGCCATGCGGGGCCGCCCGGTCCCGGCGCTCCCGCCACGGCGGGCGGTACGGGGGCGTGCTGCGGGTTCTCGCTCACCAGCTCATCCTAGGGACAACCCCGGTGAGAGCAGGAGCCACATCGTCGCGCACCGCTCACGCGGGGCCGGCGGGCGAAGCGCGTGTCGGTGGGGCGCCGTAGACTCGTTCGGTGACAGTTTCCGGGATCGTTCGCGCCCTCCTTCAGGCGGACGTGGTCCGCGAATCGGTCGAGTCGGCGCTGTCAGACGCCGATTTCTCGATGATTCCGGGGCTGGACGCACCGCTGCTGGCCGCGCTGCTGGATCGTCGGCGCGCGGCGGGTCTGCCGGGCGTGCTGTTGGCCGTGGCGCCCACGGGGCGCCGGGCGGAGGCGCTCGGGGCGGCGTTGTCCGACGTCATCCCGGATGCCGAGGTGCTGCACTTTCCGGCCTGGGAGACGCTTCCGCACGAGCGGCTGAGCCCCTCGCCCGAGACGGTCGGACGCCGCCTGGCTCTGCTGCGTGCCGTCGCGAGCTGGGACGGACGACGCCCGCTCGTCGTGACCGCCTCCGTGCGCAGCGCCCTTCAGCCCCTCGCGGCCGGACTCACCGACGCGGGGGTCATCGCACTGTCGGTGGGCGGACGTGGATACGACCTCGATGGCGTGACGCGCCGCCTCGTGGACCTGGCCTACCACCGGGTCGACATGGTGTCCCGCCGCGGCGAGTTCGCCGTTCGCGGCGGCATCCTCGACGTCTTCCCGCCGGCGGCCGACCACCCGTATCGGGTCGAGTTCTTCGGCGACGAGATCGATCAGATCCGCGCGTTCTCCGTCGCCGACCAGCGCTCTCTGCCCGGAGAGATGACAGAGATCAAACTCCTGCCCAGCCGCGAGCTGCTGTTGACGCCCGAGGTCCGGGAGCGCGCGGCGGCGCTGCGCGAGCGCTTCCCCGGTCTGCGAAGCATGCTGGAGAAGATGAGTGAGGGGATCCCCGTGGAGGGAATGGAATCCCTCCTGCCCGTGCTCGCCGACGCGGTGGTGCCGCTCATCGACTACCTGCCGTCCGGTGCGGCGGTCGCACTCGTCGATCCGGAGCGTGCCGTCGGCCGCGCCATGACTCTGGGGGAGACGAACCGCGAGTTCCTCGAGGCGGCGTGGAGCGCCGCCGTCGCCGGCGCCGACACCCCGATCGACCTGGGCTCCGGAGACTTCCTCACCCTGCCCGAGCTGCAGGCGGCGACGTCGGTCCGCTCCGGCGTGTGGTGGACCCTCAGCGGCTTCGATTCGGGTGAGGCGGATGCCGCGGCCGACCTCGCCGGCCTCGCCTCCGCGCCGCGCAGCGATGTCGTCCGCGTGCCCGGATCGGCGGTGCCGTCTTTCCAGGGCAACGTCGACGGCGCGACCGCGCACGTCGCACACCTGCTCGCCGAGGGGTGGCGTGTCGTGGTCGCGGCCTCGGGTGTGGGACTGGTCGATCGCGCCCGCGACGTGCTCGCCGAGCGGGGCATCGCCGCGCGCAGCGTCGACGGGCTCCACGATGCTCCGGAAGCGGGCGTCGCCGTCACGGTCGTCGGAGCGTTGGAGAGCGGCTTCGAGCAGCCCGAAGCGCGACTGGCCGTGCTCACCGAGGCGGAGTTCTACGGCCGCACGATCGGCGCCGACAGCCGGGTCGTGAAGAAGCTCGCCTCCCGTCGCCGCAACGTCGTCGACCCGCTGCAGCTGAAGGCGGGCGACATCGTCGTGCACGCCACCCACGGCATCGGCCGCTTCGTCGAGCTGGTGCAGCGCGAGGTCTCCAGCGGCGGCCGCAACGCGGTCAAGACCACACGCGAGTACCTCGTGCTCGAGTACGCCCCCTCCAAGCGCGGGCACCCCGGCGACAAGCTCTTCGTCCCCACCGACCAGCTCGATCTGCTGAGCAAGTACGTCGGCGGCGAAGCGCCCACGCTGTCGAAGATGGGCGGCAGCGACTGGGCGGCGGCCAAGGGCAAGGCCCGAAAGGCCGTCCGCGACATCGCGGTCGAACTCGTGAAGCTCTACTCCGCGCGCATGGCCGCCAAGGGCTACGCGTTCGGTCCGGACACGCCGTGGCAGCGCGAGCTGGAGGAGGCGTTCCCCTTCGCCGAGACTCCCGACCAGCTGCAGACCATCGAGGAGATCAAGGCCGACATGGAGCGGCCGATCCCGATGGACCGCCTGCTCTCGGGCGATGTCGGCTTCGGCAAGACCGAGGTCGCGGTGCGTGCCGCCTTCAAGGCTATCCAGGACGGCAAGCAGGTCGCCATGCTCGTGCCCACGACGCTGCTGGTCAAACAGCACCTCGACACGTTCACCGAGCGGTTCGCAGGCTTTCCCGTGAAGGTGCGTCCGCTCTCGCGGTTCCAGTCCGACAAGGAAGCGCGCGAGATCGTCGCGGGCCTTCTCGAGGGCAGCGTCGACATGGTCATCGGGACCCACCGCATCCTCACCGAGAAGGTCGCCTTCAAAGATCTCGGGCTCATGATCATCGACGAGGAGCAGCGCTTCGGCGTCGAGCACAAGGATGCGCTGAAGAAGCTCAAGACGAATGTCGACATCCTCGCGATGAGCGCGACCCCGATCCCGCGAACACTCGAGATGGCCGTCACCGGCATCCGCGAGATGTCGACGCTGCAGACGCCGCCCGAGGACCGGCATCCGATCCTCTCCTACGTCGGCCCGCGCAGCGACAAGCAGATCGCCGCGGCGATCCGCCGGGAGCTCCTGCGCGAGGGGCAGATCTTCTACGTCCACAACCGCGTGCAGTCGATCCAACGCGTCGCCGCCCAGCTCGCCGAGCTGGTGCCCGAAGCGCGGGTCGCCGTCGCCCACGGTCAGATGGGCGAGCATGCGCTCGAGGAGGTCGTGGACGGCTTCTGGGAACGGCGCTTCGACGTGCTGGTGTCGACGACCATCATCGAGACCGGCCTGGACATCTCCAACGCCAACACGATCATCATCGACCGTGCCGACAAGTACGGCCTCAGCCAGCTCCACCAGCTGCGCGGGCGCGTCGGTCGCGGGCGGGAGCGCGCATACGCGTACTTCCTCTACGACGAGATGAAGCCGCTGTCGGAGACCGCGGCCGATCGCCTGGAGACCATCGCCGTCAACAACGACCTCGGCAGCGGCATGCAGGTCGCCCTGAAGGACCTCGAGCTGCGCGGTGCCGGCAATCTCCTGGGCGCCGAGCAGGCCGGCCACATCGCCGGCGTCGGCTTCGACCTCTACCTGCGCATGATCGGCGAAGCGGTCGCGACGTTCCGCGGCGACGAGGTGGACGGGCCGACCGAGCTGCGCCTGGAGCTGCCGATCGACGCGCGTCTGCCCGAGAGCTACATCGACAGTGAGCGGTTGCGTCTGGAGGCGTACCAGAAGCTCTCCGCAGCGGCCTCGCCCGATGCGCGCACGCGCGGCGGGGATGCCGGGTCCTCGACCGACCCGATCGACCTCGTGATCGAGGAGCTCACCGACCGCTACGGCACGCCGCCACGCGAAGTCGATGGGCTCGTCGCCATCGCGCGCCTGCGCCGTCGCGCCGCCGTCGCGGGCCTCAGCGACGTCGTCGCGATGGGGCCGAACCTGCGGGTCGTGCCGGCGCCGGCATCCGATTCTCTGCGCGTGCGGCTGCAGCGGCTATATCCGAAATCTAAGGTGCTGGCGGGCGGCGAGGCGATGATCGTTCCGCTGCCGACGGCGGCGGGGGAGCCGCTCGGCGACGGCGATCTCATCGCCTGGGTCGCTCAGCTCATCGACCAGCTCTACCCGCTCCCGGTCGCCGAGGCCGTCGAAGCCTGAGCGCGCTCTCGGGCCCTGCGCCGGTGGCCCGCGCTCAGACGGTGATCGTCCCGAGCGCCAGCAGCACGGCGGCAGCGATCGCCGCCGCGCCCGCGACGGCGAAGACGACCCCCTCCCACGGGGTGAACACGCGCTCGCCGTTCCGACGTCGGGCGAGGGCGAACAGCAGGGTCCCGGGGACGAGCACGAGCGTCGCGAGCAGCAGGTACTGGCCGCCCGCGGCCGCCAGGAGGAAGATCGTGTACCCCGTGGCGCAGACGGCGACCACGACCGCGCCGGCGACGCGCAGCGACGGCGCCGACCGGGCATCGGCGAGCGCGACGCGCAGGTCGTAGCCCGCCGTCAGCACGTAGGGGATGAGCGCGAACGCACTCGTCAGGCTGAGGGCGACGTTGAACGCGTTCGTCGAGAAGAGCACCACGATCAGGAGCACCTGCACGAGCAGGGTGGACATCGTGAGCGCGCCGACGGGGACGTCTCGGTCGTTGGTGCGGGCGAACACCGGGGGCAGGTCGCCGTCGCGTGCGGCGACGAGCAGGACCTCCGCGGCCATCAGCGTCCAGGAGAGGTACGCCCCGAGCACCGCGACGATCAGGGAGACACCGACGAACCCGGCTCCCCACGGCCCGACGACCTCGGCCAGCACCCCGGCCATGGAGGGCTGCGCCAGCGCCGCGATGCGCTCGCGCGGCAGGATTCCGAACGACACGATCGTGACCGACAGGAAGATCGCCAGGACGCTGACGAATCCCAGCACCGTCGCCCGTCCCACATCGCGCCGACGGCGGGCATGCCGGGAGTAGGCGCTGGCGCCCTCCACCCCGATGAAGGCGAACACCGTCACGAGGAGGGTCCCGCGCACCTGGTCGTACAGCGGCAGGTCGGCGGGGCCGGAGATGTTCGCCGCGAAGACGGCGGGGTCGAACGCGAACAGGCAGAGGAAGACGAACGCGACGATCGGCAGCACCTTGGCGACGCTCACGATGCGGTTCACGGCGGCGGCCTCGCGCGTGCCGCGGCGCACGAGGAGGAAGAACACCCAGAGGCCGGCCGACGAGACCGCGACGGCGACGGGCGTGTCGCCCCCGGCGACGGCGGGGACGACCGCGCCCACCGTCGACATGATGAACACCCAGTAGAAGACATTGCCCGCGCACGCGCTCGCCCAGTAGCCGAACGCGGAGAGGAACCCCAGGTAGCGCCCGAAACCGGCGCGCGCGTAGGAGTAGACCCCGGCATCCAGCTCGGGGCGCCGGGCGGCGAGGCGCTGGAAGACGAGCGCCAGCATGAACATCCCCGTGCCCGCCACGGCCCACGCGACGAGGGAGCCGACGACGCCGGTCTGCGCCGAGAACGTGCCGGGAAGCGAGAAGACACCCGCGCCCACCATCGAGCCGACGACGAACGTCGACAGGGTGAGGGTCGAGACGGTCGCGGGTGCGGGCACGGACCGGGCGACGACGGAATCTGACACAGCGGAACTCTCCGGCCGCGGACACGGTCGGTGCGGCCTGTAACACCCTAACGGCGGTGCGCCGGGCCTCGACGTCGCCCCTCGCGCGTCCTAGGGTGAGGGCGGGAGGACGATCATGCAGTTCGAACACCTCGGGGTGCGCCCCCGTATCCATCCCGACGCGGTGATCGCGCCGACCGCGGTGATCTCGGGGGACGTCGAGATCGGCGCCGGATGCCAGATCCTGCACGGCGCGGTGCTGACGGCCGAGGGCGGGCCGATCACGCTCGGAGCGCACGTCATCGTGATGGAGAACGCCCTGATCCGGGCGAGCGCCGCTCATCCCGTGCACATCGGCTCGCACGTCCTCGTCGGGCCCACCGCGAGCATCTCGGGTGCGACGGTGGGCGACGAGGTCTTCCTCGCCACCGGGGTCCGCGTCTTCAACGGCGCCCGCATCGGCGATCGCACCGAGGTGCGCGTCGGTGCGATCGTGCACCTGCGCACGGTCGTGCCGCCGGATGCCGTGGTGCCGATCGGATGGGTCGCCGTGGGCGATCCCGCTCAGATGCTGTCGCCCGATCGTCACGAGGAGATCTGGGCGCTGCAGAAGGAGCTGGACTTCCCGGGGTTCGTCTTCGGTCTGGATCGGGAGACGCCCGATCTCATGGTCCAGCTCACCGAGCGCTACGGCGCGGCGCTCGCGCGCCACACCGACGACCGCCGCGTGGACTGAGCCCCCGCGGCGGTCGTCATCGGGACGTGATCACCCCGTGTTCTGCAGTCCGGCCGAGACGCCGGAGACGCTCAGCAGCAGCAGACGTTGCCACTGCGGCAGGTCGGCTTCGTCGTGCTCGCCCGTGCGGAGCGTCCGCAGGGCACGCAGCTGGAGCAGCGAGAGCGCATCGACGTACGGGCTGCGCATCTTGACGGCGCGCTGCAGGACGGGCTTGTTCGACAGGAGCTCGTCACCCCCGACGATGCGGACGACCCAGTCGCCGGTGAGCTGCAGCTCCTCCACGACGAGGTCGGCCAGATCCGCGCGGTCACCGAGGTCGAGGTAGCGGCGCGCGATGCGACCGTCGGCCTTCGCGAGGCTCATGCCGACGTTGTCGATGACGGTGCGAAACAGCGGCCACTCGGCGTACGCCCGACGCAGCAGGTCGACATCTCCGACGGCCTCCAGCGCGGAGCCCAGACCGAACCAGCCGGCCAGGTTGATGCGGGCCTGCGACCATGCGAAGACCCAGGGGATGGCGCGAAGGTCTTCGAGGGACTCGACCGACAGGCCGCGTCGAGCGGGACGTGAGCCCAGCGCCAGCAGACCGATCTCCTCCATCGGCGTCACGGTCGCGAACCACGACGCGAATCCCTCGGCCTTGACCAGCGAGAAGAACCGCGCACGCGAAGCGGCATCCATCGTCGCCGCGACCTCGGCGTAGCGCTCGGCTGCGGCGCTGTTGCGCTTTTCGATCGACGGAGCGGAAGCGAGCAGGACGGCGGCGGCGACCTGGTCGATGTGACGCATCGCGATGTTGGGGTCGCCGTAGCGCGCGAAGATCACTTCGCCCTGCTCGGTGAGCTTGAATCGTCCGTCGACCGAGTGCGGAGGCTGCGCCAGGATGGCCGAGTTGGCCGGTCCGCCGCCGCGACCGAGCGCGCCGCCGCGTCCGTGGAAGAGGGTGAGGTGGATGCCGGACTCCTTGGCCCACGCGGCGATCTTCGCCTGTGCCTCGTAGAGCGCGAGGTTGGCGGCGACGGGGCCGACGTCCTTCGAGGAGTCCGAGTAGCCGAGCATGACCTCGAGGCGCCGGTCGGTGGCTTCCAGCCGTGCGGCGAACTGCGGGTGATGGACGATCTCGGCCATGATGCCGGGCGCGGCCTGCAGATCGGCGAAGGTCTCGAACAGCGGAATCACGTCGAGGACCGGAACGGCGCCCCCGGGCCCGACCGCCAGGCGCGCGAGCTCGTGCACGGCGGCGAGGTCGGCGGCGGACTGCGTGAACGAGACGATGTAGCGGCCGGCGGCGCGCGGTCCGTAGCGGTTCTGGATCTGCGCGATCGTGCGGAAGACCTCGAGGACCTCCTCCGCCTGCGTGCTCAGCGGCTCACCGCTGGCAGCTTCGGCGAGCACCTTGGCGTGGACGGCGGAGTGCTGACGCACCTCGAGTTCGGCGAGGTGGAAGCCGAACGTCTCCACCTGCCACAGCAGCTGCTGGAGGTGTCCGTACGCCTGGCGCGGGGCACCCGCATCGACGAGGGACTGCTGCACGGTGCGCAGATCGGCCAGCAGCGCGTCGGGGTCGCGATACGCGAGATCGGCGTCGCGCTTGCGCGTGGCGGTGATCCGGCGGGCGATCAGCAGCATCGTGCGCTTGTGCGGCTCGACCTTGGCGCGCTTGGCGGCATCCGCGGCACCGTCCTCGTCGGCGTCCGCCAGACGCTGCAGCAGGCCGAGCAGCTCCGCGGTGGGCGGGGTCGTGTCCTCGGACAGCGTGAGCGTCTTGGCGATCCGCACGGCGGAGCGCTCCAGGCCCAGCAGGATATGCTCCGCACCGATCGACGCGGCCTTCTTCGTGACGGCCGCGGTCACGAACGGGTTGCCGTCGCGGTCGCCGCCCACCCACGTGCCGAGGCGGACGAAGGGACGGATGACGGGTGCCCGGCCGCCGGCAGCGGGTCCCTGCAGCGCATCGTCGACGCGCCGGTAGACGTGAGGGACGGCCGTGTAGAGAGTCTCGTCGAAGACCGCCATGATGGCACGCACCTCGTCGACCGGCGTCGGCTTCTCCGCCCGCAGCGGCGCCGTGCGCCAGAGCGTGTCGATCTCCTCCAGCATGCGCCGCTCCGCACGCCGCTCGTCCGCGCCGCCGTCGAGCGAGGCATCGCGCTCGGTGAGCAGAGTCACCAGACGTCGGATGCTGGTGGACACCGCGCGACGGCGCGCCTCGGTGGGATGAGCCGTGAACACGGGGTGAAAGCGCATCGCCTGCAGACGGGCGAGGGCGGTGTCGTCGCCGACCTCCGCCGCCAGGCGCACGAAGGCCGCGGCCACCGAGTCGGCCGCGTCCTCTCGCTCAGGGCGCCCGTCGCGCTCGCGCAGGACACGCACACGCTGGTGTTCTTCGGCGAGGTTGACGAGATGGAAGTAGACCGTGAACGCACGGGCGACCTCGTCGGCGCGCTCCACGGAGAAGGACTCGGCGATCTGCGCCGCCCGCTCGAAGGCCTCCGCTGACTCATCGCTGTACGCGGCGATGGTGGCCAGGCGCAGTCGCTCGACGTCGTCGTAGAGCCCTGGGGAGCCGCTTTCGCGCAGGACACGACCGAGCAGAGCGCCGAGCATCCGCACGTCGGCACGCAGGCGCTCCGGCAGTTCGTTCTCGGCCTCATCGCGGCCGACGAGGTCGATCGCTTCGGTTCGGGTGAGTTCGCGCATGAGACCACGGTAATGGCACGGTGTTTCACATTTGTCACGGGGTAGGCTGACAGGGCGGGGTGACGACGTTTTATGACACCCCGACTGCGACGCGACGGCTCCGTTTGCTCTGCGCGTCGTCGGACGGTGTGCCGGGAAGCCTGGTCGGCAAGTCCCGTTCGTCGACCCTCCGGAGTGACCGTGTCCTTGTTGCGATCTGCCCGCTTTCCCGCCGTTCTGCTTCTCGTCGCCGCCTCGATCGGCCTGGTGCTGGCCAATAGCGCGGCTGCGCCGATCGCCTTCGCCGTCGCCGACGACGCGCACATCGGCATTCCGGGTGTCATCGATCTGTCCGTGCGCCACTGGATCTCCGACGGCCTGCTCGCCGTCTTCTTCTTCGTCGCCGCGGTCGAACTGCAGTTCGAGCTGACGAGCGGTCAGCTGGCGTCCCCGCGACGCGCGGTCCTGCCTGCGATCGCGGCAGCCGGCGGCGTGCTCGTACCCGTGGCGCTGTATCTGCTCATCGCCGGCGGGCACGCGACCGGTGCCGGATGGCCGATTCCCACAGCCACCGACATCGCCTTCGCGCTGGGCGTGCTCGCCGTCTTCGGCCGCGGGCTGCCCTCCGGTGTCCGCATCTTCCTGCTCGCGCTGGCCATCCTCGACGACATCGTGGGCATCGTCTTCATCGCGGTGCTGTTCACGGCGGATGTCGACTTCGCCATGATGCTGCTCGCGCTGGTGTTCGTCGTCGTGTTCGCCACCTGCAGTCGGCTCCTCGACACCCGTGCCCGGCCGGTCGCCATCGTCGGCCTCATCGTGAGCGCGATCGGCACCTGGTACGCGGTGCACGAGTCGGGCGTGCATGCGACCATCGCCGGGGTCGTCCTCGGGCTGACGATGGCCCAGCAGCCCGCCTTGCGGGCTCGTCACGCCATCGAACCGTGGGTCAACGCGATCGTGCTGCCGCTGTTCGCGCTGTGCGCAGCCCTCGTCACGATCCCCGCGGTGTCTGCCGGAGAGCTCTCGCCGGCCTTCTGGGGCGTTCTGGTCGCCCTGCCCGTCGGCAAGATCATCGGCATCGCCGTGGCGGGCGCCCTGGCGCAGCACCTGCTGCGGGTTCCGAAGACCGACCGGCTCGCCGGCGGCGACCTTCTCGCGGCGGGCGCCCTCGGCGGTATCGGCTTCACCGTGTCGCTGCTGCTCAGCGAGCTGGCGTTCTCCGGGGCGCCCGACATCCGCGATCAGGCCACTCTCGGCGTGCTCGCCGGATCGGCGATCTCGCTCGTGATCGCCGGGATCCTCGTATCGTGGCGGGCATGGCATCATCGACGCCGGAGCACGGCGACCGTCTGAGTCCGATCGATCCGGCGCCGATCGCCCGCGCCGACGCCCTCCGACGCGCCGCCGACGTCATGGCGGCGGTACGGGAGCGATGTGTCTGGTCGGCGCGCATCACGCATGAGGATCTCGTGCCGTACCTCGTGGAAGAGTCGGCCGAACTGATCGACGCGGTCGAGGCGGGAACGCGCGCGGACCTTCGCGAAGAGCTCGGCGATCTGCTCTGGCAAGTGCTGTTCCACGCCGCGGTGGCCGCGGACGCGACGGAGGATCCGTTCGACATCGACGACGTCGCCGACGCGCTTGCCGACAAGATGATCCGGCGGCATCCGCACGTGTTCGGGGATGCCGTCGCCACCACCCCCGAAGAGGTGCTCGTCCACTGGAATGCCGCGAAGACCGCCGAAAAGCGCGACCGGCGATCCGTGCTCGACGGGGTCTCGGCCCACATGCCCTCCCTCGCGCTGGCGCAGAAGCTGCTGGGCCGCGCCGCCGCGCTCCCGTTGTCGTCGTCTCGCACGCCCGGTGGGCAGGACCGGACGCCCGTGGGCGCCCAGAGCGAGGAGGAGCTGGGGGAGGCGCTGCTCGGGCTCGTGTCGCTCGCGCAGGAGCGTGGGTGGGATGCCGAGCGGGCGCTTCGGGTCAGGATCCGAGGCCTGGAGGACGAAGTGAGGGCCGTCGAGGCCTCGTCGGCATCCGACGACCTGGAAGAATGATCGCGTGGCATCCGTGAACCCGCCGCGCGGAATGCGCGACTTCCTCCCCGCCGACAAGACCCGTCGCGAGCGCGTGCTCGCCGTCATCCGTGAGCGCTACCGCGCGCACGGGTTCGATGAGATCGAGACCCCGGTGATGGAGGACTACGACCGGCTCCACGCGGGCATCGGCGGCGACAATGAGAAGCTCGCTTTCAACGTCCTCAAGCGGGGACTGGATGCCGATGCGATCCGCGCCGCAGCCGATGACGCGGCCGCGCTCAGCGACCTGGGCCTGCGTTACGACCTCACCGTGCCTCTGGCGCGCTTCTACGCGACGCACCGCGCCGAGCTGCCGACGGTCTTCCGCTCCATTCAGATGGCGCCGGTGTGGCGCGCCGAACGGCCGCAGAAGGGGCGCTACCGCCAGTTCGTGCAGTGCGACATCGACATCATCGGTGACGCGACGGGCCGCGCCGAGGCGGAGCTTCTGGTTGCGAGCCTCGACGCGCTCGATGCGCTCGGTCTGGTCGGCGGCAGCATCCGCATCAACGACCGCCGCGTGCTCGACTGGATGCTCGGCAGCTTCGGTTTCGCTGCGGAGGAGCGTGCCGGCGTACTCATCACCATCGACAAGCTCGACAAGATCGGTGCCGAGGGCGTCGCCGCCGAGCTTCGTGAGCGGGGGGCCACGCCGAACGCCGTCGACGCCTTCGACGCGTTCCTGCGTCGACCACAGACGCGTGAGTACCGTCCGTACGGGCAGGGGCAGATCCTGAAGGCGCTGCCCGAGGGGGCGCCCGCCGACATCGTGGCCGACCTCGTGGCGATCGGCGCGGCGGTCTCGGCGGCCCGCGGGGTCTCTGCGGACGACGCGCAGGGCGCGCCGCTCGTTTTCGATCCGTTCCTCGTGCGCGGGATGGGGTACTACACCGGCACCATCTTCGAGCTCGCCCACCCGAGCGTCACGTACTCGCTCGGCGGGGGCGGTCGCTACGACGGGATGATCGGACGCTTCCTGGGCCAGCAGGTGCCGGCGGTGGGGTTCTCCCTCGGCTTCGAGCGCATCGTCGACCTCCTGGAGGATGCCGACGACGCGGGCATGTCGGCCATCGTCCTCGTGCACGAGCGCGACGTGCCGGTGGGTGAGCTCCTCGCGCTCAAGGCCGCACTGGTCGCCGAGGGGGCGCGGGTGCGTGTGGAGCAGCGCACGAAGAACCTGAAGGCGCTGCTGGAGCGCGCGGCATCCGACGGGTACACATCCTTCGCCACAGTGGCGGCCGGTCAAGCGCCGGAGGCGCTGGAGATCAAGCCGCTCGGCTGAGACGGCGCGGGGGTCGATCCGGACAGCACCGGCTCCTCGGCGGCGTAGCGGGCGAGCACGTCGAGTCGGCGCGCCGTCGCCGCATCCTGCGGGCGGAACCAGACCACCCGCTGTCCGCCGGCCTCGCCCGTCCAGAGGCTCGTCATCGCCAGCTGGAGTGTTCCCCAGCGCGGATGCTCGAGGCGCTTCACCGCGTTGTGTTCGGTGCCCACGTCGCCGCGGCGCCACAGCTCGGCGAAAGGTGGGGACTGCTCCTCGAGCTGGGCGATGAAGCGCTGCCAGCCCGGCTCGTCGTGGTGGCGCCCGTAGGCGGCGCGCAGGCGCGCCACGATCCGCTGCTGGGCGTTGTCGAGGTCGGTGTGCGCGTGTTGCCATGCCGGATCGGTGAAGATGCGGACCGCGCAGTTGCGGCCTTCGGGAGCGATCGTGTCCAGGTCGGCGAAGAGAAACCGGTACGACCGGTTTTACGCACGGATGTCGAAGCGAGCTGTCTGCACGCCGGCGGGATACGGCATGAGCTTGGACAGCAGATCGAGGTGCGCCGCGCTCACGCAGGCGTGCTCGTCCCGTTCGGGAGGAGTCGCGCCGGCCAAGGCGAACAGATGGTCCCGCTCGTCCTCCGTCATGCGCAGCGCCCGGGCGATCGCGCCGAGCACCTGGTCCGATGCGGCGATCGGTCGGCCCTGCTCGAGCCAGGTGTACCAGGTGAGCCCCACCCCGGCGAGTGTGGCGACCTCCTCGCGGCGAAGACCGGCGACGCGCCGCCGGGTGCCCGCGGGAAGGCTGACGTCGGCCGGGCTCAGCCGTTCTCGGCGGGTGCGCAGGAACGCGGCGAACTCGTCCCGGCGATCCGTGCGCATGTCCGCCAGCGTACTGCGCGTCGCAGCCGGGGAGCGCGCGGAGCAGGGTGGCGTCGATACCAGGATGAAGGCACTCCTGGTACCAGGATGGCTCCGCCCGCAGGATGAGCGCTATGACCACGACGGCCTCCCTTCCCACCGTGCCGGCAGGGCACGTGCACACTCTTCCGACGGCGGTGCCCACGTGGCGCTACGTCGGGTTTCTCATCGGTCCGGGTGCGGGTTCCTTCGCCTTCAACGCGGTCACCGTGACGATGCCCCAGCTCCACCAGGCGTTCGCCGCGTCCGAGGTTCAGCTCGAGCTCGTCGTTGCGGGGTACGGCATTCCCTTCGCGGTGCTCCTCATCCTCGGCGGGCGCCTCGGCGACCGCTTCGGACGCCACCTGCTCTTCGCCCTCGGAATGGGGCTGTTCCTGCTGTCAGCCGTGGCCTGCGCGGCCAGCCCGACGATCGAGGTCCTCATCGCCGCACGCGTCCTGCAGGGTGTCGGAGCTTCCCTGTGCACCCCGCAGGTCCTCGCGACGATCCAAGCCACCTCCACCGGGGGAGCGCGCGTGCGGGCCATCGCGGCCTTCGGCGCCAGCGGAGGCATCGGCGCCGCCGCCGGCCAGGTGCTCGGCGGTGCATTGGCGGGTACGACGGTGGCGGGTATCGCCGGCTGGCGGGTGATCTACGTCCTCGTCGCGCTCGCCGCCCTCGCGGCGATCGCCCTCGCCCCGCTCGCGCCGCGATCGCGCGCTCACGAAGCGGTGACGATCGATGTCGCCGGAACGGTGGAGCTCGGTGTCGGCGTTCTGCTGATCGCCTCCGCGCTCACCTTCGGGCCGTCGGCGGGATGGGCGTGGCCGACGCTCGTCGCCCTCGCTGCCGGGGCGGCGGCGCTCGTCGCGCTCTGGGTCCACCAGGATCGCATCGAGCGCTCCGGTCGTGTTCCCCTGCTGCCGCCGAGCATCCTGCGACTGCGCGCCCTGCAGCTCGGACTGGTCGCGGCCGCTCTCTTCTTCACCGGCTACGGTGCGGTGCTCTACGTCATCCCGCGCGCGGTCGAGGCCGGCCTCGGGTACGACTCGCTGACGGCGGGGCTGCTCCTGCTGCCGTTCGCGGTCGTGTTCGCGGTCGTATCTCTCTCGCTCGTGCCGATCCAACGCCGGCTCGGCGTGCGCACTCTCGTCTGGGGTGTGGCGCTGCAACTGATCGCCCTCGTCGGGTTCCTCCTCGTCTCGTTCATCGCGTGGGGGCCGTCGCTGATCTGGTGGGCCCAGCCTGCGCTCGTGTTGCTCGGCGCGGGGCAGGCGCTCGTGTTCTCGCCGCTGACCCAGGCGGTGGTTCGGGAGGTTCCCGTCGAGACGGCGGGTCTGTCGGGGGGCATGTTCAGCACCGTCCAGCAGCTCGCGCTCTCGCTCGGCGTCATCGCGATCGGGGCCGTCACGACGGCGACCGGGTGGAGCGGGCGCGAGGAGGTGGTGGCGGGCTTCGTGCTGGACGCCGTCCTCGCCTGCGGCGTTCTCGCGGTCGCGCTCGTCCTCACGGCAGCGGCCGGGCGCGGGCATCGCTGAGCCCGGCGTCCGTGCCAGGGCACGGCCCGTCACCTTCCGTCCACCCGACGGGAGCGTGTCGTTCACCCGGGGGGAGTGTGATCTGTCCGTGGCATCGCGTTCGCATCGTCGGCGTGCTCTCCGCCCGCGCGTGGCGACGAGCGCGGCGCTCGCCGGCGCGGTCGTCGCCGGTGCGTTCGCCGCGCGGAGCGTGCTGACGCGTCAGGCCGCCCTTGCGCGGCTGCGCATCGGCAAGCCGCTCGGTGAGAGCGCGTTGGAGGCTGACCGCGTGTGGCGGCCGAAGCTCGCCGGCGCGCCGCTCGAGCTGCTGGTTCTGGGCGACTCGATCGCGGCCGGCCTCGGCGCACAGCGGCCCAAAGACGTCCTGGGGGCGCGACTGTCCAAGGGCCTCGCCGACTTCCTGCATCGGCCGGTGCGCCTTCGCACCGTCGCGGTGGTGGGTGCCGAGTCGAAGGATCTCGCGGACCAGCTCGATCGCCTTCCCCCGGACTATCGGGCGGATGCCGCGGTCATCATCGTCGGAGGCAACGACGTGACGCATCGCACGCCGGTCTCGCAGGCGGCGGGTGACCTCGAGGCGGCCGTGCGGCGCCTGGGCGACGCGGGTGCGTCCGTCGTCGTCGGCACCTGTCCCGACCTGGGCGCGTTGCGACCCGTGCCCCAGCCCCTGCGGGCGCTGGGGGCTCAGGCCTCGCGACAGCTCGCCCACGCTCAGGCCGCTGCGGCCCGTCGGGCCGGAGCCCGCGTCGTCTCACTTCGCCGGGCTGTCGGTGCGATGTTCATCGAGAACCCCGACGACATGTTCAGCGTCGATCGCTTCCACCCCAGCGCACTCGGCTACCGGCGCACGGCGGATGCGCTGCTCCCGGAGATCGTCGCAGCGCTCGCCCAGGGCGTGCGCACTCGGGGGTAGTCGGGGGCCGACGAGATTCTTCCGTACGCAAACTGTTCTATTTGTCATAGAATTGTTGTCGGGAGGCCGACATGCTGATCCGCATCGACGCGACGAGCGACGTGCCGCTGTTCGCACAGATCGCGGCATCCGTCCGGGCGGATGCCGTCGCACGTCGCCTCCGCCCCGGTGATCGCCTGCCCTCGGCCCGCGAGGTGGCGTCGGCCCTCGGCATCAACCTGCACACGGTGCTCCACGCCTATCAGCAGCTGCGGGACGAGGGGCTCGTCTCGATGCACCGTGGTCGCGGCGCCGTCGTGACGGCGGCGGCGGACCGTTTGGCTGAGCTGCAGCCCGACATCGCCGACATCGTCGCCCGCGCCCGCGAGCGCGGGCTGTCCCGGCAGGCACTCGCCGCCCTGATCCACCACACGTCCGACCCCGAGGAGTCACCATGACCACGCCACGATCGCGCGCCGTCTCGCGCTTCATCCTCGTCGCGGTGGCGACACCCGTCGTCGCTACCGTCGTCGGCGTGCTGCTGCAGCTCACTGCGGCCGCCGCGCTCCCGGATCCGATTGCCATCCACTGGGGCGCGACGGGGATGCCCGACGGGTTCGGCCCGGCGTGGGTGACGCTGCTGCTGACCGTTGTGGTCGGTCTGGGGATGCCGCTGATCATCGGAGGGTCCGGGCTCGCAGGCCTGCGCCGTGGCGATCGCGGCCCGACCTACCGTCTGATGGGGGCGCTGGCGCCCGCGCTGTCGGTCTTCCTGAGCGCGCTCACGACGGCATCCGTGCTGATCCAGCGCGGTCTGACCGAGGCCGCCGACGGCCCGTCCATCTTCCCGTGGCTGCTCGTGGCCGGAGTCCTCGCCGTCATCGTGGGCATCGCGGCGTGGCTCGTCCAGCCCGACGAACGGTCGGAGCCGGACAGGGCGACCGCGGCGATCGATCCGCCGCTGGCGGCGGGGGAGAGGGCGGTGTGGCTGCGCCGCGTGCGCCTCACCTGGAGCGGCTTCATCGTGCTCGTCGCCGCACTCCTGCTCCTGGTGGTCGTGGCGGCCATCACCATGACCGCCAGCGGCAGCGGCACGGCCTCGACACTCCTCGTCGTCCTCATCGTGCTGCTGGCCGCGACGATCGCGGCCAGCAGCATGTTCCACGTGCGCGTCGACGCGACGGGGCTCTCCGTCACCTCCGTCATGGGCTTCCCGCGCGTGCGCATCCCGGTCGCGCAGATCGCGGATGTCGAGGTCGTCGTGGTGTCTCCGATGGGGGAGTTCGGCGGGTGGGGACTGCGGTGGGCGCCCGGCGGCGGATTCGGGGTCGTGATGCGGACAGGCCCCGCCATCCGCGTGCGGCGGACGAACGGCACCGTGTTCACGGTGACCGTCGACGACGCCGAGACGGGGGCGGCGCTGCTCACGGCCGAGACCGAGCGCGCACGAGGTCGTTGACCCGGCGAGTCCAACCCGGTTGGCTGTCGTCATGCCCGCGCTCTCTCTCGCCGCCGCCCATGAGGTCGACCGTTACCTCGTCGACACGCTCGTCGGCCGCGACGACGCGCTCGAGGCGGCGGTAGCCGCCCAGCGCGCCGCGGACATGCCCGCGATCGAGGTGGCGCCCACGGGCGGCAAGCTGCTGTGGCTGCTCGCACGCCTCAGCGGTGCGCGGCGCGTGCTCGAGATCGGCACGCTCGGGGGATACTCGACGATCTGGCTGGCTCGCGGCATCCCGGACGACGGTCGGGTCGTGACGATCGAGGCCGAGCCCCGCCACGCCGAGGTCGCTCGCGCGAGCATCGACCGCGCCGGCGTGGGCGAGCGCGTCGACATCCGCGTCGGGCGAGGGGCGGACGTGCTGCCGACCCTCGCCCAAGAGGGCCCCTTCGACCTCGTCTTCATCGATGCCGACAAGGAGTCGAACACCGTCTACCTGGACTGGGCGGCTCGTCTGGGGCGGCCCGGCACTATCGTCGTCGTCGACAACGTCGTCCGGGACGGTCGGGTCGCGGATGCCGAGGACCCGAGCCCGCAGGTGCGCGGCGTGCGCGCGGGGTTGGAGATGCTGCGCGACGATCCGCGCTTCACCGCGACGGCGCTGCAGACGCTCGACGCCAAGGGGTGGGACGGCATCGCGCTCGCGCTGGTCGTTTGATCCGGTGGTCGGCCTGTGGGCCCGTCATCCAGGTCACTAGACTCGATGACGGAGCTGGAGTACACCGATGACGCTCCGAGATTCATCCTCCACAAGCAAGGAGTCCCCTGTGGCACTGATCGAGGCTGTAGGCGCACGCGAGATCCTGGATTCGCGTGGCAACCCGACCGTCGAAGTGGAGGTGCTGCTCGACGATGGCATCGTCCAGCGCGCGGCCGTCCCCTCCGGCGCGTCCACCGGCGCCTTCGAGGCGTACGAGCTGCGGGACGGCGACAAGAGCCGGTACGGCGGGAAGGGCGTCCTGAAGGCGGTCACCGCCGTCATCGATGAGCTCGGCCCGGCCATCGAGGGCGTCGAGGCGAGCGAGCAGCGCGTCATCGACGAGATCCTCATCGCCACCGACGGCACGGAGAACAAGTCGCGCTGCGGCGCCAACGCCATCCTGGGCGTGTCCCTGGCCGTCGCGAAGGCCGCCGCCGACAGCGCCGACCTCCCGCTGTTCCGCTACCTCGGCGGACCCAACGCGCACGTCCTGCCCGTGCCGCTGTTCAACGTCATCAACGGCGGCGAGCACGCGGACAACGGCATCGACTTCCAGGAGTACTTCCTCGCGCCCATCGGTGCGGAGACCTACGGCGAGTCCCTCCGCTGGGGCACCGAGGTCTACCACGTCCTCAAGGGCGAGCTGAAGGCGGCGGGCTACAACACCGGCCTCGGCGACGAGGGCGGCTTCGCGCCCGACCTGCCCAGCAACCGCGAGGGCCTCGACTTCCTCATCAAGGCGATCGAGAAGGCCGGCTTCACCCCCGGCAAGGACGTCGCGGTGGGTCTCGACGTCGCGGCGACCGAGTTCTACAAGGACGGCGTGTACACGGTCGAGGGCAAGGCCTGGTCGGCCGAGAAGCTGACCGACTACTTCGCCGACCTCGTCGCCAACTACCCGGTCGTCACGATCGAGGACGCCCTCGCCGAGGACGACTGGGAGGCCTGGAAGCACCTCACCGATGCCATCGGCTCGAAGGTCCAGCTCGTCGGTGACGACCTGTTCGTGACCAACCCGGTGCGCCTGCAGAAGGGCATCGACCTCGGTGTCGCGAACGCTCTGCTCGTGAAGGTCAACCAGATCGGCACGCTGTCCGAGACGCTCGACGCGATCTCGCTGGCCACCCAGAACGGCTACCGCTCGATGCTGTCGCACCGCTCCGGTGAGACCGAGGACACGACCATCGCCGACCTGGCCGTCGCGGTCAACGCGGGTCAGATCAAGACCGGTGCGCCCGCCCGCAGCGAGCGCGTCGCGAAGTACAACCAGCTGCTGCGCATCGAGGAGGAACTCGGCGACGCCGCGGTCTTCGCCGGTCGCGGCGCGTTCCCGCGCTTCAAGGCCTGAGGGTGCTGGAGATTCGCTGAGCGATTCGGGGCGCCTTCCGTCGCACGTCCGCGTGCCACGTAGGCTGGTCCCATGACGAGAGAGGGAGCCGTGCGCACTGCGCCGGCTCCCTCTTCCGCGTCCCGCACGTCGGGCGGACGCCGGGGGTCGGGCCGTGTGGACGTGCGCGCCTGGGCCGGCGGCATCCGCTTCTCGGCCTTCACCGCGATCATGTTGGGCCTGGTCGTGCTGGCCGTCTTCACGCTGGTGCCCACGGTCGGCACGTATCTCGGCCAGCGTCAGCAGATCGCGGCGCTGGCGCACTCGGTTCAGCTGAGCGAAGCGGATGTGGCGAGCCTGCAGCAGCAGAAGGACCGTTGGAACGACCCCGCGTACGTGACCTCCCAGGCGCGGGAGCGACTGTATTACGTGCGACCGGGTGAAGTCGTCTATCTCGTCGACAACGATCTGCCCGCCACCGCGATGCCCCCGACGCAGGCCGCCGTGAGCGCTCAGGTGCAGGAGACCCGCACCGACTGGATGGCGCAGCTGGTGCGCTCGGTCGCCGGGGCGGGTCTGGCTCAGACGGCGGCGGTGCCCCCGGCCGCGCCCGCCGGCTGATCCAGCGGTCGGTCAGCGCGCCCCGGTACCCTTGACGGGTGCCGCATCCCCCTCTCAGCCCCGCTTCCGCCGCCGACCTCGAGGCCATGCGGTCCCAGTTGGGGCGTCCGATGCGTGGCGTCGTCGGCATCGCCGCGCGGTGCGTCTGCGGCAACCCGACGGTTGTCGCCACAGAACCGCGGCTTCCCGACGGCACACCGTTTCCCACGTTCTACTACCTCACCCATCCCGGGGCGACGGCCGCGATGTCGGCATTGGAGGCGAACCAGGTGATGCCCGAGCTCGCCGCCCTGCTTGCCGACGATGAGGACGTCGCCGCCGCGTATCTGGCGGCGCACGAGGCGTACCTGTCCGATCGAGCGGTCTACGGCGACGTGCCGGAGATCGACGGCATCTCCGCGGGCGGGATGCCGACGCGGGTGAAGTGTCTGCATGCCCTGGCGGGGCACGCGTTGGCCGCCGGGGCCGGCGTGAACCCGATCGGCGACCTCGCGCTCGCGCGCGCCGAGTGGTCGCCCGAGCGCTGCACGTGCGCGCACCCGCGGAGCGCGGTGTGAGCGCTCGGCGGCGGCGTGTCGTCGCCGTCGTCGCGGCCGTGCTGATCGCGCTGGGCGGGCAGCTGGCGGCGGGCGCGGCGAGTACTCCTCCTGTCGTCGCTGCGGGCGCGGGCGATCCCGCCCCGGCGGCTCTCACCGCGGCAGCGGCGCCTCTGACGACGGTACCTCCGCCGGGCACGGGCGATCCCGCCCGCGCGGCGGAGTACTGGCTCGACGCGTACGGCGTTCGTCAGGCCTGGCAGACGACCCGTGGCAAGGGGGTGACGATCGCTGTCATCGACACCGGCATCGGCCGTTCTCCGGTCGAGTTCTCCGGCGCCGTCGTCGGGGGAGCGGACTTCTCCGGAGCCGGGTCGTCCGACGGGCGCACCCCGGTGGGAGCCGTCGACGCCAACCACGGCAGCTGGGTCGCCTCGCTGGCCGCTGCGCGCGGAACGGGCGCCGACACCGGCATGATCGGCGTCGCCCCGGAGGCGAGTCTCCTCTCGCTGTCGATCGGGTTCGGCGCGGCATCCTCGGTGCCCTTCGTGCAGCAGGTCGCCGATGCGATGAAGTGGGCGGTCGATCACGGCGCCGACATCATCAACCTGTCGTTCACGACGAACACCCTCACCTGGGATCCGTCCTGGGACGATGCCTTCCAATACGCGTTCGACCACGACGTCGTGGTCGTGGTGGCAGCCGGAAACAAGGGCAGCGGCACCGAGGAGGTGGGTGCACCCGCAACCATCCCCGGGGTACTGACGGTCGGCGGCGTCAACCGTGCGGGCACCGCCAGCGAGCAGGCCTCCACGCAGGGCATCACGATCGGTATCTCCGCACCGAGTGAGCAGCTCCTCGGCGTCTCTGCCGATGGGCAGCTCGTGGTCTGGGACGGCACGAGCGGGGCCGCGCCGATCGTGGCCGGCATCGCCGCGCTCGTGCGTTCGGCCCATCCAGAACTGGATGCCGACAACGTCATCAACCGCATCATCAAGACGGCGCGGCCGGCCGCAGCGGCCACGAAGCTGCCCGACGAGAAGTACGGCTACGGTCTCATCGATGCCAACGCCGCGGTAAGCGCGTCCGTCGGGAGCGTCGACAGCAACCCGATGGGAAGCCTCTCCGACTGGATCCGGCTGTATCGCCGCGCCGACGCCGGTCCGCAGCCCGCGCCGACGTCCTCTCCGGTCACCATCGACCAGCTGCCGGCCGCCGAGACCCTCGACCGGCGTTCTCCGCTGCTGCCCAGCGTCGAGACCCTCCTCTACGGAACCGTGCCGCTCGTGGGGGTGACCCTGACGGCTATACTGGTCGCGCTCGGTGTCACTGCTGTTGCCCGGCGCATCAGATCGGAGCGCGCACCTCGTACTCCGAGCCGTTGATTCAAGGAGTGCTTCCACCTGTGACTCACACAGAGACCAGCACGGCCGCGCGTGCCGTGCCCAAGATCCTCATCGTCGGCGGCGGTTACGCCGGCTTCTACACCGCATGGAAGCTCGAGAAGCACCTGCGCAAGGGTGAGGCCGAGGTCACGATCGTCGACCCGCTGCCCTACATGACGTATCAGCCCTTCCTGCCCGAGGTGGCGGCCGGTGAGATCGAAGCTCGTCACGTCATCGTGGGCCTGCGCCGCCACCTGAAGAAGACGCGTGTGGTCACCGCCAAGGTGACCGGAATCGACCACGCGACGCGCACCGCGACGATCACTCCGGCCGAAGGCGAGCCGTGGCAGGAGAACTACGACCAGATCGTGGTCACCGCCGGCGCCGTCTCGCGCACCTTCCCGATCCCCGGCATCGCCGAGAACGCGATCGGCCTGAAGACGATCGAGGAGGCCGTCGCCGTCCGCGACCGCATCCTCACCAACTTCGACCGTGCGGCCAACCTGCCCGCCGGTCCCGAGCGCGACCGCCTTCTGACCGTCGTGGTCGTCGGTGGCGGATTCGCGGGCATCGAGGTGTTCGCCGAGACGCGCGCTCTGGCTTCCTCGCTGCTCAAGGACTACCCGCAGCTGCGCTTCGAGGACACGCACTTCCACCTCGTCGAGGCGATGGGGCGCATCATGCCCGAGGTGTCGCTGAAGACGAGCGAGTGGGTGCTCAAGGACCTCGCGAAGCGGGGTGCGAACGTGCACCTCGACACCCAGGTCACCGGCGCGGTCGACGGCAACGTCGAGCTCTCGACCGGTGAGGTCCTCCCGACCGATCTGATCATCTGGACCGCCGGCGTCATGGCCAACCCCACCGTCGTGCGGGGCAGCGACCTGCCCGTGGAGGAGCGCGGCCGCATCCGCACCCGTGCCGACCTGCGTGTCGGAACGGCGGACGAGGTCGTCGAGGGTGCATGGGCTGCCGGCGACGTGTCGGCCGTCCCCGACCTCACCGGCAAGGGCGTCGGCGGCTATTGCGTGCCCAACGCGCAGCACGCCGTCCGTCAGGCGAAGCTGCTCGCGAAGAACCTCGTCGCCGTCCTGCGCGACGAGCTGCCTCGCGAGTACATCCACCACAACCTCGGCGCCGTCGCGGGCCTCGGCCTGTACAACGGCGTCTTCCAGTCGCGCAACATCGCGCTCAAGGGCTTCATCGCGTGGTGCGCGCACCGCGGCTACCACGGTCTGGCCATGCCCTCGTGGGAGCGCAAGTGGCGCGTGATCGGCGACTGGTGGCACAACTTCTGGCTCCGCCGCGACAACGTGTCGCTGCAGACCGTCCAGAACCCGCGCTACGTGTTCGAGGAGTTCGCCTCCCGTCCGCGCCCCGCGGCTCCGGCGGCAGCACCGGCAGCACCGGCGATCGACCCGAAGTCCGTCGCCGCCGAGAAGACCGGTGCGGCCGAGCCCAAGGTCGAGGAGAAGGCCACCGCCGCCAGCTGAACCGCGGTTCGCACGTCATGAACCCCCCACCCGCCCCGGCGGTGTGGGGGTTTCGTGCGTGCGGCGTCGCTACCCTGGTAGCGGGCCCCCGTAGCCCAATGGCAGAGGCAGGCGACTTAAAATCGCTTCAGTGTCGGTTCGAGTCCGTCCGGGGGTACTCCCGCCGATGCGCGTCAGCCGGCCGAAAGATCCCTCGAGTTCCACTGCGGATGACACCCCGTGTCATCTAGGCTGGAGCCCTCACGAGCGAAGGAGCCCGAACCGATGAGCCTGGACCTCCTGAGCCTTCCCCCTGCCACCGGCCCGGGCTGGGATGATCCGGCGGCGTTCTGGGCGGCGAGATCGGCGGCGGTCTCGGCAGTGTCCGGACCCGTCGCCGCCATCGACCTCGATGCGCTCCGGTTCAACGCGATGGATCTCGTGGTCCGCTCCGCGGGTGTGCCGATCCGCGTGGCCAGCAAGTCGATCCGCGTCCGTGAGGTCCTGGACGCCACCCTCGCGATCGGGGGCTACCGCGGCATCCTCGCCTTCACGCTTCCCGAGGCGCTCTGGCTCGCGCGCGAGCATGACGACATCGTGCTCGGATATCCCAGCGTCGACCGGGCGGCGCTGGAGCGGCTGGTCCACGACGACGACCTCGCGCGTCGGGTCACCCTGATGATCGACGACCCTGCGCAGCTGGACGTGGTGGATGCCGTCGCCGCCCCGTCTGCTCGCGCGCGCGTCCGCGTGGCGATCGACGCGGACGCATCGTGGCGGGCACCCGTGCTGGGCCACATCGGCGTGCGTCGCTCGCCCGTGCACGAACCGGCGGAAGTCGTGCGGCTTGCGCGCTCCATCGTCGCCCGTCCCGGTTTCGAGCTGGTCGGCCTGATGATGTACGAGGCACAGATCGCCGGACAACCCGACCACACCGGTTCCGGCGACGGTGTCATCCGCTGGATGCAGCACCAATCACGGGACGAGCTCGTCGCCCGGCGGGGAGCGATCGTGGCGGGGCTGCGTGAGATCACGCACCTGGAGTTCGTCAACGGCGGCGGCACCGGTTCGCTGGAGTACACGGCAGCCGACCCGGCCGTCACCGAGACGACGGCCGGCAGCGGGCTGCTCGCCGGTCACCTGTTCGACGGCTACCGCGCTTTCACGCCGGCGCCCGCCGCAGCCTTCGCGCTCGAGGTCGTGCGCAAGCCGCTCGAGGACATCGCCGTCGTCCTGGGAGGCGGATGGATCGCATCGGGCCCACCCGTCGCCTCTCGCCAGCCCCGCCCGGTGTGGCCGACCGGGCTCAAGACCCTCGCGCGGGAGGGCGCAGGGGAGGTGCAGACGCCCCTGCAGGGCGAGTCGGCGCGCCGCCTTCGCGTGGGCGACAGGGTCTGGTTCCGCCACGCGAAGAGCGGTGAGCTGTCCGAGCGCGTCGACCGCTACCACCTCACCCTCGGCGAGAGCCTCGTCGGCGAAGCCGCCACCTACCGCGGCGAAGGGAAGAGCTTCCTGTGACACGACCCGGCGGCACATGGCAGAACTGGGCGCGCACCGAGAGCGTGCGCCCGCAGCTGGTGGAGTACCCCACGACGATCGAGGCGGTGCGCCGTTCCGTGCGCTCGGCCGGCGCTCGCGGGCGCGCGCTGAAGGCTGTCGGCGCCGGACACAGCTTCACCGGGATCGCGGCGGCGCCGGGAACCCTGCTGGATCTGAGCGAGCTGAGCGGCGTGATCGCCGTCGATCGCGAGCGCGGGCGTGTGCGCCTGCTGGCCGGCACGCGACTGCACCGCATTCCGGCGCTGCTCGCGCCTCACCGTCTCGCGATGGCGAACCTCGGCGACATCGATCGTCAAACCATCGCCGGAGCGCTCTCGACCGGCACCCACGGCACCGGTCTCGGTCACGGGGGACTGGCGACCCAGGTCGTGGGTGCCACGCTCGTCACGGCGGATGGAGAGCTGCTCACCGTCGACGACGAGAACGAGCCCGACCTGCTGCCTGCCGTCGCGCTCGGTCTGGGCGCCCTCGGCATCCTCGTCGACGTGACGCTCCAATGCGTGCCGGCGTTCGCGCTCGGCGCACAGGAACAACCCGAACCTCTCGACGCCGTCGTGGACGACCTCGATGCGCGCGTCCGCGGCGTCGACCACTTCGAGTTCTACTGGTTTCCGCACACCACTGTCGCCCTGACGAAGACGAACACCCGGATGCCGACAGATGCGCCGACGTCCCCGCTGTCGCCCCTGTCGCGCATGCTCGATGAGCGGATCGTGGGCAACGGCGTGCACCAACTGGTGTGCAGCGCCGGTCGGCTCGCCCCGCCGCTCGTGCCGGCAATCAATCGGCTGTCCGCCCGGGTGTGGGGGGATCGGCGGTTCTCCGATGCGTCGCATCGCGTGTTCACCACGCAGCGCAGCGTGCGCTTCCGTGAGATGGAGTACGCCGTGCCGCTGGACGAGCTGGCGTCGGCGTTTCGGGAGGTGCGCGACCTCGTGGACGCGTCGGGGTGGCGCATCGAGTTCCCGATCGAGGTGCGGGTGGCGCCCGCGGACGACCGGTGGCTCTCGACGGCCTACGCGCGTGACAGCGGCTACATCGCCGTGCATCGATACTGGCGCGCCGACCACCGTGCCTACTTCGCCGCCGTCGAGGAGATCATGCGCGCCCACGCCGGCCGGCCGCACTGGGGAAAGCTGCACACGCTCGATGCGGCGGCTCTGCGCGAGCGGTATCCGCGCTTCGACGACTTTCTGGCTCTGCGCGACCGCCTCGACCCCACGCGCATGTTCCGCAACGCCTATCTCGACCGCGTCCTCGGCGCGTGAGGGTCTGTCTCGCACCTGTGCAGATGGGGAACCGCTGGGAGTGCTGGCCGCGGCGGATGACGTGGCCCCTCCCGCCGATAGGATGATCCTCAGTCGATGGGAGTCGTATGGAATGGCTGATCCCGGTCCTGATCGTCGTCGCTCTGGTGGTGATCGCCGGAATCTATCTCTGGGCGACCTACAACTCGTTGGTCGCGCTCGGTGTGCGCGTCGACGAGGCGTGGAGCGACATCACCGTGCAGCTGAAGAGGCGCGCTGATCTGCTGCCCAATCTCATCGAGACGGTCAAGGGGTACGCGGCGCACGAGAAGGCGGTCTTCGAGAACGTCACCCGCGCCCGCGCGGAGACGCTCACCGCCGGCTCACCCGCCGAAGCCGGCGTGGCCGAAGGCCACATGCAGCAGGCGCTGAAGTCGCTGTTCGCGGTCGCCGAGGCGTATCCGCAGCTGCAGGCGAGTCAGAACTTCCTCCAGCTGCAGCAGTCGATCGTCGACACCGAAGACAAGATCCAGGCGTCCCGTCGCTTCTACAACGGCGGCGTGCGCGAGCTGAACACGAAGATCAAGGTGTTCCCGAACAACATGTTCGCGCGCAACCTCGGCTTCCACGAGCGGGAGTTCTTCGAGGTCGTCGACGGCGCCGCCATCGCCGAGCCGCCGCGCATCCAGTTCTGATCGGGCGCGCGGCATGTACTCCGCGATCGCCCGCAACAAGCGCAACACCTGGCTGATCATGGCCGGCTTCATCATCGTCCTCGGACTGATCGGCCTGGCGGCGGGATGGCTCGCGGGCAACAACTGGTGGATCTCGGCGTTCGTGCTCCTCGGGGCCACGGGCTACGCGAGCGTGCAGTACTTCGTCGCCGACCGCGAAGCCCTCGCTCTGTCGGGTGCGCAGGAGGTGACGCGCGAGGAGGCTCCGCGCTATTACCGGATCGTCGAGAACCTGTGTCTGACGACGGGGACCCCGATGCCCCGCCTCTACGTCGTCGAGGATGCCGCGCCCAACGCGTTCGCGACCGGACGCACGCCCGAGCGTGCCGCGATCACGGTGACGACAGGCCTGTTCGAGATCATGACGGATCGTGAACTGGAGGGCGTGCTCGGTCACGAACTGGGGCACATCCGCAACTACGACATCCGCGTCACGCTGGTCGTGTTCGGCCTCGTGGTCGCCGTGGGGCTGGTGGCGGACATCCTGCTGCGCGTGGCCTTCTTCGGGGGCGGCAGGCGCGGCGGAAACAGCCAGTCTCAGATCTTCTTCCTCCTCTTCGGCCTGGTGGCCGCCATCGTGGCGCCGCTGCTGGCCGCGGTCGTCCAGGCAGCCATCTCGCGCCAGCGCGAGTACCTCGCCGACGCGACCAGTGCGCTCACCACGCGCGACCCCGACGGCCTGGCATTCGCCCTCGCCAAACTGGGGGAGTACGGCCGGCCGCTCGCCAAGGCGAACACTTCGATGGCCCACCTCTGGATCAGCGACCCGCTGCGCCGCGGTGCCGTGGAGCGCATGTTCGCGACGCATCCGCCGATCCCGGATCGGATCGCCCGCCTCCAGGAGATGGGTGGCCGGTTCTGAGTTCTAGACTGGCGGGATGAGCGGCACCGACGACAGACCCGGCGCCGCGCCGCGCGGGTCGTTCCTCGACACTCTGCGTGAGCGCACGGTCGCCTCCGACATCGACCGCGGGCTTCCTCGAGGACTCAGGGTCGCGACGGCGTATGCCTGGCGATTCGTTGTCATCGCCGTCGCGGCGGGCATCCTGATCTGGCTCGTCATCCAGCTGAAGCTCCTCGTGATCCCGCTGATGGTGGCGATTCTCGTCACCGCGCTGCTGTGGCCGGCCTTCACCTGGATGCTGACGCGTGGGGTACCGCGGTGGCTGGCGATCGTCCTATCGGTGCTCGGCACGGTTGCGGTGGTCGCAGGGCTGCTGTGGCTGGCCATCTGGCAGATCACTCGTGAGTGGTCGAGCGTGCAGGTTCGCACCACCGAAGCGATCGGTCAGTTGCGTCAATACCTCATCGACGGGCCGCTCCACCTCACGGCGCAGCAGATCGACGATCTCCTCGTCCAGGCTGGCGGCTACCTGCAGCAGCAGGCGGAAGTGCTCTGGTCGGGCGCGCTGGCCGTCGGATCCACCGTCGGGCACGTCGCCACCGGCGCGGTGCTCGCGCTGTTCATCCTGCTGTGCACCCTCGCCGACGGCGGCGGCATCTGGAGCTGGGTCGTGCGCCTGTTCCCGCGGCGCGCGCGCAGCGAGGTCGACGGCGCCGGCCGCGCCGGCTGGCGCACCGTGGTCACCTACGCGCGCACGCAGTTGCTCGTGGCGACGATCGACGCGACGGGCATCGCTCTCGGCGCCTTCCTCCTCGGCGTTCCCCTGGCCATCCCGATCGGGGTGCTCGTCTTCCTCGGCGCCTTCGTCCCGTTCGTCGGTGCCGTCGTCACCGGGGCGCTGGCGGTGTTCCTCGCCCTCGTCTACAACGGGCCGTGGATCGCGCTGTGGATGCTGGTGGTCGTCCTCGGCGTCCAGCAGCTCGAGGGGCACGTGCTACAGCCGCTGCTGATGGGCTCCGCCGTCAAAGTCCATCCGCTCGCGGTCGTTCTGGTCGTCGCCGGCGGTGCGATGATCGCCGGTATCCCCGGCGCGCTCTTCGCCGTGCCGCTGGCGGCTTTCATCAACGTCGTCGCCGTCTATCTGGGACGTCGCTCGAACGATTCCACGGCCTCACCCGATCGGGCCGACCTCATCTGGAGCACCGTTCCCCGCAGTAGGAAGAAGCCCGCGTGACCCTCCCGACCCTGGCGGAGTTCGAGGACGCCGCCGCCGTCCTGCGCGACGTCATCGTGAAGACGCCCTTCGACGTCTCCGACCACCTCACCGAGGTACTCGGTGCGCCCGTCTACCTGAAGCTCGAGAACCTGCAGCGCACGGGCTCGTTCAAGATCCGAGGGGCGACCTACCGACTGTCGCGTCTGAGCGCACAAGAGCGTGCACGCGGCGTGGTGGCCGCCTCTGCCGGCAACCACGCCCAGGGCGTCGCCTCGGCCGCACAGAAGCTCGGCATCCCCGCCACGATCTTCATGCCGCTGGGCGTGCCGGTCCCCAAGCTCCTCGCGACCCGCGGCTACGGCGCCGAGGTCGTGCTGGAAGGGGCGACCGTCGAGACGCCGCTGCGGCTCGCGGCGGAGTTCGCCGAACGCACCGGCGCCGTGATGATCCACCCCTACGATCACCGCGACATCATCGTCGGCCAGGGGACGATGGGTCTGGAACTGTGGGACGGCGTGCCCGAGCTCGAGACCGTCGTCGTCGGGATCGGTGGCGGCGGACTGATCGCCGGGGTCGCCGCCGCGGTGAAGGCGCGGGCAGCCCTCGAGGGCAGACGCGTTCGGATCATCGGCGTGCAGGCCGAGAACTCCGCCGCGTACCCGTCCTCCCTCGCCGCCGGCGTGCCGCTGACGGTTGCCACGACGCCGACCATCGCCGACGGCATCGCCGTCGCGCGTCCCGGTGATGCGCCGTTCGAGGTGATCAGCGAACTCGTCGACGAGGTCGTCACCGTGAGCGACGACGACATCGCCCGGGCGCTGCTGGTGCTGCTGGAGCGCGCGAAGCAGGTCGTCGAGCCCGCCGGCGCCGTGGGCGTGGCCGCGATCCTCGCCGGCAAGATCACGGCGAGCGGCCCGACGGCCGTCATCCTCTCCGGAGGCAACATCGACCCGCTGCTGCTGCAACGCGTCGTGGCGCATGGACTGGCGGCATCCGGACGCTACATGACGCTGCAGATCCCGCTGCCCGACCGGCCGGGCCAGCTCGCGCGCGTGTCGGAACTGCTCGCCATAGCCGGAGCGAACGTGATCGAGGCGCTCCACACGCGCCACGGCCAGGGTCTGCAGATCAGCGAGGTCATCCTGCAGCTCAGCGTCGAGACCCGCGGCGAAGAACACCGGGCCCACGTCATCAGCGTTCTGGAGGAGGCAGGCTTCCGCCCCCGCGTCGCGCAGGACTGACGCGGGGCGCGCCGCTACTGGCCGTTGTAGGTTTCGACCTTGACGATCTCCACCGAGATCTCGCGACCGTTCGGCGCGGTGTACGAGGTCTTCTCGCCCTCCGCCAGGCCCAGGATCGCAGCGCCCAGCGGGGAGGCCTCGCTGTAGACGTCGAGCTCGGAGCCCGCCGCGATCTCGCGGCTGCCGAGCAGGAACACCTCTTCGCCGCCGGCGACGATCGCCGTCACCACGGTGCCGCCCTTCACGGTGCCGTCGGACTCCGGGGCCTCGCCGACCACGGCGTCCTTCAGCAGCGCCTGCAGGGTGCGGATGCGTGCTTCCTGCTTGCCCTGTTCGTCCTTGGCGGCGTGGTAGCCGCCGTTCTCCTTGAGGTCGCCTTCTTCGCGGGCGGCCTCGATGCGCTTGGCGATCTCTTCGCGACCCGTCGTCGACAGGTGCTCGAGCTCGGCGGCGAGCCGGTCGTAGGCGTCCTGGGTGAGGAAGGTCTCCGTGTTCTCGGCCACGTCGTCTCCTTGTCGATGGGGGCGGTCGATGCGCGTGTGCGGCACCGGCCGCCGACACTATGCCAAACGCCCCGGCAGCTGCCAGGGCGCATGTGTCGAATCAGCCTACGGGATCCAGCACGAGGGGACCAAACCGGTCGTCGCAGCGGCGGTGGTCGCCACCCGCTCGCTGAACGTGCGGCTGTGGGCGTCGTCGGCCGGGTAGGAGACGACCTTCCACCCGACGATGCCGTGCTCCTCGTCCTGGGCCTCGACCACGCAGCTGACGGCGCTTCCACGCGCGAGCGTGAGCTGGAAATCGACCGTCACGCTGTGCGGAGCATCGCTGAGATCGAATCCGGTGACGTCGATGTCCACGGACTGAGCCGCCTGTGTGTAGGTGTTCCATCCGAAGTAGCCGATGAGCGCGAGAACGACCGCGCCCCCGAGGATCCAGGTCCAGCGACGGCGCCCCGCGCTGCGTGCTCGGCCGTAGCGGTCGTCGAGCTCCTGCTGTGTGCGCATCGCGGTCATGACACTTCCCGAGGTTCTAGGCTGGACTTCCAGGCTAGGCGCTCCGCGCGGAACAGAGGAACGATGCACGCACTGACGATCGCGCTGTCGGCGATCGCCGACCCGGCGATTCCGACTCCCACCATGACCGTCAACCCTGACGCGGTCACTCCGGGGTTCGTGGGCTTCGTCGGCATCGCGGTGGTCGCTATCGCCGTGATCTTCCTCCTCATCGACATGCTGCGACGCATCCGTCGCGCCGGCTACCGTGCGGAGATCGCCGAAGAACTCGACGCGACGACTCAGGCGGATGCCGAGGCGCGCGCCCACGAGCAGGCCGCCGCCGCCGTCGAGGCGAGCGAGACCGACGACCAGGACATCGATCCCGCCTCGCGCTGACGCTGCCGCGGGCGCCCGGGGCGTTCTCCTCCGCGCTCAGCCTGCCGAGCCGAGTGAGGGGGTCAGCGGGTGTAGTGCGATCAGCAGGCACGCCGTCCAGTGGCAGAGAAACGCCAGCACGGTGCACACGTGGAAGATCTCGTGGAAGCCGAAGTGGCCCGGCCAGGGGTTGGGCTTCTTCAGCGCGTAGACGACGGCTCCGCCGGTGTAGAGCAGGCCGCCCACGATGACGAGGATCATCATCGCGACGTTCGCGTGCAGGAGGTCGCCGAGATACATCACCGCAGCCCAGCCGAGCAGCAGGTACAGCGCCACGTAGAGCCAGCGCGGTGCGTTGATCCAGAAGACGCGGAAAAGGATGCCGAGGATCGCGCCCGACCAGACGAGCACGAGCAGGAGGGTGCCTTTGTCGGGCGTCAGCGCCAGCACGGCGATCGGCGTGTAGGTGCCGGCGATCAGCAGCAGGATGTTGGCATGGTCGATGCGCTTGAGCACCGCCTTGGTCGTCGGCCCCCAGGTGAACCGGTGATACAGCGCGGAGTTGCCGAACAGCAGGAGCGAGGTCAGCATGAACACGGCCGCGGCCCACTTCGCGGCCGCGCCGTGGGCGAAGACGATGAGCAGCACCCCGGCGGCCACGGCCACGGGGAACGTTCCGGCATGGATCCAGCCGCGCCACGTGGGCTTCAGTTCGACCTGCGCGCTGACGGAGCCTGCTTCGAGGAGCGGGAGCTGGGGCATGTCGGCGCCCTCGGCGGATGCGTGTCGGGTCACGGCACTGAGCCTACGCGTACCCTCATGCCGACTTTTGTACATACGGCGTGTGCGGTGTGGGGTACGGCCCGCGCGGTAGCGTAGGAACGTGACACCCACCGGTTCGGGCGAGGGGCGTGGATTCCTCTATCGCCTCTACAGTTCGCGCCTGCGTCGCGAGTTGACCCCCGACACGGTTCCCCATCACGTCGCGATGATGATCGACGGCAACCGTCGCTGGGCCCGTCAAGCGGGCTTCACCACCGTCGCTCACGGACACCGTGCCGGGGCGGCGAAGATGCACGAGTTCCTGCGGTGGTGCGACGATCTCGGCATCCGCGTCGTCTCTCTCTACCTGCTCTCCACCGACAATCTCACCAAGCGCGACTCGCAGGAGCTCGCCGATCTCATCGAGATCATCGCGGAGCTGGCCGACGAGCTGTCGCTCGAGCCCGGCTGGCGGGTGCAGCACGTGGGTCGGGCGGAGATGCTGCCGCCGGATCTCGCCCGAGTTCTGCGGACGGCGGAGGAGCGGACGGCCGGCAACACGGGTCTGCACGTCAACCTCGCGGTCGGCTACGGCGGGCGCAGCGAGATCGTCGATGCGGTTCGCAGCATCATCGCGCAGCACGACGAGCGCGGCGGTTCACTCGAGGAGCTTGCGGCCAGCCTCACTCCGGAGCAGATCGGCGAGCATCTGTACACCGGAGGGCAGGCCGATCCCGATCTGGTGATCCGTACCTCCGGCGAGCAGCGTCTCAGCGACTTCCTGCTCTGGCAGTCGGCGCATTCCGAGTTCTACTTCGTCGAAGCGCTCGGGCCGGATCTGCGCGAGGTCGACTTCCTCCGCGCGATCCGCGACTACGCCACGCGCGATCGCCGCTACGGCAGCTGACGGGGGCCACTCGATCCGTCCCCGAACGACTCGGCGTGGGACAATGGGCGACGTGAACGACCTGCAGCCCTACCTCGATACCTTCGACAGCGCAGCGGGGTATCTGGACTGGGCGGCATTCGGACCGCTCTCGCCGGCGGTTCGAGCCGAGACCCTGGCCGACGCGGAGCTTCTCGGCAGCGGGCGCCGTTCGGGCATCGATCTGGTGTCGGAGAGATCCGACGAGGCGCGCGGGCTGGTCGCACAGGTTCTCGGATGTGCCGTCGACGAGGTCGTGTTGCAGCCGTCGACGACCCACGGACTGCAGCACGCGATGCAGGGGCTTCGTGGCACGGTCATCGTCTCGGCTCAGGAGTTTCCCGCCCTGCGGGTGACGGCACGCCGCGCGCAGGACGCTCGCGGTGTGCTCTCGGTTCGCGAGATCGAGCCCGTCGCCGGGATCGTCACGGCGGATGCCGTGGCGGAGGCGCTCGATGACGATGTCACCGCCGTCGCCGTCAGCCTGGTCGATTTCCGCACGGGCGCCGTCGCCGACGTGCGGGAGATTCGTGAGCGGATCGGCGACCGCCTGCTGATCGTCGATGCCGTTCAGGGCTTCGGCGTCGTCGACGCCGACTGGGATGCGGCCGATGTCGTCTGCGGCAACGGATACAAGTGGCTTCGGGCCGGTCGGGGCACCGGCTTCGCGAGGTTCTCCGATCGGGCGCGCGAACGGATCGAGCCGGTGCTGTCAGGGATTTCCGGCATGCAGGGCGACGCGACCAGCGTGGGTGTGCCGGCGCCGCTGCCGACGGCGGCCGCATACCAGGTCGCCCCGGCCGACCACCTCGCTGCCGGCCGCCTCGCGGCGGCGTTGCGCGAAGTGGTCGACGCGGGCATTCCCGCCATCGCCGCCGAGCTACGCGCACGCGCACGGGCCGTGATGGAGCTCGCCGATCGCTACGGGGTCCCCGTCCTCACCCCGCGCGACCGGCACGCGGGCATTGTGACGCTGCAGCCTGCACCTCACGAGGCAGCGCCGCTGGCCGCAGCCCTCGCCAATCAGGGCGTCACCGTCACCGCCCGCGGCACCACGATCCGGGTCGCGCCGCACGTGGGAACGGGCGCCGACAGCTTCGTCCTGCTCGGCGACGCGCTGGCCGAGGTCGCCGCCAGCCGCGTCATCATCGACCCCGCTCCCGCGTCGCTCGCGCTGTCCGAGCCCGGTTCTGCGGATGACGCGCCGATCTCGCTCGAGGTCGTCGCACCCCCCGCGGAGGCCGTCGAGGCTGCGTCCGCCGACGACATCACACGTTAACGTCCCCGTCATCGACCGGCGGCGTGTCGTGGCTGGCGCGCCAGCATCGCCGGCCGTACGGTCATCACATCGGGCAAGGCGCCCGGTCGGGTCGGCCTCCACACGACTCGTGGCCACGGTCGACTCGAAACTGCCGGGTGCTCCACCCGGGGCGGGAGTGAGTTGTGACCACACGGGCTTCACTGCAGCAACGCCGGATCGATGAGAGCCTCGAGGGGGCCGCGGACACCGATCTGCGGACCTACGTCCTCGACACCTCCGTGCTCCTGAGCGATCCGCGCGCGTTCTTCCGGTTCGCGGAGCATTCCGTCGTCGTCCCCGTGGTGGTGATCACGGAGCTCGAAGGCAAGCGGCACGACCCGGAGATCGGCTACTTTGCCCGGCAGGCTCTGCGCCACCTCGACGAGCTGCGTGTCGAGCACGGTCGACTGGACTTCGCCGTCCCGGTCGGGGAGGGGGGAACGCTGCGTGTCGAGCTGACCAACACCGATTCCTCCGTTCTGCCCGCCGGCATGCGCCTCGGCGACAACGACACGCGGATCCTCTCCGTCGCCATGCACCTCGCTGCCGACGGTCAGCAGGTCACGGTCGTCTCCAAGGACCTCCCGATGCGCGTCAAGGCCGCCTCCCTCGGCATCCACGCCGAGGAGTATCTCGCGGAGCAGGCCGTCGACAGCGGGTGGACGGGCATCGCCGACATCGCGATCTCCGGCGACGACATGAGTGACCTCTACGAGGCGGAGGTCGCGACCAGCGACGAGGTGCACGGCTTCCCGGTGAACACGGGACTCGTGATCCACTCCGAGCGGGGGTCGGCTCTCGGCCGGGTCGCCGGAGACGGCGCATTCCGTCTCGTCCGCGGCGACCGGGACGTGTTCGGGCTGCACGGCCGCAGCGCCGAGCAGCGCATCGCGATCGACCTGCTCATGGATCCCGAAGTCGGAATCGTCTCTCTCGGCGGACGCGCGGGAACGGGGAAGTCGGCCCTCGCCCTCTGCGCCGGCTTGGATGCCGTCCTCGAGCGCCAGCAGCAGAAGAAGATCATCGTCTTCCGCCCGCTCTTCGCCGTCGGCGGCCAGGAGCTCGGCTACCTGCCGGGCGACCAGTCCGAAAAGATGAACCCGTGGGGGCAGGCGGTCTTCGACACCCTCGGCTCGGTGGTCTCCGGAAACGTCCTCGAGGAAGTCGTCGCGCGGGGGATGCTCGAGGTGCTGCCGCTGACGCACATCCGCGGACGTTCTCTGCACGACGCTTTCGTGATCGTCGATGAGGCGCAGTCGCTCGAACGCAACGTGCTGCTCACGGTGCTCAGTCGGATCGGACAGAACTCGCGCGTCGTGCTGACCCACGATGTCGGCCAGCGTGACAACCTCCGCGTCGGCCGCCACGACGGCATCGCCTCCGTGATCGAGACGCTGAAGGGGCACAGCCTCTTCGGTCACGTGACACTCGTGAGATCCGAGCGTTCCGCCATCGCCGCGCTCGTCACCGATCTGCTGGAGCAGGGCGAGCTGAGCTGACGCGGCCCGCCCGTACCCGCGTCGTCCGCGGCGAGGTCTACTCCCAGCGGTAGCCCTCGCCGCGGACGGTTGCGATGTGGTCGGCGCCGAGCTTTGCCCGCAGATACCGCACGTAGACGTCCACGACGTTCGAGCCCGGATCGAAGTCGAGGCCCCAAATGCGGCTGAGCAGCGTCTCACGCGTGAGAACCTCACCGGCGTGCCGCAGGAACTGCTCAGCAAGTGCGAACTCGCGCGCGGAGAGGTCGACGTCGTGACCGGCCACCGTGCAGCGACGCGCCAGCAAGTCGAGCGTCACATCCCCGCGGGAGAGGACCATCGTGATGGCACCCGTGCGCTCCCGAAGACGCGAGCGCACGCGCGCCATCAGCTCAGCGAGGGAGAACGGCTTCGGAACGTAGTCGCTGGCCCCGGCATCCAGACCGTCCACCGCGTCGCGGGCCGAACTGCGAGCCGTCAGCATGATGACCGGGAGGGACTGCCCGTCGCCACGCAGGCGGCGGAGAACCTCGAATCCGTCCATGCCCGGCAGTCCGACATCGAGGATCACGAGGTCGATGTCGCCTCGCGACGCGCGTTCGAGCCCGGCGGCGCCGTCCTCGCAGGCGGTCGTCTCATACCCTTCGGCCGACAGGGCGCGCGTGACCATCGACACGATATGCGGCTCGTCGTCGACGATGAGGATGCGAGTCATCCGGAGGCCTCCCGTTGTTGGACGACATCCCCCGCACGCACCGGTGTGGGCAGTGTCGCCTGCGTGCCGATGGGGATCTCGATGGTGAAGGTGGCACCGCCACCCGGCGTGTCGGCCACGGTGCAGTGACCGCCGTGGGCCTTCGCGATCGCGTCGACGATGGCGAGGCCGAGGCCCGATCCGCCGACCGACCGCTTGCCCGTGCCGCGGTCGAAGCGACGGAAGATGCGGTGGCGCACGGCGGGCGCGATTCCCGGGCCGTGATCGCGCACCCACAGCTGAGCTCCGGAGGGATGCACGGCGCTGCCGATCTCGATCGCCGAGCCGGCGGGGGTGTACTTCGCCGCGTTGTCGGCCAGTTGCAGCCACGCCTGCAGGAGGCGATCACGGTCGCCGTGGATGATCCCTGCCGCGCTCTGTTCGACTCCCCAGGCGTGGTCGGCGATGACGGCGACCAGCTCCGCGACGCGTCGGGTCAGCATGTCCAGATCGACATCGCCCATCGTGAAACTGTCGCTCTCGACCGCGGCAAGCAGGTCGATATCGCCGATCAGACGCGTCATCCGGTCGAGTTCGGCGATGCCGAGGGCACGCGTTGCGGCGACGTCGGAGGGGTCGGCGGCGTCCATGAGCTCCAAGTGTCCCCGCACGATGGTGATCGGGGTCTTCAGCTCGTGTCGCACATCGTCCAGGAGCCGCCGCTGAGCGTCGAAGAGAGCATCCGGGGTCTCGACGCCGTCCGGAAGCTCCGGCGTGTGGCGCCGCTCGTCCAGGAGCAGCCAGCCGACCAGAGCCGTCACCGCGAGCGTCAGCGCCGCGGCCGCGGCGAACACGACCACCGACACCCAGGTGGTCGGCGCCCCGGTCGCAGCGTGCACCGCGAGCAATGCGAGGGCCGTCAGCCCGAAGCCCGCCGCGACCACGGCGAGAACGACGCCGAGCCCGCGTGCGCGCCCGCTCGCGCGGGCAGGGCGGACGGCGCGATTCACCCTCTGATTATGACCCCGACACGGGTCCCAGGCGATCAGCCGGGGTGCGTCATCGACAGGAGGTCGAGCTTCGTGTCGAGTTGCTCCTCGGTCAGCTCACCCCGCTCGAGGTAGCCGAGGTCGATCACGGCCTCGCGTACCGTGATGCCCTTGGCGACGGCGTGCTTGGCGATCTTGGCGGCCGCTTCGTAACCGATGAGCTTGTTGAGCGGGGTGACGATCGACGGGGACATGCCGGCGAAGGCGGCGGCGCGCTCGAGGTTCGCCTCCAGGCCGTCCACCGTCTTGTCGGCCAGCACACGCATGGCGTTCGACAACAGTCGGATCGACTCGAGAAGGGCCGTGCCCATCACCGGGATGGCGACGTTGAGCTCGAACGAGCCGGATGCGCCCGCCCATGCCACGGTCGCGTCGTTGCCGATCACGCGCGCGCAGACCATCAGGGTCGCCTCGGGGACGACGGGGTTCACCTTGCCGGGCATGATCGACGATCCGGGCTGCAGGTCGGGGATGTGCAGCTCGCCGAGACCCGTGTTGGGGCCCGAGCCCATCCACCGCAGGTCGTTGTTGATCTTGGTCAGCGAGACCGCGATCGTGCGGAGGGCGCCGGATGCTTCGACCAGCCCGTCGCGGTTCGCCTGCGCCTCGAAGTGGTCCTGCGCCTCGGTGATCGGAAGTTCGGTCTCCTCGGCCAGCAGTGCGATGACCTTCTGCGGGAAGCCGAGCGGCGTGTTGATGCCGGTTCCGACAGCGGTACCGCCCAGCGGCACCTCGCCCACGCGGGGGAGCACGGCACGCACCCGCTCGATGCCGAGGCGGATCTGACGTGCATAGCCGCCGAACTCCTGCCCGAGCGTGACGGGGGTCGCGTCCATGAGGTGCGTGCGGCCCGACTTGACGGCGTCCTTCCATAGCAGCGCCTTCGCCTCGAGGGCGACGGCGAGATGGTCGAGCGCGGGGATGAGGTCGTCGATGAGCGCCTGCGTGACGGCGATGTGGACGGAGGTCGGGAAGACGTCGTTGGACGACTGCGACGCGTTGACGTGGTCGTTCGGGTGCACCGGCGCGCCGAGCTTCTGCGTCGCGAGCGAGGCGAGCACCTCGTTCATGTTCATGTTCGACGAGGTCCCTGACCCCGTCTGGTAGGTGTCCACGGGGAAGTGGGCATCGTAACGACCGGTGATGACGTCGTCGGCCGCCGCTGCGATCGCATCGGCGATCGCGCCGTCGAGGGTGCCGAGGTGCTTGTTGGCCAGCGCCGCGGCCTTCTTGATGCGCGCGAGCGCAGCGATCTGCGTCGACTCCAGCCCGGTGCCCGAGATCGGGAAGTTCTCCACGGCGCGCTGGGTCTGCGCTGCGTAGAGAGCGTCCTTCGGCACGCGCACCTCGCCCATCGTGTCGTGTTCGATGCGGTACTCGGTGGTCTCGGTCATTGCGGTCACGTCCTCGTTTCCTGTGCGCTTGCGGTTGTGATGGTGGGGTGGAGCCGGCTCAGGCCGGGTCGAGGCCTACGGCGACATGCGGCACTGCCGTGCCCTCGCTCAGTCGGTAGTTCGCGCCGACGATACCCAGTCGACCCTCGGCGACGGCGTCGGCGATGAGCCGCGACGAGGAGAGCAGGTCGTCGACCGTGTTCTTGAGGTGCTCCCGTCCGACGTCTTCGGCGTCCAGCTCCCGCGGGTCGACCTCGCCGCCGGCGCCCCGGAGCACGGTGCGTGCCGCCGGTACGATCCGCGCGATCAGGCGCCAGATGTGCGGGGGGAGTTCGGGGGCGCCGAGCGCGGTGGAGTCGATCGCGGCGCGCACGGCGCCGCACGCGTCGTGCGCGAGCACGATGATGAGCGAGACATCCAGCGCCGCCACCGCGTACTCCAGGCTGGCCACGGCGGAGTCGGAGGCGACCTGGCCGGCGTTGCGGACGACGAACAGATCGCCGAGTCCCTGGTCGAAGATGATCTCCGCCGCCAGGCGGGAGTCCGCGCAGCCGAACAGCGCGGCGCGCGGTGTCTGGGCAGCGGCGAGCTCGTTGCGCCGTTCGACGTCCTGTCGCGGATGCCGCGGCGCGCCCGCGACGAAGCGGGCGTTGCCCTCGAGCATCTCCTCCCACACCAGGGAAGGACTGGGGCGGACGGTTGCGCTCATCTCTTCTCCTCGCGCATCGTGAGAATCTGATCGGTGACCCCGGCGGCCGCGACGGCGGCGGTGGACGCGTCGGTCGCTCCGTAGATCAGCACCGTGTCGGAGCCTGCCGTCGTCGAGATGGCGTACGAGACCGTGTCGGTGCGGGCGGCGGAGGGGATCGTGTACTCGTCCCAGGTGATGTCGTCGATGGTGACGGTGCCGGAGGGTGCGAAACCGCCCAGCACCTTCGTCGCCCATCCGGCGTCGACGCCGACGCCCTGAGCCACGCGCACGTATCCGCTTGGCGGCGCGTACACGACTCGCCACATCGAGCCCTCCAGCCGCGCCGAGTTGGCGCGCCAGTTCTCGGGAACGACAGGAACCAGGAGGGGATGGCCGATGGATGCCGACGCGCTCTGCGCGGCTGCGGCCACGTCCGCTTCCTCGGGGTCGGGAAGCGAACCGCGGGGCACGCCGAAGTAGACCACGGCGACGACGGCCATCGTGACGAGGAGGGCAGCCACCAGGTTGCGGAAGGTCTTGCTCTGGCGGTAGGCCCGCGACGCGGCCGCCTTGCGGTCGGCGGTCTCGGCGGGCGTCTCGGGACGGCCGAGTTCCGCGACGATGCGAGGAGCCGATGCCATCACGAGTCCGCGTCCGCGGGACGGGCGGCATCGAGAAGCCGCTTCGCGCCGAGCAGCCACTCCTCGCACCGCGCAGCGAGAGCCTCGCCCCGGGTCCAGAGGGCGAGCGACTGCTCGAGGGTCGGGGCACCCTGCTCGAGTTCGGCCACGACGCGGACGAGTTCGTCCCGGGCCTGCTCGAACGACAGATCGGCGACGTCGGTGGCCGTGTCGCTGGTCATGGCGTCCATTCTAGGGCGCCCCGCCGACGTCTTCTGCGAGTGGGCCCTCCGATCGGGCGGTGAACGAGCCGTCGGCGACGGTGACCGTCACCGCGATGCCGGCCGGTACCTGACGAGCGTCGCGGACGATGACGCCGGCCTCCAGATGCGCGATGGCGTAGCCACGTTCGAGCGTCGCACCGGGGGAGAGGGCGCGCAGGGACGCGCGCAGCTGTGCGGTGGTGCGTTCAGCGGCATCCATCCGCCGGTTCACGAGGTCGCGGCCGCGTGAGACCAGTGTCCAGAGCTCGTGCGCACGCGGTGTGAGCAGCGACTCGGGCGCGCGCAGCACGGGACGCGAGCGCAGCTGTTCGAGCTGGGCGATATCGTGCCCGACCCGCTGCGTCAGACGGGTGCGCGCGCGCGAGCGCAGCTGATCGACGAGCGCGCGCTGCTCCGCGACGTCGGGAACGACCCGCTTAGCGGCATCCGTCGGTGTCGACGCCCGCACGTCCGCGACGTCGTCGAGCAGGGGATGGTCGTTCTCGTGGCCGATCGCGGAGACGACCGGAGTGGATGCCGCCGCCACCGCATGGACGAGACGTTCATCGCTGAAGCCGAGCAGGGTCTGCGGATCGCCGCCGCCGCGGGCGATGATGATCACGTCGACCTCCGGGTCGGCGTCGAGCGCCGTGAGCGCCGCGATCGTTTCGGGAACGCAGCGCTCGCCCTGGACGGCGGCATGGATCGTGCGGAAGCGGACGCCCGGCCAGCGCAGTTCGGCGTTGCGGTGAACATCCTTCTCGGCGTCGCTGCGCTCACCGGTGATGAGGCCGACGAGCTGCGGGAGGAAGGGGAGGCGCTTCTTGCGGGCGGGGTCGAACAGCCCCTCCGCCCGGAGCTGCCCGCGGAGCTTCTCGAGCCGCTCGAGCTGATCGCCGAGGCCCGTGTGGCGCATCGCGGAGACGGTGAAGGTGAAGTCCCCGGTCTTCACGAAGAAGTCGCTCTTCACGCACGCCACCACGAGGTCGCCGACCTTGAGGTCGTCGGGCAGGCGCTGCAGCGTGGATGACCACAGACGGAACGAGAGCATCGCGTCGCCGTTCGCGTCCTTCAAACGCCCGAAGACGTGCCCGCCGCGAAGGTTCCATGCAGTGATCTCACCCTCGACCCAGACGGATCCCCACGTCGAGACGAACCCGCGGATGGTCTCGTTCAGACGCGAGACCGACGTCGGTGCGTCCGCGCGCGACTCTCGCGGTGCGACCGCATCGGGGGGAGGGACGTGCCCAGGAGCGGACGCGAACGATGCCATCGATGCCTTTCCGCCGCGCGCATGCGGCCCTCACTCAGCCCGCTCTCCCTAGAATCAAGGGGTGAGCAGCACAGCCATCCGTCTTCCGACGCCCCATATTCCAGGCCCGCGCGGACGGCTTCAGGATAACCCGGTCCCCGGACACAAGCGGGTCCTCCTCGCCTCGCCGCGAGGGTACTGCGCCGGCGTCGACCGCGCAGTGATCGCGGTCGAGAAGGCGCTGGAGCGCTACGGCGCGCCCGTCTACGTGCGCAAGCAGATCGTGCACAACATCCACGTCGTCACCGAGCTCGAGGCGAAGGGGGCCGTCTTCGTCGAGGAGGTCGACGAGGTGCCAGAAGGCGCCCACGTCGTCTTCAGCGCGCACGGCGTCTCGCCCGCTGTCGTGAACGCGGCATCCGATCGGGGCCTTCAGGCCATCGACGCCACCTGTCCCCTCGTGACGAAGGTGCACCGCGAGGCGGTGCGCTTCGCCCGCGACGACTTCGAGATCCTGCTCATCGGCCACGACGGCCATGAAGAGGTCGAGGGAACGGCAGGAGAGGCCCCCGACCACGTCACCGTCGTCAACTCGCCCGAGGAAGCCGACCGCGTCGTCGTCAAGGATCCGGCGAAGGTCGTCTGGCTGTCGCAGACGACGCTGTCGGTCGACGAGACCATGGAGACGGTCCGCCGCCTGCGCGAGCGATTCCCCGAACTGCAGGATCCGCCGTCGGACGACATCTGCTACGCCACGCAGAACCGCCAGGTCGCCATCAAGAAGGTCGCCAAGGATGCCGACCTCGTCATCGTCGTCGGTTCGGCGAACTCCTCCAACTCGGTCCGACTCGTCGAGGTGGCGCTGGAGTACGGGGCGAAGGCGGCCTACCGCGTCGACTACGCCCACGAGATCCAGCAGGACTGGCTCGACGGCGTCGAGACGGTGGGCGTCACCAGCGGCGCCTCGGTGCCCGAGGTGCTCGTGCAAGAGGTGCTGGCCGACCTCGCGGGCGCCGGCTATGCCGACGTCGAGCAGGTGCGGACGGCGGAGGAGGATCTGATGTTCTCCCTCCCCAAAGAGCTCCGCCAGGATGCGAGTGGACGTCGGGACGACCGTGCACTGGGCGGGCGGTCGCGCGGATGACCGACCCGACCGGATCGTCGACGCACGCCGAGACGCCGCGCCCGCGTCCGCAGTACGGCGAGTATGCGAGCCCGGAGGAGCAGCGGGCGCGCATCCAGCAGCCCGAGCCGGCTTCCGTCTCGCCGCATCCGGCGCTGCCGCACACGGTGCCGAGCCGCGCGCACCCGCCCACCGCGCCCGCCACGACGGCTGCCGCGCGCCCGACGCGCGCCGCGGACCGCATCATCACGTTCGCCCTTCTCGTGTACGGCTTGGTGACCGTCGTCAGCGCGGTGCCCCAGCTGTGGGACTTCTCCGGGTTCGCACAGACCTGGATGCAGGTCGCCGGCATCGACGCGACCTTCACCAACACGGCGCAGGGCGAGCTGTGGGGTCGTATCGGCGCCTTCGTCTTCATCGGCGGGTGGATGCTCACCGCGTTGCTGTCGTGGGTCTCGCTGCGCGCGCGGCGGCTGTCGTGGTGGATTCCTCTCGTCGGTGCGATCGTGACCTTCATCCTCGCCACGGTGTGCCTGACGGTGCCGCTGCTCGGAGACCCCGCGATCGTCGCCCACTTCGCACGCTGAGCGACAGCGGGCTGGTTCTCGCGGTCGGCGTCGTGCGGCGGCTGCGCCGTGCCCTGGACGAGGCGCTCTACGCGTACGCGCAGGAGCATGCCGAGTTCCGGGAGGGCGAGCCGAGTGCGCGGCTTCCGCCGGGGCGGTGCGGCGAGAGCCTCCGCGTCGAGGTCACGATGCCGCGCACGCCGCGTCAGAGCTTCGCGCGCTCGCGCGGCTCAGGGGCGCAATCAGCGGCATCCGCGGGGGTGAGGACGCCGAATGCGTCACTCATTTCTGCGGATGCCGCGAGGCGTGAGCCGGGAGCGTCGCGGGCGGGTCGGGACGTCGCGCGCTCACGGCACGAGAAACGCCCCCGGAAGCGCGAGCTCCCGGGGGCGTCCTCGATGCGGATCAGAGGCTGATCGAGTGACCAGCCGAACCGAGCTGCTGCGTCGCCTCGATGACGCGCGCGGCCATCGCCGTCTCGGCCACCTTGCCCCAGGCGCGCGGGTCGTAGGCCTTCTTGTTGCCCACCTCGCCGTCGACCTTCAGCACGCCGTCGTAGTTGCTGAACATGAAGCCGGCAACCGAACGCGTGAACGCGTACTGCGTGTCGGTGTCGATGTTCATCTTCACCACGCCGTTGGACACGGCGGTTGCGATCTCCTCCGCCGTCGAGCCGCTGCCGCCGTGGAAGACGAGGTCGAGGGGCTTCGCGTCGGTGCCGAAGCGCTCCGCGATGCCCGCCTGGATCTCGCCGAGCAGCTCGGGGCGCAGCTTCACGTTGCCGGGCTTGTACACGCCGTGGACGTTGCCGAACGTCAGGGCGGCGATGTAGCGGCCGTTCTCGCCGAGGCCGAGTGCGTCGACGAATCGGGACACGTCGGCGGTGGTCGTGTAGAGCGCCTCGTTGGAGCCCTCGTGCTTGACGCCGTCTTCCTCGCCGCCGACGACGCCGATCTCGACCTCGAGGATCGCGTTGATGTTCTTCATGCGAGGCAGCAGCTCCTTCGCGATGGCGATGTTCTCGTCGAGCGCAACGGCGGAGCCGTCCCACATGTGCGACTGGAAGATGGGGTTGCGACCGGCGCGGACCTCTTCCTCGGATGCCGCGATCAGCGGGAGGACGAAGTCCTCGAGGGCGGGCTTGGGGCAGTGGTCGGTGTGCAGGGCCACCGTGATCGGATAGTTCTTGGCGACCTCGGTCGCGAACTTCGCGAACGCCAGCGCGCCGGTGGCGCGGCCCTTCACGGTGTGGCCGGCGAAGTAGTCGGCCCCGCCCGTGGTGACCTGGATGATGCCGTCGGATCCGGCTTCGGTCAGACCCTGCAGGATCGCGTTGATCGACTGCGAGCTGGCGGCGTTGATCGCGGGGAACGCGTACCCACCGGCCTTTGCACGGTCCAGCATCTCGGCGTACTGCTCAGGGGTGGCGACTGGCATTTCTGCTCCTCAGTTCTGCGGGGATTCCTGGCTCAGCCTATCGAAGCACCGGCGACGTCGGTGAGGCCACCGCCGGGCAAAAGCGTCTGGTCGGGCTTACCGCAGCGGTAAGAAGTGCACATCCTTCCTCAGGCATTGGCTGAAAACACCGCGTCCGCGACGCGCGGCCGCCTAGGCTGGCGTCATGGTGAGCCTGACCGCGGACATGAGCCCTTTGCACCCCGACCGAAACCTGGCGATGGAGTTGGTGCGCGCAACAGAGGCGGCGGCCATCCGCTCCGTGCCGTTCATCGGCCGCGGACAGAAAGAGAAGGCCGACGGGGCGGCCGTCGATGCCATGCGGGCATTCCTGACCACGGTGAACTTCGACGGCGTCATCGTCATCGGGGAGGGCGAGAAAGACAACGCCCCCATGCTCTTCAACGGTGAACACGTGGGAACGGGGCGTGGCCCCCAGTGCGACGTCGCCGTCGACCCCATCGACGGAACGTCGCTGACCGCCGAAGGCCGCAACAACGCGCTCTCCGTCCTCGCCGTCTCCGACCGCGGCTCCATGCTGGACGCGTCCAGCGTGTTCTACATGGACAAGATCGTCACGGGTCCCGCCGGAGTGGGCGTCGTGGACATTCGCCTTCCCGTCGGAGAGAACATCCGCCTGCTGGCAAAAGCGCTCGGCAAGCCGGTCGACGAGCTCGTGGTCTCGGTGCTCAACCGGCCGCGCCACGCCCGACTCATCGAGGAGATCCGCGAAGCCGGCGCCGGAACGCGGCTGATGAGCGACGGTGATGTCGCCGGTGGAATCAATGCGGCACGGCACAACGCCCGTACCGACATGTGCATCGGCATCGGAGGCAGCCCCGAAGGCGTCGCGACCACCTGCGCGATCAAGGCGCTCGGCGGGCACATCCAGGGACGTCTGTGGCCGCGCGACGACGACGAGAAGCAGCGCGGAATCGACGCGGGTCTGAAGCTCGACGGGTACGTCTACGAGGCCGACGAACTGGTCACCGGCCGCAACACGATCTTCGTGGCCACGGGCGTCACGAACGGTGAACTGGTCGCCGGTGTTCGCCGCGACGGCGACTTCGTCTATACGGAGAGCGTCGTTCTGCGGGGGGCTTCGGGCACGCTGCGGCGCATCTCTTCGGAGCATCTCACGTCGAAGTGGCTCTGAGCGCGGACCATATCATCGGCGCGGCGCGCCCGGTATGGGGGACGCGACAGCCGGACCTCTGGCACAATGGGCAGCGGTGTCACCGGCGACACAGACGTTTCCACGCAGTCCGGGGGTCACATGTCCGCAGCATCCAGCAGTCCCAGAACGGGTCAGGTGAGCGTTCCCGTGGACCCCGCACGCCGACCCGACGTGCTGTTGCGTCGCCGGATGCCGGAGGGTCACCAGGTCAGTGCGTGGTGGATGATCGGCGCGTTCGTCGCGGTCTCCCTGTCTGTCGTCGGGCTGCTCAACCTGTTTCCCGCCTGAGCGCGCTGTTTTCCGCCTGAGCGCGCCTCCGCTCACAGCCGGTCCCTGAGCGACCCGAGATCGGCTGCGATACCCGTTGAGGCTGCGTCGGCATTGGCGTCGGCGTCGGCGTCGGCGTCGGCCGAGTCCACCATCAGTTCCGGGGCGACGAGCTTTCGCGGTGTCTTCTCGATCGGCGCGGGAGCAGCCGCGGCATCCAGCTTCGTCTCGTCGATCCCGGGGAACTTGCGTGCCGTGACGAGCACGCGCGACTCGAGTGATCCGGTGAAGCGGTTATAGGTGTCGACCGTTCGCTCGATGGCGCGGCGGAGATCCTCGGCGTGCCCGGCGAGTCCTCCCAGCCGCTGATACAGCTCGGTTCCCAGCTCGAAGAGGCGGCGGGCCTCCGTGGAGACCTCCTGCTGGGTCCAGGTGTAGGCCACCGTCTTCAGGACGGCCCACAGGTTCACGGGAGAGGCGAGCGCCACACGCTGGCGGAACGCGTGATCGAGCAGCGTCGGATCCTCCTCGAGTGCGGTCGCGAGCAACGCCTCGTTCGGCAGGAAGCACACGACGAACTCGGGGCTCGAGTCCAGTCCCGACCAGTACGACTTCTTGGCGAGGGCGTCGACATGGGCGCGGACGGCCCGCACATGACGTTGGAGCAGACCCGCACGACGGGTGGCCTCCTCGCCGGTCGCGGTGACCGCAATCGCCGAGGCTTCGATGTAGGCATCGAGAGGCACCTTGGCGTCGACCGCCAGCGACATGCCGCCCGGCAGGCGAACGATCATGTCGGGTCTGCCGTCACCGGCGTGGGAAGTCACCGACGCCTGCAGATCGAAGTCGACGTAGCGGGTCAGCCCCGCTGATTCGACCACGCGCCGCAACTGCGTCTCGCCCCAGACGCCGCGTGTGGCGTTGGAACGCAGGGCCCCCGCGAGGGACTCGGTGGTCGCCCGGAGCGCCTCATCGCTGGCGCGGGCCGCGCGCAGCTGCTCGGCGAGGGAGCCGTACTGACTCTGGCGATCGCGTTCGAGGTCGGTCACCTTCTGCTGCATCGCCTGCAGGGACTCCTGCACCGGCGCCAGCGCGCGAAGGACCAGTTGGTCGCGGCGTTCACGTTCCTGCTGCGCGCTGAGATCAGCACGGGCCTGAGCGCCGAGATCTCGGGTGAGCGTGCGCTCATGCTCCAGCTGCGCGCTCAGCGCGCGAGCGGAGGTCTCCGCGGCAGCCAGCCGTGCCGTCAGATCTGCGCTCTCGCGCGCGGTGCGCTCTGCGGCGCGCGCCCCGGCGGTGATCCAACCTCCGGCGGCGCCGGCGATCAGGCAGAGCACTCCGACGACGATGACGATGACGATGACGATGAAGGCGTCCATAACTCCACAGTGGCGCACCCCTCCGACATCGACGGGCGCCGCGCGGTGAGTCCGCGTGGGGGCGCTCAGCCGACCGGGCCGGCGACGGGCGTGAGGCGACCGCTGCCGGCGAGGCGGGGGACGCGCACACCGAGCAGCATGGCGAGTTCGACGACGTCGTGCACACCGGCACGGGCCGCCGCGTCGATCATGATGTGCGCGCAGGCGAGCGCGTCGGACGCGGCGTCATGGTGGGCGAAGTCGAGGAAGCCCGCAGCAGCGGCCACCGACGGCAGCCGATACGAGGCGAGGTCGTAGGTCTTGCGGGCGATCTGCAGGCTGCACAGGTAGCGGTACGACGGACACGCGGCATCCGTCGCTTCGCAGGCGCGTCGCAAGACGCTCATGTCGAAACCGGCGTTGTGCGCCACGACGACATCGTCACCGATGAAGGCGTCGAGGGCGGTGAGCTGGTCGACCCACGCCGACGCATCGACGACATCCTCGGGATGGATGCCGTGGATGCCGATGTTCAGCTCGAAGAACCGGTCGTGGCCGGGCGGGGGCTTGATGAGCCAGCCCGCCGTCGCGACGACACGACCATCGCGGACACGCGTGAGACCGACGGCGCACGCCGAGGCGCTCGAAGAGTTCGCCGTCTCGAAGTCGATCGCGGTGAAGTCCAAGGCCACAGCTCTACTGTGCGCGTCGATGCCCCGCGGCGGCGGCAGGCGCGCCGCGGGGAGCACGTGGCCCCGACGTGCCGAGCGGGGAGCGAACCTGCTGCGCTCGCTCCCCGCTCGGCCGTTGCGGCCGGATCAGTACCGCATGACGATGCGACCGTCGATCTGGCCCTTCTCCATCCGCTCGAAGATGTCGTTGACGTCCTCGAGGTTCTCCACGTGCACGGTCGGGTGGATCTGACCGCGCGCATAGAAGTCGAGCGCCTCGATCATGTCCTGCCGGGTACCGACGATCGAACCGCGGATCGTGATCGCGCGCAGCACGATGTCGAAGATGTCGGCGTCGAAGGTCCCGGGCGGCAAACCGTTGAAGACGATCGTGGCTCCCCGCCGCACGACGCTGAGCGCCTGGTCGAAGGCTCTGGGATGCACCGCGGTGACGAGGACGCCGTGCGTTCCTCCCGTGTGCTCCGAGATGGCGGCGCCGGGATCGGCCTGCGCGGCGTTGACCGTGACCTCCGCGCCGTGGCGGCGAGCGAGTTCCAGCTTGGCGTCGTCGACATCCACGGCGGCCACGCGCATGCCCATCGCCCGTGCGTACTGCACCGCGATGTGGCCGAGCCCGCCGATGCCCGAGATGGTCACCCACTCGCCCGGTCGCACGCCGGTCATCTTCAACCCCTTGTACACCGTGACCCCGGCGCAGAGGATCGGGGCGACCTCGACCGGGTCGGCGCCGTCGGGGATCCGCGCGGCGTACTTCTCATCGACGAGCATGAACTCGCCGAAGCTCCCGTCCACCGAGTATCCGCCGTTGTGCTGCGCGGGGCACAGCGTCTCCCATCCGGTGCGGCAGTACTCGCACGTTCCGCACGCCGACCACAGCCAGGCATTGCCGACCTTCTGGCCGACGGTGAGCGTCGTCACGCCGGGACCGAGCGCGACGACCTCGCCGTAGCCTTCGTGTCCGGGGATGAGATCGGCCTTCGGGGCGACCGGCCAATCGCCGCGCGCCGCGTGAAGGTCGGTGTGGCAGACGCCGCTGGTGATCACGCGCACGAGCGCCTGCCCGGGACCGGGGCGCGGGACCGGCACGTCGGAGACGATCAGCGGCTCGCCGGGCGCGGTGACCACCGCGGCGCGCATGGTCGTGGCGATCGCCTCGGTCGCGGCGGCAGCAGGGGTGTCGGTCAGAGTCGTCATTGACATCACTTCCTCTCGGCGGAGCCGTTCCGCCCGATGTCTCGACGGTAGGAACGTCGAGGTTGCAACAGGTTGCAGGCGTAGGGTCGGCCCATGGCGACACGCGACGAGATGGCTGTCAGCTTCGGCTCGGCGGCGGGGGAGTACCAGGCGGGCCGGCCGTCGTACCCGGCGGCGGCCGTGGAGTGGTTGCTGGCTCCGGCCGGTGAACATCCGCGCGTTGCGGATGTCGGGGCGGGTACCGGAAAGCTCACCGCCGCGCTGCTCGATGCGGGTGCCGACGTGATCGCTGTGGAACCGGATGCCGCGATGCTCGCCGCCCTGAGAGAGGCCCTTCCGGCCGTGGAGACGCTGATCGGCTCCGCGGAACGCATGAAGCTTCCCGATGAGAGCGTCGACGCCGTCGTCTTGGGTCAGGCGTGGCACTGGGTCGATGTGGTCGCGGCATCCGCCGAGGTGGGACGCGTCCTGAAGCCCGGCGGCGTCCTCGGTCTGGTCTGGAACATCCGCGACGTGAGCACGCCGTGGGTGGCCCGCCTCGGCGCCATCATGAAGGGCAGTCACGCTGAAGAGCTTCTGTCCGGCGCGGGGCCGGCCGTCGCCGCACCCTTCGGCGCGCTCGAGCATGAGAGCTGGCGATGGTCGCGACGACTGACGCGGTCAGAGCTCGCGGCCATGGTGCGCTCGCGCAGTTACGTCATCACCGCCACGCCCTCGGAGCGGGACCGCATCCTCGCCGAGGTCGAGGAGCTCTTCGCCGCGTCGTGTCACCGGACCGAGGACGGGGTCGAGATCGTCGACCTGCCGTATCGCACCGAGGCGTTCCGCAGCATCCGCCGATGAGCGAGCGGACGCCGCGCCGAGGTGTCAGGCCGCGTAGACGACGGTGCCGCCGTCGACGGTGATCCGGACGTCGTCGCCGACGGCGGGCAGCGGCGACCCGACGGCGCACAACGGCACGCCGACCGTGGTGCCGTCGGCACAGGCGATCGTGGCGGTGGCTGTCGCGCCCACGACCGCGATGGCGATCACACGGGCAGGCGCCGCGCCGGCATCCGTCGTCAGTCTGAGTTGAGTCGGGCGCACCATGGCGACGACCATCGATGAGCCGTCGGAGAAGTCGGCATCCACGGTGAGCGTGCCGAGCGGGCAGCGGAACCCACCGGTCGCGGTCTTCGCGCCCGCAAGCAGGATCGTGTCGCCGAGCAGACGCGCCACGGATGCCGAGACAGGACGCGAGAACACGTCCGCGCACACACCGGCCTGCTGCAGCCGCCCGTCGTCGAGGACGGCGACGGAGCGCCCGAAGGCGAGTGCCTCTTCGGGGTCGTGGGTCACGAGGACGCTCGTGACCTGCGCCCGCGTCAGCGCATCGACGACCTGTGTGCGCACCTGCGCCCGCAGTTCGGTGTCGAGCGCGCTGAAGGGCTCGTCGAGCAGAAGCACGCGCGGGTGCGGGGCGAGAGCGCGAGCGAGAGAGACGCGCTGCTGCTGACCGCCGGAGATCTCGTGGGGATAGCGCTCGAGGAGTTCGGGCTCGATACCGGCGAGCGCGGCGGCGGCCGCGACCGCACCGGCGCGCTCGCCGCTCGCTGAGCCCCGGAGCCCGAAGGCGATGTTGCGTCGTGCGGTGAGGTGAGGGAAGAGAGCGCCGTCCTGTGCGACGTAGCCGATCCGTCGCCGATGCGGGGCCAGGTGGCGTGTCGCCGTGGCGGCGACCTCGTCGCCCAGACGGATCTCGCCGGCCGCGATGCGCTCGAACCCGGCGATCGCGCGCAGCAGTGTGGACTTGCCGCTTCCCGACGGGCCCACGATCGCGAGTCTCTCCCCGTCGGGGACGGACAGGTGCACGCCGGCGAGTACGAGATCGCCACCGAGGCGGACACCGGCATCCGTGACCGTCAACGAGGTCATCGATCGCTCCGCCGTCGGGCATCGGCGAGAAGGAGGGCGACGCTCGGGACCGACAGCACGATGAGCATGATCGCATATGGGGCACCGGCGACGAAGTCGGCGTTCGAGGTCTCCGACCAGAACTGGGTGGCGAGGGTGCGCGTTCCGCTGGGTGCCAGCAGGAGGGTCGCCGTCAGCTCGTTCGCGCAGCCGAGGCCCACGAGTGCCAACGCCGCACCGAACGACGATGCCATCAGCGGCGCCGTCACCTCGACCGTCGCCGCGAACCGCGTCCGGCCGAGGGTCTGCGCTGCTTCCTCGAGGCGCGGGGGCACCTGCGCCAAGCCGCTGCGGAGGCTCACCAGTGCACGGGGGAGGAACACGATGACGTAGGCCGCGATGACGGTTGCGGGGGTCTGGTACAGCCCGGGAACGACGCGAAGGGTCACCGTGACCAGCGCGAGCGCGACGATGATCGTCGGCAGGCTGCTGGCCAGGTACATCGCGCCCTCGATGCCGCGGGCGAGGCGGCTGGGGTGCCGCACGCTCAACCAGGCGCAGGGGAGGGCGACGACGGTCGCGGCGAGCGCTCCGCCGCCCGACAGCAGAAGGGTCTGGGTGAGTGCCGGCAGCAGATGGATGCTCTGCCACCCCTCGGGGCGCAGCGCCCACCGCAGCAGGCTCGCGCCGGGAATGCCGACGGCGAGGATCAGGAAGCCGCTGAGCGCCGCCGTGACGGGGATCGCCGCCCGACCCAGCCGGTAGGGGACGGCGGGCCGCGCGGCGCCGCGTCCGATCCGCGCGTACCGCAGCCGACCGCGAGCGTTCGCTTCACCGACGAGCAGCACGAGGCAGAGGGCCGCGAGGACGACGCCGAGCGCGTTGGCTGCGGGGCCGGCGAAGCTGGACTGGAACTGGCTGACGATCGCCGTGGTGAAGGTGTCGAAGCGCAGCAGCGCGAAGGCGCCGTACTCGGCGAGCAGGTGGAGTGCGACGACGAGTCCGCCGCCGAGGATCGCCACGCGCAGTTGGGGGAGGACGACCCGCCAGAAGGTTGCGAGGGGACTGAGCCCGAGCGAGCGGGCCGACTCCTCGAGCGCCGGATCGAGGCGTCGGAGCGTGGCCAGTGCCGGGAGATAGACGAGCGGATAGTAGGCGCCGACCGCGATCAGCACTCCACCGCCGAGTCCCTGAAGAGAGGGCACGGCGGAGATCCAGCCGTATCCGCTGACGAAGGCGGGCATCGCCAACGGGGAGGCGAGCGCGATCGCCCAGATCTTCCGGCCGGGCAGGGCCGTGCGTTCCACGGCCCAGGCCGCGCCGACGCCCACCGCGACGCACAGCGGCACGGCGAGAACGAGCAGACCGAGGGTGTTGGCGAGCAGCTCGCCGACCCGGGGGCGGAACACCTGGGCGCTCAGCTGCGACCAGCCCTCCGAGATGGCGACCCACACGACGAAGCCGACGGGAACGAGCAGCAGCGCCGCCGCGACGACGGCGAGCGCCAGCAGCGGCACCGGCGTGGTGAGCACGCGGTGCCGCTGCACGGGTGGGCTGACCGCAGGGCGGTCGGCGGTGGCGAGGCTCAGATCAGCCCCGCGGCCGTCATGAGGTCGGTGACCTTCTTGCTGTTCAGCGTCGAGGGGTCGATCGCCGGCGGCTGCAGAGAGCTCAGCGGCGGCAGGGCCGGGTTGGAGGCGACGTCGCTGCCGATCGCATATTCGAAGCTCGTGCCGTCGCGGAGAACCTGCTGTCCGTCCGGGCCGGTGATGAAGGCGAGGAACTGCTGCGCGGCGGCGGCGTTCTTGCTCGAGGCGAGCACTCCTCCGCCCGACACGCTGACGAACGCCCCCGGGTCCTGGGGGCCGAAGTAGGCCAGTTTCGTGTTGGCGCTGTTCTCCTTCGTCTTGGCCTGATCGATGAACCAGTAATAGTGGTAGATCACGCCGAGCGGGATCTCGCCGGCGTTGACGGCCTTCATGACGGTGCTGTTTCCCTTGTACGCAGAGGCGTTCTCTTTCATGGCGGTGAGCCACGCGGCCGTCGCGTCCTCGCCCTTCTCCTGCAGGATGGCGGAGACGATCGCCTGGAAGTCCGCTCCGGTGGGCGACGCCGCCCACCGTCCCTTCCACTCCGGCTTCTGCAAGTCCATGATCGATGTCGGCAGCTGGTCTGAGGAGATGAGTGACGGGTTGTAGACCATCACCGTCGACCGTGCTGCGATCCCTGTCCAATCGCCACTCGCGGGGCGGTACTGCGTGGGGACGTTTGCCAGCGTCGCGGCGTCGACCGGGGCGAGCAGACCCGCGTTCTCGACGAGGGACATGGCGGGGGAGTTCTCGGTGAGGAAGACGTCGGCCGGTGAGGCGGAGCCCTCCTGAACGATCTGGTTTCCGAGCTCGGAGTCGCTGCCGTTACGCAGCACCACCTCGATGCCGGTCTTCTTCGTGAAGGCGTCCGCCCACGCTTGGGTGAGTTCTTCGTGCTGCGCGTTGTAGACGGTGATCGACGTGCCGCTGAGGCTGGACGAATCCGTGGAGGAGGATGCGCCGGGCGCGGTGGAACCCGCGCAGGCGGACAGACCCAGCGCGGCGATGACGAGAACGGATGCCGCCGCGAGGCGGCGAGGGACAGACACAGGCATAACGGCACTCTCTTTTGAAGATAGGTAACCCTTACTTTACTCGGAGGTCGGATGTGGTGACGAACCAGGGCGGCGCGGGAGAGGAGGGTGCGCTCACCCCCGTAGACTTGACCCCCGTGGCTCTTACCATCGGAATCGTGGGTCTTCCCAATGTCGGCAAGTCGACTCTGTTCAACGCACTGACGAAGAACCAGGTGCTCGCTGCGAACTATCCGTTCGCGACGATCGAGCCGAACGTCGGAGTCGTGAACCTTCCCGATCCGCGGCTGGACAAGCTCGCTGAGGTCTTCGGCAGCGAGCGCACCCTTCCGGCCGCCGTCTCGTTCGTCGACATCGCGGGCATCGTCCGCGGCGCGAGCGAGGGCGAGGGCTTGGGAAACAAGTTCCTGGCGAACATTCGTGAAGCCGACGCCATCGCACAGGTGGTGCGCGGCTTCGCGGACTCCGACGTGGTGCACGTGGACGGCAAGGTCGACCCGGCATCCGACATGGAGACCATCAACGCCGAGCTCCAGCTCGCCGACCTCGAGACGCTCGAGAAGGCGATCGTCCGCTACGAGAAGGAAGTGCGCGGCAAGAAGCTCGACCCGGCCGTTCTCGAAGCCGCGGTCGCGGCGCGTGACGCACTGCAGCGCGGCGTGCTGCTCTCGGCATCCGGGATCGACCTCGCTCCTATCAAGGAGCTGGGCCTGCTCACCGCGAAGCCGTTCATCTTCGTCTTCAACGTCGATGAGGCGGTGTTGACGGATGCCGCCCGCAAGGCCGAGCTGGCCGCGCTCGTCGCGCCGGCGAAGGCGGTGTTCCTCGACGCGAAGATCGAGTCGGAGCTGATCGATCTCGACCCCGAGGAGGCGGCGGAGCTGCTTGCCTCCACCGGGCAGGACGAGTCGGGCCTCGACCAGCTGGCGCGCATCGGTTTCGACACGCTGGGGCTGCAGACGTATTTGACGGCGGGTCCGAAGGAAGCGCGGGCGTGGACGATCGGCAAGGGGTGGAAGGCGCCGCAGGCCGCCGGGGTGATCCACACCGATTTCGAGAAGGGCTTCATCAAGGCCGAGGTGATCTCGTTCGACGACCTCGTCGCGCTCGGGTCTGTCGCCGAAGCGCGCGCGAAGGGCAAGGCGCGCCTGGAGGGCAAGGACTACGTCATGCAGGACGGCGACGTCGTGGAGTTCCGTCACAGTTAGGTATCTCACGAACGCTCGGCCCCGCATCTCGTCGTAGTGGGTGCGTTGGGACCAACGCGCCCCGGCGCTGTGAGAATCGGAAGCCATCACCCTCAATCGGTGACGCCGGATCGGCGCGATACAATTTCGGGACGAACGAGCTTCGACCAGGAGGACTGAGCGATCGCTGAGGCAACGGCAACTCCAGATCTCATCCCGATCAAGAGTCAGACACGGACCATTCAGACGTGCTTCCAGCAGTGCTTGTACGAAGTGCCTAATTTTCAGCGGCCATACAGTTGGGACTCTGAGCAGCTCGAGGATTTCTGGAACGATGTCGTTCTAGCGCACGGCGATTTCTTCTTCGGGTCCACGGTCACGTGGGTGAGCGCCGTCAGAGACCTGTTCAACGACACCTACTCGATCATCGATGGTCAGCAAAGACTGACGACGAGCGCGATCTTCCTGTCAGTGATCCGCGATGCCTTCACGAAAATCGCGGAAGACGCGAGTGAGGTGAGACCCGACGTTGCCCAGGCGGCCAAGAGCCAGGCTGACGCCACTCAGAAGTACCTGATCACCACGGACGATGACGGTAAGGCATATGCGGTCCTTGCCCGCTCGGAACCCATGTTCTACGAGCAAATTCAGAACCCGAACGCTATTCCGTCCGGCTCCAAGTGGAATGGCAGCGCTGAACGGATCGGTGCGGCGCGATTCTTCTTCGAAACGCGTGTGCTCGCAGAGTTGTCCAGCGGCGGCCATGACGCGCAGCTGGAACGATTGAAGGCCATCCGCGCTAACGTGCTTAAGGCCCGCGTCATCCAGGTAGAACTGGCGTCGGAGGAAGACGGATTCCTGATTTTCGAGACCCTGAATACTCGCGGGGCCGATTTGAGTCTCGCGGATCTCGCCAAGAATCTGCTGATCCGGGGTGCGGCGACTTCAGTCCCGGACCGAGATGCGATTGCGATGCGCTGGGACCGGATAGTGGATCGAGTCCAGAACGGGCGGCTTGACTCGGATGTGGTCGATCGCTTCATCTGGCAGTCCTGGAATTCAAGGCGGGACGCTGTTAAAGCCCCCGAACTCTTCAAGGAGATTGGAAAGCTTGTCGGCTCGGAGCCAGTGAAACACATCGAGTATCTAGAGGAACTCGAGACGGACTCACTCGTCTATCAATACCTCGAAGACGAGGACGTACGTGTTCAAGCGAAGGTGTCGGGCGTTCGCAATGCAATGGCAGTTTCGCAGTATGTGGACAGCATCCGAGCGCTGGCCATCTTCAATGTCTCCGTAGCCAACTCGACTGCCATAGCGATCGCGCGTAAGTATCAGGAGACGAAAATTGTTAGTGAGGCCCAGCTCGTCGAGGTGATGCGGCTGGTCGAAAGTTTCCATTTCCAGTTCACGTCCCTGACCAACGGTGGATCAACCGGCGGTACGCGGGGTCGCTACAACCGCTTCGCGGTTCGTCTCGAGAAGGCTTCCACGAAGACCGAAGTCGCCGACGCCATTAGGGACTTCGCAGACAAGTTGCGTGCGAGTCTGCCCGCGCGGGAAACGGCGATGAAGGCATTCGAGCAGCTGTTCTACGCGCCTAACCTACAGTTGACCCAAGCTCAAAAAATACGAGGGAGAAAGATCTTCATCTCGTACGTCCTCATGTCGTTTGCGAAGTGGAAGCGCTTGTTGCCTCCCGGCCAAAGCCTTTCGTCGTGGTCGATCGAACACATCAAGCCACAATCTCTAGCAGCGGACGACCCAAAGGATCCGACTTACTCGATCGGTAACCTCACTCTCCTCACGGAGGCTTTGAACAGTGAGTTGGGCAACGCTGACTTGCAGACGAAGATCAAGTCGTTGAAGAAGGGCAGCGCCTACTTCGATGCTGACCTGGAGTCGTGGTCGGGCGATGGCGTACTAGTGCCCTCCGATGACCAACTTGCACAGAGGGCGTCGGCCTTGGCTGCAGAGGCCCTCGACAGCGTCTGGAAGTTGTAGACCGGACGACCTCTTGCATGGCCGGGCCCGCCTTCGACGCCGATCGCCATTGAGGCGCAAGACGGCGACGTCGTGGAGTTCCGTCACAGTTAGACCACTACTTGGCGTACTTGTCGAGGAGTTCCAATCCCGCCACAACGAAGTCTCGATAGTCCGCGTGCTGGGTCGCCTCGACCTCAGCCGCTGATCCGATGACGAGGTGGAAGAGACACTCGCTCACTGCTGAGTTGAGTTCGAGGGCTTGAACGAGTGCCTGATCGTCCGGCCGCGTGTTCCTACTGTTGCGGTTATTGCGGAGCACCCACACGTAGTCGTCCAACTCTTGCAACGGCGGCAGGTTCTCCTGCTTCTGGTAGTACTCCCAGTCGATGACGCCGTAAGAGTGCGCGTGCTGGTTGCGATAGTCCGCGACCTGCCTGAGCGCATCGAGGAGCGTCTTGGGTGAGGGCCACCGCGCGGGCCAGAGGAGGTCGAGTAGTGCGACCTTGTCGGCGAAGGAGCGCCGGGCCACTGCCTTGTGCCCGTCCTTGCTTCGGGTCCGCGACAAGGTGGCCACGACCTCCGCCAACGCATGCTCGATTTGTGCGCCTTCGTTTGCGATGAGTCCGATGCGCGCGACTAGGCGGACAGAGTCTGGCAGTCCTTCGAGGTCTTTGGCGGAGATGATGGGCACGCGCGCAGTCTAGGGTGCGCTGGGCCGGGTTTCGCGACGCGGTCGTAGTCTTTGGTGCATGACATCAAGGAACGAGTACGCCGCGACCGGCATGGCCATTCTGTCGTCAATGGTTCTCGGTGATCGGGAGGGATTCATGGCCCTCACGGAGGACTTGGAGCCTGCACAGGTGATTGGGTACCTTGGACGCTCTGCTGAACTTGTTGTCAACGTCCTCGCTCAGGCGCTTCAGGTGTCGAAGGAAGAGGCATTGAGGATCGTCGCTATGTCGGTTGCTGTCGTCGACCAGGATGATTGACTGGGCCTTGACTTCTAGGTCGTTGCCGCGCCTACTGCGTCAAAAGGGTCCAGCCGTCCGTGTCAACGCGGTATTCGGCCCGCGTGTGTTCGTGTTCAACCGCTAGGCCCGGGCGAACTTCTCGTCCCAGTGGCATCCGCGTTCCGTGGTTCGTGCCCGCGCACCCGCAGACACAGTCCCATGCGCGGTCGGGATCGCCATTCCAGCAGGCGTCCACGCACGTGATCTTTCTTGTGCCGTGGATGATCACGATGACGGTGCCGAACTCCTCCACTAGGCCGTCGATTAGATGGCCGCCGTTATCCCTCGGCACGGAAAACTCCCTCGTCCGAGCGTTGTACGCGGGAGTCTGGGTACGCGGGCCGCGGATTTGCTGGAGAAGCCGGTAGTTCGCACCGTGTGCGCGGTAGGGAAGCCACACGGTGGTGTGCTCGCCTGGGCGAAATGTGACAGTCGGTCTCATGCCGCCGATGCTAGCGGCTAGCCCATGCGGCCGAATAGTTTGTTCAGGAGCGCCCCACCGGCCGCGCCAGCGGCGGCACCACCGCACGCCAGACCCACTTCTCCAGACTGCGGATGCGTGACTCGTGGTCATCCACGTCGGCCTTGAGTTCGGTGGTCTTGAGTGTGGCGACATCGCCGCGAACCTCCAGCACAAGGTCGTAGACCTCCCTGAGCGTGATCACGGCAGGGCCCTCTTGAGCATTCACAGTGCGTCCTTCCAGGTGGTGCCGTCGCTGACCTGTACGCGCGATCCCAGCCAGGCCGTGCCGTTGCTCACGTAGACGGGAACAGCCATCCAGATCCCGTTGACCGACGCGTAGGCGCCGGACGAGGTCATGGCGCTCAGGGTGTTCGACCAACCTCCCCACCCGACTGCGTTGTGCCCGCGCGAGCGGCATTAGTAGGTGGTGGCCGGGGTGAGAGAGGTGAACGTGGTGGTGCCGGAACTCGTCACCGTCTGGAGGTTGGCAGTGAACGCAGAATCGGACGCCACCTGTGCCTGCCACTGGTCGATTGCGGCTCCGCCGTTCCCGTTGCCGGAGAAGATGTAGCGCAGGCTCGAAGGGGCGATCTGGTCGATGCTGACGCCCGTAGGAGCGTCCGGCGCGGTTGCGGTCCCGTACGCCGTGAACGAGCCGCTGGGTGATGCGTTCCCGATCCCGGAGTCCATGCTCACCGATGCCGACGCGCCGAACGTCGAGGTGAGCGCGGGGCGACTGTATGAACCCGACGCGATCAGGATCGAGGAGGTTCCGCGGTAGTCGTAGGTGTAGGCACCTGACCAGTTCTGACCGTTGATGGATACGGCCCACCCCTGAGCGTCGGACGTCCAGAAACCGGAACCGGCGAGCTTATCGCCGTACAGCGCCCAGCCGCCCGTCTCATTCGTTTCGAGGCGAGCGCGATAGTTCCCGGATTCCGAGAACCCTGCGAGGAAGGTGGGCATGCGTCAAGCCGGAATCTTGATCCAGACGCGCCCGTTGGCCGGGGTCGGTGGACTGGACGTAGATGCCGAGGTTCTTGAGTGCCTGCGTCGCGGTCGTCGCGCCGGTTCCGCCCTTGGCGACCGGGCGCGTCTCCAGCTTGACGCTTGCGGCCATGTCGCGCGTGGCAGTGATCGCGTCTGCACCGTCCTTGACGAGGTCGGTGTTCGGGTTGACCTTCGTCCAGCCCGCGGCCAGCGTGTCGTCTCCGAGAGCCATATCAGGCGTCCTTCCACTTCAGTGTCGAGTTGACGGCGCTCCAGACCTGCGTGGGGTTCCACAGAGCCCACGAGCCGGGGTATGCATCGGTAAGCCCGCGCGTGCCGAGATCCATGAGCCCCGTGCGCAGGTCGAAGACAACCTCCCGGACCTTTCCCGTCTGCGGCAACGTTTCGGGCAGTGAGATGGTCACGTCCTGACCGGGGGTGGCCGTGTACTGGCTAAGCGCGGTGACCTCCTGGGTGCGCCCCTGCCCCTGAAGGCGAGCGAGGGCGTACGCGGCGGCACCAGAGCCGGGATACTCGCGGTCGTAGCGGACGGTCACGCACTTGCCGGTCGGGCTACCTGCGAAGTCGTAGGCGATCTGAGCGTTGCCGTCTGCGTCGTCCCACTCGTAGACGGCCACAACAGCGTCCGCCCAGGTGTCATCGTTGCGGGTGATCTTGTCGACGCCGCGCGTTGCGGTGTACTTCTCCTGAACGGTGACGTAGCCGGGAACGTCGTGCGTCTCGGGGTTGACCAAGCGCCACTTGCGCGCCTCGTCGCAGAACAGGCGAAGCCCCGACGCCTCCAGGAGAGGCTGAAGGAAGCTCCAGAGCGACTGGCCAGGACGCCAGTCAAAGAGCGCGGGCAGGCGCTCCAGCGTCGCCTTCCCCTTGCTGAGTGACTGATCAGCGGTGCTTGCCCGATCATAAGGTCTATCTACTACGTAATTGGGTGGAGTTCCGCTTCAACGTCTGACGAAGAGCCCGAAACGCTGCACGGAGCCGGGCCTGCCGGTCGGCCCTTCAGAGGGCGCTGCACCGTCCGACGATTCTGATCCGCAGGAGTCCGTCGATGCTCGTCGAGTCACGAATGCTCATCGTTTGGATCGGAAGGTCGAGGCTGTAACGGATGTCCTCGTGCAGTGCCCTGTCGTAGGTAGCCCGCGGCATCCCACACCCGGAGGAGCTGCGTCAGAGTGGCGGCGTTGTCGCTGGTCTGAAACTCGAGGGAGAGCGATGACGCTGAGCCGTCGGTTCCGCATGTGGACGTGCGCAGAGGGACGGCTTCGGGGATGATCGCGGTGCCATCTGCCGCGCGGACAGGCCCCACAGAAGCGGCCAGCGATCTGCGCAGCATCTCCACAACGTCGGCCCGGGTTCCGGGGAGGGCGAGTGGCGAGGGGGGTGTCGTCGGTCGCGCACCGGCGGGCGGCGCCACGTCGATGCCGCACAGAGGTGTGCGATCGCGCCGTTCCGGGAGGGCGAAGGCGGGAGTGCCGGCGCCGGACGGCGGCGCGGGCGCGACGGAGCCATTGTTGTTGTACCAGACGCGGACGATGCCGTCCTCGGTGGTCGCGATGTAGTTGCCGTCCGCGATCGGCTGGTATCCGTCGTCGCCGACCGTGCGAGCCACTCTGGTGGCGAGGATCCCGTCGGTGCGGTAGACGGATCCGCTGCCGTGGAGAAGGAACGAGCGCTCCGCGACGACATACCCCGTGTCGCAGGAGTCGCTCACGAGGGGACTCACGGTCAGCGGACCGGAGAGCGCGGCGGCGGCCGACGCCAGCAGCGTGCACAGGATGGCCACGACCCGTGCCGGAACAAGCACGAGCCGCCATATGGCGGGAACACGAATCACGCACAGGCCGACGGCGAGGGCCGCGAACGCGAAGAATGCGGCCGCAGAGACGAGCTGTTCCGACCCGAAGCCTCCGACGAGCAGAACGGTGTCGCCATCAGATGCAGTATCGACGATCAGTGCGGCCGCCATCACCATGGTCGCCGCAGCGAGCACGAGACCCGCGACCCACGCACTGCGCCGCAGGCGACGAGTGGTGGCGCGTGATGCCGCCGGCCGGTCCGGATGCGGCGTGGTCGTCATGTCTACACCCTAGGAGCGCGATGATGACGCCTCGCGCTCACCGGCGACTGTGCCGCGGAGCGCTCGCATGTACCTGCGGCGTGCGACCTTCTGGGCGAGAAGGAGAACGGGGAAAGCGAACCGCCAGCGAGAGTGGTCCGCCGCGCGGGCCAGCGAGCGGATCGTCAGCACGACGTGTTCGTGGTCTCTGTGAACGATGAAGGCCTCTTCCCCGGAGACGGGGTGGCCGGCCAGGGTTCGATAGGCGAAGCCGACGCGATCAGACGTCTGCACCACTTCGACGACTTCGACGGGCTCTCGGATCGACACGCCGAACGCACGAGCAGTGATGAGAGGGCGGATGCCGACGGTGACCGCTGACGCGGGGGAGACGGAGAACCCACTACGCGTCTTGACCCCCCACCGCATGACTTCAGTTGTCACCCACTCCCACAGCTCCGTCCCGGATCCGAGAGTCGTGGACTTCTCCCAGCGCCGGTAGCCGCGACCGCCGCACGTCCACGACGCTTGAGCGGGTTGTGTTCGTGATCTGAATTCGGCGCCCACCACGCCTCGATCCTGACACGTCAAGGCGCCGCCGCGATCGGAGGAACGTGCATCGCCCGATGGCGCCGGACTCTGCAGTGAGCACAAGGACTCTGCAGGACCGGCGCCCGAGGTGAGCCCGCCGCGTGCACGAGCGCTCTTGCTACGCGGGCTCTGTCGTGCGGATCGCGCCGCACGACAGGCAGGACCATGCGACGAGGAAGCGCTCGTCATCCAGGATCTCGAAGCCCAGGCGGTCCCCACAGAGAGGACAACGTGGGCCTGGGCCTACGGGGGTGCGCATCAGCCCAGTATCTCGCCAGTCCAGGCAGGGTGGACGTGCCGCGGGCGAGGCGACACGCCCGGGACGCGGGTGTGATTTGCTGGATGGTGTCGTGGCGCGTAAGTTATTACTTGTTCGCCCCACAGGGAAGAGCGAAGGGCCGGAAGGTCTCGCCCCCTCAAGTGGAGAACGAAATCCCGTCCCGAACCTCTCGGTAGAGAGAAGAGGACTTCTGGTCTAGGATGGGTATTCTCTCGTAGCTGTTGTCGC